>NZ_JBIOOP010000003.1:0-53581 GCF_051712285.1 Enterococcus sp. DIV1337a | reverse complement strand
TTTGATAAAGCTCCTTCTTTTGTGAATAAAAAATATATTTATGATTAGATTTGTAACAACGCACAGAAAAAAATTCTAATTACTCACTGGTAGTTTACGATTATTTATATAGTGTTGTCAATACAAATTGTCAAAATATATTTTGACAATTTGAATATATGTGATATACTAAATATATAGAATATAGCGAATATATTTAGTATACTTGCTATATCGGATATATTAAATATATTTTGGAGGGATTTTATGTTAGTCGATAAGGGTGTTTCAGGTAAAGTAATAATGCTAACAGGGCGTAAGGGTGGTATAGGAAAGAGTATCGATAATGAGTTACTTTCAATTGTTGGTAGTCAAATTTTCAACAAAGATATATGTTTAATAGATTATGACCAACAACGAAATACTACTTCTAATATTAGTTCTACCTATCAAATATCGAAATTTGAACGCTCTTTAGCTTCAGCGATAACTAATAATGATTGGGAATCTGGAATAACAAAAATAAGTCCCCATTTGTATGTTATGGCTGGTTCACCAGGATCAGAAGAATTAAATGAACATTTGTCGCAAAAATATCCAAACAAACATGATAGACATTTAGCTTTTATACAACCTTTAAAAGAGTTAAGAAAGAAATTTGACTATATTTTTGTCGATTGTCCACCATCTACTGATAATGTTGTTAGAGCATTTTTAACAGCTGCTGATTATGTTATACCGATGCAAGAGCTTAAACGGTACGCGATGGAAGGTACGGAAGATTTTATTGAAAAAGTACTGATTCCTATTGTAAGTAACTTCGAAGAAACAAATTTACAAATAATCGGTATCCTTCCTGTAATGTTTTCGGCACGTCGAGAGTCACAACGTGCGAATTATCAAAAAACTGTAGATAAATATGGTAAAGAAAATATTTTTAAAACTATTGTTAAAGGCTCTGATAGGCTGGAAACTTATGGAGAAACTGGTGTCCAACTTAATGATTATGTTGATCGCCGTTGGTGGGCAATATTTGCAGATATATTTACCGAGCTTGAAGAACGAATTGAATACTATGAATCACATGGAGATATAGTCGGTTTTGATTATACTTTAAAATATGCTGATTCAATGGCTAATAAGATATTATCTAAAGGAAAGGAGATTGAGATCAATGGCATTGTTACCAACGAATAAAGAGAAAAAAAAGATTGGCGCTGCAGATATAGAAATAGCCGATGATATTAATGTAGAGTTAGGAAAAAGCAAATATACTGCTAAGGATAGGAGACCGGTACAAGTTGATCCTCCTGTGTTAAAAACTATAAGAGATTTAAGCTATGCAAAAGATAAACCCATGTACGACATAGTCGCACTAGCAATGGACGCTTTAATAGATACCCTAAGCGAAGAGGAAAGAAATATTTATAATAGACGAATCAAAGATTAACTGAAATATATTAAATATATCGAATATATTTAATATATATAATATACCGGATATATTAAGTATATTTAATATATCCGGTATATTCGTTTAAAATGATTTTTTTAATTTTCATCAATAATTTTTTTAGTTCGTCTGTGACGTTCTAAGTGCAGCAAATAATCGTCTTGCAGTTTTAGAAGGTCTGAATATACCTGATCCATAGTCTTGCTGGCTGACAAAGAAAGAGAATAAATAAATGAGATAGGAAGTGTTTCAATTTTTTTGTTACGAGTAACGGGGTACATGGAACATAGAAACGAAATAGTGCGGTAGCACAAAAGTAAAAACACAAGAAACGTTGATTTAACGCTGTTCTCGTGTTTTTCTCTTTTTCTATTCGAAGTGATTCGCTGGAACAGTCATACGAAATAGTGCGGTAGCATGCAAAACCCGAACATTGCTAGAATTCTTCTACATTCAATGGACGTAACTTACCGTTGGATAATTCAGCTTCGTATCTAAACGTATACTTACCAACAAAATTGATGTGATCACTAATTAGTGGAGATTGCCTGCGTATCATTTCTTCGGAACAGTCGAATCCTTCAGCTTTCATTTGTTCAAATACTTTTTCTAAATACAGTGAGTTCCAATATATGATGGCATTAGTAACTAATCCTAATGCATTGAGCTGCTCTTCCATCCCATCATAATAAGTCTGGTAGAGTTTTCCTTTTCGTCCATAAAAAATATTACGGCATAAGGCATGCCGAGCTTCCCCCTTATTCAATTGTTCTAAAATTTGCCGTGCATATATTTCGTCAGAAATATAACGAAGCTGATGTTTCGTCTTATAAACTTTTCCATACTCAGTTATTGCTTTTCCTAAAGGCGTGGGTTGCCCATTCCGTTGAAGAGATTTCGTTAATTCTGTTGCATTCACTTTTCCAGATTTCAACGAACCTGCAACCCTAAGAATGTCCTCCCAATGGGTATAAATCAGTTCCATATTAATTGAATTTTGAGACAACGTATCAAGTTCCCCGTAGTGAGCGTTAGCGTCGATTCGCCAAAGTTTGGTTCCTTTATCATTGGCAATTCTTGGACTAAATTGAAACCCTAATAAGCCAAAGAGACCAAAAATCATATCGCTATAACCAGCTGTATCAGTCATGATCTGATTAGGAGTTAATTCGCTGGGTTGATTGAGGAATCCTTCTAGAAGGTAAAGCGAATCTCGCAGTGTCCCTGAAACGACCATTCCGTGGAACCCTATATATTGATCAGAGACAAAATTGTAGAATGTGATCCCACGACCACGGCCAAAATATTTTGGATTACTTCTAGAATATAGGGAACGTTGTGGTGTGATATAACGAATACCGTCAGCTGAAGCCATATGCCCATCACCCCATATCTTAGAGGTGGCAAGTTTCCTGTGTGCATGTATTATTTTTTGATTAGCTCCTGAAAGTGTATCCACTCGAATATAATGATGATTGACATAGACAAGACGATCATACTTTAAAGAATCAAATCCTTCTTTTGAAACCGGGGAAAAACCAATATTGCAGGACTCTGATAAAAGAACTGCTAATAAACTAATATCCAAGTCTTTCATTTTGGTGTCCTTGTCACTTAAGTGGTTAAATGATTGAGTAAGATTTAACTGTTGGTTTACTTCCAATAACAAATCTGACAAATCAATTTTAGGAAGTAACTGCTGAATGCGACGTCTAAAAGACTTATCTTCCTTTTTTTCATATGTCTTTTTAAGTCTAGAGACAACCAGGCGATCTGCATTTTCTATTCTGGCCATTTTAGAAGTAGGCCAACGATTTAGCGCTTCTTTATAAGACAGTTCCAAATCGTTCTTTAACCATAAAGACATTTCATTTGCTGAAGAAGGAAGATCTAGTTGTTCTAATAAAACGTATTTTTGTTGAACCCAAGCTTTCTCATCAATCAAGCAATCCATAGGATTGTTATATAAGACACTCTGAGGAATATAAATATCATGGCGTTTTAAAGATTGAATTAACAATTCGACAGCTGCAATCAATACACATTTATTAGTTTGTTCAGGGTATTCATGAATGTAATAAATCCATTTCTTTGGAAGAGTATGTTTAATAGCTCCAAACATTTTGTAAGTAATCGGCTTAGGAAATCTATTATTAATGAAGGTCCAGAGTTCCTTACAGTTGTTACCGTAGTCATTGCTGTCAAATGTTAGTGTAGTTAAAATATCCGGAATAAATTTTCTGAACTTTCGATAAGTGTTCAGAAGTTCAGAAATGGCTATTGGTTCACGATCATTTTTAACCAATAGCCGAACTTGCGATACAGCTTCGGTAACATTTTCCTCAGAATATTTTTCTAAGATACGATCGCGAAGGGATAGTTCATTAGTATCAGAATGACTGGACATTACTAAATCTACAATATCTGAAAGTGTCGATGCGGCTCGATCTAGATCTTTTATGGTACGAAGACGTTCTTTAGATTCCTTATTTTTGGCGCGTCTAAAAACAGTTTCAAAAAAATTAGATAGTGCTAAAATTTGTTCATCCATAGCCTTACGTTTGTATATGAAAATAAATGCCACTAACAACGCCAGTTTTTTCTGTTCACTCATTCGTTGAATTAATTGAGCTTTAGCTTTAAATGCATAATTTGCAAGAACTTTTATTTTCCCTTCAGGAATAGATTCCATCTTCCATTTTTCAGTAGAGAAAGCTTGAAATTGCTTTAGTCGGTCAAAACCTCTGGCTATTTCTTTATGACTATCGTCAGCTAACGGGGTTCTCAAAATGTCCATTTTGATTATTGCCCCATAAACTGGAGTTCCAATTAATTCTAAAAGATTGAGAAGCCGCTTTCTCTCATCTTCAGTTGGAACCAAAGACAATTGTCGGTATAAATGCTCTTCAGCTTTTTCAATTGCACTAGCAACAAAACGAGAAAAAGTAGTAATTCCAGGTAAAACAATCTTTTCATCCAGACATTTTTTTAGAAGCATATCAAACAACATATCTGAAGATTCTGTTGTATACAGCGCTCTATTTAAAAGCCAGTTAGCTAGGTATGTTTCTATTTCCGGTTGGTTGAAATCTTGATATCCATAATGTGATTTTATCAATTTTGTGTGCTGATACCTGGTCTGTCTCCTGCTATAGTAGATAATTTCTCCAGGATCAATATTTAGTTGAGTTGCTACATAACTCAATACATTTTGGGGAATATTGGTAAGATCTAATATAAAAGTTCCTAAAAAACGTAGTGAGACTAACTGTAGTGCAAAACCTAATCTAGTAGCTGGTCGTCGTATAGTCTCCATCAATTCTAAATCTTTTTCATGCAAATAAAAAAATTGGTTTAATTGTTCTGTACTAGGTTCTCCTAAATAAATGCCAAATGCTTTTTTGTTACTTTTGATTTCATCCATTTAAACCCTCCATGAAGTAAATTTTAAGTCTACTTAAAATTTATTTTTAAAAATGCTATGATAGCAGTAAAACTACAAGTAAATTTTACATGTAAATTATATCACTTTTAAAAAGGAGTTTTTTATGGGAAAAATTGGCTATATTCGAGTATCTTCACAAGATCAAAATTTGGATCGACAATTGGCAATGATGGAAGGACTTAACATTGATAAATTATTCCAAGAAAAAGCCAGTGGTAAAGATACTGAGCGTCCTGAGTTTCAAAAATTACTAAATTATATCCGTGAAGGTGATTGCGTCATCGTTACATCACTAGATCGTTTAGGAAGAGATTATGAAGATATAAAAAATACAGTTGCTTTTATGAAACAGAAAAAAGTAGCGTTAAAAATATTAGATGCACAGTTTTTAGATTTTAATACTGGAAATGAACTCCTGGATACCGCTATGTTCGATATGTTTTTATCACTGCTAAGTTATATTGCACAAAACGAGCGTGAGAAAATTCGTGAACGTCAGCGGCAAGGAGTATTATTGGCTCAAAAAGCCGGCCGATATAAGGGACGACCAATCGAGTATTCTATTAACTCAACAGATCCGCAAAAACGCTTAGTTTTTAAAACCGTGGTGGACATGTTAAAGCAAGGCATTCCAGTTGCAGAGATTGCAAAAGAAAACGGGATCTCTCGACCAACTATTTATAAAATAAAGAAAGCGAATGATTTGTAGAAATATACTACATTCATTCGCTTTTCTACCGCACTATTTCGTTTCTATGTTCCATGTACCCCGTAACCCAAGAAGAAACAGTTCCTTGAGAGAAAGCATGTAATTCACAAAATTCTTCTACAGTAATCCCTAGTTGCTTGATAATGTATGCGTTGATAGGGTGTGGATATACAAAGGTTTTTCTAGGCATGGTGGGTAAGTTTCCTTTCTTAGGTTATTAATGCGTTCGCAGTAATATTGTACTAAAAAACATGCAATAAGGGAAGGGCGTATCTGCTTCTTTTTGGTTGACCTCCTTTAAAAATATGTTATACTAAAGGTGCGAAACGACATTAAATCGTACAAATAACACAAAAAGCAATCCTACGGCGAATAGGATTGCTTTTTTTTTACACTAGTTGCGACTCCTAGCGTGTGTGTTGATAGCAGCTTACTTTCGGCTATCGTCTTCCTCGTCCAACACACGAGAAATCATTTCCAGAACCAATCCTACAAAGATCGGTGCGATAACCAACGACATTAAATCTTTCACAAATAACACACCTCCAATCGAGGCGAGCTGCCGTATTAATTATATCATAGATTGAAATTCTGCCAATTCAATAATAAAACCTTCAACAATTTATCTAGCTGTTCTATGATCTTTTCTAAGCGTGTAAACTCGTTTACACCAGGAACATTTATACTTGCTTGAGTCATTCGTAACTCTGCTTGCTAGACAGCCACAGCTGCATTCTACATAAGCCACTTGGCGGACGCTATCTCCTAGAGGAATAATGGTACCATTATAATCATATACCTTCATTACGAAACCCCCAATCGCTAAAATACTCATCTAACTTTTTTTGCTCTTTTTTTGACAAAGTAGGGGAGACCAAACCTTGAAAAGGGTTTGAATTTACTCTTTCTTCTTGTTTTATTCTGCTAGAATGACAATACATACACACGGAGTCAATTTCTTCTATACTATAGGACTCTTCACCAATTATTATTTTGTTTTCTTCCACATATCCTCGAAAAGTTCCTATAACTGGTCTAGGAAAAGGATTGGTTTCTGAAGACATAAGTAATAAATATAATGGCTTATTTTGTTTGATTGAGCGAGAAAAATAAGAAGAAAATTCTTTTCTATTTTGCTTCATTTGGTTGTACCTAAGCCAACAGTTCCACCTGCATGGCCACCAACAAGGCTTGCTCGTGAAATTGCTGTGGCGCCTTCCATCAGTGAAGAAGCATGTATCAGTGCTTTAAACCCAAATTTCTGACGAATTTTATCAATAAGAAAATACATATCCGTTTCATGAATTTGCTCCTCCGGAACAGAAAATAAATCCAGCTGTAAATTTTTGTTCCATACAAGACGGCCATAAGATACTCCTAAATTTCGTACGTCGACCCCTGGTGCGTAATTCTCTTCAAAAAGACGCAGTACATGTTCAGTCAAGACTTTTGTGTTATTACTTGGTTCTACTTTCATTTGTCTACGCCAGCCGGTTTGGCCGTATTTGTCTGTCTGACCTTTTGAGTAGCCAACAAACAAAGAGACACAGGTTGTCTGACACGATGCCATGCGTAAGCGACTAGCAACCTGGTCCGACAATTCCTTCAAAACCAATTTTATTTGTTCTTTATTTGCATAATCTTTGGGTAAGACCTGACTATTACCAAATGATTTTTCTGTTGGTCGTCCCGCTTTTTGCCCTAAAAAACTACGATCTATGCCCCATGAGTGCGCGTACAGCTGTAGTCCCATGATACCAAAACGCTCTTCTAACATGTAGGGTTCAATGTGCGCTAGGTCATAAATGGACCGAATACCTAGCTTTTTTAAGCGAGCAGCCATGCGATTTCCTATCCCACAAAATTCTGTAAGAGGGGAGATTGGCCAAACTTTTTTTGACACATCTTCATAGCGCCATTCAGCTACAAATCCTGGTGCATTCTTTGCTTCATTATCCAATGCTAACTTGGCCAGCAACGGATTTTCCCCAATTCCGATTGTCACATACAATCCCATATGGTTATAAATCACACGTTGTATAATCTTGGCCAGTTTATAGGCGGTGTCACACTTAAAATAGGTCAGCGAAGCAGTCACATCAAGAAACGATTCATCGACACTGAATACAGAATGATCTTCATCAGAAACAAAGCGTTTATATAAATTGTTAATTTCTTGATTTTTCTTCATGTACAATTTCATGCGTGGAGATACAATAATTAAGTTTGGGTGGTCCGGAACTTCATTTTTCCTTGTAACATTGGAAATACCTAATACTTTTTTTGCCATAGGGGAAGCAGCGAGTACCAGGCCACCTGAATTTTCAGAATTGCTCATGACCACAAGCATTGTCTTCAATGGATCAAGTCCACGTTCTACGCATTCCACGCTAGCATAAAAACTTTTTACGTCGATACAAAGCACATCACGACTGGGTTCTTTCGTATAATCGAACGTCAAATTCATCCAAAATCCCTTCTTTCTACTAACCCATTATACGAACGAATGTTCTCTTTTGCAACTAGTAAAATTCAGTTTTCCGTATTTTTTTATACACCTGTAAACTTTTGGCATAGTTGGACTGAACGCAGAGAGGGAAACTATACAAAACGTTGAAGGCCAGTTGAGCAAAGCGAAACCAGTTATTCGTCTTTTGATGGTTGGCCACATGCCTGGTATGAACAATTATTCGTATTTAAATAGAAATTTTTTTATTTTCATCTACATATCATATTTAATCCTGTAAGAGCGAACGTTAAAATCTCTTCATTGCATAACTACCGATCAATATTTGTGAAAATGGCTTAGAATTGCTCTCTCATCACTATAATTATCATTAATAATTGAATATAGAATAACCCCAAAAAAAAGATTTTCAGGGGTGGGTTTTATTTACTTACTAATTTTATCGATGCAAACTTTCCCAATTTCATCAAGCAAAGGTGTAATTCCTCCTCTAGGGCTCTCTAAATAATTAACACCAGTAACTGTATCAACTACAATTTTATATCCTAATTGAATTAAAGATTCACTTTCTTTTTCAAGAAACGTTCTTTTTTATTTGGCTTATCCGTTTTAACCGGATATTTAAAAAGTTGTTGTTCTTTCACATGATTATCTGGATCAACTCCAAAGCGTATTACATCTAATTTTCTATCGAGATAAAAAGGTAAACCATTTTTATTAACTGGCATAAATATTCTCCTTACTTCTTCTCACTTTTTTTGTTTTCCCTCTCTGCTATCCTTTTTTCTTGTTTCATATTTCCAGCAAAAAAAGCAATTCCTACTGCACCTGAAGAAAAGACAAATTCTAAAGCTGACCAACGAAACAGTACCGTTAAAATTAAGATAATAAATATTGCGATCACTAAAACAGCGTCTTTTGTTCCAAAGTTCAAATACCCAAAATTCATTAAACTCTCCACCTTTTTTAAATTATTGAAAGCACACAATCAAAAATCTTTTTTACTTTTTCAATCGTTTTGAGCTACTTCATTTATTTTTTCATCCATTGGGATATAGTTGCCTTGATACAATTTGTATTCTTTATTGCAGCTATCACATTTAAACTGATTATACTTTCCTAGTTCTCTTTTAGCTAATTGCCCGCAGTCACAATCAATAAAAGTAACTATATTACTTTTGTTCCATGTGCTGATTTCGATCCCCCAATGATCATATGTTTTTCGAACTACCATTTGTTATCCTCCTTATAACTATATTCTTTAATCATTTCCTTGAATTCTTGTTTTGTTTTAAGGTTCGTTCGTATGACTTCTTCAGCTAATTCTAAAAATACCTGCTCAACTTTTTCTGTCATGCTCTCAAAAATAATCAACGGGTTCTCTTCTTTCTTTACTCGATTCTTATATCTTTGGAAGTTTGCTGAATAAAGTCGCCCGTTTGACATTATCTCAATCCCATAACCTGTTACTAAAGGATTTTTCAACAACTGAATAATCTTTTCTCTATTCTCTATGTTAACCACTCCTGAATTATTTCTCACTAAGTAACTGTTCTTCCTTTGCTTGTTTCTTGATTCGTTTGAGTGTAGATAAAGAAATTCCTGTTTTCTTTTCTACTTCCCGCATACTGTTTGTTTCCATTAACTCGAGTGCATGTTTGTATTTATCATTCAGAACTCTTTTCGGGCGACCTTCTCTATAGTTCTTATTATTTGCTCTGTGCCACTGTTTTCCTTCTTGGGTTCGCGTCACGATTAAATCTCTTTCAAATTGTGCAAAGCTACCCAGCATATTCATCATTAACGTTTGCATAGAATCACTTTTATTTGGCTCAAAGGTTAGGGCATTATCTAAGAAGGTGATAGTCACACCTTCATGATTTAATGTAGAAATAATTGAATTTAAGTCAACGATACTTCTGGCCAATCGATCAATTTTTGTCACCAAAACTTTATCGCCAGCTTTTACAATTGAAAGCAGCTCTTCTAATTCTTTTCTTCCTTCTTTTTTTGTACCTGTATATTTCTCACTAAAAATTTTTTCTGCTCCAGCTTCTTCTAATTTTCGAATTTGGGTTTTGTAATCTTGATTGCTGGTACTGACTCGTGAATACCCATAAATGGCCAATTTTTCCTCACCTTTTCTGAACATAAGTTTTTGACACTAGATAAATCCAAGTATAACACGAAAAAACAAAGAGGTCAAAAAATTAAAAGTTTCTGACCTCTTTGTTTATATTGAGTTGGAAAGCTTCATAATAGCCTCAACGACATTTTTCATTCTACCAGCTTTAGTTCCTTCTAATATTTTATCAATATCCATTTTAGTATTAGTTTCAAAATTCAACTGCTTCATCTTATCTATTAAACTTTTCAAATCTAAGCTTTCTTTGCTGATAGGATCCTGATCAAAGAAAATTATTGCATCTTCCATTGATAACTCTACATAATTTGATCCTGGGTTTTTTTTAAAAAGAATACCACTATTGTTTAATTGTGTTCGAAGTTCATCATAATAAACTACCTCGGAAATAGATATCCTACATAATACATCATTATTGTCAGTATAAATTTTAAAAAACATTAGATTTGAGCCTTCTTTGGACAGCGAGGTTAGTAATTTAGGAAAATCAATTACATCTTCATATCTTGCATAACATGTTCTCTTAAGATTCCTTACTTTAACTTCTGATATTCCTAGCTCTCTAGACAAGGTTCTATCTGAGTAATCACCATTACTATTTATCTTATGCTTTAGATACGAGTAAAAGAGAATGCTTTCAATTTCACTTTTTGTTGCTAATCCAAAATTACGATTAAAAAAAAGCGGATACATTTTTTCGCCAATCTCTTTAAACAGATTGTCTTTGCTTTCTATATTATTTTCTTCCATAGGTATAGAATTACACCTTCCTTTATTTTGTTGTTACCTATTACTAGGGGAAACCATTCTTAACATCAATTTTAGCATAATCTTACATGAAAAAAAATTTTTAATATATCTATCAACAATCTACTTTAAAAACTTATTTCATTGAATAGCTAGTGAAATATAACTAGCTTATTTCATACTTACAAAATCATTCTTATACGAAAAAGTACCCTACTTTTTAAATTCATCATGTATTATCAGTTGACAACGTTTTCATATCATGCTACTTTTTATGTGATACTAAACACAAAAGGAGGAGTTCGTTTGAAAGTTTTAAAAAGAAATATTTTCAAAGCTATTAGTGCTCTGCTTCTAAGTACAGTTGTTGTATCTGGTGTCAATATCCCTTTTTCTAGTGTCGTAGGAGTAAACTCTACTACTGCATATGCCCAAAGTGACGATGGTTATTGGGACAACTTTGCAAAAAGTAAGGTCCCTAAACATTTATGGAATAAATATCAACAAGCTAAAGCAAAACAAGGTGCTTGTATTATGAAAGGAATTTGGTCTGCAGTAGCATTCCATAAACTTTCATGGTCAGCTGCGATTCAAGCTGCTTACAATGCAAGTTCTTGTCATTCATTTAATAGACAATACTCTTAATAAATAAAACAGATAGCAATCAAGAAACTTGACTGCTATCTGTTTTATTATCTTTTCCCTTTTTAAATAAACAAATCCCTGTTGTGATAATACCAACTAACGGTAACAGACTTAGTAAAGCTACAAATTTCGACCACCCAATATCAACAAACCTTCTTGCTTGGAACAGAAAACCTATAATAATCATTATAAAGAACACGATCCTAAGAAAATTATAAAAATCAAATGGACCATTTATCACGAAATATTTTAAATAATTGTTTTCAATCAGAGACTTTTTGTATACAAACATTGAAAAAGTTTCTATCCCTAATCCAAACACAAACAGTATACACTGATAATACCAATATCTTCTTCTTGATAATCCCTTGTTTAAATCAAAAATATTTTCCAAATCTATATCCCCCCAAACCTACTAATGCTACTTTATGTATTTATTTACAATACCATTGTAATTGGCAAATACATAAAATAGCAAATAATATCCTAAAACAGCTATGATTTTTTCCTTACAAAGTATACATTTCTGATTTAATTTATCCTATTTTAGTAAAGTAATTATCTATTAAACAATATATAAGACTGTCTCTTGGGGGGAGACAGTCTCTAAGGTTATAACTTATTTTAGCCTTTCATTTCTAACAAATAATCATTCATAGAACTGAACGATCAATTCATTCAGTCTGTAAGAAAATAGTTAAATCTGAAATAGCTATTTTTATTTTACAGTATCTACCCCTGCCTTTCAATTGCCTTGATATTACTTTTATTTCAGGATTATTTAACATGAACAAATACTTCTGAATCTTTTACATAAATGTCATGGTAATAATTAGATTTCATTAACTCACTTTCTTCTTTATTCAACGCGTTAATATCAAAGATCTCCATGTTCACGTTTAAACCAGTGTACGTTCTAAATAAAAACTGATTTGGCCAATAAAGGGCTTCATTTGGTGGAACCAGTTCTTTTAATATAGGATAATTCTTCGAACTATTGACAAATACTGGCGAATCCTTAAATAAAGACGTACTATGCACAGTCACCGTGTCACGGTTCACCAGGTCTTTTAAATCATCGGCTAATATCATACTTTGTCGTTCAAAAGATTCCTTTTGGTGACTTAACGCACTAGCATAAACAAATGTAAAAGATAAAAGATAAACACAGAAAAGACAAACCGCTGTTTTTGACACATATCCTAGCACGTTTTTAGAAGTATTTGCCAAAGTAAGCATGATAATTGAAACTACAAAAAAACTAAATCCATACCCGTATCTAGGCGAAATTAACAAAAGCTTTTCCGGAAAGATTAGAAAGACGCCGTAACTCAAAATAGAGCCTAAAAATAGAAATAATACTGCGTATAAAAAGCTTTTAACAGGAGATACTTTCGCATTAAGAACCGTACTTAAAACAAAGAAAATTACTAGAATAAAAAACAAAAGTATCCATAGTTTTGTACTCTGTTCAGTTATTTTTGATAGATACATTTGACTATTTACTAGGATTGTTTTGGGTATATCCTTAACGCTCGCGATTGTTGTCATACCGCCTCGCGTTGCTATTTCAGGGTTAAATTTTGTTTCAATAAGATAAAGAAACATGGCGCTTATATAGCTAATCATAGCTACAATCGCTTTTTTAAGCACAGCAATAAACGATTGATTGTCTAACAGCTGCTTCAGTGATAATGCTAACACCATCACGACATAGATCCCCGAAGACGCCTGATAAGTATTACACATCAAAAAAATGCTTAAAATAGAAATAACTAAAAATAAGACTTTATTTTTATTCCAAAATAGAAATGGAAGAACTGAAAATAAAAGGCTCAAAGACATGTAAGGACTGTCGAACCTGAAACTTAAATTTTGTAAAAACCAAGGATTAAAGCCAACCAACATGGCTGCTGTTAAAGCTAAAAGAGATAGCTTCTTATGAAAAGAGTAAACAATGATAATCCCTGTTACTGATACAATGAATCCAGAAAGAATATGCGTCCATAACCCCATATCCGTAAGGTGTCTACTCCCTTGAACTAACCAAGAACCAATTTCGCTACCCCAACGAGAATAACTTCTAGCAAAGTCCGTATTGCCATCAATTTGCCTGCCTGTGTCATCAATATAAGGAAAATTGATTATCCCTATGCTTAAAACTAACACTTGACACATTACTACACTTGTAATTAACAGATTTTTATTGGCCATAAGCCAACTTTGAAACTTATTCATTTTTTCACTCCTCAATTTTTATTAAAATACCCCCTAAGAAAACGAACACCTTTTATATTTACACTAAACGGGTCCATATAATAATCTTACAGGGTTTTCAAACTAAAAACCACGTTTTTTATCGTATAAAATATATAAGTAAAAAAAAGCAAATAATTTTTTTCTGCTTTTTTCTCTTTTTATACACATTTACTGCATAAGTCTTCTTCACTCACTTTCGATTTAAAAATATAAATTTATATGTTCAAAGACATCTCGTTTTTTGCTCGTTGTGTAGTTATCAAACCTGATAAACAACTCTTTCTTTACATTATTTTTTAAAAACTTAATGGAATATCCATACTTAAACCTGACTATTTTGATTGCATCTCTGCATATTTTTTTCAGTTCAACTTTGGTAAGTTCAATGCTAAAACTCATCACTATATCAGAAACACCATTCACCATTGCTGTTTTAGTAGACCAATCGTCATTACAATAATGTCCATAAAATTGATACCGTTTATCAATGTCTGAATCAAACAAATTTATTTGCTCGTTCATCTTTTCCACTCACTTTCTTTATTCTTCGCAAACTCCGATACATGCTCTTTTTTATAGTTCAAATTTTGTTCTTACAGCTTTTCAAGTTCTTTATTTAAACCCTCTTTCAGTTACGTATCCTGGTATGCTCCAGATTCTGAGTGACTCATTTTTAGCCTTTTCTTGTGCTTCCTCTAATTCTAGTAGATACTTTGTGTTAGGCTCTTTGACATAAGCCACACGTGCTAATCCATCTCTCACGAGTGTTTCCTGAAGTAGCATCCCATCCACAAATATATAGCCCAATGTACGGCCATAGCGATCAGTTCTATCGCCCTTATCGTATTCAAAAGTAATTTCTGAAGCAGTAGACAAAAGCTCTTTTGTACGGTTGCTGGCTTCCAAACCAAATGGCTGTACTTTTGTTTTCGGCTTTACAGTCTCGGGTGTATCTACTAATAAAAAGCGAACCTTTTGTTCTTTTCCGTCTATTCTTAACACGGTGGTATCTCCATCAACATGACGGACAAATTCAGCTGGTATACGATTATCGTTCGAAATAGTTTGAGTAAAATTACCAGTACCATCATTCGAAATATCTTGTGCTTTTTGTTCAAGACTTGCGCATCCTGATAATAGCAAAGTGGCTGCTGTTAGCAGTAGCCACTTTTTTCCAATAAATAGTTTCATTTCCTAACTCCCTAACTTTTTTTCCGTTTTAAAGAATACTCAATTTTCTTTTTTTCTAACCTATCAAACGTTAATCCTTCAACAGCTCGTTCCCATTTTGTTTGTTGTTCTGTACGTTTCTTTGTACTGTCTGCATATATTTTTTGTAAATCTCCATTAACCATGAGTCACTCCTCCTTAAAACGGTAAGTCATGATCTGAAATCTCAATAGAACTACCTTCTAAATCTGGAAAGGGTTGTTGCGTATTGCTTTCCTGCTGCCCAACTGGTGTAGGATTAGAAGCGTTAACACCACGTTGTTGACTAACTTCTTTTGACTCTAACAATTGGAAGCTTTCTACAACCACTTCTGTCACATAAATACGTTGTCCTTGTTGATTCTCATAGTTACGTGTTTGAAGTCTACCCACAAGACCAACCAATGTTCCTTTTCGTGTATAGTTTGCTAAAGTTTCTGCAGGTTTACGCCAAATCACACACTGAATATAGTCTGCTTCACGTTCACCATTTTGATTCGTAAAATTCCGGTTAACTGCTAGTGTAAAAGCCGCAACAGCTACACCACTTGACGTATAACGTAAATCACAATCTTTTGTAAGTCTTCCTACTAAAGTCACATTATTAATCATTTAAAAAACCTCTTTCTATTATTTTTTTAGAAGTGATAGCAACTGGTACTATCACTTCTAAATATTTACTGTTTTACTAAACCACCAAACATATTTTTAAACTTGATTTCACCAAACTCTGAAAGGAACGGATCCGTTTCGTTTAAGCCGTAAGTGTATTGGTAATTCTCTACAATACTTTGATAATCCATTTCCCAGTCCTCTTCATACGGAGATATATAAAACAAGTACAACATTGTTATATCCCCCATATACTTTTGTTCAATCGCATAGTATACAAGTATATTGTTTTCTTTCTCGATAATTTCGATTGCTTTTTTTCGTTCTTCGTTGATCCAATAGTTGGCGCCTAGATATGATTTTCCCGAAAAACTAATTTTTCCTTCCTCAATAAATTGTGCAATTGTTGGTTCATGAATACCTAAAATCTTCATTCTTTTTCTTGCTTCCATTTTCATTTTTTCTAAATTCAATTGAATCCCTCGTTTCTGTTTATCTTTATAATTATTATACCATACATTGTATACAATGCATAGTATAATAATGAGGAATATTGACAAATTTTGGTTTTTTATATACTATATTTTGTATAGTATATATAGGAGGGTAATTCAATGAAAGATCTTTCTCGTGAAGAAGTTTTAACTTATTTAGAAAACAATGTGGTAGATAAACAAGGTGCTGCAAAAATTACAGGCCAATCATTAAATGCCTTCACACAATCCGTAAAATTGAATGCAATTAAGCCTTACTTTGAAATTAAACATGTAAACGGTGAACGACCTACTGTACGCTTGTATCACGTAGACGATTTAAAGGAATACGCAAAAAATAAACGAAGATAAAAGAGAACTCCCTTCTTTTATTCTCGTTTATTTTTTTATATAAAATCCTTAGTTTATTTTATGACTATTCACTGAAAAATCGTCTTTCCATTTTTTCATACCTAATTACTTTGTTTAGTGTTTATTTCTATCTCGCTCCAACCGCCACCGCCGCTCGAAAGAAATGCCTTGCTAAAGCAAGGCAAAACAAAAGAAAGAACTAGCCGCTTTGCGTCTAGTTCTTTTAAGTGCATTAAAATTTCGCCTCTTTGGCTCATGCTTTTACGGACGTGTGTCCTCTCAATCGTTTTATGACCGCTCATTGTCGTATGTCCCGGTCAGTCGCTGTTTGTTACAGTATCATAGCCAGTCGAAAAGACAAGGGTATATGAACTCACTCCGTTCGCCCTTGTCTTTTCTTGGTGTCTATGATTCTTTCTCGGCACAGCAACCGACCGAAACATACTGGCGAAAATGAACAATCAAATCTAAAAACGAAAGGAGGATAGTGTCCCACGTCCTAGCATGAGCCAAAGAAGCGAACAGCTTCCCTCCCTCACGCCAGACAAAAATGGTTGCTCAAAAACAAAAAAATAAAGGAGAGAACCAATGAACAAAAAAGAAAATTTCATTAATAGCTTATCCATTAATCGTTATTTAAATAACGATTTAAAATCGCTAGATTTAGAAGAATGTTTAGATTTATTTAACACATTACGCTCTCAATGTTTTTTGATTGATGAAAATAATTTGTATTTTGATTGCATTGATTTTGAAACTGTAGAATATTATCTTCAAAAATTATTTTCAATAGAAAGTTTTTACGACTTTAGCAAAGTGTATATTGAATGTTTGTTACAAGGCGAAAATATTTTAGAAAAAGAATTTACTCTTTTTCATTCAGACGAAAAAATGACGGTAGGGCAGTTACTTCAACCTTTTGTAATTGTCGGTAACGGTATGACTTTAGGAGATTGCTTACCAATTTTAACTGCGTTAGAGGCGCAAAAAACACTGATAGAGATTACCAAAAATAATAGAATACCAGAAAGGAAGTAGTAAAAATGAACGACCCACAGCTAAAAAATCAGCTAGAGCAAGCACGTAAAGAATATCAGAAGTTAAATAAAGCCATTCTTGAAAATGATACGCCTACATTGTTACTAAACTATGGTTGTCTGAAAAATGCCAATAATCGTTTGAATCAGTTAGCATTCTTTTTAAATCACATTGAATGGAAGGACGTATAAATATGGCAGAAAAAAAGAAAAAATACTGTGTAACAATTGTTGAAACCTTAGAGGTAGCTGTTTCTGTATTTGCTGAAAGCGAAGAACAGGCACATGAATTGGTTTCTAACATGTATTACGACCAAGAAATTATCTTGACAGAAGATAATCACGAAGCAACAGAGTTTATCATTTAAAACAACGAAAGAGGAGAGCTTTTATGGGAACACGAACAGCAATTTTTAAAGAACAAGCAGACGGAACGTATCAAGGCATATATTGTCACTGGGACGGTTATATAGAGGGAGTAGGTGCTGTTTTATATGAACATTACCAAGACCCTGAAAAAATTCAAAAAGTTATCAATCAGAAAAAAGGCCTGTCCTGTTTAGGTGTGAAAGAAAACGTACTTTACGAATACGACAATGTCGGCTGTCGGGAACTAACTTGTTGTGGTTGGCACGAGTTTTGTCTATATGTTCGACCAGAAACAGAAATGTATCTTGCACAATCATTAGAAGAAATAAGAGAACAACAATACCTCACGCTAACTGACCTTGACCGAATTGACGGTTGGACGGAACTCGTTGAAGGGAAAGTAACCTTTACACCTTATCGTGGCTCTGATAACAACGGCTATTTATATGCACAACGTCAGTCTGGAGAGTGGCTAGTAAGTACTATGAATTGCAATGGAGATATGAAAGATTTTGAACCATTATCAAAGTATTTCCACGAAAAAAAGACAAAAAAAGAAACCTTTTGCTAACGACAAAAGATTTCTAATAGGACTTTACTTGAATTACTAACCGTAGTTCAAGTATAACGTACCGACTGACCTTTGACAAGCGAAAATTTGCTCCCCTCTTACATATGTAAGAGGGGAAGCTTAAAAGAAACGAGGGAACGTTATGGACTTTCAAAATATACAAACTGTAAATGAATTAACACACGCACTCAAACAATACAAACCAACACTAGCAACGACAATTTTTGACGACATACAAGGCTATATCAGTGTCGCTTTCAGAAAAGAACACATTGAAAAAGACGGAAAAAACGTTCAGTTTTTATGTTTTTATCCTAATTATGAGGTCGCTCTTTATCCAGTCGAAACGTTATTGACTTACCTTGAAAAATTACCAGAACAAGCGATTGTTGCGATAAAAGACCCCAACGGACACTATTCATCACTGTTTCTAACGATTGACGAAACAATAGACCAAGGAAATAAATATAAGTGGCTAGTGATTAGCGACAAACTTTCTTACGAACGATTTTTCTTTACTGCCCAAGAAAGCATACAAGAAAAAGCCTTTGAGAAAATGCTAAAAGAACTAGAAACCGACCACGACAGCACACTAGAAGTTGTTCATAATTGGTTATGCCAACAAACAGACGAAGCGCTTTTTCTAGGTATTCTCAAAAAAGATAGAACGTTAAAAGGTGCTATGACTTACTGCATAGGAAAAGCCCAAGAACAAGCCAAAAACCAATCAAGCGCCATGGTGGCGGACGAAGTGGTTTTCAGTTGGATAAAAGAGTATTTCTTATTAGAGAAATTACCAGAAACCAAAGCAGTTGGTAAAGTAACGACCACAACAAAAAAGAAACCAACCAAAAAATCAGAAACAAAATCAGAAAGAAAAGAGGTGGACGAACAAATTGATTTGTTCGAGTGCGTATGAATAAAAAAACACCAAAACCATTAACCCCACCCAAAGCCTTTTTTAACTGGTGTACTGCACAAATACCCACGTATGAATGGCAAAACAAAAAGGAGACAATTCTTGCGAGTTCTCGCAAGAATTGCCCTATCATAAAAAAACGATTAACAAAATACTCACGATTATCGTTTCCAACGAAATTTTACTCCTTTGGAATCATTCTCGTTCGTGCAAAACGAATTGAAATTCAAACCCATAGTTATTGGCAGACGATTACAGATGGAATAGAAAACCTTATCTATGAGCCGTCAAACCTTGAACGGTTTTCAAACGATACCCATGTTAAAGCCCATTATGAGAACGGACATTGGCATGAGGGCTTGTTAGCAAATTATGGTTTTATGAGTAGTGCTTATACAAATACAGTATTCTATCCAAATAACTGGCAAGAAAAACTAACCACTGTATCGGAATTAAAGTACTTACAGTTACCTGAAATAGAACGTCAAGAACTAGCTCATATTTACAAATACCGAAACGAAATTGAGTTTTTACAAAAGATAGGTGCCACAACCTTAGCGAATGAAATCATTTTTGACGACTATCGCAACGTTTTTGGACTGTATTTTCATAAAGTAGATATGAGAGTAATTACTAAGAAATGGCTAAAAGCGAATAAACAAAAATTAAAAACAAGAAATCCAACCTTTCATGAATTCATGTTAGAAAAAACGTTAAAAGAGCGAAATGCGCCTATGATAAACGAAATAGAAAAGTACGTGCATTATTCGCAAATTAAGCAACTACCGAAAGAAGTGAACTTAACAAAGTTTCAAAAATGGTTTATACGAAAAGGGGAGCGTTTTGACTATTATATGGACTATTTACACATGTTAGAAGAGTTGAACACCCCACTTAATAACGATAGTGTATTGTATCCTGAAAACTTACAAGTAGCTCACGATAACGCTATGAACACGCTAAACCTTTTGAAAAGTGAGATTGAAGAAAAGCAGTATCAAGAACGGAAAAACCAAATTAAAGCGTTAGAAGCTGAAATTGACGATTTGCTTTTTCTCACACCACATTCATTACAAGAAATCATTCAAGAAGGAAGTATTCTACGCCATTGTGTGGGCAGTCAACACTATATCGAACGGCATACGCAAGGAAAAACAACGATTGTTTTTATCCGAAGAAAAGAAAAGCCAGATATGCCTTACTTCACATTAGAATATCGAAATCAACAGGTTATACAAATACAAGGAAAATGTAACCGTCAGGAAGTACCAGAAAAGATAAAACAAGCAGTCAGACAATGGCAAGAGAATTTACAGCACGCCTTATCATCATAATATAAGACAAACCTGATACTCGCTTTTAGCGAGTATCTTCTTGATTAGAAATCAAGAAAAGAGCGTTTTTTTCAGCGCGCCAAACTCCCACCGCCACCGCCGTTAAGGCGCGCTGAAAAAAAAGAAAGGCTTCCGCCTTTCTTCTTGTAGAGAATGTGTTATAATAAACATGTAAAGAGGACGTACTAGTCATACGCCCTCATGATAGCACCGTTTAAGACGGTGACCGATAGTTAAATATTTTTACAAAAAATAACCAAACTCGGCTAAAGTTGACGGTTATTTTTTGTTGTTTTTATCACTAATTTTTAGAATTAATGTCGCAAAAGTAATCGCAAACATTAACGCTTCAAAAATAGTCAAAGCTAGTCCTTTCTAGGAGTATAGCCAAAAATCAACATAGGCAATCACCCCTTTTTCAGAGATTAGCCACCGTCATAAACCTTTACTATCTCGTATATTATACCATAAAACGCCTTGGCTTTTTTAAGTTAAGGCGTTTTAGCATAGGAGCAATTATTCAGCCCACAGTTTGCTAGGAACCTTGCTTAACCAATCAGAAAAATCTAAAAACCAGCCTCCTAATTCTTCATTCAAGGCAGCTAGATAATGAAAAAGCAGAACAAGTAATCCAAATAAAAGCCAACCAACCCAACTTGCCCATTCGATTCTAAGTTCTTCTGTTGCTAAGATCACAATTGGTGTTATTAAAAAAAGAAAAGCCAAAACTCGGGCAATAATCAATAATAAAGTGGTGGTAAATCCACTAGTAAGCAATGTTAAAATTCCAATATATCGGAAAAGTAAATGAAGAATAAAAAAAGGTAAAAATAGTATTACAGACAAAATACGTTTAAAAACTAACATAAAATTCTCCTCTCCGTTCACCAATAGATAGTTTATAGTTTGGGCTTAATGTCGGTTTGCTTCTCTGGCTCTTTTTCCTGTACGGCTTGAATTTCATGAAGCTGATTAATTTCATTTCGAGTTCGTTCCAGTTTACTCTCTAACAAAGTTTGACTGGTTTTAATTGCTTCTATTTCTCCTCGAACATCTTCATAAGAAAATTCCGCAAGCGTTGCGTCCGGTAACAATGTTTTCAATTTTTTCTGAATTAACTCTGGATCTCCCTGCAGTTCATTTTCTAATAAGAGGTTACTTAATTGGTGCAGCTCTAACATCTTCTCGTCAAGAGTCTCTAAAGTTTTTTCTGCTTCAAGAAAAGCAACTTCTAATTTTTCTTCTAATAATTTTAGTTGTCTTGTGTCCTCGATTTCATTCGCCGCTAAAAAGTTAATGGCACTAACTAATTCATCAATGGTTTGCATCACAGGTTCTCTTTTCAGTGGTGTTTGTCCATTATACAGTCGTAATTGTTTAATCAACGAAGCCCCTGTTAAGTATTTACTTTTAGTAGCATCCTTGTCGCTCATAAAATAAAAATACTCATTTCTTTTAATATAGATATTGTAATTACCGTTGTCTAATGGATCAACCTTATACCCTCCTACAAAGAGCTTTCCAGAATTGCCATAGCCATAATCGATATTTATATAATATCCTCTTTCTGTTTTGTGAGACAGTTGCCATGGTTCTATTGTAAATTGATAGTCAAAATTATTTTTTTCTTGTTCATTTTTTTCTTCGTATCTTTTGACACATTCTTCCACTGTTAGAACGTTTTTATTTTCTTTTAATCGTTCAATAATCTTTTCATAATTATATCTAGTGGGGTCACTTTTTGACAAGCTTCGACTACGAGTATTTTTTATTTGTGGTTCGTCAAGCAATCGATAGGTCGTCCACTTATTAGAAAAGTCTGCCGATAAATTCAAAGCTTCTGCTTTTTCTAGGAAGTCATTAATTGAAGAACTTTGTTCTAATAAAAAGTCTAAACGACTTTTTATTTTTTGTTTATAAATGGACTCTGTTTGCCATTTTGTATATTTTGTATGAGTTTGCTTCGGTGATTTTTCAATAATTTTTGCGCCTTCCTTCGCTGCAATCTTATCCGAAATTTGTTCAAAGACTCTTTTGGTTCCTTTTTGCCAGCGAAAGGCTTTACCTGTTTTTAAGTTGGTTGAACTAAAAATAATATGATTGTGTAAATGTTCTTTGTCGACATGTGTGGCGATCACAAATTCATACTTTCCACCTGTCAATTCCATCACCGTGTTGTACCCTATTTCATGTATTTTTTCTGGCGTTAAATCATCTTCTGGAGAAAATGATTGGATTAAATGGTGTGCTAAAACGGCGTTGCCTTTTTCTAATTCTGTTAACGTTGGCGGAAGCAATCGTTCTGATTTTGGATCGAATGTGTACCCGATTTTTCGTTGAATTGCTGCTTGTAATTTTGTTAATTTAAATTCTTCATAAGGATTTGTTGGATCCACAATGCCATGACCAGAAACTAATTTTTTCATGTATGTCTTATCGTCATTCACAATATATTGAAATAAATGTTCCAAGTGTTCAGACGGATTATCATTCGTGACTTCAGTTTTTTCTGCATTCTCAATATACGAGCAGGCATTGTTTAATTTATCAAATGTATGAATAACAAAATGTTTTGTATACACCATTTACGATTGATCCTTTCTCTTTATTAATTTATTTAATTCGCTCTGAACCAGCGCATTTAAACTTTGAACTTTATCGGTTAAATCTTTAATATCTTCAGACGAAATTTCGTGAAACTGATTGGCCAGACGGGCCATTTGATTAATATTAATGCCAATTTTATGAATTTCGGTAGTTAGTCTGTTGAGTTCGGAATAGTCAACGTGGCGAATTTCTCCTTGAATCAAAAGGTGCAAGGCAAAATTTTGAAAGTTTGGAAAAAAACTTTCCTCAATTTTTCGTTTGATTAAGTTATTTTCTTCTTCTGATAGTCTAACTATTCTTTGAATAGGACGTTTTAGTTTTTGTTTATTCTCCATAATTATTTCTTCTTTCTTTTACATAATAAGTAGTCTCCTTAGTTTGACAATTGGTTATACCCAAGGGTAGGCTTTCTTTTTGCAAGCGGAGCAACATGCTAGCATGTTGCGATATTTTGAATGACCCCTACCAAAAATACTGGTAGGAGTCGTTCAAATTTTTGGGGTTCCCCCAATCCCCATCGCTACACTTTGACATTTATTGACGTTTCGACTTACCATTTTTGACCTTTATTTTTTCTTTTTTATTGATAAGGAGCTAATAACTCATCCAGAAAGACCAAATACGCGTCATTGCCTTTCAACTTTCGTAAATAAGTGGCTGCTTCTTCGTAAGGAAATAAATCAATTTCTAATTCTTTTTCTTTAAAATCATGAATCAACGTATCCAGTTCTTTTAGCACCGTTCCTTTTGATTTTTCTTTCTTTTTCTGGTGGACTCTTGGTTGTTCACTAAGCGGGTCTGCCAAAAAAAATTGTGTCAAAATAAATTTACTTTCGTCCGTTAATTGGTCCATTTTGTTTTCTCCTTTTCTCTTATTATTTGTTTTTAAAATCGAGTAGGATTTGCTATTTGAGCAGAAATTTTTGGTTCATTTTGTTGCCTTTTTTGCTCGTTAGCTTGGGACTTTCCCACTTCAGTTTCTTTTTTCTTCACGTTCAATAAACGTTCTTCAAATTTATTTTGGGGAAGTTGAATGCCTTTTTCTATGGATAAAGCATGGTCGGCTTTTTCAATTAGAGTGCGCGCCTCTTTCGTGATTGTTTCTAACGATTGCGTAAATTCTTCTAACTTTTCTCCTTGCCTCGTCCAAGAAGAAAGATAACCAAAAGAATACGAGGACGTATCCAGCCCTAAGTGACGGGAGACAATATAGGCAACTGATTCCGCTTCAAATTCTTGTCGAGAATAAACATCATCTCCAAATATCGCTTGCGAATCTGGGTGAAGCATGGCATGCGTCATTTCATGAAGTAAGACTTTTAAAGTCATCACTTCTCCTAAATGTTGTTGGAGGACAATTTCTTTTTTCGTTGGATCATAATACCCATTCGCACCACTTGCAATAGACGTGACAGTTACTGGAACTGGGCAAATCTCAACTAACGCATTGTAAGTTCTGGTGAATGTTTTACCGTCGCTAAGATTCTCTTCCAGATTATAAACAAGCTGTGGCAACTCTGCGCCTGTCGTTTGTTCTACATCAAAGACAGGCGTTAAAAAATAGCGCGTTTCTTTGACAATTTCTCCATTTTCATCCGTAACTTTTTTTCCATTCTTATCGACTTTATCTTTAAAATAAGGGGCATACACATACAGTGCTTTGCTGCCTTTTTTTACTTGACGATCTAACTTTTTCCACGCATTGTAACCAGCTACACGACGTATGTTTGGATTTTGTGCCAACAACAAACGAATATTTTTTGACGAATATTTATGAAATTTTGAAGCAAAATCTAAATAGTTTTTAAACGTATCACTTGTTAAATACTCTTTGATTCCGTCGTTCAAATGTTGCGATAATTTTTGATAATCTTTCTTTTTAATTATCTCTTCCAATGTTAGTTCTGGTTGGCTTTTTTGCTTCATTTGTGTTTTTTCAGACATTTCTTTATTCCTTTCTCTGGATCGTTTTTTTGCTTCTTGACGCTTTAATTTTGCTTCTTTTTTCTTTATTTCATTCTTTGTTTGCTTTAAAATATCGTTCCAATCCGTTTTACTTTTTCCTTCAATTAGTTTAGGTTGGTCAAGAGTAATTGGACACCAGCTATTTGAAAATTGTTGAATAAATTTCTTCCCTGCTTCGTCATTATCTACAGCCAAAACGAGTTGGACTTTTTCCGTTGTTAGTTTCGACTTTTCTAATTGTTCAAGGACGGTTGGCTTTTCTTCTTCTTTGACATAAGAGCCAATTTCATTGGCAATAAGCGTAGATACTGCGCCCTTTTTAAGTCCATTCGCACAAAATAATACCGCATCTCCAATCGTTTCTTTTTTTAATTCGTAATAACTCATGAGATCTATAGGTGCTTCAAAAACAATGATTTTGATTGGCTTTTCTGACGTAGCTTCTGCAATTTTTGGTGGATACCCTACACGAACAGTCAACCCATAATAGCCATTTCCCCAGACACGCTTTAACCGTCCTCGTTCGCCATGTAGCTTCTTATTTTCCCAAATACCTTGTAAGGCAACGCCTTTAATTTTTTCTTCAAGACCAACGTGCTTGAAGACTATTACTGGTTCACTTTGTCCGGTCTCTTTATCTGTATACGTGGATTGTGCCATGAGGTTTTGTTCAAAAAAGAAATCAATTGTTTCTCTTGATAACTTACGTTCCTGAAGCAAGTAATCAATGGTGGCATTTTGTTGTGTATGTTCTTTCATATAATAATGAAAGTTCGTCGGAGTAGGTTCTTTCAACGTTTCAACAGCCCCTGCTTCTACGGTCTGTAAATACTGCAATGCTTCAGCGTGTGTACACTCTTTTATCACTTGAACAAGCTTGATACTCCCACCACCAACTTGGCGAGAGTTCCAATAAAAAGCATTCTTCTTAGGGGTTAAAACAAAACTATCGTGCTCTGACCAGGTATAACTTTGTCCCTGTCGTACAAGTGTTATTCCTAAACTTTCTGCGACATCCACAATACTTTTTCGTTCAATTTCTTCTAACACTTTTTGTCGTTGTGCATGTGTCATTGGCATTTTCTGTTCCTCCTTTTTCTATTTTCTGAAAGAAAAAAACGCACGTCTTTTTAAACGTGTGTTTCTTCTTTCAGTTCACTTGTAATTTCTCCATGGTCAATAATATCTGTTGCCGAGATTTTATCCAAAATAGCTTCTTCATCAGTCATATATCGGCGCCACGTATACCACTTATCATCAGTCGGTCCTGTTGCTAGTTCATCTGCTCGGTCATGCTGAAAAGCATAGAATTTTTTATCTTTAAAAACATGCTCTTTTGATATAAAAACCAGACACTCGTCTCCTCCAATAAGCGCAACTTCACTCCTGTCAATCAAATCGCGCCCGTATTTATCGCGATTTTCGGATCCTCCACCTTGATTTCCTTTATTCATGCTATGTTTCCGAATGGATAACGTTTGTTTCCCTGCACGTGCAGACAGATACTTGGTGGTTTCTTCTTCGTCCCCACCAAGGTATAGTAAACACGCACATCCGTTTAGAATGTTTTGCCACCCATTGCGATAAAGCGTTTGTAGTTGGTTCAAGGATTGTAAAACAATGGTAAACGACATTTCTCGCTTACGAAACGTGGTCAACATTTTCTCAAAGTGAGGAATTCGGCCAATATTTGCAAATTCGTCAATTAAGAAGCGGACATGTAGGAGTTCTTTTCCTTCTTCTAGTACTCGTTTTCCTAAACGTACTTGGTCTGATTTATTTCGCAACACTTCTCCGACTGTCGCAAACATCAACGCTGCAATAAAATTAAACGACGTATTAGTTTCAGGTATCGCAATAAACACTGCTGTTTTTTCTTCATTCCAGGAGTCAATATCCATCGTGTCTGTACGAATCATATTGACCACTTCTTCATGGTCAAAAACAGAGTAACGTGCAGCAGCTATCCCTAGAACGCTGGCTCTCGTTTCACTCTCATACAAATTGTTAAACAAAGTCCATTGTCGGTAAGCGTAGTTGTCAGGAATGGCCTCGTTTAACTCCTCAAACCATTCTTCCACTGGGCTAGGTACATTTTTATCTTTTCGTTTTAGGTGGCGTAACATGTCCGCAATCATTCCTAAATGTGGCGTATAATCATTTCTACGACCGTCAAACCATAAATACGCAATAAGAGAGCGAACCAATAAGCCTTCGGCTTTTATCCAAAAATCGTCCCCGGTCGTTTTTTCCACTTCTTTTGTTGCTTCAGTGACAGCTTCTAAAACTCGGTCCACGTCTAATTCGGAGTGCATATACTCAAAAACATTGAACGTATCACTATTTGACAACGTGTTTAAGTCTAAGACCTTAATCTTGTACTTGCCTTTTTTCAATAAAAGTCCAATCTCTGGCAATATCCCACCGTCTGGGTCTGTTGTGATAAAGCTGGCATGTCGTTGCATAAGATTGGTTTTGATAAAAGCTAACGTTTTGGCCGCTCCAGAATCACCTAGAATGGCGATATTCTTATTTTTTTGTAGCTTGATTGGTAAACGTTTATTAAAAAGAGAAATTTTTACATGCTTACTAACAATAATATTGTTTTCAGGAATTGGATCTTCATATTTTTTCATTTCAGCAGGTGTAGCAAAACGAGCCGAACCGTATTCTTCTCCATGACGGTAGATTCCACGATCATTATCTCGCACATACATTAATAGCCCTAAAAGAAAACCAAGTACTCCTACACTAAATCCTAATAGACTTGGTGTTATAAAAAAACGATAAAAAGTTTGTTCGATATACGTCAGAATGTCTTTTGTAAAGAGATAATTCGTTTTTGAAAAATAGTCTGTCCCTGGTAACAGCCAAAAGAAATTTCCTATTCCAAAGCCAATCACAAATAGAAAAACACCAAGGTAGAGATACGGTTTCAGTTCTTTTTTGTACGTCTGCATTACAGTTTCCTTCCTTTTGTGATTGTTTTTGTTTGATCAATTTTACCCACGTATTTTTTATTGGCTGCAGTGTAGGCTAACCGTTCATCAAAAGTCATGGTATTTGGCTTACGCAAAATCATTTGTGGGTTCTTCTTAATATCCGTTAACACGCGTTCTAAGGCTTTCTTTGCAAGTTCCGTATCTTTTACTCGAAAATAGAAGTTAGTCCCTTCTTTGGTTTCTTTAAACGCAAAAGGAAGCCCTTGGGCTTCCAACTGTTCTTTTAACTTATTTAAATTCACTTTTTCATGAAGTTGCGCCGAAGTCAGTGGATCCTCACGATTCATTAGCTTATACAAATTATTTTCCCCTTTTAAAGGAAGAAACTTGTCTTTTAACGCCAATACACCATCACTGGATAAATTAAGCAGCACTTTTAATACTTTATCTAAAGTACTAGTACCTAAAACATAATAGCGGTGTACAATTTCTCTTTGTTCCACCAAAAATCTCCTCCTTTACAAAAAAAAACTAGCAATTTTTGCTAGTCTTTTTTTATGGTTCTACTTTTTTGATATGCCGTAAACAATTGTAAGGGAAAGTGATAATCCTTATTTCTTAGCTAAAAGAGGCTTTTTACTAGCTAAGAAAAAGCTCTTTTTTATAAATAAAGTCCCTCTGGCTTCTTTGAAAATGTACTTAATTTTTGTTCTAAGTCATTGATTTCTTCCTGCTTAGTCGCAATCTCCTCGGTCAATGTGGCTAACTCGTCTTTTTTAAACTGAATCTTTTGTTCCAGAATTTTCTTCTGTGTTTCTTTATCGGCTATTTCATCTGGTTGCTCTTTTAATTCAGTTGTTTCCTTTTCTTCAGTAGTAATAGTGGTTTTGTTGTTTTTCTCTAACTCTACAATATCCTGTGTTTCTTTATTTTTTTCTTCTAGCTTTACCTGATTTTCTACAGCTGAAGGCAATAGTTCTACAAAAGGAATCACTTTTTTTGTATCAAACGGATCTAAAAGATCATGAAAATAAGGATTGTCTTCTAAAATTGGTAAATCTATACGCTTGCCATAAAGGATTTGGTCCTCTTGTTTTCCTTCTTTTATTTTTTCGACATAAAGCCACCCTTCTTCTTCCTTTTTAATAAGATCGTTGTTTACGCCAATCACATAACGAACAAGTGTAGCGGTTGAGTCGATCACCTCGCCTTTGATATTTTTTGAATGAAGAAGTTCATAGCGATAGGTTGTTTTATTCCCTATAAACACTTGCTTCACCACCTGCTTCTTTTTCACTCAACAACGCAGTCAATTCACTAAAAGATAAATTATTTTCTGTTAATAGAGCACTGACAATTTCCGCTTCTATTTGTTTCAATTCATTCTCTTTTTTAGCAATCGACTGTTTCAATGTATCGAGACGTTCATTGGCTTTATTAAGCTCTTTCTCCACTCGATCCTTCTTTTTTTCTAATTCACTTACTTTACTTTTCCCCACTGTTTGCACTCTCCTTTGCTGATTCTTCTGTCGTTACTACATGTGTATTATATGAATTTGGCTCCTCTTGTAATTCATTGGTAAGTGTTACTGGTGCCATTTTATCCACTAAAAAATTAGCGCCTTGTTTTACAAAGGTTAATTTCAGCGCTTCTTGATTGCTCTGATTTTTCAACGCTCCTTCATCATTATTTCGTTTGGTTCGTTGTGTATTCTTATACGTGACGTCCACAATGACTTCGTTGTTTTCAGTATCAATATAGATTTTATACGTATCAAGTACTTGATTGACTACATAGCCTTTATACGCTTGATTAACAGGCTGTTTTTCTACATTCACTAATTCGTTATACATGGCGCTTGTCACCAAAGGTTCATAGCGATTTCTATTTTCGCCAAGATCTTTTTTTGTATAATACGCAATCAAAAATTTTTTTACCGTACTTGTTGTTAATTCCTCTTTTTTCTCGACTTTTACTTGTTTTTCATTGGTGTTTACTTGTTTTCTTTGCCCAACACTAAGCCCAATCAAAAAAATAAGCATAATAAGCAGTAAGCTGCCACCAATAAAGCCAATTTTCTTGTATCTACTTAATTTTTCCATATTATACATTGTTCTTATTGGTTCCTTTCTTTTTAGTTTAGGCGCATAAAGTATTCGCCTGCTTCTTTTTTTAAGACACGCCAATTCATAGAATACTCACCACTGACATTCATTTCAGAAATGACAAAACTACCATCAGAGTTTACATGCTCCACATAAGCCACGTGTCCATATTGCGTACTAGAACCAGCTACACCATTTGTAAAAATAACAGCATCCCCTTTTTTAGGGGCCGATTCAAGTGTCGCTCCGGGCGTTTGACTGTAGTTATGCACCCATTGATTGGCGTTTCCCATAGTAGGGTGAATGCTTTTTCCTAACTGTGCAAAACGATTAAACACATACCAAGTACAATTCCCTGGCGCATACGCATTGCCTGGCCAGCCTTGTCCTGCTTTTGTTTCTCTGTCTGTGGGTAATGGTTGCATTTTTTCTTTATACTGCGCAAAGACCTCACTCCCAGAACCACCGATTGGTGTACCCGATCGAGAAAAGAATGTAAACCAATTTTGTGCAGCTTGAATTCGTTCTCCTAACTTGTCTCCGGGATTTCCTTCCCAAACAGTTAGAAAATAAGTAGTAAGTTCTGGAATAGTTGCAGCAACCTTACTTCTTGCTACATTATCTGCTGCTGTTCGTGAGCCTGGTGCATCGCCGTCAAAAATAAAGTCCAGTTGCAATTGCAGATCATACCATTTTTTATTTTTACCTTTGGCATAGTCTAATAACAACGTATGCCTACGACCACCATCAGCTGTATCCGTCCACTGACCTAAACCTAGTCCTCGATGGAGAATATTTGGAAAACGTCCCCCATAAATTTGCGGACCTCCCATAGAAAGCCAACTCGGTTCGTCCCACGAATTCCCATGCGCACCTACAGGCGGGTTCAAATAATCCCCTTCTGCACGTTTTGGATTAATGCCACTTTCTACCGAAAAATTGCCTAAAATCGCGCTAATTCCCTCTTTGGTGTATCCCTTTTTTGATAAATAATCATAAACAGCTTGCGCTCTTTTTTCGACACTTGCTCCAGGAGAAAAATCTGCACTTCCTAAAAGAGTCGTTTGCGTGTAGGTTACACGTGGAAAATAAAAGGCTGGATTTACAAAAAACCAGTCTTTCGTTTCTTTTTTATATTTTTCATACTGGAATGTAACTGTTGAATTCTTTGTATTCCCAAGAAATGTTCCCTCTTCAACATCCATACCTTTTGTTAGTCGAAGGGTATTCACACCACGAATCGTTAACCTAGCTACTTTCTCTTTTTCGATAACCAGCGTTTCTGTATCAGGCACCGAAACGATTTGGCCGTTCATTGGTGAATGAAACGGCTGATTATCTTCAATCAATACATCAATGCCTTGATATAAGGTGAGCTTCTCTTTTGATTTGTCATAGCCATAGCGCTTATTGACAATTAAAGCGTCAGTTTTTACTGGAAAAGAAAGGAGATCATCCAATGTTTGGTAGCCTAACTCTTTTTTTATCTCTTGATAATGCTTTGCTTGTTCCTCTTCGATAAAATAACTCGATTTCTTATCTGTCTCTAAACTTTGCATTGTTTTCAACTGATAATCAGGTTTCTTTCCGTTTAGTGCCGTCCATAGCTCAGATAGAATCGTTTCAAAATTCTTTGTACCAGTGGAATCCATATCTAATAATTTAAAATCATCGTACCGATAATTCATGTAGAAAAGAACTTCATCGATATTGCTATAAAACAAGTTGTTATCGTCTGTATGTTGCGCATCTAATTTAGTAAAATACGTCCATGAAGCGGTTAAATCTTCCTCTTCTTGAACAATCGCTGGTTTTTGTGTACTACTTGCAACGCCACTCAATAAAAAAACAAGAAAAAGAACCAATAAAACAACCCAAGAAATCGGATTTTTTAGAATCAATGCAGCGACTTTCCCTAATGTCTTCTGACCATTAAAAAAAGAACGAATCAAGCCAATACCTTGTTCGGCTTTCTTCGCTTCTTTTGCTGCTTTAAAGCGCATAGCACGATTCCGTAGTTGTTTCATAAGTTGTTTTTTTAACGTAAAGTCTTTTGGTGTGCGCTGAAACCCACGTCCTCTTGAAAAGTTAAATAAGCGATTCCCCAATCCATACGTATCTTTTGCAGTTTTCACCGAAAGATTCTTAACCGTTTTTCCTGTTTTCAAAGCTGTACGCATGTTAAATTTAGCTTGTTGTGTTTTTTCATAAAGGGTCATTGCTTCATTCAGTGTATCTTCCTGCGTTAACGTGGTTCGTACTTTTTGCGTCGCTTCTCTTTTCAACCCTTCCTTGGTTTCCCTTTTCACTTGGTTAACGACACGCGTTTCATCTACTTTTTTCGTTCGTTTGTAAGCAATTTTCTGTGCTTTTTTGCGTTTCTTTTGCTCTACAAATTTCTTTTTATCCAGTAAATGGTTAATACTTAAGGGTTCCTTCCCTGTTTTCAAGGTAAGTTTATGTTTTTTTAGGGATTGCTTGTAATTTTTCTTAGAAAGTTTAAACTCCTTTTTAGTCGTCTTTAACGCTTTTTTTTGCAACTTCGTCGCTTCTCTTGATTTTAAGGTCAAATTTTTTCTAAGACGCTCTTCTACTTGAGTTTCAACATGTACTTTTTCTTTCCAAGTACGCTTATTTTCTACCATATCCTCACATCCTAAGCGTCGGTGTTCATAATTTCAAATAGATGTGTTTCTTTTGGAATAGGATTTTCAAACGGAACAACTACCCCACCTGCAGAAATTAGCCCCGTTCCTTGTGGGGCTCGATCATTGATATACTTCTTCAATGCAGGTGTCAGACTTAAAATTTCTACTAATCGTTGTGAATCAATTGGTTTTTGCCGTAATAAAATCAAAAATTCACTATTGGCAATCATTTTTTGCCCCGCTTTACTGTCTAATAACGTCGTAGGGTTTTGCGTGATACCTGTTGTCACGGCGCCATACTTACGAATACGCGCCCATAAATTTAAGAACCACTCTGCTTCTTCTTCCGTTGTGAAATTGACTTGTAATTCATCAAAATACAAACGTGACGTTACTTTTCCTTGTCCGGATACTACTTGTTTCCACAACTGATCTAAAATCACTTTCATGGCAAACTTTTTCAAGCGATCATCTAATTTTTTTGTATTAAAGACAATAAAGGGTGCCGTTAAGTCGATATTCGTTTGGTGCGCAAAGATATCTTGTGAACCCACACAATAGGTTTCCACTTTATTCGCTAATTCTTTGGCACCTTCATCCGTTTGTTCTTTTAAGATTCTAAACCAATCGACTAATGTTGGCTCTGTCTCTTTGTTTTCAAAGCGTTCATACGTCAACAACGTCACACGGTCAACAAGTCCCGCATCCACGTCCGTATAGCTTTTTAGTAGCGATTCAAACATAGTGGATAACAAATTAGATTTTTCTTTAACTAAATCAAGTTCCTGGTCCTCTTCATCCAATAACTGCTTGTCTACCATTCCTAAAATATTCAAGTGGTTTTTTGTACCAGTTGAGATATCGAGTATTTCTGCATCCAATTCTTTCCCAATCGGTAAGTATTCACTTTCTGGATCAACAATTAAAAAGCGGTCCTTCGGAAATTTTAAACGCGTTGAAAGAATTTCCCATTTGGTCGCCATTCCTTTACCAGAACCAGACGTTCCGAAAATAAGCCCACTTGGTGTAATTAAATCTTTTTTTCGGTCAATAGTAATCATGTTCTTCGTCAACTGATTCCGGCCATAAAACTGACCTGTTGGGCTTTGTAATTCCACATTGGTAAAAGGTACTTGTGTAGCAATATTTGTTGTTGTTAGATCACGCATATAACTCATTTCAACGTCTAAGTAAGGTTTTCCAATCGGTAAGATTGTATTGAGTGCTTCTTCTTTGTAATTGTCTACTGTATCAAACACAACTTGCCAGGTTGCTCCTACGTTTTTCACCGATTCAACAGCTTCTAAAAGTTCCTTTTCTGTTTCTGCAATTAAGAAAACTGAAAATAGGCCATTAAATAACTTTTGGCCATTATTTTTTATTTCATCCATTAACGCATTCGTTGTTTCTTGGATTTCCTTTGCTTCTCCTGAAATCGCATCCTCTGAAACACCACTTCTGAAGTTTTGCTTCTGTTGCTTTTGAATGGCAACATCATTTAATGTCTTGGTTCCCTGTATTGCCTTTCTGGCTTCCATCATGTCATAAGGTCTGGCATGAATGCTAATCGCTAGCTCTCTTCCTGTAGCGCATAATTCTTTGATTAACTTATCTTCTAGGTATTTTGGGTATTGTTGAATGGTTAAAACAGCTGCGTAGTTTTCTCCTAACCGAAAATAAGCTTTATTGTTTGGAAACTTGATTTTACTTGGAACAATAAACGCTTTAGACGTTAGCCCTGATACGGCAATATCTTGATAGCTTGTGCCGAAATATTGTCCGTGGCGCAAAAAATAGCTGAACAAAGACAATCGCTCTAAGCCAGTCATTGGGGTTACCTCTAATTTAATTTGGTTGGCTTCAAAACGATTAGCAAAGTTCTGCATGATTCCTTCTAACTCTTTGTTAGCTTGTTTCATGGACGAACTTTTTGTGGTGAAAATAGCATATTTTTCAATCTTAAAGTTTCGCTCGTCTTGTTCATACTGCTTCGTAATAATTTCATTGATTTCTTGACGGTAGTTATCTAAGTGATCTCCCTGATACGCCAATAAAACGTCTTCCATCAACGACTCTTCTTCTCTTTTATTAACAACCAGCAGCTGATACCGAGAGTTTTTATCTAGTGTATTTAACCCTTCTGCATACCCCATTACCGTGTTTAATTGATCTTCTTCTACAGCAATTTCGTAGTCCACTTCTCCAAGTTTATAGCACTTAGAAAACTCATCCTCTACAATGTGCATGAGCCCTTCTTCAAACTGACTCGTATAAAAGATACTATCTTGTACGGTAGGATTTGCTTGTTGCTGTACACGTTTTTTTACTTTTTTATCTACTTTTTCAACGTTACTAGATAACGTCTGTTTCTTTGATTGTTTCTTTTTGAACAAATTCATCCTTTTGATACCTCCTTATTTTTCCAGCCTGAAAGGTTCGCTCCTCATAATAAAAGCGTAAGTAAAAAGCTCTTTTTACTTCTTTCCACTTATTCATCATTAATAAAACGGGATACCATCCTAACGCAAACGAGGTGACTAACGCACAAACCATAAATAAAAGATCCGGCAAAAAAAATACTTCTAACAGAAGAAGTATCCCTATAAAAACAAAGCAAACATACGCTTTAAATTCTCTGACTGTAATTCCCCAGATTTTTTTCTCTACTTTTGACAAATCTTTATAGAATTCTGAACTAATCGCCATTTTACATCGCTCCTACTAATCGTTTGGCAAATCCTTGTGAACCAACCAGAAGAATAATCACTGCCACATATTTTAAAATTAAATTAAAGTACGTCATAACATTAATGATGATCGCTCCAGCACCTGCCAAAATGCCACCTTCAAGAGATTCAAAGGATAGATAATCGTTTGCTGTTAATATCGGAATTAACCCAAGTAATAGAACCAACAGAACGCCTTGAAGCGCATAGGCCATGATTTGTTTCATGTACCCCATGGCAATCGAACGTAATTCATCATGAACAAAAAACGCCACAAACAACGGTGCAAGAGCTTTAATCATATACAATTGTATCCCTCGTAAGAAAATAAGAATATTTGCAATAATACTGGATAATACTAACGCAATATATGCAAATATTTGAAAGAAAAATACAATTGGTTTTGCCCACCAAGAAACTTTTTCCATTTGTGGGATCGCTTCACTTGTTCCTGTCGCTGTTACAATGGAATTAATCCATTTGGCTGCTTGAATTGTAAACCAAACAATGCCATCAATAATGTAGCCAGAACCCATAATACAGACGTACGCGATTACATACTTCAATGCAATGTTAGTTAATAGCTCGATTGTCAAACCACCGTCTTCTGATTGAAATTTCTTTTGGGTATTCGCCAATTCAATCATAAAAAGAATGCCTAAAATAGCGATTCCTAAAGGGACTAGGACTTTCGCTATTTTAGACATGGCTTCATTCGTTGTTGGATTGTATTCAGCTAAACTTTTAAATAGCTGATCGGTCGTTCCTTTTGGATTTCTCATTGCTTCCCCTCCGCTCAGTTAGCTATTTCTTGCGAGTTTTCAAACGTTAGAGGATCTATCCCTAGCTTTTCTAATTTTTTGTGATAAAATCTATGGATTTCTGCTTCCTTAACAGTGAAATCCAATAAGTTAGTCTCGCAAACCTCAAACACGCCTGTATAACTTATTTCATCATCATTGACAATGAGCTCTCCATTCTCATCAAATGAAAAGCCTCCTCGACTCTGAATAATTGCCTGTGGCGCATTTTCTTCTTCTACAACTTCCCATTCAGTTTGACCGTTGACTATCATTTCTACTAATAGCTTCATTTTTTTCCTCCTTTTAAAAACGAATAGCTCCTACCTGTGTAATAACATAGGCGACTACCCCACCAATTGCTAAAATAACAGCCCCACCAACAACTACTTTTTCTATTCCTTTATCAAGCGTACGTGGATCATCATTCGACATACCTGAACGAATTTCTTTCACGCCAAACATAATACTAACTGCTGAAACAAGTCCAATGATTCCTCCAATTAGTGTAATAATTTTTGTGACTATATCCATAGTTTTGTCTCTCCTTCAGTTTTTATATTCTAAGAAATGGCTTATTTTACCAATCTTCTTCAGTATTGCTTTCTGAAAACTCCATTTCTTCGCTTTCTTCAAATTCATCCTGAGTTAAAAAATTTGTTACCGCATGTTTAACTTTCCCTTTATACTCTTGTTCTTCAACCTGAATATAGACATCTTTACCTTTCAGAAATTCAAAAGTTTCTCGATTATAGCCAAAGTCAACGTCTGGAATCTCTACACCGTTGTCTTGGATACTGGCTAAAATATAGCGTAAATTATCTTCAGTATAATCATTCCCGAAGGTAAGAAAATAAACCCCTTTTTCGTTACTTTTTCCCAAAAGAGAGAGTAAAAACATATCATTCCCTTTTTGAGACCGTTTCTTTTGAACTTTTTCAATTACTGCCGCGTGCGTGCCTAACTCAAACTCCTTGATTTGTGACTCTCTTTTTAATGGACGTTCATATTTCATAGAATTGCCTCCTCAATTATTATTCATTAATAGTAAATTCTTTTTCTTCTGGAAGTTCTGTTACTTGATAATTATTGTTTTTCTTTTCCATAGCTACTTTCATTTGACGAATTTCAGTTTCTTCTTTAGCCACTTTCAAGGTAACAACGTACGTAAGGAGCCATTGGTTGCCTTCTTTTTTTGATTCCCAAAGAAATAACGTTCTTATTTGTTCTTTAGACCCCTTAATCTCTTTGAGTACACCTTCAGAAACATACTTTTTAACTTGCTTTTGCGTGGCTTTGTCACTCTCTTCACCAGAGTACAGACTGGATAAGAAAAACCGAGCAACAACATCAACTTGTGGTTGCTCATACACTTGTTCTTGTAAATGTGTTAATCGTTCCTCTAACTTAGAATCATTTTGGCTCGTTGGTTTACTTTGAGAACCAAATGACGCACCTGTAAAAACACCTACTGCTAAAAATATAAGTAAAGCCACTGAGAAATAGCTATAGCGAGAAATTGTTGTAAACACAGTTGATTTTTGTTGCTTTTCTGCTTTCTTTTTTAAAGAACCTGTTGAACGGCCTATTCTCTTCGACTTATTACTCACATTTCTTTTGAACAGGTAAAGAAACGCTTCTAAATCTTCTTGTCTTACTTCTTCATTGGTTTCTACAGTCTGTACCATGTTTTGGAGGACAGTTTCCTCAACTACCGGCAAAGTCATTGTTTCTCTTACAAAAGCTTTCTCGTCTGTCACGTTGTAATAAATCTCATACGTAATTAGAATTCGATCCGTCGATTTTTTTAAATCCGCATTGATTTTTGTTAACTGTTCAATACCTTGTACCAGGTCAATTTTTCTATTAAACCCTAATTCATTTAGTAATACATGACTTTGCTTTGTAGTAAATAAAATAAACAAGCAAAGCACCTCCTTTCCTCACAGAAATTTATCGAAATTACTCTTTCTGATTAAGCTTTTTTCTTATTCTTTTTAAAGAAAAAGAATCCTGAAATTAATACAAAGAAGCTTCCCAATACAGAGAAAAGGAGTGTGAATTTCTCTCCTGTATGTGGCAATACTTTCATTTTTCCATCACTTGCTTTTACCTCAACGTTTCCGCTAGGTAAAACCTTATACGAGCTGCTAATTGGTTTTAATCCTTCTGGTGTTTTGGTTAACGGAACACCTTTATCTACTGCTACAATTTCTTCCCCAGCTTCTGTTGTAATTGGAGTAGTTTCACTTGGTACATGTGTTACCTCCGCTAAGTTGCTTGTTTCAATAGGAATACTTGGTTGTGTTCCTGCCGATTGATTCGTTTTATCAATTTCTCCACTAGGTGTAACGACTACGTCTATTGGTTTAGTGGGCTGTTCAGGAGTTTTTGGTGTTTCTGGTTCTGCTGGTTTTTCTGGAATCACTGGTTGAGTTGGTTCTTTCGGTGGTTCTGGAGTAACAGGTTTTTCTGGTTCGCTTGGTGTTGTAGGCTCGGTTGGTTGACTAGGTTCTGTTGGCTCGCTTGGTTCAGTCGGTTCAACCGGCGTTCCAGGATCAATTGGCGTTGTTGGTTCTGTTGGCTTTTCTGGCTCACTCGGTGTTGTAGGCTCGGTTGGCTTGCTTGGTTCTGTTGGATCAGTTGGTATTACTGGCGGTTCTGCAGGATCCACCGGCTCAGTAGGATTCGTAGGTTCACTAGAATCAGTTGGTTCGGTAATTGGTGGAGTTGCTGGATCTGTTGGTCCTAAATCGTCAGCGAATGCTGTTATACTTCCGCCACCGAATACTAGTACTGCACTAAACAAGCTTGATAAAATAATTTTTTTCATTGTAATTTCCTCCAAATAATTTTTTATTTATGATTTTAAAGTTTCGCCGAAGATCTCTTCAAAAATCCCTCTATTAATAGGTGTTTTGATAAAAAAGACAGGCACATTGATTCTGCCTAAATTTGGTTTCACATAGATACTTTTTTCTGGATATACTTCTAATGCCAGAGATTTTCCGTTTTTAATGATATTCAACGTGGTGATCTCTTGAATGTTTTCTTCGGTAATTTGTTTGTTGTACCACATTTCCATTGCACGTGTATTCTTTAATCGAACTTTAACTAACTTACCTGTGTTTCCTCTCCACTGTAAGGTCAAATCTTTTTCTTGGATGGCAATTTCTTTCATCCCCTTTGCCTCTCTTTCTGCTACTACTGCTTCCAATTTTTCCCCTCCATAACTAAAAAAAGAAGGACAAGCAATTCGTCCTTCTTTTCGTCTTCAATTATTTTGTTTCTTTTCTACGTTTAAAGCCTAAGCCTGCTAAGCCAAGCATTGCGGCTAAACTACCAACTACCGTTAATAAGACATTTTGTTTTTCGCCTGTTTTCGGCAATTCTGGCACTACACTTGCCTTTTCTACCACTAATGGCTCTACTGGTGCTTGCGGTGTTTTTGGTGTTGGTGGTACAATCACTGTTTTTTCTGGTGGTGTTTGTGGTTTTTCTGGCGTATGTGTCACTACCGTATTCGTTTTAATCTTCTCATTGTTGAAAGATTCTTCGATTGTGTTGTAAACGTCTCCTGCCGCAATTCGTTCTACACCAATGAACGCTTTCCATGAGTGTGCAACGTTTTTGTTTTCTTTTAGATTCATCGCATCCAAAAAGGCTTGACTGGCCGTGATTTTCACTACCCCTTTGTCAAAGGTCATCGTGAATAGTTTCGAAATGTCGTCCCCTTTATTCACTTTGGTTCCATCTGCTAAAACAAAATTAGAATTGGCAAACACAGACCATTGTCCACTAAATTTGTCATGTTTGACGTCTAGTTTATCGCTAATCGACCATTCTTCCACAACTCCAGCGTATTCTGCAGGAATGTCACTACTTGTAAATTCATAGAAGAACTTCTCCCCTAATTTGATTGTGGCACCATTTTGACTTTGTTTGTCACCAACTTTAATGACCACATCCTTTTTAGGATTCACTTTTGGAATATGGTTGACAACAGTATTGGTTTTAATTCGTTGGCCAAATGTATTTTGTTCCGCTGAATTATAAACATCCCCAGAAACATCAGCTTTGACTTTTGTAGGGAGTGTTACACGCAATTCTTGCCCACCATACGCTAGAATAAAGGCTTGTGGGTCTTTGGCAGAAATCGTCACCGTGCCTTTGGCATCGTCCCATGAGATCGTGAACTGGTTCGTAATGTCTACCCCTTTAGAATCTTTGACACGAAGTAAGTCTTTAATTGGTGTCACTTTCGTTTCATCGTAATCATCGAAGAAAGAAACGCCTGTCGCAAGATCGACTGTATCAAAGGCAAAGTCTTTATCGTACCCTTTTAAGTCCCAAGTCATTTCATAAGAAAGAACATCACCACGAGCCACTTTTCCATGATTAATGTCTTCCCCTTTCTTGTTATGAACGGCTTTGGTTGGTTTTGGATCATCAGGTGTATGCGTCACCACCGTATTAGAACGAACAAGCTCTTTGTTGTAGTTTTCTGTTTGCGTGTTTTCTACGTCACCTGTTTTAATCCGTTCGACTTCCAGATACACAGACCAAGCTTGTTTGCCTACTTTATTGCTTCCTTCATTTAAGGCGGCCAATAATGCTTGATTCATCGTAAACGTCAAGTCTTTATTGTCTTTATTTTCTAAAAGAATGTAGGCAGAAATATCTGTTCCTGCTTTTAGCGTTTTGTCCCCTACTTTAAGGTCATAATTCGTAATAGCGTGCCATTTCCCTGTGAAACGATCATGGGTCGTGTCCAACACATCATTCATGCCCCATTCTTCTGTGATTCCGCCATAGTTGGCTGGACGTTCGGAAGATTTCACTTCATAATAAATTTTTGTTTGTAACGGAATATCTTTATCATGTAGAGAGACACTGCCAACTGTACCGTTTTTATCTGCTTTTACGTCTTTGGAAGGGTTGCTACTTGGCACATGATTGATAACTGTGTTTGTTACCGTTTCCCCATCATTTGTCAGCTGAACAGCTGTATTTTCAAAATCGCCTTCTACATTTTTCACTACAAACGGCAAGACAAGTAAATATTTATACCCCATTGCTAAAACAACAGAGCCGTCCGCGTTGGTTTTCATCATTGCTGTGACGGTGTTTTGATCTAAATTGAGGTCATAAGAAGCAGTCACGTCTTTCGCTTTTCCTGAATTAATCGCTGCAGCAACTGCTTTTAAGTCTTTTTCGTTCAGACTTGCGTCTGCTTGATAAACTTTCACTTTGGATAAATCAATCGTCACTTTTTCTGCATCAAATGTATCTCGAATCCCTTGTTTTGTTACTGTTTTTGGATCTACTTTAGCAAGTTCTGTTGTATCCCCTGTCACAATGTATTGTAAAGAGTCGCCACGTTTCACATTTAAATCATTGATATTTTTCTGACCATCAGTGACTTCTTTGTTCGGAACAAGAACAGGAACGACATTGGCTTTGTATCCATTAAATTCAATCGTTGCTTTTTCTGGTTCTTTTGGATTCCCATAATTGAAAATAGGCTTCACTGATTGCGCATTTAAGTTAGTGCTAAAGGCAAACCATTGCGCACTAGATACAGGCACATTACTTTTTCCTTTTGTTGTCATACCAAAAGAAAAGGAAATACGTCCATTAGCTAGACCTACACCTGAACCAAAGTACGCATTCTTGTGCCCTACAGCGTCCCAATCACTATTTTTCAATCCAGAAGGTCCTGTGCCATAGTCAATATCTTCCGGTGAGTAAAATTTTCCATCCGCTTGTTTTTTCACATATGAGCCATTAATGTATTTGAACGCATTGTTGGCCCCAAAATCAGAAACAAATTCCGCATGGCCACCTTTATTCGTTAAACTTGAATTTAAAGAAGACAGCGCATACGCAAATGGACTATCTTTATCTGGTAGTACTTCTTTACCTGACGCATCAAAGAACTTAATCGTTAAGCGTGTTTTAACATCCTTACCATTGACTCTGTTTGTACCAATAAAAGCTGTGATAATCGGATCGTTTGAAAATACTGCATTTAACGTTCCACTTTGGCTTGGTGAGGATTGTAGTTCATAAACAAATTCTGCTTTTGTAATTTTACGTCCTAAATAACTAGCGTTTAGTCCTGTATAGGTCACTGTCACTGGTTTATTTTTTTCTAAAAGAACCGCATACCCACCATTAGACCCAAGATTTGCCTCTTTTACAAAGGAATTCTGGAAGTTGCCAGTAGCTTTCCCACCCATATCTTTCCGTAATTTTGTAAAGATATCTTTTGAATCCCCTGCATTTACTTTATTAAAATCAGTTGCTTTGATAAATTTTCCGCCTTTAATCGACGAAATTTTAGTGTCTTTCGTCACGACAGATTGATCGAACACTAGGTTTTTACTAATCGCTTCATTGACATAGCTGTTTTCGTTCTTATGCTTGTTGTATTCCGCGACTTCTTTCTCGTAGCGCTCTTTTTCCGCTTTGTTTTTTGCCGCAATTTCTGCATTTTCTTTGGCAATTTTTTCATTTTTGGCTTTTAATTCAGCTGCTTGTTGGGCAATCTTTTTCGCTTGTTCTTTTTGTAGTTGGTCTACTTCTTTTTCTTTTGCAGCTAAATCTTTAGAAGAAACGTTGCCTAAGTCTTCTGCTGGTTTTTCAACAACGGTAATGTTTGGATCTTTTTTTGCTTCATCAACTGCTTTATCAACGTCTGGTGTTTCAAATTCTTTAAGAATGGACGTTGATTTATTCGCTTCATTTTCAGCTGGTGCAACTTCTGTTGGCTGCCCTAGAGGTTCATTGGTTGTTTCAGGGCTTACTACTGGTTGTTCTTGTGCTGATTTTTCAGCTCCTACTGTTGGTTGTTGGACGTTTGTGGTATCATTTGGGGTAGCTGAACTCTGTTCAGCTCCATTTTTTTCAGACGCTACTTCTTCTGCTTTGGTCGGTTGAGAAGTAGTGTCTTTTTGTACTGCAGATTCTTCAGATACTGCCGTATTAGGCGTTGCACTACCTAACTGCGGATCGGGGTTATCGGGGTGCACTGTCGTTGATCCTGGTTGCGTATCTAATTCCGCTGCTTGTACATTATCAGTAGCTAATCCTACAACTCCTAACACGCCTAGAAAAAGAATAGGAGCTACGATCCAATGCTTCTTTGCCTTATACATTTTAAAACGTTTTTTTACTTCAGTCTGTTGATTCATGTATCATTCTCCTCGATTTTTTATTTTTTTGTTTGTAAAATAACTCACGCAACACAAGGCGCTCGTTGCTTTTTCATTGTCATTTCCCTCCTTACTAAAAAAAGAGAACCGAAAGTATCTTCGATTCTCTTAGTTATTTTATATTCTTATAAAACACGATATATATCTTTGTTTTGCTATATCAAACAATTATTAACTATTTTTTTTACGTTTTTTGTTCTTGAAATTGATCGTACCTGCTGCCATCAATAATCCAATAATAGTCAACCAAATACTTTGTTGTTCTCCCGTTTGTGGTAAGGATTCTGGTGCTTTTGCTACTTGTTTCGTCTTACGAGGTTCTGAATGTGTTAATGCTTGTGCTTTTGGTTGTTCTTTTTGTTTAGAAAAAGATAACTGTTGGAGACCAGGTGTTTTGTCTGCTGAAGTAGCACTTGCTACTAACGTTTGGTTTTGTTTTGCTTCTCGTTCAAGGCGTTGTTGCTCTTTTGCTACTTGCTCTTGCAACGCTTCTTGTCGGCGCTGTTCGGCTTGTTGTGCCTCTAAGTCTCTTAATACACCTTGGTACTGCTGTAGCTCTAACTTCGCATTAGAAAGGTCTTCTTGTGCTTGTGCATAAGCAAGTGTAGCAACGGCTTGTTGTTCTTTAAGTTCCTCCAATGATTTCATAGAATTTTCATAGGCTTCTTGTGCTTGAACCACTGCCGCTTCTGCTTTGTTTAACTCGTTTAATGCTTTTTCGTATGTTGGTTGAGCATTTTCTAAACGAGACAATGAACGTGTACTTGTTTTAAGCGCTACTTGTTTTTGATTTAAGTTTTCTTTTGCTAAATCCAATACTTCCTTCAAGCTATTCAATGTGTTTTCTTCTGCTTTTTGTGCTTCTTGTTTTTCTTTCAGCACTTTAGCAGACGTTTGTTCAATCGCTTGTGCTTCCGCAACGTTTGTTTTCGCTTTTTCTAAAACAGCAGCTCGATTCTGAATTAACTCATTGATTGTTGCCAATTGATCTTTTGTTTGTTGAAGGCTTTTTTCTGCCGTTGCAGTTTGTCGTACTTTTTCTTCATAGTTTGTCGTACTTTTAGTCGCAACTGCTTGAAGATTAGCCAATGTCGCTTTATGAACAGATAGTTCTTTTTCTGCTGTTGCTTGTGTTGTTTTGGCTGTATTTAAGGCTTGCTGACTTGCACTTCTTGCTTGTTGTGCGTCTGATTCTGCTTGTTGTGCGGTAGCTAATTTTTCTTGGTTGCTAGCTATCTCTTGTTGTAATTCTTCTTTAGATTTCATGCTTGCCACTTCGCCGTTTTGGTATTGACTACTATCCTCCAGTTTTTCTTTACCATAAGAAATAATATGAATCTTAGGAGAAATAGAATTTTTTTCACCAGATAGTGAAACGCCTAATGCTGTTTTTCCGTCTTGTAATAAAGAATGTAAATGGCTATAACCTAAGCGGCCATCATCAAACAACATATTGACAAGCATTTTGCGGATACTTTCTTGGAGAGTATATTTAGAAACTTTACCATTTTCAGTTTCGTAATACCCCCCACCTAGGTTTTCATAGTAATTCATTCCAGGATATTCTTTAAAGCCATTTTCCTTAGCTGCTTTATTAATGGCTATCACATCATGCATGTATTCTCCGGTATCAGAATATTTCGCAATATCCCAAGCAAATTTGATTGATTGGTCCGATACACTTAATTGAGAAAGACCCAATTTTTTTCGCACATCATTTAATAATTCTGTTGTGTATACACTTAATTCTTTTTTCTGATCTGCACTTAAATGTTGAATATCCCACATCACGTCTTTATTTTTTTCATCTTCTTTGCTCGTTGGAAAATTCTTGTTCATTTCTAGTGCCGTTTTTTCAAGAGTAGCTATTTCTTCAGCACTTAATTTTGTATCGTAATCTGCACTAAACTTAGGTGGCAAGTTAATCCCTTTATGCCCTTTCAACTCTTCTTTTGAGTTATCTAAAGTATTTTGCGCTTGCTTTGTTGCTGCTTGCTTGTCTTTCAAAGCATTTTCTTTCGCAGTTAAATCTGCCTGTTTCGCAGCTGTATCTGCTTTTGCGTCTGTTACTTTCTCTTGACTAGTTGTCACAACGGTTTGTTGGTCTGCAACTGCTTGATCGTCCTTCGTCTTTTGATCTTTAGCTTTTGCTTCTTCTTTCTGTTTGTTAGCCAGTTCAGCTTCTTTTGCTGCTTGTTCTTTTTCTGCCTTTACTTTTTCCGCTTCCGCATTTTTCGCTAATTCTTCAAGCTTGGCTTGTTCTTGTTTTGCAGCTGTTACTGCTTGTTGATCTTTTTCATTTTGCACTTTAGCAGCATTCGTTTCTTTTGCTTTTTCATCGACAACAGCTTGTTGTTGGTTAACGTCTGTTTGAGCTTGATCCACTACTTTTTGTTGTTCATCAACAGCCTGTGTATCCGTAGCCACTTGCTCTTTAGCTTTTTCAATGGCTGAAGGTGTTGCTTCATCCACGACTTTTTTAGCTTCGTCTACAACTGCTTGTTGGTCAGTCACTGCTTGTTGACTTTGATCCAATGCGTCTTTGTTTTGATCGACCACTGCTTGTTGGTCTTTAACAGATTGATCAATGGCGTCTTTTTCTTTTTTCGCAGTGTCAGCGACTTGTTGTTTTTGATCGACAATTGCTTGTTTCTCTGTTACTTGTTGCTGTTTTTCAGTAATAGCTTGCTCCGTTGTTTGTGTAGCTTTCACTGTTGGTTGTTCTGTAGAACTGTTTTCAGGTGTTTTTGGTTGCGCTTGTTCTGCTGCCTGTACTTCATTTCCCCCAATACCTGCTACCCCTGTTGCGACTAAAATACTTAACCCTGTACTTGCAATCTTTTTCATTTTATTTTCCTCACTTCCGATTATTTTTGTTGTAAATGGGATACCCATTGTCTTTATGCCATTGTTGTAACGCTGTAGTTGTTATATGGAACTCTTCCGCTATCTCTTTAAACTGTAAGCCCATTCTTTAATAGGCTTCAAATCTTTCCTTGCTAATATGAGAAGAAAATTGTCTGGTGCTTGCTGTTTCTATCTTTTTTGCAAGTTCTTGTATTCGTTTAAAACGCTCGGTATCTTCATTCCTATACCAGTCTGCGTCTTCATTCATCAATGCCAACATCTCTTTACGCCAAATACTTTGCTCTTTTTTTGTCATACCCCTCTCACCTCAAATTAATAGTAACAAAGCCTTCATTATTAAAAAAATACTATCCTTGGAACCCTTAGAAAAACACTCCTATGTCTTCATGTTCACTTTCCTCCTATTGGTTTTATGGTAAATATCCTCGTTTTACTTGATCCTTTTGTTTGCTAGCTTTTTAGCAATTTTTCTACAGATTTTACTGATCGCAGGGTTTGTAGCGGTAGCAACCCCAAACTCTAAAAAAGTATCTGGCTCCCTTTAAAACAAAAGATCATCGCACGAAATCTTTTTAGTTACTGTGTCACACCCATAATCACGTACCGCCTTTGTTCTGACCGTACTCTTTAGGTAGTTTATCCTTACCTAGCCCTTTAAAGACACGCTGATTGACTAGATAAGTCCTGTAGTATTCATTTTTTAAGGATCTCCCAAATTTTGCAAAAAAGTTGACGTGTAGCCAGTTTGCACCTTCGTGTCCGTGTGCTTTTCTGCATCCTTTTTCGATAGCTAACCTAGCTATTGGTAAATTGCGCATGTTAGTTAAAACTAACAAACAAAAAGACCAAGTATAAAAAAACAAATTCACTACTTATAGCTTCTCATTTTTTCACACCATTCCCTAAATTCATTTTCTTCAAAAACCTTATAGTTGAATGGTGCATTAAGTAACATCTTTTGTCGTTTAACCATTTTTTTGAACGTTCTACATTCAAGTTTTAACGGAAGTTCCGAGCAGCCACGATAACCGACCACTTTTCCATCAAAATAAATCAGTTTTACTTGTCTGAATAAACGTTCCATGTCTTGTTCCGTTTCAAAACTCACAGGATTGATCAACAGATTTCTTCCTGAAAAATCATATACAATGCGTTCTGTTGTGCCGTTGTATAATTTAAATCTTTGTCGATTAAACAAGGTCAATTGACACGTAATACGTTGCAAATCAGTTGCTTTCAGTTCAATCATTGATTCACCTACTTTCTGAACCAAGTAGAAAAAGAGCCATGCAACACGTTGTTTGCACGGCTCTTACGAGTAGTTCCAGTACAAACAATGCGTGAAAGCATTGAATTATTCCACAAGCGGGTCATTTTTAGAAAATGAGCGTGCTTGTTACTTGGTTTTTTTATTTTTTCAACAAGTTAACAGACAACAAAAAAAGCGGGGAACATATACATGAACTGTATACATTCCCCGCTGCTCCAACATTTATACAACTAATAAAAACAATTCACTGTAAAAACTTTTCCTAGACAAATAAAGGAGTTTAAAAAAGTCTAGAATTTTACATAAAAAATTGTTATACTATACGTTGTAACTAATGTTGCAACAAACGAGAACCGAGTAGAGTTCATGTCATACCATGAATTGTTTAACTGCCCCCTAGGATTGCCGTCCTATGGCAGTCGGTTCTTAATTTGTTTAATTGTTACTATGATTTTTTCTATCAGATAAATATTAAGGTTATTGCAATTACAACAGCTATATATCTTGATAGTTTTTTTAGAGTGGTTTTCATTTACACCCCTCCTATAAAAACATCTTAACATCTAAGTATTATATTTTCAACTAAAATATGTATTTTTTTTTAAAAAAAAGGGATATAGCTTAATAAACACATCTTCGAGTGTCGTATTCAATACCTAAAATTAAAATATTAACAAATTTTTGTAGTTTATCGAATTTTAGGTCTACTTTTTGATACTTTACATATTAGGAGGAAGAAAATGTTTAAGATAGGTTCTGTCCTGAAACAAATAAGGCAAGAGTTAAATTACCATCAGATTGATTTATATTCTGGAATAATGTCCAAATCTGTTTACATAAAAGTTGAAGCTGACTCTCGACCGATTTCTGTAGAAGAGTTAAGCAAGTTCTCAGAACGTTTAGGTGTAAATTTTTTTGAAATTTTAAATAGAGCTGGCATGAATACAAAAAGCGTAAATGAAACAGGAAAAGAAAAACTTCTTATTTCAAAAATATTTACAAACCCTGACTTATTTGACAAAAATTTTCAAAGGATTGAGCCAAAGCGCTTAACTAGTCTTCAGTACTTTAGTATTTATCTTGGATATATTTCTATTGCACATCATTATAACATTGAAGTTCCTACTTTTAATAAAACAATTACTTCAGATTTAAAACATTTATATGATAAAAGAACAACATTTTTTGGAATTGATTATGAAATTGTTTCAAATCTTTTAAATGTCTTACCGTATGAAGAAGTTTCAAGTATCATTAAGCCTATGTATCCAATCGTGGATTCCTTTGGTAAAGATTACGATTTAACTATTCAGACTGTTCTAAAAAATGCTTTAACAATATCAATTATGAATAGAAATCTAAAAGAAGCGCAGTATTATATTAATCAATTTGAACACTTAAAAACAATTAAAAATATTAGCATAAATGGATATTACGACTTAGAAATAAACTATTTAAAACAAATATATCAATTTTTAACTGACAAAAATATTGATTCTTATTTAAATGCGGTAAATATTATCAACATCTTTAAAATCATTGGAAAAGAAGATATTCACAGATCTTTAGTTGAGGAACTTACAAAAATATCTGCAAAAGAAAAATTTACGCCCCCTAAAGAAGTAACCATGTATTATGAAAATTACGTTGCAATAGAAAATAATCCTATTCCTGAAATAAAAGAGCAGTCATGAAAATATTTTCATGACTGCTCTTTTATTTTTTATTATATAAGGTGCCTAAACATTTCCAAGCCACCAACAAAATTACCAATCATTCCTCCCAAACTAGCTAACACGAACACTAAAAATACTCTCAAAACACGGTTTTTATATATCTTTTTCAAAGATTTTATATCTTCATCCATCGTTTGAAAATCACGTACTTTTGGTTTCCTTAAAGTAGCCTCTACAATAGCAGAAAACACTCCTACAGACACCATTGGTAGCAAGGTAGCAAGGGGGGCAAACACTAGGGAAGTGACAATTGTTAAGGGGTGAGCCAACGCTAATAAAGTAAATAGTGCTGATAAACCACCGTTCCAAATACCCCATCTCATTATTTGGTCTTTACCTACATCTACACCTAAGAAAAAGGAATAAATTAACAAACCTATGATAATCAAAGGTATGATACTCTCTAAAACTTTAGTTGACCAAAGCTTTGGCGGTAAAGTTTCTAATTCTTTTATATTGATTTGTTGATTACTTTTTAAGTTTTTCTCCACACCACGTAAATGCGCCTGCCCAATAACAACTACGATTTTACCAGCTTCCTGATCTGAAATTTTCTGAGCTAAATATTGATCTCGTTCTACTAACAGAACTTTCCACAGTTCTGGATATGCTTCTTGTAGCTGTTCAAAAATAGGCTCAAAATTCTCAGAATTCAACAATTTTAGCATTTCTTCTTCAGATTCTTCCGCACCTTCCAAAACACTACCAAAAGCATAAGGAAGTAACGCTTTTTTTCTTAGTGGTATTAAGCGCCAAAATCGTTTAAAAGTTACTTGTGAGTCTCTGTCTACTAACGCTATTTTAGCACCAACTTTTTCTGCACTACTAACAGCCTCAAAAAATTCAGCACCAGCTACAGAATCATTAATCTTAGCCAAATGTTTTTGAATTAATTTGTAAATAACGCTAGAAATTAATACAGTTAGTCTTTTTTGTTTAATTACTTGAACAATATCTGTATCCGACCATTCATCAGGGTTCAGGTACTTGTCATATCGGCTTTGATCCCATTCAAGGCAAACTACATCTGGATTTTCTTCTTCGATTATATTTTTAACTAATTCAGCACTTTCACTGGAAATATGTGCAGTCCCGACTAAAATAATTTCCTTATCCTTTATAAAAACGCGACGAACTAATTCCATATACCCTCCATTACTTCTCTATTCTCATTTTTTTGTAGTCATATTTTGCTCCTATTGAATGCATTAAAACATTTTTTATTTTACTTTTTTCTAATTTTGCTGTTCCAACTTGAAAAATTGGAACGACCCCCATATCATTGATCAACAATTTTTCAGCTTTTTTCAATTCTTGCCAACGTTTAGAAGAAGAATCCTTTAGCAATTCATCATAATTTTTATTTGAATATCCACCATGATTCATTGGACTATTTGTTTCAAAGTTTGCTAAAAAGCTAATAGGGTCTGCATAATCAGCTTGCCATCCACTTAGGCTCAAAGTAAAATCCTTTTTTGTTAGGCGTTCCATAAAGACATTTGCAGGAATTGGCGTCACAGTAACCTTCAATCCTTCTAAGCTATCTTGCAACTGTCCTTGCAGAAATTCTCCTGCCTTTTTTTCAAACTCTCCATCACTTACAAGTAAATCTAAAGAAGTATTTTTGGATAAATCAATTTCTTTTTTAGCCTTATCCCAATACTCTTCTGCTTGTTTTTTGTTAAATTCAACTAATTTTTCATTAGCAAAATCTTTTTTATTTACCGGATTAAAGGCCATTTCTTTTGGTACTACGCCAACAGAAGCAACGGACCCATTATCTAGTAATTTTTTAACTAGACTTTCCCGATCAATTGCATAGTTAATCGCTTTTCGGACATTTTTGTTTTGTAAAAGCTTATTTTCCCCAGTTTGGTTCATTTCTAAAAACATTGTATTAGCCATTAATGTTGTTGAATATTCTTTATCTTTCTTGTATTGTTTTGCATATTCACCAGCTAAAGGCGCCTCATCTAATTGCCCATCATTATACAAATTTATTCCTGTATTAATTTCTTTGACGACTTGAAAATTAATTTTATCCATAGAAACATCTTTTTGATCCCAGTACTCTTTATTTTTAGAAATCGTCCACTTATCAGAAGTTCCTACTCCCTCTAAGTTTGTTAAGTTAAATGCTCCATTTGTTACAATTGCTTTTTGAGAAACCCCATAGTCTTTCCCATACTCTTTAATTGCTTTCTGCTGTACTGGATAGTAAGCGGTTAAGGATAACAGATCAGTAAAATAAGGTGTTGGTTCAACTAATTCGATTTCTAATGTTTTCTCACCAATACTTTTCACTGCTAAAGTATCTTTTGCTTGTTTTCCTGAAGCAATTTCTTTGGCATTTTTTATAGCAGAAAACAGTTCCACATTTGGAGAAACTGTTTTAGGATCTACAACTCTTTGCCACGCGGCCACAAAATCACTAGCAGTTATTTGTGTACCATCAGACCACTTAGCGCCATCTCTAATCACAATGGTATAAGTTTTGCCATTATTCGATACTTTTGGTTGACCAGCTGCAATGGCTGGTTGCGGTTGATTTTTTTCATCTAATCGATACAACCCCTCCATCACATTGGCTAATAAAGTTATACTCGTTTGATCTACAGCAGTTGCTGGGTCTAAACTTTGGACAGGTGTCCCTGCAGTCAAAGTCGCTACCTGTTCTACTTTTTTTTCTGTTGCATCTTGTGAATCTTTTGTGGCAGTATTTGTCCCACAACTAGCTAATACCAAAGGTAATAACCCAATACCTAAAAAACAAAACTTCTTGTACTTCTTCATTTTTATCAACCTCCGTAGGTTAAATTTGCTAACTAATTCTAGCGATATACAAATAAAATAACCAATTAATAGCTATTATATTTACAATTTTATCAAATAAACTTTAAAAGGGATACAAAACACAGAATGAAATTTATCCAAACAAAAGAATCAATTACTTATTTTTCAAGCCAATTATGCAAAGTGATTTCAGAACCTTTAGAATTATCCCTATTTTTTACATTTTCTTTTTCTAACGCACATTCAACAAATAAATTATAAAACGACTTGTAGAATAGGCCTTTTGGACTTTTTACAGTAGAATCTGTCTTAATTTTATGCATCACACGACGCAAACATTTGTCTATTTCTTCTTGATAATCTTCCCCAATTAAAACAACATTGTATTCTTTTTCAACTTTAGTTTTAGCACGTATAATTGTTCCAACCATTTCATGAGCTTCTTTAATAGTATCGGAAAAGGCAGCAATAAATTTTAAGCTATCTTTGCTTAGGAAAGTGTTCTCTTGAACTTCTGAAAATTGATCGAGCAATAACTGTTGTTGCAGGGCTTCTTTTTTAGTATCTAATGTATCTAATGTATCTAAATAAGAAGTATAGAATAGATTGTCTGCGATTTTCGCAATTACAGGATTTTCGTTGATATCATTGACTTTTTCTGTATTTGCGATTTTCGCAATTACAGGATTTTCGTTGATATCATTGACTTTTTCTGTATTTGCGATTTTCGCAATTACAGGGTTAACATTGTTTTGTTCCTCATTGATTTTGAAAACATCTTCTGAAGTAACGTTAGGTTTTCCGAGATATAGCAGGTTAGGTGTAGTTTCTATTTTTCCATTCATTTTCTTTACTCTACCTTTTTTTTGTTTAAGAAGATTAACTGCTTCAAGCTCTTTTTTTATTTTTGATACTTTTCCTTCTCTGCAATTTAGCAGAGTCATTAATTCAGCAACTGTGTAGATAAAATAAATATTGTCTTCACTATCTACCCAATTATTTTTAACGGAATTATCAAACCGATCTTTTAAAAGCATGTATGCAATTTTTGCGTCGTTGGATAAAGATTTGTACATTTCATTTGTGAAAAATACTTTTGGCATTTGATAGTATTTTTCTCTGTAAATCTCTTTAGATTTATAAAATTGAAAATTTTCCAT
>NZ_JBIOOP010000002.1:0-74854 GCF_051712285.1 Enterococcus sp. DIV1337a | reverse complement strand
TACCATAGTCAATTGGTAGCCTAAATTTAAGAAACGTTCGAAATCGGCAAGTGATTTAAATTCCATTCGATAACTTTTATTCTCGTTATAACGAATGTCTGCCATGTCTGTGATATCAATAATTTTGCCCTCTCGGATGACTGCGACTCGGTCACTGACATCTTCCACTTCTTGGAAGATATTGCTAGACATAAGAATCGTTTTTCCTTGTTTCTTTTCTTGTTTTAAAAGATCAAGGAAGATGTCACGCATTAGAGGATCTAAACCTGTAGTTGGTTCATCCATAATTAAGATATCTGCATTAGATGCAAATGCTGAAACAATAGCTGTTTTTTGTTTCATCCCTTTACTCATGGAACGCACATTGGCCGTCACATCTAATTGAAGAAGATTACTTAACTCTTTAGCACGTTCCCAACTTCCGCGTCCAGATAAATAGATTTGATCTTTTAAAAACTCTTCACCGGTTTTGTTTCCTGGAAAATTGATCTCACCAGGAATATAAGATACATAACGTTTGACTTCTGCACTACTTTTGGTGGCATCAAGTCCATTAATAGTGACGCTTCCTTCATCAGGTTTCAGGAAACCCATCAAGTGCCGGATAGTAGTCGTTTTCCCTGCACCATTGATACCTACTAAGCCATAGTTTTCTCCTTTTTCAATTTCTAAAGATACATCGAATATTCCGCGTCCATTTCCATAATCCTTAGTCAAATGTTTAATATCAATGTAAGCCATATCGCAAATTCTCCTCTCCAGCAGCCACTGTTTTCTTACGATCATAAAAGTCCATAAAGTAATCTTCCAAAGTAAATTTAATTTCTGAAATAAAATTTACCTTTACCTTACTTAATTCTGTAAAAAATTCTTGCATCTTCTGATCCGTTAAGCTTAGTTTAACTTGATTTTGTTCAGGTCTTTTAGTTGGAATAGTAAATTCGGTATTTTCTATAAACTTCTGATAATCCTCAAAACTAGCAAACTCAATTTTGAATGATTTATTCGTACTCCGCTTCAATTCATTGGATTCAATTGTTGAAACCACTACCCCATCCTTAATGATGGCAATGCGATCACATGTTGCATCCACTTCAGTAAAGATGTGACTAGATAGGAGAATTGTTTTCCCTTCTGATTTTTCTTTTAAGATAAATTGAATGAAGCGTTCTTGCATAACAGGATCTAATCCTGAAGTAGGTTCATCTAATATCAATATTTTTGGATTATGCATAAAAGCAGTAACGACCGCTAGCTTTCTTTTGGTCCCAAGACCCATTTCTTTAATCTCTTTAGAAGTATCTACTTTAAAGAGCTCTTTAAGCTGCTCTGTCCTTGTCATATCAGTAATTTTTCTTGCATTTGCCATGAACTCAATAAATTGGTCTCCTGTCATTCCTTTTGGAAAAGCCAACTCTCCAGGTAAATAACCAACATCTTGTTTAATATTGGCTGCTGATTTCCAACTATCTTTTCCATTAATAGAAAGTTCTCCCTCATCAGCTTTAGAAAAGCCCATTAAGTGGCGAATAGTTGTCGACTTTCCAGCACCATTCGGTCCCAAGAATCCAAAAGCTTCTCCCTCATTTATCTCAAAAGAAACATCAAATATTCCACGTCCATGTCCATAGTCTTTGGTCACATGTTTCACTTCAATAACTGACATCATATTCCTACCTTTCTTTTAAATATCGATTATAAGATAATTAATAATCGTTTCTTTATTTACAAATGTTATACTATTTATTATACTAGTCTCACAAAGGAGGACAAGAGACATATTTTCAGGATCTGATAAATAATTTACATTTTTTCGATAATTGATACTTTCTCTAAAAAGGAGGCCCTATATGCAACAATTAGATTTAAGGGTTCAAAAAACTCATAAGGCACTTATAGAAGCATTTGAAAACTTATTACATGAAAAAGAATTTGAAAATATTTCAGTAACAGAAATATGTGATGCTGCTATGGTTCGACGACCAACTTTCTACAATCATTTCTTGGATAAATATGATTTTATAACCTTTTTTATTAAACATAAAATGAATGAAATATTTGATTTTGCTATCAAAAACTCAAATGAAGAAAAAGACAACTTTTTTATTATTGTTTTTGAACAACTATTGGATCAATTTGATAATCTCTTATATCTCATTTTCAGTATTCAAATGAATGCTAATATCATTTTTGAACTTGAAAGTGTGCGCGAGTACGGGAAGAGCATGCTAGGTAACCGCATAAAAAAAGGAGCTAGTGACGAAGAATTACCCATAGAGCTTAGTTATAAAGGACAGATCATTATGGGGATCACGATTCAATCCGTCTTTTGGTATAAGGAGAAAAGAAATCAAATTAGTCGTGAAGAAATTATTGAACTATATACACAGACTTTAGAAAAATTTAGCTAATCGAAGAATTGAAATGGATTCTATGTCAAGGACATTTAAAAAAAAGAAACCTTATGAAACTAAAATGGATTGAAAAGGACCCTATAAAGGCACTTTTTTTAGTGTCTATTCTATAGGATCCACTTTGATTTATGTTTGCTGTAAAGGGCGGTAGTAAAATGTAGGAAAAAGGCGATTTAAAATTGTCGGTTTTCCTACATTTTTTTGTTGTACACTTTTCTCATCATACAAAGGAGGCAAATGATGAGAAGAGATATTTATGAAGGAGTGCAATTATACGTGAATCAAAAAATCAAACCAAATTATGCAGAGCTAGCACGTCAATATCGTTCTGATTACCGAACAGTTAAATCCGCCTATGAACAAGGAATCAAGAATAAAAAGAATGGCGAACAAAAAAGAAAAGTGAAAAACTCTCGACCAAGCAAACTTGATCCATTCAAGCCAACCATCGAGGAAAAGCTCTTGTTAGGTTGCAGTGCAAAAGCAATTTTTAAATTCATTGAGAAAAAAGGATTTGAGAGTAAATACACGATTGTTCGAGAGTATTGCAAAGATCATAAAGCTGAAAAAATAAAACAAGCGACGATTCGTGTCACTCATCAGCCAGCTTTAGCAGGTCAAGTAGACTGGAAAGAAGAAATGAAATTAATTAGCAGAGAAGGTGAAATCTATCAATTTAATCTTTTTCTTTATGTTCTTCCGTATTCAAAAAAGAAGTATATTACACTCACATTCGATCGGAAACAGGATACTCTATTCTATTGCTTACATGAGGCCTTCTATCATACTGGAGGTATCCCTCAGGAAATATGGTTTGATAATATGAAAACAGTGGTAGATCAATCTCGCACGCAGTTTCGAAAAGTTCATTTTAACAATAGATTTTACGCCTTCAGTAAAGATGCTGGATTTGTCCCTATTTCTTGTAGAGCCTATCGGCCTCAGACAAAAGGAAGCGTTGAAGCATTAGCTCGAACGATGGAGCGCCTCAGAGTTTATAACTATGAATTTAGCAATCAACAGGGACTTATTAAAATCATTGATGAATTTTGTGAGGAACTCAATCAAGAAACGTCTCAAGGGTTCTGTTGCAAAGCGTCTCTAGCTAAAGATAATTTCCTTAAGCTTACTATCAATCAAGCCGGGATGCCTAGTAATCCTTTGATTTCAAGACACACTGAAAAACCAAAAAGGGACCCTTCTTTTCGGCTTTTCTTATATAGTCCTCGAATGGTTTCCATCCCTTTGATCGTGGTCGCAGCGGTACGTAAGCTTCGATAGAATTTATTTCTACGCTTGATTGGTCGATGATCTTGTTCAATCAAATTGTTTAAATATTTTACGGTTCGATGTTCTGTATGTTGATAAAACCCATGATTCTGCAACTTTTTGAAGGCACAGGAAATCGACGGTGCTTTATCAGTAACGAGAACCTTTGGTTCTCCAAAATGGTTGAACAGTCTCTTTAAGAACGCATACGCAGCTTGTGTATTGCGTTTTTTTCGTAACCAGATATCTAAGGTTAAGCCATCTGCATCGATGGCTCGATACAGATAATGCCATTTTCCTTTAATTTTGATATAGGTTTCGTCCATCTTCCATGAATAAAAAGACTGCTTGTTTTTCTTTTTCCAGATCTGATAAAGTAACTTCCCGTATTCCTGAACCCAACGGTAAATGGTTGTATAACAGACCTCAATGCCACGATCATATAAGATTTCTTGACCTTCACGATAACTGAGGTTATAGCGAAGATAATAACCGACAGCCACAATAATCACGTCTTCTTGGAATTGTTTTCCTTTAAAAGGGTTCATATCTTCGTTCCTCCCGGGTCATTTTAGTTAGATTTTACACTAAAAGGTCTTGATTGAAAAACTTTGCAACAGAACCAATAAGTCTATATTCAATAGCTTAGATTAACTTCACCAACAGCATATGAGGAATATTTTTCTTTACAATACTTTCAGAAGTAATTGCCGATGATTAATCTTTCACTGTCCGTTTTCACGATTGTATTATATAGAAAAACACGTTCAAACCTTTTGAAATAATTGGTTTGAACGTGTTTTAAATTAAGCTATTCTTTTAAAAAGCTAAAAATTTTATCGTACTTTCTAGCGTTTGTTTACTGTTACAAAATGCGAATATATTATTTAAATACGCCCAAATTGAAAACGACCTGATCATTATTAGCGAGTTTCATTTCATTTGCGCCTTTTTCACCCATTTTTCCATTGATCGTGAATGTCCAATATTTTTTTTGGGTCTCATCCTGAGCATGACCGTCAATTGAAGTAATAAAACCATCTTTTTCTTTTACTTCAAAGTTCGCTTTTAAAATTTCCAATAATGAGTCTCCTGATTGATAAGTGACTTTTTTTGATGTTATTTCTTTATTGCTATCAGTTAATTTTATCGACGCACTTGATTTGGCAACCTCGCTGGTTGCTTGAGTGGATGCTTTTGATGAAGTTTGATCATTTTGATTTGATTGGCACCCTGTCATAATGAATAACCCAATAAAAACTGTTAGTAATGTTGCGAATTTTTTCAAATTTAAAACCCTCTCTTAATGAAATACCTTACCTGCTCGTTCATAAAATGGCTCTGTTACAGAATAAACAGTATTTACATAGCGCGCAAGTACAAAAAACAAATCCGATAAGCGATTCATAATTTTGTACGCATGTAAATTGATATGTTCTTCTGAAATAAGCAATTGTGTCATTTCGCGTTCTGCCCGACGTATGACTGTACGTGTAATCTGCATATCACACGCCACCGGGTGTCCTCCAGGTAAGATAAATTTTTCAATCACGGGAACTTTTTCTTGATAATGATCGATCATGGCCTCGATTTCAGCTACCTCTTGTTTACCAACGAGCATTTCCCTAACGCCAGCCGGTGTAGCTAGATCTGTTCCAAGATCAAAAAGTAAAATTTGTAATGCGACTAATTCTTTTTTCAATAGCACAAATTTTTTCTCATCCAATTCTGAAATAATTTTTCCGATCCAAGAATTTACTTCATCAACACTACCATAGGCGCACACGCGAGCATCAGATTTTTTTATTCTTTGTCCACCAATAATGCTGGTATTTCCTTTATCGCCACTTTTAGTATAAATTTTCATCAAATAGCTCCTTTTACAAACCACATTTTAGTTGAACTTTGCAATTAGTACAGGTACTGCAGCCACCGATTTCTTCAATTCTACCTTCATGGCAAATCGGACATAGTTCTTCTGATTCTAGATCTATTGATTCAAGTGTCCTTTGATTCTCTTCTACCACTGCTGTAGGTTCTTCAAATACATTTTCATCTGCCTCAAGTGTCAACACTTGTGAATCCCGACTACCATCCACATAGACGGTCCCACCTTTAGCACCACCTTGATACAGGTCATCATAAATTGCGGCCACTTGTTTTACTTGATAGCCTTTAGGTGCATTGACGGTTTTTGAAATCGAACTATCTACCCAACGCTGGATCGCACACTGTACACTTACATGTGCTTCTGGTGACAATTCCATCGCTGAAACAAAGAATGGCGGTAAATTTTCAGCATCAGCGGATGGATTATTTTTCAAATATTCATCGACGATCGCAGCATGGACTTCAATGAATTTTCCTAAACGTCCACTTCTGAAATAAGAAAAAGAGAAATAAGGTTCTAAACCGGTTGAAACACCGGCCATCGTTCCCGTCGATCCTGTTGGTGCGACTGTTAATAAATGAGAATTACGAATACCGTATGTCAGAATCGCTTGTCGGATCGATTCAGGCATTTTCTTCATATAGCCCGATTCAATAAAACGTTGACGCAGTAACATTGTTTCCTCAGTTGTTTTACCAACTAAAAAGGGAAAACTGCCTTTTTCTTTTGCCAATTCGATCGATGTTTGATAAGCCGTAATTGCAATCTTTCCAAATACTTGATCTACTAAACGGTTACCCTCTTCAGAACCATAAACTTTTTCGCAATAAATTAATAAATCTGCTAACCCCATAACGCCAAGTCCAACGCGTCGTTCTCCTTTGGCTTGTTGTTCATTTTTTTCAAAGAAGTAAGGTGTGGCATCAATTACATTATCTTGGAAGCGGACACTAGCACGGACAACCGCTGCTAATTTATCAAAATCAACGGTCTTTGTTTTTTTATTGACCATATTCGCTAAATTGATAGCAGCAAGATTGCACACAGCATACGGTGTCAACGGTTGTTCACCACACGGATTTGTCGCAACGACTTTTTGACCATAAGCTTGAGCATTCGTCATCTCATTTGCATTATCAAGAAAAAAGATTCCTGGTTCTGCTGAATAGGTTGCACAATACGTAATCAAATCCCACAATTCACGAGCTTTGATTGTTTGATGGATTTTTACTTTACGACCCGTCGCTTCCCACTCTCTGACGTCCCCAACTTCCATCCAATGCTGATCATAATCAGCCATTTCATTAGTGTCATAGTCTTCAATTGCTGGAAAGCGTAGGTCATACGTTTGATCCTTTTCAACTGCTTGCATGAATTCTTTTGTCAAACAGACTGAAATATTCGCACCCGTTAAAAAGTTGGGATCTTTGACACTGTATGTTCCGCCTACTTGTAATTTTTGCTGAGCTTCTTTTACAGAGCGTTTCGCAGAAGTTGGTGCTTGGTGTTGAACAAAAAACTCTAACAATTCTTTGTCATCTGGCGTTAGAGGTGTGAAAACTAATTTTTCATTCGCCAATTGACGAACAGTGGCACTATTGCTAGTAGCAACCAAATTTTTTAGAATAGCTGGGTTCTGGATTTTAGAGATAATGAATTCAAAAATATCCGGATGCCAATCATTCAGCATAATCATCTGTGCCCCACGGCGGCTCCCACCTTGTTCAACTAAATTGGTTAAATTAGCTAGGTCATTCAACCATGAGACCGCTCCAGATGACTTACCGTTTACGCCATGAACAATTGCTGATTTGGGTCTTAATGTTGATCCATTCGTTCCGACACCACCACCACGGCTCATTATTTCCATCACTTCTTGCCGATGACTGGCTAATCCACCGCGCGAATCGTGGATAAAGGGCATCACGTAGCAATTAAAATACGTAACCTCGGTATTCGTTCCAGCACCATATAGGACTCGACCTGCAGGGATCAGATTTTGTTCTGCCAAATGATGGTAAAAGTCCGCAAAAAATTGAGGGCTTTTTTCTCCTTCAATCGCAGAGATTCCGCTAGCTACACGAGCTGCAATTTGTTCAAAGTAAAGTTCAAGTGGTTTTTCAACTTCGTTTATCGTTCGAATCACTCGACCCGAAACTAACTCCTCAGGATCAGTCAAAGCACTTTGAAACTCTTCTTCCACCCTGATAATCAACTGTTCTTTATTGATTTCTTCGATTTTTCCGATTCCTCGTGCTGGATATTGCGGATCCGGATGAGTCGTCAAGATAACGATATCTCCTACGGTCAAAGTTTTCCCACCTAGATCTTTATACGTATAGCGATCAAGCATAATCAGCCGTGAGATCCCTTCAAATGTCTGTTTCATCTCGGGAGTGATTGCCACTACTTCAGGAAAACACGAAATATCTTGATTTAATTTTTCTATATATGTCACAGGATAATCCATTTATTACTACCACCTTTATTATCGAAAACACAATATGTTGTGTCCGTATAATATTATAACACCATATAAAGTATAATTCAATCTTGTAATTAACTTTAATTCTGGTAAAATGAGAACTATTATCAATTAATTCAAAGGAGTTCTCCCATTGCGACAACCAACCTTTTTACGCTTTCCTACCCGAAGGATTACTACTCTTGCTTTATTTAGCGCTGCTTGTATCGTTGGGCGTCTCCTATTTACTTGGATCCCTAATGTCCAGCCAATGAGTGCTATTTTACTTTTATTAGCTTTTTACGGCAGCTACGCTGATACTTTGATCGTTACGATAGTCAGCTTATTAGGAACAAATCTCTACTTAGGAATGGGTAGTTGGACTATCAGCCAACTTCTCGCTTTTAGTAGTATTGTCACTCTTTTTCTTTTTTTATCAAAAATAACTCTGATCAGACGATATACGTTCCTTCAAGCTTTGGTTGCTTTTTTCTGTGGTCTTTGCTATGGATTGATCGTATCGAAAGTCGAGGTATTTATCTATCAATTACCCTCTTTTTGGGCCTACTATTTTCAAGGCTTATTTTTTGATGTCCTTCATGGTAGTGGAAATTTCGTTTTTTATCTTTTATTAGCCCCTGTATTTAAACGTGTCTTTAAACCTGTTATTCATCCATCAAAAATAGATCGCTAAAAGCAAAAACATGCGTCTCAATGCTAGGCTTAAATGCTAGCGTAAGGACACATGTTTTTGCTTTATTGGTTTGATACAAAGTCTTTTAAGAAATCCGCCTTTTTTTAGAGAAACTTATCTATGTCTTTAAGACTTTCTATTTCTTGTTTAATATTTACTAATTGTCTAACTTAATTTGACAATTAATATTATTTTGATTTTTACATATCCGAAGAATAAAACAGGTACGTATATTTTATTGAAGCTTCTTATACTGATTAAACGTATCGGTTCTGTTGCAAAGTTTTAAATCTACTATCAGATAAGGTAGAATAATAGAAAAAGATAGCAGGAGGAATGACGATGAGTCATTTTAAAGGAAAGCAATTTCAGCAGGATGTGATTATTGTAGCCGTGGGCTACTATCTTCGTTATAACCTTAGCTATCGTGAAGTTCAAGAAATCTTATATGATCGTGGCATTAACGTTTCTCATACGACGATTTATCGTTGGGTGCAAGAATATGGTAAACTACTCTATCAAATTTGGAAAAAGAAAAATAAAAAATCCTTTTATTCATGGAAAATGGATGAAACGTACATCAAAATTAAAGGAAAATGGCATTATTTGTATCGAGCCATCGATGCAGATGGTTTAACCTTGGATATTTGGTTACGTAAAAAAACGGGACACACAAGCAGCCTATGCTTTTCTTAAGCGGTTAGTGAAGCAGTTTGATGAACCGAAGGTTGTAGTCACAGATAAAGCCCCCTCTATTACAAGTGCCTTTAAGAAACTAAAAGAATACGGCTTTTATCAAGGGACAGAACATCGTACCATTAAATACCTGAATAATTTGATGGAACAAGACCATCGTCCAGTAAAGAGACGCAATAAATTCTATCGAAGTTTACGCACTGCCTCTACCACGATTAAAGACATGGAAGCCATCCGAGGATTATATAAGAAAACCCGAAAAGAAGGCACTCTCTTCGGGTTTTCGGTCTGTACTGAAATCAAGGTATTATTGGGAATCCCAGCTTAAATCATAGATACCGTAAGGGATTTTATTCTTTATTTAAAACTTTGCAACTGAACCGGATGAACAATTTGCCGAGAAGAATATTGGGTTACGCCACTCCGCGTGAGTGTTTATTGAACGAGCTATCGGAGCTATCCTTAGCCGCTAGATAACCATCAAAAACTAAATAACCAATGAATTTCAATAAGTGGCTAACTTGCACTTGAAATTTGGGATCATTTAAAGGATGGACTATTGTCTCAGCCTCTTCTAATTTATTCTTAAGATATTTTTACTTTCTCTGCAGGTGCTGATACTTCTTTTTGTTCTTTTCGACCTTTCAACTTATACTTCATTAATCTCATGCCATTGAAAATTACCACCAAGATACTACCTTCATGAACCAACATTCCGATAGACATATTCATCCATTTGCTGAAGAAGACGCTGGTCAACAAGACCAACACTACTCCAATTGAAATCACGATATTTTGTTTCATATTATTTGCGGTGGCTTTTACTAATCCTAATGCGTGAGGCAAGTTGCTGAAGTTCGAGTTCATTAAAACGACATCGGATGTTTCAATCGCTACGTCCGTTCCGCTTCCCATTGCAATCCCGATATCTGCTAGCGCCAAGGACGGGCTGTCATTGACACCGTCCCCGACAAAGGCGACCGTGTGCCCTTTTTGCTGGAGTTTTTCAATATAAGCCGCTTTGTCTTCCGGCAGCATATGCCCGTGCGCCTCGGTGAGGTTCAGTTCACGCGCAACCCGGTCCACTGTGCCTTGGTTGTCGCCGGAAAGAACCACTAAATCTTTCACGCCTAAATTCTTCAATTCCTGCAGGTCTTGTTTCACTCCTGGACGGATTTGGTCGCGGATTCCCATCAGAATCTTCAATTCCCCGTCGACTGCTGTCAATACTAAGGAGTTACCATTTTTCTCGAATTGTTTGACGTCTTTCTGCGCTTTTTTACTCAACTGCACATTTTCTTTTTCCATCAACGCCACATTTCCAACCGCGATGCGGTGTCCGTCCACTTGAGCGACAATGCCGCCGCCTTTGACGACGTCTGTGTCTTCTACCGGGAACAGTTCTACCGTGCCGGTATGCTGGAGGACGGCCTTGGCTAGTGGATGGTCTGATTCAGTCTCCACGCTGGCTAAATAACTGTAGGCTTTTTCTACATTGTCTCCGTACACTTCTGTTTCCGCGACTTCAGGATTCCCGACAGTCAGCGTTCCTGTTTTGTCGAACACAATCGTATCAACTTTGCTGAAGTCATTGATGACTTCGCTTCCTTTCAAAAGAACTCCATTGCGTGCACCGTTTCCGATTCCGGCTACGTTGGAGACCGGAACCCCAATGACCAATGCACCTGGACAGCCTAGGACTAAGATCGTAATCGCCAATTCAACGTTTTGGGTCATTGCCCAGACAATGAATGCCAGAACCAAAACAGTTGGGGTATACCATTTAGAAAAGCGGTCAATAAAGCGCTCTGCTTCTGATTTAGAATCTTGCGCTTCTTCCACAAGTTCAATGATTTTACCGAATGTGGTGTCTTCTCCGACTTTGTCTGCCCAAATCTGAATGGTGCCATTTTCCAATATCGTACCGGCAAAGACTTCACTGCCTTCTGTTTTTGTGATAGGAACGGATTCTCCTGTGATACTGGCTTCGTTGATATACCCTTCGCCTGTCAGAACGGTTCCATCTACTGGAACTTTCGCACCCGTTTTGACAAGCAGAACATCTCCTTCATCTACATCATCTACATCCACTTCTTCAAATTCTCCGTCTTCTGTTTGGACCAAGGCACTTTCTGGTGCCATGTCGGTTAATTCTTTGATTGCTGAACGTGTCTGGTTCAATGTACGCTGTTCCAAATAATGTCCGAACAAGAACAAGAACGTAACGATAGCCGATTCTTCATAATTTTGAATAAAAAGCGCACCAATCGCTGCAATACTGACTAAGACATCAATACTGATGACTTTGACTTTCATTGCTTGAAACGCTTGAATGGCAATTGGCGTAATCCCAAAGACAGAGGCGATGATCAAAGACCACTCTGAAAGTCCTACGTTTTCCAAAACAAAGTGACTGAAGAAACCGAGTGCGATTAACAATCCACTGATGACGGTGATAACATTTTTCTTGCTTAATATATATTGTTGCATGCTTTTTCCCTCCAAATTTAATTTCTCTTTTATTGATAAACACAGTATAAGATAATTGCCTAAGTAATTAATTGACTGACATCAAGTTTAGAAAGTTCTCTTTTATCGTTTCTAAGCACCTCGAATCGGATTGCAACAAAAAAAGCAATCCTGGAAAAATAGCTTTTCTTCCAGAATTGCCTAGTTCATTTAATCTGTTAAGCGGCCTTGACTTTTGCTTTAAGGACCGGATAGCCTACGTTTTCGATAGCTTTTTGAATCTCTTCAATCGAAGTGACAGCTGAATCAAAATTGGCTTTGACTTTGCTGGAGTTGAATAATACTTTAATGCTGTCTTTATCAACACCGTTAACTGATTTTACGGCACCTTCAATTTTTTGCATACAACTTGGACAAGACAACGTTTCTAATTGCAATATAGCTTTTTCCATAATTCCTATCTCCTTTATGTGTTTTTATTTTATCGGCAGCAGATTAATGAACACTGCCTTTTCCTCTTTACAACTGTAGTATAGCTCCCTTTTAGCAAACGAAAATTGACGCATATCAAGTTTTGCACTTCTTTTTATCTTTTTGCTCAATTCACCATCTTAATAGTCTTTTTCTGCCCCTTATTGCCATCAGAATAATAAGAAATTGGTGGATAATCTTGTCTGCGTATAAACCATACTACAATCGCGCCAATAAACAGGGCCAGAGACAAGGCTTGCGAAACGCGGATCCACTCGCCAATCCATAAACTGTCCGTTCGCATACCTTCAATGAAGAACCGACCCACTGAGTACCACAAAACGTAACTCAAAGCGACTTCTCCTTGACGCAAAAGCACTGAGTTCTGTCCCGTTGTTAATAAAGAGCGACAGAACACCAACGTGTAGAAAAAAGTGTGTCCGATTATTCGCTGTAAAGCAATAAATCATCTAAATCCTGAATCTTGATTCTTTTCCCAGACAGCTGTTGAATCAATCCCTCGTCCTCCAATTCTCCAAATTTGCGACTGATGGTCTCAGGTGTCGTTCCTAAATAGGAAGCAATGTCCTTTTTTGCCATCGGCAGGGTGATGGTGGGAGAGTTGCCCATTTCAGGTTCCACATTTTCTGCCAAAAACAAAACTAAACGGGTAATGACACTCTCCACGGCTACTTGTGCGGTTTGACGTTCGGAGCTTTCTAACCGCTGCGACATCTCTCCTAGCAGCTTTAACGAAATTGCAGGATACTCTTTTAGAAACTCTTGTACATCATGTTGTTGAATCATGCAGATAGACGTGTCTTGAGTAGCTTCTGCGTATTCCTCGTGCACAGCATCAGGATTGAACAACGTCCATTCTCCCGTAAAGTCACCCGGATTCAAAATACGAACTAGTTGCTCTTTGCCAGAATCAGACAAGCGATAGATTCGGACTTTTCCGCGATTCACAATATACAAGGCATCATCTTTTTCTTGCGAGCGAAACAGAAACTCCCCTTTTTGATACTGTTTCGTGTGGGCTTTTTCAGCAATGTAATTCATCGCGCTATCCTCTAAGTGATTGAATATTGGAACCAAGCGGATACAGGCTGCGTGGTCGCCAATTTCATGATGGGTATGTTTAGTCAATTCATTCTCCCCCTTTATTTATTTTGTTTATATTCGCTGCTTTTATTATATAAGTCTCTTACTACAAAAAAATTGATGCACATCAAGAAAATGGAAAAAGGACTGGAAAGAATTCCAATCCCTAAATCAGCTTCTACTTTTACCTTAATCTTCATCCTCATCAAGAGCGTCATCATCTTCTAATGCTTCTTTACCAATGAACGCTTGCAGCATCCAAATGTTCTTGTCTAAGTCATTTTTAAAAGCAATCAATGTATCTTCTAAAGCATCGTCACCCTCGTCTTGAGCTAAACGAATCGCGCGAATAGTTAGGTCACGAGTGCTTCTGAAGTCCTCGATAATATTTTCAACCATGTCTTCTGCTTTAGCGTATTTATTAACTGCATCTTCCGAAAGCATCGAATATTTTTCAAATTCAACCGTTGTCGAAGCAGGTTTATGCCCAGAAGTAATTAGACGCTCCGCAAGTTTGTCGAACCATTTTTCATTTTCGTTATACAACTCTTCAAATTTTTCATGCAACGTAAAGAAATTGGCTCCTTTTACATACCAGTGATATTGGTGCAGTTTCACATGTAATGTATGCATGTTGCCTAAAAGATGATCCGCAATGGCCGCTGCATTAATTTTCGTATGATGAACATGTTCCTTGTGTTCTTGTTCTTCTTGCAATCTTTCTTGGGGTGTTCTTTCTTGAGTAGCTTTATTTTCAGTCATGATTTATTCCTCCTATAATTTTGGTTTGTTTAAAATAGCTTTCTTTGATTCCTCCTTTTTCTTTACTGAATTTAGTATAGGATAGATTTCCGTTAAAAAAATTGACGCTCATCAAGAAAAGTATTTCTTAATAGACGCCAGGCTTCTCTATTAAATTCAACTGAAATAATCAAAGGAATGAAGTCGTTCCCTCCAAACAAAAATTTCATTAAAGTAGGGCCTAAAAAAAGAATAGCAACTACACAACCTCTATACTATGCTTTTTCATTAAGTCGATCTTTATTTTTTTTTATATTTTGAAGATACGCTTCAAAATATTGTAGGCTAGAAAAATCAAAAACCCTATTTTCAGTTTCAGTACGTTTCTCTTTTTTCTTTTCATAAATAGGTATAAATGTATCAAAAATAAATTCTTTATATTTCCTAGAAATCAATGAATGGTTTTTTTGAATTTTGGTATACTCTGCAAAAGAAATCCCTGTCTCACGAATTAGATATTGTTGAATCTTTTTGGTTTCAACGATCAAAGATTTCGTATAATCTAGTCCGCTTCTTTGTCTGCCTGTTCCTTTTGTAATAAAACCATATTTATGAGTAAGATTTGTTCTGATTGGAACAAAAGCTGAATAATCGTTATTCAAAGAAATAGAAACATAATAAGGTCTATTATCCTTTTGAATGATATTTTTGTTATCAACTGCAATCGATATATTATTATCTTTTAATATTTTTGAGGTATTGATCACATATACAAATTTATCTGAACTCAAAGCGCTTTCCTCATTTCTCAAACTGTATAAAGAGACACCTTCTCTTAATTGCTTAAAAGAAGATGCCTTTCGTAAGTTTGATTTCATCTCGTCATATCATTATTTCATGTGGCTTAGACGTTTCGACCACTCAACGCGTCATATCATTATTTTATGTGGCTTAGACGTTTTAACCACTCATCTATCATCTTCTATTATAAACTATTTAATTAAATTGTCAACTTCTGTTACTTAGCTTTTGGCTCTATCCCTTTTGTTAAGTCTAAATAGGGAAAATCCACCTGTAAGGGGGTTCTGTTGCAAAGTTTTAAATCTACTATCAAATAAGGTAGAATAATAGAAAAAGATAGCAGGAGGAATGACGATGAATCATTTTAAAGGAAAGCAATTTCAGCAGGATGTGATTATTGTAGCCGTGGGCTACTATCTTCGTTATAACCTTAGCTATCGTGAAGTTCAAGAAATCTTATATGATCGTGGCATTAACGTTTCTCATACGACGATTTATCGTTGGGTGCAAGAATATGGTAAACTACTCTATCAAATTTGGAAAAAGAAAAATAAAAAATCCTTTTATTCATGGAAAATGGATGAAACGTACATCAAAATTAAAGGAAAATGGCATTATTTGTATCGAGCCATCGATGCAGATGGTTTAACCTTGGATATTTGGTTACGTAAAAAACGGGACACACAAGCAGCGTATGCTTTTCTTAAGCGGTTAGTGAAGCAGTTTGATGAACCGAAGGTTGTGGTCACAGATAAAGCCCCCTCTATTACAAGTGCCTTTAAGAAACTAAAAGAATACGGCTTTTATCAAGGGACAGAACATCGTACCATTAAATACCTGAATAATTTGATTGAACAAGACCATCGTCCAGTAAAGAGACGCAATAAATTCTATCGAAGTTTACGCACTGCCTCACCCACGATTAAAGGCATGGAAGCCATCCGAGGGTTATATAAGAAAACCCGAAAAGAAGGCACTCTCTTCGGGTTTTCGGTCTGTACTGAAATCAAGGTATTATTGGGAATCCCAGCTTAAATCATAGATACCGTAAGGGATTTTATTCTTTATTTAAAACTTTGCAACAGAACCCCCACTAGAATACTTAATTCAACTAAAATTGGAGCAGGCGACAAATTACAGCCGTTCAGCGACAAGGCTGGGACATATATTTATTTGGTTTCTTAGTATTTTTGGATTAATGATTGCTACACTACCACTGTACATCTTTAACGAACCCTATGAAAATCATACGACTATGCTAATGCTTATCGCCTATTATCTAATGCTTGCACCTATCAGTTTTTGGTTTCAACCTAGAGCTGATCGTCTCTATTTAAGCCAATACTTGCAAGAATAGCGAACAGGATAATCAAAGATAAAAGGACTAAGTAGAAAGACTACTTAGTCCTTTTTTTCTTCATTAACTTGGAAAATAAAAAAACTTGTCGGGCGGACAAGTTGATTAATCTAACTTCTTAAATTAACTATGTTTATTATTATATCAAGAATACAGATAAATACAAATTTAAAGTTAGTAAATTTTTTATTTTCCTTTTCACACAAGAAAGGGAGTGCCTATTATGACACAATTTAATTTTATTCAATCAGAAAATGCTTATGGAACTAAGTTTTTTCAACTACCACAGGTATTATTATATGGCGAAAAATATAAAGAACTAAGTGACAGTGCCAAATTAGGTTATGTAGTTTTGCGTGATCGTTTGGAATACTCATTGCAAAATAATTGGATAGATGATGAAAATAGAGTGTACTTTATTTTTACCAATCATGAATTACAAAATTTATTTGGTTGGAGTGACCGAAAAATATCAAAAGTAAAAAAAGAGTTGGAAGAAGCAGGACTATTATTCCAAATTAATCAAGGATTTGATCCCAAGAAAAAGAAAAATCTACCCAATCGACTTTACCTTGCTGATTTAGAAGTTACAGCAAAAGACGTGTATATTAAACAAGATTTCGCTAATAAAGCGGCTGAAACCCTTGATATGAGCGGTACCGACAAAATGCAGGACAATCTATATAAGACTAACTTAGATACTAATAAAGATACAAGCATGCTTGATTTTTCATCAACTAATTTCTCTCAAAATGTTCTACAAAAACAAAATCAAGACATTGTAGCTAATGCAAGCGAATTTCTAGTATCAAACGGAAATTCAGGTAAAATTCCTTTAGAAGCTGAAACCATAAAGTTAATCAGTTTATGGTCTGCAAATGATCCTGCTCTTATACTAAAAAGATGGACTATTTTTCTACCAGAAGTCAAGTGTTTCAATGCATTTAGGTTGTTTTATGAGCGTTATGGCAAAGCTGTGCGTACTATAACAGCCGACAATGGTTCTGAATTTATCTCATGGGACTTTTTAGAATATGTTCAAAAAGAGCTTAAAATTAAGCTATACTATGCCACACCGTCATCACCACAACAACGTGGTTCAAATGAAAACAGAAACCGTAAGCTACGTGATTGGTACCCTAAAGGCACGTCATTTAAAGATGTGAAACAACGACAATTAGATGAAGTAGCTTCAAAAATGAATGCTATGCCATTGAGACAGGCACTTGACGGTAAACGACCTATGGTAGTCTTTGAGCAGGAATATAAAGCCATGCAACGTTACCGTAGAGCTTATGAAAAGCGTAAACAACGTATGCTTGAAGTTAAAAAACAAGAATTCGAGAATAATTAAAAACGACATTGCAATTAAGCGGAGTAAATGGTATAATAAAAAATATACCAATAGCTGGGTTGTGGCTAGCTAAAAAAAGGTAGGTGTAATTTAATGGGATATATATTTTTGGGGCTCGCGGTTCTAGGTGAACTCTTGGGAACGAATTTGTTAAAAGCTTCAAACGGATTCAGTTCGCTTTGGGAAACTGTGGGGTCTTTAGTTTCATACGGTGCAAGTTTTTATTTTTTAGCATTAGCTATGAAAACTATAAACTTGAATGTTGCTTACGCTTTATGGGCTGGCTTAGGAATTGTATTGACAACTGTTTTGGCAGTAGTCGTTTGGAAAGAATCTATTAATCTGAGCAGCGTCTTAGGAATTGTATTAATTTTGTCAGGAGTTGTCGTTTTAAACTTGTATGGTCCTGGTCATTAAACCAAAATAAAAAACGACTAGCTGTATAAATATTATAATAAACAAAAGGCACCTGGTGTGTCTTTTTATTATGCTTAGAATATAAATATTTGAAAACGGGTTAATTAATTGAAATATTTGATATAATAGTGAGTAATTTGATTGCTAAAAGCCTTTGCGTAGACGTTCCAAAAACGTGTACGTCCGATTTACTTTTAAACCAAATCATGATATTCTAAAAAAAGTTGTGCTCTGATTAAAAAATAATCTTCGTTAATTTTACATACATGTAACCAGTAGTTTACTAAAATATTAAACATGTGGTTTTCAACTTGACATCCGCCGACCAATGTTTGGTTTACTTAATGTCGCTTATGCCAAGTTAAAAGCGCCAAACCTTAATTTAATCGGGTTTGGCGCTTTTTCTGTGATCTGTTCTTGTGAATTTGGCTCAAATAAATTGGTCTAGTTCTCACAATCCCGGCAACAAGGCTTTTGTCATTTGTGAAGTTTTAGTCCGTGAGCGGTTTATGAGACGGCTGTTTGTGCTTTTTGCGGAGGCGTAAACGGACCACCAATTTGTGTTGGGCGACTTCCTCATCAGACAAGGTTAACTTTTCATCAATTGAAAACGAGGTCGTTTTGTAATTTTTGGCTAGGACAACTGCATAAACCGCCTGGTTAATCTGTTCACTTTGTTCCGGTGTTAGGGCAAACGTATAGGATTTCTCGCCATACAAAATCGTTTTATCAGGGGCTACGCGCGTAAAGCGACCCTTAATTGCATTGTACGTCATAACAGCACCTTTCTTGATTTTATTAGATAAATCTCATCAAAGGGGCGTTTATTACCTTTTTGCCCCATAATAGAAATGTCAACTTAATCTTACTCCCCCAAGCGTTGAGGAGGGGTTACCTGTCGGTTTATTTGCAATTTTACCCCCCCTATTAGTAATTTGGGGGGCTTAGTTATTTTTTTAATCGTCTTTAATTGTCAAAAATAACAGTCTAGCCATCATACTATCAGCGTCACTGTATTTTAAAGTGGGCCACCAGGCTTGCCCAGCGTACTGGCCCAAGCCTTTGAAACAGCAGAGCTGTTTCATGGCAGTTATTGTTTATAATTATACACTGTCTCGCCCTGAAAGGAAACTTGCTTCAAAAAAAGACAAACAAAAAGAGCTGGTGTTCCTACGCACTAGCCCTTTTTACTAGAGAGGTTAGTCTCCATGTACTTTTTCCTATTAACATTATAACATCATATTATTGGTATTTCAAAACATGCTATACTTAAAAAGCTGTTGTTTCCTACTATACTGCAACGGCAAGGAGGTTTAGACTCCATGATTTACTTTTTTCAAGAACTCACACAATTGTTTAACGCAATCTGTGTTGCTGTTGTGACGTTCGCAATTAAACGTTATTTTGATGATCTTAATGATCGTTAAAATAATGTGGGCACCTTAAGAGTGCCTTTTTGTTTGCTTTTATTGTATAACATCTATTAATTGCGATAGTCCACTACAATTTTTTTGTTATTATACACTTACGTTTACAGCTATCAAAGGCGGTGTGGGAAAGACAACTATGACGCTTAATTATAGCGATTGGCTAGTTAGGCAAGGAAACAAAGTTCTATTAATTGACTTAGATCATCAATGTAATTTAACAACGATATTTGAACCAACAAGAAGAAACAACACAATTGCAGAAGCCTTTAAAGATGAAGAGGACGCTCAAAAAGTTCAAATAGATCATATTAAAGAGAATTTGGATCTAATAGCTGGATATTTTGATTTAGATGAAATCGGAAGTAAATTAGAAAACAACAGCAACAAAGAAATGATGTTGTACATGTGGCTTAAAAATAACTATGATATTCTCAACATTGCTAGCTATGATTATATATTGATCGATACGCACCCTGATTTTGGAACTATTACTAAAAATGCTATTGCATTAAGTAATTATTTGATTAGTCCTATCACACCAAGTGAACATGGTTATTCAGCTAAATTTGACTTAGAAACACGTTTAGAGAAGTTTAGAAAAGCATTGTTTGACTATAAGACTGGTGAGACTTACGTAGACGCAAAATTATTCTTTGTAGCTAACATGGTCAAGCACAACACTAGCACCTCTCGTGAACTACTGGATCACATTAAAGATGATAAGACGGTATTGACTATTGTTCCTGAAAGAGAAATATGCTCTTATGCTAGATTTACGGACAGATTTTTCTCTGCCCTGTAAACTAATAGCAGAGGAGCATTTTTTATATGATTCGATATTCACCAGAATTTAAGCAATCTCTTGTCGAGATGCACAACCAAGGGCGTTCTTACACTGAACTAGCCGCTGAATACGGGCCTTCGGCCGATTCAATCCGTAACTGGGTCAAATTGTACACAGTCCACGAAGTGGACGGCGAAAAATGGACGCAAGCTGATGTAAACGCATTACAAAAGGAAAACGCCAAACTTCGCGAAGAACTTGAGATTTTAAAACGAGCCGCGGTGTTGCTTTCGAAGTACAATTAACGCAAAATCGCGAGTTAGGACTGGAAATCATTGACCGGTCACTCGCAATGGGACACCGCATAACAAGCGTTTTATCGGCTTTGAACATTGCTCGAAGCACGTATTATCAATGGAAAAACTGGCAACCTAGCCAACGAGAAACACGGCGTAATGCTCTGAAAACGGCAATTAAAGCCGTTTATAACACCAATCGTGGCATCTATGGCTACCGTCGTATCGCAGCGTTCTTGCGCTTCATTTTGAAGACTGATGTTGGCGATCGTTTGGTTTGGGAACTCATGAATGAGCTCAATCTCAAATCTCGCATGGTCAAGAAGTCATACAAGAAGCCAACAACAACCACTGACACACCTCAAAAGCCCAACCTCATGAAGAAGTTGGATAATTTGAGTGGCGTTCTGGCAACTGACATTACATACATCCAGTTGATGAATCGTGAGTGGGTTTATCTGGCAACCGTCTATGACCCAGAAAAGCGTCGCGTAGTCTCATACGGACTAAGTCCAGAAATGACCAAGGAATTCGCAACATCCGTCGTAGTTAAGGCTCTAAGAGCCAACGGTAAGCCAAAGATGATTCACAGCGACATGGGAAGCCAATACACTTCTAGCCTGTTCGAAGGAACATTACAAAACTCTGGAATAAATCACTCTTACTCCCGTAAGGGGCATCCTTACGATAACGCTCGTATCGAGAGCTTCCATTCGCTCATCAAGCGCGAAATGATTTATCACGAAGAGTACAGGACCATTGATGATGTCCGGGTGTCTGTCGAGTGGTATGTGAACTGGTACAACAACAGTCGCATCAACTCACGCACTGATTGGCTTCGGGCCGCCTAGACCAATGTCTGGTTTACTTAATCTCGGTTATCGGCACTAGCCGGTACGACGCCGTTTATAAGCCGTCACTTGTGAATTTCAAAAATTCGCCTTGTGAAGGCTTATTTGTTGCACGATACAACTTGTGAAATTCGGCTGGTTCACAATCTATACCACCTGTTTTCTCTCACCGGTAGGGCTCGGCCCTGTTCCACCTACAAAAACACCCAGAAATCACGCCGTTTTAAGCTGAAATCCGGGTTTTGAAAAATTTTCGGAGTGCGGTACCTCTCGGTGCCAAAAAAGCCTGTCCATAATCTTGACATCAGCGCCATATTCAATAAGGCTACAACTCAACATTTATCTGTTTTTGATTTTTCAGAGATAGACACTAAGATTGCACAATCGAATAAAAAAGCCATTGTTGAAATTAACAATAGTTTTAACGCAATTTATGACATTACTAAATAAAAAATAAAGGAGAATGATTATGAGTTTTGAAGCATTCAACAAAGATAAAGATAAAGCAGTAAAAAACAATTTAAAATCTACAATTAACCCAGAGACAAGCGAGGGAGAAAGTGTAAAAAAAGCCTTGCAAGCTATTATTAGTCCTAAAAACAAACCAGAAGAAAAAAAGCGATCAGTTACTTTTTCTATCACTGAAAGTCAATTGAAAAAAATGGATCAAGAAGCACGTAAGAATGGTTTTAAAAATAAGTCTGAAATGCTAGCTTCGTTCATTGACGCTTTATAAATAAATTATTTATTTATTTAATTAATTATTTAATTATTGAAAGGAGGAGAAAGTAGATTAATGGCAACTAAATTACTGGATTTTTGGTTGTATTTGTATCTAGGTTGTATCTATTTTGTACCTTTGGTTGTTATCATGCGCTCAAAAGACACAGACGGACGTTTCTTGCTACGCAAGATGTTATTCCCACTAGGGTTCTGTTGCAAAGTTTTAAATCTACTATCAAATAAGGTAGAATAATAGAAAAAGATAGCAGGAGGAATGACGATGAATCATTTTAAAGGAAAGCAATTTCAGCAGGATGTGATTATTGTAGCCGTGGGCTACTATCTTCGTTATAACCTTAGCTATCGTGAAGTTCAAGAAATCTTATATGATCGTGGCATTAACGTTTCTCATACGACGATTTATCGTTGGGTGCAAGAATATGGTAAACTACTCTATCAAATTTGGAAAAAGAAAAATAAAAAATCCTTTTATTCATGGAAAATGGATGAAACGTACATCAAAATTAAAGGAAAATGGCATTATTTGTATCGAGCCATCGATGCAGATGGTTTAACCTTGGATATTTGGTTACGTAAAAAACGGGACACACAAGCAGCGTATGCTTTTCTTAAGCGGTTAGTGAAGCAGTTTGATGAACCGAAGGTTGTGGTCACAGATAAAGCCCCCTCTATTACAAGTGCCTTTAAGAAACTAAAAGAATACGGCTTTTATCAAGGGACAGAACATCGTACCATTAAATACCTGAATAATTTGATTGAACAAGACCATCGTCCAGTAAAGAGACGCAATAAATTCTATCGAAGTTTACGCACTGCCTCACCCACGATTAAAGGCATGGAAGCCATCCGAGGGTTATATAAGAAAACCCGAAAAGAAGGCACTCTCTTCGGGTTTTCGGTCTGTACTGAAATCAAGGTATTATTGGGAATCCCAGCTTAAATCATAGATACCGTAAGGGATTTTATTCTTTATTTAAAACTTTGCAACAGAACCAAAATTAGGATGAATGATTCAAAAGGTTTTTCAAATGATGTTACAGAAATTAAAGATATTTATTTGACTGGTGTCAAACAACCCGCATATTACTCAAAAGAATCAATCTATGATTTTATAAAAGGCGGAAATACTGTTGATGTTAACATCTATCCATACCCTAAATTAATTCCTGCAATGAGAAATGGACAGCGATATGTTCGATCTGAACCGAATGATACACCAAATGATAATTTGCTAAAATTGCCTAGGGATTAATTTTCATGACTACGGTTAATCACGTATTCTTTTTTCATTTTAATAACGCGAATTGTAAAATTAAGTTAGAAAAATAAAAAGGCATTTATGGTACACTCAAATTGTATTTCCGACGAAAGAAAACAAAGGAGTGTAACCATAAATGACCTACAAACATCTTACCATAGACGAACTGACAATGATAGAATCATATTATCTTCAACATAATAAGCCGGTTGAAATCGCTAACCGAATGGGACGTGCTATACAAACTATTTATAGTGTAGTCAATAAGTTCAACCAAGGCAAGACTGCTCTTGATTATTGGCACCAGTATAAAGAAAATAAGAAAAAATGTGGGAGAAAAGTCATTCAATTACCTGCTCATGAAGTAGATTACATTAAAGAGAAAGTCACTCTTGGTTGGACGCCTGACGTCATTATCGGGCGAAAAGAAAGGCCTGTTTCATGCGGTATGAGAACACTTTATCGTTTATTTTCTAAAGGAATATTTGATATTGACACACTACCGATGAAAGGTAAAAGAAAACCCAATGGCCATCAGGAAAAACGGGGAAAACAACAGTATCAGCGCTCAATCCATGATCGACCTGATAATTATCCTGATTTCAATTCTGAGTTTGGTCACCTTGAAGGTGATACGATCGTTGGCATTCATCATAAAAGTGCCGTCATTACTTTAGTTGAAAGGTTATCTAAAGTCATTATCACGATTAAACCCAACGGCCGTAAGGCATTAGATATTGAAACTGCCCTTAATCAATGGTTTTCTCGCTTCCCTAAAAACTTCTTTAAATCTATTACGTTTGACTGTGGAAAAGAATTTTCTAACTGGAAAGCCATTAGTAACCAACATGATATTGATATATATTTTGCGGACCCTGGAACACCTTCTCAACGCCCATTAAACGAGAATTCTAACGGGATTCTGCGTCGTAATGGACTGCCGAAATCAATGGATTTTAGAGAAGTGAATCAGACATTTATTTCCAGTGTCAGCAATCAACGTAATCATATTCCAAGAAAATCATTGAATTACAGAACACCAATCGAAATATTTTTGAGCTATGTACAAGAAGCATTTTATTCTAGCTTAATTTGACAAATCATATGATATAATTACGTATTACAAGAATGAACAGAAAAAATTATTTAAGTATAAAGGAACAAAAAGATGGGACAATAGGCATTGGTACGATTTAGACCAAGAAAAGAAAACAAGCATACTGAAGTTGATGAAAAGACTTAATATCGACAAATCTCTATATTTTTCTATATATGGAATTGGATCAATGGATGTTCATGGAACTGGCACTATTAATCATATTGCATCAAATATTGGAATAGAATCAGCGTTACAAATACATGTATTGGAAAAACTATCATTTGTGATAACTTTAGATACTTTGAAAGTAATAAAAGAATTCTATAGATGTAACATCGAGAGAGTGTAAAATATTTTGTGTAAATAGAAAAAAGGAAGTCCCTTCTGTAGAATAGAGTTACCACAACACATTCACAGAAAAGAGGACTTCCATATGAACGATTTTACTACAGAAATTCTAAAGACTCTAGCGAACAAAGGCGATTTGAATGAATTATTCCGTGTCCATTTGGAAAAAGCTGTCAATACGCTTCTCAAAACGGAGTTAACGGCTTTCCTCGATTACGAAAAGTACGATCGTATTGGTTTTAACACGGGTAATTCTCGTAACGGCTCCTATGACCGTACGGTCAAGACCGAGTACGGGGAACTTCATCTCCAGATTCCGCGCGACCGCAACGGCGAGTTCAAGCAACAGACTGTTCCTGCTTATAGACGGACGAATGATACCTTAGAGGAGACCGTCATTCACCTCTTCCGAAAAGGTATTACCATGTCGGAAATCGCAGACTTGATTGAGAAAATGTATGGGCATCACTACACGCTCCAAACCATGTCCAACATGACTAAAGTGCTGACTGAAGAAGTAAATGCATTTAAAGTTAGAACTCTAAATGATAAGTATGTCGCTATTTTCATGGATGCTACTTATATTCCTTTAAAACGGCAAACCGTCTCCAAAGAAGCAATCTATATTGCCATTGGTATACGAGAAGACGGCACTAAAGAAGTACTAAGTTATGCGATTGCTCCGACTGAATCGACCTACGTTTGGAATGAGTTGTTACAGGACATTTACTCCAGAGGGGTTCATGATGTCTTACTGTTTATTACCGATGGCTTAAAAGGCATGAAAGATACGATTCACCAGATTTATCCTAAAGCTAAATACCAACATTGCTGTGTTCACGTTTCCCGTAATATTGCTCATAAAGTACGTGTCAAAGATCGAAAAGAAATCTGTGATGATTTTAAGGCTGTTTATCAAGCTAGCTCAAAGGAAGAGGCAAATACCTTTTTAGGGAGTATGATTGAGAAGTGGCAGAAAACTTATCCTAAAGTGACGCAGTCACTGATAAAAAATCAAGATTTATTGACTTTTTATGAGTTTCCGCCTGGTATCCGCCGAAGCATTTACTCAACTAATTTAATCGAATCTTTCAATAAACAAATCAAGAAATACAGCCGCAGAAAAGATCAGTTTCAAAATGAAGAATCACTAGAGTGTTTCCTAGTATCCATCTTTGATACATACAATCAAAAATTCTTAAATAGAAGCCATAAAGGCTTCCAACAAGTGACGGATACATTAGCTTCAATGTTTACTGAGTAACCCATTATTTTGCAGAAGGACGAGTTATTTACACAAAATTATTGACGCTCCCAACATCGACGATTTGGATGATAATATTATATTAATGGAGGAAGCTTTTAAAAAGATAATTGAGTAATTATATTTACATTTTACAAATTTTATATAGGAGGAAAATAATTATGGATTCGGGATTTTTATGGAATATAACAAGTACAGTGTTGGCATTATTTATACCAATTGCTACATTTTTATTTGAAAATGAGAATGCTGTTGATTGGGATAAAATGGTAGTATTTGATCAAGTTATAAAAATAAAAAAACTGTCTTTTGGACTAATATTGTTAACATTGCCTTTACTTTTCTATCAAACAAATTCAGCAAGTAATGAGTTTTATAGAAAACTTAACTGTATAGTACTTCTTTTATATGTAATCGGCATAAGCTTATCTATTCTATCGTTAGTTAGGTGCTATTTTTGGATTATTAACAAGCGTACTTATTCAAAAAACAATTCTAGTGAAACCGTTAAATATAGAACAGAATGTAGGAAAAGATATATTAGTAACTTATCCAAGAATGAAGCTGTTCAGAAAGAAATATGGTCTCTCATATGGAATTCAGTGGATCAACATGGAGAGATAGAAGAAATCGATCTGATGGATATGTATATAGATCAATGTGAAGAAAATAAAGACTATGAAAAAAAATTAAAATTTATGTCTATCTTTTTCACTAGTATAGACATGAATAAATTTGATGAAATAAATACGTACAATACTATCGATTATGATGTTTATGAGCGTTTATCCAAATTTATTTATTCCGAAATAAAATGTGTGTATCTTGAAGGAAAGAATATAGATATAAAAAAAGTAAATGATTTTTTCGATATCTATACAAAAAACTCTATTTTTAATTGGAATTCTAGTAACAGATATAATCAATTCCTATCACAATTTTTAGAAGAATTATCTGGAGAAGAATATAGATTATTCCTAAATAATAATATTTTAAAATTAATATCTTATGCCAAGAAAGCTAATAGCCTATCTTTAGTAGATAACTTAGATAATCTTTTACCCGATAAACTTATTTATGATGAGAATGAAGATAATTCACAAAAACAAATAATTATATTTGAATTGTATTTAAAGTGGCTTAGCAGCCTGTCAGTGTCACCAGAAAGCAATGATGATGATAAATATTTTGCGAACAAACTGTTTCAATTTATATTTCCAGACTATTCTTCAATGCCATTTTTTACATTAATAAATTTTATGCTGTATGTTAAAGAACACTTAGGATATGATGATTTAGTAGAAATGATAAAGGCATATGATAAAGAACCTTATCCATTCAAAGGAATCAATACTGGTTCAGATATGGCTATGATTTCAGGCGAAACTGTAGAAGAAATTCTAGCTAATTACAAAGAACAAAATATAAAAACTCTGGAATTAATTAAAAAGAATATAAAATACTATGATCCTTTACTAGCGAATAAAGAAAATATTGATGAGTTATTAAATGCAATTGCTGATTCTGATGTTAGATCTCCTAGAATTGATGAGTTAAAAGAAGAAATTTTAATGTATAAAGAACTTTTTTAATTCATTTGATTACTGTTATACTCAATATCATTCTTAATTCTGTAAATAGTTTGTCTAGTAATATTGTAGTTTTTAGCAATTTTTGAAATAGCTATGCCCTCATTTAAATCCTTAACGATGTTTTCATAAACTAAACGTCGTTGAGGATTTTTTGTATCTGCACTATAGAGTTTTGGACGATCTTTATAGACGCCATTTGCTTTTGCAATTTTAATGCCTTGCGCCTGGCGTCGTTTAGATTCGGTACGCTCTTGCTCTGCAATCATGGCCAAAATTTGGATGATTAAATCTTTAATGAATTTATCCAAAAGAGGATTGCCAATTGCTTCAGCCATGATCGGTAGACTGGTGATGATCAGCTGCACGTTTTTCTTCTTTAGGTAATTGACTGAAGCAATGATTTCGTCGTAATTTCTTCCAAGTCGGTCGATTGCTTCGACAATAAAAATATCTTGGTCTCGGACAAACTCTAAAGCTTCCTGGAAAATCGGTCGATGAGTAATCGTTGCTCCAGATTGTTTCTCGATGAAAATTTTTTCTGCGCCGAACTTTTTCATTTCTTCAATTTGGATTTGAGTCAATATCTTGGACACATTTTAGTAGAGACGGTTAAGCCATTTTTTCTTTTGCTAATTCTTCAAATTCCTGTGGGGTTAGATAGTGAATCGAGCTATGGATTCGATTTCGGTTATAAAATCCTTCAATGTAGCTAAATAGCGCTCGATTTGCTTCTTCAAAATCTGAGTAGCTAGTCGTGTAGACTTCTTCTTTTTTCAATGAGGCATGGAAAGATTCGATTCCAGCATTATCATAAGGTGTTCCTTTTCTACTATAAGAATGCCTTATTTTGTTGGTTTTAAGCCATTGTTCCACTTCTCTTGCTGTGTATTGGCTGCCCAAGTCAGTGTCTAGAATCATTCCTTCTGGAATGTGATAATGTATTTTTGCTTTATTCAATGTTTGAATGACACAATCCACAGTCATTCGTTTTGAAAATGTATAACTAATAATTTTTTTCGTGTGTAAATCCATGATTGAAGATAAGTAACACCAACCATTTTTCTTAGTAGGAATGTACGTAATGTCAGCTGCCCATTTCTCACAGATCGTTTCAGTAGAAAAGTCCTGATTTAAGAGATTCTCTTTTAAAATGATCGGTTTATTAGACCTTTGAGGTCTATATTTTTTAACTACAATCGACCTTAAATTTAATTGTTTCATTAGCTTTTGGACATGTTTAAGAGATACTGAAATCCCTTCTTTTAATAAAACTTGATGGATCTTTGTGGCACCATAGCGTTGTTTATTCGTAAAAAAAATTGTTGAAATCTTCTTTTTCAACTTATTATTTCTGATTTCTGTAGCTGTCAACGGTTTATTCTTATAAAAATAATAGACACTTCTAGGGATTTCTAATAACCGACACAACAAAGAAACAGTGTAATCCTTACACCATTTTTCAATAAATTGAACAAGCGAATTTAGGTTTTCCGAGAGAATATGGCTGCGGCTTTTTTTAAGATTTCAAGTTCCTCATTTAAACGAGCATTTTCTTTTCTCAGTTCAGCTACTTCTTTTCCAGTCAGTCCTGTGGACTGATCAGGTAAATATAAATTCTTCCATTTGTAAATCGTTGCTTCAGATAAGCCATATTCTTTCGCTAACCCTCGAACAGAACGTCCAGTTTGATTCAGTTCAATAATCATTTGTTTAAAATTTTCTTCATATCGGGTCATAAAAATTCATCCTCTCGTAGATAAGTTTAATTTATTCTTGTCTCTACGAAAAGCTGTCTAAGATTTGATACTAACACCATTAAAAATGTGGGCACAATACCTAACAAACGTACTAAATATTTACATGGATGATCAACTTAATGAAAAACAGAATCGATTAAATAAATTAAATCAAATCGTAACAAATTGGCACAATTTATTGCCATCCAGTCATTTGGTAGAAGGTCTACACGGCGCTTTCCAACGTTTATCTGACAGAAACGGTGATCGTCCAAACAACATTCATATTCCACCTGTATACATTTTAAAGCCATAGGAAAAAGCCTAGTATCTATTGCTAGGCTCTTTTGTATACCTCTACACATTCATTTCCTTCTTCCAGCATTCATAAGACTCAACAGTTGCACTTTTTTTCATTCTCCTACAAATTCCACTAAACAACGACCACTTATAGTCATCCAAAATAGCAGTACCTACTCCCCCTAATCCTAAGAAAAACAGTAAAAGTAAATACAAAAATAGCATCATATTATATGTACGGAGGCATTTCATTTACACAAGATTCTTGACGCTACCCATATTACTCAATAGATTAATATCAAATGGTAAAAATCAACGAAAAAAGGAGATCTATCAAGCAATCTCCTTCCCAATAAATCTCCTCTTATATAAAGTTATTTATGAACACTGATTTAAGCTAAGCTGCCGATATCACAATCTCATCATCCACTAAATCAGCCTTCAAATTTTTGACATCTAAGTGGTCAAGGTAGAAATCCGTTACCTTATCACGAATTTGTTGTTCAATTACTCGCCGTAATGGCCGCGCACCCATTGCTTCATCATAGCCTTGTTCCATCAGCCAATCTTTAGCCGCTTTAGTTACCTCAAGTTTGATGGATTTTTTGGCTAAAGTTTTTTGTACATCCGCCAACATCAAATCGACAATTTGACTTAAGTCTTGCTTAGTCAGATGTGAAAATTCCACGATTCCATTAAAACGGTTCAGAAATTCTGGGCGGAAAAATGGTGCTAACTTATCCATTAATGACTGATCTCGTTGCTTGTCACCACTTAATGCTTCATTACCAAAGCCAGCATTAGAAGTAGCAATAATAATCGTATTTTTGAAATTAATGACATTGCCTTGTCCATCCGTTAAGCGCCCATCATCCATCACTTGTAACAGTAACGTTAATACTTGTGGATCAGCCTTTTCAATTTCATCTAATAATACAATGGAATATGGATTACGCCGAACCCGTTCAGTTAGAGTATTAGCATTATCTTCATAGCCTACGTATCCAGCCGAGGTACCAATTAATTTCGACACAGCTGTACGATCAGCATATTCACTCATATCTAGCCGAATAATCGCATTTTCATTTCCAAACATATCTAAGGCTAATTGCTTAGCTAATTCAGTCTTTCCTACGCCAGTTGGGCCCACAAACAGAAAACTTCCAATCGGCTGATCACCCTCTGAAAAGCCCGCACGGTTACGCCGAATTGCTTTTGCTACCATTTCAACCGCTTCATCTTGACCGATTACCTTACTTTTCAGACGCTTATCAAGATTTTTCAAGCGCTCAATATCATTAGCGCCCATATCAGAAACTGGTATACCAGTTAAACGTTCAACCGATTGTGCCACATCATCAATCGTGGCAGTGATTTTTTCTTTTTGATCCGTTTCTTTAATTTTTTGCTTGGTTTCCTCGATCGACTTCTTGATATCAGCGGCTTTTGTAAAGTCCTCCGCTTTAATGGCGGCCTCCTTAGCTGCCTCTAATTTTTTAAGGCGTTGATCCAATGTCTCAACATCAGTTTGCGAATTTTTAGCCGCTAAATGAGCCGCAGTCATGTCGATCAAATCGATAGCTTTATCTGGCAAAGTGCGTTGTGGTATATATTGGATTGAATAATCCACAGCCGCCTTCAAAACATCATCTGGTAATACAACATGATGATGTTTTTCGTACAGCTTTTTAACACCTTGTAATATACGTAAAGTGTCAGCGGCCGTCGGTTCATTAATCACAACATCATTGAATCGCCGTGCCAAAGCCGCATTTTTCAAAATAGTATTGCGATATTCATCTTGAGTCGTAGCCCCGATTACACTCAGCTCGCCACGTGACAAAGCAGGTTTAATGATATCAGCCAATCCTTTGCCACCATCTTCACCACCAGTGGCACCCGTGCCGAGAATCTGATGAATTTCATCGAAGAATAGAATAATATTACCAGCTGCTTTAACTTCCTCTACCAGCTGTTTAATATTTTCTTCAAAAGAACCGCGATATTGAGTTCCCGCTTCCAAAGACGATAAATCAATCGAATAGATTTCTTTATCTTGAATCGTTTCTGGAACTTTACCAGCCACAATTGCTTGTGCCAGACCTTCGACGACTGCAGTTTTACCTACACCGGCATCACCAACTAAGATTGCATTATTTTTCGTTCTACGACTCAAAATTTCTGCAGTATCTTGAATCTCTTTCTCACGTCCAATCACTGGATCTAGTAATCCATCACGAGCCTGTTCCGTCAAATTAGTCCCTAACTTTTCTAAAATCCCTCCTTTTTTAACAGCCTGTTCACCATCTTTAGATACTTCTATTGTTTTATTATTTTGGGGTAGCTTACCAGTTGCTCGGTATTGAGCAAACTCATCCGGTGTCAACGATTGTCCATTAACTAAATACCGTGCACGCTCCGAATTTTGATTATCCATACGCCGAAATAATTGATTGAAAACATCATCCATATCATTGTTGAAAAAAGGATCATTTCCGTAGAAATTTGCCATAATACAACACCTCCATAAAAATTTATATGTGTAACTTAGTGACCATAATATCCTTTAAAACTACAATTGAATTGTACCATAATTTTTATGTATTGCTAAGTAAAGTGCTTATAGAATCAATTAGAAATAATATGGTATAACAATGAGGAATATTGACAAATTTTGGTTTTTTATATACTATATTTTGTATAGTATATATAGGAGGGTAATTCAATGAAAGATCTTTCTCGTGAAGAAGTTTTAACTTATTTAGAAAACAATGTGGTAGATAAACAAGGTGCTGCAAAAATTACAGGCCAATCATTAAATGCCTTCACACAATCCGTAAAATTGAATGCAATTAAGCCTTACTTTGAAATTAAACATGTAAACGGTGAACGACCTACTGTACGCTTGTATCACGTAGACGATTTAAAGGAATACGCAAAAAATAAACGAAGATAAAAGAGAACTCCCTTCTTTTATTCTCGTTTATTTTTTTATATAAAATCCTTAGTTTATTTTATGACTATTCACTGAAAAATCGTCTTTCCATTTTTTCATACCTAATTACTTTGTTTAGTGTTTATTTCTATCTCGCTCCAACCGCCACCACCGCTCGAAAGAAATGCCTTGCTAAAGCAAGGCAAAAGAAAAGAAAGAACTAGCCGCTTTGCGTCTAGTTCTTTTAAGTGCATTAAAATTTCGCCTCTTTGGCTCATGCTTTTACGGACGTGTGTCCTCTCAATCGTTTTATGACCGCTCATTGTCGTCTGTCCCGGTCAGTCGCTATTTGTTACAGTATCATAGCCAGTCGAAAAGACAAGGGTATATGAACTCACTCCGTTCGCCCTTGTCTTTTCTTGGTGTCTATGATTCTTTCTCGGCACAGCAACCGACCGAAACATACTGGCGAAAATGAACAATCAACTCTAAAAACGAAAGGAGGATAGTGTCCCACGTCCTAGCATGAGCCAAAGAAGCGAACAGCTTCCCTCCCTCACGCCAGACAAAAATGGTTGCTCGAAAACAAAAATCAAAACCAGAAAGGAAGTAGTAAAAATGAACGACCCACAGCTAAAAAATCAGCTAGAGCAGGCACGTAAAGAATATCAGAAGTTAAATAAAGCCATTCTTGAAAATGATACGCCTACATTGTTACTAAACTATGGTTGTCTGAAAAATGCCAATAATCGTTTGAATCAGTTAGCATTCTTTTTAAATCACATTGAATGGAAGGACATATAAATATGTCAGAAAAAAAGAAAAAATATTGTGTGACAATTGTTGAAACCTTAGAGGTAGCTGTTTCTGTATTTGCTGAAAGCGAAGAACAGGCACATGAATTGGTTTCTAACATGTATTACGACCAAGAAATTATCTTGACAGAAGAAAATCACGAAGCAACAGAGTTTATCATTTAAAACAACGAAAGAGGAGAGCTTTTATGGGAACACGAACAGCAATTTTTAAAGAACAAGCAGACGGAACGTATCAAGGCATATATTGTCACTGGGACGGTTATATAGAGGGCGTAGGCGCTGTTTTATATGAACATTACCAAGACCCTGAAAAAATTCAAAAAGTTATCAATCAGAAAAAAGGCCTGTCCTGTTTAGGAGTGAAAGAAAACGTACTTTACGAATACGACAATGTCGGCTGTCGGGAACTAACTTGTTGTGGTTGGCACGAGTTTTGTCTATATGTTCGACCAGAAACAGAAATGTATCTTGCACAATCATTAGAAGAAATAAGAGAACAACAATACTTCACGCTAACTGACCTTGACCGAATTGATGGTTGGACGGAACTCGTTGAAGGGAAAGTAACCTTTACACCTTATCGTGGCTCTGATAACAACGGCTATTTATATGCACAACGTCAGTCTGGAGAGTGGCTAGTAAGCACCATGAATTGCAATGGAGATATGAAAGATTTTGAACCATTATCAAAGTATTTCCACGAAAAAAAGACAAAAAAAGAAACCTTTTGCGGCGAACAAAAGATTTCTAAAGAATTGGTAGTTATACCTGAATAAATTTGTAATTCAAGTATAACGTAACTCAAGACCTTTGACAAGTGAATTTTCCCCAACCTCTTATTCATAAGAGGTTGGGCTAACAAAAGAAACGAGGGAACGTTATGGACTTTCAAAATATACAAACCGTAAAAGAATTGATACACGCACTTAAACAATACAATCAAAATCTAGCAACCACTATTTTTGACGATACACAAGGTTATATCAGTGTAGCTTTCAGAAAAGAAAGTATTGAAAGAAACGGAAAAACCTTCCAGTTTTTATGTTTCTATCCTAATTATGAAGTAGCTCTTTATCCAGTCGTGACGTTGCTTTCTTATCTTGAAAAGCTACCAGAACAAGCCACCATTGCGATTAAAGACCCAGACGGCAACTATTCTTCCCTTTATCTAACAATTGACGAAACAATAGACCAAGGGAATAAATACAAGTGGCTAGTAATTAGTGACAAACTTTCTTATGAACACTTTTTCCTAACAAGTACATTGACTGCACAAGAACAAGCACTTGAAAAAATGCTAAAAGAACTAGAAACCGAGCATGACGACACAGTCGAATATATCCATAATTGGCTATGCAACCAAAATGATGAATCCCTTTTTCAAGGTATTCTAAAGGAAGATAGAACCATAAAAGGCGCTGTCACTTACTGCATGGGAAAAGCCAAAGAACAAGCAGAAAACCAAACAAGTGCTATGGTGCCAGACGAGGTAGCATTTAATTGGATAAAGGAATATTTCATGCTTGATAAACTACCCGAAATAAAAGCCATGGGAAAGGTAATGACGACTGCCAAAAAGCAACCGACAAAAAAAGAAGAGCCTAAACCTCAAAGAAAAGAGGTGGACGAACAAATTAAATTGTTCGAGTTATAATGAATATGAATCGGGAAATACAAAAACCACTAACCCCACCCAAAGCATTTTTTGATTGGTGTACATCACAAATACCCACGTATGAATGGAAAAACAAAAAGGAGACAATTCTTGCGAGTTCTCGCAAGAATTGTCCGATTATCAAAAAGCGATTAACAAAGGCCTCAAGGCTCTCTTATCCTACAAAATTTTATTCATTCGGTATTATCCTTATCAGTAAAAAACGAATAGAAATTCAAACGTATAGCTATTGGCACACGATAAAGGACGGTAAAGAAACGCTTATTTATGAACAGTCAAACTTTGAGCGTTTTTCAAACGATACCCACCTCAAAGCCCATTACAACCATGGCGACTGGTATGAGGGCTTGTTGTCAAATTATGGTTTTATGAGTAGTGCTTATACAAATACGGTATTTTATCCAAATAACTGGCAAGAAAAACTAACCACTGTATCGGAATTAAAATACTTACAGTTACCTGAAATAGAGCGCCATGAACTGGCACATATTTATAAATACCGAAACGAAATTGAGTTTTTACAAAAGATAGGAGCAACAACTCTTGCGAATGAAATCATTTTTGACGACTATCGCAACGTTTTTGGACTGTATTTTCATAAAGCAGATATGAGAGTGATTACTAAGAAATGGCTAAAAGCGAATAAACAAAAATTAAAAACAAGAAATCCAACCTTTCATGAATTCATGTTAGAAAAAACGTTAAAAGAGCGAAATGCGCCTATGATAAACGAAATAGAAAAGTACGTGCATTATTCGCAAATCAAGCAATTACCGAAAGAAGTGAACTTAACCAAGTTTCAAAAATGGTTTATACGAAAAGGGGAGCGTTTTGACTATTATATGGACTATTTACACATGTTAGAAGAGTTGAACACCCCACTTAATAACGATAGTGTATTGTATCCTGAAAACTTACAAGTAGCTCACGATAACGCTATGAACACGCTAAACCTTTTGAAAAGTGAGTTTGAAGAAAAGCAGTATCAAGAACGGAAAAACCAAATTAAAGCATTAGAAGCTGAAATTGACGACTTACTTTTTCTCACACCACATTCATTACAAGAAATCATTCAAGAAGGAAGTATTCTACACCATTGTGTGGGCAGTCAACATTATATCGAACGGCATACACAAGAAAAAACAACGATTGTTTTCATCCGAAGAAAAGAAAAACCAGATATGCCTTACTTCACATTAGAATGTCGAAATCAACAGGTTATACAAATACAAGGAAAATGTAACCGTCAGGAAATACCAGAAAAGATAAAACAAGCAGTCAGACAATGGCAAGAGAATTTACAGCACGCCTTATCATCATAATATAAGACAAACCTGATACTCGCTTTTAGCGAGTATCTTCTTGATTAGAAATCAAGAAAAGAGCGTTTTTTTCAGCGCGCCAAACTCCCACCGCCACCGCCGTTAAGGCGCGCTGAAAAAAAAGAAAGGCTTCCGCCTTTCTTCTTGTAGAGAATGTGTTATAATAAACATGTAAAGAGGACGTACTAGTCATACGCCCTCATGATAGCACCGCTAAAGACGGTGGCAAGTTTTAACAGATTTTAGAAATAATCGTCAGCCTGCTAAAGTAGACGGTTATTTCTTTTTGTCATTTTTAAGCAAATCCACAATCAACTTAATCAATGCGATGGTAAACATACCAAAGCTTAATATCAGCTGAATTGTTTCCAATGCAGACAAAAGGCTTCCCCTTTCTTTGGATTTTGGAAGTACGCACATACGCACCACCTCACTTTCGGATTGGATAGCCACCGTCATTAAACTTTACTATCGCCTCTATTATAACATAAAAAATAGTACATTTTTTATTCAATACTTCTTAAACGTAAGATAAGCTATTCATCCCAAAGTTTACTTGGCACCCTGCTCAACAAATTAGAAAAATCCAGAAACCAACTGCCTATATCTTCGTTCCACGCAGCTAGATAATGGAAAAATAGAACGATCAATCCAAATAAAAGCCAAGCAATCCAACTTGACCATTCCATTCTAAGTTCTTCAGTTGTTAAAATCACAATCGGGTAAATTAAAAAAATAAAAGCTAAAATTCGAGCAACGATTAGTATTAAAGTGGTAGTAAAACCACTAGTAAGAATCGTTAACAGCCCAATGTAACGGAAAAGAAGACGTAGAATAAAACAGGGTAAAAATAACACTACAGACAATCCTCGTTTCAAAATAAGCATAAAACTCTCCTTTCATTCCTTAACAGTTGTTTTTATAATTTGGGTTTGACATTATTTTGGTTTGCGGTTTCTTTTTTTTGTACAGCTTGAATTTCATGAAGTTGATTGATTTCATTTCGCGTTCGTTCCAATTTATTCTCTAACAGAGATTGACTGGTTTTAATTGCTTCTATTTCCCCTCGAACATCTTCATAAGAAAATTCCGCAAGTGTTGCGTCTGGTAACAATGTTTTCAATTTTTGCTGAATCAACTCTAGTTCTCCATTCAGTTCGTTTTCTAATAAGAGGTTGCTTAACTGGTGCAACTCCAACATCTTCTCGTCAAGAGTTTCTAAAGTTTCTTCTGCTTCAAGAAAAGCAGCTTCTAATTTCTCTTCTAATAATTCTAGTTGTCTTGTGTCCTCAATTTCATTAGCTGCTAAAAAATTAATAGCGTTGACTAATTCATCGATGGTTCGCATCACAGGTTCCTTTTTCAGTGGTGTTTGGCCATTATACAAGCGTAATTGTTTAATCAAAGTTTCACCAGTCATATACCGATTCCGGTCTGCATTTTTTTCATTCATCAGATAAAAAAAATCTTTACGTTTTACATAAATATTATACTGACCATTTTCAAGTGGATCTACTTTGTACGCCCCAATAAAGACTTTTCCTCTCTCTCCAAAGCCAAAATCAACATTTACATAATACCCTCTTGTTGTTTTATGAGAAATCTGCCACTCATCAATAGTTAATTGATAGTCAAATTCATTTTTAGACTTCTCACTTTTTTCTACATATTTTTCAACAACCTCTTTCAAAGTTAAAACACTTTTATTTTCTTTCAATCGTTCAACAATCTTTTCATAATTATATCTAGTGGGGTCATTTTTTGACAAGCTTCGACTACGAGTATTTTTTATTTGTGGTTCGTCAAGTAATCGATAGGTCGTCCACTTTTTAGAAAAGTCTACCGATAAATTCAAAGCTTCTGCTTTTTCTAAGAAATCATTAATTGAAGAACTTTGTTCTAATAAAAAGTCTAAACGAGATTTTATTTTTTCCTTGTATAACGATTCAGTTTCCCACATGGTATATTTTTTATGCGAATTTTTTGGTGATTTTTCGATTATTTTTGCACCTTCCTTCGCTGCAATCTTATCCGAAATTTGTTCGAAGACTCTTTTGGTTCCTTTTTGCCAACGAAAGGCTTTACCTGTTTTTAAGTTGGTTGAACTAAAAATAATATGATTGTGTAAATGTTCCTTGTCGACATGTGTTGCGATCACAAATTCATACTCTCCACCCGTCAATTCCATCACCGTGTTGTATCCTATTTCATGTGTTTTTTCTGGCGTTAAATCATCTTCTGGAGAAAATGATTGGATTAAATGGTGTGCTAAAACGGCGTTGCCTTTTTCTAATTCTGTTAACGTTGGTGGAAGCAATCGTTCTGATTTTGGATCGAATGTGTACCCGATTTTTCGTTGAATTGCTGCTTGTAATTTTGTTAATTTAAATTCTTCATAAGGATTTGTTGGATCCACAATGCCATGCCCAGAAACTAATTTTTTCATGTACGTCTTATCGTCATTTACAATATATTGAAATAAATGTTCCAAGTGTTCAGACGGATTATCATTCGTGACTTCAGTTTTTTCTGCATTCTCAATATACGAGCAGGCATTGTTTAATTTATCAAATGTATGAATAACAAAATGTTTTGTATACACCATTTACGATTGTTCCTTTCTCTTTATTAATTTGTTTAATTCGCTCTGAACCAGCGCATTTAAACTATGAACTTTATCGGTCAAATCTTTAATATCTTCAGACGAAATTTCGTGAAACTGATTGGCCAGACGAGCCATTTGATTAATATTAATGCCAATTTTATGAATTTCGGTAGTTAGTCTGTTGAGTTCGGAATAGTCAACGTGGCGAATCTCTCCTTGAATCAAAAGGTGCAATGCAAAATTTTGAAAGTTCGGAAAGAAACTTTCTTCAATTTTTCGTTTGATTAAGTTATTTTCTTCTTCTGATAGTCTAACTATTCTTTGAATAGGACGTTTTAGCTTTTGTTTATTCTCCATAATTATTTCTTCTTTCTTTTACATAATAAGTAGTCTCCTTAGTTTGACAATTGGTTACACCCAAGGGTAGGCTTTCTTTTTGCGAGCAGAGCAACATGCTAGCATGTTGCGATATTTTGAATGACTCCTACCAAAAATACTGGTAGGAGTCGTTCAAATTTTTGGGGTTCCCCCAATCCCCATCGCTACACTTTGACATTTATTGACGTTTCAACTTACCAATTTTGACCTTTATTTTTTCTTTCTTATTGATAAGGAGCTAATAACTCATCCAGAAAGACCAAATACGCGTCATTTCCTTTCAACTTTCGTAAATAAGTGGCTGCTTCTTCGTAAGGAAATAAATCAATTTCTAATTCTTTTTCTTTAAAATCATGAATCAACGTATCCAGTTCTTTTAGCACCGTTCCTTTTGATTTTTCTTTCTTTTTCTGGTGGACTCTTGGTTGTTCACTAAGCGGGTCTGCCAAGAAAAATTGTATCAGAATAAATTTACTTTCGTCCGTTAATTGGTCCATTTTGTTTTCTCCTTTTCTCTTATTATTTGTTTTTAAAATCGAGTAGAATTTGCTATTTGAGCAGAAATTTTTGGTTCATTTTGTTGCCTTTTTTGCTCGTTAGCTTGGGACTTTCCCACTTCAGTTTCTTTTTTCTTCGCGTTCAATAAACGTTCTTCAAATTTATTTTGGGGAAGTTGAATGCCTTTTTCTATGGATAAAGCATGGTCAGCTTTTTCAATTAGCGTACGCGCCTCTTTCGTGATTGTTTCTAACGATTGCGTAAATTCTTCTAACTTTTCTCCTTGCTTCGTCCAAGAAGAAAGATAACCAAAAGAATACGAGGACGTATCCAGCCCTAAGTGACGGGAGACAATATAGGCAACTGATTCCGCTTCAAATTCTTGTCGAGAATAAACGTCATCTCCAAATATCGCTTGCGAATCTGGGTGAAGCATGGCATGCGTCATTTCATGAAGTAAGACTTTTAAAGTCATCACTTCTCCTAAATGTTGTAGGAGGACAATTTCTTTTTTCGTTGGATCATTGGATAGGCTACAATTAACTAGACAGAAAAATTAAGGTGTGTAGACTAGAAGAAAACATACCAGGAGGAATTTTTATGTCTAAGAGAACACGAAGAACTTTTTCACAAGAATTCAAGCAACAAATCGTCAATCTTTACTTAGCTGGAAAGCCACGTGTAGAAATCATTCGAGAATATGAACTAACGGCTTCAGCATTTGACAAATGGGTAAAGCAATCTAAAACGAGTGGTTCATTCAAAGAAAAAGATAATCTTACGCCTGAACAAAAAGAATTGTTAGAACTACGTAAAAGAAACCAGCAATTAGAAATGGAAAATGATATTTTAAAGCAAGCAGCGCTGATATTCGGACGAAGAGACAAGTAATCGATGCGAATAAGCATCTTTACCCTATATCAGCGATGTGCAGAATATTAGGTCTATCACGTCAGTCCTATTATTATCAATCAAAACCAAAGAAAGACGAATCAGAACTTGAAGAAGTAGTCGCTGAAGAATTTATCCGCAGCCGAAAGGCCTACGGCTCAAGAAAAATAAAAAAAGCCTTATCAAAACGAGGCATTCAGATCAGCCGACGAAAAATTAGTAGAATCATGAAAAATAGAGGATTAAAATCGAGCTATACTGTTGCTTATTTTAAAGTACATCATTCTACTTGCAATGAAGCCAAAACGACAAACGTATTGAATCGTAAATTCTTAAGAGACAACCCATTAGAAGCGATCGTAACAGACTTGACTTATGTACGAGTCGGGAAAAAATGGAATTATGTCTGTTTCATTTTGGATCTGTTCAATCGAGAAATTCTCGGCTATTCTTGTGGAGAACATAAAGATGCCGTTCTAGTAAAAAGCATTTAGCCGTATCAAACAACCTCTGACAGAGGTTGAGATTTTTCATACTGATCGTGGAAAAGAGTTTGATAACCAAGCTATTGATGAATTATTAACAACTTTTGACATCAATCGATCATTGAGTCATAAAGGCTGTCCTTTTGATAATGCCGTAGCTGAATCAACTTATAAGTCGTTGAAAGTAGAATTTGTCTATCAATACACATTTGAAACCTTACAACAATTGGATTTGGAGTTATTTAACTATGTCAATTGGTGGAACCACCTTCGGTTGCACGGTACACTTGGCTACGAGACACCGGTTGGTTACCGTAACCAGAGATTGGCGCAGCGAATCCTTGATAATGAGCTCGGATGTGCTAACGCTAGCGAGGCAGTCTAACTTTAACTGTTAGCTCCTGCCGAAGATCGTCACATCCGAGGAGGCTCATTGTCAAGGACAATCGGAATAGCATACGGAAAGAAGTTCTGCACCTTATAAAATTTGTCAAAAAAACTGTTCCCATTCCACAAAAAAATAGCTAAAAAACTCACTGCTCTAATCGACAGTGAGTTTTTGTGTAATACATACTAATTTATGATTAAAATTTTTTGGTTTTTAGTAGGATTGAATATTGTTATTTGGACATACGGTTTTTACAAGCATTTTTAGTTGAAGAGGTAAAAAAGGTAAATAGGTAGATTCTTTTTAATTATATATACCTCCTTACAAAAATGTTAGAAAAAAACTTTTATTGTATCGTTTACAAAACTATACCAATAACTATATAATTTCTATATAGAAGACGTTTTCTAATTTTTATTTTTCGAGGTGAACATTAATGAAAAAGAAATTAGTTAAAGGTTTAGTTATTTGTGGCATGATTGGGATTGGTTTTACAGCATTAGGAACAAATGTAGAAGCTGCCACATATTACGGAAATGGTGTGTATTGTAATAAGCAAAAATGTTGGGTAAATTGGGGACAAGCTTGGTCAGAAGGAGTTAAACGTTGGGGAGATAATTTGTTTGGTAGTTTTAGTGGAGGAAGGATTTAAATGATTGATATTGAGGAAACAAAAAAAATAATTCATGAACTATATAATAGTTTAATGAAGCGTGATAAGACCAAAGCTATATTAGATATTACAGATGTTTTGTTGCAAGTCTATAAAAAAATAGATAGCGAAAAATATCCAGAAATATTAATAAATAAATTGGTAAATTATATCTATATTGTTGGATTTGACAATAAAATTCATTTTTTAGGAAATGATGAAAAGTTATTAATTGAATTGGGAGATATATCTAAAAAGGCTGGAATTAACAGTAAATATAAAGCTAATTTTACAGATAAATCTCAATTCTATAGTTATTCTGAAAAAGTACCTATTAGATAATTATAAATTAGTATGTATTACACAAAAACTCACTGTCGATTAGAGCAGTGAGTTTTTTAGCTATTTTTTTGTGGAATGGGAACAGTTTTTTTGACAAATTTTATAAGGTGCAGAACTTCTTTCCGTATGCTATTCCGATTGTCCTTGACAATGAGCCTCCTCGGATGTGACGATCTTCGGCAGGAGCTAACAGTTAAAGTTAGACTGCCTCGCTAGCGTTAGCACATCCGAGCTCATTATCAAGGATTCGCTGCGCCAATCTCTGGTTACGGTAACCAACCGGTGTCTCGTAGCCAAGTGTACCGTGCAACCGAAGGTGGTTCCACCAATTGACATAGTTAAATAACTCCAAATCCAATTGTTGTAAGGTTTCAAATGTGTATTGATAGACAAATTCTACTTTCAACGACTTATAAGTTGATTCAGCTACGGCATTATCAAAAGGACAGCCTTTATGACTCAATGATCGATTGATGTCAAAAGTTGTTAATAATTCATCAATAGCTTGGTTATCAAACTCTTTTCCACGATCAGTATGAAAAATCTCAACCTCTGTCAGAGGTTGTTTGATACGGCTAAATGCTTTTTTTACTAGAACGGCATCTTTATGTTCTCCACAAGAATAGCCGAGAATTTCTCGATTGAACAGATCCAAAATGAAACAGACATAATTCCATTTTTTCCCGACTCGTACATAAGTCAAGTCTGTTACGATCGCTTCTAATGGGTTGTCTCTTAAGAATTTACGATTCAATACGTTTGTCGTTTTGGCTTCATTGCAAGTAGAATGATGTACTTTAAAATAAGCAACAGTATAGCTCGATTTTAATCCTCTATTTTTCATGATTCTACTAATTTTTCGTCGGCTGATCTGAATGCCTCGTTTTGATAAGGCTTTTTTTATTTTTCTTGAGCCGTAGGCCTTTCGGCTGCGGATAAATTCTTCAGCGACTACTTCTTCAAGTTCTGATTCGTCTTTCTTTGGTTTTGATTGATAATAATAGGACTGACGTGATAGACCTAATATTCTGCACATCGCTGATATAGGGTAAAGATGCTTATTCGCATCGATTACTTGTCTCTTCGTCCGAATATCAGCGCTGCTTGCTTTAAAATATCATTTTCCATTTCTAATTGCTGGTTTCTTTTACGTAGTTCTAACAATTCTTTTTGTTCAGGCGTAAGATTATCTTTTTCTTTGAATGAACCACTCGTTTTAGATTGCTTTACCCATTTGTCAAATGCTGAAGCCGTTAGTTCATATTCTCGAATGATTTCTACACGTGGCTTTCCAGCTAAGTAAAGATTGACGATTTGTTGCTTGAATTCTTGTGAAAAAGTTCTTCGTGTTCTCTTAGACATAAAAATTCCTCCTGGTATGTTTTCTTCTAGTCTACACACCTTAATTTTTCTGTCTAGTTAATTGTAGCCTATCCACTTACTGTTTATTACCGATGGCTTAAAAGGCATGAAAGATACGATTCACCAGATTTATCCTAAAGCTAAATACCAACATTGCTGTGTTCATGTTTCCCGTAATATTGCTCATAAAGTACGTGTCAAAGATCGAAAAGAAATATGTGATGATTTTAAGGCTGTTTATCAAGCTAGCTCAAAGGAAGAGGCAAATACCTTTTTAGGGAGTATGATTGAGAAGTGGCAGAAAACTTATCCTAAAGTGACGCAGTCACTGATAAAAAATCAAGATTTATTGACTTTTTATGAGTTTCCGCCTGGTATCCGCCGAAGCATTTACTCAACTAATTTAATCGAATCTTTCAATAAACAAATCAAGAAATACAGCCGCAGAAAAGAGCAGTTTCAAAATGAAGAATCACTAGAGCGTTTCCTAGTATCCATCTTTGATACATACAATCAAAAATTCTTAAATAGAAGCCATGAAGGCTTCCAACAAGTGACGGATACATTAGCTTCAATGTTTACTGAGTAACCCATTATTTTGCAGAAGGACGAGTTATTTACACAAAATTATTGACGCTCCCGGTTGGTACAACAAGAATTGCAGTAGCATAGTCACCATTGATGAAACTACTTAATGATTAAATTGAGCAATTTCTCAAATAGCACAAACTGCTCTTCATAAAACGAAAAGCAGTTCATAATGTATTTAGATATTTCATTGTGCTATTGACCAGAAACACACTATTTAAGGTACCTTTCTCTTTTCGCTGAGATTCACCAACTTCAATTGCACAAAAAAGCGTGAGCACAAGGCTCACACTTTTTCTAGTTGACTATCCTAAAAATTCGAAAACATCTTTACGATCATACAATTTCAAGATTTTTTCAAATAAGATTTGACCTACGAAAGCAGCTACGATTGGTACAACAAACCAGCTGATTAATAGTAGAATAATACTCAAACCGGCGTCCAATGAAGCCAACGGACCTACCAACCCTACCAAACCGAAACCAGCAGAAGCAGGAGTCCCTGAGACTGAGAATAACGCTACTGGAATTGCTGAGATGATAGCGGTGAATAGACATGGCACCAAGATAATTGGTTTCCTAAACAAGTTTGGCATCATCATTTTCATAGCACCCAATGCGATGGCCAAAGTAACCCCTGGTTTGTTGACTTTCCAAGAGTTAACTACCAAGACAACTGTTGTTGCGGCAACACCCATAGCGGCTGCACCAGCAGAAACACCGTTCAATTGAATTGCCATACCAATGGCAACTGTAGAGATCGGCGAGATAATCAAGAAAGCAAAGGAACATGCAATCAAGATTGACATCAAAATTGGTTGCAAAGTAGTAAAGGTATTAATTAAGTCACCGATAGCGGCAGTAATCTTGGTTACGTAAGGATATAAATAATAGCCGATTAGACCAGCGCCGATACCAACAACGATTGGTGTTGCAACAATTGCCACGGACCCAAATTTTTCGCCGATCAACAAGATCATGCCGACAGCGATTGATGCAGTAATCATGGTATTGATGATGTCTCCGGTACCAGCACCGATATAAGTAGCTGTGTCAGGATTGAATTTCACAACACCGGAGCCAACGAAAGCTGCACCGGCAACTACTAACATTTGCATTGGTTTGAAGCCAAACTGCACCGCAATCAAAGCGCCAATCAATAGTGGAGTAGCTAGTTGGAAAATAACTGCCATTTGTGTGATCGTTACTGCTAAGGTATTTTCACCAAATAATTTCAAAATTGCTGCCAATACCGCGTTAGGAATCAACCCTACGATGATCCCCGTTGCGGTACCCGCTAATACTTTATTTAAAAATATTTTTGGAGTTAATTTTTCTTCCATTTTCTCATCCTCTTTCTAATGATTACTATTTCGCTCCTAGAATTTCTTCTTTACTATGAACCAGTTGCGTTAAGAAATCACAGTAAGGAGTTACTACTCCATATTTTTTACCTTTACGAGAAATGGCTCCGTTGATGTAGTCAATCTCGGTCAAACGGTTATTTTTTATCAAGTCTTGGTGCATCGATGGGAAATGCATACCAATCGTAGTCGGGTCAAAACAAGTTTCTACATGTTCGATTACTTCGGGAATGTCTAAGTTGACGTTTTCTTTGGCAGCAACAGCTGCAAATTCGTTAACAATAGTCACTACCATGTCATGAGCAGGTTTGGTTGCACCAAGCCCCGCCATATTGACGTCTAAAATCGTGCATAAGCCATTCATCGTACCATTGACACAAGCTTTACGATAAATTGAATAATGAATGTTGTCGGAATATTTGGCATTTAAACCAGACGCGGACAAAGTTTCCGCCAATTTTTTCGCTGATTCTTCTTGGCCAATACCTAGATTTTGCAATTCAACAGACCCGCTGCCAAATAATTTAGCCTTGCCGGGACCTTCTAGACCAGCAGTCCACATGGTGTTGCCGATAAAGATTTTTTCCATCGGTACGAATTTTTCGATTACGTCTTCATGACCGATACCGTTTAAAAGACACAAAACTTCTGTGTGATCAGCAATTAATGGTTTAACATCCTGCAGCATTTTTTCCAACTGCATTGCCTTCGTGAATAAGATAATCAAATCAAATTGCTCACCAGTGGGCACCTCATTCTGATTAACAATTGGGACTTTAACAGTAATTTCTTCGCCATTATAATTAGCCTTCAATCCGTTTTCTTTGATGGCATTGATATGCTCCTGCCAGCCGTCGATTAGCAAAACATCGTTACCACCTTGTTTCAACATCAGTCCGAACCGGGAACCCATCGCGCCGGCCCCTGCAATTGCAATTTTCATAAATAAAAGCCTCCAAACTTAATTTATAATAAGTGAACATTTTCACATTTCTCATTATAGAGTTTTCATTCGGAAACTTCAAGTAGGAGAGTGTAAAACTTGCGACCATGCTTTTATAAATACTTAATTAGATTCTCTTTTTAAAAATGAATGCTGATCCTAATACCATTAATGAACCTAGGACAGACAATGCAATATTTTCTGTTTCTCCTGTTTTTGGTAAAACTTTCATTCTTCCGTCTGAACCTTTAACCGTTACTGTTCCGTTTTTTTGAACGTCTGCTCCAATTTCTTTATCTTCAACTTTCTTTGTTGTTCCGTCTGCTAATTGAATAATCGGTTTACTATCTTCAACTGCGACAATCACAACGCCTGTATCTGTATTAACTGGGTTTTCGTTTGAATGCTTTTTTCCTAGCTTTTCTTTTATTGATAATTTAAAATATAAATCAAACAACTATTGTATGACAATAACGGGAGAGAGTGTAAAATATTTTGTGTAAATAGAAAAAAGGAAGTCCCTTCTGTAGAATAGAGTTACCACAACACATTCACAGAAGAGAGGACTTCCCTATGAACGATTTTACTACAGAAATTCTAAAGACTCTAGCGAACAAAGGCGATTTGAATGAATTATTCCGTGTCCATTTGGAGAAAGCAGTCAATACGCTTCTCAAAACGGAGTTAACGGCTTTCCTAGATTACGAAAAGTATGATCGCATTGGTTTTAACACGGGTAATTCTCGTAACGGCTCCTATTACCGTACGGTCAAGATCGAGTATGGGGAACTTCATCTCCAGATTCCGCGCGACCGCAATGGTGAGTTCAAGCAACAGACTATTCCTGCTTATAGACGGACGAATGACACGTTAGAGGAGACCGTCATTCACCTCTTCCGAAAAGGTATTACCATGTCGGAAATCGCAGACTTGATTGAGAAAATGTATGGGCATCACTACACGCCCCAAACCATGTCCAATATAACAAAATCATTTACAGAAGAGGTAACGGCGTTTAAAGGGCGGGAGCTTCATGACCGTTATGCTGCTATTTATATGGACGCAACGTATATTCCGTTAAAGCGGAAAACCGTCGCCAAGGAAGCTATTCATATCGCAGTTGGCATTCGCCCGGACGGATCAAAGGAAGTATTGAGCTATGCGATTGCACCGACTGAATCCATCACGATTTGGGAGGAAATTTTATTGGACCTTCAAGAGCGCGGTTTGAAAAATGTCCTCCTGTTCATCACGGATGGCTTAAAGGGGATGGTAGGAGCGATTAGTCGGTTCTATCCCAAAGCTCGTTTTCAACATTGTTGTGTACACGTTTCCCGTAATATCAGTCACAAAGTGCGTGTCGATGATCGTAAGGAAGTCTGTGATGATTTTAAAATGGTGTATCAAGCCTCATCTAAAGAGGTGGCGTTGGAAGCACGTGGTGCTTTTGCGGAAAAATGGAAAACCAGCTATCCAAAAGTGGTTGAATCGATTCTTTCAAACGATCACTTGCTCACTTTCTATGATTTCCCCTTGGTCATACGCAAGAGTATTTATTCTACGAACTTGATTGAATCCTTTAATAAGCAAATCAAGAAATACAGCCACCGCAAGGAACAGTTCCAAAACGAAGAGTCGATGGAACGTTTCTTAGTCTCGTCTTTTGATACTTACAACCAAAAATTCCTAGGTCGCAGTCATAAAGGCTTTCAACAGGCCGAAGGCGAACTTGAACAAATGCTAAGCCAACTGATTGAGAATTAGAAACAATCTGCAGTAGGGAAGAATCATTTACACAAAATTATTGACGCTCCCTAACGGGAGGATCCTATGAAAGAAGATAAAATACATGTTTTAAGTTTATTCATATCTAGTATAGTTTTATTCTTAATAACAATTATTTTTCACGAAATTGCTATCGGTCTGGTTATCGCATTAATTTGTTTTCCCATTAGTAATTCTATTGCAAAAAAAATATATCAAAAGAACAAGCAATAAAAAATAAGCAATCCGAAACTCTTTAGTAAATTCGGGCTGCTTATTTTTTTATGATAATTGCTCTATAACACTCTTGCTCATATTTTTTAAATGCTTAAGTTCTAAAAATTCCATAACTTGAAGGGTTCTGTTGCAAAGTTTCCAAAAAATCTATTTTAGTGTAAAATTGAGAAAAAAGACAGAGAGGACAGAGTAATGAATCATTTTAAAGGCAAACAATTCAAAAAAGACGTCATTATTGTCGCTGTTGGTTACTACCTGCGTTACAATCTAAGCTATCGTGAAGTTCAGGAATTGTTATATGATCGTGGAATAAATGTTTGTCATACTACGATTTATCGTTGGGTGCAAGAGTACAGCAAAGTCCTCTATTATCTTTGGAAGAAGAAAAATAGACAATCCTTCTATTCATGGAAAATGGACGAAACCTATATCAAAATTAAGGGACGTTGGCATTATCTTTATCGTGCAATTGATGCGGACGGCTTAACCTTAGATATCTGGTTACGAAAGAAACGGGATACGCAAGCAGCCTATGCTTTCTTAAAACGACTCCATAAACAGTTTGGTGAGCCGAAAGCAATTGTGACCGATAAAGCACCTTCTCTTGGCTCCGCCTTTAGAAAGTTACAGAGTGTGGGTTTATATACTAAGACAGAGCACCGAACTGTGAAGTATCTTAACAATTTAATAGAACAAGACCATCGACCTATTAAACGACGGAATAAATTTTATCAAAGTCTCCGTACAGCCTCTTCCACGATTAAGGGCATGGAGACCATTCGAGGAATATATAAAAAGAACCGAAGAAATGGAACGCTCTTCGGCTTTTCGGTGTCTACTGAAATCAAGGTATTAATGGGAATACCAGCCTAAGATATTTGGAGTTCAGAGAGGGCGCGTTTGATTTTCAAACTTTGCAACAGAACCCTTCACTTTATCGACAAACGCTATAACAAACGGATTCATTTGTAATTCATTTTCATGCGCATAATTTATTTCTGCTGTAAAAATTGGTACATTACTGGGCACCATTCCTAAAACTGACGCAGAAATCATTAAAATAGCACATACTTTTTTCATTTCGATTCAAACTCCTTCACATTTTTTAGTCTTTTAAATAAATACTAATACACCTATCACATTTATAACTCTATGATTTGTCAAATTAAGCTAGAATAAAATGCTTCTTGTACATAGCTCAAAAATATTTCGATTGGTGTTCTGTAATTCAATGATTTTCTTGGAATATGATTACGTTGATTGCTGACACTGGAAATAAATGTCTGATTCACTTCTCTAAAATCCATTGATTTCGGCAGTCCATTACGACGCAGAATCCCGTTAGAATTCTCGTTTAATGGGCGTTGAGAAGGTGTTCCAGGGTCCGCAAAATATATATCAATATCATGTTGGTTACTAATGGCTTTCCAGTTAGAAAATTCTTTTCCACAGTCAAACGTAATAGATTTAAAGAAGTTTTTAGGGAAGCGAGAAAACCATTGATTAAGGGCAGTTTCAATATCTAATGCCTTACGGCCGTTGGGTTTAATCGTGATAATGACTTTAGATAACCTTTCAACTAAAGTAATGACGGCACTTTTATGATGAATGCCAACGATCGTATCACCTTCAAGGTGACCAAACTCAGAATTGAAATCAGGATAATTATCAGGTCGATCATGGATTGAGCGCTGATACTGTTGTTTTCCCCGTTTTTCCTGATGGCCATTGGGTTTTCTTTTACCTTTCATCGGTAGTGTGTCAATATCAAATATTCCTTTAGAAAATAAACGATAAAGTGTTCTCATACCGCATGAAACAGGCCTTTCTTTTCGCCCGATAATGACGTCAGGCGTCCAACCAAGAGTGACTTTCTCTTTAATGTAATCTACTTCATGAGCAGGTAATTGAATGACTTTTCTCCCACATTTTTTCTTATTTTCTTTATACTGGTGCCAATAATCAAGAGCAGTCTTGCCTTGGTTGAACTTATTGACTACACTATAAATAGTTTGTATAGCACGTCCCATTCGGTTAGCGATTTCAACCGGCTTATTATGTTGAAGATAATATGATTCTATCATTGTCAGTTCGTCTATGGTAAGATGTTTGTAGGTCATTTATGGTTACACTCCTTTGTTTTCTTTCGTCGGAAATACAATTTGAGTGTACCATAAATGCCTTTTTATTTTTCTAACTTAATTTTACAATTCGCGCTCTATATTTTTTTTACACTTCAAAAAAATTATGCGGACAATCGTAGTTACTCTTATAACAAGCTATCCTTCTTATTAAAAAATTACAAGCGTTTACTATTCATTTTTTTATAGAAAATATGAATACAAAAAAACAACTATTCGTTTTATAAGAATAGTTGTTTTTGATATTAATTGTTAAACCCTTTTTTTCTCAAAAATCCACTTTTTCATGTAATACTGTACTTTTTTTGTCATCTTTCCTTAAAGCATCTAATTTGTTTAATTTATCATCAATTACCTAGTAGTTATCAATAACTTAAATCTACTCTTCTATTATTCCCGTTTATTTAAACTCATTTCGAAAATACTTATAAAAACAAGAATTACAACAAATTAATTAGCATAGTTAATTTGTTGTGTTTCCACCATTGGATAAACAATTAAGCTATCCTTCTCTAAATTTTCCTTATTCATATCCACAGCAGTAATTTGACTATTGTCATACGTACGATAGTAATAAATTCCCTTTTCCAGGTTACAACATGAAGAATAAATCGTATACTCATATTTTTCATCACCAACATCACACAATCCTTTTTGTTGTTCGACAGAACTTAAAATATGAAAAAATTGGCTAATACTTTCATATTCTGAACTTCTTGATACAGAATTTAACTTAGTAAAAGTTGCTTTTACAAATCTAGATACTGATGATAAATCTCCTGGCAACCCAATACCACCCATTCCTCTACTATAAATATCTAACTCTATTTGATCTGAAAAATTATTTTTTGGAGTTCTAGTTGAAAGTACACGATAATTGTTTAAATTAAATAATTGGTAATCAAATGTTGGGTTATTTGTTAATACGCCTACAGGATTATCAAATACACGTAAGCCTTCTTTCGTGCTTTCAACCACAATAGATTGCTCTTTATCAGCCAACAGCCAATGGAGAGGGGATAACGGAAGTTCATCACTAAAATTAATATTTACTAAATTAAGATTCTTCAATAATTTTTTTGCTTCATCTACAGTAGAGCATTGGCCCAATACCCAAGGAATAAACTCAAATGGAGAAACATTTTCTTTTCCTTCTTCAATTTTTTTATAATCTGCATAGCCTGAAAAGTTTAATCCAGCCATTCCTAATCCTTTTTCATTTATTGCATCATAATAAAGCGGATAATCAGCAATCCCAGCAGCAATTCCAATTATTGCAAAATGATGATCTAAATTTCCAACTTCTCGAAATGAAAACTTATAATTTCTCGGCGTAATAGTAACCACCTCATTATAAGAAATTTCATAATCAAAATTCCTTCCAAAGTAATGATCTTTTGATACATAAGTAATTGCTGTACACATAATCAATTCCTCCTATATACTAATTCAGTCACTAAAATAGTACACCCAATACTCTTTTTTATCAAATTTAACCTATCCACAAAATGGCTAAACAATATATGAACATTCAATTTAAATATCACAGTTCCTAACTGACATAAAAAGATATATTAACTAAAAAACTAGCTATTTTTATTTTATAACAGGAACTGTTGCTACATAAAAATTACTAACCTAAATACTTTAATCATATTCAAAGTTTATACAAATAAAGTATGCTCAACTTAAATGACCTACTACATACTTAGTAAATGGCGTCACTGGAACATCCGTACAGAAAATAGCGGTAGTGAGACATGAAAAAACAAGAAATGCTGTTAAATCAACGTTTCTTGTTTTTTTCTTTTTCTCTTCAGAAATATTCTTCTGGAACATTCGTGCAGAAAATAGCGCTAGGATTTAAAACACGAACATTTTAGTTTTATTGTGTATTTAAAGGACGCAAATGTCCATTTTTCAAGGAAGGATCATATCGAAAAGAGTATTTACAAACAAAGTTAATATGCTCAACGAGAAGTGGTGATAATTTATTGATTTTCTCTTCTGAACAATCAAATCCTTCTACACGCATTTGGTCAATTACTCTTTCTAAATAGAGCGTATTCCAATAAATAATTGCATTTGTCACAATACTAAGAGCAGTCAATTGCTCTTCCATTCCGTCAATATAGGTTTGATATAGTTTGCCCTTTTTCCCATAAAATATGTGGCGACATAATGTATGCGGTTCTGTTGCAAAGTTTTAAATCTACTATCAAATAAGGTAGAATAATAGAAAAAGATAGCAGGAGGAATGACGGTGAATCATTTTAAAGGAAAGCAATTTCAGCAGGATGTGATTATTGTAGCCGTGGGCTACTATCTTCGTTATAACCTTAGCTATCGTGAAGTTCAAGAAATCTTATATGATCGTGGCAGTAACGTTTCTCATACGACGATTTATCGTTGGGTGCAAGAATATGGCAAACTACTCTATCAAATTTGGAAAAAGAAAAATAAAAAATCCTTTTATTCATGGAAAATGGATGAAACGTACATCAAAATTAAAGGAAAATGGCATTATTTGTATCGAGCCATCGATGCAGATGGTTTAACCTTGGATATTTGGTTACGTAAAAAACGGGACACACAAGCAGCCTATGCTTTTCTTAAGCGGTTAGTGAAGCAGTTTGATGAACCGAAGGTTGTAGTCACAGATAAAGCCCCCTCTATTACAAGTGCCTTTAAGAAACTAAAAGAATACGGCTTTTATCAAGGGACAGAACATCGTACCATTAAATACCTGAATAATTTGATTGAACAAGACCATCGTCCAGTAAAGAGACGCAATAAATTCTATCGAAGTTTACGCACTGCCTCTACCACGATTAAAGGCATGGAAGCCATTCGAGGATTATATAAGAAAACCCGAAAAGAAGGTACTCTCTTCGGGTTTTCGGTCTGTACTGAAATCAAGGTATTATTGGGAATCCCAGCTTAAATCATAGATACCGTAAGGGATTTTATTCTTTATTTAAAACTTTGCAACAGAACCAAAGAAGATCAACAAAAAAGAAGCAGGTACGCCCTTCCCTTATTGCATGGTTTTTAGTACAATATTACTGCAAACGCATTAATAACCTAAGAAAGGAAGCTTACCCACCATGCCTAGAAAAATCTTTGTATATCCACACCCTATCAACGCATACATTATCAAGCAACTAGGGATTACTGTAGAAGAATTTTGTGAATTACATGCTTTCTCTCAAGGAACTGTCTCTTCTTGGATTACTCGCAACAAAAAAATTGAAACACTTCCTATTTCATTTATTCATTCTCTTTCTTTGTCGGCCAGCAAAACTATGGATCAGGTATATTCAGACCTTTTAAAACTGCAAGACGATTATTTGCTGCACCTGGAACGTTACAGACGTACTAAAAAAATTATTGATGATGAAGTTTAGTGTAACACGGGTTAACAATATTTCTATTTTTTTGTTCAATCAAAACCAAGTAACAGCAATTCTTATTTTTAGATTATTACACCTTAGGATTATCTGTACAAACCTATCTATAAATAACAAGTCGGCGAAAAATGCCTAGCTGTTTATCCATTTCAACTTCTACATTTTGTTTCTTTCTATTACTTATATATCAATATTTATTATGTATTACTTACCACTTTTAATACATTTAGTTACTACCTTAAATCGCTTTATCTAATACTTTTTTCCTATACTTATAACGTAAATAACGTTTTTATTTTATTTAGCTACTACCTATCAATATTTACTTACTACTTTAATAGAATTTATCTACCACCTTTTATTGAAATTCATTACTTATACATCAGTATTTAATATATATTACTTCTTATTACCTACCACTTTTATTGTATTTAATTACCACCTTAAATATATTTAAACATACGTAAGAAAGTGTGAAATTCAAAACTTATACTTTTCCTTATAGACTTAAAAAAAATCATTAAGTAATAAAAAAATACCTACCACTTTAAATAAATATGGTAGGTATTTTTTTATTTTCTTATTTTATCGTTGATTCCCCATTGTTTCTTTATATCAGTAAAAGTTTCTTGCTTTATTTCTTCAGACGAACGTATCACATTATTGTCTATATCTACATCAGGAATAATAGGATGGGCTTCTCTAAACAAATCTAATTCAAGGGCAACAGAATTAAGTAAATCATTTTTATCTTCTTGAGAAAGATTTAATCGAATATATTCATTTAAAGCTTTTCGCAATAATTCGTCTTTTTTCATATTTGTTTCATACTTTTCAACCATGATGCTTGCTGTAGCATTAGTAAGGGCAGATAATTTAACGGATTGCATTGCAGCGTAAACTTTATCAAATTTTGTTATTGGGGCACCTTTTCTTTTCTTTCGAATAGGTACTTCATGAGCTACAGAGCTTGTTTTCTGGCTTCTGAAGGTACTATGAGTCTTAGGAATATTACTTATAGTTGTTTCTTTTGACTTCTCCTTTGATCGCTGCTTTATTTTATCTAGTCCTTTATTACTACTACCAAAGATACCTAAGTTTTTAATCTCAGCCATTCTTTAAACCTACCCTTCATACCAATGTTCATGTTCTTCTAATTCGTCCAAAATGTTGATAAATAATTCATGGCATTTCTTATCCCATTGCTTTAATTTTCCTTTTTTAGTTAATTCAGTAGTGATACCTGATCCATCATATCTTTTAAGTCGTGCATTTTTTAACACAACGTTTTTAATTAAGTGCTCTCCATAGATTTCCTGTGCTTGATGATACATTTCTTTATCTACGGAATCACCGCTTTCTAACATAAATGGAACAACGCCAGCAACTTTTAAATTTGTATCAAATTCATTAGTAAAGAAGTCCATATATTCCAAATACTGCATAGCATTACGCATAGATTTGACTTGAGTTTGTAACACAACAATAGCCCAATCAGCTATATACATAGCAGATTTACTATAAATAGAAATTGATGGAGGTACATCCAAATAAATGACATCAAAATCATTAAATAGAGGGGATAATTTTTCTTCCATGTATTTAAACTTATCAATTGAATTAGGAAATCTATCTTTAATCCAATCATCGTATAATTCAAACGACATATCCGCAGGTAATATATACAGATTTTCAATAATCTTATAAATAGCGTCATGTGGATCAACATTTGAAATAAGTACGTCAGTAATTGTATTTGTGTATTCGATTAATTCGCCTTCCCCCCCGCCCTCATCTTTAGAAAAATTCATATGCGTTAAGTTCATAACATCAGAAGTATTTCCTTGCATATCTAAATCAATGATTAATGTTTTTAATTCCTTGAATTTTGCTGACTCAAATCCAAACATTTGAGCACAAGTACTTTTACCGACGCCACCTTTAAAGTTACCAATTACATATTTTTTTGCTACCATACATGCAACTTCCTCTCTAAGTACAATTTTACAAATATTATAACATACCACCAAAAATATAACTAGTTTAAATACCACCATAAATACTTAAGGTAGTAATTAATTTCAATCCAACAATAATCACTGTGGTATTCAATTTATTTAAAGGTGGTAAACAAATAATTTATTTATGTATTTACAGTGGTAAATAATTAATTATATTGTTGAAAAAGGTAGTAACTAATTATATTTTAGGTGGTAATTAATTCATAGTGTTTTAACATTTAAAGTGGTAGGCAATTAAATTAAAAGTGGTAACTAATTTATTAGATAACTATCATTATTACTACTATTTATACATTTTCATACAAAAAATAAGTGGTAGATAAATAAATTAAAAGTGGTAACTAATTTATTATTAAAAGTGGTAGATAATTTATTTTATAGTAGAAGCGAATTATATATTCAGGTAGTAACTAAATAAATTATTTTGACATTAATGGTGGTGGTTAAATACTTATTTTTCAAAATTGAGGTGGTAGCTAAATAGTTTTTCTTTGGATTTAATGTGGTAACTAATTGAATTAGCTATTATTATTGCTTGCCAACCTCTTTTGTCTTTGATATTTTTAACTTACTTACTATGCGAATAAAGGATATTTACTAAAGGAGTATGTAAAATAATGACGAAGATTAAAGAACGGGGGTATAGTTATCAAAACAGCTACTCAGAGCTATTTTGGAAATTCCCACAGTTTCTGTTGAAAAATAAAAAATACAAATCCATGAAAGATAGTTCTAAAATTGCTTATATGCTTTTTAAAGACAAAATTTCTCTTGCTCTCACAAATAACTGGATTGACGAAGACGGAATGATCTATTTGATTTTTCAACAAAAGGATCTCATGGAGATGTTAAATTGCTATCAAGGAAAAGTTAAATCTACCCTAGACGAATTAGAAAAGTATGGCTTATTGGAAGTCCTCAGAGGGGGATTCGATGCGAAAGCTGGAAAAAACATAGCAAACAAATATTATCTCTTACAGCCAGAGTTAGAAAAAGAAGATTTATACTTATCAACAAATACAACTGATGAAACCTTTGATAAAACTGGATATGCTGAAATCGCACACCGTGAAACAAACGCTGAAACTCTTGATAATAGCGGATATGCTGAAATCGCACGTCGTAAAAAAATGTCTGAAACCCTTGATAAAACTGGATATGCTGAAATCGCACAAGTAAAAGATAATATCTATATAAATAATTCTTTAGATACATTAGACACAAAAGATACGAATAACGAGCAGATGCGACAACGTACTTTATTAGATCAGTTTCATGAAGTTCAAGAACAAACATTTTTAAACAAATCCAGCTTAAAATATATAGCGCTTTTTTCAAATACAATTCAAGAAGCTCATGAAAAAGTTGGAACAATTATTCGAGCTAAAAATAAAGCAGAGAAAGAGTATAATACGGTATTGTTAGGTGAAGATTATCAAGAAGAAATAGAAAAATGTTTGCGTCGTGTTCAACATAAGATTACTACAGATTCTACAATTAAAAGTCCCCAAGGTCTATTTTACAAGTCTTTTTACAATTTATTTGTTGAATGTGTATTAGAAAAAGAAAATATAAAAAATAGGAATAATTCTAAAAATTCTGAAATTACTTTGCATAATTGGATTGAAAACTAAGTAAATTGATTTATTTGTTTTAATAGATCTTATACTTTATTTTGTATCCTACTTAAAGTTTATTTGATAAAAATAAACTTTAAAATGTTTTCATCCATTCGGTTAGAGCAAAGTATGAACATAAAAAATGAAAATTCAATAGAGAATGGAGATTGCTATGGATGGAGTAGAAAAATTAGTTATACAAGATAAAACATATTATCTTGTAGGGACAAATCATATTTCAGAAGAAAGTGCGAAACTTGTAAAAAACGTTATTGATGAAGTTAGGCCAGGTTGCGTTTGTGTAGAGTTAGATCAAAAGAGACACCAAAAATATACCAGTCCTGAAGAATGGGCAAAAACAGACATTATTAAGATAATCAAACAAAACAAATTAGTAGTGTTGTTCTCTAATATTGTTTACGGTGGATAGGCTACAATTAACTAGACAGAAAAATTAAGGTGTGTAGACTAGAAGAAAACATACCAGGAGGAATTTTTATGTCTAAGAGAACACGAAGAACTTTTTCACAAGAATTCAAGCAACAAATCGTCAATCTTTACTTAGCTGGAAAGCCACGTGTAGAAATCATTCGAGAATATGAACTAACGGCTTCAGCATTTGACAAATGGGTAAAGCAATCTAAAACGAGTGGTTCATTCAAAGAAAAAGATAATCTTACGCCTGAACAAAAAGAATTGTTAGAACTACGTAAAAGAAACCAGCAATTAGAAATGGAAAATGATATTTTAAAGCAAGCAGCGCTGATATTCGGACGAAGAGACAAGTAATCGATGCGAATAAGCATCTTTACCCTATATCAGCGATGTACAGAATATTAGGTCTATCACGTCAGTCCTATTATTATCAATCAAAACCAAAGAAAGACGAATCAGAACTTGAAGAAGTAGTCGCTGAAGAATTTATCCGCAGCCGAAAGGCCTACGGCTCAAGAAAAATAAAAAAAGCCTTATCAAAACGAGGCATTCAGATCAGCCGACGAAAAATTAGTAGAATCATGAAAAATAGAGGATTAAAATCGAGCTATACTGTTGCTTATTTTAAAGTACATCATTCTACTTGCAATGAAGCCAAAACGACAAACGTATTGAATCGTAAATTCTTAAGAGACAACCCATTAGAAGCGATCGTAACAGACTTGACTTATGTACGAGTCGGGAAAAAATGGAATTATGTCTGTTTCATTTTGGATCTGTTCAATCGAGAAATTCTCGGCTATTCTTGTGGAGAACATAAAGATGCCGTTCTAGTAAAAAAAGCATTTAGCCGTATCAAACAACCTCTGACAGAGGTTGAGATTTTTCATACTGATCGTGGAAAAGAGTTTGATAACCAAGCTATTGATGAATTATTAACAACTTTTGACATCAATCGATCATTGAGTCATAAAGGCTGTCCTTTTGATAATGCCGTAGCTGAATCAACTTATAAGTCGTTGAAAGTAGAATTTGTCTATCAATACACATTTGAAACCTTACAACAATTGGATTTGGAGTTATTTGACTATGTCAATTGGTGGAACCACCTTCGGTTGCACGGTACAATCGGAATAGCATACGGAAAGAAGTTCTGCACCTTATAAAATTTGTCAAAAAAACTGTTCCCATTCCACGGTGCATTACAAAGAAAATTAGCTAAGGAAAAAGGTACTATACAGGCAGGAGAACTAATTCAAGCCTTAGAGAGTGCTGAAGACGTGGGGGCTGATATTCAATTAATTGATAGGGACATACAAGTGACTTTCAAAAGAATGTGGAGACATTTAAGTTTTACACAAAAGCCCAAATTAATAATGACTTTTTTTTCAGAATTTGAAGATGTTGAGACTGAAAGATTGGAAGATTTTTTAGAGTCAGATAGCTTTGATAATGTGTTTATACAACTTTCAAAGAAAATTCCAACTATATACAACGATATGATAACGGAAAGAGATAAAGTCATGGTAACTAATTTACAAAACTCAAAATATGAGGTGAATGTTGTTGTTGTTGGTAAAGCGCACATAAGCGGTATTAAAGAAAAATTAAAAGAAGAAAAAAATTATGATATTTCAGAATTAACAAGTATTCCTTCTAAAAAGTTGAGTAGTAAATTAATTGAGCTTATATTTCCGTTAACGATAATTTTACTACTAGCCGTATCTTTTTTTTTCGGGTGTGCAAGTTGGGTTTCATCAGCTTTTAAAATGGTGGGTCTGGAATGGTGGTTTAGCAGCGATATTTACTTGCTTTGCATTGCCTAGTCCTTTAACTATTTTGACGTCTCTAATAATGGCTCCAGTAGGTGCACTGTCTCCGGTTTTGTCAGTAGGTGTTTTTTCAGCATTAGCAGAAGCAACTGTTAAAAAACCTACTGTTAGAGATTTTTTAACAGTTCAAGATGATTTTCTATCAATTAAGACTATTTACAGTAATAGACTTATAAAGATAGGGCTTGTTTTTCTTTTATCAAATTTAGGAGGAGCTATAGGTAATATTATTGGGGGAATAGGTATTTTAAACAGTTTATTTTAAAAAATCATAAGGACTACAGTCTTATTCAAACCGTAGTCCTTATGATTTTTTAGTTTATAGATCGTTAGAATAAGGCTGTGTAGCAAAAACATTTTTATCTGGGTAAACAAAGTTTTCTCTTTGAGAAATAGATCTTAGTTCATTATCAAGATTTTCATAAGTGGAAATATAGCCTAGTTTTTTAAACATGTTTGCAGTTTGGACAGCTTCTAAAAAGATAGTAATATCTCTTGTTTGAAGAAAATTGGTTAGTTGTTCTAAGTAAACAATTTCTAAGTTTATAGACAGACCAATATGAAACCTAGGTATTTTCCTTAGTGATTTGAAAGTAGTTATATAGTCTAGAGCAAGAGAATATTCTTCTTGATGTAGGCACTTAGAAATTATATTACTAAGGCACTGTTGTACACAAAAATCAAAAGTGGAATGGGAACAGTTTTTTTGACAAATTTTATAAGGTGCAGAACTTCTTTCCGTATGCTATTCCGATTGTACCGTGCAACCGAAGGTGGTTCCACCAATTGACATAGTCAAATAACTCCAAATCCAATTGTTGTAAGGTTTCAAATGTGTATTGATAGACAAATTCTACTTTCAACGACTTATAAGTTGATTCAGCTACGGCATTATCAAAAGGACAGCCTTTATGACTCAATGATCGATTGATGTCAAAAGTTGTTAATAATTCATCAATAGCTTGGTTATCAAACTCTTTTCCACGATCTGTATGAAAAATCTCAACCTCTGTCAGAGGTTGTTTGATACGGCTAAATGCTTTTTTTACTAGAACGGCATCTTTATGTTCTCCACAAGAATAGCCGAGAATTTCTCGATTGAACAGATCCAAAATGAAACAGACATAATTCCATTTTTTCCCGACTCGTACATAAGTCAAGTCTGTTACGATCGCTTCTAATGGGTTGTCTCTTAAGAATTTACGATTCAATACGTTTGTCGTTTTGGCTTCATTGCAAGTAGAATGATGTACTTTAAAATAAGCAACAGTATAGCTCGATTTTAATCCTCTATTTTTCATGATTCTACTAATTTTTCGTCGGCTGATCTGAATGCCTTGTTTTGATAAGGCTTTTTTTATTTTTCTTGAGCCGTAGGCCTTTCGGCTGCGGATAAATTCTTCAGCGACTACTTCTTCAAGTTCTGATTCGTCTTTCTTTGGTTTTGATTGATAATAATAGGACTGACGTGATAGACCTAATATTCTGTACATCGCTGATATAGGGTAAAGATGCTTATTCGCATCGATTACTTGTCTCTTCGTCCGAATATCAGCGCTGCTTGCTTTAAAATATCATTTTCCATTTCTAATTGCTGGTTTCTTTTACGTAGTTCTAACAATTCTTTTTGTTCAGGCGTAAGATTATCTTTTTCTTTGAATGAACCACTCGTTTTAGATTGCTTTACCCATTTGTCAAATGCTGAAGCCGTTAGTTCATATTCTCGAATGATTTCTACACGTGGCTTTCCAGCTAAGTAAAGATTGACGATTTGTTGCTTGAATTCTTGTGAAAAAGTTCTTCGTGTTCTCTTAGACATAAAAATTCCTCCTGGTATGTTTTCTTCTAGTCTACACACCTTAATTTTTCTGTCTAGTTAATTGTAGCCTATCCACATCCACCAAATGCAAGCTTATACTGTTTACCACAACTTTTACATTTGTATTCTGTTCGTTTCCAACGAATACGTTCCGCTAACATGCCACAATCACAAGAAATATACTCAATCAAAACACCTTCAGCTCTGTTAGCTACTTCTATTTTCTGATAATCATACTCTTTTCTCATAACTAGTCACCTTAAATAATAACTACCACAAATTTATTTATCATGAAGGCAACAACTAAAAATTAAGGGATTACTTTAAGCACTTTATTTGACACTATTTAATGAGTAATTAGTTGTTGCCTATTACTATTTTATCAATATTTCCTCTTTTTTCAAATTTTTTTTGGCTTATTTCTACAAAAATACCCTTACTTAATTTGTATTCTTTTTTACAATTACTACACTTAAAATGATTATATTTTCCCAACTCTCTTCTAGCCAATTGGCCACAATCACAATCAACATAAGCAACTACATTTGTTTTATTCCACGTAGTAATTTCTATTCCCCAATGATCATATTTTTTTCGAACAACCATCTTAATTCTCTCCATTTCTAAAGCTATATCTTGCAACCATTTCTCTAAATTCTTTTTTTATTTTAGGACGCACTCGCAATACTTCTTCGGCCAACTCTAATAATAGTTTTTCTACTTTTACTGACATCGTATCAAAAATAACCATTGGCTTATTTTCTTTTTCGACGCGTTTTTTGTATCTTTGATAATTTGCAGAATAGAGTCGACCATTTGACATTTTTTCTATTCCGTATCCTGAAATCAAAGGATTTTCCAACATCTGAATAATCTTCTCTCTATTTTCCATAATAACTACTCCTGAATTATTTCTCATTAAGTAACTGTTCTTCCTTTGCTTGTTTCTTGATTCGTTTGAGAGTAGATAAAGAAATACCTGTTTTCCTTTCCACTTCTCGCATGCTATTTGTTTCCATTAACTCTAGTGCATGTTTATATTTATCATTTAGAACTCTTTTCGGACGTCCTTCTCGATAGTTTTTATTGTTTGCTCGATGCCATTGTTTTCCTTCTTGCGTTCTCGTCACGATTAAATCTCTTTCAAATTGCGCAAAGCTCCCCAACATGTTCATCATTAATGTTTGCATAGAATCACTTTTATTTGGCTCAAAGGTTAGGGCATTATCTAAGAAGGTGATAGTCACTCCTGAATTGTTTAAAGAAGAGATAATCGAATTTAAATCAACGATACTTCTAGCTAGCCGATCAATTTTCGTAACTAAAACTTTATCGCCAGGTTTTACAATAGATAGTAGTTCTTCTAATTCTTTTCTTCCTTCTTTTTTTGTTCCCGTATATTTTTCACTGAATATTTTTTCTGCTCCGGCTTTTTCTAGTTTTTGAATCTGGGTTTTGTAATCTTGATTACTAGTACTCACTCGTGAATAACCATAAATGGGCAAAATTTCCTCACCTTTTCTGAACATAAGTTTTTGACACTAGATAATTCCAAGTGTAGCACGAAAAAACAAAGAGGTCAAAAACTTTTAAGTTTATGGACCTAACAAATTAATTCTAAAATATCTAATATCAATTAAATAACTAAATTACACTAAGTTAATTAAATGTAGTATACAATCATTTGAAACCATTTAATTATTTAGTATAATAAAATATAAGAGGTGATTTTATGTTAACCACAAAATCTAGAAAACAAGGAAGTTCTGTAGTATTGACATTACCATCTAATAACGGACAGAAACCAAAAGCAGACCAAGAATATATAGTAATGTATTCTGATGATGGGACAATTACGTTAGTCCCTAAATTACAAGACCCATTTAGTGGTGGATCAGAAGGGGAGTACTACGAAAAAGATGAATGGCATGACATTGAACCTGGAGGGAGAGAATTATTTTAATGAGTGACGAAAAGAAATATATTCCTAAAAAGGGCGATATTGTATGGATAGATTTCGATCCTTCAGCTGAAAAAGAAATACAGAAAAGACGTCCAGGTCTAGTAGTTTCTAGATATGAGTTTAATAGAAAGACATTGTTTGCAGTAATTTGTCCCATAACTTCTACAATTAAAAATATGCCAACTCGTTATACATTACCTGATGAAATGGAAACTCATGGACAAGTCGTTATTTCCCAATTAAAATCTTTAGACTTTGCAGAAAGAAAGTTAAGCCAAATAGAATATTTACCATTAAAGGATATGGCTAAAATAGATCAAATCATTGAATACATTTTTTAATTATAATAGGAAGAAAGAATACATATAATATTTAATGTTCATGAATTCTTTCTTTTTATAACGTCTATTTACTATAACACATTATAGTAAATAGACAGAAAGGAGGATAAATTGAACCTAAGAAAAATAGAACATGAAATCGAAGAAATATTGTCTAAGGATACTCATTCATGGGTGCGTCTATACGAGCTAATAAGAGAAGTAGAATATAATAAATTATGGCGTAATGAGTATAGTTCTTTCACACAGTGGATTAAACATTTAGCATATGTAACAGGAGTAACTGAATCTCTAATATGGAAAAGAAAAAAAGCAGGAGAAATATACTTTGACTACCAGCAACGAGCAGCAGGTAGAGGAGTTAGTGTTCCTAACATAGAAGATGTAGGAGTCAGTCCAGATAATTTTGAATTAGTAGAAAAAATCAGCCAAGGAAACAGCCAAATAAAAGATGAATTGATGCAGCAAGTTTTAGCAAAAGATATTAAGAGATCTGACTTATTAAACACTTGGGCAACTATTAAAACGATACAAGCTAAAGAGGGTGGAGGAATAGTTAAAAAAAACAGATACTCTAAAATTGATAGTAGCGACGAACAAATATTCACCGTATCTGATTTCTCGTTTGCATTGTCAGATAGTTCGTGGTTACAAAGTACTAATAACTCATATCATAAAGGAAAATCAGTTTATAAATTAGTTCCTGATTTCTCTTTTTATTCTTCATTATTAATGAGACAAGTTACTTTAGATTTTTTGTTACTAGAAAACGTTTCTAGTAAATATACACAAGAATTAAATACGCATAGCATCGAAATAGTTTTTTCGGATAACAAACTTAACAATATAATTTTAAATCCTAAAACTAATTATAGTTGGATAGTTGTTCCTGAAGATATCTTATTACTTGCATCTAAAGAGCTTCCTGAAGGAATAGGGTTATTAAAAATTTCAGATAAAAGAAAAATTCAAATTATTAAACCTGCGGCACGTAATATCGAAACTAGCAAATTAGATATTTTACAAGCGTTCATTGTTAAAAATATCTAAATTAATGTCTTATATGTAATAAAAAAACATCTATTATATATCATCAACTATCTATCATGATGATGTTCCAAATCTAAAAAAGGGCATTAAGTTTATTTTCACCATTAGGAAAAAATATATTATTGGAGAAAAGCTGGATAGTATGTATCTTTAGATTTTTGATTGTTATGTAGCTTTCGTGCTAAAATACATTGAAAAACTTAGCATGAAAGTTGAAAGAGTTATTGAAAAAGAGGATTAATAATTAATAGGCGGTGAATTCAGTTGTTAGAAAACAAATTAGGTATTATTAACCAACTTGAGTTAAACAGAGTTGAGGAACGTGTCAGTAAAGAAAAGGCAAAACAATTATATGACTCTGGAGATATTGACAGAGTAGAAGTTGGAACATTCAAAGGTCTATCATATATCCATAATTATTTGTTTGAAGATATTTATGAATTTGCAGGTAAAGTACGAAATCAAAATATTTCTAAAGGAAATTTTCGCTTTGCACCAGTAATGTATCTAGAAGTCGCTTTAGAACATATAGATAAAATGCCACAAAGTAATCTAGATGAAATTGTAGCCAAATATGTTGAAATGAACATCGCTCACCCATTTCGTGAAGGTAATGGTAGAGCAACCAGAATATGGCTAGACCTAATCCTGAAAAAAGAATTACAGCAAGTTGTAGACTGGAACTTAATCGATAAGGAAGATTATTTGTCTGCAATGGAAAGAAGTCCAGTCAACGATTTGGAGATTAAATATTTAATCTCCAATGCTTTAACGGATAAAATTAATGATAGAGAAATCTTCATGAAAGGTATTGATATTAGTTATTATTATGAAGGATATACCGAATACAACGTTGATGACTTATAATTGAAATAAGAAAAACCGACTCTATACTTTCTGATGTTGGTATTTTTATCAACATCAGAAAGTATAGAGCCAAAAACGATAACTATAAGATACATGACTATAGAGGTGTTCTTTTTTAAGAGGATCTCTTTTTATTTTTTCATTAATGTTTACAATCACCTCACCAAAATATTTTGAGAGCAAATCCTATTTTTTTGAATCAGTGGATCGGGTTGATTCAAAAAAATGCGATGCGCTTATGTATGCCTCCATTCTTATAAAAACTTTATGTAATAAATATTGTTTGATATAATAAATTGAGGTGAATAAATTGATATCAAAAATAGGAGAATTCTTTAATACTGAAATTCAACCAACTATAGGAGGACAGTTACTTTGGTTAGTTGCAACTGTTTTAGTTACGCTAATTGTAATTCTATTTTTTAGTCAAACAGGTAAAATAATAAAAAAAGTATTTATATTTATAAAAAAGAAGATTTTAGAAGTGTATAATTCGCCTTCAAATCAAAATAGAAGATTGTATAAGAAAATAAAAAAATCATTAAAAAAACCTATTGAATCAAAACCAATTCCATTTCCAGATGGTGTACCATTAAAATTGCAAAGGGAGTTTTTAAAAGCGAAAGCTGAGGGAAGAAAACTATCATACGAACCACTACATGACATAATTGTTAAATATGAGTTGGAATATCCTCAAAGGCTAGAGGAGTATTATGTTTTACATCCAGAAGAAAAAAAGAAAGATGAAGAAGTGCAAAAAAATATGCAAGAAACTCTTAATAAAGCTTCTGAACAGTTACGGGAATTAAGCAACTTTATTTTACCAAGAAAATAAAGCTGAATATACGTTTAAAAAAGAACTAAGAAAATTAAAACCTATTTGATGATTAGTTATATAATGTCGCATTTGCATAGTGTTTAAATCGATGAATTTTAGTTACTTAGTTAGTTATTTAAATATTGGCAAAACGTTATCAAATAAATGTTTTTGTGTCGCGTTTGATGTTATAATTCGGCCCCTTTAATCTACTTTGAATAATATATCTTATGTAAACTAAAAATATTAAAGAGTGAACCTAAATCACTCTTTGTAAGCAGGGTTTTTATACCACACCTCTTCTTCTTCGGAAATTTTATTTATTGCTTTTGCTTGGAGTAATGTGTACTTGATTTGTCCTGATCCATAGTCAACATTTTTCTTGAAATTTGAAACACATACATAATTAGCAGGCTTTGCTCTATATTCTTCCAAAAATAGATATCCGGAATCAGTTGTATTATAAGTAAATTCAAGAAGATATGTCCATCGAATTTTACTATTAGGAATCATTAGCTTTCTAAATTTAAAAACACTATTTATATTGAAAAATAGGTTTTTTAACGATAAAAGTATTGATATTCTGTCTTGTATTAAAGTATAGAAAGAGGAGGCCTCTAAATCACTTAAGCATATTTCTCTTTCAAGTATTTTTGAAAAAACTATGCTCGCATTTTGCTTATAGACTTGTACTATGTCAGTTAATTTGTGTAAACCAGCCAGATGATGAAAATCACTATCTTCAAAAATAATTGTAAATACTTCTGCCTGGCCTTTTCTTCCTATTGTAATCTCAATTTTATAGGATTTAATTTCTTCAAAAATTTTAGCTGCTTGGTACAATATATCATTATTTTCCATTGATTTTTCCTTACAAAAAAGAGATTTCTTTCGAAATCTCTAAAAGTTAAAGTATGAGTGTTTTAACTGCTGGTTTGAGGTGTACACACACAACCCTATTAAAGCTCAAATCTCCAGTGCATGCCAGCGCACCGATGATTATCACAGCTAAAGTAGATACTCAAGTTATCTACACTATTATATTCTCATCTTTGCTCTATTTTGTCAAATATTTCTTATGAATTGTCACTAATTATTCGTTTAAATAAAGTAAGGTTTAAATCCTGTTTTATCAAATTATCAATATGTCTAAAGTTCTTTAGCTGATTTCCATAAGAAAGATATTTATCCAACAAGTCTTCTTTATTTCCCAAAAACTTTATTTCTTTTTCAGTTAGTAATTTCCATCTATTTTCAAAAATTCGTTCTATTAATATTTGTTTACTAATTAGAGTTAAATCATTATAAAAAATAATATCATCAAAGCGAAAATAAATAGGATCACCCAGTGCCGATCTTATCTCATTTTCATTTCTGTAATTTGATGTACATATAATAATACTGTTATGCATTTCAACTAAATAGTTTGAGTCTTCAAATACTCCTTCATCGAAAAGTTGATAGAATGCGGTTAAGATCTCAGGATGTGCTTTGTCAAACTCGTCAAAAAGTACTATGTTAGTTTCTCTTTGAATTAAATCTTTTGCTAGGCTTGGTTCATCATGGCTACTGCCAAAGGTATAGCTAAATGATTGATTTGATTTTGACATAGACATTTGTTTCCTAACTAATCCTCCTCCCATAACATTTGATATGATTTTAGCAGTTTCAGTTTTACCTACCCCTGATGCACCATACAACATAAGAACAATAGGTTTTGATTTTTTATTCTTTGTTAACGAATACATATTAGCCATCACTCTATCTAGTGCACTATCTTGACCTACAATATTATTTCGTAAATATCTATTAATCTTTTTCAAATTATTTACATTAATATTTTTATACCTAAATAAAATTTCTTCGTAATCAATATTTCTCTTATAATTGGATCTTATCATATGCAAAACATTTTTAGGTGGGTTTTGCAGAAAGATCCCATCTGAATAATCAAATAAAAGATCCAATATATTTTTAAAATTTTGTACAGCGCCCGTCTTAATAGATGAGTATGCGTTTGTTTCAGCCACGACGATTTCCGAAGAAAGATAATCTTCAACTTTAGTGTAGTCAAACTCTTTAAGAATATTTACGGTAAGTGAGTCAATAAATCGAATATAATGCTCTAAAGGAATATAGTTCTCAGGAATTTGCTTTTGGAAAAATGTATTGGGTCCAAAAATAATTTTAATTTTAGCCATGTTAGACTACACCTGCCAAAACAATATCATATACATCTAAAATCTCTTTACTGCGATCATCGTGAAATGAAGTCAATACTTCATCATTAACTTTTCTAGCCATATACTGCTGAAAATCTAAATCAGATCTGTCCATCGTCCCGACTTTAAATCCCCAAAATGATAAATTCATTTGTTCCAAATCCGCTACGTTATAATTATTAGAAAAAGCATTATTGTTGAATCTGAAGACCTTGAGAGCTTCATCATCAAATGCTAACATTTCATAATACCCTTTACTAAATTTAAGAGCCTCGTACATCTTAGAGATTGATAATCGAATACCATCACTGATTTCAACGTCTCCTTCTGTCATAACAAGGTATGGTGAAATAGTTTGATAATAAGCAATAGAGTTTTTCTCAGGAAATACTTTATGATTTTCTAATTTACATAAGCCGTTCGATTGCTTACGAGATTCAGAGAGAAAATCAGATAGTAATGCATTAGTAATAGATTTTTGTATTAATTTATCTGCGGATTTTCCCAATTGAGCATTCATATCTACACCGACACCAATAAAACCACTAAATAGTTTTGAAAGTCTTGGAGCAATTCCTATATTCCCTGCAACACTAGCTGATTTCTTTGATTCATTTTTTTCATCATGAATCTCTAATAGAGTTCCATTATTCAGTATGGTTAAATAGTCTGTGATAGTACCCTCATCAAAATAAACTAATTTCATATAGATTCCCCTTCAGATAGCCCAATATTTTTTCCATGTATCTTTAAATTCAAGCATATTTGATGGATCAGATAGTCCTAATTTAGTTATAGACGATGCTAGACCACTCATACTATTTACATCATTGATTTTTGTCATTTGTAAACTTGCCAGCGGGGTATCGCCTAAATCTTTATAATTTGTATCAGTGTATAGAACCGGAAATATTTTTTGATTCAACGCCCAAGCAGCCCCCATTTCGGCTAAAGAAAACTTACTCTCTAAAAAATTTTTTGTGATTAAAAAAATAACCACAGACGAATTTGTAACTTCTTTTTTTATTTTCCCGATAAACTCATCTCCGACTTCAATACTACCATTTAAGGATGTACAAAAAACATCTGCCTTCTTAATATCAAAAGCGCTACTTAAAAAATCAATAAATTTTAAAACTATATCTCTATCTTTTGAGCTGTGACTGATAAAAATTTTTTTCATGTTATTTGCCTCTTTCTGCTCTTTCGAATTCTCTATACATAAAATTGATAATACTTCTTCTAATTGACGCTTAGGATTACTATTCCTAAAAAAATATGCATTCTTAAAGTCTTTTTTTAACACGCTATCGCTGAGACTATTCTGAAAAAAAACATTTACATTTTTCATCCATGATATATATTTAGGATTGTCTTCTAAATTTTTCTCATTCTCTTTTCTTAACTCAACACCGCGGCTTATTAATTCTTCTAAATTCATATACTTCTCCTACATATTTTACCACTATCACAGTAGTTTATTCATAAATTACAAATACAATTTGGGATTGGTTAATAAATTAACATTAAATTTATTTTCATTTGAAATTTGACTAATAGATCAATTGGATTTTTCAAAACGCTAGCCAAAGAAATCACTAACTAACATTTTTATTAAAAATTAATTCCAAAAATACAATTAGAATACATAAAATCCAATATTTTTAAAGTATATATATCTTCTTCACTATTATAATATTCTGATAGCACTTCATTAAACCTTTTAACCATTACTTCTGGAATCGATAATAAGCCTGAACCATGATCAAACATAATTTTATTTGCAGTAATAAGAGTAGTCCTCTTATTATGATTCCCAAATATTTGATATTTTGAAATAAATAAAAACAGTCGCAACGCTTTTTCAGTTCCTGATACACTTTGGTCCATTAATTTCTGGTATCGATCCCTTACATCTTCTTCAGATAACATTGGTGAAATATATCTTCCTTGAATGGTCGATACTTCGATACCACCAGTTCGTATTTCGGCAGGGAAAGGGGCATCTTCCGCTGCAACGATCCGATTAATCCGCTTACTTGTCTCTATTAGGGGCTCTTGTACGTCGTTTAAAAGCATTTCAAAGCCTCTTTTTAAGTTAACGACGGTCAGGACATCATCTACAGCCACGTTATTGGCCCGATTATACTTGATAATCTCTTCTGTTTGTAATAGCGTTGTATTCAATCCTTCAAATTTCCCCGCATTATACACCAGTTCCACAATATTTTTCTTCAATAAATACACAGACTCTTTGCGAGACAAGTGGTATTTATCCGGAAAGTTAGGTCGCTTTTCTTCGTTCATTTTCTCACCTCTTGAATTTTTCCTTCTATTATATAGGGTATTATTCTGTCATAGATCCAAACTCTTTACGGCAGTATCTTTGTCTTCCTGAGTGATCCCAATATAGCGTAAGGTCTCCCGTTGTGAAGAATGATTGAGCAGCGACTGAATAATCTCTGTTTTGGTCCCTTGTTTGTACAAAAAATAGCCGAAGGTCTTGCGCATCGAATGAGGACCAATTTCTTTCAACCCAACCGCCGTTCCTGCTTCATGAATGATCCGCCAAAGGCTTTGTCGGGTCAAAGGCGTATCTGCTCCTTTTCGACTTGGAAACAAATAATTGCTGAAGTCTTGTGCTTGCAGCTGCTCAGGAAATTCGGATTGAACATAATCAAGAATCACTTTTCGTAATTTGTTCGAAATGAAGACCGAATTGTGTTTAGCTGTTTTTTGTTCCTTCATGGCCAGACGTTCTTTGACAATTACCCGACTACGGGAAATTTCTAACACATCACTTAATTTCAACTGTCTTAAATCAGAGATTCGATACGCCGTATTGATCCCAATCGAAAAAAGCACCAAATTTCGTTGCCCATATTTTCCGGAAGCCAAAATTGCCTTCATGGCATCGATCTTTTTTTTGTCGCGAATCGGTTCCACGCTCTTCATTTTTAGCCACCTCTCAAATGTTACTTAATATGATTATAACAGATAATAAGTCACATTTAAACATGCTATAGAAAAAAGGCCCTAAAAGAAAAGTGATTTTCTCTTAGAGCCTCTAAGGATGGAGCGATTTTAACGAATGTGACAGAATCCGATTGTGTCACATTGGACTTTTGAGATTTTCGGTAAGATTTGATTATCTCAGAACATTAATATTGCCCCTTTAAAAAATTTTGTCAGTACTTTTAAGTTGTTATATTCTGAAAATTCAAAATTTTCAGTCTATATAATTAACTTATATTCAGTTTTACCAAATCATAAGCTTTAAAAAGTATTCAGAATTTAGTCATGTTATGGATCCAATAAAGTAGATATGGAATATTTATTTTCTCTTGTCTAATTTATAAGAACTAAATGATTTCATCATTGTTTTGACACTCTCATCAAATCATTAGAATCGTGATAAGACATTGTATTAAATCTAATCCTTTATCCATTTTTTATCAATCTTACTTCGCACCATCTCCAATACTTATTAGTTGCCAGGTTAACTGTTATCAGATCATCTTGCCCGTCTCATTCTCTTTCTCACATTATATTCTCTTCATTTATCGGTAGCTGCTAAGGAATTTACTGATAGTTCTTTCAATATTAAAGTGGTAAATCTTTCTTTGTAAAGATAACATTTGACGCTGCATATAGAACGAAAGCAATGGTTCCTAAAGCAACTAATCCCCAACCAAACTCGCCACTAGCTAATATCGCATCTGTATCAAATAGAGTTGTTATCGTTAGATACTCGAGTATAACTGGAGCATCGTCCATCAGTTGCTGAACCATAGTAAGTAGGAAGAAAGCAAATGGTATCCCCCCACCGATAGCTAAAGCTAATCCTGAGCGGTTAAATAGAGTTGATGCGAAGAATGAAACAGAGCTTATGGCTAGGATTAAGATGAGTAGACCAAGACTTAACCAAAAATAAGTTTCTGTATCAAATTCCAGAGCAGCATCGACAGATCTTGCAGATGATACCATGGCATGGTTTGCCATCGTAATGATTTGTTTTTTATTTAAATCAGTTGCTTTCATAGACGCCTCTAAAGCGGTAGGATCTTTAATTAAAGTCAAATTATCTTTCACTTGGGCACTATTCATATTTAAGGCCTTTGCAGAAGAGTCAATAACAGCCTGTAATAAGAGTTCGCGATTGGCTTCCGTAATCATGACAGTTGGCTGAGATTTTCCTTTATTTTCTTCATTCTTTTCAGCTTTAAGTGCATTTATTTCATCTGCTAGAAATTGACGGTACTCATTAACAGAAATTCCTTGTACACTTGCACCAGCCTTCAATGCGTCATTACTTGCTAATATCATCGCCGGGTTTTTGATCAATTCCTCAGTTGTGATTTCAATATCATCATCTTCCATGTCATCATCATCTTCATAGATATCCCGACGTTCATCAGTGATAATTTTTGCAGCCTCTTCATAGGAGTGATCCTTGATGACCTCTCCTAAGTATATTGAATAGGCGTCCAGATCCATATCGCGAGCTGCAGCAGCATCTCGCATAGCTTGTTCATTATCTTTAATTAAATATAAATGTTCAGATAGATAACCTTCACTTTTATCTAATGTTTCTGATGCTTTTTCTATATCCTCTGTGATCGGATAGCCCGTCACGTTGTTGTACTTTAATTGAGAGGCACCTAAACCGGCTAATGAAACAATGACATACATTAAAATAACCGATAAGATGAGGTAAAGCGATTTGGTAAAAATGACACTTGAACGTTTTATGGGTGTTGATAAAGTATAAGCCATAGATCCAGAGTCTACCTCGCTCACTACAAGAGTATTTGCTGTAAATACAACATAAACAATTCCAAGAATAAGACCAATCAGTTTATAGAAATTTTCTAAGTTTCCTAAGAGACTGTCCATTGATGAGAGAAGACTGGAAAAAGCGGTTCCTTTCGCTGCAGCGGCAATCGATGCATATCCTTCCGCATCATAACCTATGATGAAACCAGATAAAATGACTGAAGCGACGATTGTGATAATTGCCCATAGTTTCCAATTGGTTTTGATACTTTGCTTAAATATTGGTTTTGAAAACATTTATACTCCCTCCTTAAATATCTCAGTAATATAATCTTCAAATGAGAACTTAATTTCTTTAAAATAGACCAAGTCAAAATCTTTTAAATCTTGAATGAGATAATTAATATTTTTATCATGAATTTGAACGACAACTTGTAAATCTTCCGCTTT
>NZ_JBIOOP010000001.1:2520000-2570420 GCF_051712285.1 Enterococcus sp. DIV1337a | reverse complement strand
ACAGTGACCTCCTATATGTTTAAATTTTGGTTATCTAAAAAATGTGGATAACTTAAAAGAATGAGCATAGTCGATTTTAGCATTTTTTTTAAACTTTTTCCACAAGCAATTGTTCAATGTGGAAAAAAAGTACACAAGGGTGAAAAAAGTTTTCCACAGGGTGTCGACACTTGCGGAAGAGAATGGTAACTGAACAAGTTATCCACAAAAAGTTGAGAATAATTAAGCTTGATACAATCATGTTTCAAGAACTTATCAACAGTCAAAAAAACACCTGTGCAAAACTTTTTAACAGGCTGTTTTTTTGTGTAAAACTAGTGGAAAAATGGCTGTGAACAGAAAAAAATGTGGAAAACTATCCACAAGCTACTCACAGGAAAATTTAATTTGTGGATAATTGAAACGAATCTTTCTCAGGAAATATTTCTTAAATTTTATTGACAAAAGACCCTATTACTCGTTATACTATCAAAGTATGTCTATATATTGATGGATAGTTACAATTTCAGGAGGTGTAATTGCATGAAAAGAACGTATCAACCAAACAAACGTAAACGCCAAAAAGTTCACGGATTCCGTAAACGTATGAGCACTAAAAATGGCCGTCGCGTATTAGCAAGCCGTCGTCGTAAAGGTAGAAAAGTTATTTCTGCTTAATGATGGTCTGGTCTTTTAAACAGTCAATTTCTAAGAACCCTTAGTTATCTCCATAATTTTTTGGAAGATGTGAAGATAACTAAGGGTTCTTTTTCTATTTTCAATAAAAGAAAGCAGGATTCTATAGAAAAGGCTACTAAAAAAGAGCGGAAATATGCTATTATTATTAAGAAGTAAAAAAATATAGAAACAAAGGGATGCCGATGAAAAAGTCCTACCGTGTCAAGAAAGAAAAAGAATTTCAACAGGTGTTTAATAAAAAACAATCTTGTGCAAATCGTCGTTTCGTTGTGTACGTTTTAGAGAAACCACAACAAGCCCATTTTCGAGTGGGAATTTCTGTTGGGAAGAAAATTGGAAACGCGGTCACAAGAAATGCTGTGAAGCGGAAAATCCGCGCGAGTTTATTTCAATTAAAAGACCGTATCTCTCCAGAAATTGATTTTATCGTGATTGCACGTCCAGGATTGGAAAAGTTATCGTCTGAAGAAGTGAAAGCTAATTTAACACATGTGTTAAATTTAGCTAAAATATTAGATGTAAGAGAGGGAATTGAGTAGTGAAGAAGTATAAGCGCTTATTATTAATGGCTGGGTTAATGACCTTAGTCTTTGTTTTATCCGCCTGCGGAACCGCGCCCGTAAGTGAAAGTAGTACAGGAATTTGGGATCGATACATTGTTTATTATTTTGCCCAAGCGATTAAGTTCCTATCATTAGGCGGCAGTGTCGGAATTGGGATTATCCTATTTACGTTAGTCATCCGGATTATTTTATTGCCGTTGATGCATTTTCAAACGAAGAGTATGCGTAAAACACAAGAGTTGCAACCGCAATTAAAGGCCTTGCAACAAAAATATTCTTCAAAAGATCCTGAAACACAACGCTTATTCCGAGAAGAACAGCAACGTTTGTATGCAGAAAATAATGTGAATCCTTACATTGGCTGTTTACCACTGTTGGTTCAACTACCAATCATGATGGCTTTGTATCAAGCCATTTCGCGCGTGCCTGAATTAAAAGAGGGAACGTTCATGTGGTTAAGCCTCGATAAGCCGGATCCGTATTTAATTTTACCGATTTTAGCGGCTGTCTTTACGTTTGCTAGTACGTATCTTTCAAGTATGAGCCAACTAGAAACAAATGCCTCACTGAAAATTATGAATTACGTTATGCCAGCGATGATCTTCTTTATGGGGATTTCATTAGCCAGCAGTTTATCTCTTTACTGGGTGGTCTCAAATGCCTTCCAAACAGGGCAAACATTGTTATTAAACAATCCATTCAAAATCCGTAAAGAGCGGGAGGAAGCAGCACGTCAAGCCAAAGCACGGGAGCGAGCGCTTGAACGAGCAAAAAGTCCTAAGAAAAAAGGGAAGAAAAAATAAAGGAGGTCGTTCAGATGCCGATTTATGAAGGAAATACAATCGAAGAAGCAACGCAGAAAGGCTTACAAGCACTTGGTTTAACCAAAGAGGATGTTACAATTGATGTGTTAGACGAAGGAAAAAAAGGATTTTTAGGTCTAGGAAAAAAACTTGCCCAAATTTCAATGGAACCAACGATTAGTGAGCAAGTCACAGAAGCGGTCGAAGAAACAGTGGAAGATATTGTTGTTGCCGATGAAGCAAAAGCAGTGGAAGAAGCAGTTGAGGAATTAACCGAAGCAATTCCTAGTCTCTCAGAGGAATCAACACATTCTTTAGAAAATCTGGAAGACGAAGCTGCTATTACTGAATTAGCGATGTATTTAACGAATATTTCAAATGAACTGAACGCCCCTGCCATGGTTCGCATAGCGCGCGAGAATGGCAATATTATCTTCCATTTAGAAACAGAAAAACAAGGTATCTTAATTGGAAAACACGGAAAAGTGTTAAATGCGTTACAGTATTTAGCGCAAGTCTTTATTCACCGCATTGCAAGCAATAAGCTATCGATTGTTGTGAATGTCGGAAATTATCGTGAAAAACGTCATGAAATTTTGGAACGTTTAGCGAAACGCACCGCGGAAAAAGCCAAACGCACTGGGCGGCCAGTCTTCTTGGAACCAATGCCGGCTTTTGAAAGAAAACAAATCCATCACACGCTAAGCAAAGATGAGCAAATCAAAACCCATTCTGAAGGGGATGAACCTTATCGTTATTTAGTGGTTGAACCAGTTAAGAAGTATTTTTAAACAATCAAAGAAACGTTGGCAATTATCAGTAGGAACTGAATAGTTGCCAACGTTTCTTTGATTTCACAGTGAAATGATTTTTTTAGCCGTTTCCGTTTCTTTTTTGTGTTATGATAATCAGTAATTACTCCAATAGTAAGTTCAAATGAAAAAGTTTTGTAAAGAGACGTAGGGGGAGCAACAGGTATGCGTACGGAGAAAATACTGGTTGTAGATGATGATGCAACGGTTCGTCGCTTGATTTGGAAAGCATTACAATCAACAGGTATTCTTATTTACCAAAGTGAATCAATTGAAAAAACAAAAGATATCGTGTCCAGAGTCACCTTTGATTTGTTCATTTTAGATGATACTTTGGAACATGACAGTGATGGTTACTACTTAGTCCAAATGATTAGAGAGAAATATCCACTGGTGCCAATTATCTTTTTTAGTAGCAAAAAAGAAGAAGAGGATATCATTGCAGCCTTGGAAATGGGCGTAGATAGTTATATAACGAAACCTTTTTCTTTGAATGTTTTTAAGGCTCAGGTGATTGCTTCGTTGAATCGGGCTCGAATGATTAAAAAACAATTGAATGTTTATAAAAAAGAAGAGTTACAAGTAGGCGATTTCCGTTTTGATTATGGTCGTTATCAACTATTTAAAAAGGATTTACCTATTCCATTGTCTTCGAAAGAAGTTCAATTAATTCAATTTTTTCTGGAGAATCCCGAGCAAGTATTCTCTAAAGAACAAATTTACAGTAGCGTTTGGGGCACCGGAGATGTCGATGCGAATACGATTATGGTTTTTATTAATCGTTTACGAAGTAAATTAGAAGAAAACCCGAAAGAACCTTGTTACCTTCGGACCGTTTGGGGCATTGGTTATACCTTTACGCCAAATGGTTGTGAACAAAAAAAATAAAAAAAGGCCCGCAGTCGCTAGTTCAACTGCGGGCCTTATTGGCTTATTCAATTTGCCGACGTTCCATTTCTTTCAAAATAAATTGAAGCGAACGATTTAGATGTTCATGGGTTAAAAGTGTAATCTGGTCAATATTCTTTGTTTTCATTCCGCGAAAAATTAACCAATGTTCTTCCAGTGCAATACTGCGACGTTCTGAGGCACGAATCGCAATATCTCTGAAATAGATTAAGTAAGCATGGAGATCAGTCACAATTTTTTTTAAACGTAGCATCTGACTCTTAGTATAAATAAAGGAATTAAAATCTGAAAAGTTCTGTAGTAAGTCATCTACTTGGTCGTTTTTATTGTATTGCTCACCTTGATGAAGTAAGGCTTCCAGTTCATCAAAATCTTCTGGTGTCATGAGTTCCATAGCTTTAATGGTTGCTAAAGTGTCCAAAGATTTACGAATATCATAGATTTCATAAGCATCTTTCATACTAATCCCTTTGACCACGATACCCACCATAGGTATATGTTCCACCAATTGTTCTTTGACCAATTCTTGCAAAGCAAAGCGAATGGGCGTCCGACTAATGTTTAATTGCTCGGAAAATTCTTTTTCGTTAATCCGTTCACCCGCAGGAATATCCCCTAAAATAATGGTTTTTTTAAAGGCTTCATAGGTACAGATTTTTAGAGGTTTACTGCTGGTTAAATCTAAGTTCCGTTTTACTGCTTCAACCGTTGGATTCATATGAGGCACCTCCCTATAGGTTATTTTTATAGATAATAAATATAATATTAAAAAAGAAAATATAACGCAAGAAAAGACTAAATGAAAAGAAAACCGAGGAGAAAAGGCACTCCTACGGTTTCAATGATAACGTTTAATTTTGTGGAATAAATAGAGGCATGTGCCCTAACGCAACAATGGTTACAATAAAGATAACGAAAATTCCTAAAGCGTATTTTGCTGATTCTTTTTGCCATTGCCCCATATCTAAGCCAGTTAAACGTAATAACAAGTAGATAAATGCTACTAATGGACTTAATAAGTGGAATGCTTGTCCCATTAAAGAAGCTAAAGCCATAGACATGTTATCAAATCCATAAGAACGGCCAGCTTCTGCAAGAACTGGCATCACACCAAAATAGAAGCCATCATTTGAAATAAAGAAGGTTCCTGGCGCCGAAATGAACGCAATCACTAAGCCCCAAGCGCCGGCTAATTGTTTTGGAATAATATTGACAAAGCTATTTGCTAAGGCATTGGCCATACCAGAACCTTGGAATAAGCCCATGAAGACGCCGGCTGCAAAGACCAAGATAACCACCTGTACAGCATCGCCAGCGTTCGCACTGATGCGACTGCTTTGATCTTTTAATTTTGGATAGTTAATCATTAAAGCAATACAAGTACCGACTAGGAATAGTAATAGCGGTGGCATTTCAATCCATGAAGGCAAACCTAATTGACCCACGAAGGAGCTTAGGACTAACCAACCAATTAAGATAATCGTTAAAATGCCATTGAAAGCAAAATTCTTTGGACGACGAATTTCTAATAACTCAGGATCGTTAACAATAGTCATTTCTTCTAATTCTTTATCCGTAAGAGCTGTCACACCTAAGCGAGCACGTTCTTTTTTCCCCATACGATAAGCAACAAAGAAGATAACATATAATACAGATAAAATCATACCAGGTGCTAAATAAGAAAGAATGTCGGCATCAACTTCTAGTACGGCCATGGCACGAGCTGTTGGGCCACCCCAAGGTAATAAGTTCATAATGGTGTTCTGTAAAATAACAAGCACACCTAAGTTCATCATTTTCATATTAAGTTTTTTATAGATCGGGATAAATGCAGAACAGCAAATTAATGTCGTCGTTGTTCCGTCTCCGTTTAAGGAAACAGCAGCAGCAACTACCGCAGTAGCCATCAAGACTTTCATCGGATCGCCTTTAGCAAAGTAAATCATTTTTTTAGTGATAGGATCAAACAAACCAGCATCTAACATAATAGAGAAGTAAAGAATGGCAAATAATAACATAATACCAGTTTTTGAAGTAGTTGAGATCCCATCTAAGACGAAATTCCCAATGTTGACTTCAGGGACAACGCCGTCAGCGCCAGGTGGCGGACTCGCTACCCCAGTTGCAATTGCAATCAAAGTAAAAATAAGAGGAATAATTACTAAAGATGTAAACGGTGACAATTTCTTTTTCATGATTACATACATAAAGATGATAATCATACCATAAGCTAAAATAGTGAGTAACATGTTTTTCTTCCTTTCTTTTTTAGAACTTTCTTGTAAGCGTTAACAACCGGTGTTAATAAAAAAGAATAGCCATGAGAAATGTTTCACAGTATTCTGGTTTACAACAAAAAATATTTTTTGTGTTTGTCTATAGTGTGAGAATATACAAACTTTCGCAGAGAATAAAGAGCCTAAAACAAAAAGAACATCAAAAAAACAATTCAACAATCAATTTCTTATTAATAACTTAATATAATATTAATAGAATCTTAACGGCTGATAAATGCTTATATATCAATGTTTATAGAGTTTTTTTCACAAAATAAACAATAAAAGAACAATCTGGGCTGGTGTTTTCACTAGGTTTTTTAACTGTTTTTTCTATAATGGACGTATACCAAGAATTAGTGAAAGGAGAGACAATATGGGCCTATTTAAGTCCTTATTCAAGAAAGAGCAACACACGCAGGATACCGAGATTAATGAAAGCGTTATCCAACGTGAAGCGGATAACTTGGAAAAGCGATGGATAGATATACCAGCATATATTCCTGCTGAGCCAAAAGAATATCAATTGGTAAGTATTGTGGCCACTGCCATCGCAGCAGGAGAGTTTCCGGAAAGTCGTTTTGTCATCAAAAAAATCGCAAAACGAAATCCAGAAGCAAAAGAAGTTGCCATTATTGCAGCAAGTATAGCTGCAGAGCTTTCAGAAGAGTCTCAGCTAGTTGTCAAAAGAATTTCAAAACAAAACCTTGAGGAGGATCATTATGTTACGCAAATTTAAAATTTCAATTGATGGGAAAGAATATTTAGTCGAGATGGAAGAAATCGGTGGCGTCCCACAACCAGCACCTGTTGCGCCCCAACCAACAGCCCCAGTTGCTACGACAGAAACGCCAGCTCCTGCTGTTGAAGAAGCCTCAGCACCAGCGCCAGCGGCACAGACAGCCGCCCCAGCAGGAGCAGATGCAATGCCAGCGCCAATGCCAGGAACTGTGTTAAAAGTATTAGTCAATGTTGGTGATACGGTGTCAGAAAACCAACCATTGTTAATTTTAGAAGCAATGAAGATGGAAAACGAAATCGTTGCAGGAAAAGCAGGTACGGTAACAGGAATTCATGTTACCCAAGGCCAAATTGTGAATCCAGGAGAACCATTAATAACAATTAATTAGAATTAATTTAAGAAGAGGAAGTGATTTGTGTGGAGACACTGATTCAAGGTGTTATAGGAATGGGCCAAGAGCCAGGACGCATTGTGATGATGCTGATTGGTGGACTATTAATGTATTTAGGAATAAAAAAAGAGTATGAACCAACACTTTTAGTGCCAATGGGTTTAGGAACGATTTTAGTGAACTTTCCTAATTCTGGCGTATTGAGCGCTGGCGGCGAACCAGGTCCGTTTAATGTTCTTTTTGATTTTGGAATAAAAACAGAATTATTCCCGTTATTATTATTTATTGGGATTGGGGCAATGATTGATTTCGGTCCATTATTACAAAATCCGTTTATGTTGATGTTTGGTGCCGCTGCACAGTTTGGGATTTTCTTTACAGTTATTATGGCTGTTTTATTAGGTTTTGATTTAAACGATGCTGCTTCGATTGGGATTATTGGTGCCGCCGATGGTCCAACGTCCATTTTCGTAGCAAATACCTTACATTCAAAATACATGGGGGCCATAATGGTTGCCGCATACTCCTACATGGCGTTAGTTCCGATTATTCAACCAGTAGCGATTAAAGCAGTGACGACGAAAGCCGAACGTCGTATCCGTATGACTTATCGGGCTGGGGAAGTTTCTCAAACAGCGAAAATTCTTTTCCCAGTTGTTATTACGATTGTCGCTGGTTTAATCGCGCCTGTGTCCTTACCATTAGTTGGTTTCTTAATGTTTGGGAACTTATTAAGAGAATGTGGCGTTTTGGATCGCTTATCCATTACAGCTCAAAATGAATTGGTGAATATTATTAGTATCTTGCTAGGACTATCTATTTCCGTTAGCATGAACTATGCAGAGTTTTTAAAAGTCGATACGTTGATGGTTATTGGCTTAGGGTTAGTCGCCTTTATTATGGACTCAGTCGGCGGCGTGCTTTTTGCTAAATTCTTGAATTTATTTAGAAAAGAAAAAATCAATCCAATGATTGGTGCTGCGGGTATTTCCGCTTTCCCAATGTCTAGTCGGGTCATTCAAAAAATGGCTACGGATGAAGACCCACAAAACTTTATTTTAATGCATGCTGCTGGTGCCAACGTTTCAGGACAAATCGCTTCTGTAATTGCTGGTGGCTTACTATTAGCCTTTTTAACATAGGACGGAAAGGAGAACGAATACATGTCTGTTAACATGGAAGATTTAAAAATTGCTTTTGAACTGTTAGGTTTTGGTTGGGGCGGCGTTTTCGTTGTTTTATTTATCATTTATCTAGCATCTAAATTACTATCAAAATTATTCCCGATTAAAAAATAAAGGAGGTTATTGCTGTGAGCAGCGTATATACAATGAAAAGAATCTGGTTGCAAAAAGATAAAAAAGCTTATCAAGCTTGGCGCGAATTAATGGAAAAAGCTGAATTGCAAACGACAGAAGCACTTGATTACACCGTTGGCATATATGATGACACAGCATTAATCGCCTCTGGCTCGCTTTCAGGCAAAACGATTAAGTGCGTGGCCGTTTGTAAAAAATATCAATCTGAAAATTTGTTAACTCAATTGGTGGTTCATCTACTTGAAAAACTGAGAGAAGAAAACCAATTACACACTTTTTTGTATACAAAACCAAAAAATGAACAAATTTTTCAGTCGCTAGGCTTTCAAAAAGTGGTTGCGAACCAAGAGGTGCTGTTTATGGAGCAAGGCAAACCAGATTTTGCCGATTATCTTGGTTACCTGACACAGCATAAAAAAGCAGGGCCAGCCAGTAGCATTGTTATGAATGCAAATCCTTTTACGAAAGGCCATCAGTACTTAGTCGAAAAAGCAGCCAAAGAAAGTCCGCACGTTTATGTGTTTGTTTTATCTGAAGATAAATCGCTGTTTTCAAAAGAAGCACGTTTCGCAATGGTGCAAAAAGGGGTAGCCCATTTACCCAATGTGACAGTCCTATCTACAGAAGATTACTTAGTTTCGTCGGCGACTTTTCCTACCTATTTTTTGAAAGAAAAAGCGCCATTAGAGGTAGCTGCAATTCAAGCAACGCTTGATGCAACGTTATTTAAAGAAAGAATTGCGCCAATACTTGAAATTCAGCAACGTTATGTGGGAGAAGAGCCTTATTCAGAAGTGACCGATGTCTACAATCAAGCAATGCAACAAGTTTTCGGACAAACGATAACGCTAACCATTGTCCCGCGATTAGCGATTGATGGAGAGCTGATTAGTGCGACGAAAGTTCGCAAAGCGATGGCTGAAGGCGACAAAGAGACACTCAAGAAGTTTTTACCAGCAACAAGTTATCAATACTTAGTAGAACACAAGAAACTAATGAGGTGAAGAAAGTGAAGATTATCAAAAATGCTACTGCAGGGACAGTAGAATCAAGTGATATTATGATTACCGTCCAACCCATTGAAGCAACAGAAAATACCATTGAATTAGAAAGTAGTGTCGAAAAACAATTTGGCAATCAAATTCGTCAGGTGATTACGACAACTTTGGAACATTTAGATGTCCAAGGCGTTGCGGTCAAGGCGATTGATAAAGGGGCGTTAGATTGTACGATCAAAGCGCGGATGATTACAGTTTTACATCGAGGCGCTGAAAAAGAAACGTATGATTGGAAGGAGTTGGACTCATGGAACGTTTAAGAAGAACAATGATGTTTGTCCCTGGAGCGAACGCAGCAATGCTAAGAGATGCACCTTTGTATGGGGCAGATTCAATTATGTTTGATTTAGAAGATGCGGTTTCATTAAAAGAAAAAGACTCTGCCCGTGTTTTAGTCCATTCTGCTTTGAAAACTTTCGATTATGGCAATATTGAAATTGTTGTTCGGATCAATGCTTTAGATGCCGGTGGCGCAGAAGATATTGAAGCGATGGTCTTAGCTGGTGTCGATGTGATTCGTTTACCAAAAACAGAAACAGCCCAAGATATCATTGATGTCGAGGCAGTCATTACAGAAGTAGAACAGCAAAATGACATTCCCGTAGGAACAACGAAAATGATGGCTGCTATTGAATCGGCCGAAGGTGTTCTAAATGCGCCCGCGATTGCCAAAAGTTCAACTCGCTTGATTGGCATCGCGTTAGGCGCCGAAGACTATGTTACCAATATGAAAACACGGCGCCATCCAGATGGCCAAGAACTATTCTTTGCTCGTAGCATGATTTTACATGCCGCTCGAGCAGCTGGGATTGCAGCTATTGATACGGTTTATTCAGATGTGGACAATACGGAAGGCTTTGAAGCTGAAGTTCGTTTGATTAAACAGTTAGGTTTCGATGGAAAATCGGTGATTAATCCTCGTCAGATCCCATTAGTTAATAATATTTATGCGCCAACAGAAAAAGAAATCCAGAATGCTAAGGAAGTAATCTGGGGCATTCGGGAAGCCGAAGCAAAAGGGTCAGGCGTTATTTCTGTAAATGGAAAAATGGTTGATAAACCAATTGTTGAACGAGCAGAACGGGTCATTGCGTTAGCATTGGCGGCTAAATTAATTACCGAGGAGGAAATATAGACATGGTAGTAAATAAAGTAGGCAAAGACATTCCTCAATCTTATGCAGAGCAATACGGCATTTATGAAGGAGAATTAGCACACATTGATGCTTATCAAGAAGCGAGCCGAGCAATTAAACCAGTAAAACCTCGGGACACAAAGCTTTTAGGAAGCATTCGTGAAGCAATTGAAAAAACAGGTTTGAAAGATGGCATGACCATCTCTTTCCATCACCATTTCCGTGAAGGAGACTATGTGATGAATTTAGTTTTAGCCGAAATTGCCGCAATGGGGTTGAAAAATATTTCGATTGCACCTAGTTCAATTGCAAATGTTCATGAACCTTTGATTGAACACATTAAAAATGGAGTAGTCACCAACATTACTTCTTCTGGTTTGAGAGATAAAGTGGGGGCCGCTATTTCCGCAGGTATCATGGAAAACCCTGTGGTGATTCGTTCACATGGTGGCCGAGCACGGGCAGTAGCAGCAGGCGATATCCATATTGATGTGGCCTTCTTAGGTGCGCCAAGTTCAGACGCTTATGGAAATGCGAATGGCACCAAAGGAAAAGCCACCTGTGGTTCTCTTGGTTATGCGATGGTCGATGCAAAGTATGCGGATCAAGTAGTCATCATTACTGACACATTAGTGCCATATCCTAATACTCCTATTAGTATTCCGCAAACAGATGTTGATTATGTAGTAGAAATTGATGCAATTGGTGATCCAGATGGAATTGCTAAAGGCGCAACACGTTTTACAAAAAATCCTAAAGAATTGCTGATTGCTGAATATGCCGCAAAAATAATTACACATTCTCCTTACTACAAAGAAGGCTTCTCATTTCAGACTGGAACAGGTGGCTCTTCACTTGCAGTTACACGGTTCATGAGAGAACAAATGATTAAAGATGGTATTAAAGCAAGTTTCGCTTTAGGGGGAATTACGAATGCAATGGTGGAACTTTTGGAAGAAGGTTTAGTAGAAAAAATTATTGACGTCCAAGACTTTGATCATCCATCAGCTATTTCTTTAGGGGAAAATGCCAATCATTATGAAATTGATGCCAATATGTATGCTTCACCGCTTAGCAAAGGGGCGGTTATTAATCAATTAGACACAGCTATTTTATCTGCTTTAGAAGTAGACACAGATTTTAATGTAAATGTCATTACTGGTTCAGATGGTGTCATCCGTGGTGCTTCTGGCGGACATTCCGATACAAGTATGGCTTGTAAAATGAGTCTAGTGATTGCACCACTTGTTCGTGGACGGATTCCAACAATTGTTGAGCAAGTAAATACAGTCGTTACACCAGGTACGAGTGTCGATGTCGTAGTAACAGAAGTCGGCATTGCAATCAATCCAAAAAGAACAGACTTAATTGATTGTTTTAAAGCTTTAGACGTTCCTCAGTTTACATTAGAAGAGTTGAAAGACAAAGCCTACAATATTGTCGGCACCCCAGAACCAATTAAATATGGAGACAAAGTCGTTGCGTTAATTGAATACCGAGATGGTAGTCTAATTGATGTGGTACGCAATGTTTAATGGGGAAAAAGTAACACTTTTAGAGATGTTAGATGCTCGCGAACAAAGAGCTGCCACACAGAAGGAGTTGTTAGAAACAGCACCAGAAGCTAGTCTCTTATCTGCCACAATGAATATCCCTGGAGAAGTAAAAAATTCGCCCACCTTAACGGCTGTTTTTTTAGAAGTAATTGACGAAGTCGAGCAACAATTGCTGGATCAAGTACCGATTGTTAATTTTTACCGGAATGAAAAAACAGGGCCTGAATATTATTTGGCGGTTTCGTTAGCCCCGCAAGAGTTAAAACAAAGAATGGTCAAAATTGAAGAAACACATCCTTATGGTCGTTTAGTGGACCTAGATGTTTTATGGGGAAATGAGGAACTAAAAAGCCTTCATCGAGGAGATTTAGGCTTGCCACCACGGCGCTGTTTTGTTTGCCAAGAAGAGGCGAAAGTCTGTGGACGAAATCGACGTCACAGTCTTGAAGCAATGCAAGAAAAAATAACAGAAATAATTTTGACACGAAAGGAGCAGCCAAGTGAGTAAAAAAATTCGTTTTACAGAAACGGTGCTACGGGATGGACAACAAAGTTTAATTGCAACACGGATGCCAACCTCAGATATGCTGCCGATTATTAAAACAATGGATGAGGCAGGATTTCATGCATTAGAAATGTGGGGCGGGGCAACGTTTGATTCCTGTGTCCGCTATTTAAACGAGGATCCTTGGGAACGTCTTCGCCAAATTCGCAAAGAAGTTAAAAATACCAAACTTCAAATGTTATTACGAGGACAAAATTTACTAGGATATCGTCATTACGCTGATGATGTGGTGCGGGCCTTTGTCGAAAAATCAGTTGAAAATGGGATTGATATTATTCGTATTTTCGATGCCTTGAATGATGTCCGTAATTTACAAACAGCAATTCAAACAACAAAAGAAGCTGGCGGACACTGTCAAGCAGCGATTTCTTATACCACGAGTGAAATTCATACCATCGATTACTTTGTAAAATTAGCCAAAGAATTAAGTCAAACAGGAGCGGATTCCATTTGTATTAAGGACATGGCAGGCGTTTTGACGCCACAAACTGGTTTTGAATTAGTGAGCAAAATGAAAGATGCCATTGATTTACCTTTAGAGGTGCATACGCATGCGACTAGTGGTATTTCTGAGATGACCTATTTAAAAGTTGCTGAAGCAGGTGCGGATATCATCGATACAGCTATTTCTTCTTTCGCTGGCGGTACGAGTCAACCAGCTACAGAATCTGTGGCCATTGCGTTAGAAGATTTAGGCTTTGAAACAGGTTTAAATATGGAAAAAGTAACAGAGATTGCTGACTATTTCAATCCGATTCGTGATCGCTTTAGAAGTGAAGGCATTTTAAACCCTAAAGTTAAAGATACAGAACCGAAAACCTTGATTTATCAAGTGCCTGGTGGTATGTTATCAAACTTATTAAGTCAATTAACGGAGCAAGGTTTACAAGACAAATATGAAGAAGTTTTAGCTGAAGTACCTAAAGTAAGAGCGGATTTAGGGTATCCACCACTAGTTACGCCGCTTTCACAAATGGTTGGAACACAAGCCTTAATGAATGTGATTTCTGGGGAAAGATATTCCTTAATACCGAATGAAATCAAAGATTATGTGCGCGGAGAATACGGCAAATCACCAGCACCTATCGCAGAAGAGATTAAACAAAAAATCATTGGGGATGAAGAAGTAATCACTTGTCGACCAGCTGATTTATTGAAACCAGAGTTGCATAGTTTAGAAAATGAAATCCAACAATATGCAAAAACTGAAGAGGATGTCCTATTATACGCGATGTTCCCACAACAAGGAAAAGACTTTTTAGGCCGTCGCGAAGATCCTTTTTACGACGTACCGTTACAGAAAGTGACAGTCAAACTTGACTTGCCAGAATAGAACGGGCAAGTGCTCCGCAGATGCATAAAGAAGCAAGGGTTTGAGCGACGATAACGGTTGTTCAAACCCTTGCTTCATCAAATAGAAAAAAGGCAGCCCGTGAAAGGAAGTGACAATGTGTTAGAAGAAGTTCTAGCAATTCATCAAAAAAATATTGGTGTGCTAAGTCTTGAAGCAACAGAAGCGGTATTAAACCATCATGATTTAGCCAAAATGTATACACCTGGTGTCGCAGAATTGAGTTTAATGATTGCCCAAAATCATGAATTAGCGCGCGAGTGGACCATTAGTGGTAAGTTAATTGCGGTTATTACAGATGGATCAGCTGTGCTGGGACTTGGCAATATGGGCACGCAAGCGGGCTTGCCAATTGTTGAAGGCAAAGCTTTACTTTATAAAAATTTAGCCGGTGTCGATGCTATCCCTTTAGCACTGGAACAAAAATCAGTTGACGAGATGGTTCAAACAATTGAAAATTTACAAAATAGTTTTGCAGGAATCCATTTAGAAGATATTTCTGCACCAAAATGTTTTGAAATTGAAGAAAAACTTCAACAACGTTTGAACATTCCTGTGTATCATGATGACCAAGAAGGAACAGCCATCGTCGTTTTAGCTGGGCTAATTAACGCAGCTAAAATTAAAGGAAAACCTTTAAATGAATTACGTGTGGTGATTAACGGAGTTGGTGCTTCTGGTGTAGCGACTGCTAAGTTATGTATTCAAGCGGGGATTACGCATCTCACTTTAGTAGATCGCCAAGGTGTTTTAAGAGAAGAAGACCCGACATTAAATCCTTACCAACATGCTTTGCTTCAACAAGTGATAAAACCGTCAGTAGAAAACAAAGATTTAGCCACCGCTGTCGTCAATCAGGATGTTTTTTTAGGCTTATCAGAAGCGGATGTGCTAACGCCAGCCCTGATTGAATCAATGAATCCAGATCCGATTATCTTTGCTTTAGCAAATCCTAAACCAGAAATTGAACCAGCCCTCGCTCAAGCCAGTGGTGTCCGTTTATTAGCAACAGGTTCTTCCAAATATCCGAATCAAGTGAACAACATTTTAGCTTTTCCAGGTCTTTTTAAAGGGTTATTGGCAGCGAAAGGTAGAAAAGTCGATGTCGGTTTGCAAATGGCAGTAGCACGCAGCTTGGCCGCTATGATTTCAGAACCCACAGCAGAAAAATTCATACCTAATGTATTTGATGGCGGCGTAGTTGACACGGTTTTTAATGCTGTACTAGACTATATAAAACAAGAAAAGGCCACGACAGAAGAAGGGACGTAGAAGGCAATGACAAAGCAAGCAAGGAGTAAGTTAGCACAGCAAGCACAATTGGCACTACTCTATGAAGTGACCTGTTTAAATAAACCAGGCTTGGTGGATCCAGTCGATGCAGGCGCCCATCAAGATATGGATGTTTTCACTTTTTTAGAAAGTAGTGTGGTTTTGACTCCTTATTTTGAAACCTTCGTTCAAGCTGGGACAGAGCTACGTCATTTGCCGATTGAGGCAACATTTCGCACGATTCGACAAGTTGGTTTAGAAGCAGAACGAGCGATGTTTGAGGCAACAGAAGGTATCAATACACATAAAGGAGCGATTTTTTCTCTAGGTATTTTTTTAGCTATCTGTGGTCGTCTAATGATTTGGGAGACCCCTTGCACCTTACAATTGTTTCAACAAACGCTTCAAACAATGACGCAAGACTTACTGGCCGATTTTGAAAATCTCGCTACGAATGAGCTAGAAAAACTAACTTGGGGTGAACGATTATTTGTTCAGTATGGCTTGACTGGAATCCGTGGTGAGGCGCAACAAGGGTATCCAGCTGTCTTTGAACAGGGAGTACCTTATTATCGAAAACATCAAGGCACACAACAACAAAAACTCATTGATACGCTCCTTTATTTATCGCTCTATGTTGAGGATACGAATTTGATTAAACGAAGTCAGAATGTCCAAATTTTTGAAGTATATCAACCGTTAGTCCAAGAATATTTTGCTTTAGGGGGGACACAAACATTACGAGGAACCATTTGCTTAGAAACATTGAATCACTTATTCAAAGAAAAAAATTGGAGTATTGGTGGCAGTGCAGATGCTTTAACTTTGGTGGTATTTTTAGATAAACTAATGAAATTAAATTGGCTGACTGCTTAATTAAAAAGATAGTTACAACGCTGACTTGGCCAGTTATTTTGACCTTGTATGCCTGTGGAAAGGTCTAAAGAGAATTCAAGAAAGCGATTGACAAATACCACGAAACACAGTATATTTTATTACGAAATCATTCTTATCAGAGTATACAAATACGATGATAAACAGTTGAAGCGAATCTTGATTTGCTTTTCCTAAACCTGATTCTTTTAGAATCAGGTTTTTGTTTGTCAAAAAGGCGGCATTCGTTTGAAAACGGTTGTCGCCTTTTTTTATGAAAATTTTTTAATGTAAAAAATTCTATAAAATAAATTCTTAAAAATAGAAAAATTGTTATAGATTAGAGTCATTTTTTTGATGTAAAGTTTTTATAACTTATAGCCACAAAATTGATAAAAACAGTCAGCAAAGCAGGAAAAATAATAGCGGAATTTCTCAAAAAAATAAAAAAATTTTCTGTTATTTAATTAACAATTTATCAAACGATAAGTTATAATAAAATAATTTATTTATCTTTAATGATTAGAGAGAAACGTATAAACTTCCTCATTTTCCTCTCATTGTATAATAACTCACTAATGACTTAGTGAGTTTTTTAACATACGCATAATGTTTGTTATCAAATAGATTTTTATATAAAAATTCACAGCATTATATTTTGAAAAGCTGAGGAAATGTACTAAACTGCAAGTGTTAAATCCATTTAAATCGCTAAAGGGGGAGATGAACAACTAGGGGAAGCTAATGATCTTGGTATTTATCGTTTATTTTAAAGAAAAGAGGGACGATCAGATGAAAAAGAAAATTGTTGAGGATTTTAATCGGAAAAGTCAGCATAAAAAATGGACAAAACGCAAGATGCTTAATTTAGCAATATCAAGTGGTTTATTATTTACGTCATTAGCAATTCCTGTAAGTATAGCTGTAACCTCTGGCACAATCAGTGCATCAGCAGCGGTCTTGGATATCGAACTATTATCAAATGTTACGTCAAATAATGACAGTGGTACTTCAACGAGTAATCGTTGGACAGCCGCAAACCAAAATCAACCAGTTAATTTCACGATTTCTGGAGGCGCTTTAGCCGATGCTTCCGCTGTGTTTAGTGGACAAAAGCAAGCGGTGTTAGTGGTTCCTCCTGAGTTAAGAGGAAGTGTAGCTGCAGCAGGCAGTGCAGCTATCGATACCAATGTCACGATTGATCTTTCAAAAGTTACTTTTTTGACCGCTGTTTTGAATGCGGCCAATGATTTAACCAATGTCATTACTCAAATTACCAGTGGGGCGTTAGGGAATTTAACTGGTGTTAATATTGATTTGACGGAAGTGAATCGTCAATTGGAATTAGTCAATAATATTGAAAACTTAGGTGCTGCTTCATTTACAGCACCGCAAACGTTAGCAGCTGACGGCTCATACATTAGCGCACCGATTAGTGATGGTTTAGGGTTAGTTTTAGCCCAAAATGTTTCAAACATCTTACAAGATTTGAATGCGGCAGTTCAAGCCTTGGAGGCAAAAGGAACCAGTATCCCAAGTAATCTTGTCGCCGCAGCCATAAATGCAGCCTTGCTTCCTGTCAAAGGCACGGTAAACGTGGCTGTTTCAGGTGCTTTGCCTTTATTAGCGGTTGGTGGTTCAGGCGTAAATGAGTTAGTGGATGCTTCTTTACTAGGCGCAACCACGGTTACTTTACCAACTACCGTTTCAACACCTCAAAATTTATCCAATAATTTAGATGCTCGTTTTGTAGGAACAGTCGTTCAAACAGACCTTTTAGACGTTAATTTATTAGCAACAGCAGATGGTGTGTCCAACATTTATTTTGCTGCAGGTACTACTAGTGAAGTAACTGCACCAACAATCACAGGAGTGACAGGTAATTCAACGGCAGGTTACGAGATCAAAGGAACTGCTGACGCCAATGCCACGGTTGAAATTCGAAATGCAGGAGGCACCGTGATAGGCACAGGCACCGCCGATGGGACAGGGGCATTTACAGTTACCATTCCCGCAGGTGAAGCAGGAGCGAATGAAACGTTAACCGCCGTAGCGAAAAACGCCAGCGGCACAGAAAGTACGCCAACAACGTTCCAAACGCCAGCGGATGAGACAACCGTAACCGCACCAACAATCACAGGAGTAACAGGCAATTCAACGGCAGGTTACGAGATCAAAGGAACTGCTGACGCCAACGCCACGGTTGAAATTCGAAATGCAGGAGGCACCGTGATAGGCACAGGCACCGCCGATGGGACAGGGGCATTTACAGTCACCATTCCCGCAGGTGAAGCAGGCGCCAATGAAACATTAACCGCCGTAGCGAAAAACGCCAGCGGTACAGAAAGTACGCCAACAACGTTCCAAACGCCAGCGGATGAAGCAACCGTAACCGCACCAACAATCACAGGAGTGACAGGTAATTCAACGGCAGGTTACGAAGTTAAAGGAACTGCTGACGCCAATGCCACGGTTGAAATTCGAAATGCAGGAGGCACCGTGATAGGCACAGGGACCGCCGATGGAACAGGAGCATTTACAGTCACTATTCCTGCAGGAGAAGCAGGTGCTAATGAAACGTTAACCGCCGTAGCGAAAAACGCTAGCGGCACAGAAAGTACGCCAACAACGTTCCAAACGCCAGCGGATCCTAATACACCCGTGGCAACGCCAATTGTTGAGACTGTAACAGGTAGCACAACAAAAGGCTATGAAGTCACAGGGACTGCTGAAGTTGGAACCACCATTGAGGTTCGCGATGCAGCGGGCACGGTTCTTGGTACTGCAACAACTGGAACTGACGGAAAATATACAGTAACTTTAGATCCAGGAAAAGCAACAGCAAATCAAACGCTGAGCGTGGTAGCGAAAAACGCTAGTGGCACGGAAAGTCAACCAGCAACGGCGACAACACCAGCTGATGTCACTGCACCAACAGTTGATAACATCACAGGCAACTCTGGTTCGGGTTATGAAATTACAGGAACAGCAGACCCTAATACAACAATCGAAGTTCGTGATCCAGCTGGGGCAGTCATTGGTACAGGTACCTCTGATGCGAATGGTGATTTTACTGTAACGCTACCAACGGGAACGACAAATCCTGGGGATACGTTAACAGTAATTGGAAAGGATAACGCGGGAAATGAAAGTCAACCGACCGAAGTACTTGTTCCTGCTGATGCCACGGTTACAGCACCAACTGTAACAGGAGTAACAGGTAATTCAGTTGCTGGCTATCAAGTGACAGGCACTGCTGATCCGAATGCTACCATCGAAATTCGTGATGCAGATGGGAACGTGATTGCAACAGGGACTGCCGATGGGACTGGTTCCTTTGCCGTGAACCTTCCAGCTGGGACGGCAAGTGCGAATGAAACATTGACAGCGTTAGCCAAAGATCCTGCTGGCAATCCAAGTACACCGACAACCTTCCAAACACCAGCAGATGAAGTAGTGGCACCGCCAAGTGTTGACAAAGTTACCGGGAATACAACACAAGGTTATCAAGTGACAGGTACCGCTGAACTTGGCACTACCATTGAGGTTCGTGCAACAGATGGAACAGTTTTAGGCACCACAACAACTGGACCGACTGGCCAATATACTGTGACGTTAGCTTCAGGAAAAGCAACAGCTAAACAAGCAGTGAATGTGGTTGCTAAAAATGATACTGGACTTGAGAGCCAACCGACTACAGCTATGACACCAGCTGATGTTACCACACCAACAATTGGTGACATTACTGGAGATTCAACAACTGGTTATGAAATCACTGGGACGGCGGACCCTAATACTACCATTGAGGTACGGAACCCAGACGGAACAATTATTGGCACAACGACAACGGATGATCAGGGAAACTTTACTGTAGACATTCCAGCGGGAGCCGCTAATCCTGGTGATACATTAACTGTTGTTGGAAAAGACGGTGACGGCAATGAAAGTCAACCAACGGAAGTGACGGTTCCTGAAGATGCAACCGTGGCAGCGCCAACTGTGACGACTGTTACAGGAACAACTGCTACTGGGTATCAAGTAACCGGTACGGCAGAGCCAAATGTCACCATTGAGATTCACAATGAAGCAGGTTTAGTTATTGCTACGGGAATGACTGATGGTGCTGGCGCCTTTACAATCACTCTTCCGACGGGCACAGCAACAGCCAATGAAGCTTTAACTGCCGTTGCGAAAGATGCTACTGGGAAAGAAAGTAATCCGACTGCATTCAAAACACCTGCTGATCCAGATGCACCAGTCGCGACACCTACTGTTGACAAAATCACTGGTAGCACGACAAAAGGCTATCAAGTAGTAGGAACAGCAGAAGTTGGTACAACAGTTGAGGTGCGTGACGCAGATGGCACAGTCCTTGGCATGACAACGACTGGAATTGATGGCAAATATACAGTGACTTTAGAGCCAGGAAAGGCCTCAGCTAACGAAACAGTAACTGTCGTAGCGAAAAATGCAACAGGGACAGAAAGCCAGCCGGCTACAGCAACTACACCAGCCGACTTAGCCACACCAACCATTGACTCAATTACCGGAAATTCTGGTAAAGGGTACGAAATCACTGGCACGGCGGATTCACAAACCACCATTGAGGTTCGTGATGCAGATGGCACAATCATTGGTGCTACAACTGCAAATGAAACCGGCCAATATACGGTGACTCTACCAGCTGGCGTAGTGACACCAGGAGAAACGATTACGATTATTAGCAAAGATGGCGCTGGCAATGAAAGTCAGCCAGCTACAAAAGTTATTCCAGCGGATGTTGTTTTAGCGGCGCCAACCATTACGAAGGTTGAAGGGAACAAAGCTAATGGCTATACGGTCACTGGAACTGCTGATCCAAATGTCACGGTTCAATTTTATAATAGCAGTGAACAATTGTTGGCAAGTGGCAACACAACTGCTGGAGGTACCTTCTCCGTTCATATTGCAGCAGGGTTAGCAACAGAAAAAGAAACGTTAACCGCACTAACCACAGATACACAAGGAAATGTGAGTCCTAAAACCACATTTATGACACCAGCCGATATTACGGGAGAACCAGAAATTAAAATTGTGGCACCAACTGTTTCTTCAGTTTTAGGAACGTCTAAAGCCGGCTACCTCATCAAAGGAACAGCTGAACCAAACCGAATCATTCAAATTAGTAACCGACTATTAAGAAGTGTGATTGCTGTAGGTGCCACCGATGCTGAAGGTAACTTCGCTATCCAATTAACAGCGGGCCAAGCGACTGCTCAACAAAGTTTACTTGCGACAGCTACAGATGGCGCAGGACATTACAGTACGGCTACAACCTTCATGACGCCAGCTGACCCAACAAATCCTGGAGGAGGCAATGGTAACACTGGCGGAAATAACGGCAATACAGGCGGCAACACAGGAAACAATGGCGCAACTGGCGGGAATAATGGGAATGGTTCAAACACAGGTTCAAATCCAAATGGGGGTTCTGGTTTAGGCACAACAGGTTCTGGCTTAGGTTCACTAGGCAATGGCCTCGGTACAAATGGTAGTGGCTACAACCCGAAACTAAGTACCATTAGTTATGGCACTGGAAATCACGGGAAAACAGGCTACTTACCTAGTACAGGTGAAAAAGAGTCCTCAGCCGTGACAACGAGTTTGTTTGGTGCCTTTGTCGCATTCCTTGCGAGCATGGGAATCATCAAACGCAAACGTAAAAACTAGCTCTCTCCTTTAATTCCTATAGATGAGAAAACGTATTGTTGAGAATTCCCCACTCAATGATACGTTTTCTTGTTCCATTTAATGAAGAAAAATTGCCAAATAGAATAAAATGTGCTATTCTATTTTCAGAAAATCGAAGGAACAAGCAGTGAAAGTGCTAAATCCAACCTGAATTTTTTAATGCAGGAGGAGTGGGCGCTTTTTTTGTTGTTATGAAGAAAGGAAGCTAATTATGCAATCAGCTACAATGGAATTTGATACAATTGCGGCGATTTCTACGCCGCCAGGTGAAGGTGCGATTAGTATTGTTCGTTTAAGTGGCGAGCAAGCAGTTGCTATTGCAAACAAAGTTTATCGGTCAGGCACTAAAGATTTAGCTAAAGTCCCCACGCACACGATTCATTATGGTCATATTGTTGATCCGCAAAACGATCAATTGATTGATGAAGTCATGCTTTCTGTGATGCGGGCGCCGAAAACATTTACACGAGAAGACGTGGTAGAAATTAACTGTCATGGCGGCATTGTCGTGGTGAACCAATTACTGCAATTACTGTTACGTGAAGGCGCACGAATGGCCGAACCTGGGGAATTTACAAAACGTGCTTTTCTAAATGGCCGAATGGATCTTTCACAAGCAGAAGCAGTGATGGACTTAATTCGTGCCAAAACGGATAAAGCGATGAATGTTGCATTGAACCAATTGGATGGTAACTTGTCGACGTTAATTCGTTCATTAAGACAAGAAATTTTAAATACTTTAGCACAAGTAGAAGTAAATATTGATTATCCAGAATATGATGACGTCGAAGAATTAACCACGAAACTACTTTTAGAAAAAGCCGAATTTGTGAAAGCACAGATTCAACAATTATTAACGACCGCTAAACAAGGAAAAATTCTTCGTGAAGGCTTAAGTACGGCGATTATTGGCCGACCAAATGTCGGGAAATCCAGTTTGTTAAACCATTTGTTGCGAGAAGAAAAAGCGATTGTAACAGACATTGCTGGTACAACACGTGATGTCATTGAAGAATACGTTAACGTTCGTGGCGTTCCTTTAAAATTAATTGATACAGCGGGGATTCGCGAAACAGAAGACATTGTTGAACGAATTGGTGTCGAACGCAGCCGCAAAGCGTTAGCAGATTCGGATTTAATTTTGTTAGTCTTGAATCAAAGCGAAGAATTGACAGAGGAAGATCGGCAACTGTTGGAAGCAACGAAAGGCTTAAAACGCGTCATTCTTTTAAATAAAATGGACTTGCCGACAAAACTAGATCCTAACGAATTACAAGAATTAGTCCCTGCAGAAGAAATTTTATCCGTTTCAGTGTTATCAAACACAGGCTTAGACCAGTTAGAAGCGAAAATTGCTGATCTTTTCTTTGGCGGCCAAACAGGCGAAAAAGATGCTACCTATATTTCTAATACACGTCATATTGCTTTGCTGGATCAAGCAGCGCTTTCGTTACAAGAAGTGATTAACGGCATCGAAGCAGGTATGCCAGTTGATTTAGTTCAAATTGATATGACCCGTTGTTGGGATTATTTAGGGGAAATCGTCGGTGATAGTGTCCAAGATGAATTAATTACACAGTTATTTAGTCAATTTTGTTTAGGAAAATAAGACAAGAGAGGAATTTTTTATGAATCAATATCAAGCAGAATCATATGATGTTATTGTCGTCGGTGCTGGACATGCTGGCTCTGAAGCAGCCTTAGCAGCCGCACGAATGGGCGTTAAAACGTTACTTTTAACGATTAATTTAGATATGGTTGCTTTTATGCCATGTAACCCTTCTGTTGGCGGACCTGCCAAAGGAGTCGTTGTCCGAGAAATCGATGCATTAGGCGGCGAAATGGGTAAAAACATTGATAAAACCTACATCCAAATGCGGATGCTAAATACTGGTAAAGGTCCAGCGGTACGTGCGTTGCGCGCGCAAGCCGACAAACATGCCTATGCGACAGAAATGAAACATACCATTGAAAAAGAAGAAAATTTAACACTTCGTCAAGGGATTGTTGAAGAATTAATCGTGGAAGATGGCGTTTGCCGTGGTGTTGTAACTTCAACAGGTGCCGCGTACCATAGTCAAGCAGTGGTGATTACTGCCGGGACTGCCTTGCGTGGCGAAATTATTATTGGTGAATTAAAATATTCTTCAGGACCAAACAATTCGCAACCTTCCGTTGGTTTAGCCAATCATTTAAAAGAATTAGGTTTAGAAATCGATCGCTTTAAAACAGGAACGCCGCCACGAGTAAAATCAAGTACGATTGATTATTCTGTGACAGAGGAACAACCAGGCGATAAAGAACCCAACCACTTTAGTTATAGCACGCCAGATAGTGCCTATAATCAAAACCAAGAACCTTGTTGGTTAACTTATACGAATGAAACAACGCATGAAATTATTCAAAAAAATCTACATCGCGCCCCAATGTTTACTGGGATTGTTGAAGGTGTTGGCGCTCGGTATTGCCCATCCATCGAGGACAAAATTGTTCGCTTTTCAGACAAACCAAGACACCAATTGTTCTTGGAACCAGAAGGGTTGAATACCGAAGAAGTTTACGTTCAAGGCTTATCTACTTCTTTACCAGAAGATGTGCAAACAGAAATGCTTCATTCTATTGAAGGATTAGAAAAAGTAGAAATGATGCGTACAGGTTACGCTATTGAATACGATGTAGTAGTCCCTCACCAATTACGCCCAACATTAGAAACAAAGGTCATCGAAAATCTTTATACAGCAGGCCAAACGAACGGAACTAGTGGCTACGAAGAAGCTGCTGGTCAAGGTTTGATGGCAGGGATTAATGCTGCATTGAAAATTCAAGGCAAAGAGCCTCTTGTTTTAAAACGTAGTGATGGCTATATTGGCGTCATGATTGACGATTTAGTTACAAAAGGTACCAACGAACCTTATCGCTTGTTAACGTCACGTGCGGAGTATCGTTTGATTTTACGACATGACAATGCAGACTTACGTTTAACAGAAATGGGTCATGAAATTGGTTTAGTTAAAGAAGAACAATATGCCGCCTATCTAGTCAAAAAAACGGCTGTTGAAGCGGAAATTGCCCGCTTAGGTAAACATCGGATTAAACCAACAAAAGAAGTGCAAGCATTTTTGGAAACCAAAGGCGCTGCTGGCTTAAAAGACGGTATTTTAGCAAGCGATTTTCTGAAACGCCCAGAAATCAGTTATCAAGAAGTCGCTCAATTTATTCCCGCACCTGAAGAGGCGCTCGATCCGAAAGTGATTGAACAAGTAGAAATTCAAATCAAGTACGAAGGCTACATTAAAAAAGCCATGGAAAAAGTTGAGAAACTAAAACGCATGGAAGCAAAACGCATTCCAGAAAACATTGATTACCAAGCGATTAACGGCTTGGCGACAGAAGCAAAACAAAAACTACAAAAAATCCAACCAGAAACGATTGCCCAAGCAAGCCGTATCAGCGGTGTGAACCCCGCTGACATTAGTATTTTGATGGTCTACATCGAACAAGGAAAAATCGCGAAAGTGCAAGGATAATAAAAATTTGAAGCAGTTGCTTCTTCACAATCAATCATCCGTGAAGAAGCAACTGCTTTTTTGTTTTGAATTAGTCTACTTTTTTTTCTAAACTGCAAAAAAAGACTGTCTTAAATAATTTCACAAACTGACCTATACTGAAAGCGCAAACAAATGATAGGAGTGGAACAAATGACAGATTGGTTAGGAATTAAAGGAAAAGTAGTGATTGTTACAGGAGGCTCATCTGGTATTGGTTGCAGCATTGTTGAAAGCTTGTTAGCGCAAGAGGTCTATGTCGCTAATTTTGATATTTCAGCATCAGAAACGCAACATGAGCATTTACTCTTTGTGAAAGTCGATGTAACTTCTCGAGCAGAAGTAGAAGCGGGTGTCGCTCAAGTGGTGGAAAAATTTGGAACCGTAGATGGCCTAGTAAATAACGCCGGAATCAATATTCCTCGTCTATTGGTGGATAAAAATCATCCTCATGGGCCTTATGAATTATCGGATGAGGTATTCGACAAAATTGTAGCCATCAATCAAAAAGGGCTCTACCTAATGAGCCAAGCAGTGGGCCGGATTCTTGTACAAAAACAAGCAGGTGTCATTATTAATATGTCTTCAGAAGCTGGATTAGAAGGCTCCGAAGGGCAAAGCGCCTACGCTGCAACGAAAGCAGCGGTCAGCAGTTATACACGTTCATGGGCTAAAGAGTTAGGAAAATCAAACGTCCGTGTCGTGGGGATTGCGCCAGGCATTATGGAAGAAACGGGCTTGCGCACTTTAGCATACGAAGAAGCATTGGCTTATACACGAAATATTTCTGTTGAGCAATTGCGAGCAGGTTATTCAAAAACAAGTACGATTCCATTAGGTCGTAGCGGAAAACTCCATGAAGTCGCTGACTTAGTATGCTATTATTTATCAGACCGTTCAAGCTATATTACAGGCATCACCACAAACGTAGCTGGAGGTAAAACAAGAGGATAGAGGTGGGAAAACTAAATGACGCTAGTAAATAGATGGTACCAAGTAATAAAATTACTAGTTGATCACAAAGGAATGAGCTTACAGGAATTGCAAGAGAAATTAGCCGCAAGTCCTCAAACAGTTCGTAAAAACATTGATACATTGAATGATGAATTAATCGGTATCGCCCAAATTATTCAGAAGGAAAATCTCTTTCAGTTAGAAATCAATAACTTTGAAGGTTTTGAAGAGGTTTTGTCTGGACGGCTAAAAAGGGAATCTGATTTTAATTCTTCAAGCAAGCGTGTTTCCTACATTATCAAACGATTAATAGAAGAAGATCAATTTATTTCAACTTATGATTTATCCGAAGAACTCGCCGTTAGTCGCGGCACAGTTAATAAAGACATTAAGCGCATGAAAGAGCTGATTGCTCCTTGGCAGGTTGCGGTTGTAGGCACGCCAAACCGTGGCATTCATTTAGAAGGAAAAGAGTTTGATTTACGCTTGCTTCATGTGAATTACGTCCAAGAATATTTTGAAGAACAGTTTCTTCATGAAACTACCAAACAAATGATACAAAAAGTCATCAAAGAAACAAGACTAGCGAAACAAGATAGTTTTCTTTTACGAAGAGTGGTTTCAATTGTTTTGCAGCGTGTTTTAGCTGGAAAACTCATTACGGAACTACCACCAGAATATGTTGATTATGTTCGTCATAACGAGCAGATTGAAGAACTGATGTATCACTTGGAAATAACCTATAATGTAACGTTAAGCCAATGGGAACGTTCCTTTATCAGCTTTCCTTTTAACATCAACACAAACCATATTCGTAATTCTTTATTGGCTGATGAAGGACTCTTAGCTGACTATTTTCAAAAAATGATGAAAAAAATTCATCATTCAGTTGTTGTTGAATTTGATGAGGACTTCTTGTTTTCAGAAATGAAAGATCATTTAAGAAACGTGATGAATCGACTCGTTTTTCATGTGGAATGTCACGATTTATTTTACGGAGAAATTGAACGACAATATCCTTTGGCCTATGAATTAGCCAAGATTGGCTTGCAAGAATTGGGCCGTTTGTTGAATCGTTGTGTGCCGACGGTTGAATTTGGGTATCTCGCTTTGTATTTTGAACTAGCATTGAGAGGGAACTATGAAGCGGGAGCCAAAAAAGAAATCGCTGTAATCTGCAGTACAGGTCATGGAACGGCCTTGATCATTCAGCGGCAATTGGAAAAAGTTTTGGGTCCAGACGTCCAGATTGCCCATTTTTCTGAAGAAGAGGCAGAGAGAAGAGAATTGAATCAATATTTTGCTATTTTTACAACCATTCCCTTAAAAAATATTCGACCACAAACACCGATGATCCATTTAACTAATTTATTTAACGATACTTGGCTCAGAAATGAGTGGCAGAGAGCAAAAGAAATTCGTTCCGTGGAATCTCAAAATATTCATATGACCTATCAATTATTAGAGAATACTCAAGGTTACCGAGCGAATATCCAGAAAATGGTTGCTGATTTAGAAGCCGAAAAATTAGTAGATCCCCAATTTATCGAACGAATTTTTACTAGAGAAGATCAACAAACAACTATTTTTGAATCGGGGATTGCCTTTCCCCATACAATTAATCAAGCCTTACCAACGATTATTTTATCGATTGGGGTTTTTGAAGAATCACTGGTTACATCAGAAGGTAAAGTTGATGTTATTTTGCTGTTGGGTATTCCAGAAGAGCTGACGGCCACTGTTGAAGCAGAGTTACTACAACTATATGACCGCTTGTTTACAATCGCAGGAGACGAACGTTTACGTAATGAATTACGGAAGCAACGAGATGTTTTAGCGGTTAAAGAGTGGATGCAAAGGAAGGGGATTATCATATGAGTTTTATCTACGTATTCGGGGCGCTTTTTTTAACAGCTTACTTCGTTCAGATAGCTATGGGAATGAAACAGATTAAACACTTTAATCAAAACTACCAAGAATTACGACAATTAGGTAAAGTCGCGATTGGTCGACGTGCAGGAAAGTTAAAAGCAGGCACGATTATCTTGTTTGCTGTGGATTCGCAAGGGAAAATCTTAGCTGCTAGAAAGATGCAAGGTGTTACCGTTCTAGCTAAATTTCATCCCTTACCTCAGTACGTGAACGAGGATATTCATTATATGGATCATTACCATCCACTCGTACAAAAGGAAAATAAATTAACCCAACAAGCGATGGAAAATGCACGAGAAATTTACTTACGTGTCGAGCTTGGCAATTATCAAGAAACACAACCATTAACGCCGCTTAATGGAGCCAAAATTCAATGGCAATTATGGAAAAATAAAGTACAAACAAAATTGAAAGGAAGTGTCGAGTAATGTCTTATATTACAAAATTTGCGGAAGGATTTATGCACCTTTTCCAAACAGGAGCAGAAACATTTATTTCTTGGATGACAGGCATCGTACCCGTTGTTTTGATGTTAATGGTGGCTATGAATACCTTAATTGCTTTTCTAGGAGAAGAAAGAGTAACCAAAGTTGCCAAACTTTCTGCCAAAAATCCTGTTACGCGATATTTAGTTCTGCCTTTTTTATCCGCTTTTATGTTAGGCAATCCAATGTCCTTTACGATGGCTCGATTTTTACCAGAATACTATAAACCTAGCTATTATGCTGCACAAGCGCAATTTTGTCATACCAGTAATGGAGTTTTCCCTCATATTAATCCTGGTGAATTGTTCGTTTGGTTAGGGATTGCGCAAGGGATTGATACGTTAGGACTAAATTCGATGGACCTAGCGATTCGCTATATGTTTGTAGGGATATTAATGAATTTTATTGGCGGTTGGGTTACCGATTTCACTACCGCCTATGTTTGCAAACAACAAGGAATTACCCTTAGTAAAACAGTAGAGATTGCTGTGGATTAGAAAGGAGCAAGGTGAGATGACGTACAATAGTATTAAGGTAGTTAAAGGAAATGGCGGTTATGGTGGGCCCTTAGTGATTACACCGACAGAAGAAAAACATAAATTTATTTACATTACAGGTGGCGGCGAGAAACCCGCAATTGTTGATAAAATCGTAGAATTGACAGGAATGGAAGCGGTCAATGGTTTTAAGACATCGATTCCAGATGATGAAATCGCATTAGCCATTATTGATTGTGGAGGCACTCTTCGTTGCGGAATTTATCCTAAAAAAGGAATTCCTACTATTAACGTTGTTCCAACTGGCAAAAGTGGTCCCTTAGCACAATACATTAATGAGACAATTTATGTTTCCGCTGTAGGCCCGAAACAGATTACATTGACATCAGAAGAAGCTGCTGCTGATATAGAAAAGCCCACCTCGAAAAAAACAGAATTTAAATATGATACAAGTAAAAAAATTACTGAACAAAAAGCGGAACAACAAAGTTTTGTTGCGAAAATTGGTATGGGTGCAGGAAAAGTTGTAGCGACATTCAACCAATCAGCCCGTGAAGGCGTACAAACGATGATCAACACAGTGATTCCGTTTATGGCATTTGTTTCTTTATTAATTGGTGTGATCCAAGGTTCAGGAATTGGTGAATTTTTTGCCAATATCATGGCGCCATTGGCAGGAAACATTGTGGGGTTAACAATTATTGGTTTTATTTGTTCTCTGCCGTTTCTTTCTCCTTTATTAGGTCCTGGAGCAGTAATCAGTCAAGTAATTGGTACGTTAATTGGTGTGGAAATTGGGAAAGGCAACATTCCGCCACAACTAGCTCTACCAGCATTGTTTGCTATTAATACACAAAACGCGTGCGACTTTATTCCCGTGGGCTTAGGTTTGGAAGAAGCTGAAGCTGAAACCGTTGAAGTCGGGGTCCCTTCTGTTTTATATTCTCGTTTCTTAAATGGTGCTCCTCGAGTACTAGTTGCTTGGTTAGCAAGTTTTGGATTGTATAGTTAAAAAATTTTTTTGGAGGATGGGAAATGTCAGTATTTACAACAAAGGTTCAGTCTATTGGACCAGAAGCCGAATTATTTAAAGAAGAAAAAATGGTCATCTTATTTGGAAAAGATGCACCAGATGCTTTAGCAGATTATTGTTATAACATTGAGGTTCAGCCAGTCACAGAAGCGATTACGAACAAGCAAATGTTAGTAATTGATGAACAAACTTACCAGATTACCGCTGTAGGCGAGGTAGTATTAACTAATTTAGACACATTGGGTCACATTACTATTAAATTTGATGGTGCAACAACACCTGAATTACCAGGTACATTATATGTTGAAGAAAAAGCTATTCCTGAAATAACTGTTGGTACAACAATCACTATTCTATAATTATCGTTTAAGGGAGGAACGTAAAAGATGGAATTTATGCTAGATACAATTAATCTTGAGGCTATTCGAAAGTATCAGAAAATTTTACCACTGGCAGGCGTAACGTCTAATCCTAGTATTGTTAAGCAAGCAGGAAAAATTGACTTCTTTGCGCAGATGAAAGAAATCAAAAAAACGATTGGACAAGCGAGTTTGCACGTCCAAGTGGTCGGTCAAACGACAGAAGAGATGCTAGAAGATGCCCAGACCATTGTACAACAATTAGGCCAAGAAACATTCATTAAAGTCCCAGTCAATGAAGCAGGCTTGGCAGCCATCAAACAACTAAAGCAAGCAAATTATCGGATAACAGCAACCGCTATTTATACAGAATTTCAAGGCTACCTAGCGATTGCGGCAGGTGCAGATTATTTAGCGCCGTATTATAATAGGATGGAGAATTTAACAATTGATTCTCAAAAGGTTATTGAGCATTTAGCTGCAGAAATTAAACGGACGAACGCAAAGAGTAAGATCTTAGCTGCTAGTTTTAAAAACGTAGCACAAATTAATCAAGCCTGTCAAATGGGGGCGCAAGCGGTCACTATCGCACCAGAACTCGTGACACAAGGATTGGCAATGCCCGCCATTCAAAAAGCAGTAACTGATTTTCAGGAAGATTGGGTTGCTGTTTTTGGAGTAGAAACGGTAAACGAATTAGCATAAAAAGAACGAGAAGAAAAAGTGGCCATTTTTCTTCTCGTTCTTTTTTTGTTTCACATGAAACATCTACGATTATTCACTTGCTCAAAAATTAGACAATTTTCTTTATTTGTCAAAGAATTTCTTAAAAAAAAGGGTTATCTTTTGGGTATTTTTTTTGGTAGCAGTATGATGAGGGTATCAAATGATAGGAGGAAACGAGAATGAGATACACAAATGGAAATTATGAAGCATTTGCTCGACCAAGAAAACCAAAAGGTGTAGATGACAAGAGTGCCTACATTGTTGGTGGTGGCCTAGCAGGTTTAGCAACGGCTGTTTTCTTAATTCGTGACGGTCAAATGAAGGGCGAAAATATTCATATTTTTGAAGAACTCACGCTGTCTGGCGGTTCTTTAGATGGTAAATTTATTCCCCATGATGGCTTTGTCACGCGCGGCGGACGCGAAATGGAAAACCATTTCGAGTGTTTGTGGGATCTATTTCGTTCGGTACCATCATTAGAAGTAGAAGATGCCTCTGTCCTAGATGAGTTTTACCGTTTAGATTTAGATGATCCGAATTCTTCAAATTGCCGCATTATTCATAACCGTGGCGAACGTGTCCCAGATGATGGACAATTTACTTTATCCAAAAAAGCACAAAAAGAAATCGTTGATTTGTTTATGACTTCTGAAGATCAATTAATTGGCAAAAAAATTGAAGATGTTTTCGGCGAAGAATTTTTTGAATCCAATTTTTGGATCTATTGGTGTTCAATGTTTGCTTTTGAAAAATGGCACTCTGCCATTGAAATGCGCCGCTACATCATGCGCTTTATCCACCACATCAAGGGACTGCCTGACTTTACAGCCTTGAAGTTTACCAAATACAATCAATACGAATCGTTAGTGAAACCATTACTAAGCTTTTTAACCAATCAAGGGGTAGACTTTCAATATGAAACAACAATCAATGATATCCAAGTCGACATCAAAGGAGCTACTAAAGTCGCTCGGCGATTATTGCTGACACAAGCTGGCAAAACCAAAGAAATTCCTTTAACTGAAAATGATTTAGTCTTCGTAACGAATGGCTCAATTACTGAAAGTTCGACGCAAGGAGATCATCATACACCAGCACCAATTACTCATGAACTAGGGGGCAGTTGGAATCTCTGGAAAAACTTAGCAAAACAATCCCCAGAATTTGGGCACCCAGAAGTTTTCTGTGAAAATTTACCAGATGAAAGTTGGTTTGTCTCAGCAACGATTACGTGGGAAAATTTCGATATTGAACCGTATCTTTCTCGGTTAACACATCGTAAATTACGGACAGGAAAAATTGTCACAGGTGGTATTATTACTATCAAAGACTCTAATTGGATGATGAGTTTTGCTATGCATAGACAACCACATTTTAAAGAACAAAATGATCAACAATCTATAACTTGGGTATATGGATTACTTTCTAATAAACCAGGAAATTATATCAAAAAACCAATCGAACAATGTACAGGTCAAGAAATTACACAAGAGTTACTCTATCATTTAGGGGTTCCAGAAGGAGAAATTGAACGTATTTCAGAAGAATCGGCTACCACTATTCCGGTCTATATGCCGTTTATCACTTCTTACTTTATGTTAAGAGAACCAGGCGATCGACCATTAGTTGTACCAAACGGCTCTAAAAATCTTGCTTTCATTGGGAACTTCGCAGATACTGAACGAGATACGGTGTTTACAACGGAGTATTCTGTGCGGACAGCGATGGAAGCTGTTTATCAATTGCTAGAGGTTGAACGCGGAGTGCCAGAAGTGTTTGCTTCTGCATACGACTTGCGCGTCTTAGCAAACTCTGTTTATTATTTATCTGACAAGAAAAAATTAACAGAAATGGATATGCCGTTCGTGGAACGCAAAATGGTTGAACACTTTGTGAAGAAATTTGAGGATACGTATATTGGTGATATTTTAAGAGAAAATCATTTAATTTAGTTGAAAAAGCGAGTGTAAATCACTCGCTTTTTTGCTGTATTATTAACTGTTGGATAAAAATTCATAATTATGTATATTCATTTTGTGATTTTATGGATATAAAATATATAATATTTTAAGCAGGGTTAGGTAGTAAACAATTTCGCAAAAAAATCTTAATTTCTGAAGAGGCTTTTTCAAAATTTTATTGAAAAGAAGGCGCATTTTTACCATAGTTTCTTCACATTTAACGACTATTATTTAAACATACCCGATAAACAAAACCCTAACAAAACACTTTTTCATTTTTTAACTCCTCCGCCCGCCCTTCCCCAAGGGGCGGGTTGTTTTTTTGCGTTAAAGCAGTTGGCATTTTGTGGGGAAAGGATTATCATTATAGAAGAAGCATGTAGAAAAAGGTGGCGAGAAGATGGAACGTTGGCAAGAATTACAACAAGCAATGAGTGCTGGTGTAGAGGCGGCGATTGACGCTGGCTGGGATCGCCAAGCCGTTTATGGGTTAGTGGAAAGCGCCATAAAAGACACGCGTTTCTTGCCACTTGAGCAAGCGAAAACAGCAGTTGCGGAATTGTTTTCGGAAGTGGAAGAAGTGGGCTCTTCGGCGTATGAGCGATTATTTCGCTTTTCAGCTTATCGTCCGCAAGAAAAGCTCTCATTACTGTTGTGGCAATTAGGTGCAGTGTTGGACCAGCATGGCATGCTGCAATTAGCAGGACCTTATCGTTTCTCGAAGACGATTGCGCCACATGCGACGTTTTGGCATTTGTTGGCAAAGACAGTTCAAAAAGCCTATCCGTTAGGTCTTCTTGGGAGCTTTAACCAAGAGAAGGCGAAAAAGATACATCAATTGAGAATGTATATTGATCGTCAAAATATCACGTATATCCGCGATTTTTTTAAACAAGAAGGAGATACCGATGAACAGGCGTTAAAACGCTATGTTTTTGCGGCCAAGCCGAAAGGGATGGGCGGGCGGAAGCTGAAAAAAAGCTCTGCTCGTTTGCATAACAAATACCCTAAGGGGGCATCTTATTCTTTGATTAATAAGAAACGATTGACGCCTAATTTTCACAGTGAGTTTATTTTGAATGAAGAAGGGACCTTTGTGACCCAATGGGATGTGTTAGTTGAAGACTGGCGAGGCAGATTAATTAGTAATCCAGCCTATTATCAAGCGGCCAAAAACAATGAATACCAGGAAAAAGTCTTGAATGGTGAATCGTTTAATTATGCAAATCGGAATAATCGTACCCATGAATTACTAGATAGTTCACCACCAGGGCGATTTGATCATCAATTACGAAAAACAGCCAAAAAAGGTTGGTTAAGTCCCCGTGTCCAAGAATACGACTACCGCAGAGAACGACAAATAAAGTGCGATGATTATAGTAAGTAAAACAAGCCAATGTTTCATGTGAAACATTGGCTTGTTTTACTCTTAGAGAAAGGCGGTTTTCGTTGCCGCCGATTGAACATTTTGGCCCGTGGCTAGAGACTTTTTACTACATAAAAAGGCGGGTTTTTCTTTTATCATTCAGGCAAAAATCTTCCGAAAAGCATTGCAAGAAATTGCTATTTGCGTTAAAGTAGGAAAAGATGATTGTGAAACATTTTTCTGTTTCACAAAAAAGGAAGGAGTCTTTATGCTACCCGAAGAATTTAGACAACTATTAGCCGCAAAAGGCATTGAATTGACAGACCAACAGATGACACAATTTGACCAATATTTCCATTTACTAGTAGAATGGAATGAAAAAATGAATTTAACAGCCATTACAGAAGAAAAAGAAGTTTATTTGAAACATTTCTATGATTCTGTTTCGTTGGCATTCTTTGAAGACTTTGCCAGTGATAAAGCCATTTGTGATGTTGGCGCAGGCGCAGGATTTCCAAGTATTCCTTTGAAAATTGTTTTTCCTTCATTAAATGTCACAATTGTTGACTCTTTAAATAAACGAATTACTTTTCTAACAGAGTTGGTGAATCAATTAGGTTTGGTCAATGTTTCTTTGTACCATGATCGTGCAGAAACATTTGGTCAAAAAGCAGAATTTCGTGGTGTGTTTGATTACGTTACAGCGCGAGCGGTCGCACGGTTAAATGTTTTAAGTGAACTGTGTTTACCGTTGGTTAGAAAAGAAGGCTATTTTTTAGCATTAAAAGCATCGAAAAGTGAAGAAGAAATTAATGAAGCAAAACCTGCGATCGCTACATTAGGCGGTCAATTTCAAAAAGAAGTTGGTTTTACTTTGCCGATTACGGCAGACGAACGCCACATTGTCGTGATTCAAAAGAAAAAAGAAACCCCTAAAAAATATCCCAGAAAACCTGGATTACCAAATAAACAACCGATTAAATAAGATGGAGGCACACACATGACACGAATTATTTCTGTAGCGAACCAAAAAGGCGGCGTTGGTAAAACAACGACCACTGTGAATTTAGGCGCATGTTTAGCAAATTTAGGCAAAAAAGTCTTACTGATCGACATTGATGCACAAGGAAATGCTACCAGTGGCATGGGTGTCCCTAAACCAGATGTCGCACACGATGTGTATGATGTCCTTGTAAATGAAGAACCAATCACTAGCGTGGTTCAACATACCAGCCGTGAAAATTTAGATATTGTCCCTGCAACCATTCAATTAGCAGGCGCCGAAATTGAATTAACTTCAATGATGGCTCGAGAATCGCGCTTGAAATTAGCAATTGATGAAGTAAGAGATATGTATGATTTCGTGTTAATTGATTGTCCGCCTTCTCTAGGACATTTAACAATCAATGCTTTTACAGCAAGTGATTCGATTCTAATTCCTGTTCAATGTGAATATTACGCATTGGAAGGCTTGAGCCAATTGCTCAATACGATTCGTTTGGTTCAAAAACATTTTAACCCTGAATTGAAAATTGAAGGGGTCTTGTTAACCATGTACGATGCTCGGACCAACTTAGGTGCCGAAGTCGTTGAAGAAGTCCGTAAATATTTCCGTGAAAAAGTCTATGACACGATTATTCCAAGAAATGTTCGTTTATCCGAAGCACCAAGTCATGGTTTACCAATCATTGACTATGATATTCGCTCAAAAGGTGCCGAAGTGTATCAAGCACTAGCAAAGGAAGTGTTGGAGAATGAATAAAGGCAAAGGTTTAGGCAGAGGCATCGATGCCTTGTTTCAAGATATCGCAAAGCTAGAAGATGTCGATGTTAAGAATGAACAAGTGACAGAAATTCTATTAAACGAACTTCGTCCCAATCCTTACCAACCGCGGAAAACATTTGATGAAACCTCTTTACAAGAACTAGCGAACTCGATTCTACATTCCGGTGTGTTTCAACCGATTATTGTCCGTAAATCGGCAGTTAAAGGCTATGAAATTATCGCGGGTGAACGTCGTTTCCGGGCTTCTAAATTAGCAGGAAAAGAAAAAATCCCCGCAATTATTCGCGAATTTGATGAAGAATCCATGATGCAAGTTGCTGTTTTGGAAAACTTACAAAGGGAAGATTTAAATCCGCTAGAAGAAGCAGAAGCCTATGAAATGCTAATGAAAAATTTGAAATTAACGCAAGCGGAAGTCGCAGAACGTTTGGGAAAAAGTCGCCCGTATATTGCCAATTATTTACGGTTGCTAACCTTACCTGATGCAGTCAAAGCAATGGTTCAAAAACAAAGCATGTCAATGGGTCAAGCACGGACGTTATTAGGCTTGAAGAATAAAGAACAGCTATTGCCATTAGCTAATCGTTGTATTAAAGACAATTTAACGGTTCGACAATTAGAACAACTTGTCGCTGAATTAAACGAAACACAAGGCAAAAAGGGCAAAAAAGCGAAAAAAGCCATCAAAGAAAAACCCATTTATATTCGTGAAAGTGAAGACCGCTTAATGGATAAATTTGGGACAACCGTAGCAATTCAAGAAAAAGAAGGCAAAGGGAAAATTGAAATTGAATACTTGTCCTCTTCGGATTTGGCTAGAATTTTAGATATTTTAGATATTCATTTTGACGAGGAATAAAAAGCAGAGTGAAAAAGTAAGCCAGAAAGTCACAAATCCTTTTGCTAGTTTCGTTAAAAAATGGTATTGTAATCATGGTATTTTTATATAAGTCAGAGAAGAAAGAAGGCTTGGAACATGTATGATTTAGGCGATATTGTCGAAATGAAAAAGCCGCATGCTTGCCAAGCAAATCGTTGGCAAATCATTCGCATGGGCGCTGATATCAAAATCAAGTGCACGAATTGCGGGCATATTGTCATGATGCCGCGTCGTGATTTTACTAAAAAATTAAAAAAAGTAATCGAGAAAAAAGCAGACTAATGCTTTGATGCCTCTAATAGAAAAGAGAATAGACTGAGAGAAAGAGTGGAAAACAAATGGCACTAACAGCTGGAATTGTCGGCTTACCAAACGTTGGTAAATCGACCCTATTTAACGCAATTACAAAAGCAGGAGCAGAAGCTGCAAATTATCCCTTTGCAACGATTGATCCGAACGTCGGCATGGTTGAGGTACCAGATGCCCGTTTACAACGCTTGACAGAACTAGTAAAACCGAAAAAAACAGTTCCCACAACGTTTGAATTTACAGACATCGCCGGAATTGTTAAAGGTGCCAGCAAAGGAGAAGGGCTGGGAAATCAGTTTTTAAGTCACATTCGCCAAGTAGATGCGATCTGTCACGTGGTTCGTTGTTTTGATGACGAAAACATCATGCGTGAACAAAATCGGGATGCGGATTTCGTTGATCCTTTAGCAGACATTGATACAATTAACTTAGAGCTAATTTTAGCAGATTTAGATTCAATCAATAAACGCTATACTCGCGTGGCTAAAATGGCAAAAGCAAAAGATAAAGAAGCGGTGGAAGAATTAGCTGTTTTAGACAAAATTAAACCAGTTTTAGAAGAAGGTTTATCTGCTCGCACGATTGAATTTACGCCAGAAGAAGAGAAAATTGTTAAATCGCTTTTCTTATTAACCACAAAGCCGGTCCTTTATGTAGCGAATGTTTCAGAAGATGAAGTGGCAGATCCAGATAACAATGAGTATGTACAACAAGTTCGTAATTTTGCAACCAGTGAAAATGCGGAAGTAATCGTGGTTAGTGCGCGAGCAGAAGAAGAAATTGCCGAATTGGATTCTGAAGAAGACAAGGCTGAATTTTTAGAAGCAATGGGCATTGAACAATCTGGCTTAGATCAATTGATTCGTGCGGCTTACGATTTGTTAGGCTTAGCTACCTACTTTACAGCTGGTGAACAAGAAGTTCGTGCGTGGACGTTCCGTAAAGGAATCAAGGCACCTCAAGCAGCTGGAATTATCCACAGTGACTTTGAACGAGGCTTCATTCGTGCGGAAACAGTTTCTTATGAAGACCTAGATAAATATGGCAATATGCAAGCTGCCAAAGAAGCGGGCCGTGTTCGTTTAGAAGGAAAAGACTATGTCGTTCAAGATGGCGATGTTATGTTATTCCGTTTTAACGTTTAAGAAAAAAACCGTGCCCAACAAGCAATTTGTTTTGGGGTAAGCCCACATATTTAAGGCCATTCAGCCGTTTAGAAAGAGGTTCCCTCTACATGAGGGTGAGGAGGATACAACTATGGAAGCAGAAGCATTACGAGCAATCGTGGCTGAGAATCGTCAATTAGAACAGAATTTGACTAAAAGAAATGAACAATACATTTTTGACTTAAAAAAATCATTAAAAGCGGCTAATTTATCTGAAGAAGAGCTAGCATTGGCTTTACACGGTATTTTACCAGAATTAGTAGCAGGTCAAAAAACAGGCAAAACAGCCCGTCAGTTATTTGGCACTGTTTCAGAACGGACGGAAGCGATTTTAAATAAACCAGCAGAAGTCAAAGAACCAGCGGGCTGGATGATTTGGCTCGACAATACCTTGTTATTACTTGGTTTATTAACAATCATGTTAGCGGCGATGTCTCTATTTTCAAAAGGAACCGCACAGCCGCTAGGATTAACCACATATATCTTAGGTGCGATGGCTGGGGGTTATGTTTTCTATCTAATGCACAAATATGTTTACCGTTTTGATCGTCAAGGTGGCGACAAAAGCAAACGTCCTGGTTGGTTAAAAACGACCGCCATTCTATTTGGTGGGATGTTCTTGTGGATTGCAGTTTTCGCCGGTTCAGCGATGCTGCCACCAGTGATCAATCCAATTTTAGATCCGATGATTGCTTTAGTAATCGGTGCGTTAGCCTTTGTGGCACGCTATTTCTTCAAGAAAAAATACAATATTCAAGGTAGTTTTATGACACGTCAATAAACGGCACGCTCTCAATTGTGAATGCGCGTAGGTTGACGCAGAAACTGCAACAAGCAAAGTCGCTCTCTCAACAGAGAGTTTTAACAGTTAAAGCCTGGGGGATTAGTCGAAAGAACTAGTGTCCCAGGCTTCTGTTTTCAGAAGTTTGCTAAAGAAAGGAGCCTCTTATGGGACAACAAGTGAAGTCTTGGTGCCGTCAACACGAGCGGCTACTCATTTTTATTAGTTTTCTCTTATTAAGTGGACTTTCTCTCTATTTTGTCTACTTTCAAGAGAATTTTTTACGAGCAAGTGATTTCCGCTTTCATCAAAATCGGGTGGAAGGCCTCGCATTAGCAATTAAAAACAACGACTGGTTTCCTAAAATCAATTATTTTTTCTTGGGAGGCTATGGGTATGCCTCTAGTTTGTTTTATCCAGATGCGTATCTTTATTTACCTGCGCTTTTGCGTGTTCTGGGGTTTTCCTTTGTCGCTAGTATGACGATTTTTGTATTTGTGGTAAACTTAGCAACATTTAGTCTTACTTATTACGCAGGCCGATTAATGGCGCTCTCTAAAAAAAGAAGCTATGTCTTTGCCATTTTGTATGGCTTATCTATTTACCGCATGCAAGACTTGTTTAATCGCCAAGCGTTAGGAGAATTTTTGGCGTTAAGTTTTTTTCCGTTGGTCTTAGCGAGTCTGTTTTTATTACGAAGGGGAACCACGAAACGTTGGCCATTGTTAACGATGGCGATGACCGGGATTGGGCTAGCTCACTTTATTTCTATTGAAATGGTTTCTATTTGGATTGGTTTATACATTCTGTTTTATTGGCAGCAGTTTTTTAAAAAGGAGGTCCTGTTGGCATTAGCGAAGGCTGCAGGTCTGACATTGCTTTGGCTGGCCTTTTACCTTTTACCAGTGGTTGAACAAATGAAAAATCAAGTGTTTAAAGTTACGTCCAATCCACTCACTTATATTTCCGAAAGAAGTTATTCTATTGTTTCTCTTTTCATTAATAGTTTAAAGAGCAGTGTTTTTCACGCAAAAACAGCGAATCTAGGAACTCTTTTGTTTGTGGGGCTTGTTGTAGCAGTGGTTTCGCTTGCCAGCAAAAAAATTCAGGACAAACGGTTTATTGGTTTGACTCTGGTGCTCTTATTGATGGTTACCACGCTTTTTCCTTGGCACTGGCTGAACCACACGCCTTTAAATACGATTCAGTTTCCTTGGCGGTTTTTAGGGATTCTTTCTGTGATGCTCGCTTTTTTCATTGCACAAGATGAATGGGGCGTTTTCCGTAACTCTTGGACCGTGGCTTTGTTGGTTTTCCTTGCCATTAGCAATTTAGGCATTTATCAATATCAAAGTATTCAGTCACAACAAGGCCGCCTGTTAACAAAAGCTGAGTATGAGCAACCAACGCCTTTTTATATCGGTGCGGGCCATGAATATTTGCCAGATGAAATCAATTATCAGGAACTATTGAAACGGAAAAAACGACCACTTGATTATTCGGCAGAACAAGTAACCATTACAAACGTTAGAATGCCTTATGGGAAAATTTCATTTGACTATCAAGTGGTGAATCAATCAGCAAAGGTGGCTGTGCCTTTTATTTATTACTTAGGCTATCAAGCCACGATTCAAATGAAAAACCAAACGGGCGCCCAAAAAATGAATCTTACCAATCAAGGAGGCTTAGCCGCTCTTTCTTTATCTGGTACAGGACATGTCGACATCCGTTACCAAAGAACAAAAGCACAAAAAATAGGGACAATGATTACCCTGCTTTCTGTCGGCGGTTTTGGATTTAGCCGATTTTTACAACAAAAAAAGAAACACAAGGTAAAAGTATAACCTTAATTAGGAAGAGTTGAATAAAGGACAAAACGATTTTGGCGTTTTGTCCTTTATTCCTCATTGATTATTTAAACAAATCTAGTTGACTTCCTTAGTATTATCTGTTATTTTCATATATAAAATTAAGTTGAGGAGTGGACAAAAAAATGTCAAATTGGGAAACAAAATTTGCGAAAAAAGGTCTTACATTTGATGATGTGCTATTAATCCCTGCAGAAAGCCATGTCTTACCAAATGATGTAGACATGAGTGTACAACTAGCTAAAAATATCAAGTTAAATATTCCATTGATGAGTGCCAGTATGGATACTGTTACAGATAGTAATATGGCAATTGCGATGGCTCGTCAAGGTGGACTAGGTGTCGTACATAAAAATATGACTGTCGCCCAACAAGCAGACGAAGTACGTAAAGTCAAACGTTCTGAAAGTGGCGTTATCATTGATCCATTCTTTCTAACACCAACAAACTTAGTAGCGGATGCAGAAGAATTAATGAGTCGTTACCGTATTAGCGGTGTGCCGATTGTAGAAACAATGGAAAACCGTAAATTAGTCGGAATTATTACAAACCGTGATATGCGTTTTGTAACGGACTACCAAATCAAAATCGAAGAAGTCATGACAAAAGATCATTTAGTCACTGCACCAGTTGGCACATCTTTAAAAGATGCAGAAAAAATCTTGCAAAAACATAAAATCGAAAAATTACCAATCGTTGATGAAGCAGGTCGCTTAAGTGGTTTAATTACAATTAAAGACATTGAAAAAGTGATTGAATTCCCCAATGCTGCCAAAGACGAACACGGTCGTTTACTTGTGGCGGCAGCAGTCGGTGTCACTAGTGATACGTTCGAACGTGCGGAAGCATTATTAGAAGCAGGTGCCGATGCGATTGTTATCGATACTGCACATGGCCATAGTGCCGGCGTTATTCGCAAAATTAAAGAAATTCGTGAAACGTTCCCTGAAGCAACATTAATTGCTGGTAATGTTGCCACTGCTGAAGCAACCAAAGCCTTGTATGATGTCGGCGTTGACGTTGTTAAAGTTGGTATTGGACCTGGTTCCATTTGTACAACACGTGTCGTTGCAGGTGTCGGTGTTCCTCAATTAACAGCGATTTATGATGCTGCTTCTGTAGCTAGAGAATATGGTAAAGCAATTATCGCTGATGGCGGTATTAAATATTCTGGTGATATCGTGAAAGCCTTAGCTGCTGGTGGACATGCTGTAATGCTAGGAAGTATGTTAGCAGGTACAGATGAATCTCCAGGCGAATTTGAAATTTATCAAGGCCGTCGTTTCAAAACTTACCGTGGCATGGGCTCATTGGGCGCAATGGAAAAAGGATCAAGTGATCGTTACTTCCAAGGAAGTGTCAATGAAGCAAACAAATTAGTGCCAGAAGGAATCGAAGGACGTGTTGCCTACAAAGGAAGCGTTTCTGATATTGTCTTCCAATTAATCGGTGGCTTGAAATCAGGGATGGGTTACGTCGGTGCAGCAGACCTGAAAGCGTTGCGTGAAGAAGCACAATTTGTTCAAATGAGCGGTAACGGATTGAAAGAATCACATCCACATGACGTTCAAATCACAAAAGAAGCACCAAACTATTCTGTTCAATAAAATAAAAGCTGATTTTTTTTGAAATTTAAAAGAGGCAGACGTCATTTCGACGTCTGCCTCTTTTTCTGTAGAATAAAAGCCGTTATCTGATATCAGACAACGACCTTCATCTTCCCCTTATTTAATAACTGTTAGGTTACCCATGTAAGGAACTAGGACTTCTGGTACAGTTACAGAGCCATCTTCGTTTTGGTAGTTTTCTAAAATAGCAGCGACTGTCCGTCCCACGGCTAAACCAGAACCATTGAGTGTATGTGCATATTGGACTTTATCATTTTCATCACGGTAACGAATCATCGCACGGCGCGCTTGGAAATCTTCACAGTTTGAGCATGAACTGATTTCACGGTACGTCTCTTGAGCAGGAATCCAAACTTCCAAGTCATAAGTTTTCGCAGCTGAGAAGCCCATGTCACCTGTTGAAAGAGCCATGACACGGTAAGGTAAACCCAGTTTTTGCAGAATTTCTTCGGCATTATTCGTCATTTTTTCTAATTCCTCATAAGAATGCTCTGCATCACTAAATTTAACCATTTCGACTTTATTAAATTGGTGTAAACGAATTAACCCACGTGTGTCACGACCAGCGCTACCAGCTTCAGAACGGAAAGAAGGGCTCAAGGCCGTAAAGTAAATCGGTAAATCCTTGCCATCTAAAATTTCATTGTTGTAGTAATTAGTTAAAGGGACTTCCGCCGTTGGAATTAACGTTAAATCCGTATCTTGTAATTGGAAGACATCTTCTTTAAATTTAGGAAATTGGCCAGTTCCGAACATGGCGGTGTCATTAACGATATAAGGCGTAATCATTTCTGTATAGCCATGTTCATAAACATGTAAATCTAACATGAAGTTGTATAATGCACGTTCCAAGCGAGCACCTAAGCCTTTGTAATAAACAAAACGGCTACCGGCTACTTTGGCACCACGTTCAAAATCTAGAATGTCTAAGTTTTCAGCGACTTCCCAGTGTGGTTTTGGTTCAAAAGCAAAAGTTCTTGGTTCACTCCAACGACGTACTTCTACATTTTCTTCTTCGCCAGCGCCAACCGGTACAGAATCATCTGGCAAGTTCGGTAAAGTAGTTGTGATCCCACGTAGTTCTTCGTCAATAGCGTTAATTTCTGCATCTAACGCTTTAATATTGCCGCCGACTTCTTTCATTTCCGCGATTTTTGCTGTTGCATCTTCCTTGTTCCGTTTTAATTGAGCAATTTCAGCAGACACATCATTCCGGTATTTTTTCATTTCTTCGACTTTGACTAGTAAATCACGCCGACTTTCATCTAAACGCAGAAATTCCACTAAAATTTCTTCTTTCACGCCACGGGTTTGGAGCTTTGCTTTTACTTCGTCAAAATTTTGACGCATCATTTTTACATCTAACATATTTTTTCCTCCTTAAATTAGTACATAATCAATAATAACTGTTGTAGAAAACAACAAAAAAGCCATCTCACCCCAAAAATAAATATTCTTGGGACGAAATGACTGGAAATCTCGCGGTACCACCCAAGTTCAGTAATGTTACTGCCCTTGATTTGCAGATAACGGCTGCAGACCGTTCCAACTTATTTCGCTGGACACCTAGAAGAGACGGACTTCTTTATAGATGAATGTTTGCTCGCACCCCCGCAAACTCTCTGGAATTCAGTGCCATAAATACTTTTTCTCTTAGTTTTCTCTTTTCTATAGAATACCGAAAAAGCTCAGGGATGTCAATTAACTCTCTGATTTCTTGTTGGTACGCTGTAAGGGTAGATGAATAATAAAGGAAGTCCACTTTTGATCAGACTTCGCATAGATATATCCACCATGCAAAGCGACAATACTTTGTGCAATAGCCAGACCTAAACCAGTACCACCCGTTTCTTGTGATCGCGATTCTTCGACACGATAGAAGCGGTCAAATAACTGATCTAAAGAATGTTTAGGGATAGCTGGTCCATCATTACGAACAGCGATAATTGCTTCGGTGCCGACTTTGTCTACTTCCATCACAATATGATGGCCGCCTTTACCATATTTCAAGGCGTTTGAAAGAAGGTTGTTAAAGACTCGGACTAGTTTTTCCGTATCGCCTTCCATCATTAAAGAAGCTGGATTGGCTTTTACTTGGATTTGCATATTAATCTTTTTCGCTTCCAATTCAAAATCGGCAGCAAGCTGTTCAATTAATTGTGCCATATCAAAAGTCGTTGTATGAATCGGTACACTTGGTTGACGGACTTTTGTATATTCAAAAAGATCATCAACTAATAATTTCATTTGTTTCGCTTTGACGTAAGCGGTATGCGTGTATTTCAGTAAATCTTCTTGGCTATGGAATTGACGATCTTCAATCAATCCCAGATAACCAATAATAGAAGTTAACGGTGTCCGAATATCATGACTGACATTCGTAATTAATTCATCTTTTGATTTTTCAATTCGCCGTTCATCTTCAATGGCTGCAACAGTACTATCAACCAGACCGTTAATACTCGTCACGACTTTTGCTAAATCACCACTTAATTCAAACGGAATGCGATGATTGTAATTACCATCAGCGATGTAATGTAACTCACTGATAATATGACGTAATTGCATTTGATGGTAGCGACGGATTAAGCGCCAATAGAGAACAGCTGCATCTACTAAAAAGAAAATGGGTAAGACAAATTTATTCCAGCTCCAAAACAAATCAGTATTTAATTCTTTAGCGACCGCATCCTTAGTGGCCCAGATGACACCAGCTAAGGGCGAGTTTTCACTAAGTAGTTGTCCTAAAAGGAACATAATTGAGACATTTAATAGTAGTAATAAAACAATTGTTACAATTGCTTCTGCTAATAACTCGCTGATTTCTTTAGAGGTTAAGGTAATTCTTTTTTGTTTTTCAATCTTTTTAGGTTTAACGAGCATCGATCTTATATCCAACTCCCCACACTGTTTGAATGACTTTTTCTCCGCCAGTTGCTTCTTCAATCTTATCTCTTAAATGACTTACATGGACCATCACGGTTTTAGCAGAAACAATACTTTCTTGTTGCCACACACGCTCAAAAATTTCATCCGCACTAAACACACGATTTGGATGACTAGCTAATAGATAGAGGATACCAAACTCAAGAGCGGTTAATTGAATTTCTTTTCCTTCTATTGTTTTGACTTCGTGAGAGTCCTTATTAATCATTAATGGGCCGACTTCTAATTCATCGGGTTCTTCTTTGGTTAATTGCATTTGGCTTCTACGTAAAATAGACTTTACCCGAGCCATTACTTCTAAAGGATTAAAGGGCTTGGTGACATAATCGTCTGCACCAGCAACTAAGCCTTTGATTTTATCCATATCGGTTGTTTTTGCCGTTAACATAATAATTGGAATTTGCGACTCTTTCCGAAGTTCTTTCACCACTTCCATTCCATCCATGATTGGCATCATAATGTCCAAGATTAATAAATCGATATCTGGTGTTGTGTGCAATTTGGATAATGCTTCTTTTCCATCATAAGCTTTCACAACTTCGTATCCTTCATTATGAATATAAATACTCAATAGTTCTACAATTTCTTTATCATCATCTGCAACTAAAATTTTCATAAGCGTTCATTTCCTCCATATATAAAAAATCTCTTTTCCATATTTTAACAAATAATCGCTAAAAAGGACAAAATCCTTGATATATTACGATAAATTTAGAAGATTTTGCTAAAAGTTAATAAACTATAGTCAAAAAAGGATGAAAGGGGGTAAAAAGCGAACGAAAATACCTAGACCAATCATAATAATCGGTATTGGAAAAAAGTTTAAAAAAAGTGAAAATAATGATTGACCAATGCTTGAAATCTTGGTATATTATTACATGTCGCAAGGCGAGTCACACAGCTGAGCGATTTAGAAATCAATAATTAAATAACAATTCTTGATTTCAAATCTCTCGAAAAAAGTTTGAAAAAACAACAAAAAAGTTGTTGACAAATAACAAACGAGATGATAAGATATAGAAGTTGTCACAACAGACAACAACGACCGAGCAAAACAACTTAAAAAAACTTTTTCAAAAAAGTTCTTGACATTCAAACGAAAGTTTGTTATGATATAAAAGTTGCTGCGAGGTAACGTAGACCTTTGAAAACTGAACAAAGAATAGACGAACCAAATGTGTAGGGCGTCTTGATTCAATTCAAGACAACAAACATTTTTAACAAGCAAGCAATATGCTAGCAAACAAATTGAGCTTAACAATCGTAAGATTGTTCTAACTTTTATTATGAGAGTTTGATCCTGGCTCAGGACGAACGCTGGCGGCGTGCCTAATACATGCAAGTCGAACGCTTCTTTCCTCCCGAGTGCTTGCACTCAATTGGAAAGAGGAGTGGCGGACGGGTGAGTAACACGTGGGTAACCTACCCATCAGAGGGGGATAACACTTGGAAACAGGTGCTAATACCGCGTAACAGTTTATGCCGCATGGCATAAGAGTGAAAGGCGCTTTCGGGTGTCGCTGATGGATGGACCCGCGGTGCATTAGCTAGTTGGTGAGGTAACGGCTCACCAAGGCCACGATGCATAGCCGACCTGAGAGGGTGATCGGCCACACTGGGACTGAGACACGGCCCAGACTCCTACGGGAGGCAGCAGTAGGGAATCTTCGGCAATGGACGAAAGTCTGACCGAGCAACGCCGCGTGAGTGAAGAAGGTTTTCGGATCGTAAAACTCTGTTGTTAGAGAAGAACAAGGACGTTAGTAACTGAACGTCCCCTGACGGTATCTAACCAGAAAGCCACGGCTAACTACGTGCCAGCAGCCGCGGTAATACGTAGGTGGCAAGCGTTGTCCGGATTTATTGGGCGTAAAGCGAGCGCAGGCGGTTTCTTAAGTCTGATGTGAAAGCCCCCGGCTCAACCGGGGAGGGTCATTGGAAACTGGGAGACTTGAGTGCAGAAGAGGAGAGTGGAATTCCATGTGTAGCGGTGAAATGCGTAGATATATGGAGGAACACCAGTGGCGAAGGCGGCTCTCTGGTCTGTAACTGACGCTGAGGCTCGAAAGCGTGGGGAGCAAACAGGATTAGATACCCTGGTAGTCCACGCCGTAAACGATGAGTGCTAAGTGTTGGAGGGTTTCCGCCCTTCAGTGCTGCAGCAAACGCATTAAGCACTCCGCCTGGGGAGTACGACCGCAAGGTTGAAACTCAAAGGAATTGACGGGGGCCCGCACAAGCGGTGGAGCATGTGGTTTAATTCGAAGCAACGCGAAGAACCTTACCAGGTCTTGACATCCTTTGACCACTCTAGAGATAGAGCTTTCCCTTCGGGGACAAAGTGACAGGTGGTGCATGGTTGTCGTCAGCTCGTGTCGTGAGATGTTGGGTTAAGTCCCGCAACGAGCGCAACCCTTATTGTTAGTTGCCATCATTTAGTTGGGCACTCTAGCGAGACTGCCGGTGACAAACCGGAGGAAGGTGGGGATGACGTCAAATCATCATGCCCCTTATGACCTGGGCTACACACGTGCTACAATGGGAAGTACAACGAGTCGCTAGACCGCGAGGTCATGCAAATCTCTTAAAGCTTCTCTCAGTTCGGATTGCAGGCTGCAACTCGCCTGCATGAAGCCGGAATCGCTAGTAATCGCGGATCAGCACGCCGCGGTGAATACGTTCCCGGGCCTTGTACACACCGCCCGTCACACCACGAGAGTTTGTAACACCCGAAGTCGGTGAGGTAACCTTTTTGGAGCCAGCCGCCTAAGGTGGGATAGATGATTGGGGTGAAGTCGTAACAAGGTAGCCGTATCGGAAGGTGCGGCTGGATCACCTCCTTTCTAAGGAATATTACGGAAATACACATTTCGTCTTTACTTTGTTCAGTTTTGAGAGGTCTACTCTCAAAACATTCGTTCATTGAAAACTGGATATTGAAGTAAAAAGAATCAAAACAAACCGAGAACACCGCGTTGAATGAGTTTTTTTAATAAGTTCAATTGCTTATTTATTGATTAACCTTCTATCGCTAGAAGAAGTAATCAAGACCCAACCGTAAGGTTGATAAGGTTAAGTGAATAAGGGCGCACGGTGGATGCCTTGGCACTAGGAGCCGATGAAGGACGGGACTAACACCGATATGCTTTGGGGAGCTGTAAGTAAGCTATGATCCAGAGATTTCCGAATGGGGGAACCCAATATCTTTTATAGGATATTACTTTTCAGTGAATACATAGCTGATTAGAGGTAGACGCAGAGAACTGAAACATCTTAGTACCTGCAGGAAGAGAAAGAAAATTCGATTCCCTGAGTAGCGGCGAGCGAAACGGGAAGAGCCCAAACCAACAAGCTTGCTTGTTGGGGTTGTAGGACTCCAATATGGTAGTCTGTTAGTATAGTTGAAGGATTTGGAAAAGTCCGCTAAAGAGGGTGAAAGCCCCGTAGACGAAATGCTAACAACACCTAGGAGGATCCTGAGTACGGCGGAACACGAGAAATTCCGTCGGAATCCGCGGGGACCATCCCGCAAGGCTAAATACTCCCTAGTGACCGATAGTGAACCAGTACCGTGAGGGAAAGGTGAAAAGCACCCCGGAAGGGGAGTGAAATAGATCCTGAAACCGTGTGCCTACAACAAGTCAAAGCTCGTTAATGAGTGATGGCGTGCCTTTTGTAGAATGAACCGGCGAGTTACGATTGCATGCGAGGTTAAGTCGAAGAGACGGAGCCGCAGCGAAAGCGAGTCTGAATAGGGCGAATGAGTATGTAGTCGTAGACCCGAAACCATGTGATCTACCCATGTCCAGGTTGAAGGTGCGGTAAAACGCACTGGAGGACCGAACCCACGTACGTTGAAAAGTGCGGGGATGAGGTGTGGGTAGCGGAGAAATTCCAAACGAACTTGGAGATAGCTGGTTCTCTCCGAAATAGCTTTAGGGCTAGCCTCGGAATTGAGAATGATGGAGGTAGAGCACTGTTTGGACTAGGGGCCCATCTCGGGTTACCGAATTCAGATAAACTCCGAATGCCATTCATTTATATCCGGGAGTCAGACTGCGAGTGATAAGATCCGTAGTCGAAAGGGAAACAGCCCAGACCACCAGCTAAGGTCCCAAAATATATGTTAAGTGGAAAAGGATGTGGGGTTGCACAGACAACTAGG
>NZ_JBIOOP010000001.1:815000-2517500 GCF_051712285.1 Enterococcus sp. DIV1337a | reverse complement strand
TTAAAATCCTGCGGTGAGTGATCACCGTACCGGTTCGATTCCGGTCCTCGGCATTGTTTTATATTTAGCACCCATAGCTCAACTGGATAGAGTGTTTGACTACGAATCAAAAGGTTAGGGGTTCGACTCCCTTTGGGTGCATAGTTGAGTGATTGACTAAGTTTTAAAAAGGTGCACGTGAGTTTCTTTTTAATTCGATAGTCTTTTTTTATTACTTTAACTTTATAGCCCGGGAAGTAGCTCAGCTTGGTAGAGCACTTGGTTTGGGACCAAGGGGTCGCAGGTTCGAATCCTGTCTTCCCGATTGTGAAAAACAGTACTGATTGTCAGTACTGTTTTTTTGTTTTGTTTAAAATTTAAGTATCGAAGTAGGTGTATTTTTTTGTGATGTGTAATTCTTATCGAAATTACGACTAAAAATACAGGAATAAAGGACATTAAGGATATATTCGATGGCTAGTTGAGAGGAAAAGGTTGAGACTTTGAAATCGGCATGTTCAACATTAGGAATGGGTAAAATCACTGTGGCGTATTTAGCTAATTGGCTGTTCAAGTCTGAAGTAATGGCAATAATCGGGGTGCCTCGTTCTGCAAAAATCCGTGCTTCATTAACGATTTCTGCAGTGTTCCCACTGTAAGAGACGAGGATGGCTACGTCATTTTTGGTGGCATTGATGGCTAAATAAAATTGTTCAGCTTGATAAGGGATTAAATGGATAAATAGCTGAATGCGTAACAACTTTGTTTGAAAATCCGTTAAGCGAATGTAGGAGTTACTGACACCCACTGCTAAAATATTTTCAGCAGTTAAAAGTAAATCAATGCTTTTATTTAACATGGCATCGGTTAATAACTGTTGAGTGGATTGAACGGTTTCAGTCGTTAACTGCGCAATTTTCTTGGCAATTAGTAAATCAGAATCTTGCGCTAAAAAAGGCATATTCGCATCAACATTCCGGATTGCTTGGTAGTGAATTTCTAAGTCGCGGGACAAGCGGATTTTAAATTCTTTGAAACCGCTAGTCTCTGTTTTTTTACACAAACGAACAATCGTGGAGGTCGAAGAGTTGGTGGCTTCTGCTAGTTCATAAATCGACATATGCAGGACTCGTTCAGTATGAGATAAAATAAAATCAATAATTAGTCCTTCGTTATATGTATAGCGTTCTTTTTGTTCTAAACATTCGATTAGATTCAATGGGTTCACCTCTCTGTGGTACTTTGTTTCGCTTTCAGTATACCTTAAGCGTATGGATTATGAAACATAGTTACAGAATCAGTTAGTTGTATTTACATCAGAAAGCGGTTTCTTTATGATGAGGATATCACAAAGGATTAAGGAGAGAAGTGAAATGGATAAGTTAACAAACTGGGTGGAGCAAGCCGTAGTGCCTAAAGTTTCAAGGATTACAAGTTTACGTTATTTTCAAGCCTTAAGAAATGGTTTTTTTGCAATTATGCCGTTAACAATTATTGGATCGATTTTTATGTTGATTACAGATTTTCCAGTAGCAGGGTATGGCGATTTTATGGCTGGAATTTTCGGTGCGGGTTGGGCGGATATGATTTCACCAGCTTATCGAGCGACTTTCAACATGATGGGAATTATTTTTGCCGGGACGATGTCCTATAAATTGGCGGAAAGTTACGAGATGGATCGTTTAACTTCATTAATTTTAGGGATTGTTGCTTACGTAGTGGTTTTACCGAAAACGGTGACCACTGAATCAGGCGAAGTTGTGACGAAAGTTTTATCGTTTGATTGGTTAGGAACGCAAGGGGTGATTACGGCCATTATTATGTCAATTCTTTCGGTTGAGTTGACTCGTTTCTGTATTAAGAAAAAATTAGTCATCAAAATGCCTGACAGCGTGCCTTCTATGGTGAGCCAAGCTTTTAGTGCATTGATTCCTGGGATTTTTGTGGTAGCGGTGGCTTTATTGATTAATGGGATCGGGCTTTCGTTTGCGGATTCCTTCCCGCAATTAATTTATGCGGTGATTCAAGCGCCACTGCAAGGTTTAATCGGAACCCCTTTTGCAATTATTATTGTGGCTGGCTTAAATGGACTGTTCTGGTGGTTTGGGATTCATCCAACTGTCATCAATTCCATGCTATATCCTATTTTATATGCGAATGCAGACAAAAACCAAAGCTTAGCGGAATTAGGACAATTAACTGCTCAAAGTGGCAACTTTGGCACGGTCCAAATGCTCGATCAATTTGCCACAATTGGAGGCGCTGGTTGCACGATTGGCTTAGCTATTGCAATGGCCATCGTCGGACATTCGTCTAGAATGAAAGCCATGTCGAAAATTTCGTTTGTTCCAGCATTTTTCAACATTAATGAACCCTTGATTTTTGGACTCCCAGTTATTTTTAACCCTTTATTATTGATTCCGATTGCGATCGCGCCGATTGTATCGGTCTTGATTGCCTTTCTGTCAATGAAAATTGGGTTCATGCCAATGTTTACAAACATTCAAGCACCATGGGCTACGCCCTTTCTGTTTTCGGGCTTTTTAGTGGGAAAATGGCAAGGTGCAGTGACGCAAGTTTTAGCTGTTGCCGCTAGTGTCGTCATTTATTATCCATTTGTAAAAGCCTTAGATCGACAATATCAAAAAGAAGAAGCCCATGAAGTACCAGAAACATTGTAGAGAAAGAGGAGTGAAGGAAATGCATGTTGAGAATGATGAAAATATTTGCTGTGAAGTGGAAAAAGGAATGGAAAAAATGTATCATCCCATGGTGCCCGAGTTGGTTCAAACCTCTTCCTTTTATTTCCCAACTTACGAAGAATTTATGGCAGCGAGTATAGATGAAAAAAATAATTATGTCTACACACGTGGCACCAACCCCACAACAGAAATTTTAGAGAAAAAAATTGCTCGTTTGGAACGTGGAGAAAAATGTAAAGTTTTTGCCTCAGGAATGGGCGCTATTTCAGCAACGCTGTTTACGTTACTCCAACAAGGCGATCATGTTTTAATGGTCAATACAATTTATGGAGAATCTGTTTCGTTTGTGCAATATATAGAGAAATTTGGCGTATCCTTGACCCGAGTAGACGTTGCAGAAACAGAAGAACTTTTTCAATTTGTTCAGGAAAACACCAAAGTCATTTACTTTGAGAGTCCGTCCTCACAAAAGTTTGAACTGCTAGATTTAGAAAAAATAACTGCGTTAGCACAAAAAATCGGCGCATACACTGTCATTGATAACACGTGGGCATCCCCGTTATTTCAGCATCCTTTATGCCATAATGTGGACCTGGTGATTCATTCTTGTTCTAAATATATTGGTGGCCATTCGGATATTGTAGCAGGGGCTGTCATTGGCAAAGCAGCGCTTGTAGATCAAATTTTTGAACATGGTCATCAAGCATTAGGCGCAGTCAATAGTCCCTTTAATTCTTGGTTAGCGTTACGAGGTATTCGTACCATGCCCGTTCGGTTGGCGCATCAGTCTCAAGCCATCCAAACGGTGCTGTCGGCTTTGCAAAGGGATCCGCGAATCAGTCGCTTATATCATCCTTTTGTAGGGAATCAACAACAACAAGCGTTAGCAGAAAAATATTTAACAGGTTATGGCTCATTGTTTGCGATTGATTTAAAAGATACCGATTTTGAACGTTTGAAAACATTTGTGAACGCATTGACACTGGTCACAATTGGGGTCAGTTGGGGTGGCTTTGAAAGTTTGGCCTTACCCGTATTTAAAGGTAATAACTTGGTGGCGGTTCAAAAAAGAGGCTTGTCGCCAGCGCACATTCGTATGTACGTTGGTTTGGAGGAGCCAACATCTATTATCGAAGATATTCAACAAGCCTTGGATCAAGCCTACGGCGAAGCATCGTTTTTGTGAGACATTAAGATAATCAGCTGAACAAAAGCAACTCCTTCGGAATTCGCAAGGATAAAACTGTGACGAGCCTTTGGCGAGAAAACAATAAGCCGAAATTGACTTTCTCACACAAGTGTTCGCCGTATCTTAATCCTTCCAAGTGTTGAGAATCACGAAAAACTAAGAAAGTGCTCCTGCGGTTACTCGTCGCAATTTGTTCTTTGAAAGTGATGAACAATACCTACTTCGCAGAGCTCCGATCTCATCAATCTCTAAGTGATAAATCACTAAGAATTGCGTTGCTTCACTGCGAAAAAGGAGCAGATGAAAGCAACGTACCTACTTGGTGAAGGACTTGGTCTTCAAAAATTAAAGAACACCGGGTCCTTCAATTCTAGCATGTTCCATGCGTAGAAATTGATGCGAACGAAACGGAGTGTAGTTGTATCATGCAACATCAACTCGTTCCTCGTTGTGTTTTATGACAATTTTCGGAAATTTCTTCTTATTGGCTTTCTCATGTGAGCATTCGTCGCAGTTTAGCCTTCTTAAGTGCTGAGAAACACTATTTGCAAAGCAAATAGATGACATCTGCGATTACTCGATGTATTTGAGCCTTTGGGAGTGTTGAACAGTACCTACTTGGTTTTTGGAGCTAAACACTTTTGTCTCAGCCTCTGTGATTCAATAACATATTTTCAATTTTAGGAGGGAAACTTAAGTCAGTTTGACTGAGGTTGTTCCTCCTGTTTTGCATTTTTTTATTAAAGTCAAAGCGTTCCTCTTTATTTAATAGGGAAAGTTCGATATAATAATGGTCAATATTAGTCAAGATAGAAGAAGGATGGAAGACTATGAGTAATCAAAATACGTCAGATTTAATCGAGGCTTATTTAAAAAAGATTTTAGAAGAAAGTAATAAAATTGAAATCCGTCGGGCGGAAATGGCTAATTTATTTAATTGCGTTCCTTCACAAATTAACTATGTAATTAATACACGTTTTACCATCCAACGAGGCTACGCAGTTGAAAGTAAACGTGGTGGAGGCGGCTATATTCGCATTGTCAAAGTACAAATTTCAGATAACGATCAATTACTAAAACAAATGGATCAATTGATTGGCGCAACCTTAACAGAAAAAGATGCGCTAACTTTTATTCAAACATTGTATGAAGAAGAAGTGATTACGAAAAAGGAAGGCAATTTAATGCTAGCTGCTTTAAGTAAAAGCACATTGAATGGTCTGGGGAATCACGAAGATTTTCTAAGAGCTCAAATAATGCGTTCTTTTTTAGAGCGCTTGAGCTATGAGGAGGAATAACTATGGATGAACTATTTACAGAAAGTGCGAAAGCCGTCCTGGCGATTGCACAAGAAGAAGCGAAGTATTTTCGTCACCAATCCGTCGGTTCTGAGCATTTATTATTAGCACTCGTTTTAGAACCAAATGGGATTGCCGGAAAAACATTACGACAATTGAATACTGACACAGAAGACATCCGTGAAGAAATTGAGCATTTAAGTGGCTATGGCACCATCCAAAGTCCAATGGGGAATAACAACTTATACTTGCCTTATTCACCAAGAGCCAAACAAATTTTTGCCTATGCTGGAGATGAAGCGAAGCGCTTAGGGGCTCAAAAGATTGGTACCGAGCATTTATTATTAGGCTTGTTAAGAGACGAAGAAATTTTAGCGTCTAGAATTTTAGTGAATTTGGGATTAAGCTTATCCAAAATGCGTCAATTATTATTGAAAAAAATGGGCGTTTCCGAACCCAATGGCGCACAACGTCGTCGGAATGGTCAAAATAAAAATGCGCCACAAGGGACGCCAACATTGGATTCTTTAGCGAGAGATTTAACCAAGTTAGCACGAGAACAAAGCTTGGATCCAGTAGTGGGTCGCGGGACCGAAGTTCGTCGTTTGATTCAAATTTTGAGTCGCCGTACCAAAAATAATCCTGTCTTAGTCGGTGAACCAGGTGTTGGGAAAACAGCGATAGCAGAAGGGTTAGCCCAGAAAATTGTCAACCGGGAAGTTCCTGAAGATATGCAAGGCAAACGTTTAATGATGCTAGACATGGGTGCCTTGGTTGCTGGGACTAAATATCGAGGTGAGTTCGAAGATCGTTTGAAAAAAGTTGTCGATGAAATTTATCAAGATGGACAAGTTATTTTATTTATCGACGAATTGCATACCTTGATCGGTGCTGGCGGTGCAGAAGGGGCAATTGATGCCTCAAATATTTTAAAACCTGCTTTAGCACGTGGTGAGTTGCAAACAATTGGTGCGACAACTTTAGATGAATATCAAAAATATATTGAAAAAGATGCCGCTTTGGAACGTCGTTTTGCCCGTATTCAAGTAGCAGAACCAACGCCAGAAGAAGCAGAAGAAATTCTAAAAGGCTTGCGTTCACGCTATGAAAAACATCATGGCGTAGAGATTACAGATGAAGCTCTACATGCGGCGGTTCAATTATCAATTCGCTATTTAAATGACCGCCAATTACCAGATAAAGCAATTGATTTAATGGACGAATCTGCAGCGAAAGTTCGTTTAGATAAGGCAGATCAACCTTCAGAAATTAATGAATTACGTAATGAGATTTCTCAATTAATTGCGGAAAAAGAAGAAGCCATTCAAAACCAAGCATTTGAAAGTGCCGCTCGGATTCGCCAACAAGAGAAACAAGTGTTAGAAAAACTAGAAGAATTAATTACAGTGAAAGAAAAAAGTTTGTCTGGTTACAGTACACAAGTAACAGAAGAAGACGTGGCTGGGGTTGTTTCACAATGGACAGGCGTTCCTTTGCAGCAGCTAGAGAAGAAAGAAAGCGAACGATTGATGGAATTAGAGACCATCTTACATCAACGGGTCGTTGGCCAAAATGAAGCAGTTGAAGCTGTTTCACGAGCTATCCGTCGTGCGCGTAGTGGCTTGAAAGACCCAGCAAGACCGATTGGTTCCTTCATGTTCTTAGGACCAACTGGGGTTGGGAAAACAGAACTTGCCAAAGCCTTAGCCGAAGCAATGTTTGGCAGCGAAGAAGCCTTGATTCGCGTGGACATGTCTGAGTTTATGGAAAAATACAGTACTAGTCGTTTAATCGGTTCTCCTCCAGGCTATGTCGGCTATGAAGAAGGCGGCCAACTAACTGAAAAAATTCGTCAACGTCCATATTCCGTTATTTTGCTAGATGAAGTGGAAAAAGCCCATCCAGATGTCTTTAATATTTTATTACAAGTCTTAGACGATGGTCATTTAACGGATGCCAAAGGGCGAAAAGTTGATTTCCGTAACACGATTTTAATCATGACCTCCAACTTAGGTGCAACAGCGATTCGTGAAGAAAAACATGTCGGCTTCAATGTGAAAGACATTTCTAAAAATCATGAATTAATGCAAAAACGTATCATGGAAGAATTGAAAAAAGCCTTCCGTCCAGAATTCTTAAACCGAATTGATGAAACGGTTGTATTCCATTCCTTGAAACAAGAGGAAATTCATGAAATCGTGAAAATTATGAGTCAATCTGTCGTGAAACGGATGGCTGAACAAGAGGTCAAAGTGAAAATCACGCCCGCTGCAATTGAAGTCATTGGTAAAGTCGGGTTTGATCCAGAATATGGCGCACGTCCGATTCGTCGGGCCTTGCAAAAAGAAGTGGAAGATCGTTTAAGTGAAGCCCTTCTTTCCGGTCAAATTCAGTTAGGGGATAAAGTAACCCTAGGTGCTAGCAAAGGCAAAATTACGTTAAATGTGCGGGCACCAAAAGCACCAAAAACAGAAGCGAAAGAATTACAAACTGTATAGATGAGATGCAAAGTCTGGTACAAAAACCATTTAGGGTTTTTATGCCAGGCTTTTCTATTTTCCAGTGGCGATTTCTTTTTGAGAATTGCCAGATTGATTTTTCTATGCTACGTTAATAAGGAGGGGTGATGGAATGGAACAATCTTTTTTTCGAGAATTACTACATTATCAACGTCCAAAGGATAATCCTTTTCGACTAGTGTTTGCTGGCTTGGTTATGTTCAGCATTCTTTTTTTGGGCTATATCAATCATCAATTATTGATTTCAAGCTTTGGCTCGTTAGGTATTTTTACTTTTTTATATTATCAGCCGTTACCATTAAAACAGTTAATGACTCGTTTATCTGTAGTCGGTAGTTACCTTTTTTTAGGGAATTTGCTAGGCATGTTATCGACCCATATTGCGTGGCTCATTCCTATTGTTGTTGCGCTGGTCGGTTTTGGCGGCCGCTTTTTCTTTGAAGTTTACGATATTTCAAAACCAGGGGCCTTCTTTGGTGTGATGGTCACAGCGATGGGTGCCAGTACGAGCATTCCGTTAGCAAAAATTCCATTCATGAGTGGCTGTATGTTATTAGGCATTGGCTTTTCCATTTTGTTTGCACTAGTGTTACATTTTACAGAAAAGGAAATCAGTGCCCCGCTAGCTAAGCGATCATTACGGGAACGAATTTATCGGCATCCAGAAGCGCCATTAGATAGCATATATTATAGCTTTGTTTTATTTTTTGCTGTATATATCAGTGAAAGTTTACATTTACAGAATCCGTATTGGTTAGTCGTTTCCTGTGCATCCATTTTACAAGGAGACAATTTACGTGCGATTAAGCAGCGAAATATTCAGCGAATTTTTGGAACAACGATTGGTTTGGTTATTTCCGCTTTTCTGCTTAATTTAGCTTTGACAACTTTTGAATCGATTGTCGTGATTACGATCTTATTTGTGACCGTTGAGTATTTTATTCGTCGTAATTATGGATTGGCGCAATTTTTCACAACACCTATGGCTCTGATGCTTTCATTGCTCGTTCGTCAGCAGTACGTGATAACGTTGATTCAATTCCGCTTTTTAGGGATTGTTTTGGGTAGCTTGTTAGGTTTAGCGGCAGCGTGGCTATTCACCGTTGTAGTAACGTTTTATGAACGAAAATACCACTTGAACGAGTGACCAAAGAACAGATGACCAGTAATTAAAAAAAGAGCATTTGGTAGGTAAGCGGTTGGCGCTTTTCTACCAAAATTTTTTCGGAAACATTGTGAAAAATGTACGTTTAATACAGATAGGCTCTTTTAAAGTTTGTGAACGTATGATACTATTAAACGGTCATAAAGAAGGAGGCTATATTTATGATTGAACTGATTGCAACTGCAGAATCTGTTGATCAGGCTGTAGAATTACTCGCAACAGGTGTGGATACATTATATATTGGAGAAGAAACATTCGGGTTGCGTTTGCCCGTATCTTTTACACGAGATGAACAACGCGAGATTGTGAAACGTGCACATGAAATGGGTAAACAAGTGCTAGTCGCAGTAAATGGCATTATGCACCCTGAAAAAATGAAATTGGTGCCAGAGTATCTGACATTTTTAAAAGAAATCAACGTCGATAAAATTACTTTGGGCGATCCAGGTATTGTGTTTATCATGCAACGAGATGGATTAGAAATTCCTTACGTTTATGATGGCGAAACCTTGGTAACGAACTCACGTCAAATCAATTTTTGGAGTAAACGAGGGGCCATCGGAGCTGTCTTAGCTCGGGAAGTCCCTTTTGAAGAAATGGTAGCAATGGAAGAAAACTTAGCAGTTCCAGCTGAAATTCTTGTCTATGGGGCGACGTGTATTCATCAATCGAAACGCCCATTAATTCAAAATTACTACAATTACACAAAGAACGACAAAGGGGTCACGAAAGACGAAGGGCTGTTTATTTCTGAACCCAAAAAACCAGAAACACACTATTCCATTTATGAAGATAGTCACGGTACGCATATTTTTGCCAATAACGATGTGAACTTGATGAATGAGTTAACGAACTTGTATGACCATCACTATCGTACATGGAAGCTAGATGGCCTTTACACACCAGGTAAAAATTTTGTCGCGATTGCTCGCCTATTTGCTGAAGCGAAAGCAGCCCTTGAAGCGGGAACTTGGTCAGAAGATCAAGCAGCTCGTGCAACAGCTGAAATTGAAAGATTACATCCAACCGGTCGTGGCTTAGACAATGGTTTCTTTGATTTAAGTGCCGATGCAATAAAATAAATTGATTCATTTAAGGGGAAGAAGAACATGAAAGTAATGACAGAACGAACATTGAAGCGTCCCGAGGTGTTGGCTCCAGCCGGGACGCTAGAAAAACTAAAAGTCGCAATTCGTTACGGTGCCGATGCCGTTTATATCGGAGGGAATGCCTACGGTCTGCGTAGCCGCGCAGGAAATTTCACGCCAGAAGAAATGGCGGAAGGCGTAGCCTTTGCCCGCGAACATAATGCGAAAGTTTATGTCGCTGCCAATATGGTCACTCATGAAGGAAACCAGGAAGGGGCAGGAGCGTTTTTCAGAGAATTGCGAGACATCGGAATTTCAGCTGTGATTGTTTCCGATCCAGCTTTAATCGAAATTTGTGCGACAGAAGCACCAGGTTTACCTATCCATTTATCGACACAAGCTTCAGCAACTAATTATGAAACATTAGAATTTTGGAAAAACGAAGGCTTAGAACGTGTGGTTTTAGCGCGCGAAGTTTCAATGGAGGAAGTTGCAGCGATTCGTGAAAATACGGACATTGAAATTGAAGCCTTTATTCATGGAGCAATGTGTATTTCATATTCAGGTCGTTGTACTTTATCCAACCATATGTCAATGCGGGATGCCAATCGTGGCGGTTGCTCTCAATCTTGTCGTTGGAAATATGAGTTATTTGATATGCCTTTTGGGACAGAACGTCGGAGCAAAACCAGCGAAGGGGAAGTCGAAGAAGAATTTTCAATGAGCGCCGTAGATATGTCCATGATTGAACATATTCCAGAATTAATTGAAAATGGTGTCGATAGTTTTAAAATTGAAGGCCGCATGAAATCCATTCACTATGTTTCGACAGTCGCTAATGTGTATAAAAAAGCCGTCGATTCTTACATGGAAGATCCTGAAAACTATGTCTGCCAACAAGAGTGGATTGATGAATTATGGAAAGTAGCACAACGTGAATTAGCAACTGGATTTTATTACAATACACCAAGTGAAAATGAACAATTATTCGGCGAACGTCGTAAAATTCCACAATATAAATTTGTTGGTGAAGTGATTGCGTACAACGAAAAGACGCAAGTCGCAACGATTCGTCAACGGAACCTTTTCAGTGTCGGCGATGAAATTGAATTTTATGGTCCCGGGTTTACCCATTTCCACCAAACCGTTAAAGAGATGTATAATGAAGACGGTGAAGCGATTGATCGGGCACCTAATCCCATGATGTTATTAACAATGGAAGTGACGCAACCTGTTGCAGTCGGCGATATGATTCGTAAGAAAAAATAAACCAGCCAAAAGGAGGAGTAATTATGAGTGTCCGCGTGAATGATTTATTAAAATTACCGTCTTTGCGAGAAGCAACGGTACTTTCTGGTAAAAACCAATTGGACACATCTGTTGCTTCTCTTTCTTTTTTAGAAGTCTCTGATATGTCTTTGTTTTCGGAAAAACTTCACAAAACAAATGAATACCATGCTGGCGAAATTTTGATTGGTTCATTTTGTGCCATTCGTCATGATGTGGTGAAGCAATGTGAAACGATTCGACATCTCCATGAATTAGGCGAGGTAGGCCTAATCTTGTATTACGTGGGGATTATCGTACCGAAAGTTGCAGAGGAAGTGATTCAATTAGCGGATTCTTTAGGTTTCATTTTAATCCAAATGCCTAAAAATGATCCCACATTACGCTATAACGAAGTCATTTATGAAGTCATGAAATTGTTAGTCAATAAAAATAAAATGGCTTCTTTTGCAACGGACCTCTTGGAAAAAGTTTCCCTTTTGCCTGAACAAAATCGCAGTGTGGAAATGACCTTGAAAATCCTCTCTGATTTTTTAAAAGTCAACATTGCGTTAACCACATATACCAATGAAATCATCAGCACCATCAATTGGCCGCGAAGCACGAAATTACCCTTAACCAAGTTACTTTATCAATCACAAGAGAAAGTAGCACTGGGAGAAACGACCTACTTCATTACCTCGCAAAAACTTCCTCAGAAAGATGGCCAAACATTGAAGCTTTACTTCATTCGAGAAGAAGAGCAGTTAACCTCTTTTGAGATGAATCAAGCGGTGGAAGTCGTTCAGATGGCTCTGAATTTATGGGGGAAAAACTATGACGAAGTCAGTGAGTATGCCTTAGTCCAAGCAATCATTAACGACGAAAGTGATAAGATGTACCAATTAGCCAAAAAATTAATGATTGATATTTCTTCTGTCGAAACGATGTGGCTTTTACCTATTTGGCAACAAGGACAAGAAATCAACGCTATTCAGCAAGATTTGAAAGATTTCCTACGTTACTATTACCAAACAACGATTGTCCAGCAAACAGAAAATTACCTGATTGTCCTCTTAGGTAATTATTTACACAAACAACCTGAAGCCACGATTAGTAAAGAATACTTGCAAGCCACAGACTATCAGGACTATTTAGGTGAAATTATCCTTTGTCCAAAAGTTCGTAACACGACTGAAGTGCGTGTCAGCTACCAAACCGCTAATCAAGTTGCGCCGTTTTTAAAGCGCGTCTATCCACAAAGAAAAGTGTTATCAATCGCGGAAATTCGTACAGTTCAACAAATGATGATGTGTCTCCAAGCAGGAGAAGAAGCAATCCAACAACGCTTAGCAGTTATCCAACCTCTCTTAAAAGAATCAGAGCAGTTAATGACATTAGGGACGTTTTTACTAGATGCAAGTAGTGATTTTAAAGAATGCGGCGAACGCCTATTTGTTCATAAAAATACGGTCAAATATCGTATCAGTAAAATTAACGAAGCGCTCGGCTATGATATGACCAACGCAGCCGAAGCCTATGAAGTCTATTTGGCGATGATCTTATATCGCTTGGTCACGAATGAATGAAAAAGCAGACAATCGGCAGTAGCCGATTTGGCTGCTTTTTTATTTTTAGCCAAAACTTCCTCGATATTTTTTTCAATTTGAAAAAAACCTATGACTGATTTTTCGTTATAATTGAAAAAATAATTAAGGAGGAATGAGAATGAAATTAAAAAACGAGCAACAACAATCGTGGCTTAGCTTAGCATTTGTTTGGGCGGGCGCAATGATTAGCGTGCCAGGATTAATTATTGGAGGAACGTTAGTTGCAGGCATGCCTTTATGGGAAGCTTTGTTAACAGGATTTATTGGTTACGGTATTATTGTTATTTTAATGATTTTACAAGGAATTCAAAGTTCTGACTTACAAGAACCTTCTGTCAAAGTCGCTTCTCAAGTGTTTGGCATTCAAGGTTCGCAAAAGATTATTTCTATTATTCTAGCGATTGCTTGCTTAGGTTGGTTTGGTTTGCAAGCCAATGTCAGCGGCGGCGCCTTCACGAACTTTTTAAAAATTTACGGCATTGATTTACCTGTGTCGCTTTCTTCCTTAATCTGGGGAGTTATCATGCTTATTTCGGCTCTTTATGGCATAAAAATATTGAAAATTCTGAATTATTTTGCGGTTCCTGTGTTAGTTCTGGTTTGTCTTTATGGCTTGGTGGCTTCGTTAAGAAATAACGGTTGGGCGGCTGTTAGTCAATATACACCTCAAACAGCAGGAAGCTTTATGTCGGGTCTTTCAATGACTGTCGGTTCTTTTGCATTAGGTGCGGTAATTGCTGGAGATTACTCTCAATATGTTTCTTCTCGTAAAGATGTGATCAAAGCGGCCACCTTAGGGATTTTACCGACAGGCTTGTTGATGATTGGCGTAGGTGCGGTCTTGACCATTGCTTCGAATACCGCAGATATCACGGAAGTTTTTATGAATCTCGGGTTTCCAGTTCTAGGAATTATTGCGCTGATTTTAGCAACTTGGACCACGAATGCCGTGAATGCTTTTTCTGGCGGACTGGCCTTGATCAATGTCTTTGATATTCCAAAAGAAAAAGAAAAAGTCGCTGTCGGTGCGGCCGGCGCCATTGGAACCTTATTAGCAGTCGTGGGGATTTTAAATTACTTTACGCCGATTATGTCCGTCCTTTCTGCGATGGTTCCACCAGTGGCTGGTGTAATGATTGCTGCCTATTGGTTGATTAACAAAGGCGATCGAACCAAATGGCAGCCAACGCCTGGCGTGAATAAATTAGGTGTTTTTTCATGGCTAATTGGTGCTGCAGTGGGGGGCATTCCAGTGATTGTGAGTTTCTTTCCCAATGCCCCTCAATTGCCTAACCAACCGCTAATTGGCATTGTTTTATCGTTTATTATTTATTATTTCGGTGCAAAACGTCAACAGACGAACACCGAATCATTAGAAATGGAATGAAGAAGAGGAGTGTCGGAGAATGCGTTATTTAGATGCAGAAGCAATTGAGAATATAGCCACAGGAGCAGCGTTTTTAGGGACAGGAGGTGGCGGTGATCCCTACATTGGTAAAATGATGGCTTTGTCCGCCATCGAAGAAAACGGACCTGTCAAACTGGTTTCTCCAGAAGAAATTGCCGCGGAGGATTTTTTCCTACCCGCCGCAATGATGGGTGCCCCATCTGTCGCAATTGAAAAATTTCCCAAAGGCGACGAATTCGTCCGTGTCTTTGAGAAGTTAGGAAAATATTTAGACCAAGAAACGATTGCGGGAACCTTTCCAATGGAAGCTGGGGGCGTCAATTCAATGATTCCAATTGTTGTTGCAGCGAAGCTAGGCATTCCCTTGGTGGATTGCGATGGTATGGGGCGGGCCTTCCCAGAATTGCCGATGGTAACGTTCCATTTGAATGGGATGTCAGCGACCCCTATGGCAATTACCGATGAAAAAGGAAATATTGGCATTATGGAAACGATTGATAATACTTGGACAGAACGTCTTGCGCGTGTCCAAACGGTTGAAATGGGCGCCAGTGCCTTAGTGAGCATTTATCCCGCGACAGGCAAACAATTAAAAGACTATGGTATTCACAACATCGTGACATTATCAGAAGAAATTGGCAAAGTGATTCGAGGTACCTATGCAGATGAACAAGAAAAACGCCAAGCATTAGTAGAAGTTACGGATGGCTTTGAATTGTTCCAAGGAAAAATTCTGGATGTGGAACGAGAAGTAAAAGGTGGCTTCAATTTGGGACGTGTCAAATTGAGTGGCTTAAACAGTGACGCTGGCTCAGAAGCAGTTGTCCATTTTCAAAATGAAAATTTAATTGCTGAGAAAGATGGTCAGGTGATTGCGATGACACCTGATTTGATTTGTATGGTAGACTTAGAAACCTTAACGCCTGTGACAACAGAAAGCTTGAAATACGGCAAACGTGTCCAAGTAATGGGCTTGAAAGCGAATGCCGCTTGGCGAACGAAAAAAGGTATCGAAACAGTGGGTCCTCGGTATTTCGGCTACGAAATAGATTATCAACCACTAGAAAACTTAGTAGCGAAGGAGGACAAATAAATGTATAAAATCGGTATCGATGTCGGCGGCACAAATACAGATGCTGTTATTTTAGATCATCAATTAAACTTGATTCATTCAGTGAAAGTTCCAACAACCGATGATATTCAAACAGGGATTGCAAGTGCCTTAAATAAAGTCTTGGCAGAATCAGCAGTGGATCCAAGCAAAGTCACACATGCAATGTTGGGTACGACCCAATGTACGAATGCCATTGTTGAACGAAAAAAATTAGCAAAAGTTGGGGTCCTTCGTTTGGGCTATCCAGCAACCGCTTCGGTCTTGCCTTACACAGCTTGGCCCAAGGATTTAGTGGCTACTCTTTCAGAAACGTATGCTTTAGCGCATGGCGGCTACGAATATGATGGACAACCATTGACTGCACTGGACGAAGAAGAGTTGCGCGGGATTTTGGCCTCTTGGCGAGGAGAAGTAGAGGCCATTGCAGTAATTGGCATTTTTTCTTCTTTAAAAAATGAACAAGAATTGTTTGTTCAAGCACTTGCGAATGAAGTGTTAGGGGTAGATGTTCCTGTTTCTTGCTCCTCAATGATTGGTTCTGTCGGTTTAATTGAACGGGAAAATGCGACAATTTTGAATGCTGCGTTGCACAAAGTAATTAAAGTGACCAGCGAAGGCTTTGAACAAGCCTTAGAACAAGAAAAAATTCATCACGCCCAAGTGTACTTATGTCAAAATGATGGTACGTTAATGTCATTAACGTATGCCAAACAGTTTCCTATATTAACCATTGCTTGTGGCCCAACCAATAGTATTCGTGGCGCTTCTTACTTAGCCGGCTTGAAAGATGCGGTTGTCTTAGATGTTGGTGGCACAACGTCAGACATTGGCGTGTTGGTAGATGGCTTTCCAAGAGAATCTTCACTGGCCGTTGATGTTGGCGGAGTACGGACCAATTTTAGAATGCCAGATATCGTGTCAATCGGTGTTGGCGGCGGCAGTCTAGTGCGTGAACAACCAGATGGTTCTGTGACAGTCGGCCCTGATAGTGTCGGTTACCGTATTACACAAGAGGCCCTTGTTTTTGGCGGCACACAATTAACGACCACTGATATTGCGGTTCGCTTAGGCCATGCCCAAGTCGGTGATCCTAGCAAAGTGGCTCATTTAGACCAAGCGTTTGCGGAAAAAGTGTACCAAAAAATTGGCGAATTGGTCAGTGAAGCGATTGATCGCATGAAAACCAGTTCCGCAGACGTGACGGTCGTTTTAGTTGGTGGTGGGAGTATTATCATCCCCGAAGAATTGACAGGCGTTAAAGCGCTAATTCGTAGCGAAAACGGAGCAGTGGCGAATGCCATCGGTGCCTCCATCGCTCAGATTAGCGGACAATACGAACAAATTTATGTCTATTCAAAAATCCAACGGGACGCGGCGTTAGCCGATGCCCAAGAAAAAGCCGTCCAACAAGCCGAACTTGCGGGTGCAGTCCCTGGCACAATCGAGTTAGTCGAGGTGGAAGAAACACCACTCGCCTATCATCCAGAAAATGCAACCCGCTTACGAGTAAAAGTGGTTGGGAACATGTACTAAAAGAAAGGAAATCCTCTGGCATATGAGGGTTTCCTTTTTGTGCTATAGTAAAAGAAAAAGAAAGAGGAATAACTACGGCCAAAGTATTCGCCTACTAAATTGGTCAAAACCCACGTATTCAAACGGACCTTTTGGTAAATCCTCAGCTGTTTGAAGATGAGCATGGCTATGCGGGTGGTGTGAGCTTCGGGTTAGCAGATTGTGTTCAAACCGGAATGTTTACAGATATTGAAGTGATAAAACGGTACCTTCACGAAGCAACCTACGTTTTTATTAATGGTGACTTTGACCGACTAAGTTATTTAGACATTGGGATTGCACTTTCCTTAGGCAAAACACTTTATGTCATTACAATGAATCCAAACGTAACGAAAGAAGATTTAGGAATTCCCTTCGACAATGCTACGATTGAATTCCTTCCCCCCAGTTCTTTTACGGAACGAATCAATGAAACAGAAGCAGCAGAAAACTAAACAAAAGTAAGTAATACGACTGTCTTTTTTTGCTATTTTTTGCGATAATAAGGGAGAAAGTTCAAATTGAAAGGGAGCCAGAATAAATGAAAACCTATGATTATATTGTTATTGGTGGCGGTAGTGGCGGGATTGCTTCTGCTAACCGCGCAGGAATGCACGGAGCCAACGTCCTTTTAATTGAGGGCAACGAAATTGGTGGGACCTGTGTCAACGTTGGCTGTGTGCCTAAAAAAGTTATGTGGCAAGCTAGCAGCATGATGGAAATGATGGAAAGAGACACAACAGGCTACGGGTTTGATGTTGAAATCAAAAATTTTAGCTTTAAACAATTAGTTGAAAATCGTGAAAAATATATTGACTTCTTACATGGCGCGTATAATCGTGGTTTAGACAGTAACAACATTGAACGTATCCATGGTTACGCTACGTTTACTGGGGAGCAAACAATTGAAGTCAATGGGACAGAATATACGGCGCCGCACATTTTAATCGCAACAGGTGGTCGTCCGAAAAAACTAGGTATTCCAGGAGAAGAATATGCCTTAGATTCAAACGGCTTCTTTGCATTAGAAGAAATGCCAAAACGTGTGGTCTTTGTCGGTGCAGGTTACATCGCAGCCGAATTAGCAGGAACCTTACATGGCTTAGGCGCAGAAACACATTGGGCCTTCCGTCATGAACGACCATTACGAAGCTTTGATGACATGCTTTCTGAAAAAGTCGTAGCACGCTATCAAGAAATGGGCATGCAAATTCATCCGAATGCAACACCAGCTAAAATTGAAAAAACGGCGCAGAATGAGTACGTTATTACATTTGAAAATGGGGAATCAATCACGACAGATGCCGTGATTTTCGGGACAGGCCGTCAGCCGAACACGGATCAATTAGGCTTAGAAAATACGAAAGTAGCACTTGATGAAAAAGGCTACGTCAAAGTAGATAAATTCCAAAATACCACGCAAAATGGCATCTACGCAGTCGGCGATGTCATTGGTAAAATCGATTTAACACCAGTCGCGATTGCCGCTGGTCGGCGTCTGTCTGAACGCCTATTTAACGGACAAACTGATTTATATTTGGATTATAACTTGGTGCCAACGGTGGTCTTTACCCATCCACCGGTTGCGACAATTGGTTTGACGGAAAAAGCAGCGCTTGAAGAATATGGTGAAGACCAAGTGAAAATCTATCGCTCTAGCTTTACACCAATGTATTTCGCTTTAGGGGAATACCGTCAAAAATGCGACATGAAATTAATCTGTGTCGGCAAAGAAGAAAAAATTGTCGGTTTGCATGGCATCGGCATCGGTGTTGACGAAATGCTACAAGGCTTTGCAGTCGCTATTAAAATGGGCGCGACCAAAGCAGATTTTGATAATACTGTTGCGATTCATCCAACAGGCTCAGAAGAATTTGTAACAATGCGATAAAAGGCTAATAACCCCAAAAAAGAGCGTTGCTGATGCAACGCTCTTTTTTGAATACACGAGTTATTTCATTCAATTTGTAACCAATTGGGTGCTGACAAACGTGATGAAATTAGCTATTTTCTATTATCAGTTGCAACATTTTTTTCATTAAAATGTTGATATAAGGAAGTATCAGAAACGAGTAATTCAATGATTTCAGATTTATCTATAATAGTAATTCTTTGTCGAGATAAAAACGCAATAAATTGTGGTAAAAATCTTTTGGCATAGGTATCTAAATATAACTTTGTGGTTTGGTTATTATAGGTGACTAGTAAGTAAAAATAGTCGGGACTACTATCAAAAGCGGACGCTCTTATCTTTTTGGTATAAATGATTTCTATGGATTCAATTTCAGAATAAGGAATTTTTATTTGTGTAGAACTGTTTTTTATGCATTCAATGATTTTCAGAATCGGGTTTCTGGAGAATTGATGGACCATAATATCTTGTTGGTTAATTATCCAATAATCTGAAAAGACGATTGGAAAAACTAAAAGTAGACCGATAAATATAATTGCACTAAACAACCAAAAAGATTGATAACCGAAACCAGTAAGTAGCAAAGAGAAACAAGTCCAAACAATACAAAATAAAATTCCTTTTTTTAGATTATAAATTTTTCCAACAACTTGGGGCTTTTTAAAATAAGGACTACCTTGGATTAGCTCATCAATAGAAACATTGTATAAATCAGAAAGCATCAGTAAATTATCAATTGAAGGGATGGATTGGCCAGTTTCCCATTTGGAAACAGCTTGTGTAGTGACATGTAATTTTTGGGCAATTTGTTCTTGCGTATAGTGATTATTTATTCTCCGTGTTTTTAAAATAGTTTGGATTAACATTATTCGTTACCTCCTTGATTTTAGAGTAGTCTATTCCGCTATGTGTTTCAATCAACTAGTGGTTGATAAGCAAATAATTGCTATTAAATAAACAATAACATCTTTTAACTACTGACTTTTCCAAGAAATATGCTATGATTAAAAAAATCAGCAAAACAGAGGGTAGGGAGTTAGAAGATGGATAAAATTAGAATCAACAACTTGAAATTTTTCACAAAAAATGGTGTTTTGGCAGAAGAAAAACGTCTAGGACAGCAATTAGAAATCGACCTTGAAATGCAGTTGTCACTAGCCGAGGCGGGGCGAACAGATGATGTCACCCAAACCGTCAATTATGCTGAAGTGAATGAATTGATTGCCCAACGAGTAAACAATCACTCGTACGATTTAATCGAAGGTTTAGCGAGTGCTATTTTAGATGATATTTCCACAGATTACCAAGAACAATTGAACAAAATTATCATTAAAATTAGAAAATATAGTGTGCCGATGCCCGGCCTTTTTGACAATATTGAAATTGAAATGGAGCGAGAAGTATAGATGATTGGCTATGTAGCATTAGGTAGTAATGTCGGTGATCCGTACGCAAATTTAGTGAAAGCCCGCAATTATTTAAATGAAGACCCGCAGATTCAGGTCGTGGCTTCTTCAAAACTTTATGAAACGGATCCTTACGGCTATACAGACCAAGATGATTTTTTGAACGCTGTATTGAAAGTTGATACTAGCTATACCGCTGAAGAATTACTGGCTGTTACTCAAGGGATTGAGCAAGCAATGAAACGTAAAAAATTAATTCACTGGGGTCCGCGGATTATTGATATTGATATTTTATTATTAGGGGAGCAGTCAGTCACGTTGCCCCACCTACAAGTTCCTCATCAAGAATTAACAAAACGGTCATTTGTTTTGATTCCCTTAAGTGATGTTTACGCAGAGGAACAACTATTGGGCGCGCCAATAGCTACGTGGATTGAGCGCAGTGGCAATCAAGAAGAAGTGCGAGTAAGCGAAAAGGAATGGTAGAGATGGAGCAGGAAAAACAAGCGCAAATTGAGCAGGCAGTTACCACAATCTTAGAAGCAGTGGGGGAAGATATTCAACGGTCAGGACTCATTGATACACCCAAACGAGTAGCTAAAATGTATGCAGAAGTTTTTAGTGGATTAACCGAACCTGAATTTGACGATTATAAATTATTTGATAGCTTAAATGAAGGCGAAATGGTTCTAGTAAAAGATATTGCCTTTTATTCAATGTGTGAACACCATTTATTGCCATTTTATGGAAAAGTACATGTCGCTTATCTGCCAGAAGGTGGCAAAGTATTGGGACTAAGCAAGTTACCAAGGTTAGTGGAACATTGTGCCAAACGTCCTACAGTTCAAGAAGATTTAACGGTGACAATTGCCCGCAAACTCCAAGAAAATATTCCCGTCAAAGGCATTGCAGTAGCCATTGAAGCGGAACACATGTGTATGACGATGCGCGGCGTGAAAACACCACGAAGTAGCACCAAAACATTTCAATTTACTGGTTTATTTAAAGAACAAGAGTGGAAAAATCAATTTTTAATGGAGATACGTTAGAAAATGGAAATCATTGTTGGCACGAATAACCAAGGTAAGTTAAAAGAAATGCAATCAGGGCTTAAGGACCCAACTATTCAACTCGTCTCTTATCGAAAGTATACGACCAGTCAAGAACAACCAGCAGAAACTGGCACTACTTATGCAGAAAATGCCTATCTAAAAGCCCGCTTTTTCCAGCAGTTAATTGGGTGCCCAGTATTAGGCGATGATGGCGGCTTAACGCTCACTGCTTTTCCTGATTTATTAGGGATTTATACAAGCCGCTTTTTCCATTCAGCCAATCCAGAAGAACAGAACCGCGAACTTTTGCACTTATTTGAAGGGCGACAGTCGACCCGAGAGTTAACCTTATCAGCCACGCTGGTCTATGTACTCGATGACGACAAATTATTGCAAACGGAAGCCACTTTGACTGGTGAATTGGTTGAACCGCGCGGTACAGGCGGTTATGGCTTTGACCCGATTATTTATTTACCAGACCGAGGCAAAACCTTAGCGGAGTTGTCCACGAGTGAACGAATGAAAATAAGTCCTAGAATGCGGGCTTTACGAAAGATGATTCAGCAGATAAAGGAGCAATGTGACAATGATTGATTTAAAAAAGAATTACCAAATTATGGGGATTGTCAACACAACTCCCGACTCTTTTTCTGATGGCGGTTGTTACACAACGGTCGACGTGGCCTATCAACATGCGCTTCATCTACTAGAAGCGGGGGCCGATATTTTAGACATTGGTGGTCAATCCACACGTCCCGGCTACGAAGAAGTTTCTCCGCAAGTTGAGGCAGACCGAGTATTACCGTTAATTAAAAAAATACGTGACACTTCTCTAGCGCCGATTTCTGTGGATACCTACTATCCTGAAGTAGCGGAAGCCGCTATCCAAGCTGGCGCCACAATGATTAATGATATCAAAGGATTAGACACTCCAGGGATGGCAGAAGTCCTCGCACAATATCCTGAAATCCAAGTTGTGATTATGCATTCCAGAAAACGCCAATCTCTTTCTTTAAAAGAAGAGTTGCACCAATTTTATACAGAAAAAATTGAACAATGCCAAAAATATGGGCTTTCCTTAGAAAAAATTTGTTTTGATCCGGGAATTGGCTTTCATAAAACTGTTGCAGAAAACCTTCAACTGTTAAAAGATCCTAACGCCTTTCGCTACCAAGATTATCCGTTACTGTACGGCGTTTCTCGCAAACGAACCATTGGCGCTTTAACGAACGAGCCAGAACCAGCCCAGCGTGATTTTGGCTCAGCCGCTGCTTCCCTGTATGCAGCGCAACAAGGCGTAGAAATTTTACGCGTTCATAATGTCCAAGGATTAAAACAAACATTTGATGTCTGGCGCGCGTTGTCGGAGAAAGAATAAGAGACCCGTTTATCAGGTTTTGAGCGTGGAGCAAAAATCCAAAGTGATTTTTGCTCCACGCTTTTCGTGTTTATTATGCTAAGTTGGAACGGAGAAGTCAATTGGTCAAGAAACCTTCGTTTTTTAGGAGTTTTTTAGAAATAATTTAAAATAGATGTAGCATAGGGTTTCTATTATAATCATCTTTGGAATGTAACAATTGTTATTTAATATTTATTTTATCTAATTAAAAGCAAGGGGGTTGTAATCTCAGTTGAAAAAACATAACTATTTATTGATTTTGCTATGGCTAATTGGAGGGGTCTTTTTAGGAGTTGAAAAAGTAGAAGCTGCTCCTAGACCGTTAACAGAACTGGGCTATTTCCATTGGGCAAATCAATCGGTTACACCAGCGGCAAACACGTTTATCATGCATTATGGTGAAAATACCTCCGTCCAACCAATTGAAGGTGAAGTGTCTTCAAACTACATCGCAGTTAGTCGAACGACAAATAAAAGTAAAGCATTAGTAAAAAATGTGGGGTTCTATGAAGGAAAAGCAGTTAATTTACTGGTTACACTAGAGCGGAATAAAAGTAATTTGGATGGAGGATCAATTAGTTTTACTGAAAGCTATTTTTTAGGAATTACGATTAAAGGCGAAATGATGGTTACCTATGATTTTGTTGATAATGATGGTCAGCCCTTAACGATAAAAACAGCGTTTAATTACTATGGGTTAAATTCAAACAAATATGTTGGCTATAAAAACCCCGGAACGGTAATTGATGCCTTATATGCGGAAAATCCCACACATATTCTTTATGATACGTGGGATGGTGGAGCCGATGATTACTGGTTATACTTAAAAAATGTCACTGCAGGAATACCTTGGCGGGATCCTCGCCAGCGTTTTGAAGTGACAACTAAAAGCATTTCTACTATTACATTTGTCGTTCACAACAATGACACAACGCCGTCATCTATTGTTTACTTTACGGATTTTTTGGCAAAACCAGAATTTCCCCCAGCCTACGCAATGGATACCTATTTTGAAAATGCAGAGAAGGCTGTTTGCTTAAATGTGCAACAGACCATCCCCAATATTGATCAGTGGACAAAACCTAGTCAAATGGCTGTAAATATTAACCTGAACCAAGTAAATCAAACAAAGCAATATCAATTTGACAAAGTCTTAGTTACTGACTTTAAAGGAGAAGATTTAACGGATTTATTTACTAGCCAAACAGATGGTGAAAATGTCCAAATTGTGACAAAAAATCTGTCAGATAGCCGTCTTTATGATACCGTATTACAATATAAAGTTTACTTGAAATGGCAAGGCACTCAAAATCCAGTCGACACGGCGCTCATATCAAATGGAAAATTAGACTTGCCGTTTAGTGCGAAAACCCTTTTAGATGGAGAAAATTTAGAGGAAACGACGGCTACATCCAGTGTGAATTATGTGGGGAAAGTAACGACTGTGTTTTTAAATGAACAAGATAATGCTATTCATGAATCAATCACAAAAGAAGGGCTTTTAACCACGCCTTTTGACTTATCTAATCAGTATCCCAAAATAGCTGGTTATGAACCAATTAAGACCCAACAAGATCAAGGGGTGTTTCTTCCAGAGGAGCAAACAATTATTCATCGTTATCGTGAAAAGAAGTTATTACAATTCAAATTGATGGATGAAGAAAATCCGCTATTAGTCTCACGTTTTACAAATCAGCGAGAGATTACTTTTTCATTTTCACATGATCCATCAACTAACGTAACTTTAATGGCGCAGTGTGGCACGGAAGAAAAAGAATTAAAAAAATATGTAGATGCGCCAGAATCGGTTGTTGATAAAGTTACGTATACTTTTCCTGAACAGTGGTTGAATCGAGAGGTTTTCTTTTATATCAAAGATGAGAACAATCAAGAGTCAGAAAAAGATATTCGTACTCTTCAAAAAGAAGCTGGGCCCAAGCTCATTTTACCTGATACGATCAATTTTGGTGTGAATGAAATTCCCGCAACAGAGACAATGATTTCTTCTACTACAAATAAAGAAATCCGCATTGAAGATGCAAGCAAACTTGATAAAAGTCGGTGGACAATTAAAGTAAAAGAAGAACAACCGTTAAAGAACGAAAATGGCGAGTTGCTCGACAAAAGAATAAGTTATGGCGAGAAGAATCAGCGTGTTCTAATTAATACAGATAGTCAACCTATTTTGCAAGGAAGCGGCAACGCTACCGCTAATTTAACCAAACAACTTCAGTTGACGGTTTTTCCTTCTGATCCAGTCGGAAAGTATACTGGAGTGATGCGATGGTCTCTGGAAGATGCACCAGAATAAAAGCTTCGTTTGATAAGAAAAAAGTGTCTCATTATCTAGCAATAGATAATGAGACACTTTTTTATAGATTGCTTTAGGTCTCCTACTTTTTTAAAGAAAGCGCCTTCTAATAAAGAGTAAATGTGTTATACTACACAAGTAGGAAGTTTATGACGGTAGCAATTTCTCAAAAAAGGGGGACTGCCAATGTTTTTGCTTGTTTGCTCTTTCCCTAGAAAGGAATAGCAGTGACTGTCTTTGAAGCATTGATGCTTGCGATCGCTTTCGCAACGTTAATTGTCAAAATCAGTAATAAAAACGACAAAAAATAAACCCGTCATAATCTTTAGCCAGGATTGACGGGTTTATTTCCTAATTAATTCAGCTACCGTCTTAAACGGTCTACCAGAGAGCGTATATCTAGTACGCTCTCTTCGTGTTTATTATACCAAGGTATCACCTAAAAAGCTAGCTGCTAAATCCTCTTGAGGATTTAGCAGCTTCATTAATTCTCTCTTGTTAAAATCGTTTGTGTAATTTCATACAATTGTTCTTTCGCTTGGACCGTTGTTTCAGGAAGTTTGCTGATTTCTTTCAGCGCTTTTTCCGTGTAATGAGTGGCTAATTGTTGGGCCTTTTCTACGCCACCTAGTTCATGGACAAGACGATAAATTTCCTGGGTTTCTTCATCGGTCAAGGCTTCTTTTTTCATTAAAAGTGGCAACAAGACTTCACGATTAGCTTCAAGTGCATAAATCAAGGGCAAGGAATACACGCCTTGACGCACGTCTTCTAACACGGGTTTGCCGATGGCATCGGCGGTTTGTGTATAGTCTAAAATATCATCAATAATTTGAAAAGCCAGTCCGATATTTTCGCCGATTTCACCACAACGTTTGGCAAAACGTTGGGAGGTGCCACTTTCATAGGCACCGACAAAACAACTTAGCGCAAATAATTCCGCTGTTTTCCCGGAAATATTTTTTAAATATTGGTCAATCGTCACCTCGAAATTATAGCGATTGTCCATTTGGCCCAGCTCACCAGTCAGGACTTTTTCCATACTGCGAGAATTTAATTGAATGCTTTTTAATGAAGAAGAATAATCAGATAAGAGCTTGAAACAGCAAACAAAAAGATAATCGCCTGTATACACGGCTGTGCTATTACCAAAGCGCGAACGCAGTGTTGGCAAGCCACGACGCGTATCAGCTTCATCGACAATATCGTCGTGAACTAACGTGGCGGTATGCAGTAATTCAATGGAAGCCGCTAGCGCTGTCGCCTTTTTAGGGTCCCGCTGTTCACCAAAATAAGAGAACAACAGTTGGTAGGCTGGACGTAGCAATTTGCCGCCAGAGTGAATCATGTCATGGACAGCAGATTGAATCTCTTGATTATCGATTTGAACCGCTTGTTCCATCAAGCGAAGAGTAGTTGTTAATTCTTTTGATAACGTAGGATAGGTATTCCACATAGGATGTATATTCATAAGATGACTCCTTTAATTGTGGCGGACAGGTTTTCAATTAGAAAAATTGACTCCACTTATGTTTCGTTGTTTGTTCATAATTCAGTTGGAATTTTCGTAACGTCTGAACATGTTGTAGTAAATAGTTAGCGGCAATCCCAATGGCAATTCCCGAGAGTAACCCAAACAGAGATAAAAATGGTAAGTACAGCATTGGCGCCCACGAATGAGCAAAGAAAGAGGTCGTTAGCAACTGACCAACGTTGTGTAAGAAACCACCAACGGCACTAATCCCAATAATGCTGACCCGTTTTGGCCCCAGCTGCTTGACGAGCAACATGCCGAAATAACTTAATAAGGCTCCGCTGGCACTATAGAAAAAGGTCGAAAGTGTACCGCCTAGTAATGTCGTTAAAATCAAACGTAAACAGACCAGAAAAAAACTATCACGCTTACGCATGGTGAAAATCGCAATAATGGTAATTAAATTTGCTAGACCGAGCTTTGCCCCAGGAGCAAATGCGAAAGGGTACGGAATCATATTTTCGATTAAACCAATAATGACCCCTTGGGCAACGAGCATAGCAATATAGATATTCTTGTGTAATTTGCTCATAGTTGTCGTGCTTAATAAATTAAGCTACCGTCTTCACTCCCATCAGAAGCTTCCACGGTGATAAACAAATTGTGGGGCAGACAGGCAATCGGGGTTTCACCAGGTTTGGAAATCCAGCCTCGCCGAACATCCACTAAGTCAGCACAGTTGGCTTCCTTCACGCGGATACGATCACCATCTACTTCAATCAGGTTGTAATCACCGTCTTTTGCTTCGTATTTATATGTATAATGCGGGCCGTCCTTTTTTAAGTCAAAGACTTTGATTACTTTGTTGTCTACTTTCAAGACTGCTTGATAGGTAGCCGCTTCTTGACCACGGTTTTGCATGGCAAAAACAACAAGGGGCAGAAAAGAACCAAGAACTAAAACAGCAATAATAATAACGTCCCATGTTTTCAAGCGACTTTTTTTAATAAATTCTTTGGGCGTCAAAAAAGGTCTAGAATACGTCGAAAGTCTGAAAGGAACCGATGCCATTTTCGTCACAAAAGACGACAAAGTCTACATCAGTAAAGATATCGAAGGTAACTTTGAAATTGGCAAAGACTCTGGCTATACGATGGGGAATCGGGCCGATTTGAAATAAGGAGCGACTAAAAATGTCTTTAAATGTGTTTTTAAAAGTAGTGGAAATTCAGACGAAGCTTGCCAGTCTCTTTCCCTTTATTATCGGGGTCTTGTTTTCAATGACCTATTTCGGGGAAGTTCAGTGGGGCAACACGCTGATTTTCTTCATTGGCATGGTGGTCTTTGATATGGCCACTACCGCCATTAATAATTACATGGACTTCAAAAAAGCCAAATCGGACGTCTATAAATATGAAGAAAATATTATCGGACAATCAGGCGTTTCACCACAACTAGTTCGCAACATGATTTTCGCCATGATTGCCTTCACTGCCGTCGTGGGTGCGTACTTAACGGTTCAAACCGGCTGGCTCTTCCTCGTGTTAGGGGGGATTTGCTGCTTCATCGGTATTTTCTACACCTATGGACCGATTCCGTTATCTCGCATGCCCTTAGGAGAAATTTTCAGTGGCTTCACGATGGGCTTAGGCATCTTCGTCTTAACGGTTTACTTGAACGTCGTCACCAATCCACCGTTTTACTTAACGGTCGATTTCGCCAGTGGCGCCTTTCGCTTAGACGGCAATTTCTGGGCAGTGCTTGCGATTGTCGTGGCTTCCTTGCCCTTGGTCTGTTCGATTGCTAACATCATGCTTGCCAACAATTTACGGGACTTAGATACGGATATTGAGAACCACCGTTACACGTTAGTCTATTATATTGGTCGGCCAGCGGGGATTGTGCTCTTTCAAGTCTTAGCGTTAGCTGGTTATCTGGTGATTTTATTCGGCTTCATTAGTGGGATTTATCAATGGCCTGTGTTAATTACGTTTGCCACCTTGCCGATTATTTGGCAAAATCTTCAAACATTTAAACAAGAATTGCCACAGCCGAAAAGTTTCCGTCATTCGATTAAAAACTTACTGGTTTTCAATGGCACCTATGCCTTGGGGCTATTAATTAGCGCCTTGATTAGTTAAAAACTTTGATAAGAACGTGTTTTTTTTCAATTGATTTTTTAAATAATTAAAAGAAAAGCTCAAAATGTAAGTGTTTATTACTTATATTTTGAGCTTTTCTCGTTAAAAAGAGAAGATGTTTAACTTTTTATGAAGCAAATTTAGAAAAAATGAGTTAAAAACAGCATATTTTAGCCCTGATTATTAAATAACAGCTGGCTAAACCTTGATAGAACAACAACTTGCAAAATTTTCGCATTGAGTGTGTAAAATTCGTTAATTTCTCTAGAGGCTTTCTTTGTTATTATAGAGGTGTGAAAAAAGGTTGTATGACATGTTGAGCATTAATTAAAAGGAGGTTTTTCAATGAAAAAAAAGCGTTATTTATTACTGGCGTGCCTACTATTTTCCCCTAGTTTTTTTATAAATGTTGAAGCGTCTGATGGTGGTTCTAGTTCGGTGGGGGTCGAATTTTACAAACAGGCACCCTCGCAAGAAGCTCCGCAAGAGCCCTCACCGAAAACAGACGCACCAGATCCGAGTCCCAAGGGGAAAGCACGGGGACTATCTGGTACCAATCAAGGGCAGCAAGGAGCAACGACTACCGCTGCTAAGCAACTCCCACGAACAGGGAGTTTGCAGCAAGCAAATTTAAGCATTCTCGGCTTAGCCATAATTGGCTTGGTGGGAATGGTACATAGAAAGAGGGGACGACATGAAACAGATCCGATTTAAGCACTTAGCGACCTTGGGTGTCTGTTGCTCCCTATTTAGCAATTCACTGGCGGGCGTTACCGCCGTGGCGGAGACCATGACGATTGAAAGTAGCCCGACTGCGGCTAGTCATGAGCAGACAGCAAGTACCAAAGAGTCGGCAGAAACCGAAGTGAAAGAAACACAGACGACTGAAACGAGTGAAGCACCGACGAAAGAGAGTCAAGAGGAGCAAGAAAACGGTGCGGTAGAGGTGAAGAAAGAGGAACAAAGTAAGGAAGAAGTTGTTGAAGATGGAAAAAAAGAAGCAGAAGAAACACAAGAATCGGAAACAGCGCCTGTTTTAACACAACCAATGCCTTTGAGTGGTATTGGAACAAAAGCTGGGAATATGGATACTTACTATCAGCAAATCGAGACTGTTAGAGCTAGCATTCTTAATAATAAAAGTGCAATCAGTCAAGCTTTCCCTGGTGCTAGGATTGGCTTCAAAATCAAATCTTTAGATGGAATAAACTTGGATATAGCAGATTTTGATTTAGATGTAACGATGAAACTCGGAAGAGAAACAAACGGAACTTGGACTTGGGGAGCGGATTCTGCAGTTCCTACAGAAAAAGCAATAAATAGTTTAGATGTATTAACGCCATCAAAAACTTTATCTGTAGCTGTTAGACCTTCAACGGTAATAAGTGACGCGATTATGTATTTTATGAGAGAACCTCAATTAACGGTACCTAAATATGTAGAATCAGTGGAGTTTGTGGATAATCCTCAATTAATTACACTAGAAGCAGCTTGGAATGGTTTAACAAAACCTCGTGAGATGGATTTTTTAAAAACATCAAAGGTTAATGATACGTTATATAAACTTTCGGCACCGTGGCCTAGCGCTTACGGTGGGATAAAACCTCAACTTTTTAACTATACAACAATTGGCATCGTATATACATCTATGTCAAATTATGCTACTAGTTTCGGCGCAATGTTTCCAAACAAGGATTTTACTTTAGGCATTACTAATCGCAAAGTCACCGAATCCTTCAAAAACCCAGCAGGCGCAATCATTCCGCCGCCACCGAACTTTGAAGAAGGACGGAAAACCAGTATCACCAACAATGACTTTACCTATACCCAAAGTGGCACCTTACCAAAAAGCTACAAAGGTACTGACGGCAAAACTTACGTCTTAAAAGGCTGGTACAAAGGGAAAACCAAACCAGATACGTTAAGCACAGGGACACCAGCCTATAAAGTCACCTATGATGATAACGATGACTTGAATGTGGTGTATGAAGAAGTAAAAACCAAAGCATACACACTGCCAAGTAAAGAAATCTCTTTCGGCTATGTTGGTGAAAAAGGAGAATTAGTCAATCCAGCCGACTTTACTATCGAAGCTGAATTAGGCGAAAGCGATGAAACAGAAACCACTGTTTTATCAAAAATTCATGCTACGGATGATGCGAGTAACATGCTAAAAAAACTTGCCATTCCTGGGAAATCGTACACGATTCCAGAGGGTGGTATTAAAACATATGGCACTCGCTATGTGAATCACACTATTCCTAAATATTATAAAACAATGTCGATTACTCCAACCGCTACTTATACAGGTGATAAGACAAAATATCCTGTAGCAGACGAAGTACGTAAAACTATTGACGTTCCGAATGACATTGCCAGCACAGTTAGTGGCACAACATCTTATCGTTTAACAACAAATGGTATAGTTTTTGGGACTCGGCGATTAGCTTGGGCATGGGATTCGAATAAAACAGCGTATGCAATGGGCATCTATTCTGGAGTGGTTGGCAATAACTACAACTTAGCAACACCAGATAAAACCATTTATTACTATTTAGAAAACCGCCGTGTTACCGAGAACTTCGTCGATAACACGGGTACTAAAATCACGCCACCAACTGGCTTCACCCAAGGCAAACAAACCGTGATTGATAGTAGCACGTACACCTTTAAACAAAGTGGCACCTTACCTGATAGCTACAAAGTTGGCACAAAAACATATAAATTTAAAGGGTGGTATAAAGGCACAGACAAAACCAAAATTCAGACAACGAAAGCACCAAGTTATGCAGTGACGTTTGATGATAAGGATGATCTGAATGTGGTGTATGAGGTGGACACGACTAAAGACTATAATTTCCCAAGTAAGACTGTGAATTTCCAATTTGTCAATGAAGCTGGGACGATTATATCGCCAACACCTTTTACAATTACAACTGATTTACAACAAGAAATTAATTCTACTTATACAAAGCTTGGATCAATTACTGGAGCTAATTCAGGAAATACCAAACAGGTAACGATTCCCGCCAAAACAATCAGAGCAGATGTATCTTTAGGTGGCGTGAATAGTTATGGAACAACCAATACAAGAATCACTATTCCAAAATTTTATGAAAATATCTCTGTCTACACGGGAAGTGCTTATACACAAGCTACGTTGAATCGTTATTCAACTGCAGATAATACATTAATCGGTAACCCAGCCAGTAATGCGCCATTGTATTACGGACTAAACAAAATGACAGCGACACAATTTAAAGTGAATGAGTTTGATACGACTACTACAATTCCAGAACAATCGAAGTATTTGTATAATCGATTGTATGTATCAAGTGCACCCAATTTATTTAATTCCTATTACACACCAGTAGGAACAATTTACTACCAATTAACCAATCGCAAAGTCACCGAAAACTTTGTTGATGCTAGCGGTGCCAAATTACCAAGTGCACCAACTGGCTTCACCCAAGGCAACCAGATTCCGATGACTAGCGACACCTTCAAGTATACGAGCGCAAAAGCTTTACCAGCTAGTTATTCAGCAGGTGGTAAAACCTACGTCTTTCAAGGCTGGTACAAAGGCAAAACGAAACCGAATACGTTGACAACAAGTACTACGCCAACGTATAACACCACTTTTGATGACAATGATGACTTGAATGTGGTCTATGAAGAAGGTACAGCCAGTGTTGCGGCTTCACTAAAAGGAATGGTCACAGTGATGCCAAGTGGTGGCAACCAGATGTGGAATATGACGATTAAGAACACTGGGACAGCCCCGTTAACTGATCTGAAAATCACACCAACCGCGAACTGGTCAAAAGGGCTAGCGAACCCTAAACAATTAAGTGTTCGCTTAGGTTCTGGACCGAATCAACTTGTTTCAGTTACAGCAGAATCATGGGCAAACGGTGCAAATTTAGGTGTTGAGGTGCCTGTAGGTGGGACCTTGACAGTCAGTATGACAACACTTGCTACTGGAAAACCAATGGAAGTACTACAAGCTGAAGTCGCTTTATCAGGCAATATGCCAACGACGACTGTTTCCGATACCGTTCGAATCGAAGGGGCGGATCAAGAAGTGACTGATCCAGTTGGTGAAGGCTTTATCAGCTTACCAACATTTGATTTCGGTCAAGTGGGCATTGCTGGTGCTACGACACAACATGGCTTGAAGAAAGCAGCTGATTATTATGGCAACGGTACCCGTAATCCGTTTGTTCGAATTAAAAAATCACAACCGAATTGGTCACTGACCGCTCAATTATCACAACCGAAGTCAGCGAAAGACAGCTTGCCGACTGCGACAAGGTTATTACTAGGTCAAGCGGCTGTTTCAAAAGTTGATAACTACAACTTAGTAACGGAAATGCTGAATCCAGTGGGCACGACACCAACCCTTAGTTTAACTGCCAATAATTCGGTCACGAATGTGATTACCAATAAACAATTCACAGGCAATGATGTCTATAATTTGGACTTCAATTTCAATAACGTTAAACTCGAAGTTCCTGCTAATCAAGGGACGAAAGGCGAGCAATACAATGCCACTGTTACGTGGAATTTAGTAACAGGGCCGTAATAAGTAGTGACAACTAACAGCAACAACTTTTAATTAGGGATTTTCTGAGGTTGGTTTCATAAGCTTACCAATGAAACCAACCTCAGATTATTTAATAGTTCTTGTTCTTCCTCGGCCCAGACAGCGAGGGGTAGAACAAGAGCGTTGGCTATCTGGTTCCTTGAAATCCAGAAGTACTCTCCTAGAACGAACCAGCTTTCAGAGAGGATAGCCAACCGAACACGCCCCAGAGTGGTTTCCTCTCTGGGGCGTGTTTTTTTAAGGGCATGATTTTACAGGTAACGTCACAATAATGTATGAATTTATTCGTTTTTTGGACAGAGTGTGCTATAACGGAAGCGAAAAGAGAGAGGCACTAACATATCTCTCTAGTATAGAGCCGTTTAAGCCGGTGATCTTTTGAATTATTTTTTATTGTCATTTTTAAATCAGTGTATCGATTTTAAGATAGTCAGAAAAGGCAAATCCTTCAAATTAATTCTAGACCAGAGAAAAAATTAGAACTAATTTGAAGAAATAAGGTATGATACGATTATTTTGAATTAGATTACAACGGTTATTTAACTGAATTGTTTAATAGCGGCGTCAACGGGAGGTTAGAATATGAAGAATCCAACCAAAAAAATTTATAGTGTCATCACTCTTTTACTGTTGGGAGTTATAGGAGGCTACCAAAGTAATAGGGAAGTCGCTTTTGCTGAAGATCACGTACTAACAGTGGCCTCTGATAAAAATGATCAACTGGATAAGACAACCAGCGAAACTGTGGAATCTGGGCAATCTCAACAGAGTTTAACATCATCTGAAAAAGAAACGCCTGCCACAACAAGTACGAAAGAGCCTGCAATAACTGAAAAAGAAGACCAGCAAACTGCTGAAGAGCGTGTAAGTCAGAGTCATACAACTGTCAGCACTTATTCAGAGTTTAAAGCAGCTTTACTCAATGCCGACATTCAACAAATTTCTATAGAGAAAGACATTAAAATCCAGGAATCATTTAATTTTGTGGGGAGTAAAAAAATTATAGGAAATGGTCATACTATTGATGTTAATTTTCAAAGTATTGGGGTGGCTTTAAGTAATGCTGTCTGCGACATCGAAGAAGTTCACTTGATAAATCAGCCGATTTACTCATTCTTTTGGTCTGAGTATCCCGGGGTTATCGTTAATTATAAAAATGTGACTTCTTCGGGGAATCAATTTATTTATTTAGCAGCTGGAACAGCTAATCTTAGCGGAACTATCGAAGCTAGTGCTAGTTTAGAAGAAGTTTTTCAGGGAAAACAGCTGAATATCGCTAAAGATGCTAAGATCATGTTTGAAGATACTGCAAGTGCTGTTGCCATCGCCACGAATGACGGTGTAACTGTAGGAGAAAAGGCAAATTTAACTGTTCACGCGAAAGGTCTAGGACTACTTATGTCGAATAATGACGGGGAAATTGATCTTTATGGCAAAGCGGAAATTACGTCTGCGATGGATTCTGCTATTCGTAGTGTTGCGAATAACGGCACTTTAGTGGTGCAAAATGAGGCTGAATTAAGTGTGAGCTCTAAAAGAACAGAGGAAGAAGCTATTTTGATGTATAACGGTTCTATAATAGTTAAAGCCAACGGCACCTTAGTAGCAACTTCAGAAGGGATACAATCCACAGTGCAAACAGGGAATCAATTGGCTTTACAAGAAGGAGCAAATTTTTTGATAGCAAACAGCAAAGGGAACGCTTTAGGTGCCTGGGCACAAAAAACGGCCGTAACACTTGCCTCTCCTCAAGGAATAAATACTTGGAATCTTGGGAAGAGTGGTTTAGAAAATCCGGATACTAGTTACTCGGGACCTTTATCAGCAAGTTTTTCTTTAGATACGTATACACCCGAACAGCATACATTAGATTTAAAATCAGATAATCTAACATTTAAAAATACTTTTGATTCTGGAAAAATTGGGAAAATCACAGGAGGCAGGTTTTCAAAGAAAAAAGAACTTGCTCCAACAACAATCGACCCATTGACTACGGAAAGTACACAAGTTAGTGGAACCGCCGAACCAGAGGCCGCAATTGATATAAAAGTAGACAATAAGGTTATTGCTAGTGGGAAAGTGGATAAACAAGGCAAGTATCAATTGGCGGTACCCAAGCTAAAAGAAGGAGTAAAAGTTGTTGCTGTAGCGATGCGTTGGAATTTAAGCGCTGTAGCTAGTACAGTCGTTCAATACGCCGGTCCACAGGTCATTCTACCATCTGAAATCAGTTTTGGAACCCAAGAAATTCCAGCTGTAGATGCAGAAGTTAAACCGACGAATGAGCAAGAAATTAAAGTTTTGGATAACAGTAAAAAGGGCTGGTCAATCTGTCTTCGCGAGGAGTTGCCACTGAAAAAAACTGCTGGCGCGTTACTTTTGAATCGATTAAGTATAGAGTATAACGGACATACTTACCGAATTAATTCACAAAATCAACCAGTGTTGAAAGGAGAAGGGGATCTGCAAATGAAACTTGCAGATTGTCTACGGCTGTCCTTGCACCCTATAGATACATGCGGTTTATATAAGGGGGAACTAGTGTGGACTATTATGAGTGGCCCTTAATAATATGGCAAAATGCCCATTAGCCTCAATAGATGTTCGGGTTTATTTTTATAATACGCCAGATTTTAAGCGTGGACCAAAAGTTCATAATGACTTTTGGCCCACGCTTTTTTTTATTTTATGTCATTGGCTTGAATGACAAACAAGGACTCGCCATCCCCCATGTCTGTTGGCGTATTCCATTCACCATCTACTAATTCAATATTTTTGATACCTAATTTTTTAAACGCTTCTAACGTATACGTCCAGCCCACGATTTTTTCATCGGAATATTTTTCATACTTCTTGTCTTGTCCTAAGTTGACAATACTTGGATTAACACCTAATTCTTTAAAAAATTCTGTTTGCCAATTATATCCACGTCGAGCATTCGCTTCATACTCTTTTTGTTCTTCTTTGGTACGTTCTTCCATACCTTCTATCGGCTCAGTGGGATCACCTTCACCACCATGAAACCCAATGATAGAGTCTTTATGCAAGTAAACTTTCTTACCAGCAGTAAAAATATAATTTGCTGCGGATGAAAAAACAGTGCCTGTTACTTCTACGTCTAAATTGTTTTTATGGACAAATTCACCGAAACTCATTCCCAGCAGTGTGACGCCTCCAGGCGATTCTAATTTCAATCTAGTCACTTTGGGATTCTCTTTATAGAGTTTTTCTAATTTCACCAAACCACTATAGTACAAAGCGCCCTTATAAACGAGGGCATCCCCATCCACCTTTACTTCTGGTCTTTCATAATCGATTTCTTCCATCATTTCATCAATTTCTTTTCCTTCTTGTGCAGTTAATCGTTCGAAACTTTTATCATTTTTCGCATCTTTAGTCGTGCTCGCAGTAGTAGGCGTCGTTGTTTGATTTGTTTCATTTTGTTTCGTGCATGCTGTTAACCCGATGACGAAAAACAACCCCAATAATACAATCGGTTTTTTCATTAAAATTTCCTCCTTGATTGACGGATACCCGAATTAAAAATAGCCATCATGTTCTCTCTGCAAGAGCGTCAGTGTCTCTGTTTTCGTTATAGTGTAAGTATAATATGTTTTGCTTTATTTATAAAAAATAAAAAACTTTCATAAAATTTCTGAATAAAGAAATTTTATGAAAGTCATTTTTAAAACAACTAAAGGGAACGTTGAGAACAAATTTTCAAGGTCGACTAAACGCAATAATCAATATTTAACGTGTGCAGTTTTCCAACCTCACGTTTTTCCCAACGGTACTTATTGATGCAATTAATCAAATCAATCCAAGTATCAGGATTATTTGGTGAATTGAAATAAAATATTTTTGTTTCTGGTAAATCTCCCTCATAGGAATCAGTAATAAGAATATCTATGTCATACGGATCGTTAGAATAGACATAAGCTTTTTCAGGGAAGAAATCTTTTAAAATTTTTTTGATTGCTTGTGATAAATAAAGATTTGTCGATGTTTGGACACATATTTTGACTGGGTCAGGTTGCTCAATCAAATAAAGCATCCAAACCAGTATCTGTATAAATAATTGGTTATTGAAATCAAATTTTAAAAGATCAGATTGTTCTAGGATGAACCTTTTTAGGTTCTCCTTTAAATTGCCATATTTTAAAGAAGTCTCTGTTAATTGTTTTGGGTTGATATTGTAATTTATGATAGCCGATATATCAATTTTTATATGTTTAATGAATATGATTATTAGAGTCAAAATATAATATATTTCAATGTAATCAGAATGGGTCACTTGTAAGTTAAAAAATTTTTTTAAATTAGATATAAAAGTTTTTACCGTTTCCGAAATTTGTAAATCAGAGGCCAAATAATCATTTACGACTTTTTCTTTATATTTAAAAGAATAGGCATCATACAATAAGATTTTTAAAAAAAAATCGATAAAGACTTTTTCTTTAGACAGTACATTGGAATCAAATTTTTCTTCAATCTCTTTAGCAAAAGTTAAATTATTTTGATACAAAAATTTGGTATCTATGTAGAATTTATCTGGTAAATCAACTGGTTTTCTGTCTAGTAATATACGTTTTAAGTTAATGTATTGAATTATTTTTAGTCGTATTTCCACGGATCGGGTTGTTTGAATAGGTAAATTTAGAGAATTTTTCAAGGCTGTAGTATCAAAATAGATTTCTGGAACAGAAGTAAATTTTTTTAACGTGTGTTTTTTTCTGAATAAAGACCAGCCTAAAAAATAAATAGCTATTCTGATCCCTTGTTCATCACCGATAAAATTATCTAAAGATTTTCCAAATTTTATTTTAACATTGTACGGTTTAAGCGTTAGATTGATTTTATTTATTATTGTATATAAGTTTGAAGAACTCATGTTTAGTTTTAGCGCTAACTGATTCGCTGAATAGAATTTATTTTGTAACAATTCGAAAAGAACGCTATAGGCATTACTTTCTTCGATATACTTATTTCGAATAGAGTCTATGATGTAATCCACAGCATAGTTTTTTTTGTTTTCTATTGTATAAATTTCAGATTGAGCAACTTCTTGAATATTGATAACTTCCTTTGGAAAAATATCGTGGAGATCTTCCTCTAAGTCATTTATATATCGTAGTAAGGTTCTTCTGGTTCTGGGTTGGTCATTCAGAATTTTATTCAAAGGAAGCCCTTCAGCAGAAAATAATAAATTTTTTAAGATAGTTAGTTTATTCATACTTCTTTTTGATAAAAAAATATTTCCCATAATTTATTATGTTCCTTTCTATATATATAAAATTTAGTTTTATTAAAGTGCTCGTTCATACTAACACAATTGTTATTTTTTGAGAACGGATTTTATATCGATTTTTTACAAACTTATGGCTGTAAAAAAGCCATTAATTAATAAAAAAATGCTTACATATTTGTTATTATTTCATTGTAAATGTTTACTTAAAAAATTTTTATATGGAAAGGGAGAGGTTTTTTATGAAAAAGGTTAGGCTATTTTGTGCGACAGCTATGTTAGCGCTAATGGTAAATTCATCGGTAAGTTATGCACAGGAGAATATGAATGTCGGAGTTGACGATAGACAAGTTGAGAACGTGACGCAACGGTTGGTTGTAAGTACTTTTGAGGAATTGAAAGCGGCGTTGTCAGAGAATAATGGCATTACACAAGTAGAATTGGGAGCGGATATTGAAATTACAAACGGAATTTCTATTAATCCAAACAAAAAATCTGTCATTATTGATGGAGCGGGTCACACATTAAAAGAGAAAAGAAAAGGGGCCCATGGCACGATTTATATTTCCAAAAATAATACTACAAATGATGTTTCTTTAAAAAATTTGGTTATAGAAGGACTTAATTATTACGGACCGGTGAATGTTGATGACGCAGTTAAAGGTGTTACTCTTAACTATGAAAATGTTATTTATAGAGGCCCTCAATTGGTTCACAACGTTCATGGATATGCGAAATTCACAGGGAATAACACTATTAATATTCACAAAAATTCAACTAATTCAGATGTAGCCCAAGAATTATTTGAAGGGTTAGGTTTTGATATTTCGGGTGAATTTACGTTAGTTCACGAAGGAAAAACGGATTCAGCCTTTTGGTTTGGATTAGGAAATGACCATCGACCATACTTAAATATTGCAGATAACGCTAAAGTGCAGATGGATATCCTATATAACACCTTATTTTATGTCGATCATGCTGCTACGAAACCTTTGGATATTACTATCGGAAAAGATGCTAAGTTTGATGTTAACACTCAAAGAGAATTGTTTAGGTTAGGCCATGCTGGTAATGTAAAATTCCTTGAAAATTCTATGACAAATATTTTAAGAAATTATAGCAATAATAAAATAGCTACTCTTAAATTAAACAATAGTAGTTTTGACGTAGAGCCAACTGCAAGCTTAAATATTTTACATGAAGCGAATGTACAAGCTCCTATCTTCAAATCAGAAAATAATTCTTCAATAATGTTCAATAAAGCTAAAAATATAGAATTAAAAACTTCACCAGGATACAAGGTTTTTGATGCTAAGAAAACAACATTAGATGTGGTTACTGACAATTTGAAGTCTTGGTATAACAATGCTACTGAAGTTCCAGATTATCAAAATACGAATCTGTTAGAAGCAACTATTGCTATTAATGGCAATACAACAGAATTAGTGCAAAGTAACCAATTAGACATTTTGGACCATTGGAATATTCCGGCAACTAATCACTTAGTATTAAATGGTTCAGAAGAAAAGATTGAAACACCTATTTTAAATTCAATTACGGATCAAGATGTGCAGTTGACTGGAACAGGAATTCCTGGAAATAAAATTATTCTTTCTGTTGCAGGTGTTCAAATAGGTGAAACAGTCGTGGATTCTGTCGGTAAATGGGTATGCCCTTTGAAGGATAAATTGACGGCAGGGGCAATTGTAGAAGCGGTTCAAACAGATGGCCATTTAGTTTCAGAGGCGGTGAAACAAGAAGTTCAACATTTAGATGCAAAAACTGAAAACATGTTTGCCCTAGGCTATTGGCAAGATTATGGAATGATTCTAGAAGGATTAATAGATAATAAAGAGTGGGACTTGTCAAATACAGACAATATTCACAAATTTATAAACCTAATTGCAGAAAACGGCGACACAGCGTTAAAAGTAGATGCTGCAAATACTAATTGGTTTGGCGATCCATCAAGATTTAACGGCTACCAAGCTATTTTAACCAATGAAAGTTTAGCCTCTCTTCCAGAGGGAAAATACAAAGTTCAAGTAGGGATTACAGGACCGTCTATTGATGAGAAACAAGATCTGATTTCCCAAAGTAATCAAGAAGTTAAGAGAGAAACGACACCGTACAGAAATAAATTTGATGAAATAGATGCCCGAACAGTTTCTGGGAAAAATATTTCAACTGCAGTTCAAGATGGTCAGTGCTTTATTGTGATTGAGTAACCGCAGTATTGTTTAGTGCGAAAGGTGCGGGTGCCTTCAAAAGCTGCCGCGCCTTTTGAATTTAGGGGGGAGTAATATGTTTGTTTTACCTGATTTTATTTTTTTGCCGATGAAATGGCTAACGTTATTTTTGGTAACCATTGTTTTTGCTAATTTAATTTATTTTACAACGTTATCTATCTTCGGCTTAAAAAAACCAAAACGTGATTATAAAATTATGCCAGACCAAAAAAAGTTCGTTATCGTTATACCTGCGCATAATGAAGAAGCGGTGATTGGTGCAACAATACAGAGCTTAATTGATCAAGACTATGACTATCGACTATTCGACATTGTTGTTATTGCAGATAACTGTACTGATAATACAGAAAGTATTGCAGCCTCCTATTCAAAAGTTATTCTATTTAAAAATTCATCTCAAAAAGATGAGCCTAGAGGCAAGCCACATGCAATCGCTAAATACGTTCAGACTAATCATTGGCGTAAATACGATTATGTCGTATTTATTGATGCAGACAATATTGTGAATTCAAGTTATTTAAAAGAAATGAATTCGCAAAGTATTGCTCATCCTAATTTAACTGTTATTCAAGGCTATTTAGGAATGAAAAATGTTCGTTCTTCATTTACAGCTTCAGGATATGCTGCAGTATATTTTATAACCAATCGCGCCGTACAAGCCGCTAACTATTTTTTAGGTTGGAACGCAGCGATTGGCGGTACAGGTTTTATGTTAGACACGAGCTATTTAGCCGAACATGGTTGGAACCCACGTAGTTATACAGAAGATTTTGAACTGCAAGTTGAACTTTCTATTGAAGGAAAACAAAGTGGCTGGAATCATTTTGCAATAGTTTATGATGAAAAACCAGATTCTTTATTAACTAGTCATAGGCAAAGAACGCGTTGGGCTCAAGGGCACTGGTATGTTGCATTTAGTACAACTAAACGTCAGCTAATCTCGTTATTTAAGTCCAAAAACATTACCGAACTCTTAAGTAAAATAGAAACGATGTTTTACTCGTATTCAATGGTGAGACCAGTAGCGATTTTGATTATATTATTATTAAGCGTAATAGATAAACGTCTCTTTGATTATTTACCAAATCTTTTTTCGGTATTAATTTTCTGGGCAAGTATGGAATTTTTTAACTTCTTAATTATACCTACGATTTATTTTCTGCAAGAAGCGGAGGAGTATTTTCGTGATGAACGTACATTTTGGAAGAAAGTCCTTTTTTTTATAAGGCTAGTATTCGCTTTTGTTTATAATTCTCTGACATATATGGTCGCTCAAATTGTTGGGTTCTTTACATGGTTTAAACCACAAAACAACTGGAATAAAACAGAACATAAAGCTGTGTTTGATCGAAAGTAAGGGAGGATAGTTATGAAAAAATTGGAAAACTGGAAATTTATTATAGTGTTTACTTTAATATTACTATTTTTTTATGTTTCAGTTTAAAAAGGTATTATTTATTAAATTACTAAAACAATTGCTTGGTGAAGAAGGTCTTGTTCAGCAAGTTCTTTGTTCCCACCGCTTATCAGTTTTTGAGCCTGAGACGAAAATCCAAAGTGATTTTTGTCTCAGGCTCACTTTTTTTGTTTTAAAGTCAAGCACGTTCTATGGAGTTTACTTTCCGCCTGCTTCAATCTTTCGCTGTTATATTAGTTTAAAGGATCTTTGACGTGTTTATTCAACCATTCTGCTAAAGATTCATCATTATTAAATTTAAACTTTTCTAGTGTGTCTTTATTTTTGAAAAGGATTAATGTAGGTATATAACTTATTTTATATTGCGCACAAATTTTTTGTGTGTTCAAATTATTTTCATAGTCCTCGGTATCTAGGTAATAGACATCAGAACGATACTTTAGTAACTTGTTGATTTCAACTTTGGATTCTTGGCAATATTTGCAACTAGCTCTTCCTACATATAATAAAGAACCTTTTGGTAACTGTTTGTTCAATAAATGGTCTGGTTCTACTGGATTGAATTGGCTAACGACTTGTTCATAGGATAGTTGGTCATTTACTAAAGAATCCTGGGGCTTACAGGATGCGAGAAAGGCACCAAAGACAATAAGCAGTAAAATTTTTTTGATGTTCATAGAAATCACCTCTTTCTAAAACACTATATTATTTATTTGTTTAATAATCAAATGATATTTAAAAGTGCACGTTTTTTATATATAAAGAGTTTAGGTAGTTGTAAACTTCTTTTATATATTGTTTTATTCAGCTTTTTGGATAATTTATTTTTTATATTTTTGAAAATAATATTATTTGAAATATAAAAAAGAGTGTGTTATGTTCTTTGTGGGTAAACGTTTACCAATTTTGAAGGGAGGAATATTTATGAAAATTAGTTTGTTAAAAAGTACACTAGCTTTTGTGGCGGTTGCAATCGGGTTTATGGGAGGAGCAGCTATCTCTGACGCTCATGGGTATGTAAGTACACCTAAGAGTAGAGCGTATCAGTGTAATTTAGGAAACAACAGTGCATGTGGAGCTGTGACAGTTGAACCTCAAAGTGTCGAAGGCGTTAAAGGTTTCCCTTGGAATGGGCCAGATGATGGCAAGATTGCCAGTGGTGGCGGAAAATTTGCTGAATTAGATGAACAGACTTTTGACAGATGGGCCAAAGAACCTATAAAAGCAGGCCCCAATCATTTTAAGTGGACCATTACAATGAATCATGCAACAGCGGGATATCAATATTTTATTACCAAAGAACATTGGAATCCTGATAAACCGTTAACAAGAGATCAATTTGAATTGACTCCATTTGCTAATGTAGCGACTTCTGATGAAATAATCAATGTTCCTGAAAGAAAAGGTTATCAAGTGATTCTAGCTGTTTGGAATATTGGTGATGGCAATAATGCCTTTTATCAAGCGATTGATGTTGATTTTGGTGGGGAAAATGAAGTGGATACGGAACCGCCAACCACGCCTCGAAACTTGTTGGTTTCCAACATTACGAACAATAGCGCTGCTTTGACGTGGGATCCGTCTACAGATAACTATGGTGTTTCTCGTTATGATATTTATGCTAATGGAAAACTATTCATGTCCACATTGGATCATCAGCCAAAAGCTTTATTAAGCGGCTTAACGGCAGATACAGAATACGACTTAACGGTTCAGGCTGTTGATACAGTTGGCAACAAATCTGATATGAGTGAACCCGTTCATATTAGAACATTACCAGTAGATGGTGAACCGCCAGTCGCTCCTGCTTTACAGATTATTGGGACACCAACATTTTCAAGTGTCTACTTGGGCTGGAATAACCCTGCAGGTGCGGTTGCTTACCAAATTTTCAAAAATGATGAGTATTTAACCACCACCACCACTGTTCCTTATAACGTAACTGATTTAAACGAGAAGACAACTTATCAGTTTTATGTTAAAGCGGTAGACATGGATGGTAGAGTATCAGCTGCTAGTAACATTGTGAGTGTCACAACACCAGAGAAAGCACCTGATTGGCAAGTAGGCTACCACTATCAAGTGGGGGATGAAGTGACTTACAATAATCGTGTGTATGTATGCATGGTTGCGCATGTTTCTAACCCCGGTTGGACACCAGATAGCGCACAAACAATATGGAGAATGAAAATTTAAGTCTTAGCACAGAGTCATATTTAAAGCCATTGGCAAGTGCACTTTTTGATGAGGTTGGGATAAATGTCATTTTGACTGTTATCCCAATCCTTTTTTTGTCCAAACAAACGAAGGTATCCCAAGCACTAGTGCTTGGGATACCTTCGTTCTAGTTTTATAACTGACTAATTTGTTGTAAAACGTCCTAAGTAATCCACGTTGAAATCAAAGTTAATTCCAGGAACGAAATCAAAAGAGCCTTGACTACTCCATTGCCAAGCAGCTGTGTCTGTGTGTAGTAAGTTATTAGCACTTGGATTTGCCGGCCATTCTGCTACCCAACTATTTTCTTTACCTAAAACGTCATATTCCATCCAATTATTATTGAACCAACTAGCGCTAGAATAATGGACAACATTTTTGAAGCCACGTTTTGCTAATTGATCTCTAAAGTAAACAGAAACTTTTGTGGCATCCGCGTTAATCATTGGCGTGGTTTCTGCGTCATTAACCATGACGCTATTTGGGGATAGCCCTAATTCTTCTGCGTAATCCGCATAGTAATTGGCTTGATCAATTGCTTCTTGTTGATTTTCAAACCAAGAAAAATGATACGTTGAAACAGTTAGACCTGCTTTTTTAGCATTGGTAATTTGACTAGGGGCTAACGGGTTTTTGTAGGTTGTTCCTTCAGTTAATTTGACTACTACGCCTTTAATTCCCATGTTTTTCATCTTTTGAAATTGTTCTACAGAAATCTCTCCATTGTGAGAGGAAATATCGATAAAATCCACTCTCGGAGGTGTTTCACTGAGACTACGTTTACTTCTTAGTAAGGGGTGATTGACAGGGTCATTTTGAGCAAAACTTCCTAATTCATAGTTACTCGTCACAATATTTTTTGCTTCTGCTGGAACACTCGTTATAAGACCTCCAAAAGTTAGTCCTATTCCTAAAATAAATAACTTAGCTGAACGTTTCATTTAACCATTCCCTTCTTTTTCTGTTGTATACTAGGTACATTAACAGGATAGATCATTAATGAAAAATAATAAATGTTTTTTAATACGAGTCGCATAATCTTTCTCAAAAACAACGCTGTCTTGTAAAAACGGACTTAAGAGCTGACTTTCTGTATGCATTTATCTATTTATAAAAACAGTCACCTCGGTGTTTTAAAAAGAGATGACTGTTTTTTATGAAAAAAATTTAGTTTTCTTCTGTTTGGGTAGTTGTACGAATCCCCATTTGTTCTTTAATAGCATTTTCGACACGCTCGCGTTCGCTTTCTTCGACAAGCTGATAAGATATACCTTCAATCCCTGTCACGCCATCTCCAGTATAATCGTAGCCTTTCAATTGATCGGTTTCGATCGTTTTTAGTGCCGGGGTGTATTTTTTTAGCATTGCCATCATTTGGTCAAAGGACAAGTCGGTTTCACCATGTTCGCCGATGACGTCCAGAATTTCTTGATATTTTAGCAAGCTGTTAAAAGAAAGTAGCTTGTTGGTCAATTCGATTAAAACTTCTCGTTGGCGGCGTTGACGCCCATAGTCGCCTTCAGGGTCTTCGTAACGCATGCGCGCGTATTGTAAAGCTTCCCAGCCACCTAAATGCTGTTTGCCTTTCGGATAATGAATCCCTTCAGCGTCAAAAGCAAAGGCGTTGTCAACAGTGACGCCACCCACTGCATCGCCAAGGTCCTTCATAGCATCCATATCAATTGAAAAGTAATGATTGATTGGAATATTTAGGACGTTTTCAACAGTTTTGATTTGCATATCGGCACCACCGAAAACGTGGGCCGCATTGATTTTATTGTATTCCCCATTAGTACCAGCCATCTCCACATAGTAGTCGCGCGGGATACTGGTGATGGTAGTTTTTTCTAATTGATTATTCACTGTGACCACCATTAAGGCGTTGGAGCGATAATCGGTTTTACGTTTTGAGTCATTCGCAATTCCCATAATTAAGAAACTAACAGGTTCCCCTTTGGCTAAATCGGGACTCTTCGTGGAAGATTTTCTTGGTTTATACATGGTGTTCGCCGTTTTTTGCAAATTACGATACATGCTGATACCGTAGGCCGAAACAGAAAGTGTGCCTAAAAATAACAGGGTTAAACTGAAGACTACGAATAAACTTTTTCTTTTACGAGAATGGCGGCTCCGACGTTGTGTCGGTACTTCTGCTTCCTCTGGTTCAGGTGCCGGCAAATAACGTTGCACAATTTGAAATGAAAAGTTGATCCAGCTATAACTTAGGAGCATCCCAGCGATGACATCACTAGGATAATGAACGCGTAAGATTAAGCGGCCCATCACAATTAAAACTAAATAAGTTAGTAAGAAAATTTTGATGCCTTTGGTTTTTTCAACATGGAGATAGGCCAAAATGATGAAAATCGTACAGACCAGCGCCATCGCTAACAATGAATGTCCGCTGGGAAAGCTGGCAGAGCTTCGATCAGCTAAAGCGCCTAGGTTTGGTCGAGCCCGACCCACCGCATGTTTAAAAACGCTGCCTAAAAAGCCGACAGCTAATAGATTACTGACAGCCCAAAAGGCTAGGATTTTTTCTTTTTTACGTAAAAGGTACACCATTAATAATAAGAAGAATAGTAACATTGGCCCAATCGTGGCTGTTTTTGCCAACAGATTGACCGCTGTTAAAAGCGGGGCATTTAATTGCCATTTGATGTGATAGATAGCTTCGTCCATTTGTTGAAACCAATTTGGACTAGCCGCCACTAACAAAGTGAGGAAAGTAAAACCAAGCGTTGTTAGGGCATAAAGTGGAAATTTTTTATTCGATGTTTGCATGAGAATCCCTTTCTTTTTCCCTTGAAAGAGTAGACTAAGCCAGCATCGATTGTAAATAAGCGCTTGCGACTAATTAGGACATAGCAAGCCAATCGGTTCTCATCGTCTGAGCTTTAGCACTATCCAACGTAAAGATTTCTCTTAGCTATTTTTAGAAGAGCCTTAATTCGACCATTCCTGTTTTACACATTGGTGTCTTTCGACATTTCTGCGCAATAGCCTATGTTTGGATAGGAGCCTCACCTAACAAGGTTATTTTATCTAACGCTAGAAGTATAGAATTTATGCAGAGGTTCTCACAATAAAGTTTAAGAAAATTTATTGTTTTTTAAATAAATTTAAAGGTGTGGGGAAGTGAAGCAGTTAAAAAAACAGTACTTGAGCATTCTAAAAAAAAGAGTGGGCAAGGATGTTCTCGGTTAATCGCTATAAATAGTTGGTGTTCAATAATGATAAATTAAAAAACAAACATTTTTTATAAGAGTGATATAAGTTTTTTTCAGTAAAAAAGGCGAACAGTTGCTATTGAATTACTAGTTCATTTAAAATAAATATGTCGACAATAATTGTGCACAAAGTTGATGGTCGCTATCAAAAAAGTAAAATGATGTTGTGGAGATTTTACGTTTCAGTTGATTAAGATTACATGTTTTTTGAAGGGTTTTGCTTATAAGGGAGCGATATACATGAAAAAAATGATGTTATTCATAATTGCAGTAGGCGCAACGATGATCAGTGTTTTTGCTTTAGGAGATGCACAGCAGAGTTATGCACACGGCTATGTTGATAGCCCAGTCAGTCGAGTCAAAAATGCGGAAGCAAACGGATTTGGATGGGGACCTGGTCAAGACAGCTCCCAGCCAGAAATTATCACGACACCCCAAGGAATAGAAGCGCCAACTAAATTATTAGACACGGGTCAATTAAATGGAAGGTTGCCTTCAGCTGGATTAGCAAGCTATTCCAAACTAGATGAACAAACAGCCACTCGTTGGGTAAAAAGTAATATAACAACAGGAGAGAATAATTTTAAATGGGTGATGACGGCAAAGCATAAGACCAATCGTTTTAGATACTATATGACGAAACCTGGATGGAATCCTAATGCACCATTAACGATGGACGAAATGGAACTGATTGGCGTAGTAGGGCAACCGATCGGTCAAGATTTACCTCCTGGCCAAGGATTTATGGTCAATGATACGGAAACACACAGAATAAAGATTCCTGCTGATAGGAAAGGATACCATGTTATTTATGCCGTTTGGGATATCAATGACACGATTAATTCATTTTATCAAGCGATAGATGTTAATGTTCAATAATCAGGTATCAAGATAATGCGGCTGAAACAAAAGTGCTTAGCGCCAAGAACCAAGTAGGTACTGTTCATCATCGAATCACTACGTTCTTCGTGATTCTCAACACTTGGAAGGATTAAGATACGCCGAACACTTGTGTGAGAAAGTCGATTTCGGCTTATTTCCGAAGGGGCTGCTTTTGTTCAGCTGATTATCTTCAGAAGTAGAAAGCGGGGCATCAGTCAAAACGACTGATGTCCCGCTTTCTTTTTTCTAAACTTCCCCACTTATCCTCGACGCCATTCACCAATCTGGTCCAAACTAATTTCTCCAGAAGACAACGTTTTGGCCGTGCCATCAGGCAACTGGACAATCAATTCTCCATTTCCATTAATGGTTGTCGCAACGCCGCGGAAGTCTTGCCCGTTTTGGGTAAAAGCGACGTCTTTGCCAATCACAAAGGAGCGTTGTCGGTATTCTTCTAAAAAGTCTTTCGTTGAACGTTCGTCTAAAATTTGGTAAAAATGATTCCAAATGTTGGCGACTAATTCATTTCGCGTCGCCGTCGGTTCACCATCTGGGAAAAGGGAAGTCACTTTCTGCCGGATGTCCTCAGGAAATTCGGTTTCTGTAATTGAAAAATTAATCCCCATGCCGATAATGACATTGGAAATCTGTCCTGTTTCCACATTGCTCATGGCTTCCGATAAAATTCCGCAAACTTTTTTGCCGTTTAAATAAAGATCGTTGACCCACTTAATTTCTGTCTGAACGCCTGCCAGAGCATCCATTGCTCGAGCGACCGCTACGGCCATAATCACGGTATATTGGGCGATTTCTTCAAAATTTTGGTTCGGTTGAAGCACCATGCTCATGTAAATCCCTTTACCTGGCGTAGCGAAAAACGGCCGACCGAACCTGCCCCGCGGCATTTCTTGCATGTCAGCAACAATCAAAGTATTGTCGGGCGTCTGGTCTAAAATCGCCCGCTTGGCATCGGTCATGGTAGATTCAGATGTTTCTAGGACGGTAATTGTTAAAGGTGGCGTTTGAGGCCATAACGCCAATTGAATGCCTTCTGCAGAAAGGACATCTGATTTTTCAAGGCGATACCCTTTGTTTTGCACGCTAGTAATTTGATAGCCATCTTTTTTCAATTCATTAATCGCTTTCCAAATAGCTGTGCGGGACAAGGACAGACGTTGTGCCATCTCTTCGCCCGAAAGGAATGCGGGCGTTTGTTTCATCAATAAAGTTAGGACTTGGCTTTTTGTCGACATATTTTTTCCTCCGATTCGTTATGCTTATTGTAGCGGAAAGGAAAAGGCTTGGTCAACTAGTGAAAAAATCAATCTTAGGATGGAGGAAAATGAAGTGGGCGTTTGCTATACTTGTTTTATTGAGAAGGAGTGAGGGGAATGGAAAAGCAACAATATGTTTGTGAGAAATGTGGCAACATGCACTATGTGTCGGATCAATTTCAAGCAACAGGTGGGAACTTTGCGAAAATTTTTGATGTTCAAAATAAAAAATTTATTACAATTAGCTGTACCCAATGCGGCTACACCGAACTTTATCGCAGCCAAACAAGCGGCGGCATGAATGTCCTAGACTTTTTATTAGGTGGCGGTTAGTCAAAAACGAATGCAAAGATGCATTCGTTTTTCTGTTGGTGAATAGGAAGATAGGGGAAAAGAGGTCGGGACAGAATCGTTTAGCTCCGAGAAATAAGAAGAAATTTCCGAAAATTGCTCTTTAATTTTTGGGGAATTTCGGCTTATTTCCGAAGGAGTTGGTTCTGTTCCCGCCGTTTATCAGTTTTTGAGCTTGGAACAAAAATTCAAAGTAATTTTTGTCTCAGGCTCTTTTTTCAATAGTTTTTGTAGGGAAATCACTAATAAAAGAATCCTATTCTTTTATTTTAAAAGTTTTCGGGGCTTTATGGTAGATGATTAGCAACCCGATAGCGACATATAAAATGCTAAGAATGGATACGCAAATGACATAGAAAAAACCTGTAAATTTAATGTACGTATTCATATAAGCAAAAAAGTAAAAAATCCACGTGATGACTTTATATAGCGGGTTTTTTACGGTCATATCGACCGTAAAAGGTTGAAGTAGATAGTAAATAAACAACTCGTGAAAAGAAAAGAGAAAGCTCAGGGCTACTAATAATAACAATAAGGTACCAAAAAATTGCCAACTTAAATAAAAATCATTCAGTATTTGTAACAAGAGGAATAATAGAAAAATTCCCAAAACAACCAAACTGTTATATTTAAATATTTGCCTTAATCGATAGACGAAGCCACTTAAAATAGTTCTTTGTTCTCGATAAAAAGGATAATAGAGCATGGAAGAATCACAATTGACAAACAACATTTGCACGACTTGTTTACCAAAAGAAAGAAAATACATTAATATAAATAGTAATGGTAAAAGTTGGATTGTTTCAGTTTCACTGATGTACCCACGAATGTTCGCTAGTCGCAGACCGATAAGACTGATAACCAGCAAAGTAAAGCCGATGGACAAATAGCGAATTTTTTTATTAAACACTTGACGGTAACGGCTAAACAACAGGGCGTTTAAATATTCCGTACCAACTAACTTATCCACTTGTTGATCCTTGTTCACTTGTAGCTGTTTTTGCATTTTGAGACCTTGACCAATATACTGGTCTTGCTCAGGTTTTTTAGTTGTGAGCGCATCGTAAAAGGATAACGATTGTATAATTATTTTGTCAATAAATGCCGTCTGTTTAGGGTAGGTCCACGCAGCTTTCATGCCCCAGAAAGCTAAAACTAACCAGATGGGTAAGGAAAGCCAACTGGTGTAGAGTTTGGTCAAAGGAGCCATGAGGCCAAAATAGTATAAACTAAAGAGGAGCATTAAAAATAACCCGGTAGCAATTCCGCCAATCCAACGGCGAGTAGCTTTGCTGTGATTGAACATATAGAGCCATCGACAGAAAATAAATAACCAAAAGTTACCGGCTAAATAGGAAAGTGGAAGAATTAGGGCTAGGGACAAATTGCCAGCTATTAAGCTGTACAGTAAGCCAGCCAAAAAATAAAAGCACGTATTTTTAAAAAGCGCAATAAATTTTTGACCTAAGATAAATCGATGACGTGATAAGCCAAATTCTGTATAAAAATCAATGGCGGTTTTATTAAGAGTCACTGAAAAATGATTGTAAAAGCCTAAAATGAGGACGACAAAGACAAACCATAGAAACGCACTTTGCGCCAACATCGGTTGATTAATTTGAGAAAAAAGATTGGCAGACTGACTTCCTTTAAAAAAATTCATTAGGAATATCTGAAGCAGGGCGACTGCTACAAAAATGACAATCTTCATAAAAAAAGAAGTGGAAACTTTCAGAACGGTTAGGAAAATGCCTAAAACATTTTTCAAATCATAGGCAGAGTAAACCCGTTCGCTAATCCATTTTTTTATGCCAGGTAGTTTTCGCAAAAAGTAGAGGAACCCGTTCAGCGTTTTAATTAATTTGTAATTGAAAAATTGCCAATCTTCTTTGAAGAAACTAACGAATTGGTTCATCGCTTAATGCCTCCTTGTCCAACAATAACTGTACAACTTCCTGCTCAAAATCAGGTTCATGAATGCGATTAGCTGGCAGGGCCTGTAATTTTCCATGATGCAACAATACGACTTCGTCACATAAATCCTGTGCTAATTGGAGAATATGTGTTGAAAAAATAATCACTGAGTTAGATTTCATACGAATTATCAGTTCCTTCATTTCATGAGCTGCTACTACATCAAAGGATGTTAACGGTTCGTCCAATAATAATACGGGCGGCTGGACCATCAAAGAAACCAACATTTGGACCTTATTTTGCATACCGTGTGAAAAATCTTTTAACAAACGATGGTGATCTTCACTAGCAATCCCAATAGTTAGTAAGTACTCTTCTGGCAGCTGTAAGTCATTGATTTTTTCACGGTTAATGTCTATGAAGAAACGAACAAACTCATAAGCCGTCATAAATGCTGGTAAATGGGGCGTTGTATAAACAAACCCAATTTCAGTATTATCATAGTTTAGATTCTGTCTGCCGTCCTCTTCCAAATAAATTTGACCACTGTCGAGTGAAAGATTTCGAGAAATACAGTTAAATAAAGTTGTCTTACCTGCGCCATTCCGGCCGAGTAGTCCATAAATCTTCCCTTTTTGAAATTGAAAACTAGCCCCATCGAAAATAACCTTTTCTTCAAACTTTTTTGTAATCGTTTCAATTACTAAGTTCATTTTCTCACCTCCTATTAATAATAAGTTTACTAAACCCTAACTTTTTTTGATAGCTAAAATATTAAAAAGTTGCTTATTTTAATTTTGATGGTCAAGTCCAGAAAAAAATCAGCTTATAGTTGCTAGAAACCCTTTACAAAAAAACTCCTTTTTATGAAAAAGAAAACCTTAAAGAAACCCTTGACTTTTCTAGATAAAGGTAGTAGAATCTATAGAGCAAAAACTATCTGAAAGTGACGAAGCAGGAGCGAAATATTGTCCGTTCCGGTTTTTTATAGGAAAACAAAAGTAGAAACGCCAGAAAATTTTTCGGAAGCAGGTTCTATTTTTGGTTTTTTTTTGCTTAAAAACTGCAAAAAATGCTTTTTGTTACATATATTTAATATATGTAACGTAAATGTAATTTTTCGGATCGGTGTTTTGATAGACTTATAACTAGAGGGGTGAAGAGCTTGGCTGGACACGTAGTAAAATACGGAAAGCATCGCGAACGTAGAAGTTTCGCACGTATCAGTGAAGTATTGGAATTACCAAATTTAATTGAAATCCAAACAGACTCTTATCAATGGTTTTTAGATGAGGGACTTCGTGAAATGTTTGAAGACATTTTACCAATTGACGATTTCCAAGGAAACTTATCCTTAGAATTTGTTGACTATGAATTAAAAGAACCAAAGTACACAGTAGAAGAAGCCCGCGCACATGATGCCAACTATTCTGCGCCATTACATGTAACCTTACGTTTAACCAACCGTGAAACAGGTGAAATTAAATCCCAAGAAGTCTTCTTCGGCGATTTCCCATTAATGACAGAAATGGGGACCTTCATCATCAACGGGGCAGAACGTGTTATCGTTTCCCAATTAGTTCGTTCTCCAGGTGTTTACTTCCATGGAAAAGTGGACAAAAACGGCAAAGAAGGCTTTGGCTCAACAGTCATTCCTAACCGTGGTGCATGGTTAGAAATGGAAACAGATGCGAAAGACATTTCTTATGTTCGAATTGACCGCACACGTAAAATTCCCTTAACTGTGTTAGTTCGTGCTTTAGGTTTCGGTTCAGATGATACCATCTTCGAAATTTTCGGCGACAGCGAAAGCTTACGCAACACAATTGAAAAAGATTTACACAAAAATGCAAGTGATTCTCGTACAGAAGAAGGCTTGAAAGACATTTATGAACGTCTTCGCCCAGGCGAACCAAAAACAGCAGATAGCTCACGTAGCTTGTTAACTGCTCGTTTCTTTGATCCAAAACGTTATGATTTGGCAAACGTTGGTCGCTACAAAGTTAACAAAAAATTAGACTTAAAAACACGTCTATTAAACTTAACCTTAGCTGAAACGCTAGTTGATCCAGAAACTGGTGAAATCATTGTCGAAAAAGGCACGGTTTTAACACACCAAATCATGGAAACATTAGGCGAATACATTGACAACGGCTTAAACAGCGTAACTTACTATCCAAGCGAAGATGCGGTAGTAACTGAACCAATGACGATCCAAGTGATTCAAGTTCTTTCACCAAAAGATCCTGAACGTATCGTAAATGTGATTGGTAACGGCTATCCAGACGACAGTGTCAAAACAGTTCGTCCAGCAGATATCGTTGCTTCAATGAGCTACTTCTTCAACTTAATGGAAGATATCGGCAATGTCGATGACATCGACCACTTAGGTAATCGTCGTATCCGTTCAGTGGGCGAATTATTACAAAACCAATTCCGTATTGGCTTAGCCCGTATGGAACGTGTGGTTCGTGAAAGAATGTCTATTCAAGACACAGAAACATTGACACCACAACAATTAATCAACATCCGTCCAGTGGTAGCAAGTATCAAAGAATTCTTTGGTTCTTCACAGTTATCACAGTTCATGGACCAAACAAACCCATTAGGTGAGTTAACCCATAAACGTCGTCTATCAGCCTTAGGGCCTGGTGGTTTGACTCGTGACCGTGCCGGTTATGAAGTTCGTGACGTTCACTATTCTCACTATGGTCGTATGTGTCCAATTGAAACGCCTGAGGGACCAAATATCGGGTTGATCAATAGTTTATCTAGTTACGCAAAAGTGAATAAATTTGGTTTCATCGAAACGCCTTATCGCCGTGTTGATCGTGCGACAGGCCGTGTTACTGATCAAGTAGATTACTTAACAGCAGACATCGAAGACCATTATATCGTAGCGCAAGCAAACTCAGTTTTAAATGAAGATGGCACATTTGCCAATGATGTTGTTATGGCGCGTCTACAAAGTGAAAACTTAGAAGTTGCCGTAGACAAAGTTGACTACATGGACGTTTCACCAAAACAAGTAGTCGCAGTCGCAACAGCATGTATTCCTTTCTTAGAAAACGATGACTCCAACCGTGCCTTGATGGGTGCCAACATGCAGCGTCAAGCGGTGCCGTTAATTCAACCACGCTCTCCGTGGGTAGGTACAGGTATGGAATATAAATCAGCCCATGACTCAGGTGCTGCTTTACTATGTAAACATGACGGTGTCGTAGAATTCGTCGATGCCAAAGAAATTCGCGTTCGTCGCGACAATGGCGCATTAGACAAATATATGGTTACAAAATTCCGTCGTTCAAACTCAGGAACAAGCTACAACCAACGTCCAATTGTTCACTTAGGTGAAAAAGTTGAAAAAGGCGATACTTTAGCGGATGGACCTTCTATGGAAGAAGGCGAAATGGCTTTAGGGCAAAACGTCTTAGTTGCCTTCATGACATGGGAAGGTTATAACTACGAGGATGCCATTATCATGAGTCGTCGTTTAGTTAAAGACGATGTCTACACTTCTGTGCATATTGAAGAATATGAATCAGAAGCGCGTGATACAAAATTAGGACCTGAAGAAATTACCCGCGAAATTCCAAACGTTGGGGAAGACGCATTGAAAGACTTAGACGAAATGGGGATTATCCGCATTGGTGCTGAAGTTCAAGATGGCGACTTACTAGTTGGGAAAGTCACACCTAAAGGGGTTACAGAATTATCTGCAGAAGAACGTTTATTACACGCAATCTTCGGGGAAAAAGCCCGCGAAGTTCGTGATACGTCTCTCCGTGTACCTCACGGTGGCGGCGGTATCGTTCATGATGTGAAAATCTTTACTCGTGAAGCTGGCGATGAATTATCACCAGGTGTTAACATGTTAGTTCGTGTCTATATCGTTCAAAAACGTAAAATTCACGAAGGAGATAAAATGGCGGGACGTCACGGAAATAAAGGGGTTGTTTCCCGTATTATGCCGGAAGAAGATATGCCATTCTTACCTGACGGAACACCTGTTGATATCATGTTGAACCCATTAGGGGTACCTTCTCGTATGAATATCGGACAAGTACTTGAATTACACTTAGGTATGGCTGCTCGCCAATTAGGTATTCACGTCGCAACACCTGTTTTCGATGGGGCAACCGATGAAGACGTTTGGGAAACGGTTCGTGAAGCTGGTATGGCTAGCGATGCTAAAACAGTTCTTTACGATGGACGTACAGGTGAACCATTTGATAACCGTATTTCCGTTGGTGTCATGTATATGATTAAATTAGCCCACATGGTTGATGACAAATTGCATGCTCGTTCAATCGGACCTTACTCTCTTGTTACGCAACAACCGTTGGGTGGTAAAGCTCAATTCGGTGGACAACGTTTCGGGGAAATGGAAGTTTGGGCACTGGAAGCTTACGGTGCTGCTTACACATTACAAGAAATCTTAACTTACAAATCTGATGACGTTGTCGGACGTGTGAAAACATACGAAGCCATCGTTAAAGGTGAACCAATTCCAAAACCAGGTGTGCCTGAATCATTCCGCGTATTAGTGAAAGAATTACAATCACTTGGTTTAGACATGCGTGTCTTGGACATTGAGGAAGCTGAGATTGAGTTACGCGATATGGACGATGACGATGATGATTTAATCACCGTTGACGCACTAACCAAATTTGCGGAACAACAATCAGCGAAACAGCTGGAAAAAGAAGCAGAATCAGTCGTGAAAGAAGAAGCGCAAGACGTTGTTCAAGAAATTGAAACAGCCGAAGACAGAGACTAATTTGTCGCTACCACTCTGATGAGTTGATTCAACTGCGACTTTGTTGCAACTGCGCAAGCCATTACTTGTTCCAAGTGTCGTTAGACCTTCTTTCAAGGGATGCTTGCCATTTGCTAACAAGTTGCTGACTCAGCTTCTCTAAATAAGGAAATGGAGGGAATTCCTTTTGATCGATGTAAATAAATTCGAAAGTATGCAAATAGGGCTTGCTTCACCAGAAAAAATCAGAAGCTGGTCTTATGGGGAAGTTAAAAAACCCGAAACAATTAACTACCGTACATTAAAACCCGAACGTGAAGGGTTATTCTGTGAACGCATTTTTGGTCCAACCAAAGACTGGGAATGTGCTTGTGGTAAATATAAACGTATCCGTTATAAAGGTATTGTCTGTGACCGTTGTGGCGTTGAAGTCACTCGTTCAAAAGTACGTCGTGAACGTATGGGACATATTGAATTAGCCGCACCAGTTTCACATATCTGGTACTTTAAAGGAATTCCATCTCGGATGGGTCTTGTTTTAGACATGAGCCCTCGTGCATTGGAAGAAGTCATTTATTTTGCTTCATACGTTGTCATCGAACCAGGTGACACAACCTTAGAGAAAAAACAATTGTTAACGGAACGCGAATATCGTGAAAAACGTGAACAATATGGCCAAGCCTTCAAAGCTGCTATGGGTGCCGAAGCCGTGAAACAATTATTAGATAACGTCGATTTAGATGGCGAAGTTGCGCAATTAAAAGAAGAATTGAAAACAGCTTCTGGTCAAAAACGGACACGTGCCATCCGTCGTTTAGACATCTTAGAAGCATTCCGTGCTTCTGGTAACCAACCAAGCTGGATGGTAATGGATGTTATCCCAGTTATTCCACCAGATTTACGTCCGATGGTTCAATTGGAAGGTGGTCGTTTTGCAACAAGTGACTTAAACGACTTATACCGCCGTGTGATCAACCGTAACAACCGTCTAAAACGTTTATTAGACTTAAATGCGCCAAGCATCATCGTTCAAAACGAAAAACGGATGTTACAAGAAGCGGTCGATGCTTTAATCGATAATGGTCGTCGTGGCCGTCCAGTTACTGGACCAGGTAACCGTCCATTGAAATCTCTTTCTCACATGTTGAAAGGGAAACAAGGTCGTTTCCGTCAAAACTTACTAGGTAAACGTGTTGACTATTCTGGTCGTTCCGTAATCGTCGTTGGTCCGTTCTTAAAAATGTACCAATGTGGTTTACCAAAAGAAATGGCGATTGAATTATTCAAACCATTTGTAATGCGTGAATTAGTACAACGTGAAATTGCGACAAACATTAAAAATGCGAAACGTAAAATCGAACGTGGCGAAGATGAAGTTTGGGATATCTTAGAAGAAGTTATCCAAGAACACCCAGTTTTACTTAACCGGGCACCTACGTTGCATAGATTAGGGATCCAAGCTTTCGAACCTGTTCTTGTTGAAGGTCGTGCGATTCGTCTTCACCCATTAGTATGTGAAGCCTACAATGCCGATTTCGATGGAGACCAAATGGCGGTTCACGTGCCTCTAAACGAAGAAGCACAAGCCGAAGCGCGTATGTTAATGCTTGCTGCCCAAAATATCTTGAACCCGAAAGATGGTAAACCAGTTGTTACACCATCTCAAGATATGGTCTTAGGTAACTACTACCTAACAATGGAAGAAGAAGGCCGTGAAGGGGAAGGCATGATCTTCCGCGACATGAACGAAGCTGTTTTAGCATGGCAAAATGGCTACGTGCATTTACACTCACGGATTGGGGTTCAAACAACACTTTTAGGTGACAAACCATTTACTGATTGGCAAAAAGAACGAATCTTAATCACCACAGTTGGTAAGATCATCTTTAACGAAATCATGCCTGTTGAGTTCCCTTACTTGAACGAACCAACAGACTATAACTTAACTGTTCAAACACCAGATAAATACTTCGTAGAAGCTGGTACAGACATTCCTGCACACATTAAAGAGCAAGAATTAGTTTTACCATTCAAGAAGAAAAATCTTGGAAATATCATTGCTGAAGTCTTCAAGAGATTCCACATTACGGAAACCTCTAAAATGCTTGACCGCATGAAAGACTTAGGTTACAAACACTCAACGTATGCTGGGATGACGGTAGGGATTGCCGATATCATGGTTCTTCATGAAAAACAAGCAATCATTGATGCTGCCCACAAACAAGTTGAAACAATTACCAAACAATTCCGTCGTGGTTTAATTACTGATGACGAACGTTATGAACGTGTAATCGGCGTTTGGAACGGTGCCAAAGACGAAATCCAACAAAAACTGATCGAAAGTATGGAAGCTCGTAACCCAATCTTCATGATGTCTGACTCTGGCGCCCGTGGTAACATCTCCAACTTTACACAGTTAGCTGGTATGCGTGGTTTGATGGCCGCTCCGAATGGACGAATCATGGAATTACCAATCATCTCAAACTTCCGTGAAGGACTTTCTGTCTTAGAAATGTTTATCTCAACTCACGGGGCTCGTAAAGGGATGACCGATACGGCCTTGAAGACAGCCGATTCAGGTTACTTAACACGTCGTTTAGTTGACGTTGCCCAAGACGTAATCATTCGTGAAGACGACTGTGGCACTGACCGTGGTCTTGAAATCGAAGCCATTCGTGAAGGTAACGAAATTATCGAACCATTAGACGAACGTCTATTAGGTCGTTATACACGTAAATCAGTTGTTCATCCAGAAACTGGTGCAATCATCATTGGTGCGGATCAATTAATCACTGAAGATCTTGCCAGAGAAATCGTGGACGCTGGTATTGAAAAAGTAACCATCCGTTCTGTCTTTACATGTAACACAAAACATGGTGTATGTAAGCACTGTTACGGACGTAACTTGGCAACTGGTTCTGACGTTGAAGTCGGAGAAGCAGTTGGTACAATCGCCGCTCAATCAATCGGGGAACCTGGTACACAGTTAACCATGCGTACGTTCCATACCGGTGGGGTTGCCGGTGACGATATCACTCAAGGTTTACCTCGTATCCAAGAAATCTTTGAAGCACGTAATCCGAAAGGGCAAGCAGTGATTACAGAAGTAACCGGTGAAGTTATCGATATTTCTGAAGATCCTGCCACACGTCAAAAAGAAGTAACCATCAAAGGAAAAACAGATACACGTACCTATACTGTCCCTTACACTGCACGTATGAAAGTTGCTGAAGGCGACATCATCCACCGTGGTGCACCGTTGACAGAAGGTTCAATTGATCCAAAACAATTATTACAAGTTCGTGATGTTTTATCTGTTGAAAACTACCTATTACGTGAAGTACAACGTGTTTACCGTATGCAAGGGGTAGAAATTGGCGACAAACATATCGAAGTAATGGTTCGTCAAATGTTACGTAAAATCCGCGTAATGGATCCAGGTGACACTGAAATCCTTCCAGGAACATTAATGGACATCGCAGAATTTAAAGACCGTAACTACGACACATTAGTTGCTGGTGGCGTCCCTGCTACTAGTCGTCCAGTCTTACTTGGTATTACCAAAGCGTCATTGGAAACAAACAGCTTCTTATCTGCTGCATCCTTCCAAGAAACAACACGCGTATTAACAGATGCTGCTATCCGTGGCAAAAAAGATCCATTACTTGGATTGAAAGAAAATGTTATCATTGGTAAAATCATCCCAGCTGGTACTGGTATGGCTCGTTACCGTAACATGGAACCAAAAGAAGTTGGCGTAGCTAGCGAAAACGTTTATAGTATTTCAGACATTGAAGCACAAATGGCTGCTGAAGATGCGTTGAAAAACATCAATAAATAAACCCTAAAAAGCCGCAAGGAGCATGCTCCTTGCGGCTTTTTTATTTGCTATAACCAACTGATTGTGAGTAAGCCCAAACTTAAAAAGGGGACAAAGGGAAGTTTCTGTTCAACTGGATATCCCAAAAGTTTACAACTGTAGCCATAGATTAGGCCATAACTACTGGCAAAAAATAGTAGCATCAGCAACTGAGGTACCTGTAAAAAACAGCCCCACAAACCCAGTAACAAAAGATCCCCTCGCCCCATGGCTTCTGGAAAATAGTGTAGGACGGCTCGGAAAAAACAAAAACAAAAAATGCCAGTCAGTAAGTAAAACGAATGCTGACCCGCCACTTTCAGTAAGCAAAGTACAAGAAAACTAGGATAAAGAATCTTCGGCTCGACTACTAAATACCAATAATCAATCAAAGCTAATGTAAAAGCGCTCGTCAGCCACCACCAGATAATCAAAGCATCAATCGTCAGGCCAGCTGAAAAACAGCTTGCGGTTAAGCCGCCCACGACAAGTTCTGCTAAAAGATAACTCTTAGCTACTGGCTGCTGACACTTTCGACAACGAAAGCGCTGCAGCAAAATCGAAACAACTGGAATTAATTCATAGATTTGTAAAGACTGGTGGCAGCCTTGGCAGTGGGAAGGGGGCCACCACAAAGAACGCCCTACTGGTAAGCGCTCCGCCACCAAGCATAAAAAAGAACCGAAACAGGCACCAATCAAAAAGAGACTCAAGAAAAACATAGACTACCTCCTTAAAAATAAACTACGCTTTTTTTTAAAATTTTTCGTTTAACTAGACAAATCTTTTTTTGTTAGGAATAATAAAAGAAACAAGAAATGAGGGAATCAAATGGAAAAATTAGCGATTGGTGTCGACGTTGGCACCACGCAAGCCAAAGCAGTGGCTTTTCAACCCAATGGCACAGTCGTAGCTTCTAGCTATGTGCGTTATCCATTAATTCAAGAGGCTGAAGGAATGGCGGAGCAAGACCCAGAGACGCTGTTCCAAGCTGTGGTGAACTGTATTCGAACCGTCACACAACAAGTGAAGAATCAACCAATTGGGCTCATTTCTTTTGCTTCAGCGATGCATGGCTTAATTGTCATGGATGCGCAAGGGCGCCCGTTGACCCAAGTGATTACTTGGGCCGACACACGAGCGGCTGATTATGCGGCAGCGTTAAAAGAAACGCCAGCGGCCCAATTATTTTATCAATTGACAGGCATGCCAATTCATCCAATGGCACCTTTGTACAAGATTCGCTGGCTGCAGGAAAATCAGCCAGCCATTGCGCAGAGCGCGGCCAAGTTTATTGGGATTAAGGACTACATTTTTTACCGTTTCTTTGGCGAATACTGGACAGATTATAGTAGTGCTTCGGGGATGGGTTTATTTAATATTCACACGCGACAATGGGAATCGTCGATTTTAGCGTATTTATCTATTGAGGAGGAACAGTTGCCAAAAGTTGCCCCGTCAACGTTCATTTTTCCAGCGTTAGCGCCTTCTTGGCAAGAGATGCTTGGTGTTGAAGAAGAAACGGTTTTAGTTCTTGGTGGCGCGGATGGCCCGTTGTCTAATTTAGGTTTGGGAGCGCTAGGAACGGGTGTAGCGACTTTGACCGTTGGTACGAGTGGTGCACTTCGGTATATTGTCGAAGAACCTTTTTTGCATCCACAAGGTGAAACGTTTTGTTTTGCTCTAGATGAACAGCACTGGGTGATTGGTGGCGCAAGTAGTAATGGTGCAGTTGCGTTAGATTGGGCGAGCCAAACGATTTTTGCAGAAGAACGTCAGCAAGCTATTCAAAACGGGACCAATCTTTATGACCCAATTATGGCCAAAATTGCAACCGTGCCAGCTGGGGCAAATGGCTTACTGTTTCATCCTTATTTGCTAGGTGAACGAGCACCGCTGTGGAATGCAGAGGCGAGCGCAAGTTTTATTGGCTTGCGCAAAAATCACCATGCCGGACATTTAGCTCGAGCGGTGGTGGAAGGAATCTGTTTCAATTTAAAAACCATTTTAGAGGATTTGAAACAACTCGGTGGACCCGTTCAGGAGATTCGAGCGACAGGCGGTTTTGCTGATTCCCCTGTGTTCCGTCAAATCATGGCTGATGTGCTGGGAGAAACGTTATCGTTCACTGATAGCACCGAAGCTTCGGCATTAGGCGCTGTTTTGCTAGGCTGGCAAGGCTTAGGGCAGTTACCAAATTTACAAGCAGCGGCGCAACAGGTATTGATTCATGAAACGGTCACGCCACGAGCAGATCAATTGCTAGTTTATCAAGAGCTGTATCCTGTTTTTCAAGAAACCCAACAAGTTTTAGCACAAAGTTATCAAAAATTAGCAGAATTCCGAAAATAATTGATAGTAAATAGCTTTGACAAATGGCTGAGAAGTTGCTTAACTAGAAGAGAGATGAAGACTTGAGGAAATGAGGATGAGGAATGAAGAAACAGCTACTACCACTATTTCTGTTATTCATTGGGGCATTAGCAAGTTGCAGTTCGCCGTCTCGTTCCGGCGAAAAAGCAGCGCAACAGTTGGTAGATTACTTTATTTATCAAGAAAAGACAGCGACATTCTCTCAAACTTTTCGTGAACCGAAAGTCTTGGCGGAGCATTTGCAGACGAGCCGTCAACAGTTCCAGAAGCAGTTTTTCAATAGCTTAAAAGAAATGAACGCTGAAGTCACCGAGACCGAAGCCCAGAAACTTAGCGCAGAATTACTGGCTCAAGTAAAGAAAAAAGCCTCATATCAACTAGTAGCCACGAAAGAATTGAATGGACAAGCGACAATCACTTTTCAGATTAAGGGCTTAGATTTTGTGACGGCGATTGAAGACACCACCACTGCTCTTCTTCAGCAAACGCAACAGGCGACACAAGCGCTAGACATGCAGCACACGTTAGCCGTTTTAAAAAAAGAAATCCAACAAATCAATGTCAGCCATGAGCCAGTTGAACTGCCATTAACGGTTAAGCAAGTAGAAGGACAATGGTACTTGCCGGCGGCGGAGCAACTGAGACTGAATCAGTTTTTTTTAGCTTTCGTCACAGGAAAAGAAGATGCTGACGAGTTGACAGAGGCGCTCGATACGATCCTTACTCAAGCGGAACAAAAAGTTGTCGCTGAGGATGAAGGAACAGTCATTTCAGGAAATTAATGAGATTCTTAATTGTAATTATTATAATTTGATAATAATTTTAAAAAAGAAAGGTTTTCAGTGTACTTTTTTCACAATTCATATTACACTAAGAGTGTAGAAATAATATTTAGGAGGATGACAAAGAATGAAATTTGAAAAAACAAAAGAAATTTTGAACCAACTCGTTGCAGATTTAAGCCAATTTTCCGTGGTAATTCATCAAACACATTGGTATATGCGTGGACCTGAATTTTTAACACTTCACCCACAAATGGATGAATACATGGATCAAATCAATGAGCAATTAGATGTTGTTTCAGAACGTTTAATCACATTGGACGGCTCTCCATTCTCAACATTGCGTGAATTCGCAGAAAATACAAAAATTGAAGATGAAATTGGTAACTGGGACCGTACTATTCCAGAACGTATGGAAAAATTAGTAGCAGGCTACCGTTACTTAGCAGACCTTTACGCAAAAGGAATCGAAGTTTCTGGTGAAGAAGGCGACGACTGCACACAAGACATTTTCATCGCCAACAAAACAGACATCGAAAAAAATATTTGGATGTTACAAGCCAAACTTGGCAAAGCGCCTGGTATTGACGCATAATTTAAAACGACTCGCAAAGCCGCTGACGTTGACGTTGGCGGTTTTTTTCTGTTTAAAAGGCACGAAAAAATAAGTGAAAATCTATTTTCTGAAAGCGCAGAAAAACATTGACTTTATCAGTGATTGAAGGTAAAATATTAAATGGTATTGTTTGCCCCACAATGAGCCCCGGAAACTCAAGTGTATGTCAAACATCGAAAACAAAATTGGAGGAAAGAAACGTGCGTACAACATATATGGCCAAAGCTGGCGAAGTAGAACGTAAATGGTACGTAGTAGATGCAACAGATGTTCCTTTAGGACGTCTATCAGCAGTTGTTGCTTCTGTACTACGTGGTAAAAATAAACCAACATTCACACCACATGTGGATACTGGAGATTTCGTAATCGTAATTAACGCTGATAAAGTAAAATTAACAGGTAAAAAAGCTACAGACAAAATTTACTACCGTCACTCAATGTATCCTGGAGGATTAAAATCAGTGACAGCTGGTGAATTACGCGACAAAAACTCTCGCCGTCTTATCGAAACTTCTGTAAAAGGTATGCTACCTAAAAACACTTTAGGACGTAAACAATTTACTAAATTGAACGTATACGGTGGAGCTGAGCATCCACATGCTGCACAACAACCAGAAGTATTAGATATCACGAACTTAATTTAAGGAGGGAAATTCATTGGCACAAGTACAATATAGCGGCACAGGCCGTCGTAAAAATGCAGTTGCCCGCGTACGCTTAGTACCAGGTACTGGTAAAATTACTGTAAACAAAAAAGACGTAGAAGAATATATTCCACATGCTGACTTGCGTGAAGTTATCAACCAACCATTTGGCGTAACTGAAACAAAAGGCGCTTACGATGTAATCGTAAACGTAAACGGTGGTGGCTATGCTGGACAATCAGGAGCTATCCGTCACGGAATCGCTCGTGCATTGTTACAAGTAGATCCTGACTTCCGTTCTGCTTTAAAACGCGCTGGGTTACTTACTCGTGACGCACGTATGGTTGAACGTAAAAAACCAGGTCTTAAAAAAGCCCGTAAAGCTTCACAGTTCTCAAAACGTTAATCGTTGTTACACCAAGGATTTTGGACACTTTCCACTTAGGTTGGAAAGTGTCTTTTTTATTTTGATTACGAGTTTTCATAATCCAATACTTCGACGCTCTTCATTCAATCTTCTTAGAACATCTTTTTGTTTTTCTAGATCACAATGAGTGTAACTCTTTATTGTTACATTGAATCCTTCAACGTGCCCAACTAATGACTGAACAATCGATTCGCTGATGTCACTATTAATTAAGTCACTGATATACGTATGACGTAATCCATGCGGCGTAATATGAAGTAGCCCATATTTTAATTCCAACCTATCTAATTTATTATTTAAATAATCAGGATGTAGGGGTTGGTTAATTAGTCCCTTCTGAGTCGTATACGTAAATAAGAATTGTTCATTTGACTGAAAAATACCTACTTCTTGTAGTTGCCTAAACTGTTCCATTTTCCACTCTTTTAGCAATGCAACAAGTTCGGAAGAGATGGGGATATCCCTCAATCTATAATCATTCTTTGCTCCTAAAACTCTGGTATGAAGCCCTGTTTTTTTATTTTTGAGTAGTTTGTGCTCTAATTGGATCGTCATATTATCAAAATCTATATCTTTCCAAATTAATGGATAAATCTCACCTTTTCCTGCTCCAATAGAATAGGTAAGTGCTAAGGTATATTCTTGTAGTCCATAATGTTTGCATATGAAGTATAAAGATTGTTTAATAGCTTCTTTAGAATAGAATTTTTCTTTCCTACGTTGTTCTGCTTGTTTTTTGAACTCTGCATTTATAGGTAACTGAAGTAGCTCAAACGGATTTATCTTTACAATTTCTTTTCTTTCAGCATAACGCATGACTTGTTTTATATACGATACTAACTTTTTATAGCCTGAATATGGAAAGATATTTTTTTTTGTCACCAAAGGTTCAACTGAATAGTAATTTTATTCATGTGCATATGCCCTATTTGAGGAAGTGGACTTGGTCTAATAAACTAGACAAAAAATTAAGGGAAAGCGAGGATCTAGATTATGCCAAGGCGTTCATTTGATAAAGCATTTAAAATCGCCGCTGTAAAACTGGTGTCGGAAGAAGGATTTTCTATTAAAGAAGTTAGCCTACAGCTAGAAGTTCACGCTAATAGCTTGTATCGATGGGTTCAAGAAGTTGAAAAATATGGAGAAAGTGCGTTCCCTGGAAAAGGGAGCGCGCTTTTTGATGCCCATTATGAAATAAAGAAACTCGAACAAGAAAATCGTTACCTACTAAGAGAGGAATTAGAATTATTAAAAAAGTTCCTGGTCTTCTTGAAGCCAAACAAGAAGTAAGATTTCAGTTCTTAAAAGAACACAAAAATGAGTTAAATATCCGGAGAGCTTGTCAAACATTGAACGTTTCAAAAGCCGGTTTTTATGAGTTTCTTAAAAGAAAACCATCCAAAAGAAAAAAAGAGAATGAACTCTTGAAAGAAGAAATCGCTACTATTTTCAGGAACATCATGGAAGGTACGGAGCGATTCGAATAACAAAAGTATTAAATAAAAAAGGAATTCTTGTTAATCGAAAACGCGTAGGAAAGCTTCTCCATCAACTTGGTCTTTATGCTAAAGGAAGTACCTATAAATACAAGTATTATAATCGGAAGTCCCCATCACTCTCACAACCCAATCTTGTTAATCAAACATTTAAGGCGACAGAAAAAAATAAAATTTGGTTAGGAGACATTACTTACATCCCTCTGAAAGAAGGAATGCTTTATTTATCTGTATTTATTGATGTCTGTACGAGAAAAATTGTTGGGTGGTCTATGTCACCTAGAATGAAAGATCAATTAGTTGTAGATTCCTTTCTTCAAGCATTTGGAAAAGAGCAGCCTGGACCAGGGGTAATTATTCACACTAATCAAGGCTCACAATATACAAGTACTAAATTCCAATCGGTGTTAAGAAAAAAAGAAGCATGCTCTAGTATGAGCCGAAAAGGAAACCCTTATGATAATACCTTAATGGAATCTTTTTACAAAACGATAAAAAGAGAGCTAATCAATGACGCTCAATTTAGAGATATTGATCAGGCTCAAATGGAGATATTTAAATATATTGAAACTTACTATAACACAAAACGCCTACACTCTGCCCAGGGCTATCAATCTCCTAAAGATTTTGAAAAAAATCCACTTATTCTCTTAACTAAGTGTCCGGTTTTTCTTGACAACTCCAAAAAATCCACTCTATAAAAAGTCTAACTTTTTGGGGTCACTACAAGCTTTACTAGATATAAATTAAGTGTATACCAACATAAAGAAATTAGAGATGCTAAAAAGTATTTTGAATATATTAGTATCTTTTTTATGTGTAATAGCCATGTTAAATGGATTAAAAATATTCTTAGTTTTGCGAAGTAAAGAGTTTATATGTGTATATAAAAATAAATGTATATGGAATATTAGGATTTTACTTAATTATTTGATGAAAACCTGTATAATAAGAAATATAATTAACAGTATGAAAGAAATGAGGGAGAAAATTTGTTTCAACCAATGAAAGAAGAATTACGTAAACAAAAATTGATAGAGATAATGAAAAGAGAACCAGTTATGACTGGTATACGCCTTCCTTTTAAAGGGGTTGATAAAGAATATTCGGTATACAGAATTCCTTTAGAATATTTAGTGTACAATCCTTATAATGGTAGAATTGGAACTTTGGTAAAGACTTTTGAAGTTAAAAATCACAAACTTGATGCTGAAAATTCTAAAGATAATGAGATTATTGAACAATTTCTTTGGGATTCTAAGCCTGATAGAAACAAAAAAACTTTAGATAGTTTAGTTAAGATGAAGCAACAACAATATGGAATTGTATCTGGAAATGGAATCATAATTGATGGTAATAGAAGAGCTAGTATTTTAAATAAAATATATAGGGAAAGAGAGAAGTATAAAAGATATGATGTAACACATTGCCAGTTTTTTAATGCTGTAATTCTTGAAGAGGATGTTAGCCAAAGAGAAATATTGCAGTTAGAAACAAGTTATCAGATGGGAATGGATGAGAAATTAGACTATAATCCGATTGAAAAATATTTAAAAACAAGAGAATTGTTTGATTTTAATTATCAAAAAGATGAAATTGCCGATATGATGGGTGAGAAAGAAGCGACAATAGATAATAACATGACCATTTTAAAAACTATGGATGGCTATCTTGAATATTGTGGATATGAGAATATGTACTCCTTATTAGAAAAGAGAGAGGGCCAATTTGTTAATCTCTCTAGCTATGAAAACATATATCTTAAAGGCTCTGGTTTTGGGAAAACCAATTGGGCTCCTGATAAAAAAGATGTTTTTGATATGATTCAAATTAGCTACGATTATATTCGAGCAAAATATGAAGGTAAAGAGTTTAGATATATAGCTCAAAACTCAAAAAGTAATATACCTAAAAGTTTCTTTGCAAATAAAGCTCTTTGGGATGATTTTAAGAAAAAGCACGAAGATATTCGAAATGTTGAAGAACAAGAAATTGATGAGTATTTAAGTCATTATAGTGATTCTTCTAAAATCACAGAAATTTTGAATCAACGAGATAATGAGTGGGCGAAAAAAGTGTCTCATATTATGAAACGTAATATGGGACAAAGCATTAGGACATTAGAGGATATTCAAGAAGCAGATAAGCCTTTAGATTTATTACAAAAAGCTATAAAGACGTTAAATACCATTGATGTAGACAACCCCGCATTTATTGATAAAGATGTACTAAGTTTGGTGGAAGAGATTAATAAATTAACTTGGGACTTTAAAAAAGAACTTAAAAAAGGTTTGAAAGATAAATAGGGTGAAGAAGATGCGTAAAGAAATTTTTTCTATAGAGTTAACAGATAAAGAACTTGTTATATCAGGGGAAATAAGTAAATTTCCCAAGAAAAATAGACAGTTTTTAAATTATTGTTATACTACAGTAGTAACCAATGAATGCATAAATATAAATTGCGAAGAGCTTAAAGATAAAGACATTGGAGAAATAATAGATTATTTAGAGGAAATAGAAGAAGTTGATTTTGAAATTACAGAACAAGCAAAAAAAAACCTTTATAATGTTGAAAATGAGAGACAACGTTTTAAAGAGTTTTCAAGGCAAGCCAAAAATATATGGAAAGGTAATGTGGTAAAAGAAGAGTTTGAGAGGTTTTGCAAAATTCTGGATTCAAGGCTGATTAGAAAATTATATCCACTCCAATTGCTTTCTGCATATCATTTGTCTTTTTCGCAAAATGCATGTAACTTCTCTGTTCCAGGAGCAGGAAAAACAAGTATTGTATATGGATCATATGCCTATTTAAATTCACTTAAAGACAGCAAATTTGTGAATAAATTACTTATTGTTGGTCCATTAAGTAGTTTTGGTCCTTGGAAAAAAGAATATACAGATTGTTTTGGAACATCACCTTCAGTGACAACTATCACTGCCTCAATGGATAAGGAAGAAAAAAAAGGATACTTTTATTCTCAAAAAACCTCACAGATTACCCTGATTTCATATCAAGGTATACTAGGATTACAAACTGAACTAAAATCATTTTTGCAAAACAATCAGGTTATGCTGGTTTTAGATGAAGCACACAAAATTAAAAATACTGAAGGCGGAAAAATTGCAGAAACTGCTATGGAATTATCTAAGTTTGCCCAAAGTAGAGTTATTCTTACTGGTACTCCTGCTCCAAATGGCTACAAGGATTTAAGTAATTTATTCAAGTTTATTTGGCCGGATAAAGAAATTATTCGATTTAAGCCAAATCAATTAGATGATATGACTGAGAACTTGAATGATGAAAGAGTTGAAATATTATTAGATGATATAAGTCCATATTTTGTAAGAATAAGAAAATCTGATTTGAAATTACCTCCAAAGACTGAAAATAAACTTGAAAGAATTGAAATGGATGATGCTCAAAAAGAAATATACAACTATGTTGAAAAAAAATTTATATCTGATACAGATTTTGAAGACATCCTTTTAACAAATATGAGAAAAGCAAAGCTTATAAGACTTATGCAATCAGCTTCTAATCCAAGACTACTATTGAAACCAATAAACGAATATATAAAAGAATTTACTCTTTTTACAGAACAAGATGAAGAATTTTTATCTCTAGTTAGAGAATATGATAAGAATAAAAAAGTACCAAATTTATATTTTTCAGCTTTGGAAAAAATCAAGAAAATTATTAGTTCTGGTGGAAGAGTTGTAGTTTGGGCAATTTATATTGATACACTGCATTTCTTTTCAGAATTTCTTAATCAAAATGGAGTAAATAATAGAATAATTTACGGTGAGACTCCTGTTGAAAATGAATTGACAGATCAAGACATAATAACCAGAGAAAAAATAGTAGAAGAGTTTAGTGCTGAAAATTCTGAATTCGATGTACTTATTGCAAATCCATATGCTGTAGCTGAATCAATTTCTCTTCATAAAAATTGTCACAATGCAATTTATCTAGAAAGAAATTTTGATGGAGCAAGGTTTCTTCAGTCTAAAGATAGGATCCACAGGTATGGTCTTAGTAAAAATATAGACACCAATTATTACTATCTATCTTCAAAAAATTCTATAGGTGAAACAATTCATGATAGATTGAAATTTAAAGAAAGTGTATTATTAAGAGTAACAGAGAGTAGAACAATACCTTTATTCCATTTGTTGAATGAAAACGAGGTAGACAAAGAGGATATCAAGGCGGTGATTTGTGATTATGAAAAACGAAATTCCGAAAAGTTTACTTTCGGTGCCTGAAATACACTATGTTTTTGAGATATGTAACAAGATGAAGAAAAACGTAGAGTATTGTATGCAATATTTTAACGACTTCTCAAGTGAAGCATTAGGTAATACTATTGCACTATTTAATATAATAAAGTTAGAGAATAAGTTTTCAATAGATGAATTCAGTTTTTATTTAATAGAGTATTTAATAAATGAGAGAGAAGATTTTTTTGATTGTTCATACGATACAATAAAAAAATTCAATATACCTATGAGATACTTTGCGGTTAGAAATCTATGTTTGGAATTAGAGATAATAAAAAGGAATAAAGATGATTCGTTTTCTTTTAATGATTACGAAAATGTGGAAAAAATGTCTATAAAAAAGAGAAGGACTGTTTCTCAACAGACGTTAGAGGAATTATACAAAGAATTATCTAAGCAAGAAGAGTTAGGTGAATTAGCAGAAAGATACGTTTTAAATATTGAAAGACATAGATATCCTAATAAGAATGTTGAATATATTTCTCCAATAAATACAAAAGCTGGTTATGATATCCGTTCATTTTTCTCAAAAAAAGAAAAATTACCAACAAAAATGATTGAGGTAAAGTGTGTAGGAGATAACTACTCCTTCTTTATAAGTAAAAATGAAATTGAAAAAGCAACTCAATTTCCCAATGAGTATTATTTATACTTAGTTCATTACTCATTAACTCAAAAACCAATAGAAATATGTAACGTTATCAGTTATATTGAAAGTAACGGAGTACTTTCTCCTCAAAGCTATAAAGTAACATGGCAATCTGAAAAAATAGAATTGATAGGTGAAAAAAATGTCATACAAAGTAGTTGATTTGTTCTGTGGTGGAGGTGGTTTCTCCGAAGGGTTCCATCAAGCTGGTTTTGAAATTGTTAGAGCTTTTGATATATGGGAACCTGCATTACTAACTCATAATAAAAATCATCCTAGTAATGTTGAACCAATAGCTATTAAATACGATATTTATGAATTATCAATTTTACCTGATGAAGAATTTGAAAAAATTGTACCTGATACAGAAATAATTATAGGGTCACCTCCTTGCGTGGCGTTTTCAAATTCAAATAGGTCCGGTAAAGCTGATAAGACACTAGGAATCTTATTGTTGAAATCGTATTTAAGAATTGTTGCACGGAAAAAATTCAAAAAAAACTCTATGCTGAAATATTGGATATTAGAAAACGTTAAAAATATAAAAAATTATATTCAAGAAAGTTACACTATGGAAGAGTTAGGGCTAACAGGAGATGAAGTACTACATATAAATCTCAATAGCTCTGGTATCTATAATGTAAAGTATTACGGAGTCCCATCTAATCGGGAAAGGTTTATTTGCGGAGAGTTTCCTGCTCCGAAAAAAACGCTTGATAAAGATTTTGTCACTTTAAAAACTGTAAAAACTTCATTAGGACTTCCTAAAGATAAAAAGGAAGTATTAATAACTGATCCAAATTATGATTTTAAAATGTTGGGAAATGAAGTAACTGATCATCACTATATTAAAGAAATACCTGAATTTGAGTGGAGTAAAGCTAAAAGACAAAAGCTTGATAAAGGTTATATGGGGAAAATGTCTTTTCCAGAAAATGAAGAAAAACCTTCCAGAACCATAATGGCCACAATGAGCGCATCGTCTAGAGAATCGATGATTTTTCCCTATAAGAATGGTAGGTATAGATATCCAACTATAAGGGAATTAGCAACTTGCATGTCTTTTCCTATCGATTATAGATTTTATGGTGAATCTGATTCCGTTAAATATAAACTTGTAGGAAATGCAGTGCCACCAAAATTCTCCTTTGCTTTAGCAGATGCAATAAGACAACAAGATCATTTAACGATTTCTAATACATTTAAAAGAAAAACTTTTTTTGATGATGATTTTTACAATTTGAACGGGGTTAATTTTGAAGACAAAAAAGAAAAACCAAAGAGAGAGAAAGCAAGATTTAAATATCATGTTCCTTATCTAATAATAAATCGTTTTAGAACAGAATTACAAAATTATGAATCTCATGATGGAAAAATACTTTGGAAAACAGAGATTCATAAAGGTCAAGGTAAAGACGCGAAAGTATATTCTAATTTTAAAGCCCAAATCTCATTTTTAGATCAGAAACGTAGGGATGTCTTAGAAAAATTTATAGAAGATATGGCATTAAAAATAAAAACAATGGGCAATTTACAGTTTGTTTATTGTCAAGTTACAGAATATAGAAAAGAGCAAAAATGTATTGGTCCAGATGAATTATTGGTTGAAATTCGAAAATTGAACGATCATTTCTTTTCAAAGAATGTTGAAAATCAATGGGTAGAAGAACTGCAGATAGAAATTCCAGAACCAATTCTCATTACCTACTATACTCTTAATGAAATTTTAAATAGAATTGATACTTAGTTTAAGTAACTGCACTTTTTCTAGACAGCTTTATAAAGTTATCTAGTTTTTAGTACTTGTTCGGCTCGCAATTGCTCAATTTTATTATAAAAAATTCACACCATTTAACTAAAACAAATGTAAAAAATTTGAATTATTTCTCACTACAGGATTGCTGAACACCACATTTTATAAGGATTTTAATATTTACTATAATTTGGTGCTAAAAAACCAGGTCTTAAAAAATCTCGTAAACCACCACAGTTCTCAAAACGTTAATTATTTGGAGTCGCTACGAACGTGTTCGCATACCAATCAATTACAATGTTTCAAGACACTTTCTCGTTGCGAGAAAGTGTCTTTTTTAACAATCTCTCTAACCCACGCCAATCCTCTCCAAAAAATGGTATCATTAAGTAATGAAACATAACCATAAAAAATAACAAATATCGGAGGCAAAAAATGAGTAGTGTGGTTTGTCAAAGTTGTGGGGCGAATGCGTTTAGATGGTACGATACCGCTGATCAAGTGGTGGAATGTAAGTATTGTCATTCCAAGCAAGCTTTTATAAAAGGTATGGGCGTCGAGTCAGCCATAAAAGTTGTTGGGGGAAAAGAAGAAGCGGAGACGGATTCTGAATACCAAGAACGGATTATTCATCAATTTGGTTTGAAAGATCAAGTGATTGAAGTGAAGAATTATTCATTAATCGATATTCCGTTAACATTTATTGTTTGGTTGTATTTGGATATTTTATTAGGAGCTTTGTTCATCTGTGGTGGTTTTCTATCTAAAAACTATCGAGCTTGGTACGCCAATTTACTTCGTTGGCACTTTTGTGGTTGGCGTTATACAAAGTCAGCGACTGAAAAAGAGAAGGCAAGTCAACGGATTAGAGGCAGTCTGTTGATTAAATGGCTACTTCAAGAGGACCCCGACAAAACGAAAAAATTAATAATGGTTGGCGTGTCCATCCTGTTCACTGTCCTGTTCGTTTACACTACAGGAAATGGCGCTGCCTAAACGAAATATTTATTGAAACACTTTCTGTTGATAGAAAGTGTTTTAATACAAACTAAAAAAAGTGGGCCATAAGTCGAAATGACTTATGGCCCACTAGCTATATTTTAAGGTAATCATCTGAACAAAAGAGACTCTTCCTATAACACTCACCGAGAAGACAAAATTTCATAAATCACATAGAGTTCCCAGTTGGAAATATCTATTCGATAAAACTGTTCTAGGGTATAGAAAATGTTCTTAGCATTTTGGAAAAATGGTTTTTGGTTAATGGTTAGTTCTTCTAGGTTAGCAGGGATTTCATAGTCTTCAACGCCGAGCATTGTCCGCTCTACCATGAGCGCGTTGTGCATCATTAAGTTAAATTTCATTTTGCCGCTGAGTGTGAGATCGAAGCGTTTTTCAATATTCTTTGTAACGTTTTCGACTTGTTTAATGATGACGTCAGGATTTAGAAATTCTAGTTTTTCTGACAAGCCCTCTTTCGAGAAGAAGTGAACAAATTCGTTAATCATGTTATCAATGTTATTGGGATGCATCAAGTTTTGGAAAGGTTCCATCAACTGGGTTCCTGCATCTTCGTCTAACATGTCTAAGAGATTCACGCTAGCAACATTTGTATGGTTGTCTAAGTAGGACGTCGTCAAAATCAGCGAGGTTTCTTTTAAATAATTTTCTTCGGCGTTGGCAATGTCTAATGTGTTCACCAAATCTTTGTATTTTAGGGTAATGACTTTAATGTCAGTATACAGGTATTTTTGACAGATTTGTTTGATTTGCTTGGCAATATCCAGACCTGAAATACTAGAGACAATGATATTTTTTTCCACTGAAAAGCCTTCAAAGTACTGTACATCGGTTTTAAATTTTTTTTCAGCGGTTTTAGCAATACCATAGAAAAGTTGTTCGTTCATTAATTGATGACCAATTTCCAACGCATAGGCAGTGGTCAGGTTGTTGATCACCAAGAGTTCTCCAAGAATTTGCGGTTTCAAACTTTTATAAAGTTGTGTCAGGGAACCCATATCGACGAGCATGATGACGCCTTGTGATGTGTCCCGCTGAGAAAGCCAGTCTTTAACTTCGGCGACGATATCTCGGACGGAGGAGGTTAAGGGCATGTTAATCGCATCGAAAATATAGGTACCACATAATTTGTTGGCAACGGCTTGAATACTTGTGGCAGTCGATTCACCATGCGCTACGAGGAGCGCTTGGTAAGGAATCGTTTCAGAAATTTCTCCGCTAAGTAATACAGATAAGAGTACCTCTGTCAAGAAAAGGTATTCTTCTGGCAGCGGACTGACTAAGTTTTTCACGAGGGAAACCGTTCGCGGATAGTGTTCTTTTAACTGTGCTTGGACTGGAAGGAGCATTGTTTCGTTAAATGTTGGCGGTAAAATTTTCAGCAATTTGGCAACATCTTTCATCGGTTTTTCAGTTTGCTCAGGTTGGTTAATAATTAGTTTGTTTTTGGTTTGGACTTTCGTGACTAGGTTTTGTAAAAAATAATCATTTTCCAAGGTTATTTCATCGTCTAAACAATATTTAATGAATTGTGTTAGTTCAGTTTTTAAGTGGGCCAGTGTTTTTTCTTTTGTATATAAGGCTTCAAAGGTTGCGAAAATATCGGAAGAAAGTGTGTCTTCTTCTAACACTTCTTTGTCTAAAGGAATCGCAATCATTGGTTGAGTCGCATCGCCAATGACGACGGGTTGATTGGGCAAAGTTTTTCGTAATTGCGACGCGCAAAGGAGCTGCACTTTGTTGGATAAACTCCCCACGTTGCCAGGTTCGTCATTTTCTAATAATGCCGTAAAGATTTCTTCGTCCACGTTGATGTCTTTGGTCATTCGTTTCGCTTCTCGGTGGAATAAGTTTTTCAAAATCGCAATCCGTTCTCGAATGGGGCGCTCTTTGAAGTTGGGAAGTGAGACGATTACGGAAATTCGGCGATAAAAGGTTGGTAATAAGACTTTTTTCGGGTTTTCGGTGGTCGCAAATAGTAGTCGAACCTTGGAATGGACCATTTTTCCTTCTTCACCAATGGGGCGGAAGGTCCCTGTATCCATAAACTGAAAGAGTTTTTCTTGGTTTTCGTTGGATAATCGATGTACTTCATCTAAAAAGAGTACGGAATTATTAGCTTGGGCTAAGAGTCCTTGCTTTTCTGATTCAGCCCCAGTAAATGCGCCTTTGGTATGGCCGAAGAGAATGGATGACAGTAATTCGGGATTGTTGGCATAATCGGCACAGTTAAAGGTGTAAAATTTTTCCAGGCCAATGATTTGTTCATTTTTCAGATACTCATAAATCAGTTTTGCCAAAAAGCTTTTGCCGACGCCACTGGCTCCATGGATTAATAAAGGCATACCCAATGGGGGATACAACATAGCGGCTTTGCATTGTTCGATGGCTTTTTTGGCGCTGCCTTGGCTACCGATGTATTGTCGAAACACATCGGTCGTTGGGTTTGTTGCACGGGTTAATTGCCAATAAACGGGTTTTTTTCCCGTTTGTTGGACTTCACCTTTTTCCAATAATTTATTTAAGTATAAGCTGGTTACCGAGCGGCTTAATTGGATTTTTGTGGCAATTTCTTGTGTGCTCATCGGGGTATTGCTGGTTTCTAAAATATCAACTAAGTGTTGGTAGGTCTCCAAGCGCATGATTCATCGTCCTTCCAAAAGAGAGGTCGGGACAGGGGTTGCTGTTCCCGCCGTTTATCAGCTTTTAAGCCTGAGATAAAAATCACTTTGGATTTTTGTCTCAGGCTCTAAGTGTTTAATAATTAAATGTTTATTGCTTCAATTTTAACAGATGCCTAGTAATCCTAGCAAGATGCCTAAGAACATAATGCCAAACATCACCACGTTGACATTGACTTTTTTGCGTAATAACCAGAAAGCAAGTAACGTCACGGCTAATGGTACGATACCGATGAATAGTTGATCCAAATAATCTTGGATTTTAACTACGTCTTCGCTTCCTTTAACAGAAACTTCAAGAATCGTTTTGAATTTTACATTCGAGGCAGTCATACTGCCCATCATCATTAAACCTAACATACTCGATACTTTTGTAAGTATCTTCATTCCGCCTGATTCGTACATTTTTTGGATAAAACTTTCACCGATTGAGTAGCCGCTATACAACGCATAATAGTGAATTAAGAATGCAGGGACGTTGTATAAAAGTAAAAAGACAATCGCACCTAATGGCGAACCGGTGCTAGCTAATGAAATCCCAATACCAGCAGCAATAACACGTAAGATGCCCCAGAAGAAGGAATCGCCGATGCCTGAAAGTGGCCCCATTAATGAGGCTTTAACCGCTGTAATAGAGCTAGCATCAAAGTTTTCGTCTTCACTGTTTTGTTTTTCCATCGAAGCAACGAGCCCCATGATGAAGTTATTGATGTGCATGGTTGCATTGAACCAAGTGGTGTGGCGCACCAATGCCTCGGCACGTTCTTCCTTGGTTTGATAAAAACGATTGATAACTGGGAGTAAAGTGTACATGACACCCACTGCGTGGTATTGTGTAGCTCCTGTCCGGCTAGCGTTCATCGTCCAAGAACGCCAGAAAACAGAGCGCATCATTTTTTTCTCTTCTTTAGATAAATTCTCTTTTAACTTCATGCGAAAAAGTCCTCCTCTTCGATTTCTTTCGCGCTGCCTTCAACCGCAGAAGACGCCGCAGGTTTTCTTTTTAGAATGTCGCGAAATTCTACATCCCGTTGGGCACTCACGACACAAATTACTGTCCCGATGACCGCCACCGCAACGGCTGGTAATTGTAGGTACGCGGTTAATACAAAGCCTAAAATGTAAAAGACGGCCAATTTATTATCCCATAATAGTTTCATTAACATAGCAAACCCAACGGCAGGTAAAAGTCCGCCAGCTGCGCTTAAACCGTTCATCAAGTTTTGTGGAATGCTTTCAACAAACAGATTTACTGGCCCGCTTCCTGCTAAAATTCCGATAAATGAAATCGAAGCGATGATTAAATAATAAATGATCCACGTTCCATAATGCAGTGTCACAACCATTTTTTGGTTGCCTTCACGGGCTGCTTTGTCAAGAGAAGGAGCAAAGATATTCATAAAGACATTTTTTAAAAACATTACGACGAAAGCGGCTAACATCCCAATTGGCACGGCTAACGTCATGGCGGCTTTTTGTTCGACATTTGAAATAATTGCAAACGTTGTGGCTAAAGTAGTCGCAGTTACAGGTTCCGCTGCGATAACACCACCGATATTAACATTGCCTAAGAAAATTGCTTCCAAAGAGGCACCCATTAGGACCCCTGTTTTCATGTCGCCCATTAAAATTCCTGTGACTAATCCAACGACTAAGGGACGTTCCATCATACTTTGACCAGTTAAATAGTTTCCAGCAAAACAGATAAATACAGCTAAAGCTGCCATTGTTGCATGCATAAGCATTGTTCATTTCCTCCTTTTAATTGACGGCTTGTTTTAAACTTAATTTTGAGTTGGTTGGCAGTACTTGATTATAACTTTCCACGTGAGTCAAACTGGCTAATTCTTTGGCTGCTTCTAACTCTTCAGGGTTTAATTGGACACTTGGGAAAACCATTGTTTTGGTAGCTGGATCTGATTTGTCAAAGCGACCAGCATTGGCAACATTCACACTTTCAATATCTGTCACGTTTTTCGCAATTTTAGTAGCATCCGCTACACTGTTCACAATTACAAAAATTCGTTTGTCTTTGCCACGAGGATCATTGAAAACATCAATCGCATCATCGACTGAGCGAATTAATAATTTCATGCCATTGGGGACAGCCATTTTTAACGTCATTTGCATTACTTCGTTTTTGGCTGCTTCATCATTCGCTACAACTAATAAAGGGGCATTCAATTCTTTGGTCCAAACTACGGCTACTTGGCCGTGAATTAATCTGTCGTCTACTCGTACTTGTGTAATCATTTTAACTTCCTCCTAAAAAAAGTTCTCTTCTTCATTTGATGGGTTTAATTCAACGAATTGAATTTGTGCTTCAGCAATTGCTGCTTGAACATCTTCTTTGGTTAGCTTTTCGCCTTCTTTTAAGAAAATCAGCGACAAGGCAATGGCTAAGTTGGCATTGGAAATGATAAAAACATTGTCTGGTTTTGTCGTCATGACTTCTTGAACAATTTTTTGATTGACACTACCGCCATATAAATCTGTTAAAATAATAGCTTGTTCTTCGGCGCCAAGGGACTGAAGAAACGTTTGAATAATTGGCGTGTAGTCATCAGGAGTTACATAGGCATTGATGACCGCCAGCTCTTTTCCTTTGTCTGCGAGAATATCCAAGGAACTTTGGAAGCCTTTCGCTAAGTTTCCGTGACTAGCAATTAAAAATTTTCTTTTCATTCTTTTCACCTCACTTTTATATAAAGCAAGTTCTATGCCAAAAAAAGAGAACTCTAAACCCTTGATTTAAAAGGTTTTTAACGCTCTTGAAACTGTTTAAACAGTTTCGAGTCAAAATAAACACGTTAATCGCTAGCTAGTTTGTTACCGAAAAATAGCTAAACAAAATTTTGAAAATTAATCAAAATAACCCCCGTTTTTATCGAGAAGTGTTACAATAATACTCATGAATATTTATACATTAAGGAGAGTTACGAATGACTGATGCTCTTGTGATACAAGATTTACGCAAAGTGTACGCTTCAGGTGTCGAAGCGCTGCGGGGAATTGATTTAACAGTTGAAGAAGGCGATTTTTATGCTCTTTTGGGACCGAATGGCGCAGGAAAATCAACGACGATTGGGATTGTGACCTCGTTAGTTAATAAGACTTCGGGGAAAGTCAAAATTTTTGGGTATGATTTGGATACGGAATTGGTTCGAGCGAAGCAACAAATTGGGTTAGTGCCGCAGGAGTTTAACTTCAATCCGTTTGAAACGGTCCAGCAGATTGTGGTCAATCAAGCGGGCTATTATGGGGTATCTCGTAAAGAAGCCATGAAACGGAGTGAAAAGTATTTAAAACAATCCAATTTATGGGAAAAACGGAACGAACGGGCGCGAATGCTTTCTGGCGGAATGAAACGTCGCTTGATGATTGCTCGCGCGCTGATGCATGAGCCGAAGTTATTGATTTTAGACGAACCAACTGCAGGTGTCGATATTGAATTACGCCGTGAAATGTGGGCCTTTTTACAAGAGTTAAATGCGCAGGGAACCACGATTATTTTGACGACCCATTACTTAGAAGAAGCTGAGATGTTGTGTCGCAATATTGGGATTATTCAGTCTGGTGAATTGATTGAAAACACCAGCATGAAGCACTTGTTAGCAAAATTACAATTTGAAACGTTTATTTTTGATTTAGCCCCTTATACGCAGGCGCCAGTTATTGAAGGCTATCAAAGCGTATTTGAGGACGAGTTAACGTTAGCGGTGGAAGTGGAACGAAACCAAGGAGTCAATCACTTGTTTGAACAGCTAAGTCAACAAGGAATCAAAGTATTGTCAATGCGGAATAAGTCCAACCGTTTGGAAGAGCTCTTCTTGAAGATTACCGAGGATACGTACCAAAGGGAGGATCAACATGTTTAGTCTGTATTTTACTGCTTTAAAAAGTTTAGCTGTGAAGGAAACCAACCGTTATTTACGGATTTGGGTCCAAACACTGGTGCCGCCAGTGATTACGACGTCCTTATATTTTGTGATTTTTGGGAAAATGATTGGGGGTCGAATTGGCGACATGGGCGGTTTTTCTTATATGGAATTTATCGTGCCAGGTTTAATTATGATGTCAGCCATTACAAGCTCGTACGCCAATGTTTCGTCTTCCTTTTTCTCACAAAAATTCCAGAAAAATATCGAAGAAATTCTCGTGGCGCCAGTTCCAACTCATGTGATTATTTGGGGATTTGTGATTGGTGGCGTTGGGCGTAGTATTTTGGTCGGAGCGTTAGTCACCATCATTTCTCTATTTTTTGTGCCGTTGCACGTTGTTTCTTGGCTGATGGTCATCATGACTTTATTGATGACTGCGATTCTTTTTTCTTTAGCTGGTTTGTTAAATGGTATTTTTGCGCAATCCTATGACGATGTATCGATTGTGCCGACCTTTGTGTTACAGCCTTTAACCTATTTAGGTGGGGTTTTCTATGCCATTTCCATGTTGCCGCCATTTTGGCAAGCTGTTTCAAAAGTTAATCCGATTGTTTACATGATTTCTGGGTTCCGCTACGGTTTTCTAGGGGTTCAAGATGTGCCAATTGGTATTTCTATGACCATTTTAATCTTATTTATTGTCGTTTTATATGGCATTTGTTGGTACCTTGTAGAAACAGGGCGTGGCTTACGTAGTTAAGCCTTACGTAAAAAGATTAAACTGTCTGAATCACTCACTCTAGCGAGCAGATTCAGACAGCTTTCTTGTTTCTAAGTATGCCTTTTTTGATTCTTCGTGCATTTCCCTGTATAATAGCAATGTTTCGCACCAGAATATGTCGACAAGTTGTCGTTGAAAATAAAGAAAAAATCAGAAATGGAGTATATGAAGATGAGCAAGAATTTTTGGGCAACATTGCCAAAGCCCTTTTTTGTTTTAGCACCAATGGAAGATGTCACTGATGTGGTCTTTCGTCATGTCGTGAAAGAAGCTGGGGCGCCAGATGTGTTTTTTACAGAGTTTACTAATTCAGATAGTTATTGTCATCCTGAAGGGAAAGACAGTGTGCGCGGGCGCCTCGTTTTTACAGAAGATGAACAGCCGATGGTGGCACATATTTGGGGAGATAAACCTGAATTTTTCCGTGAAATGAGTATCGGCGTAGCGGAGATGGGCTTTCAAGGATTAGATATAAATATGGGTTGTCCTGTGCCTAACGTGGCTGAGCGTGGGAAAGGCAGCGGGCTGATTTTACGCCCGGAAGTTGCGGCTGAATTGATTGACGCCGCCAAAGCAGGTGGCTTACCTGTTAGTGTCAAAACACGCATTGGGTTTACTGAAATGGCGGAAATGGATGCGTGGATCACGCATTTATTAGAACAAGACATTGCGAATCTATCCATTCATTTACGAACACGAAAAGAGATGAGCAAAGTGGATGCCCATTGGGAGGTCATCCCGCAAATTATGGCTATTCGGGACCGTGTCGCACCGCAAACGACAATTACGATTAATGGGGATATTCCCGATCGTCAAAAGGGCCTAGAATTAGCAGAACAATATGGTGTAGATGGGATCATGATTGGCCGGGGGATTTTTAAAAATCCTTATGCCTTTGAAAAAGAACCCAAAACACATACGCCACAAGAATTGCTGGGGTTGTTACGTTTACAATTGGATTTGCAAGACAAATATGCGGAATTGGTGCCTCGCTCCATTGTTGGATTGCATCGCTTCTTCAAAATTTATGTCAAAGGCTTTCCAGGTGCCAGTGATTTAAGAGCACAATTAATGAATACAAAATCAACGGATGAAGTGCGCCAGTTGCTAGCGACGTTTGAAGCAGAGCATGGTGTGCTTGACTAAATAAAAAAAGAGAGGAGGCAGCATTAGCTAATGCTGCCTCCTCTCTTTTGAATGCTTAATGCGCAATCATTTCTTGAGCAATTTCTTGTTTGCTTAAGTCGTTTGGATAATATGTTGGCCAGTTGTCCATTTCGTTGAATAGACTTTCTTGGCTATCGCCGCCGAAGAAGATGTGGAAATGAGCGGCTTTCGTTGGTGCGATGTTGTGGTCGCTAAATTGGACGTATTTAAACCGCCCAGCATTGGCATCGTCTGTTTCAAAAAGGAAACGGACGCCACGGTTGCCTTTTGCATAGTTTAAAATTTTATAACCGGCTGCTTTATAGGTGAATTTTTGTGGTTTGCCATCGACCAGAAACTCAATGGTGGAATCAGTGATGTTAATGTGGTCGACATCGGTTTGATAGCCAGCATCATAGTAGGTTTTGTATTCGACTGGTGTTTTATCTTTTTTCAGTTTCGCTTTGTAATCGAAGACTTGGTCTAATGTGCCATCTTTTAATAAAGGATAGACGGATTGCCAATTTCCAGCGTAATCTGCCAATGTTCTCTCAGCCACCTCACTGTCTTTGAAATAGCCGTTAGCTACAGTTTTTTCTGTTTTTTCAGAGGTTTCTGGCTGAACCTCTTTCCCAGCTGTATCTGTTGTTTTTTTCAAGGCGGTTAAGTTTTCTCTCATTACAGAAAGATAATCTTCGCCATTATCCATTTGTTTTTGTGTCAAGCTTTCTAGCGGGTTTAGGACCTCCAATTGAACATTTGCTTCATCAGCTAACGTTTTAGCGATTTTATCGTTGGCATTTTTTTCAAAATAAATATAGCGAATTTGGTTGTCTGTGACATATTTTTTCAACTCTGCTAAGCGCCCTGCTGTTGGCTCTTGTTCAGGTGTTAAACCAGCTATTGGCACTTGTTTTAAGCCGTAATCTAAGGCAAGATAACCAAATGCAGCATGTTGGGTAACAAAACTTTTTTGCTGAGCGTCTTTCAAGGCTGTTTGAAACTCTTTATCTAAGGCCGTTAATTTTGTTAAGTATTTTTCTGCGTTTGTTTCAAATGTTTTGGCTTTTTTAGGGTAAAGTTTGACTAATTGTTCTTTGATGTTTGTGACTTCTTGGATGGCACGATGGGGCGAAACCCAAGTATGCGGGTCTAATTCATGGTGGTGGCCTTCTTCGCCATGTTCGTGGTCATGGTCGTGTCCGTCTTCGTCACTACCAGGAAGTAAGACCATGTTCTCGGTGCCTTTAATGACGTTTGGGGCTCCTTTTTTCCAGCCTTTAGCAGCTTTTGGTACCCAAGATTCCATGTTTTCATTGTGGTAAACGAAAACATCAGCATCATGGATGGTAGCCATATCTTTGGCGGATGGTTCATAATCGTGAGGTTCAGAACCAGCAGGGATTAACAATTTGACGTCTCCTTCAGCGCCTACAATATTTTTAGTGAAATCGTACATAGGATAAAAAGTCGTGACAATGGATAGTTTTTCTTTACCGTCAGCGGTTTTATCAGAGGTGTTTGTTTTGCCGCAAGCGCCGAAAAGGATTAGTGATAAGGCGGCTAACAGGGGAAGAGTAAATTTTTTCATAGGTGTGCTCCTTTAGTGAATTACGCAATTTTCTTTTGTTTATTGCGCTTATGTTCTTTAATGATTTTAAGTGCGCGTTTTCGTGTTTTGATGTTGGGACTTTTCAGTCGACGATAAGCGCTAGATAAATCAGTTTTTTCCATTATATATAGGACCTCCATTCGTAAAAAATTTACGGAGTAGCTATTTTATTGAGAGTTTGAAAAGTTGCTTGAATTTTTTTTGTCTCTAATTCTTTGCCAATTAGAACAATTGTCGTTTCTTGGGATGCTTGATTCGTCATTTGAAAGGCCACTTGCTGGTTGACGCCTTGCATGGCAATGGCCAAGTCATGCTCCTGTAAGGCGAGAATCCCTTTGAAACGGTATAATTTTTCCTGATGCGTGTACATTAACCAATCAAGCCAACGAGTGAAAAGAGGTTCGTTGAGGGCTGCGGACGCCGTTAGCGTGAGGGAGTGAAAGGTATGGTGATGATGCTCGTGGGCGTGCTCATGCGGGGAATGAGTCATTTCGTGTTCTGTAAGAGTTGCCGTAAACTTGTTTAATTGAAAAAAGTCACTTGCTAAAAGAGGCTCGTTGGCTTGAAAGGATAAAATATCAGCAAAAGGATTAATGGTACGAAGGGTTTTTTGAAACGTTGGTAGCTGAGTAATGTCTGCTGGTTCCTTGACAGAAAAAAAGAGGCGATCTGCTAAGGCCAGTTGTTTGATGGCTTCGGTTTCTTGAAGTTGCTGTTGCCAATGATGCCCGTCAACGACCGTTAAGAGACTGTCTATATAGAAATGATTTTTGATGTGCGGGGTCGTTAAAATTGTTTGAATGATTGGTTGCGGATCAGCAATGCCTGTTGTTTCTAAAATGACTTGGGCAATGGGTTGTTGTTCTTCTTGATACACTTCTAAGATTGCTGATAAAGAGGCAAGAAGATCTCCTCGTAAGCTGCAGCACATGCAACCGTTATTTAATTGAATAATTCGTTCCGTGGTTTGTAAAAGTAATGCGTGGTCAACGCCTGTTTGACCAAATTCATTTTCAATAATAATAATTTCCTCTTTAGGAAACGGTGATTGCGCAAGCGCATGGTTAATTAAGGTTGTTTTTCCTGCGCCTAAAAAGCCAGAAACAATGGTGATTGGAATGCCCATCAAGTTTTCCTCCTGTTATTTGACTTCAGTGAAAAGTGCGCGGCGCCGTAATTTTGGTGAATATTTTTTCAGCTGTAATTTTTCTGGTGTATTTCGTTTGTTTTTACTTGTTAAGTAAAGGCGCTCGCCAGTTTCAGCGCAAGCTAACGTAATGGTTTGGCGCATAGTACCGTCCTCCAATTTGATTTTTTTAATTGCGTATAAAAGATAAAGGGGGCTGCGAGGTCAGCCCAAATGCGACTGTCCTCGCTAGTTGTCTTTATCGAAATAATGAGTTACCAGCTTGCTTTTTTGACGCCAGGAATCAAGCCTTGGTGAGCCAATTCACGGAAACGAATCCGAGACATGCCAAATTTACGCATGTAGCCACGTGGGCGCCCATCTGTTTGATCGCGGAGTTTTAAGCGACTTGGACGAGCATCTTTTGGCAATTTGCTAAGACCTTCATAATCGCCAGCTTCTTTTAAGGCTTGGCGAATAGGCGCATATTTTGCAATCATTGCTTGTTGTTTTTTTGCTTTAGCAATTTTTGATTTTTTAGCCATAAGGCACTTCCTTTCTTTTTGGATTTATAAAATCTAAATCGTAATGGTTACGATTTGAACGGAAGTATATTATCAGGTGTTACGTTGTTTGTCAAGTGAGAATTTTGTTTTTTTTAGGACTTGCTAAGTTGAGAAGTTGGAAATGTTTGTTTTAACGCTGTTTTGTAGTATCTTTTAAGAAAGAGTAAAAAGGAGTGAAGATGGCAATGGTAGAACGTTTGACGATTATTCGTGGTGTGGAAAAATTTGAATTACAAACGAAAACGGCGCGCTGGGTGCTAGCAAAAGAAGAGGGATATTCGCCAGTTCAAATGCTTGTTTCGGCAATTGGTGCTTGTGGCGGTTACGTGTATCAATCCGTTTTGGAAAATTCACACATTCCCTTTGAGTTTGAAAAAATAGAGGTCACATATTCAAGAGAAGCAGAGAGACGAGCGCAACCATTAAAACAGGTGGCGATTCACTTTTATGTGGCTGTTCCAGAAGCCTTTCAAGCACGGGCGACACGGTGTTTAAAGCTTGTCTCCCCAAACTGTCCAGTGATTCAATCATTAGCTGAAAGAATTACTGTCGAAGAAACAGTTGTATTTAAAAAGTAAACCATTAGAGACATTATCGTTACGAGCGCTTTTCCCTTTTTGGATGCCTCGTTTCTGAGAATGTCTTTTTTTAGAGGAGCGTGGGGAAATAGCTGTAGAAACAGGAAATTTTTAATTCATTTGTACAAAATAATACAGACAAAAAACAGATAGTGTTTTTTTTACAAATAAAAAGGTTGCTTTTTTTTCTGTTTTAGTAGATGATGTAAGTAGTTACATCTCTGGTATGAAGCTGTTTTTAGAAACGTATGTTATTTTTTAATTCGTAATAGTTTTTTTTAATTGTTTCACAGAATTACTTTAATTGTTATACAGTTTTTTTAGTTGTTACAGTTTGTTTGTCGGCCTTTAGGAGGTAATCATGATTGAGTTAGTGAATGTGTCGAAAGTCTATCAAGAGACACACGCGTTAAAAAATATTCACTTTTCTGTCCAACTAGGAGAAATCGTTGGGATTGTTGGGAAAAGTGGCTCTGGCAAGTCCACGTTGTTACGTTTGTTGAATTTAATGGAACAACCGAGTGAAGGGGAAATTCGCATTGATGGCAGAAATGTTCAAACCTTCTCTAAAAAAGAAGTCCGCCAGCAGCAGCAACAAATGGGGATGGTGTTTCAGCATTACAATTTGTTAGAAAATTTGAAAATTTATGATAATGTTGCGTTGCCTTTGAAACTTTTAAAAGAGAGACAGCCTGAAAAAATTGAGCGTTTATTAACGTTTGTTGATATGGCTCATAAGGCAGAGGCGTATCCTGCTCAGCTTTCTGGTGGGGAAAAACAGCGTGTCTCTATTGCCCGAGCATTGAGTCGTAATCCCAAATGGTTATTATGTGACGAGGCAACGAGTTCATTAGATGAAGAAAATACAGAAAGTGTCGTTCGACTATTACATAAGACGCATCAGGAATTCCGACCGACTATTTTCTTTGTCAGTCATGAATTAGAAACCGTGAAGCGCTTATGTAATCGTATCTTAGTGATGGAAAAAGGTCAGTTAATTGGCGAATTTCTGAATAATCCTCAGCAATATGAGGAAGAACCGCTTTCCTATTTAGAAAAAGTGGAAAGGAGTTTGCGCCCATGACTTTTTCAGAAACCTTTGCCGAATATTGGCCATCTATGCTGGTCGGCTTAAAAGAAACAGGGATTATGATGTCGATTTCGATGGCTATCTGTTTGCTTATCGGCTTGCCTTTAGGCTTGGGACTATTTTTGGCTAATCCGAAAGTCAAAGGGCATCAACCTTGGCTGTACTGGGTTTTAAATTTCATTGTAACTGTTATTCGCTCGTTTCCTTATTTATTATTTGTGATTGCGTTGATTCCAGTTACTCGTTCTGTTTTAGGAAAGGCGTTTGGCCCAATTCCTTCATCTGTGCCATTGAGTATTGTTGCGATCGCGATTTTTGCTCGCTTGGTTGAACAAGTGCTGTTGGATGTTCCAGAAGAAATTTATTTTTTAGCTAATTCGTTAGGTACCTCGAAAGTCCAATACATTTGGCACTTTTTATTGGTGGAAGCACGTAGCGGATTAGTCCTTGCTTACACAACCACGACAGTGAGTATGGTTTCATATTCCACGGTGATGGGTGTTGTTGGTGGCGGCGGGATTGGCGATTTCGCAGTTCGTGTCGGGTATCAACGGTATGAATACGGTATTATGTATGTTGCCATTGTGATTATGATTGCACTGGTCTTCATTTTACAAATGCTTGGGAACTTCATTGCCCAAAAACTAGACAAAAGAAAGTAGGAGGACAAAAGAATGAAGAAGTTTTATTTAGCAACATTCGCTGTTATTGCAACAGTCATTTTAGCTGCCTGTGGGGGAAATAAACAAGCAGACCAGAAAGAAGACAAGGAGATTACCGTTGCTGTACAATTGGAATCTTCAAAAGATATCTTGGAGATTGCCAAGAAAGAAGCTGAGAAAAAAGGGTACAAAATTAACATTATGGAAGTGAGCGACAACGTTGCCTACAATGATGCCGTGCAACATGACGAAGCGGATGCCAATTTTGCCCAACATGAACCATTTATGGAAATGTTTAACAAAGAGAAAAAAGCTGATTTAGTGGCTGTTCAACCGATTTATTATTTTGCAGGTGGTTTCTATTCAAAAGAATACCAAGATGCGAAAGATTTACCTGAAAATGCCAAGGTGGGGATTCCTAGCGATCCAACCAATGAAGGTCGGGCTTTAGCAATTTTAAATGCAAACGGCGTGATTAAATTAAAAGAAGGTGTCGGCTTTAACGGTACGGTTGCAGATGTCGTGGAAAATCCTAAAAACATCACTTTTGAAAGCATTGATTTACTGAATTTAGCTAAAGCCTATGATGAAAAAGACATTGCTATGGTGTTCTGCTACCCAGCCTACTTAGAACCTGCTGGTTTAACAACGAAAGATGCGATTTTGTTAGAAGATGAAGAAGCAAGTAAACATTACGCATTACAAGTTGTGACACGTAAAGGCGAAAAAGATAGCGAAAAGATCAAGGTTTTAAAAGAAGCGATGACAACAAAAGAAGTTGCTGAATACATCAAGAAAAATTCTAAAGGCGCCAATATTCCTGCGTTTTAATGAAAAGAAAAAATGAAGCCTCTTTTTTGAGAAGCTTCATTTTTTTCTTTTCCTTGATTTATAGTATAGTTAATAGGAAGGGGGTGCCGGTGTGGTCGAATTATTTATTTTAATGATGGAACGGGTGGGCTTAATTATTTTACTGGCCTTTCTTTTAGTGAATGTCCCTTATTTTAAGCGGGTTTTATTAAGTCGTGAAAAAATGTCTTCAAAAGTTCAGTTGATTTTGATTTTTGGTTTATTTGCTATTATTTCTAATTTTACAGGTATCGAAATCGCTAAGAATCAGATTGTTCCAAATAATTTGTTAACCTATTTAAGTAGCAATGCTTCCATTGCGAATACGCGTACGTTAGTAATTGGCGTTTCTGGATTAGTGGGTGGCCCGATTGTCGGCAGTACGGTTGGGTTAATTGCTGGCTTTCATCGGGTTATTCAAGGCGGAGGCCATAGTTTCTTTTATGTGCCTGCTTCTTTAATTGTTGGTTTAATTGCTGGTTTTTTAGGGAGCCGCATGGCAAAGCAAACCGTTTTTCCGTCTGCGGGCTTTTCTGCCATTGTCGGGGCGTGTATGGAAATGATTCAGATGATTTTTATTTTCTTTTTTAGCGGTAATCTAGCGGACGGGGCCACGTTGGTTCGTTTTATTGCGCTGCCGATGATTTTGTTAAATAGCGTAGGAACGTTTATTTTTATGTCGATTCTAACGACAACATTGAAACAAGAAGAGCAGGCCAAAGCGGTTCAGACGCACGATGTTTTGGAATTAGCAGCGGAAACACTGCCTTATTTTCGAGAAGGCCTCAATAAAAATTCCAGCAAAAAAGTCGCGGAGATTATTAAGCATTATACAAAAGTCAGTGCGATTAGCATGACAAACAGTCATCAAATTTTAGCTCATGTTGGCGCAGGAAGCGATCATCATATTCCAGAGCTAGAAGTCATCACGGAGCTTTCTCGAGAAGTGTTACGGACGGGCCAAATGACTATCGCGCATGCCAAAGAAGAAGTCGGTTGTTCGGACCCTAATTGTCCGTTGCAAGCGGCGATTGTGATTCCATTATTTTCCCATCAGCAAATTGTTGGCACCTTAAAAATGTACTTTACGGATCCAGCGCAGTTAACGCATGTTGAGGAACAGTTGGCAGAAGGTCTTGGGACAATTTTTTCTTCACAAATTGAATTAGGTGAAGCGGAAGTACAATCAAAATTACTTAAAGAAGCTGAAATTAAATCCTTACAAGCGCAAGTGAACCCGCATTTCTTCTTTAATGCCATCAATACTATTTCCGCATTAATGCGGAAAGACAGCGAAAAAGCGCGGAAACTATTGCTCCAATTAAGTAAATACTTTCGAGGCAACTTGCAGGGAGCCGTGCAAACTACGATCCCAGTTTCACAAGAACTAGAACAAGTAAAAGCCTATTTATCATTAGAACAAGCACGGTTTCCGAATCGTTATCAAGTAACATTTGACGTTGAAGAAGCGGTTGCTTCAGAAAAAGTACCGCCGTATGCGATTCAGGTGTTAGTAGAAAATACCATCAAGCATGCATTCGGCAGTCGGAAGGAGAACAATCAAGTCCGGGTAGTGGTCAAAGCAAAACAACACAAATTACATGTGGATGTGTATGACAATGGGCAAGGGATTCCCGAAGAACGCCGCTTGCTATTAGGAAAGACGACAGTGACTTCGGAAAAAGGAACCGGTACGGCACTGGAAAATCTGTCCCGCAGAATGGCGAACCTTTATGGATCGGAAGGTTGTTTTTTAATTGAAAATTTAGAGACAGGCGGGAGCCATGTTCATTTAGAAATCTCGATGGAACAGGAGGAGTTAGATGCACGTATTAATCGTTGATGATGAACCTTTAGCACGAGAAGAATTGAGCTATCTTGTTTCCCAACATCCGCAAGTAACTAGCGTTGCAGAGGCGGATTCTGTGGCGGAGGCAATGGAAGAGATGATGGATCAAAAGCCAGATTTGTTATTTTTAGATATTCATTTGACCGATGAAAGTGGGTTTGATTTAGCGGAAAAACTAACCCATCTTAAAAAAGCGCCCTATTTGGTCTTTGCAACCGCCTATGATCAATATGCGTTAAAGGCGTTTCAAGTGAATGCAAAAGATTATATTTTGAAACCTTTTGAGGAAGAAAAAATAACACAAGTCATTGAAAAAGCATCGAAAGAAATGGGTCAAGCTGTCCCAGAAAACACTGCCGAAAAAGGACCAAAGTCTGAAGCAATACCTATTCAAGGGGAAGACCGCATTTATCTTGTTGCGCCAGAAGATATTTACCTCGTTTCTGTCGAAGAACGGCAACTGAGCATTTTTGTGGATCAACAAGTTTATAAGATGACAGGGACACTCAATAGTATCGAACAAAAACTACCTGCCACGCTCTTTATTAAAACGCATCGAAGTTTCATCTTGAATCGAACAAAAATTCAAGAAATCCAGCCGTGGTTTAATAACACGTTGCAAGTAATTTTAACCAACGGCTCAAAAGTACCTGTTAGCCGTTCATACGTCAAAGAATTTAAAGAAAAACTTGGCTTAAGTTAAAAAATCATCACTTGAAATGTCGAATGCATTTCAAGTGATGATTTTTGCATTTGGTGAAGAAATTCTGGCATTTCATGAAAAAAAGCCCTTAAAAAAACGTTTTCTTTATATACTTAACCCATAGAAAACAGACAAAAGGGAGCGAAGAAGAATGGAAAAGAAAGTATATTCATTTTTACAACAAGCAGCAGTTTTTGCCATTATTATGTTAATCGCCAACGGTTTGGCGTTCATTTCCCCAATACCAATGCCTGCTTCAGTAATTGGCATGGTGTTATTGTTCATTGGTTTATGTACAAAAGTTGTTAAATTGGAGCAAGTGGAAGGGCTGGGTAATAGCTTATCGACGGTTATTACATTTTTATTTGTTCCTTCAGGGATTTCCTTAGTTAATTCTTTAGGGATTATGCAACAATTTGGCGTTCAAATTGTTTTTGTTATTTTAGTAGCAACACTAGCATTACTAGCAACAACTGGTTGGACGGGCGCCTTTTTATTGCATATGAAAGATGCTCGAAAAGAAAAAGAACCCGCAGCAACGAAGAAAGCGAAAGGAGAGGTTCGCGCATGAATCCGTATGTTGGCATTATTATTTCATTAGCTGTATTTGGCATAGGTACTTGGTTGTTTAAAAAAAGCAAAGGTTTCTTCTTATTTACGCCATTATTCGTTGCGATGATTTTAGGCGTTGTCGTTTTAAAAGTGACAGGAATTAGTTACGAGCAATACAATGAAGGTGGCAAATATATCAGCTTCTTTCTAGAACCTGCGACAGTGGCGTTTGCGATTCCTTTATATAAAAAGAGAGACGTGTTGAAAAACTATTGGTTAGAAATTTTAACGGCGTTAACAATTGGTTCTTTTGGTTCACTAGTGGCTGTTTATTTTGCAGGAAAAGTGATTGGCATGGATAATCATTTAGTGGCCTCAATCTTACCACAAGCAGCTACAACAGCGATTGCCGTACCTATTTCTCAAACTGTTGGCGGCATTGCTTCCATTACGGCGTTTACTGTAATCTTCAATGGTGTACTAACTTATGCCTTGGGCCGAATTGCATTGAAGTGGTTTAAGATTAACAATCCAATCGCGAAAGGTTTAGCTTTAGGTGCGGCCGGACATGCCCTAGGTGTAGCAGTTGGCATGGAAATGGGCGAAACAGAGGCTGCTATGGCTAGTATTTCTGTCGTAGTGGTTGGTGTAGTTACCGTTTTAGTGGTTCCTTTCTTTGCAACGGTCATTGGTCTATAAAAAAGTGGGCTTCCCCACTCTTTTATGAACAGCTAATTTTTATCAACTAGCGGTCTCTTCTTATTCTGTGAATGCTAGTTATCGCTAATCCGCAGGCTCGGAGTTAAAATGAGTGAAAAAAAGCCAACCTTATCCATAGTAAGGTTGGCTTTTGTGTTGTTTGCACGATTTTTTGAATATAGATAGGTCGGACTGGCCAGTCTTTTTATAGAATGGTTGCGCCTAAAGTGTGTTTAAAGTGGCGTAACGCCCATTCGTGTCCTTGTTCATCAAAACTAGCAACGGCATGCTCGGGAATCATTAATTGATAGCCTAAATTATAGGCATCGACAGCCGTATGCAACACACAAATATCTGTACAAACACCAGTTAAACAAAGCTCTGTAATTCCTCGTTCTCGTAACCGAATGTCCAAATCTGTGCCGCTAAAAGCAGAATAGTGTCGTTTGTCCATCCAATAAACGGTTGGCTCATTTTTGTGGGCTTGATAAAAATCAGCTAGCGAACCAAACAGATTGCGTCCATCAGTTCCTAAGACATTGTGCGGCGGGAAAAGTTTATTTTCAGGATGATAGTGATCCATGGGGTCATGCCCATCAATGGCAAAAACCACAAAATCGCCATTGTCAAAATAGTGCTTTGTTTGTTGCACAAGGGCTGTTTCAATGGCTTGCCCAGCGGCACCAGTGGTTAGTTTTCCGTCTGTAGCGACAAAATCATTCGTATAATCAATGGAAATCAGAGCTTTCATTTGGCAACCTCCTAAAGGTTAAAGTCATTTTGTTCATTTTACAGCTTTTAAGAGGGCATTTCAAATGATAAAAGTGCATCAAATTCTAAAAAAACTGTTTCAAAATAAACGCTTTGGCTGAAAAACATGCTATAATTTTGCTACAAATTAAAGCAGGTGAATAGAGTGAAAAGAAAATTCGTACGTTTTGTCCTTTGGTTGTTAGGAATCATTGTGGTTATTTGCTTAGGTGTGTTTCTCGCCTTTCAATTATCCCCTAAGCCTGGTGCTTGGGTCATCAATCAGTTATTCGCAGGAGAAGTTGAAATAAAAGATTCAGCTTCCTATGATAAAGCATTACCCAATGTCCAATTGCAAGAAAATCAAACATACCCGTCTTCAAGAAAAAAGAATACGTTTGATTTGTATTATCCCCAAGCATCAAAACAAGCGGTGCCAGTCGTCTTATGGGTCCATGGGGGCGGCTATGTGGGAGGAGATAAGTCTGGGATGAAAGAGTTTGCGACACGTTTAGTGGCTGATTCTGCAGTTGCCTTTATTTCAATGAATTATGAATTAGCGCCAGATGCACCTTATCCAAGCCAGCTCCAGCAGGTCAATGAACTTGTTCAATTTTTATTAGAAAAGAAACAAGCGTATCCCATGTTAGATTTATCTAAACTCTTTATTGGCGGTGATAGTGCGGGCGCGCAGATTGCTCTACAATATGCAACAGTTCAAACCAATGCCAACTACGCGAAAGAACTAGGCATGACTGCAGCATTGCCGGCTAACCATTTAAAAGGCGTGCTCTCGTATTGTGGTCCAGTGGATTTGAAACAAATGGCCAACCAACAAAGTGATGATCGTTTCATGAAATTTTTCGTCAAAACAGTGGCTTGGTCCTTGCTCGGCACTAAAGACTGGCAAACGAGCGCAGAGCTACAAGAAGTGAGTTTAGTGGATAAAGTCACCAAAGAATTTCCCCCGACTTATCTAACAGATGGCAATAGTTTTTCATTCCAAGATCAAGGACTAGCCTTGGTTCAGCGGTTAAAAACTTTAAATGTTCCAGTTTCAGCTCTCTTTTTCAAAGATAAGAAAGCAACAATCACCCATGAATATCAATTCGACTATCAAACAAAAGAAGCTAAACAATGTTACCAAGAAACAGCCCAGTTTGTGAACACGTATAAATAAACAGCGGCCTTAGAAATATTTCTAAGGCCGCTGTTTATTTGTTTTGTCATTTTTTTAGCAGAAAAACAATTATAAATTAAACAAAAATGTTTATTTAATGATGTTTACATGAGAAAAAATCCGTGCTATACTACGAACTCGTTTGTTAATTTTAATGTTAAAAAATAGCATTTTTGTTATTTTTGTGAATAAATTAACATTTTATCTTACGAAAAACAGTAAAAAATTCGTTTAGTTAACAAAAAGAAAATTAAAAAATAAATTTTTTTTTTGAAATTAAGAAAATATCTTTAAAAAAATCAGAAGAAAACTTCGTATACTTGAGCCATAGGTTGGTTGTGGAAAGTTTACTTCGAGGGAGGAGTGATGAAGTTAATGAAAAAGAAAATCGCTGTTTTATTGGCAACTTGTTTACTTGTACAACCATTTTTATCTGTTTCAGCGTGGGCGATTGAAGGGGAGCAACAAACGGAACGTACGCAGACACAGCCAAAAACAGCAGAAAGCAGTACAAGTGAAGCACCAAAAGAAAGCAGCACACATTCTATAGAACAACCATCAATGACGGCATCTAGTGCTATCACAGAAAAAGTAACCACCTCTTCCACAGAAACAAAACCAAGCGAAGAGCAGAAGCAAATCACGTTGACCTTTGAAACAACGGATCAAGCATTGTTTCTAAATGATGCCAAAAGTTATCAAGTGGTAAAAGAAAAAAATCAGCCACTTCGGGCAGAAGAACTACCAAAATGGGCGAATCGTGAGGAAAACTCCACTTTCGTTGGTTGGTCTTACCAAGGGAAAACATATACAAATGAAGAACTTCTTCAACTAGAGTTTTCAGAAGATACACAACTTACGGCTGTCTTTAAACAGAAATTGACTCGTATGGCCCGAGCCGTCTCAGTTGATCAATCAATTGCGGACACAATTGCCACTGCGGATAAAACAAAAGTGATTGTTGTGCCAAGTCCAGTAGGAGACGGAGCAGCGTACAAAGAATATGCATCGACAGAGGCTGGCTTGAAAGAAGCCTTGTTTGATTTATATCAACAGGGGAACAATGGCGATTTCACTCTTTATATAGGAACCAATATTACAACGAGTACGGCGACTACCGCAAAAGTGATTCCTGACACCGTTACGGCAAGTAATATGACTTTTTACGCCTTGCAAGGCAAGGTCAATCATTTAGTGATTACTGGAAATAGTGCGGATCCGATTAGTATGGATCAAACAGCACCAACTGGTTCTAAGACTTTAGGGTTTAATCAAAATATCTTTTTTGGCTCAAACATCACTTTGAGAAATCTAAGCTATACAGGTACGAATATGTATTTAAATGGTTACAGTTTGAACTTGAATGGCGGTTCTAGTGGAAACGGTCTGACCGTATACGGTGGAACGGATACAGGAGATGTTTCAGGAAACCCAACTTTAACAGTAAATAGTACAGGTACAGGGACATGGAATTTCTATGGTGGAAACCAAAATGGTGGTAATTTAGCTGGAAATCCTACGATTGTTATTAACAATACACGGAGCGGACTAAATACATTAAGTGGGGGCGCCAATATTGGGACAGTGACTGGGAATACTTCATTGGTTGTCAATGATTCTGGTGGCAGAATTGCTTCAATTTATGGGGGCGGTTATGGGACCAACGCAACCAACACAGCGAATGTTACTGGTAACGTCTCAACAAAGGTTGCAATTACGAATGCTGCTACAGGTTTCCAACTAAGTACGTATTATGGCGGTGTTCAATACGGAAATATTGGTGGAAAAGTAACAAACGATATTTCAGGATATGGCCGTTGGTACACAGCTGGTCAACGTTTTATTGGTGGCTCTTCCCGTGGCGATATAGGAACGAATCGTGCGACTGATGGAATTACTACAAATTTAAATACACAGTTATATAGTGCGGGTCGTGCAGATTTTGAAGGAGGCAACCAATATTCTGGAACGATTATCGGAGATATTACGAATGTAGTTACAGCAGGAACGAATACCGCTGGTGGTATTAATGATTTTAACGGCGGTGCTGGTAACAATGTTTCGAAATTTAACAAGAGTCAAATTGGAGCCTCAAATGAAGCAACGTATGATGCTTATACACCACAACAAAGAGCAGAATTAGCCAAATCAGCAGCAGCTTTTAAAGTTTTCGGAAATATTTCTTCTAAATTAGTCAGCGGTTCGTTTAATAATGGTGCAATTTACTCAACTGCAGCTGGCCGCGGCGGTTATATCGAAGGAAACACAACAATTGAAGTGGGAACAGCGAATGGTGACGGGTCTTTAGGTGGCGATGGTATGGCTTACTCAGGTGCAAAACCGACAAGCTTAGATTATTCAACGACCAATAAAAGTCGTGGGTATAGTTCAGGTTGGGATATTGTTGGTGGCGGCGGCTATCCTGCTAGTAATGATACTTGGGATATCTATATAAAAGGAGATACTAAAACTGTTTTAAATAATACCATTGCTCGCTGGACATATGGTGGCTCTTTTTCAGGTGTCGTTGAAGGCAACACTTCTAACACATTGAATGGCGGGATTGCTGATACATTAGAAGGAACAGGCTATCAAGCAGCTCGAGTTTATGGAAACGGTCAAACAATCGTTAATAATGGTCAAGTCGATTGGTTTCTTTCAGGCGGTGGCTGGAATGATGCCAAAAACGTCGGGAATGTCGGCGTAACGGTTTATGAAGGAGTAATTAATGCTTCGATGGGCGCTTCTTATGGAGCAAGCGGTGGCCATACAATTACTGGTAATTCAGATAACCGCATCTACGGAGGGGATTTCTCAGGAACTCCTCGGACAGGCGCAAACGGCTTTTCAGGTGGGATTACCAATGCTGGTTCACTTCTTGGAAATGCTAGCCTCTTAATTGATTTAAGAAACTACAACGGAGAGTTTAAGTTGCCTGGTAATACCTACATTACTGGTGGTCGGCCCTATGGTCAAAATACGACATTAGGAACGGATGAGTCAAATACAATTACTTTAAATATTTTCACTAAAACAGGTGTGGAATCTCTAAATGGGGCCAGCATTTACGGTGATGGTGGAACCAATGCTGCGTATACCAAGAACGGTAAGATTACAATGAATATTCAAGCAACAGGTTCTAGTATTGGAAATTTATATGCGACGCAGTATTCCAATATCAGTGGCGGAAAAATCTTACGTGATGTTACTGCAAATGTTCAAGGAGCAGTTAGTATTAATGGTTTATCCGGTGGCTCATCAACAGATAATTTTACTAATGCAATTGTGAATGCTAGTTCAAACAAAGTGGTCTTTAACTTTGGGGCCAACGTTGATGGCACCAATAATTATCAAACAGAACCCCTAAATGCGACAGGCTTAGGCGTTGTCAATTTTACGGAATTAAATGTCACCAACGGCATTAAATTAATGGCTAATGGTGGGAACATCAAAAATGGCGTTTCTGCTACTGCCGCGAATCATAGTACGACTTACAATGAATTCGGTTCAATTCATCTATCTAAAAATGCTGGAATTGGGATTACCAACACGGCCAATTTAATTTCAGCTAGCAAACTAACGGTTCAGGATCATGCAACATTAGAAACAATTCCTGGTACAGGTAAGGTAAACATTGCGGATTTTGAAGCTGTCGATCCAACAAAAGACGAACTTTTATGGATTAAACCAACGACAGATACAACTGCTTTAGTGGATAGTACAGGGACTTGGTTTGGAAATGTCAAAGCCTATCAGGTCTTAACGATTAATCCAACGGTCAATAATGCCACAAAACTTACGCCAACAACGTTCCGTGGGATTGAAAAAGCGACTGGAAAAACATTTATTGGCGATAACGATGTGACCAAGGGCGCCAATGGCTATGGGATAGCAATTCCTGGCTCCATCATCGATTACGAAGTGGAAACGCCTGGAATTGTGGCAGGTGCAGGAACTATTTCTCATGATGTAAAAGAGGTCAAAGCCGGCAATGCGCCGTTAACCTTACAAGCGTGGGGCACCGAAGTAGCTGGACAAAAAGTTCAAAAAGGGCGTTTGATGATTCCGACCTCAAGTACTTTAACACCAACCCTAAGCTTCCTTCCTGACGAAGTAACAGGTTCTTGGTTGCACCAAGGAACGGTTAAGTCTAGTGAAGTTGGGAGCGCGATAGAGCAAATTCCAGAGCAGAAAGATACCACCCCGCTTTCATGGAAAGCGACGAATACGAACTACAGTTATCAAGTGAAAGTTCAATTTTCAAATAAAGTGGAACTTTCAGGGCAATCGGTGATTGTCACAGAGGACGAAGCAGCGCAACTAACGACTGTTGATAAAGTAATGGAAATGCTCGGCGCAAAAGGTCGACCGTTTTTCAAGACTTCATTAAAAGAGACGGATTTACCACAAATTCAAGCGCCGTTAGCAGAAAAAAACCTATCGCGGACACATGATATTCAATTAGAAGCAGGGACGTCAGGGGATAATTTGCAAAACAAAACGGTTCATTTAGTCGTTGTGAAAAATGAAAGTGTGCTTGCCAAAGATCGTTCGTTTGCCTTGTATGCGACAAGTGCGCATTTGAAGTTAAAAGAAGCAAATGGCTTAGCGAAGTCAGATGAGTTGGCACAATGGACACAAGCAACGGTGATTTTCGCAGATGGTCGGGCCAATCAAACACCAAGTCTTGATGCCGCAACCTTCCAAGCTATTCAGCAAGCGAAACCAGAAGAATTAGCCAAAACGGTGCCAGCCAATTATCAATTTACAGAAGCTGGTGAAACGTTAAGTAAAAAAGTCAATGTGTCTATTTCAGGTGAATTAACGTTAGAAAAAGTACCTAAAACAATTGATTTTGGCAAACAAAAAATTTCTGCCAAGCCAGAAGTTTACTGGCCAACTCTTTCAGATGATTTAGTCGTTCAAGACACACGCGGGACAGAAAGTACGCCTTGGAAACTGAATGTTCAGGTAACTAATCCCTTAACGAACGGCACAGATCAATTGGAAGATTTGTCATTGGTTACAGACAAAGGAGAATTTTTACTCAATAAAGGAGATACGGTTGTTACAGAAAATGAAGGCTCCGGTTCAGGTAGTTATACAATTAACCAAGGTTGGGGTGCGGCAAACCAACGCGGACTTAAACTATCTGTGCCAGTCGAGAAACAAAAAGTTGGCGAATTCAAAGGGACATTGTCATGGTCATTAGTCATGGCACCATAACAAGGAGGAGAGAAGTGAGATGAAAAAATACCTTTTGCTTAGTTGTTTTTTAGGTCTTTTCAGCTTCTGTCATTCAGACACTGCGTTTGGGGAAGCAGCTTATGAAAATAGTGGTGTTGTCTCCTTTTATGGAACGTATGAATATCCCACAGAAGAGTCGACAACAGCGACAAGTAATTCTTCTACAACGACCGAACCCACCAAGCCAACTGACGGAGGTACTTCATCCGTCCATTCTTCTGGCGTGTATGGGTCGCGACAAGGAAGATTACCGGCGACAGGTACCACCAATCAAGGACCATTTATTTATTTAGGAATCAGCCTTATCACTATAGGCATATTATTTATTAAAAGGAGAAGAGAAGATGAAAAAAACAGTATTAGCAGTAGTAGGGATTGTGGGATTTAGCGGTGTACTAGCGACACAACAAGCATTTGCGGAAGATATTAATGTGAACTATACAAGTAATGGAGCCATTACATTTGAACCAGATACAGATCCAACGAAGCCAGTGAACCCAACTAATCCAGATGAAAAAGTTGAACCAGAAGATCCAACTGACCCAACTGGACCAAAACCAGGGACTGCAGGCCCCTTATCAATTGACTATGCTTCAAGCTTTCAATTTGGCGCCCAAAAAATCACTTCCGATACGAAAGATTATTACGCACAAATTCAAACATTTAAAGATGGGACAACAGGTCCGAACTATGTTCAGGTAACGGATAAACGTGGGACACAAGAAGGCTGGACATTAAGCGCTGTACAAAATGCGCAATTCAAAACAGCACAAAATGAAGAATTAGTTGGGGCCGCTTTATCGATTGCCAATGCAGGTGTGACATCGATTGTTGATGCCGCATACGCACCAACACCAACGGCAGCACATACCTTTGTTCCTGGAACAGAAGTAGAATTAGTCAAAGCAGAAGAGGGCAAAGGAATGGGAACTTGGGTCTATCGTTTCGGGCAAGATGCGACAGAAGGTGCTACTGCCGTGAAATTAAATGTCCCAGGTAAAGCGATTAAATTAGCAAAAGAATATCGTACGACATTAACGTGGACATTGAAATCTGTGCCAACGAATGTTGGAGGCTAAGTAAATGAAAAAAACAGTCGTCTACTCCTTGTTATTCGGAACAATGTTGCTTGGCGCCACTGTTCCTGCTGAAGCGGCGACGGTCGTTTTTGATAGCGAACAGTCGATTGTTTTTACCCCAAGCACAGATGGGACGGATCCAGTGAATCCAGAAAATCCCGATCCAGAAAAACCAGTTCGACCAGTCGATCCAACGAATCCTGATGGACCTAATCCAGGTACCCCTGGGCCACTTTCCATCGATTATGCCTCAAGTTTGGATTTTGGGAGTAATGAGATATCAAATAAAGATCAAACGTATTTTGCCAGAGCGCAAACCTATAAAAATCCAGATGGTTCAGCAAGTGAATTGGCAACAGCTAATTATGTACAAGTAAGTGATTTACGGGGAACCAATGCTGGCTGGGTTTTAAAAGTGAAACAAAATGGTCAATTTCGTAATGCAGAAACATTACACAAAGAATTAACAGGCGCCACCGTCGCCTTTACTGAGCCCAGTGTTCGCTCAAACGCGACGGACGTATTGCCGCCAACTGCTACCGCAAACATTCAATTAGATGCTGCGGGCGCAGAATCTGTTGTCATGCAAGCCCCAGAAAAGACAGGCGCCGGAACGTGGATCACACTGTGGGGGCAAGCAGAAAAAGTGACCGAAAAAAATCAACAAGGACAGCAAGTAAATGCCACAATCACACGGGCAATCTCACTAACTGTTCCCGGGAAAACCCCTAAGGATGCAGTACAATATAAAACAACATTGACTTGGCTACTTTCAGATGTACCAGTAAATAATGGAGGGAAATAAATGAAAAAGACAAAAGTAATGACATTGATGGCAACCACAACTTTAGGCGCATTGGCACTTGTACCAATGAGTGCATTAGCGGTCGACGGTGGTGAATACCAAACAAACGGAGCGATTCAATTTGCACCAAATACGAACCCAACGAATCCAGTTGATCCGACGAATCCAGACCCAGATAAACCAATTACGCCAGTTGATCCAACTGATCCGACAGGTCCTAAGCCAGGGACAGCAGGTCCGTTATCCATTGACTATGCATCTAGTTTATCTTTTGGGGAACAAACGATTACCTCAAAAAATATGACCTACTATGCAGAAACACAAAAATATAAAGATAACGCTGGTGCCGATCAAGAAGGCCCAAACTTTGTTCAAGTCTCAGATAATCGTGGAACTGAAACAGGTTGGACGTTAAAAGTAAAGCAAAATGGTCAATTCAAAACCGAAGCCAACCAAGAACTAACAGCGGCCAAAGTAACTTTAAGCAACGGACGCGTTGTTTCAGCTTCACAATCGGCAAAACCAACGACAGCGCCAGCTACGATTGAATTAAACCCAACTGGTGCTGAATCCGTGGTCATGGCTGCTGGCGATAAAGAAGGTGCGGGTACGTACTTAATGAGCTGGGGCGATAGCGTAGATGCCGCTAAAACAAGTATTTCATTAGAAGTACCTGGTTCAACCACAAAATATGCGAAAAAATACACGACAACATTTACTTGGACTTTGACAGATACACCTGCTAACACAGGAAACTAAGAACGACATCATACACGCAAGATCGGGATATAAGTCAAAATTTTTTTGGCTTATCTTTCGGTCTTTTGGTGCTTATAATACAACAAAGAATGAAAGACATAGGAGAATGAATATGAACAGATGGAAAGTATATGCAACGGTGATTGCTTGTATGTTATTTGGCTGGATTGGCGTGGAGGCGCACGCTTCTGAATTTAATTTTGCGGTCACACCAACAATTCCCGAAAATCAAGTGGATAAATCAAAAACCTACTTTGACTTAAAAATGGCGCCAGGCGCTAAACAAACCGTAGAAATTCAGTTACGCAATGATACAGATGAAGACATTACCATTGAAAACACGGTGAACTCAGCGACAACGAATTTAAATGGCGTAGTAGAATATGGCCAAAACGGGATCAAACCCGACAAAACATTACGTTTTAACTTAAAAGATTATGTGGAAGCACCGAAAGAAATCATCTTGCCGAAGCATTCCCAAAAGACTTTACCTTTAACTATCACGATGCCCAAAGATTCTTTTGATGGCGTGATGGCTGGCGGCATAACACTCAAAGAGAAAAAGAAAGAAACAACGACTTCTGCGGACCAATCAAAAGGGTTAGCTATTAATAATGAATACTCCTATGTTGTGGCCATTATTCTTCAACAAAATGAGACAAAGGTTCAACCAGATTTAAAATTACTGGGGGTTAAACCAGGTCAAGTCAACGCTCGCAATGTCATCAATGTTTCTTTACAAAACCCACAAGCAGCCTATTTAAACCAATTACATTTAATCAACACTGTTTCAAAAGGAGGCGAAACGCTTTACCAATCCGATACTGAGGATATGCAAGTGGCGCCAAACTCTAACTTTAGTTATCCAATTTCTTTAAAAGGAGAACGATTAACACCAGGGAAATATGTCTTGAAATCAACGGCCTATGCTGTAAAAGATGACAAGGGCACCTATCAAGTCAAAGGTGCCAATGGTGAAGAGCGGTATCTGTACAAATGGGAATTCACAAAAGAATTTACCATCTCTGGTGACGTAGCTAAAGAATTAAATGAAAAAGACGTAACCATTAAAGGAACCAATTGGTGGTTGTATCTGCTGATTGCATTAATCATTCTAGCTCTGCTATTATTAATTTTCTTCTTATATCGTAAAAAGAAAAAAGAGGAAGAACAACAATCTGAGCAATAAAAAGGGCTATCTATTGACAAAAGAGGGGTTCCTTGTAAAAGTAAAGGTACTTTTACAAGGAATTGCTTCCTGTAAAGTAGAGATAGAGAGAGTGAGAAGCCATGAGAAAAAAGTATCTTTTTTTATTTAGTTCTTTGCTAATTTTTACGGCTGTCGAAATAGAACCAATTCAAACATTGGCGACACCTATTTATAATCCCTTAGAACCAACGGAAGAAATTCAACCAAAACCAGAATCAATCACCCCTCAGGAAAAGTCAGAACAGGAACAACCTGCGCCAACCCCACCGGAAGATCAAAAAAATACGGTTCCTTCTGAAGAAAAAAAGCCTTCACCCAAGAAAAAAGACAAACCTGTGGAGAAACCGGCAATGTCAAAAGAAAAAAAGAAACAAACAAAAGAAACAACGGCTCATCCCCTACAAGTGAATAAAGATTTTGTCTTTCCTAATGGACTTGGTGCAGGCGGCGATGAAGAATCTGAAAGCTATTTAGCAGCGGTTGGGTACTTTCTTTCAGGAAATGGATTGTATGGGAAAAAAATGGATGTGAGAGAAGTCTATGATATTGATGATGTTTTTAAATAAAGTGGATAAAAGAAAAATCGCCTTATTTCAGTTACTGGAAAATGCACCGATGTTAACAGAGTCAAAAGAAACCGTAATGCAGGAGTTAGAATTATCTGAATTTATCGTGAACAAAACGGTCGCTGAATTAAATGCCGATTTTATTGAATTTGGTTTATCAGAGGATTTTCAAATTGTGAGCGATGGCATTTTCTTAACTCTTAATGAATCAGGAACGGAAACTTCCGCTACTTTGATTGACTGCTACATTAAAGAGTCTTTGCGTTTTGCTATGTTTCAAGATTTCTTTTTTCAGCGTTTTGATTCAGTGAATGAGTTTGCTCTAGAACACTTTGTTAGTCACACATTGGCTTATAAGGAGTTCAAGGAATTAAAGAAAATGCTGGAAAATTATCAAATTACAATTAATAAAGAATTTCACTTGGTGGGACATGAAACCAATTTACGCGAAGTCACAACGCTGGTTTTTTTACAATTATACCAACGTGATTTTTCATTGTACGGTAAAAAAGTTTTAGAGCAGATTCGGAACTTTGAACTATTTTTTTCTGAGAAGGTTCATCTTAATCAGCGTGCGGGCTATGCACAAGCCAAATGTTTCCATTTTTTGGCGATTTCTTTAGTACGAACGCAGCAACAGTTTTATGTAGAGAAAAAAGTGGATCCGCAGGTGTTAAAACAATTAGCCGATGACAGTCAGCAGAATGTTTTCAATTGGTTAGAGAGTCTTCAAATCCCAGAACCACAACGAACAAACGAAGGCAATTATTTACTCGTATTTTTAATTGCTGAAGAGTGGCTGCAAGTAGCTCCAACAGCACTTTGTCAAAGATTTGCAGAAATTCAACAATTGAATCGTGACTTATTAACTTATTTAAAAATGCAATTTCAGCTTTCTGCGGAAGTCCTGCAAGGTTTTGAACAAAAAGTAACAATCGTTCATTTTAAACTGTTACATTTTCCAATAGAAGCAAACTATAGTTATCGCAAAATGGATGTAACCTACTTTGCAGAAACGTATACAGAGTATTTTTCTGCTAGTCGACAATTTATTCAAGAACAAAAAACGAAGCCCCTTGTTTGGGATGCCAGACAGTTTTTATTTTATCGGTATCTGTTGTTAATGGTGGATGCGTTACCATTGAAAAAAGTTTTGGCTCCGATTACACTGTGTGTCGATTTTTCCTTTGGTGAAGCCTACAACCGTATGATACAAAAAAATATTGAAAAAATTACAGAATGGAATATCATTTTTAAATCACATGTAGATGAAAGTGTACAATTAATTTTATCGGATATTCATTTTGTCGATTGGCCTGAGATAACCCAAATCATTTGGCTAGCGCCACCACGTCCTGTTGATTGGTCGCATTTTATTAAAACGCTGAGCGCACTAAGACCGCACTCGGGAGAAGAGAAAAAGAAATCATCGTAGGCTAGACGGTGATTTCTTTTTCTTTTAGAATATAAAAATTAAAAATAATAAAAATGTTGAAACTTTTTATGCTTGTGATTCGTCTATATAAGTGTACAGGAAAGGAGGTTCCAGAAATCGATGGTTTTTGATGGTTGGAAAAGAAAAAAACAAATTCGCGCATTAGAAATGCTTATAGATACCAAATATGAAAAAATGTATCGCATCGCCTTTAGCTATACGCATTCAAAAGAGGATGCCTTAGATGTGATTCAAGAAAGTTTTGAAAAGGCACTGAAGGCCATCCAAAAAGGACCAGATATTAAGGAGTTTGATGCATGGTTCTTTCGAATTCTGATTTCTGTAGCGACAGATTATTGGCGCAAAAAGAAACGAGAAGCTGTTCATATTGAAAAAGGTGAACACGTTTTAGACTTATTGAATAATCCACAACGCAGTTTTTTAGAGATTGAAGAAATTATTAATCAATTAGATAGTCCCAATCGTGAAATTATTCTGTTGAAATTTTTTGAAGGCTTTACGTTAAAAGAAATCGCATTGATTCTGGATATTAACGAAAACACGATTAAAACGAAGATGTATCGAAGTTTGAATGAACTCCGAAGTCTGCTGAATTAGTAAAAGAAAGGAAGCGAAAAAATAATGGAAGATTTTGTAAAAAGTGTTGTTAAAAACTTTTCAAAAGAATACCGCCAACAACCGTTACCAACTGACTTGCAAACGGAAGTTAAAGCACGTTTTTATAAAGAGAAGAAGCGTTATACCTGGCTTCGTTTTAGAAACCGCACACTGCAAAGTAGTCTAGTGGTGGCCTGCGGCTTTGTTTTATCAGTCAATTTGTTTCCAGGTTTTAGTGAAGCGGCCCGCAACATTCCTGTGTTAGATAAAATTGTTCAATTAGTGACCTTCAAAACGTTGACAGCGAAAAAGCAGGAAAGTGAAGTGAAAATCGATGTTCCTAAAATCCAAACATCCCAAGAATCTTCAGTAGCCGACATGCTTAACAAAAAATACTTGAAAGAAGCGCAAACAGAATTCCAACAAGTCAAAGGACAATTGTTTGATGGCTCTCGTGTTTCAGTCACCGGAGATTATGAAAAAGTCGTGGACGACCGTCGCTTCCTAGTAGTCAAACGAACTTTTACAGAAATTAAAGGCAGCTCTGCGACAACAACGAAATATGACACCATTGACAAACGAGCCAATGTTGTCGTCTCACTACCCCTAATTTTTAAAAATGATTTTTACATTGATGTCATTAGTAGTGAAATTAAACAACAAATCGCAGACCAAATGAAGAACGATAGCAATAAAATATACTGGTCCGAAAAAGAGGATGCCCGCAGCGATGTTCAACCCTTCAAAAAAATTAAAAAGGACCAACCTTTCTATATCAATGAAAAACACCAATTAGTGATTGTGTTCCCTCAAGGAGAGATTGCGCCTTATTATATGGGTACCCCCGAATTTGTGATTCCTAATCAAGTCATTGAGAATGAATTGGCAGCGCCTAATTATTTTAAATAAACTTAGCAAAAAACACGCGATATTTCTTAAAACTGTCGCGTGTTTTTTGCTGGTCTAACCAAGTCAGTTGCTGTTTTACTAAGAGAGGCGTACACTAGAATTAAGCATAATAAGAAAGGGCGAATGGCAATGGAAAAATCAGAAAAAATTAGTATTTTACAAGATGTTGTGAAAATTAACTCTGTAAACGGAAACGAAGAAGAAGTGGCAATCTATTTACAAAATCTTTTGAAAAAATATGAGATCCCTTCTGAACTCGTTTCTTATGCACCAAATCGTAGTAGTTTGGTTGCTTACTTAGGTGAAAACCGAGAAAAAGTCTTAGGGTTTAGTGGTCACATGGACGTGGTTTCTGAGGGAGACGAAAGTCAATGGACTTTCCCACCATTTGCGGCCCACATTGAAGGAAATAAATTGTATGGACGTGGTGCAACGGACATGAAAAGCGGCTTAGTCGCAATGGTTTTAGCAATGATTGAATTAAAAGAAAAGAAAGTCCCATTAAATGGAGCGGTTAAATTTTTAGGTACAGTTGGCGAAGAAGTTGGTGAGCTAGGTGCTGGCCAATTAACTGAAAAAGGCTATGCTGACGATTTAAGTGCCTTAGTGATTGGAGAACCAACTAATTATAACTTGATGTACGCGCACATGGGTTCAATTAACTATTCTGTTGTTTCACACGGAAAAGAAGCCCACAGTTCCATGCCAGAAGAAGGCATTAATGCGATTAATAATTTGAACGAATTTATTACAGAAGCGAACCAACAAATGGCGGAAGTCACAACAAACTATGAAAATCCTGAATTGGGTCGAACGATTCACAATGTAACCGTCATTAAAGGTGGCACACAAGTGAACAGTATTCCAGGTCAAGCAGCCTTGCAAGGGAATATCCGTTCAATTCCAGAATTCAGCAACGACCAAGTCATTGCATTGTTACAAAAAATTGTCGATGAATTGAACAAAAAAGAAAAACATCAGTTAGAATTAACGATTGATTACAATAAAATTCCTGTAAAAGCTGAGAAAGATTCTGCGTTAATTCAAGCCATTCAAGCTCAATTTGATCAACCGTTGCCATTGATAACAGCAGCAGGAACAACAGATTTAGCGGAATTCACTAAATCAAAAAATAAATTTGATTGCGTTGTCTTTGGTCCAGGCGTTCCAACTTTGCCACACCAAGTCGACGAATATGTCGAAATTGATAATTACTTAGATATGATTGATAAGTATCAAGCGATAGCAAAAAGTTATTTAAATTAAAAAAATGTCGCGCCTGAATCATAAAAAATCAGGCGTGACATTTTTTTATAAGGGTTATTCCACCACAGTCCATTCATTTAAGGTTTTGCCGTTCTCATCAACTAGTTCTAACCAGCTGTTTGTCCCAGCAAAATAGAGAAACAAGCCGACTTCATTAACGCTTTTTAAGACGATATCTTCCGTTGTGACAAAGTCTTTAAATTGGCCCTTGCGTTCATCACGAAGTTTTTCACCAAATCTGGCGGAGAAACCGACAGACCCGTCTTTATTTAAAGGGGCTTCTGGCATCATTGTCGCGCCAGCTTTAATAAGCATTTCATTGCGCTTTTGCCAAAAAACTGTTGCTTTGCTTTGTCGAGTATCAATATAAAAAGGAATTTGGCTGACTTCTTTTGTCCATTTGTGGCGTGCTTTGGCTGGTCTGGCTTTCTTCGGCGCCGGTTTTTTAAACAGAGAGTAGCCAAACCGTTCCAAGATAAAGGTGACTGTTTCTTTATAGTTAGTCACTGTCGCCACCGCACTTTTCGGAATTTTGACTGGCGCCGGGGTTGCTTCTAATGTTAAACCACTTTCTTTCGCATCATCCAGGAAAGCTTGCACTAAATAGGCAAGTTCTGTGTCCCAAGTCGGTTTCAATAAAATCGAGTGATCAAAAGAAACTTCTTTGTATGTAGCTTTTTCTTCAGCAAGTCCTAAAGCAACTAGTTGGTTGTCTCTTAGCAAGAAAAGAATCGCTGCCTCTTTTTGCGGTAATTTAGTTGTTTGTTCAATGATTAAGTGGGCCTGATCGGCTAATTCAATGAGTGTCTTTGTTTTTTTTAGATCAACGGTTAAATGTAAGTCCATGAAGTCTGCTCCTTTATCGTTAGTTTCTTCATTGTATCATGAAACAAAGTCTTCGTCTTTTAACGAGTCAGCAACCTTACAATATTGTTTGAAACAAAAAGAAGCTTTCATGGTATACTTACTCACATACATAATTTTTAATGAGGAAAGTAGAGGAATAAGAATGAAAACACTTGGCAATATTTTATGGTTCATCTTTGGCGGCTTTTTTGGTGGCTTATCTTGGCTATTCGCAGGCGTGATATGGTGCATTACAATTATTGGGATTCCGATTGGTTTACAATGTTTTAAATTAGCGGGGTTGAGTTTTTGGCCGTTTAAAAAGCGAGTTGTGTATAGCGATAGCGGCGTATCTTTGGTGGTAAACATTATTTGGCTGATTATCAGTGGACTACCATTAGCAATTGGACACTGTATTAGTGGTTTGTTGCTTTGTCTGACAATCATCGGCATTCCGTTTGGGCAACAATCCTTTAAATTGGCAAAACTAGCGTTAATGCCGTTTGGGGCACGTGTTGTTTCAACAACTGATTTTTATTTTGAATAGTCAGAGGTTTCTCATTGACAAATAAAACGAAACAGCGTATTCTGTAAATGTAACAAATAACGTTACATTTAGTTTGGAGTGATTAGACATGGCCATGTCAACGAAATTAAGTGTTGCGATTCATATTTTAAGTTTGATTGAAACAGGTCCTCAAGAACAAGTGACTTCTGAATACATTGCTTCGAGCGTGAATACGAATCCAGTCGTTGTTCGACGACTAATGAGCCAGTTAAAAAAAGCCGGCTTGATTCATTCCATGCGTGGAGCCAATAAAAATACCTTATTAAAGAAACCAGAAGAAATCTCACTGTATGAAATTTATACAGCGGTTGAATTGGAACGAGAGATTTTCAATATTCATCAAAATCCTAATCCAAACTGTTCCGTTGGGGCAAATATCCAATCGGTACTAGAAACTGAATTTACTAAAGTGCAACAAAAAATGGAAGAAGAATTGAAAAGCATCACCTTAGCAGATGTGATTCATGAAATAGAAGTTAAGAGAGATAAGTAATCTCTCTACTTTTAAAGTATTAAATGTAACTATTTTAGTTCTATTTGAAAATGAAAGGATGATTTACATGAAAGTAGCAGTATTAGGAGCAACCGGAAAAGAAGGACAATTACTTTTAGCAGAAGCGAAACGTCGCGGGATGGACGTGACAGCCATCGTTCGTAATGCCTCAAAAATAACAGATGGGACACCGACCATTGAAAAAGATGTTTATCAATTAACAACAGAAGATATTCAAGCGTTTGATGTATTAATTAGCGCTTTAGGATTCCCAGATGTGCAAGATTTCCCTAAATCTACCCAACATTTGATTGAGATTTTAACCAACCAAAAAACGCGTTTGTTTGTCGTTGGAGGCGCTGGAACCTTGTATGTGGACCCAGAACATACAACTCAATTAAAAGATACACCATCATTCCCAGCAGAAATTCAGCCATTAGCTTCAGCGATGGGCGAAGCTTTAAACTTATTGAAAGAAGCTCAAGACATCCACTGGACCTATATTAGTCCTGCAGCCATGTTTGATGCTGAAGGTCCTGCGACAGGCCATTATGAAGTCGCTGGCGAAGAATTAACAACCAATAGTCAAGGTGACAGCTACATTAGTTACGCAGACTACGCCGTTGCCATGTTAGATGAAGTGGAAAGTAATGCACACCCAAATCAACGAATCAGTGTGTATCAATAAAAGAAAAAAATCATAAATAAAGAAAGAAGTGAGAGATAAAATGTTTTATCTCTCGCTTCTTTCTTTATTTACACAAAAATTAATAACATTTAGAACAAGGAGTTAAGCCTCTTGCTTGAGCATCCGCTAACGTAGTTTCCGTATAGGTTCCGTTTCCACATTTGCGTGCATGGTATTTACTGCCAGTTGGTGTCACTAGGACAGTTGCACTTGTTTCTGGACCAGCTTCTGCAGCAGCCGTCTCGACTGCCGCCGGTGCCTGTGCGGCTTGTTGCGCCTCTGCTTCAGCTTGCGCTTTTGCTGCCGCTTCGGCTTGTTCTTTTTGCGCTTTTTCAGCGGCTAGTTTCTGAGCTTCTGCTTCTTTTCGTTGTTTTTCTTTGTGGGCATCTAATTGAGTTTTAACAACGGCTACCCGTTTTGTTAACGATTGGTTTGGGGAATTTAAAGCGTCAATTTGTTTGATCGCTTCATTATAGTAAGCTTCATTAGTTGGTTCTTGTTCAGCTTTTTCAACAGCGGCTGTCGCACTGGCGACTAATTGTTCATTTTTTTCTTTTTCAGCGATAGCGGTTTGAACAGTCGTTAAACGTTGTTGAAAACCTTCTTTGCCAACTGGCGCAGCAGCTACTAGTTTTTCAGCTGCTTGATAATCGCTTTTGTTTTTGGATTTTTCTGCGGTTGTAACTGCTTTATCAACAGGTACTGCCTCTTTGATTTTTTCAAGGCGATTATTGTATTCCTCGTATTCTTGACTTAATGAAGAAACTAAGGTTGCGGCTTCATCATAGTTTTTCTGAGAAGGTTGCTTTTCAGCGTAAGCTAAGGCTTTTTCTGTTTTGGCCAATTCTTGCTCAGAATCTGTGATGCTCGCAATAAATTCTTTTGATGGTGTAACTTCGACTGATTTTTCAACTTTGGTATCTTTCTTCTCAGCAACAAAGGTAATTTTTTGCGTTTTTTCATCTGATAGTTTTACTTTGTAAGAAAATGTCTTGTCTTTCGTCTTTACTTCCTTGCCATCGGCCGTTAATTTGCTATTGCCATCATATTCTCCTTTGATGGTGGCTGAGCCATTGGCATCGGTTTCAACACTCTCTGCATCAAGTGAAAGCGTTGGGGAAGAATCTGTCGTGGCAACTCCACCAATAAATAGAGCGGCACTTGCTAATGCGGCATAGCCATATTGTTTTTTCGGTTGTTTCTTAATTAATGCTTTGATAGTCAGTCCCCCGCTGACAAGTAAACCTAATAGACCCAAAAGTACTAATACTACACTCATTCATTTCTCTCCTTTCAATATAACATTATTATACAATGGATTGTGAGAAAATGAACATTTTTTTCGTAATAATTAATAAATTTCCTGATAAAAAAATTATTTCCTGAAGCTCAAATTCTTTTGTAAAAATTTTGTTGTGATAAAATGAAAGTGAGTTTAACTACGTATGTTATTAGAGAAGGGGAAATCAATGAAAGCAGAAATCATTGCAGTCGGAACAGAGTTATTACTGGGACAAGTAGTGAATACCAACGCCACCTTTTTATCAGAAGAGTTAGCTGCGTTAGGCATCGATGTTTACTATCAGACCGTTGTTGGCGATAACGGCGGCCGCTTAGAAACGTTATTAACAGAAGCAGAACAAAGAAGTGATTTAATTGTCCTTTGTGGAGGATTAGGACCTACAGAAGATGATTTAACCAAGCAAGTGGTCGCACAACATCTCCATAAATCATTAATAGAAGATCAAGAAGGATTGAATCGCTTACACCAATTTTTCCAACAGTCTAAGCGACCAATGACGGAAAATAATCTACGACAAGTGTTAGCCATTGAAGGTGGGCAAGTTCTTCAAAACCCGACAGGATTAGCTGTTGGTTCTTTCGTGACAGAAGGCACAACGAGCTATTTGCTCTTACCAGGGCCGCCCAATGAATTAATTCCGATGTTCCAACAAGCGGCACGACCTTTATTGATTGGTGCGTTTCCGCAAGAAGAACAATTGATTTCGAGAGTCTTGCGCTTTTATGGCATTGGTGAATCCCAACTGGTGACCGAGATTCAAGAGTTAATTGCGCACCAAACGAACCCAACCATTGCGCCTTATGCTAAGCCTCACGAAGTGACGCTTCGTTTAACGGTTAAAACCAAAGACTTAGTAGCTGGCGAGGAATTATTAACAGCAACGGAAGAAAAGATTTTAGCTAAAGTGGGGGGCTATTTTTATGGTTATGGTGATGACAATAATTTAGCCAAGGTAACAGTGGATTTGTTATTACAAAACGGCCAAACCGTCACGGCCGCTGAAAGCCTCACCGCTGGCCTATTCCAAAGTACACTGGGGGAAATTGCGGGTGCTTCGAAGATCTTTAAAGGAGGCTTTGTGACTTATTCGCAAGAAACAAAAGAGAACTTTTTAGGAATTTCTCATGAACTTTTAGAAGAACATGGCACGGTAAGTGAAGCATGTGCCAAAGAAATGGCAGAGAAAGCACGTCAGTTAGCTAAATCTAACTATGGCGTATCATTTACTGGGGTCGCTGGTGACCCAATTGAAGGTCAACCGACAGGCACTGTTTGGATTGGGCTGGCGGAAGAAGGCCAACCAACCGTTGCCGAATGTTTCCATTTTAACCGTGACCGAAATTCTATTAGACAGAGTGCTATGATGCGAGGATTAGATCTTTTGCGGCGCCGAATCATTAATAAAAAATAAATATGCGAATGTTTGTTCGGTTTTTTCTTGCTTTTTTGATACAAAAGAGATATGATAGACCTACTAACAGGAAATGAAAAATAAGTTTATATAAATTAAAGGAGGATTATCCATTGGCAGATGATCGTAAAGTGGCTTTAGATGCCGCACTGAAAAAAATTGAAAAGAACTTTGGGAAAGGCTCTATTATGAAATTAGGCGAAAAAGCTGATCAAAAAATTTCAACTATCCCTAGTGGTTCTTTAGCGTTAGATGTTGCATTGGGCGTAGGTGGGTATCCACGTGGCCGAATTATTGAAGTATATGGTCCTGAAAGTTCTGGTAAAACAACTGTTTCTTTACACGCAATTGCAGAAGTGCAACGAAATGGTGGAACAGCCGCTTTTATCGATGCTGAGCATGCATTGGATCCTCAATATGCGGAGAAACTAGGCGTTAACATTGATGAATTACTTTTATCTCAACCAGATACGGGTGAGCAAGGCTTAGAGATTGCCGATGCCTTAGTTTCAAGTGGTGCGATTGACATCGTTGTCATCGACTCGGTTGCTGCGTTAGTTCCTCGTGCAGAGATTGATGGTGAGATGGGGGCGAGTCATGTCGGCTTACAAGCTCGACTAATGTCTCAAGCACTACGTAAATTATCAGGCTCAATTAATAAGACAAAAACAATTGCTATTTTCATTAACCAAATTCGTGAAAAAGTTGGCGTGATGTTCGGAAATCCTGAAACAACTCCTGGCGGACGTGCATTGAAATTCTACGCAACGGTTCGTTTAGAAGTCCGTCGTGCAGAACAGTTAAAACAAGGGACAGACATCGTCGGTAACCGCACAAAAATTAAAGTCGTTAAAAATAAAGTGGCGCCACCATTTAAAGTGGCAGAAGTTGATATCATGTATGGCCAAGGGATTTCCCAAGAAGGCGAATTACTAGATATGGCTGTGGAAAAAGACCTTATCAGCAAAAGTGGTGCTTGGTATGGCTACAAAGAAGAACGAATTGGCCAAGGGCGTGAAAATGCCAAACAATACATGGCGGATCATCCTGAAATGATGGCAGAAGTGTCTAAATTGGTTCGGGATGCATATGGCATCGGTGATGGTTCTACCATTACAGAAGAAGCAGAAGCTCAAGAAGAACTACCCTTAGATGAATAAATAACGAGTGAATACGACTCGTTAAGAAAAAAGACAACACTTACTGAACAGGACAGGTGTTGTCTTTTTGATTTAGAACTAAATTGTTAAGTAGGCTGTTGTCTATGTCCGAACCCATCCACATCAAGCAGCTTAGTCAAACAGCAGACTATGCGGCGTTTGTTCTAAAATTTAAACAATTCGTGACGGCAGAAACCTAAAAATGTGACGTTGTCTAATATTTGCTGCCCTTTCCAAAAGAAAGGGCTTTTTTAAGTTGACACCTTTAGCGACAAACATTAGAATAAAATTGTGTGTATGCACAAATATGCAAGTAGGCATATTGATAATTGATTTTAGTTTATCAAAAAACTACAAGATATGAATTAACAAAAAGATAGTATGGAGGTGGAAATATGGTTTTAAATATTCTCCTCGCTATCGTCGGTTTGATTGTCGGTCTTGGTTTAGGATTTGTTATTGCAAAGTCACGTCATGATAAAGCAATAAATGGTGCAAAAATTTCAGCGTCGAGTATTCTCGAGAACGCTCGGAAAGAATCAGAAACACTGAAAAAAGAAGCATTGCTAGAAGCTAAGGAAGAGAACCAGAAGTATCGTTCAGAAATTGAAAGTGAGTTGAAAGAAAGCAGATTAGAACTTAAATCTCAAGAAAATCGTTTAATTCAACGGGAACAAACGTTGGATCGTAAAGATGACTCTCTTGAAAAACGTGAAGGCTCACTGGAAGAAAAAGAAGAGAAACTTGGTGCTAGACAGCAATTAATTGATGAGCGAGAAAAAGAAGTAGAAAACTTAATTAATCAGCAACATCAAGAATTAGAACGAATTGCTTCCCTTTCAAAAGAAGAAGCAAAATCGATTATTATGAAGTCAACAGAAGAAGAGTTGAATCATGAACTAACCTTGATGGTCAAGGAGTCAGAACAACGTGCCAAAGAAGAATCTGATCGCAAAGCGAAGAACTTGCTTTCCCTAGCAATTCAACGTTGCGCCGCCGATTCTGTTTCTGAAACAACTGTTTCCGTGGTCACTTTACCAAATGATGAGATGAAAGGTCGCATTATTGGTCGTGAAGGACGTAATATTCGTACATTGGAAACTTTAACAGGGATTGACTTAATCATTGATGATACGCCAGAAGCGGTTGTGTTATCAGGATTTGATCCAATCAGACGAGAAATTGCTCGAATGACCTTGGAAAAATTAATCCAAGATGGTCGGATTCATCCAGCTCGTATCGAAGAAATGGTAGAAAAATCACGTAAAGAAATGGATGAACGGATTCGTGAATACGGAGAACAAGCAGCCTTTGAAGTAGGTGCTCATACGTTACATCCTGATTTAATTAAAATTTTAGGCCGTTTACGTTTCAGAACAAGTTATGGTCAAAATGTCTTGAACCACTCAATCGAAGTAGCAAAACTGGCTGGCGTTTTAGCCGCCGAATTGGGCGAAGATGTTCAATTAGCCAAACGGGCAGGTTTACTACACGATATTGGGAAAGCATTAGATCATGAAATTGAAGGTTCTCACGTTGAGATTGGCGCAGAATTAGCTGCGAAATATAAAGAAAATTCAGTAGTTATTAATGCCATTGCCTCGCATCATGGTGATGTGGAAGCAACCTCAGTTATTTCTGTTTTAGTGGCAGCCGCAGATGCGTTATCTGCAGCCCGTCCAGGTGCACGTAGTGAATCGTTAGAAAACTACATTCGCCGCTTAGAAAACTTAGAAAATATTTCTAATAGTTTTGAAGGCGTGGATTCAAGTTTTGCTGTTCAAGCAGGACGTGAAGTTCGTGTCATGGTGAAACCAGAAGAAATTTCTGATTTAGAATCTGTTCGTTTAGTTCGAGACATTCGGAAGAAAATTGAAGATGACTTGGATTATCCAGGACATATCAAAGTAACGGTTATCCGTGAAACACGTGCCGTTGACTATGCGAAATAAAATAAAAAGCGAATAAGTATCGCGTGTAGTGTCTCAACGAACAATTGCAAGGATTGTTCGTTGAGACACTTTTTTTAATCTTTTAAAACCAAAACTTTCTTTTCAAAGCGAAAACAACTATAATAAACAAGAGATGTTAAAAAGAGAAGAGGAACCTTTTTGCGTATATTATTTATAGGAGATGTTGTCGGTTCTTTAGGAAGAGAAGCCCTAGCAACGTATGTCCCTAAATTAAAGAAGAAATATCGTCCACAAGTGACCATTGCCAATGGTGAAAATGCGGCATCTGGTCGGGGAATTACTGGCAAGATTTATAAGAAATTTTTGCAAGATGGTGTCGATGTTGTTACGATGGGCAACCATACGTGGGACAACAAGGATATCTTTGAATTCATTGATGATGCCAAGAAAATGGTTCGTCCAGCGAACTTTCCAGAAGATGTGCCTGGTCAAGGAATGGTTTTTGTGAAAGTCAATCAATTGGAACTAGCGGTGATTAATTTACAGGCCCGCACATTTATGGTGCCATTGGAAGATCCTTTCAAGAAAGCCGCCGAGCTAGTGACTATCGCTCGCAAACGAACACCGCTCATTTTTGTGGATTTTCATGGCGAAACGACAAGTGAAAAACAAGCCATGAGCTGGTTTTTAGATGGCCAAGTTTCAGCCGTTGTTGGAACACATACGCATGTTCAAACAAATGACGCCCGAATTTTACCGAAAGGGACAGCCTTCTTAAGTGATGTCGGTATGACCGGACCTTATGATGGGATTCTAGGAATGAAGCGTGAACCGATTATTGAGAAGTTTATGACAGCATTGCCGAAGCGCTTTGAGGTAGTCGAAACAGGGCGGACAATTTTATCTGCCTGTATTTTAGAGATTGATGACCAAACGGGCCAAGCGAAGATGATTGAGCCGATTCAGATTAGTGAAGATCGCCCGTTTCAAGAATAATAGAAGAAAAGTTAATCTCGGATCATTAAGAGGTTAACTTTTTCTGCTCTTATAGAAAAAGTGCCGGTGAAAGATGAAGGTGAAAAAAATGGAGCCGTTGAATTTAGATGCACAAAGCAATAAAGAATTAGAAAAATTGTTACATTTAATTGGACAAGATGAAGTCATTCAGCGCTACCAAGCGATTGAAGAAAAGGTAAAGAAAAACAAAAAGCTGACAGAATTAGTGGAAGAAATTAAAGCTGCGCAAAAAGATGCGGTTCAATTTGCTCACTATGGCAAACCAACTGCTGAAAAAGAAGCCATTCAACGAGCCGATGCGAAAACAAAAGAATTTGATGAGCACCCACTCGTTGTAGCCTACCGCGAACAACTGATCGAAGCCAATGACTTAGTCCAACATGTCACGGCGCTCATTCAATACCGCGTGAACGAAGAGCTAGAGAAGGAAGGGAATTAAATGCCACAAAAGACAAAAAATACACCCATGATGGAACAATATTTATCCATTAAGGCCCAATACAAGGATGCGTTTTTATTTTATCGCTTAGGTGATTTTTATGAATTATTTTATGAAGATGCTATCAATGCAGCGCAAATCTTAGAATTGACGTTAACCAGTCGTAACCGCAATGCGGATGATCCGATTCCTATGTGTGGCGTTCCTTATCATGCCGCGCAAGGATACATTGATACGTTGATTGAGCAAGGCTATAAAGTAGCGATTTGTGAGCAAGTGGAAGATCCAAAGACTACCAAGGGCATGGTCAAACGAGAAGTGGTCCAGTTGGTAACGCCAGGAACGGTGATGAATAGTAAAGGCTTGGAAGCCAAAGACAATAATTACTTAACCGCTGTGCTAACAGATGGTAATCAGTTCGGTTTTGCCTATGTAGATTTGAGTACAGGCGAATTAAAAACAGCAGTCTTGGCTGATGAAGAGGGCGTTTTGAACGAAGCTTCTGCGTTGCAAACAAAAGAAATGGTCCTAGGTTCAGGGATTCCTGAATCGTTAAAAGAAAACTTAAGTTTACGTTTAAATATCATTTTTTCGACACAAGAAACGGTGGAAGAAAATGCCGAGTTTAGTTTTTTAACCAATGAGCTGATTAATCCATTAGAAATTGAAATTACAGGCAAATTATTATCTTATTTATCCGTTACCCAAAAGCGGAGCTTGTCCCATATTCAGAAAGCTGTGGAATATCAGCCAGATCATTTTTTAAAAATGGATCATTATTCTAAATTCAATTTAGAATTGAGTCAGTCGATTCGAACAGGACAGAAAAAAGGAACTCTTTTGTGGCTATTAGATGAAACGAAAACAGCTATGGGCGGCCGTTTATTAAAACAATGGTTGGATCGTCCGCTGATTCAGGAACGTCAAATTAAGGTGCGTCAAGAAATGGTGCAATCCCTATTAAATGCCTATTTTGAACGCTTAGATTTGCAAGCAGCATTGACGAACGTTTATGATTTAGAGCGGTTAGCAGGACGCGTGGCATTCGGCAGTGTGAATGGGCGTGATTTAATTCAATTACGGACCTCTTTAGAACAAGTACCAACGATTCGACAATTAATTGTCGGGATCAATCAAGGGGAATGGGATGATTTGTTAGTCGACTTAAACCCTGTTGAAGATTTAGTGGCATTGATTGCGACGGCGATTAATGAAGAAGCCCCTTTGCAAATTACTGAAGGAAATGTTATTAAGGACGGCTATAACGACCAATTAGATGAATACCGTGATGCCATGCGCAATGGTAAGCAATGGTTAGCGGAGTTAGAAGCGAAAGAACGCCAAGAAACAGGGATTAAAAACTTGAAGATTGGTTACAATCGGGTCTTTGGTTATTTCATTGAAATCACTAAGTCAAATTTAGCGAATTTAGAAGAAGGAAAATACGAGCGTAAGCAAACATTAGCCAATGCGGAGCGCTTTATTACGCCAGAACTAAAAGAATTAGAACGTTTAATCTTAGAAGCTGAAGAAAAATCAGTTGAACTAGAATATCAATTGTTCTTGGCCGTGAGAGAACAAGTGAAAACGAATATTGATCGATTGCAAACACTGGCTAAAACCATTAGTGCGGTTGATGTTTTACAATCTTTTGCAACAATTAGTGAACGGTATCAATACGTTCGACCAACGTTAAGAAGTAACACGAAAAATTTGGCGATTGTCGAAGGACGACACCCAGTCGTGGAAAAAGTTTTAGGGCACCAAGAATACATTCCAAACAGTATCCGCATGAACCCAGAAACAGATATTCTCTTGATTACTGGACCAAACATGTCAGGGAAAAGTACCTACATGCGTCAATTGGCTTTGACGGTGGTCATGGCGCAAATTGGCTGTTTTGTACCAGCGGAAAGTGCTGAAATGCCAATTTTCGATCAAATTTTTACACGGATTGGGGCCTCTGATGATCTAATTGCAGGGCAAAGTACCTTTATGGTAGAAATGATGGAGGCTAACCAAGCACTGCGGCATGCCACGCCTAATAGCCTAATTTTATTTGATGAATTAGGACGCGGCACGGCAACCTATGATGGAATGGCGCTAGCGCAAGCCATCATTGAATATATCCATCGTGAAGTACAAGCCAAAACGCTATTCTCTACACATTATCATGAACTAACTGTTCTAGATGAAACTTTAAAAGGCTTGAAGAATATTCACGTGGGCGCTGTCGAAAAAGATGGCGAAGTGGTCTTTCTTCATAAAATGATGGAAGGACCTGCTGATAAGAGCTATGGGATACACGTTGCTAAAATCGCTGGTTTGCCAAGCCCGCTTTTAGAACGAGCAGCCACCATTTTATCCGCTTTAGAAGCGGAAGAAACAACGATTCCAAGTTCAGTTCATCATGAAGAAGTTTCAGAAGTCCATGAAGAAACCGAGCAACTTTCATTATTTAAAGAAGTTTCAACAGAAGAATTAAGTGTCATTGACACGTTGAAGAAAATGAATCTATTAGAAATGACACCACTAGATGCGTTAAACATGCTCCATCAATTGCAAAAACGTATCTAATTAGGAACCGAACCGGTTAGGAGGTCGTGAAATGGGGAAAATTCAAGAACTATCCGAACAACTAGCCAACCAGATTGCTGCTGGTGAAGTTGTTGAACGTCCCGCTTCTGTCGTCAAAGAATTGGTGGAAAATGCACTGGATGCAGGAAGCACTCAAATTGATATTTTTATTGAAGAAGCTGGCTTGAAAACCATTCAAATTATTGATAATGGTGAAGGAATTGCCAAAGAAGATGTACTGAATGCCTTCAAACGCCATGCCACAAGCAAAATTCATACAAGAGATGACTTGTTCCGAATTCGCAGCTTGGGGTTCCGAGGCGAAGCCTTACCAAGTATTGCTTCAGTTTCTGAAATGATCGTCGAAACTGCCACAGCTGAGGAAGAAGAAGGCAGCTATGTGATTCTAAAAGGGGGCAAGGTCGAAGAAAACCGACCAGCAGCACTCCGTAAAGGCACAAAAATGACCGTTTCTAATTTATTTTATAATACGCCCGCTCGTTTGAAATACGTCAAAACGATCCAAACGGAATTGGCTAATATCGGTGATATTGTCAATCGTCTGGCGTTAAGCCACCCTAAAGTCGCTTTTCGCTTGGTTCATGACGGCCACAAAATGATGAGTACAACAGGCAATGGTGATTTAAAACAAACAATTGCGGGGATTTATGGCATTAGCACCGCAAAGAAAATGTTGAAAATTGAAGGGAAAGACCTTGATTTTACTTTGACAGGTTATGTCTCATTGCCGGAAGTCACACGGGCCAGCCGTAACTATTTATCAACGATTATCAATGGTCGTTATATTAAAAATTTCGCGTTAAATAAAGCAATTGTAGCCGGCTATGGTTCGAAACTAATGGTGGGGCGTTTTCCAATTGCTGTGTTAGAAATTGAAATGGATCCGCTGTTAGTTGATGTCAATGTCCATCCTACTAAGCAAGAAGTTCGTTTAAGTAAAGAAAAAGATTTAATGGCATTAATTGAACAGGCGATTCAAGGAGTGTTGAGCCAAGAACAGTTGATTCCCAATGCGGCCGACAATTTGCGTTTTAAAAAGAAACTACCGCCAGAACCTAAAGCTGAACAAATGGAAATTCCTTTATCGGCTGAACAACCTGCGGTAAAACAACGGCCGGGCAGCTTAAGCTATAACCCCGCAACGGGTCGCTTCTATGCGGAACATGCGACAGACGAAACATCAGTCTCAAGCGCGCCTGAAGCTGTCAATCAGACAGAAAGAGCAGTGGACCCAATGGACGATCCATTTGCGCCGCCAGTGCCAGAATCAACGAATGTAGCGGAAGAAACATCGGCTTACGAGACTTCTTCGGCAGCTGATGTTTCCGAAAATCATTGGGAAACATCTCGTAACGAGCAACAGATAATAGCCGAAGAAACAAAAATAACTGAAGCGCCCGATTCAGAACCTTCTCTGCGTTCGTCAGAGGCTGCTGACGAAGTTTTCCAAGAAGAAATGAAACTTCACCCAGAATTCAATGCCAATAGCGCTGCGAGCCAAAGAGAGCTGAAACAAGCATTGAATAAGTTGGAAGAAGAACGACCGACAGAACGTTTTCCTGAGTTAGAATACTTCGGTCAAATGCACGGAACTTATTTATTCGCACAAAGCAAAGATGGTCTGTTTATTATCGACCAACACGCTGCCCAAGAACGAATTAAATACGAGTACTTCCGTGAAAAAATTGGCGAAGTCAGTGATGATTTACAAGAACTATTGGTACCAATAGTTCTTGATTATCCAAATAGCGATGCCTTGAAAATTAAAGAGCAGAAAGAAACCCTTGCGGAAGTCGGCATCCATTTGGAAGACTTTGGACAAAATAGTTTCATTGTGCGGGCGCACCCAACTTGGTATCCTGCAGGCGAAGAGGAAAGCATTGTTCGCGAGATGATTGACATGTTGCTAACAACTGGCTCGGTCAGCGTGAAAAAATTCCGTGAAGCAACTGCCATTATGATGAGCTGTAAGCGATCCATCAAAGCCAATCATTACCTCAATGAGCAACAAGCACGTGTGCTATTAAAAGATTTGGCCTTGTGCGAAAATCCGTTTAATTGTCCGCATGGACGTCCGGTGCTGATTCATTTTACGAATTCAGATATGGAACGAATGTTTAAACGCATTCAAGACCCCCATTAAAAAGAAAAGAGGCGTCATCAATTTATGCAAATTATTTTAGCATCCCAATCTCCTCGCCGTCAGGAGTTATTAAAGCGTGTGGTCCCAACTTTTACGATTGTACCAGCCGATATCGATGAAACTGTTGGCAAAGACGGCTTACCAGCAGAATATGTGGCGCAAATGGCTGCCCAAAAAGCAACGGCTATTGCAGAACAATCCCCCGAAGCACTAGTCATTGGCTGCGATACAATTGTGGCATTGGCGGGAGAAATCCTCGGCAAACCGACTTCTCGGGAAGACGGTTATCGCATGTTGCGCCTCCTAAGTGGCAAAACACATGACGTGTATACAAGTGTGACGTTGAAAAAAGGGGAAAAAGAGCGCTCCGCGACAGTTCATTCAACCGTGACGTTTTATCCACTGACAGACACGGAAATCCATGCGTACTTAGATACCGCAGAATATGCCGACAAAGCAGGCGCTTATGGAATCCAAGGACAAGGAGCATTACTAATTGAAGCAATCGCCGGCGATTATTATGCCATTATGGGCTTGCCAATTACCAAAGTAGCCCGACTACTAAAAGAATTTAACTAATAAAAGACAGTCCTTTTCATTCGTCAAAAAGAGAAAGGACTGTCTTTTACTATGCAAACTATTAGGTACCGGTTTGCCAAACGTGGTATCATTGAACCCAATAAATTGAACAGAAGAAAAGGAGTGGACAGAATGACAAAACCAACAGAAGAAGAATTAAAACAAACCTTGACGGATCTTCAATATGCCGTCACACAAGAAAACGCAACAGAACGCCCTTTTTCAGGAGAATATGATGACTTTTACCAAGACGGAATCTATGTAGACATTGTTAGTGGCGAACCGTTGTTTAGCTCTCTAGACAAATACGATGCTGGTTGCGGCTGGCCATCCTTTACAAAACCAATTGAAAAACGTGGCGTCAAAGAAAAAGCTGATTTTAGTCATGGTATGCACCGCGTAGAAGTTCGCAGTCAAGAAGCGGATTCACACTTAGGGCATGTTTTCACTGATGGTCCGCTCCAAGAAGGCGGCTTACGTTATTGCATTAATGCGGCAGCTTTGAGATTTGTGCCAGTGGCAGATTTAGAAAAAGAAGGCTATGGCGAGTACCTTTCTTTATTCAAATAATCCTCATTTTTTAGACAAATACGATAAAATAGTTAGAAGAAAGTGACTTTTGATGAATATCTTGTATGAAATACAGAAAATCTCTTGATTTATTTGGCTAGGACTACTATTATTTTAGAAGGAAAGTATTGTTCAGTTTTAACGAATTGGCTGAAATAGAAAGTGGAGGTTCTAATGTCGAAACATTATTTTGATCCAAGATTGAAAATCTTTTCTTTGAACTCTAATCGTCCCTTAGCAGAAAAAATTGCGGATGCTGTGGGTGTGGAGCTAGGAAAGTGCTCTGTAACACAATTTAGTGATGGCGAAATTCAAGTGAATATTGAAGAAAGTATTCGTGGTGCACATGTTTATGTCATTCAATCAACAAGTAGCCCTGTTAACGATAATTTAATGGAACTATTAATCATGATTGATGCGTTAAAACGTGCGAGTGCTAAAACAATTAACGTGGTTATGCCTTATTATGGATATGCACGTCAAGACCGTAAAGCACGTGCCCGGGAACCAATCACTGCTAAACTTGTTGCAAACATGATTGAAAAAGCTGGCGCAACAAGAATGTTGACATTGGACTTACATGCGGTCCAAATTCAAGGCTTCTTTGATATTCCAGTGGATCATTTGATGGGTGCACCATTAATTGCCGATTACTTCATCGAACACGGCATTCAAGGCGATGACGTCGTTGTTGTTTCCCCTGACCATGGTGGTGTAACGCGTGCGCGTAAATTGGCAGAATTCTTAAAAGCACCAATTGCGATTATTGACAAACGACGTCCAAAAGCGAACGTAGCAGAAGTAATGAATATCATTGGTCATGTGGAAGGCAAAACCTGTGTCTTAATTGATGACATGATTGACACAGCGGGGACAATTTCTCTTGCCGCAAACGCATTGAAAGAAGCCGGAGCAAAAGACGTTTACGCTTCTTGTACACATCCCGTTTTATCAGGACCAGCCTTACAACGTATTGAAGATTCAGCAATTGAACGCTTAGTTGTAACAGACTCTATTTACCTATCTGATGATCGTAAAATTGCTAAAATTGACGAAGTCAGCGTTGGTGAATTAATCGGAGATGCGATTAAACGTATCCACGAAAACAAACCAGTTAGCCCGTTATTTGAAACAAAAAATAAATAATTATAAAAACCGCCCACATCATTTTTCTGATGTGGGCGGTTTTTTTTGTGTATTATAAATTATTTAATAGCAAATGAATAGCAAGAGGATACGTGAGATTGTTATTACAGAAATAATAGGTAGAGGCTAAAACCCAGCCCATTCCACAATAAAAAAGCATGGAAATTGATGGTAATAGTCCATGGCTAAGACCAAAAAAAAGACCAGAAAAAAATATTTTACATAAGACACTTCGAGAGGTGTTTTTTATAAAAAATAAGTTCATAAAAATGCCACGAGTCAGGAGTTCTTCTATTATAGGTGAAAAGAGTCTAGTATGAAGGGCCATTAAAACAGGTGCTACATTTCGGACTTCATTAATATAATGTTGATTTTCTGGAGTAGACATGCGTGAGAAAAGTAAATTTAGAATAATAGAAAATAAGAACATGCCAATAGCTAGTAATAGACTTTTAAAGATAGCTTGCTTTTTTTTCTTTACTATTTTTTTATAGAAAACTGACAGCACGATAATAATAATTAAAGATAGTACACTATCAAAGATAATCAAGGCTTTTTCGTTATTTTTTATAGCTATTAAGCTCATTCCAGTTAATGCTTCTATGCTGGGTAGGGCTGTCAAAAAAGTGAACAGGAGATAAAGAAGTGTTTTTTTCTTTGTAGATAATTTTGTCTCGATACTACAACGACCACCTTTTCTATTTTGTCAGAATGATATGTTTACAAATTGAACTACTAATCAAGGAATAAAAAGGAAATGAAAAAACGATGCTTCCTCTATTGCGAGTTTTATTATAATTAGATAAAATATAGGTGTCAAAAAGATTAAAAAGGTTGAAGCTTTAAAAAATATTGGAAAGGAGTATACAAATGAAAAAGATAATCGAACGACCAATTGTCAAAATCTTAATTAAGATTTTGATGTTTGTCTTATGTTTTTATGCGGGGATAAAATTCGTTGATTTCATTTTTCCGTTAGTAGGATTTAAACAATAAGCAAAAAAAAATGAATGTGGAGACAAGCACAAAGGACCGTGAACTTCGTTGCTAATAGTAAAGTATTGGTCCTTGGAAACTAAAAAGCTGTTAAAAATGACAATAAAAAATAACCGTCAACGTTGATCGAGTACGGTTATTTTTTGTAACAAAATCGGTCACCGTCTTAAACGGCTCTACATCAGAGAGGCATGTTGACCCATAGCTCTCTTTTCGTTTTTATTATAGCACATTTTCCTAAAAAAATATATTTTAAACTAATTATTTTTTAGTTTTACATGGTATAATCTAAGTGTAGAGAAGTTATGGCGGTGGCTATCTAATCTGAAAGTGAGGTGGTGCGTATGAGCGTACTTCCAAAATTTACAGAAAGGAGAGGCCTTTTGTCAGCATATGAAACAATTCAGACGATCCTAGGGTTTGGTATGTTTACCATTGCTTTGATTGCGCTGATTGTGAAATTGCTTAAAAATGACAATAAAAAATAACCGTCAACTTTGATCGAGTACGGTTATTTTTTATAACTAAATTGGTCACCGTCTTAAACGGCTCTACATCAGAGAGGTATGTTAACGCATATCTCTCTTTTCGTTTTCATTATAGCACATTTTCCCGAAAAGCACGAATAAATTTATCGTTAATCCGTGAAATTCTAAAAGCTGTGAAAAATAACCGTCAACTTTGACCAGCACGGTTATTTTTAAATAATACAATCGGTCACCGTCATAAACGGCTCTACATCAGAGAGGTATGTTGACGCATCTCTCTCTTTTCATCTACATTCTATAGATACAATGTAGATGAAAAGAGGTATCTGCTGCTAAAGGTTCTTGTCATTCTTTAGCGATTGAGCAGTGTATCAACGCTTAGTTCAGTCATTTCAGAGACTTGCATGTCGGCTCCGATTAAGGGTTGGCTGGCCGACAAGCCGACGGCATAGATGCCCGCGGCTTTCAAGCCGTCAATACCTGATTGTGCATCTTCAAAGCCAATGGCGTTTTGCGGTAGCACGCCAATACTGTCAGCGGCGGCTAAAAAGATTTCAGGATCAGGTTTGCCTTTGCTTAACGAGTCGGGATCGACAATTGTGGCGAAGTACGCGCGCACGCCTAATTTTTCCAAAATCAGGGGCGCGTTTTTTGAAGCCGAAGCCACGGCACAGGGAATGTGACGTGCTTGGGCTTGCTGTAGCAATGGCACGACACCAGGTAAAACATCTTCTGTTGTTAAATGTTCTAATAATTGAACGTAGTGGTCATTTTTTTGCTGAGCTAAGGCTTCTTTTTCTGCTGGAGTAAACGCATTTTCACGGTGGCCATGGGCTAAAATGCGGTCCAAGGAATTCATCCGACTAATGCCTTTTAATGTTTCGTTGAAGGTTTCGTCAATGGGGATACCTAGCGAATCGGCCAACGCTTTCCAAGCTTGATAATGAAATTTGGCGGTGTCAGTAATGACACCATCCAAATCAAAAATAAATCCAATCGTCATTGTGGTTCGCTCCTTTATTGATAATGTACTTCTTTTGGTCGTTCGGCGGTTAACGGAATCAACGCGCCCTGAACCAATAATTGTGTGTCTTTATCTGCTGTAATCGTGACACTGGTTTGTGTTAATGAAAATTGATAGGTTACGCCTTGATGAATAAACTGGAACGCCAGCGATTGCCAATGTTCAGGTAAGTTTGGACAAATTGATAACTCGTTTTGGCGCGTGTCAACGCCTGCATATGTCGCTAAAGTAACGTGAATCGTCGCAGCCATGACCCCTGTATGAATCCCTTCAGCGGTCGTGCCACCTTGAATGTCACGATAATCGGAATACAACGCTTCTTGATAAAGTTGCCAAGATAGCTCATGGAATTGCGCCATTTCTGCCAATTGGGCATGAACAATTCGTGACAAAGTCGAACCATGAGACGTCCGTTTTAGATAATACAAAAGATTTTTTTCCAAATAATCCGCAGGCAATTGATACCCTAAATCTTCTAAAATTTGATCCACCCGAGTTTTGTCTAAGTTGTAGAACAACATTAACGTGTCGGCTTGTTTCGCCACTTTGTAATCATCAGGGGATTCTCCTTCAGCTTTTAAAATCCGATCCATGCGGTAAATATTGCCGTATTTCTCTTTCATCGCCGCCCAGTCAATCTCTTTTAAACCGAAATACCCTTCATATTGCGCAATAATGCCGTCAGAATTAACTTCAATTTCCAGTGAATTTTGAATTTGTTGCATGCGGGCTAGATCAGCGGAAGTGGTCTGAGTTTTGGCAAAAAGTTGTGCCTGTTCTTCCTCAGAGAAAAGTGCCAAGATGTTGGTTAATTCTTCGAATAGCCAAACCACCATCAAATTCGTATAGGCGTTGTTTTTCAAGCCGCTTTCCGCTTGGTCTGGATAGCCCTCGTGAAACTCATCAGGTCCCATCACTTTATCAATAAAGAACCGTCCTGTTGCTTCATCTAACGTAGCGGCGCTGTTCCAAAATTGAGCAATCTCTAACAACATTTCGCCGCCATATTTTTTCATAAATTCATGATCCTGTGTACTATGCCAATACAACCAAGCATTGTAAGCAATCGCTAGGGACACATGGCGTTGCAAAATACTATGATCCTCGCCCCAATGTCCATTCAACGGATTTAAGTGAAGTTTTTGCGTGGTTTCACGCCCGTCACGTCCTGATTGCCACGGATACATTGCGCCACGATACTGGCTGGCCGCCGCATTTTCCTTCGCCTTCTCTAATCGATGGTAGCGATACAACAACAACTGTTTCGCCGTGTCGGGATAATGTTGAATATAAAAAGGTAAAATAAAAATTTCATCCCAGAAAATATGTCCACGATACGCTTCACCATGCAAGCCTCGGGCGGTAATCGAGACGTCCAATGCTTGCGCTTGGTTACTAAAAGGCGAAGCTGAAGCCAGCAAGTGATAACTGTGAATCCGTAAAAGTTTTTGAGACATCAAATCGCCTGTCACGGTAATGTTGGCTTGTTGCCAAAGGGTTTGCCAAGCGCGGGCGCTTTCCTGAGCGGCGGCCGCAAAAGAGCCCTTTGGCGTAAACGGTACCTGCCAACTTTGTTCGGCATGGCTGGCTTGCACATAGACTTGTTTTTCTAGCGTATAGCGCGTTCCTTGATGCGCCATCACTGTCACCACTTGGGCGATTTTTTCTGTTTCTTCTTGAATCGTAATGGCTTCTTTTTCAAAAAAATCACCGGTTATTAAAGCCGTTTCTCGGACGGTCAAGTTGGATTGCTTGGTACAAACCTCAATCACGGTTTTGTTTTCCTGAGCGCTTAATTCTGTCACTTGAAAATGTTTCGCCGTTAAGTTGCGATATCGCGCCACGTTATAGTTGTAGACACTGCCATCAGTGACGGTTTTCAAAGTAATCGGGGCTGAAAAGTTTAACGGCTCAAACGTATATTGCAGATGATAGTCATTCGGTTGCGCCATATTGGCAATTTTTTTCGTCGTTAATTTAATTTGCTGATTGTCCGCATCTTTCAAAATCATTTCTGCGACAAACAATCCCGTTTTCAAGTTCAATTGACGATGTAATTGCTGTAGCGTGTCTGGAGAAATCGTTAACCAGTCAGTGGCATCGCCAATTTTTAAAGCGATGTGTTGGTTGTCAGGAGCATTGACGAAATCTTCATTTTCCACTACTTGACCCGCAACTTCCGAAGCCGCTGTATTATAAAGCCCCGCAATGTAGGTCGCTGGATAATGATCATCAGAAATCGTCATCTCAGGGGTCGTGCCGCGCAAGCCTAAAAAGCCATTGCCGACAGTTAACAGGGACTCCACCGCATATTCATTTTTCCCAGGTACGTAGCCATAATAATCTAAATGCCAAGCCAGATACTGCCGTTTTTCTTCAAATGCTTCCAGCAAATTCGGTGCCGCCGCTTGTTCAGCTGCTGTTAAAAGTGGCGTGTTCAACTGTTCTGCGAACGCTTGAATCACCGCTTGCGGAACCAGCGCCAACGTTTCCTCTGGCGAAAAGAAGTCCGCTGGGAAATCAGCCACAATCCCCCCCAGAATCGGCGCAGCCTCTGCCAAAATCAATTGACACAATTCAGGAACTGTTTCTTCGATGGTTAAGGCTTCAAAAGGGAACGTTTTTTGGTGAAGCGGTTCCAATTTATGGTTAAAAAAAGTCGTCGTTAGTTGGTTCGTTGCAAATGATAATTCTAAAATGGTCATGTTTGGCGCCTCCTTGTGAACTTGTATAGACATGTTGCGTTTGACTACAGTATAGTATGAACGAATCAGAATTACAAGGATTTTCCCTAGATTCTTAAGAAAAGTTTTCCAGAAGAGCGCTGTAACAGACTGCGCTAGTTTCGAAAAAAAGGCTATAAATCCGCGGTTTGACTGTAGAAGTCAGTAGTGTAAGAAGAGCAGAAAGTGCGGGGGATTTTTCTGACCAGCTCTAGGTTTTTCGGAGGGAATATGCTATGCTTTTAGAAAAGAAATTGTTGGTAGAGGAGGATCGGCATGAACAAGTTTCATGACATATTTTTAGAATTAGAACAACAAATTGTCCAAGGTGAGTATCAGCCGGGCGATTTATTACCTAGTGAAAATCAATTAGTGGAAACCTACAATGTTTCCCGTGAAACAATTCGGAAAGCCTTAAATTTACTGATTAACGCTGGCTACATTCAGAAAAAACAAGGCAAAGGCTCGATTGTCTTAAACTTTAAAAAATTTAATTTTCCTATTTCAGGAGTGACCAGTTACAAGGAGTTACAACAAACGCAACATATTGAAAGTCATACCCATGTGGTTTCCTTAGAAGAAATTCCTGTGGAGCGCAACTTGGCTCAATTGACTGGTTGGACGGAAGGGGCCCCTGTTTGGCGCTTAGTCCGGCAACGGGAGATTGAAGGGGAAGTCGATATTTTAGACATTGATTACTTAATTAAAGCGATTGTCCCTGAACTGCCGAAGCAGCGTGCCGAAGATTCAATTTTTGATTATTTGGAAAACGACCTTGGCTTAGCGATTAGTTACGCCCAGAAAGAAATTACCGTGGAACCGCTCACAGAAATGGACAAGCAGCTGATTGGTGAAGTCGAAGGCAATCATGTCGTCGTGGTCCGCAGTATCATGAACTTAGAAGATACCCGCTGTTTTGGTTATACGGAATCCCGTCATCGCTTAAACAAATTTAAGTTTGTAGAATTTGCGCGTCGCCGTAAATTGTAAGTCTTAGTGACGAACAAATACAAAAACGGCTGTCATTAAATGGAAATTGACGATTTTTTCGCAAGAACCGCCGGTAAATGTATAAGATTTTAGGAGAAAACGTCAAAAAGTAGAGGTCCAACTCTTACTTTTTGACGTTTTCTCCTTGTTTTTTAAACGAATTTGACGAAAAAATCATTAAATAACATTTGTAAATATCAAAAAATGCTGAAATTAAAGCTTGAAATCAGTAGAAATGCTTGTTTTTAAAGGAATCATCGATTTTTACAGATGGCTGTTAAATATTTAAAATTACGACGAGGGCAGATTCTTGTATAATAAGGCTATAGCTTCAGAAGTACCGAAGAAATGATCAGCGCTCTCTGGAAATTCATAATAGTTAAAGGAGACGTACATAGAATGAAAAAGAAAATCTTAGCAAGTTTATTGGTTGGTAGTGCGGTCGTTGGCGCTAGTTTATCACCTCTTTCGGCACAGGCAACTACGACAGGGAAAACACCGGTGACGGTGGGGATTGAAGGGGGATCTTTAGAAAATCAGGAAGATAATGGCAATGGGACAAGTAATCCTGATCCAAATGAATCAAATACCGATTTTGATTTACTAAATATTCCTACAGATATGACCTTTAGTACTAAAAAAATTACAGATGATACATCAGCCATTCCAATTAGGGCATGGGAGTATACCTCACCTACTGGACCAGCTCATACTTATAGTCGTTTTTTTAGTATTGGTGACGTGCGAGGAACGAAAGAAGGATGGCATGTTACTGCTCAAATTCCCAGTATGACCAGTAAAACTGATACATTACAAGGTGCTATTAACTTTACTCAAACAGGAGGGTATGCTGTATATAACTCTGAAACGAAAGTCTATCAACAGTCTAGACCCGGTTTTTCTTCAGATCCATCTGCACCAATTTTTTCAGGTACCAGTATAACTATTGGTACAGATGCATCACTAATGGCAAATGCGGGCGCGGGTAAAGGGCAAGGGCTTTGGACAGGAGAATTGAGTAAAATTAGTTTGAACATTACCACACCTACACCTCAACTAGCAGCAGGCGCCTACACCGGCAACATCACCTGGAACCTCGTCGCAGGACCCTCTCTCTAAGACAAAACAAAAAAGTCATCCTCTCAGGATGACTTTTTGCTTATTTCTCTGTGAAGGTGTTGTCTGTTTTGACAGTTTCAGCAGGCGGTGTTTGTGCTGCTAATAAGTCGCGAATTTCTTTTAAGTAATCTTCGCTGGTTGGTACCACTTCTTCTTCTGCCGCTTCTTCTTTTTTGCCACGGTTTTTCATTTTGTTGGCCGCTTTGACAATCAAGAAGAGGACGAAGGCCGTAATTAAAAATGTAATAAGTGCACTAATCACGCTACCAATATTGAATTCAACGCCTTCGACTTTATAGACAAGGGCACCCAATGCATCGTCAGCGCTCTTTTTCCCAGTCGTCAAGACAAAAATCAGACTAATTAACGGGGTAATCAAGCCTTCCACCACTTGTGTCACAATTGCCGTAAACGCACTACCAATGACAACACCGACGGCTAGGTCTAAGACACTTCCGCGCATGATAAACTCTTTAAATTCTTTAATCATTCCTGTTTCCCTCCTCACTTTAAAAACAGTATACCGAATCTTCTTGAAAATTTGAACTGAAAAACTCTTATCATTCAGAAAGCACCTGAAGCTGTGTTATAATGGAGCTATTGGAAAAAACATTAAAAAATGCTTTAGAATTTACACGATACATATATTTCACAGCATTCTTTAGGTAAGATGAAGCAAATGAAGGAGCGATGCGGCAATGTCTGTTCAATTAGTTAAAGGCGTGAATTTACACGTCATTCCTACAGAAAAATATAAAACGGTGCGTCTTTTAGTCCGCTTTAATACACGATTAAATCATGAAACCATTACAAAAAGAACGCTGTTGTCCAGTTTGATGGAAACCAACAGCTTAAATTACCCGAATCAAGTCAAGTTAAGTGAGCGTTTGGCGGAACTTTACGGCGCCAGCTTTGGGATTGGCGTTTCCAAAAAAGGCAATCAACATTGGTTTAATATTTCTATGAACATTGTCAATGATCATTATTTACAGGATAGTCAGGTTCTGGCCGAAGCGGTGGACTTTTTGAAGGAAATTATTTTTGCCCCCAATATTCAAGCGGGCCAATTTGAAGCGGAAACCTTCCAACGGGAGAAAGAGAACTTGAAAGCGTACTTGGAAAGTATTGTGGAGGATAAGCAAACCTATGCCTCATTGGCGCTTCAAAGTGTTTATTTTAATCAATCGGAGGATCAAAAAATCCCTAGTTTCGGGACCGTTGCGGCGTTAGCTGAGGAAACAGCGGCATCATTAGCGGCGTATTATCAAAAAATGCTTGCGGAAGATCAAGTGGATATTTTTGTCTTAGGCGATGTCAATGAGGCGGAGTTAGTGCCATTATTCAAGCAATTACCGTTTACGCCTCGTGAAGAAGGCAAAGCTGCGATTTTCTACAATCAACCAATTCGCAATGTGATTGAAGAACGGACCGAGCGTGAGGTGTTAGCCCAATCGAAATTAAACTTAGCTTACAATACGGATATTTATTATGGCGATAGCTATTATTTTGCGTTGCAAGTGTTTAATGGGATTTTTGGCGGTTTCCCGCATTCTAAATTATTTATGAATGTCCGTGAAAAAGAACATTTAGCGTATTATGCTTCTAGTAGTATCGATACCTTCCGTGGCTTGATGACGGTCCAAACAGGAATCGATGGAAAAAATCGGAATCAGGTCTTGCGTTTGATTTCGACAGAATTGGAAAATATTCGCTTAGGTAAGATTAGCGAATTAGAAATTGAACAAACGAAAGCAATGCTAAAAAATCAGTATATCTTGGCGTTAGATAATGCAGGCGCGTGGCTGGAAAAAGAATACTTGAACCAATTAATGCCGCAGACGATGCTGACGGCGGAGGAATGGATTGCACGGATCAATGCCGTAACCATTTCAGAAATCCAAGAAGTAGCCAAACGCTTGGAACTTCAAGCAATCTTCTTTTTGGAAGGAGAAACGGAAAATGATTAAAAAAGACTATGCACAAATTAAAGAAACATTGTATACAGAAACACTGGCGAATGGTTTAAAAGTTTACCTATTACCGAAAAATGATTTCCAAAAAACGTATGGCTTGTTTACGACCGATTATGGTTCAATTGACAATACGTTCGTGCCAATTGGGCAAGAGGAAATGATTGAAGTACCTGACGGAATCGCCCACTTTTTAGAACATAAAATGTTTGAAAAAGAAGATGGCGATGTCTTCCAAAAATTTGGACAACAAGGGGCTTCAGCGAATGCCTTTACCAGTTTTACGAAAACGAGTTATTTGTTTTCAACGACGGATCAAGTGACACAAAATCTAGAAACGTTGCTTGATTTTGTGCAATCGCCGTATTTCACGAAGGAAACGGTCGAAAAAGAAAAAGGCATCATCGGACAAGAAATTCAAATGTATTTAGATGATCCTAACTGGCGCTTGTTCTTTGGTATTTTAGGCAACCTTTATCCGAAACATCCATTGCATATTGATATTGCCGGTACAGTGGCAAGTATTGCGGAGATTACCGCAGAAGATTTGTATACATGCTACAATACGTTTTATCATCCAAGTAATATGACCTTATTCGTGGTAGGGAAAATGGATCCTGAAGCGTTAATGGCTTTCATTCGTGAAAACCAAGCGGCGAAAGAGTTTCCTGCCGCCCAACCCATTCGTCGGCATTTTCCAGAAGAAACAGCTGCTGACATTGTCAAAGAGAGCGCCATTGAAATGGCGGTCACACGGGCAAAAGTGCTTGTTGGCTTGAAAGGCTTAGACGAAGTACCAACAACGGGTCGTGACTTAATGAAATATCAAGTCACCGTGAACTTGTTGTTACAATTATTGTTTGGTAATACCTCTCAAAACTATTTGGCTCTTTATGATGAAGGCTTGTTAGATGATAGTTTTAGTTATGACTTTAATCTAGATCGCAGTTTCCATTTTGCGGATATTGGCGGCGATAGTGAGCAACCAGAAGTTTTAGCAGAACGAATTGAAGCTATTTTATTATCTGCCACAACAAGTCCAGAATTAACGGAAGAAAATTTGTCCTTATTGAAGAAAAAAATGATTGGTAAATACTTCCAATCCTTAAACTCTTTAGAGTATATCGCCAACCAATTTTCACAATCATTGTTCGGCGAAACCACGCTGTTTGATAAGATTGAAGTCATTGAAAGCATTCAATTAGCAGATGTCCGCCAAGTAGCAGAGACCTTTATTCGTGAAGAAGGACTGAGCCGTTTCTACATGTATCCTAAAGGAGAAACCGAGCAATAAACCAACTGTTTAAGAAAAAGAAAAATCTTTGAAATCTTTCAATTTTGTTATCCTCAGTTGGCTTCTTTTGTGGTATTCTTAAAGGACGGGAATGTTTTCCTTGGCAATTGAAAAAGACTGATGAGACAATCGATAAATTAACAAAATAGACTGGAGAAGATGGACGAGTGGCCAGCGTAAATATTGGAGAAACACTAAAAGAAGCAAGATTGCAGAAGAACATCTCAATTGATGAACTGCAACAAATGACAAAAATTCAAAAAAGATATTTAGAAATTATTGAACAAAACGATTTTGAGTCCTTACCAGGCACCTTTTATGTGCGGTCGTTTATCCGCCAATATGCAAGTGCGGTTGGCTTAGATGGCAATCAATTGGTAGATATCTATGATGGCAAAGAACCAGCAATTGTCGAAGAGCCCAAGCCAGTGTATGAAGAGCTTGAAGGGTCACGTAAGCAATTACATGACGAAGAAAAGCAAGCCAGTTGGTTACTGCGTAATTTACCGGCCATCGCCTTTTCGTTAATTGGTTTAGCTATTGCGGTCGTGGTGCTGTATATTATGTGGCAAGATCAAAAAGCCGAACCGATTATTCAAACACCGGCAACTAGTGCCAGTGTGGAAAAACCCAAAGAATCAAGTCAAGCCCCAGAAAGTAGCACACAAAGTAGTACACCGCCGTCTTCTTCAAGCGAACCAGAGAAGAAAACAGCTGTGGCTGTGGTGAGTGATGCCAACAATCAAGTAACTGCAACGGTTAAAGATGCGAATAGTCCAATCAATATTACCTTTAAAGGAACTGAAGGCTCTTGCTGGATTGGCGTGATGGTCGATGGTAACTATACTTACCAACACACTCTGCAAGCAGGAGAGACCCAAACAACAGCTTTACCTGCGAATGCCGCCAATGCGACACTGATTTTAGGCGCCTCAAATAACGTCGCCATTCAAGTCGATGGCGCCGATTTAACACTGGAAAAAACGCCAGTTTTAATTCGTAAGGATGTTACATTAGGGATTACGTATCGTTAGAAATGGTGTAAGAAGAATCTGGATAAACTGTCAAACGGCAATTATTCCAGATTCTTTTCTTTTTTTCGTGACACTGCCAGCAAGATAACGTAAAATAGAACAGGAGAAGGAAGGGGCAATTGAAGTGAACTTACCAAATAAATTAACTGTTTTAAGAATATTTATGATTCCGATTTTTATTATTATTGTATCAGTACCAATGGACTGGGGAACGATTAGTTTTGGCGACACAACGTTAGCCGTTACCCAATTAGTGGGCGCGATTATTTTTGCAGTTGCTAGTTTTACAGACTGGCTGGATGGCAAAATTGCCCGTGCGCAAGGCTTGGTGACGAACTTCGGAAAATTTGCGGACCCATTAGCGGACAAAATGCTAGTGATGACCGCTTTTATCGTCTTAGTTGGTCAAGGCAAAGTACCCGCTTGGATTGTAGCAATTATTGTTTGTCGTGAATTGGCAGTAACTGGTTTACGGTTGTTATTAGTCGAACATGGCGAAGTGATGGCAGCAGCTTGGCCAGGAAAAGTAAAAACAGCTACCCAAATGGTTGCAATTATTTTGCTGTTCATTAACAACATTCCATTTTCAGCACTCCATCTACCACTAGATCAAATCATGCTATATGTCTGCTTGATTTTCACCATTTACTCTGGTGTTGATTATTTTGCTAAGAATAAAGATGTTTTTAAAGGTTCGATGTAATGAGAGAATCAAAACGCTTGGCTTATGCCAAGCGTTTTTTAGTATTTTCTTTGAACCAATTGATGAGTTGCAAAATAAAGCAGAGCGGAAAAATTTTTATTTAGCGAAATCTAAAGAAAAAGAAAAAAGTAACTAGTAGCGTACAAAAAATTTAGTTAAGAGACCTACAGAAGAGGCAATAATTTTTATGTTTTTAAAGAAGTGTTGCAATAGCTTATGCTTATGTAATAACTCTAATTCTTTTTTATATAAAATTTTGTGTAACAGTATTTTTAATAGTAAAATTAACATGTAAGATAATTGTAAAAAGGAATCAAGTAAATAAATATGGTAAAGGAGAAGTTGTATTCATGGAAATGACATTTATTTATATCGATGCCCCAGATATTGATCTAAAAAATTTTAGTCTGGATGATTTTTATACAGTAACAAAGGAGCTGGATGATGATGATTCAATAACAGATATAGCTAGAGATATAGCTAAGAGGTGTACTGAACATAAAATGAGTAATTTTAAAGGAAAGATAATCAACCAATTTGTTTATCTTTCTCTTAATCCAATAAAAGGACAAAATCTTTATGATAGTATGCTTAACTATTATTTTAACGAAAAAAATGAAGTGATATTTCTTGATATTTTTGATAACGTCAAACATAATTGGAAGCTAAAAGAATTAAAGAATTTGAAGGAAAAAGGACATATAAGAAACGATATTTCTGTCATATATATATGTACCAAAAGGTATGGGGGCAGCGGCAGGGTCAGGCTCTTTTCTTGAAGTAATAATAAACAATCTTAGTAACATAATGTTTCAAGTTTTTTTAGCATTAGCGGTTGATTATGTAAAAGATAACTTGAAGAATTTACAGTATAAATTAAAATATAAAGATATTCAAAAAATAGCTGAATATTGGGTAAATAAACAAGGAATACGATCTTCAAGGCAACTAAGGGAGTTTATTATAAATAAAGGGAACTGGGAACTTAACGAATTAGCAATCAATTTGAATATTTCTCAGGAGTATGCGATGATTCTTTTGGAGTCTTTAGGATATGAATTAAAGGGTGATCAATTTGTACCTAGTTATTCTGAAGAAGCGATTCGAAGAAGGAAGATTTGGGAAGAAAGAGAAAAATTACAATAGTTAATTTAATACCTAGAGACTAATGAAAACGGAGCTTTGTGGAGTTGATACTGTTTAACACTCTCAAAGGCTTGAATACATTGATTAATTATACATGTCATCTATTGTTCCATAAATAGGGAACTGTTGTTTATCTTAAAATTTAAGGCTATGAAAGTAGTCATGTAAGTTCTTTTTTCTAACTTATTTTTACCCACAAGATAAAAAGCGACCAAAAAATTGGTCGCTTTTTAAATACCTCCATGGGAGTTCACTTGCTTCATAAAATGTAGATTCACGGTGTCAAGCCAATTTGCGAGGCCCCATATTACAAAAAGAAGCACCATTCAGATCTTTACGACAAATAATGTGGATCGGTCTTAGTCGTGCTAATGTTATCACGGATTTTTTTCAAGGAATCGGCATTTTGATCAAAATTGTGATACATCGTATTTGTATATAAAATATCCATTACCGTTAAGTAACTAATCCGTGAAGCCAAGGATTCCGCACGAAACAAACCTTCTTCGGTGACGACAATAATTGCTTCATCGGACAAGCCTGCCAATTCTGAGCCGCTGTTGCCGGTTAACGTAATCATTTTTGCGTTGGTTTTTTTAACTTGTCGTGCTAGGTTGATTGATTCTTTGGTTTTGCCTGAATGGGAAAAAATAAACACGCAATCTTCACTGGTTAATTTTGTGACAAAACTTAACTGCATGTGGTAATCAAAAATGTAGTTGCACCGATAGTTGGTCCGAATGAATTTATGGAAACTATCAAAAGCCACAATCGAAGAGCCACCTTGCCCAAAAAAATGAAGCGTTTTGGCAGAGTACATCAAAGCCAACACGTTATCTAACAACTCTTTTGTTAAGAACTGTGTGGCGTTGCTGAGGGAATAAATATTGGCTTGTAAGACTTTTTTAGCAATCGTAATACTATCATCATCTGGTGAAATATCATCGGCGCCATTCACGCTATTGACGTTTTGAAAAGTCGGCTGATAATTAGAATTTCTGGCGATATCAATTTTAAATTCTTGGAACCCAGAATAGCCAATCTTTTTTACAAATTGATACACGGAAGATTGGGAGACGCCAATTTCGTTGGCCAGACTTTCTAACGTCATTTGTGTCAATAATGATTCAGAATGAACAAAGTAATCGGAAATTTTCTTTTCTGTGAGGCTCAAATTCGGTTTTTTGATCCGAATCCGTTGATCCAAATAGTGGTTTTTCATTAACACGTTCCTCCAATCTTATTTTTTTAAAACAGAATGAATGCCTTTTCATTGTTGGTATAGACTGATTATAGTGGAAAAAGAGGACAAATACAATTTCTCTTTTTCCCACAAAAAAGAAATTCTTTAAAAAAAGCCAAAAAAAATAAATAATCTTTTTTCTGAAAATTGAGGGCGGCTTGAAAATCCTTCTCTCAATTAAAGAAAGTCGTCTATAAAAAGAACGTGATACCAAGAGATTTACTTGCGTTTTTTGCATGAAAGCTCCTTAAAAATAAAAACGTTTTACCTTTTGATTAGGCAAGATTTTTGCTAAAAAATAAAAAATATTTTTTAATTAGTGTAATCGTTTACATTATTTTTTTTATCCTTTATGATTGAAGTATCAAAAGAGGCAGGTGAAAGAAAAATGGACATTGGCTTTATTGGACTTGGGAAAATGGGTTTGAACATGGCGTTAAATGTTCACGAGCAAGGCTGGCCCATTATTGGCTTTGATGTAACAAAGGAAGCAAGAGCGACTGCTAGAGAACAGGGGCTTTCCGTTGTAGATTCGTTGTCAGAATTATTGAAAGCGCTTAACAAAAGGAAGGTGATTTTTTTAAGTACCCCCGCTGGTCAGATTACCAATCAATTAGTGGCAGAATTGGTAGAGCAATTAGCACCAGAGGATATCATTGTGGATAGTGGCAATTCAAATTTTCATGATAGTGTCGCAAATGCTCAGTTTGCCAAGGAAAAAGGAATTTATTTTATTGATTGTGGTACTTCTGGTGGCATCAAAGGAGCGCGGGAAGGAGCCTGTTTAATGGTTGGCGGAGCGCCTGAAGCTGTCAAAGTGTTAACCCCGTTTTTTGAAGATTTAGCTTGTGAACAAGGGTATCTTTATGCTGGAAAATCAGGAGCTGGTCACTATTTGAAAATGGTGCATAACGGGATCGAGTACGTCATGATGCAAGCCATGGGCGAAGGATTCAATTTATTAGAAGCTGCTGAATATGATTTTGCGTTGGAGAAAGTAGCCGATGTGTGGAATCACGGCTCGATTATTGAAGCTCGCTTGATGGGCTTAGCGAAAGAGGTTTTTGCGAAAAATCCTACGTTAGCCAATCTAGAAGGGAAAGTTGCAGCAAATGGCGAAGCCAAATGGATGATTGAAGAAGCATTGCGTTTGGAGATGCCCGTCCCAACTACGGCGTTGTCCTTATTTACTCGAAATGAAAGTATGCTAGCAAATCATTTTTCAAACAAAGTGGTCGCTTCTTTGCGACAAGGATTTGGTGGGCATGAAGTCGTAAAAAGTCAGTAAAGGAGTTTAGTCATGTTAAAAAAACAAAAAATTGCCATAGTGAATTCCAGTAGTTTTGGTCAAATTTTTCCTGAACACTTGACGCGCTTAGAAAAGATAGGCACCGTGAAGCATTTTACAGTAGACAGTGAAATTGGTGGCAAAGAGTTAGCGGAATGTTTACAAGGATATACGATTATTATTGCTAGCGTGACGCCATTTTTCACGAAAGAGTTTTTTGAACATAAAGATGAATTGCTGCTGATTTCTCGCCATGGCATTGGGTATAACAACATCGATTTAGACGCTGCAAAACAGCACGAGACAATTGTTTCCATCATCCCAGCTTTAGTAGAACGAGATGCCGTGGCGGAAAACAATGTCACAAATTTACTAGCTGTTTTACGGCAAACCGTGGCTGCAGATGCCAGCGTTAAAGCGGATCAATGGGAAAAACGAGCGAATTTTGTCGGTCGGACGTTATTTAACAAAACTGTGGGTGTCATTGGTGTTGGGAACACAGGAAGTTGTGTCGTTGAGACGTTACGAAACGGATTTCGCTGTGATGTATTGGCGTATGATCCCTATAAATCCGCCACTTATCTGCAAAGTTATGGAGCCAAAAAAGTAGACTTGGATACGTTGCTAGCCTCGGCAGACATCATTTGTTTATGTGCCAATTTAACTGAAGAAAGTTATCACATGATTGGCTCGGCGGAAATTGCCAAGATGAAAGATGGCGTCTATCTTTCCAATAGCGCACGAGGCGCCTTGATTGATGAAGAAGCCATGATTGCCGGCTTGCAATCGGGCAAAATTGCTGGGCTTGGGACAGATGTTTTAGAAGAGGAACCAGGTCGGAAAAATCATCCTTATCTTGCGTTTGAAAATGTAGTAATGACGCCGCACACCTCCGCTTATACCATGGAATGCTTACAAGCGATGGGAGAAAAATGCGTGCAAGATGTGGAAGACGTGGTGCAAGGTATTTTACCTCAACGGGCAGTGCAAGAAGTCAGTCGTTATGTTAGTTAAGAAGGAGGAGGAGCATGTTAACTGATTTAAAAGTGAAAGTTGGACCGCAATTTTATCGTTACCACGAAGGCGCCTTAACTTCTGTGCCGTCACTTTTCAAGGAGTATCACGCCCAACGAATTTTGGTGGTGCATGGCACCGTATCCTTTGAAAAAGCTCAGCCATTTTTGTCATTCTTGACAGATCCAGAGTATCAATTTTTCTATCACACTTACACAGGAGAATGTAGTTATTTTGGCGCCAAGCAAATTTCACAGCTAATAAAGGAACACCAGATTGACTTTCTTCTGGGAGTCGGCGGCGGTAAGTTAGCCGATTTAGTGGGCTACAGCGCCCATTTAAACAATCTGAATTTTGGCTTGGTCCCCACTTTGGCTAGTAACTGTGCGCCGTGGACACCGTTAGCTGTGATGTATCAAGAAAATGGCGCGGCCGTAGGCAAAACGGAACATTTCTTTCGCCAAGCTGCGTTTTTAATCACCGATCCTAAGTTGCTTCTTGATGCGCCCCGTGATTATTTTGTCGCTGGTTTAGCTGATACGTTAGCGAAATGGTATGAATCAGAGACCATTTTACGCCAAGCCCATTTGCAAGGGGAACCCTTTTTACAATTAGCGGGAGCGACCGCTAAGCTTTCGCAAGAAGCGATTATGCGGGACTCGAAAGCAGCCTTAGCAGCGATGGACGAGGGCAAACTCACCCCTGAATTTGTCCATCTTTCAGAAATTGTTTTCGCTGTTTCCGGATTAGTCGGCGGCTTCGGCGACAAATACGCCCGCAATGCAGCAGCACACGCCATGCATGATGCTATGAGTAAATTTTTACCCAAAAGTCATGACTATTTACACGGCGAAAAAGTAGCTTACGGCATCTTCTATCAATTAGCATTGGAAAAAAGGTGGGCCATCATAGACGCATTAATCCCCTTTTATCAAGAGCTAAACTTGCCCATGTCGTTACGACAAATGGGCCTTTACCCAGAAGAAGCAGTACTCGATGCAATGGTTCAATTTATTGATTCAAAAGAAAAGGTTCATTTAATTCCTATTGAGATTTCGGAAGAACGTTTACGTCAAGGGATTGAAGAGCTAGAAAAGTATATCCAAAACCAAGGATAAGAAGGAGGAACTATGGAAACGTTAAGTGTTTTACAAAGTTTGATAATGGCGCTTTGGGTGGCAGCAATTATGTCCAGATGGCTCGGAGGAGGAGCAACGTTAACGTTGCGTTTCTCGCCCTTAATGACAGGGTTAGTAGCAGGTTTAGTGATGGGCGATGTCCCGAAAGCGATGATTGTCACTGCAGCATTACAAATGATTTACATGGGTGTTTTTTCACCAGGTGGCTCTATGCCAGCAGAACCATCAATTGCGGCAGCGATTGCTGTACCAGTTGCGTTGCTAGGGAATTTGAAACCAGAAGCGGCTATCGCCGTAGCGGTTCCTGTCGGTCTTTTAGGAAGTTATTTATATCAATTCCGTTTCTTTATTAACACGTTTTTAGGGAAGTATACCGATCGTGCGGTAGCTGAACTAAATTCTAAAAAAATTGCCCGCTCAATTATCTGGTATCCAACGATTGCCTCATTTATTTTATTCGTTCCATTAGTCTTTTTTGCTCTTTATCTAGGGGCACCAGTCATTGCCGATATTATTAAAGCATTAGAAGGAACCGTTGTGATTCACGTGTTAGAAGTAGTCGGTGGTGGTTTAGCCGCAATTGGGATTGCGACAACGGTCTATGTCATTGGTCGAAAAGATTTCTTGGTTTTCTTTTTCCTTGCATACTTCATGAGTATCGTCTTTAAGTCGTTGGAAATTACCATGGTAACGTATGCCATCTTTGGCGTAATTATTGCGTTAATTTTTGTGCAAGTCCAAAAAGGCAAACCTGTAGCAGAAAGTGCTGGTTCCGCCAGTGCCACCATTGATTTTGATGATGATGATGATGACGATTACGATGACGGGTTTTAAAAGAAAAAGGAGGAACTGAAATGACGGAAACAACAGAAAAAGTCGTGCCGAAAACAACGAATTTAGCACCAGAAGAAATTACCAATAAAGATGTTACAAAAGCCTATCTCCGTTGGCATTTTGCCAATGAAATTCCCCATTCCTTTGAACGTTACTTGGCGCCTTCGTTATTGTACGCAATGATGCCACTTTTAAAGAAATTATATAAAGACGATGAACAATTAAAAGCCGCTTATATGCGTCAACTGCTGTTTTTCAATACGCAATTAAGTTGGGGCGGCGGGGTCATTACTGGGTTGATGGCTTCCATGGAACAAGAGCGGGCCAAAGAAGAACATGAAGGCAGCGAAATCATGATGCAAGATGATTTAATGTATAACACCAAAGCTGGCTTGATGGGCGCGTTAGCTGGGATTGGTGATGCGATTGACTCAGGCACGGTTCAATATATTTTTATTGCGATTGCGGTGCCGTGGGCGCAACAAGGTAGCGCATTAGGTGCGATTTTCCCCTTTGTCGCGTTTGCCCTTTATCAAGTACTGTTAGGTGTGTTCTTTGCGAGACAATCCTTCAAAATGGGGCGGAATGCTACAGGCTTAATGCAAAGTGCGGGGATTCAAAAAGCCATTGAAATGTTATCTGTTTTAGGGTTGTTCATGATGGGAATTTTAGCTGGTAATTATGTAAAAGTTTCTTCAACCCTTCAATTTAAACTTTCTGGCCGTGAGTTTGTGGTCCAAGATATTCTTGATCAGATTGTCCCAGGACTCTTACCGCTAGCAGTCGTAATGGGTGTGTATTGGTTCTATACGAAAAAAGGCTTGAAAGTTACGCAAGCATTATTGTGGTTAACAGGTATTTTAATTGTCTTAGCAACAGTCGGTATTTTATAAAAAGAAAAGGACGTGAATCAGATGGGCGTAGTAAATTTAGCAAGAGTAGATGAACGATTAATTCATGGACAAGTGATGGTGACCTTGTCCCAAAAAAGTGGCGTTAATTCCATTTTCGTTGTCGATGAAGTGGTGGCAAAGGATAAATTTATGCGTGATTTATACAAAAGTGCAGGCAGTCGGACAGGACAAAAAACCATTGTCATTACGCCGGAAAAAGCCAAATTTTATTGGGATGAATACCAATTCAAAGAGTACAACTGTATTTTAATCGCTAAAACCGTCTCTGTAATTTATGACTTAGTAAAACACGGAGTCCCTATGAAGGAGTTAAACATCGGCGGTATTGCACAGAAGAATCCAGAAAAAGATTTATTAGTAACCAAATCTGTTTATTTAAACAAAGAAGATGCTGAAAAATTAAAAGAACTACATGAGGTGTATGGCGTAGAAGATATTTATTTCCAAGCAACGCCTTCTGCACCAAAAACTAGTTTAAAAGAGGTTTTAGGCAAATTTAATTTATAAAAAAGGCCAGTCGCTTGAGTCATTGCATGACTGTTTGAAGTAATGACTCAAGCCGCTGAATTGAAGGAGGAACTTTTATGTTAGGGATTGTGATTGCTACACATGGTGCACTAAGTGACGGTGCGAAAGACGCAGCTACCGTGATTATGGGCACAACCGAAAATATCGAAACCGTTAATCTAAATAGTGGAGACGATGTCCAAGCACTAGGTGGACAAATTAAAACAGCGATTGAAAATGTCCAACAAGGGGATGGCGTGTTGGTCATGGTTGACTTATTAAGTGCGAGTCCTTACAATCAGGCAGTTTTGGTGATTAACGAACTCGAACCAGCACTACAAAAGAAAATCTTTGTGGTGAGTGGCGCCAACTTACCAATGGTCTTAGAAGCGATAAACCATCAATTATTGGGCACACCGATTGCTGAAGCGGCGCAAGCGATTGTTGCGCAAGGCAAAGAAAGTGTGCAAGCATGGGATATTTCTATGACTTCATTTGAGGATGAAGAGGATGAGGACGATGATTTTTAAGAATGTAGTAAAGGGTGAAAGCAATGAAATGGGGATTTAGATGGTACGGAGCGGCAGGCGATGCCATTCCGTTAAAACACATTCGACAGATTCCGGGAATTACTGGCGTTGTCGGTACCTTGTTAAATAAACTACCAGGCGATGTTTGGACAGTAGCTGAAATTCAGGCACTTAAACAATCGGTGGAACAAGAAGGATTGGCACTTTTAGGAATTGAAAGTGTCGCTATTCACGATGCCATTAAAGCGGGGACGGATCAACGAGACCACTATATTGATAATTACCGCCAAACGTTGCGTAACTTGGGGAAATGCGGAATTTACTTAGTGTGCTACAGTTTCAAGCCTATTTTTGGTTGGGCTAAAACGGACTTGGCGTATGAGAATGAAGATGGCAGCTTATCGTTGTTATTTGATCAAGCTGTGGTAGAGAATATGCAGCCAGAAGACATGTATCAATTAATTCACAGTCAGTCAAAAGGCTTCCGGTTACCAGGTTGGGAAGAGGAGCGTTTGCAACAATTTCAAGAATTGAAAGCCATGTATGCTGGCGTAACGGAAGAAGATTTGGTCGAAAATTTGCGGTACTTTTTAGAACGTGTGATTCCTGTCTGTGAAGAAGAAAATATCAAAATGGGGATTCACCCCGATGATCCGCCTTGGGAAATTTTTGGTTTGCCAAGAATCACCAAAAATTTAGCGGATTTGAAACGGATCCTTTCCTTAGTGGACTCACCAGCAAATGGGCTTACATTTTGTACAGGTTCCCTCGGTGCGGACCCGATGAATGATTTGCCTACTATGATTCGTGAAATAGGTCACAGAATTAATTTTGTTCATTTCCGCAATGTGAAATATTTAGGCGAGCATCGTTTTGAAGAAACGGCGCATCCTAGTGTCGCTGGTTCGTTAGATATGGCGGAATTAATGCAAGCACTGGTAGACGTAGGGTATGAAGGCGTTATCCGCCCTGACCATGGGCGGGCAATTTGGGAGGAAACAGCGATGCCTGGTTATGGTTTATACGATCGAGCAATGGGGTTGACCTATATTCAAGGACTGTACGAAGCAACCAAAGCCAAACAAAATAGGAAGTGACAGAATGGAAACAAAAGTTGAAAAAAATCAACTGTATCAACAATTAGCGACATGTAAACTTTTACCACTATACACTGCAACAGATTTACGCTATTTGCCACAAGTAGAATCAGTCTTAGTAGAAAACGAATTACCGTTTATTGAAGTCACTTTTCGGAGTCAGCTGGCCTTGCCTGCCATCAAACAACTTGCTGCTTCAGGGAATTTAATTGTGGGCGCAGGAACTGTTAGAACCTTGAAAGAAGCCCAAGAGGCAGTAGCGAACGGCGCACAGTTCATTGTTTCACCAGCGATTGTTCCGGAAGTCATTGATTTTTGTCTGGCAAAGGAGGTTCCTATTTTTCCAGGAACAGCTACGCCTGGGGAGATTCAGCGAGCGCTGGCGTATGGCTTACGAGTGGTTAAATTTTTCCCAGCCGATATTTACGGCGGGTTAAAAGCTATCAAAAGTTTAAGCGGCCCGTTTTATGATGTTCAATTTTTACCAACTGGCGGGATTGATGAAACAAACTTTATAGAGTATGTGGAAGCGAAAGAAGTGTTAGCAGTGGGCGGCTCCTTTATTTTATCGGAAAAGATGCTTCAAGAAGATGAAGCTTCAGCACGCCAGCATGTTCAAACTTTACTCACGAAAATCAAAGAACGACAGTCAAAATAAAAAATGGGCTAAGTTTTGTTACTTAGCCCATTTTTTATGGCCAAACGTTACTGACATTATTTTAGTTTTCATTTTGTAAAAATAGTATAGGAGAAAAGCAATCAGTTATGTATAATTAGTGAAAGAAGGTTGCGTGAAGTAAAAATAAAAAGGAGAGCAAAGGATGTTAAAAAATGTAGAAGTGTTCTGGCAAAACTTTTTAGATAAACATGAATTAGATATGTTGATGCCCGATGTGTGGATGTTTGGTGATGGCTCTTCTGAGATGGGTAATCGTTTGGGTCAATTGGTTGTTTCTGGTCGTAAGACAGCGACATGTTCTTCTTTAGATATTTATAAGATGGAAGAAGAACAACTCCCTAAAGCTGGTCAATACGACATAATTTTAGATGGTCAGTCTCAACCGCTGGCTATTATTCGAACAACCAAAGTTGAAATTATGCCCATGAACAAGGTCTCAGAATCTTTTGCGCAAGCGGAAGGTGAAGGAGATTTGACGTTGGATTATTGGTATGAAGAGCATGCGCGGTTCTTTAAAGAAGAACTGGCCCCCTATCAGCTACAATTTTATCCCGACATGTTGTTAGTTTGCCAAAGTTTTGAAGTGGTGGATCTTTATACAGAAAAAGAATAAACAGAGAAGCGGTGACTGACACCATTGAAACGAGCAGTCGCCGCTTTTTTTTACTGATTTTTTGAAAAAGTTGCGTATGTTTATATAGACAGGGTGATAGAAAAGAGATGTGTATTTTAAGTGTCGAGGAAAAGATGGTACAATAACCTAAGGAATACTAACAAGGAGTGAATGTTATGAAAGAAGAATTTTCATATGAAATTTTAGAAGAAGTCGCTGTGTTATCTGAGAATGCCCGTGGCTGGCGTAAAGAATTAAATTTAATTAGTTGGAATGGTCGTCCACCAAAATTTGATTTGCGTGAATGGGCCCCTGATCACGAAAAAATGGGTAAAGGCATCACCTTAACCAACGAAGAATTTGCTGAATTAAGCAAAACAATTAAATCCATGTAAAAGGAGCACCCTGTCAATGAAAAGTATGACTGGATTTGGAAAAAAGACCATTCAAAATGAAAATTATCAACTAGATGTCGAAATCAAAAGTGTCAACCAGCGATTTTTAGATATTCAGTTGCGTATGCCCAAGGAACTGAATGCCTATGAACTGGCGATTCGGCAAGTAATCAAACGCACGTTAAAACGTGGACGTGTGGAAGTCTATGTAAATCTCCAAAAAATCGGCAACAATCAAAAAGAAGTGCGGGTGCAGTGGGACTTAATTGATCAATTGTTAACATCGGTGGATCAACATTTAAAGAAAAACTATCCGGAAGCAACGTTTGATGCAGGGATCACGGTCAACCATTTATTAAAGCAAAATGATTTTGTCGAAATAGTGGAAGCGGAAATCGTTGATCAGACATTTGAACCATTTCTTGTTCAAGTATTTGAAGCAGCCATCGCTAGTCTTGACCAAAGTCGGGTGCAAGAAGGAACGCAAATTAAACAAGTCCTGTTTGACTATGTAGCAGTGTTGACCCAATCAATTCAAGAGCTACAAGCGTTTGTGGGCGTTTTTGAACAGGAATACCGTCAGCGTTTTGAAGCGAAATTAAACGAATGGTTAGGTAGCCAAGTGGATGAAACACGCTTATTAACAGAAATGGCCATTTTATTGGAAAAAGGCGATATTCATGAAGAATTGGATCGTTTGGATATCCATATTGATAAATTGCATCAGTTGCTTGATGAAACAGAACCAGTGGGACGAGAACTAGACTTCTTAATTCAAGAAATGAACCGTGAAGTCAATACGATTGGTTCGAAATCAAGTCCAATTGAAATAAAAAATAGTGTCGTTCAAATGAAAACAACCTTAGAAAAGATTCGGGAACAAATTCAAAATGTCGAATAGAGAAAATGGTTTCGTGTTTTTCCAGAAAACGCTATAATATAGAAGTAACGAATAAATGACAGAGGTGAAAGCAATGACTAAATTTTATGATGTAACCTTTCAAGAATTAAGTGGTCGTTCTGTGGTAAAAACAGAAGTCGCTTCAGACAGAGAACCATTTGACGTCTGGCAAGATGCTTGTGCAAGCTATTCTGAAACAGAATTAAATATCCAAATTAACGAAGACACGTTTGTAACCTTAAATCGTCACTTTGTTGTTCGCATTGACGTGAAAGAAGTCGACGGCCCTGTCGACAAACAAGTTCGTCGTCGCGATGAATTGATGAACGTGGTCAATACGCTTTCTAATATGGGCTTATAAAAAATACCACCAAGCATTTCACGCTTGGTGGTATTTTTTTTAAATTAGAATAAAAGAAACAAGCCAACGGCGCATAGGAAAGAAAGAACTGCGGCACTTAAAAAGATTGTCCGCATGGCTGCAGTTTTACTGCTTTCTTTACCGTGTTTTTTCTGACGTTCTAAACGTTTTTGAAGCTGACGGGTAATTACTGAGAAGATCAGCCCGAAAAGGACTAAAACACTTGTGGCAATCGATTTGGGAATAAAATGATTCGGTTCTGCAACGGTGGTATCCCCAGAATGTTCGTTTGATTCTTCCGCAGCTTCAGCTGTTGTTTGTTTTGGCTTAACTTCTTGGTAAGCCACTTTTGGCGCTTGAACAGTACTATTTAACAAGGTCAAGGGCGTGTCGACTTGCACCTGCCCTGCTACTAATTTAAAAGTAGGCTGACTGCCTTTGGGAACGACACCGTATAAATCGTTAGCCAAAGTGACTTTTTTGTGATCAATGGTTTGTGGTCCTTTGTCTAAAAGCTTTTTGCGTTCATACGTTGTATAGGCATAGTCTAGCAAAGCATTCCCAGCCACATGCCGTTCGTATTCACCATCTTGGTTTTGCCAATTACCAACGCCTAAAATGACTTCAATTAAACGGAAATCTCCTTGTTTGACAGTCGCAATATAGTTAAACCCGCCTGTTGGACTAGAGCCTGTTTTTAAACCATCCACGCCTTGGTAGCCATACTTAGCTCCTGGCAAAGAATAATTGTACGCTTCGAAGGTTTCCTCGTAAGGCGTACCAACCATTGTTTTCACCACTGGCTTATTGGTGATTTCTAAAATTTCTGGATAATTTTTCAGAAAATGATAAGTTAGTGAAGCTAAATCCCTAGCTGTAGAGACGTTATCGCCATTTGGGTCAATTCCCTGCATTTGATACAGGCCATTAAAGGCACTTGCTTGCGCTCCACTGCAGTTGTAATAGGTAGTGTTTGTCATCCCTAATTCGGCCGCTTTTTGATTCATTAAATGAACAAATTCAGTAGGCTGGTTCCCTGAAATTAAATTTGCCAACATGAGAGTCGCCACATTAGAAGAGGGGACAGCAATCATTTTTAATAGTTCGCGGACTGGGTAAGCAACACCTAACGTAATTTTGTTATTACTAATGGCATATATTTTAGAAATATCGACATCTTTTTGCGTAGCAGTCACAGTGGTATCCATTGTAAATTTTCCTTGTTCCATTGCTTCAAAGGCCAAGTACATAGTCATCACTTTGGCAATACTGGCAGGATTCCACGCTAAATCTGGTTGTTGCGACCAGAGAATTTCTCCAGAATCGGCATCAACAACGATGGCTGCTTTGGGAATGCCATCCGCTTTCAGGGTCGTCCCCATTTTTTTAGCAATCGCGGTAATATCTTCTTCTGCATGAGTCACAGTAGGTTGGGCGAAAAATGCCCCACAACTGACGACTAAGCCTAGCAGAAACAATGTAAATGGTTTAATTCGTGCGATGTTTCTCAGTCCTTTCTTATTCACGTTTTTTCATCCTAAAGGAGTCATCACTTTATTTTACTTAAAAAATGGCTGTCTGTATAGGAATTCTAGATAATTTGTTTAAAAAAAGAACAAGTTATGAAAGCCAAATTAAAGAAGAAATGTTATTTTTTCAGTGAATCTCTAAGAAAGCCTTGAAAATTGCAGAAAAAAAGTGCAAAATAGAACTAATACTGTGAAATTATGTTTTGAAAGGAAGTCGTTATGTCAGAGCGCGGGTTATTAATCGTATTGTCAGGTCCTTCAGGAGTGGGGAAAGGAACTGTAAGAAAGGCTATTTTCGACAGTGAAGAAAATGATTTTCAATATTCAATCTCAATGACCACTCGGAAACAGCGAGAAGGCGAAGTGGATGGAGTAGATTACTATTTCCGTTCAAGAGAAGAATTTGAAGCGATGATTGAAGCTGGTGAAATGTTGGAATATGCGGAATATGTTGGTAACTATTATGGGACACCATTAACGTATGTTAACCAGACGCTAGATGAAGGCAAAGACGTCTTTTTAGAAATCGAAGTCCAAGGGGCTAAACAAGTCAAAGACAAAGTGCCTGATGGCGTATTTATCTTTTTGACACCCCCCGATTTAGCGGAATTAAAATCAAGAATTATTGGCCGCGGAACAGACGAAATGTCTGTGATTGAAGAACGAATGGCTGTGGCCAGAGAAGAAATCGAAATGATGGCGCTGTATGATTATGCGGTAGTGAATGATGAAGTTCCTTTAGCCGTGCAACGAATTAAAGACATTATCGCGAGTGAGCACTTCCGTGTTGACCGTGTAATTGGAAAATATATTAAAATGTTAGAGGAGATGTAGCCTTATGATGTTAAAACCGTCAATTGACTCATTATTAAAAGAAGTCCCTTCAAAATATTCTTTGGTTATTTTAGCAAGCAAACGTGCGCATGAATTAGATGAAGGCGTTCAACCAACCGTTGAATCCTTTGATTCTGTAAAAAGTGTAGGTCGTGCGTTAGAAGAAATCGAAGCAGGAACAGTGATCAGCGATCCAAATCCTGAAGAAAAACGCGAACGTCTACGCATTGAACGTGAAGAACGCAAACGCCAACGTGAACAAGAACAAAAAGAATTAGAAAACCGTTTACGTGACGAAAAAAATTAATTGAATGATTGTCAACGAATGGAGAAAGCCGTCTGTCTATTTCAGAGGCTTTCTCTTCGTTTATTCTGAAAGGTGCCAACGAGACACACAAGACAAATCAGTCAATCTTTAGTACAATAGGCAAAGAGAATTTACATAAAAAGGAGGACGCACCATGCAAAAAGTAGCCAAAGTTATTGTGGATGTACCAACGATGCAAACCGATCAACCATTCACTTATTTAGTTCCTGAAAATTTAAATGAGCAATTGGCTGTCGGCATGCGTGTAGAAGTGCCTTTTGGTAATGGTAATCGACATGTACAAGGGTTTGTTTTAGCCATTGAACCAATGGCTAAAACGGTTCTTGACGAAACCAACGTTCAGTTGAAAGAACTAGTGGCGGTATTGGACTTAAAACCTGTCTTAAATACAGAAATGTTGGCTTTAGCTGATTATATGAAGGAAAAAACGTTTGCCTTTAAAATCACTTGTTTGCAAACTATGTTGCCTAGCGTAATGCGTGCCGATTACCAAAAATATATTTATTTAACTGATGAGCTTTCTGAAGAATTACAAGATCAGTTATTTTATGGTTTAGAGGAAATTTCGTGGGATCAAGCCCAAGAACGTGGACTTTTACCTCAACTAATGGCGTTGCGCAAACAGCAAAAAGTCGATATTCGCTACGAAGTCACGACGAGAAATAAAGTCAAAATGGTCCGCTTTATTCAAGCTGCTAAGGAATTTGAACAATTAGAGGAAATTCGTTTGGGTTTACGCAAGGGAGCTAAGAAGAAGGAGCAACTTCTTTACTATTTACAACGCTTGGGCACTGAAAAAGTCACCGCCGTGAAGGAAATGAAAGAATTAGGTTTTAGTACCACGCTTTTAAATGAAGCGGCCAAAAACGGCTGGTTAACGTTCATTGAAAAAGAAGCGTATCGTGATCCGTTTGCCAATCAGACGTTTGAAAAAACGACTGCGTTATCTTTGAATGCAGAACAACAGGTGGCTGTGGAAACAATCTTACAATCGGTCCAAGAACAGCAAAGTCAAACCTACTTATTGGAAGGTATTACAGGAAGTGGGAAAACAGAAGTTTATCTACAGGTCATTGCAGAAGTTCTTAACCAAGGCAAAACAGCCATTATGCTTGTCCCTGAAATTTCTTTAACTCCGCAAATGGTGCAACGCTTTAAAAGTCGCTTTGGCGAACATGTTGCTGTAATGCACAGTGGCTTATCGCAAGGTGAAAAATACGATGAGTGGCGGAAGATTGAACGAGGAGAAGCGGAAGTTGTGGTTGGTGCGCGTTCTGCCATTTTTGCGCCAATCGAAAACATCGGTGTGATCATTATTGATGAAGAACACGAGGCAAGTTATAAACAAGAAGAAACCCCCCGCTACCACGCGAGAGATTTAGCGATTTGGCGTTCGGAGTACCATCATTGCCCTGTTGTTTTAGGCAGTGCCACGCCGTCCTTAGAATCACGCGCTCGTGCACAAAAAAATGTTTATCAGCGGTTACGATTAACACAGCGTGCCAATCAAGCGGCAACCTTGCCCACGATTGATGTAGTGGATATGCGGCAAGAAGTAGAAAATGGCAATGTCTCTTCTTTTTCCATGTCGTTGCAAGAAAAACTCCAAGAACGTTTAGAGAAAAACGAACAAAGTGTTCTCCTACTTAATCGCCGTGGCTATTCGTCATTTGTGATGTGTCGCGATTGCGGCTATGTGTTACCGTGTCCGAATTGTGATATTTCCTTAACTTTGCATATGGATAGCAAAACAATGAAATGTCATTATTGTGGGCATGAAGAACGGATTCCTTATCGCTGTCCCAACTGTGGCCAAGATAAAATTCGCTACTACGGAACAGGCACACAAAAAGTAGAAGAAGAATTACAAACATTATTACCAGACAGTCGTATTCTCCGAATGGATGTTGATACGACCCGTCGCAAAGGTGCGCATGAAAAGATTTTGCGAACGTTTGGTGAAGGACAAGCGGATATCTTATTAGGCACACAAATGATTGCCAAAGGACTGGATTTTCCAAATGTGACGTTAGTCGGTGTGTTAAATGCTGATACTGCCTTGAATTTACCCGATTTTCGTTCCAGTGAACGGACCTTCCAATTATTGACACAGGTCAGCGGCCGAGCTGGTCGCGCTGAAAAACCTGGGGAAGTCATCATTCAATCTTTTAACCCCGAGCATTATGCGATACAATTGGCAAAAGCCCAAGATTATGAAGATTTTTATACAAAAGAAATGTATATTCGTCATCGTGGGGATTATCCGCCGTACTATTTTACGGTCCAAATTACGGCTAGCCATCCTGAAGAAAATGAAGCAGCGAAACAAATGTTTCAAATTGCGACGAAATTAAAACAAGGTTTATCACCGCAAGCCATTTTGTTGGGACCAACGCCCAACGCAATCATGCGTGTCAATAATCGTTACTTTTATCAAGTGATTATCAAGTATAAGCAAGAACCAATGCTTCAACCATTATTGAAAGAAATTTTAACCGATACACAACGAGCAACGGCTCGTGGTTTAAAACTTTCTATTGATGCAGAACCCATGAATTTTATTTAAAAAATACAGCTTTGAAAGGAGCACTTATGCGCTATCCAGTTGTGATTCACCCGAACGAACACTTAAAAATGAAGGCTCAACCTGTGACGATTATTACCGATGAAATTGTGCAGTTACTAGAGGATATGTATGAAACAATGCTGGCCCATGATGGGATTGGCTTAGCAGCCCCGCAAATTGGTAAAAATTTGCAAATGGCAGTGATTGAAATCGATGAAGAATCTGGTCGTTTTGAACTAATTAATCCTGTGATTATTGAAAAAAAAGGAACCAGTATTGATGTGGAAGGCTGTTTAAGTATTCCAGAAACATATGGAACCGTTGAACGAGCAGATGAAGTGACTGTCCGTTATTTTGACCGTGAAGGTGAAGAAATGGAAGTTACGGCTTACGGCTATTTAGCTCGAGCTTTTCAACACGAAATTGATCATTTGAATGGCGAGTTATTTATCGACAAAATGATTGAGAAAATTGCACCAGAAGATTTAGAAGCGTATATGGAGGAACATTTTGATGACTAAAATTGTATTTATGGGCACACCAGCCTTTTCTGTTCCGATTTTAGAAAGTTTAATCGAGGCAGGCTATGACGTTCAAGCGGTTGTCACGCAACCAGATCGACCAGTTGGCCGAAAAAAAGTGATTACCCCAACGCCTGTCAAAGAAGCAGCTTTAAAACATAACTTATTAGTCTTACAACCAGAGAAAATTTCAGGTTCTCCTGAAATGGAAAAAGTGATTGACTTAGCACCAGATGTAATTGTGACAGCAGCCTTTGGACAATTTTTACCAGAGAAAATCTTAAAAGCGCCCAAACTAGGTGCGATTAATGTTCATGCTTCACTTTTACCAAAATATCGTGGCGGCGCACCTGTACATTACGCGATTATTGAAGGAGAAAAAGAAACAGGCGTCACGATTATGGAAATGGTGAAAAAAATGGATGCTGGCGCGATTTTATCGCAACGTGCAATTCCGATTACGAAACAAGATGATGTAGGGACCATGTTTGAAAAATTAAGCGTTCTAGGAAAAGAACTTTTATTAGAAACGTTACCTAGGCTAATTGCTGGCGAAATCACGCCTATTCCACAAGTGGAAGAAGCGGCTACTTTTTCACCAAATATTAGCCGGGAACAAGAACGAATTGACTGGCAAAAAAACGCTGAGGCAATTGACAACCAAGTGCGTGGTATGCGTCCTTGGCCAACAGCATTCACAACCTATCAAGGGACCAACTGGAAAATTTGGGCAGTGACACCACTGACTGAAACAACAACCAGCGCCCCAGGAACGATTATCCAGCGTAGTAAAAAAGCGCTATGGATTGCTTGTGGCGAAGGGACAGTCCTTCAAATTGATCGCCTGCAACCAGCAGGTAAAGGTCAATTAACGATTCAAGAATTTTTAAATGGCGTTGGTCAAAATGTCGCAGAAAAAGATAAGGTGGACTAACAAAAATGGCTGAAAAAATCCCCAAGAAATTAAAACGTTCTGTTCGATACGTGGCTTTAGAGACCATCGAACGTGTGGATAAAGGTGGGGCGTACTCCAATCTTTTACTTAATGAAATGATGACAAAATCAGAACTAAGCGAGAAAGATGGCCGCTTGTTTACAGAACTTGTCTACGGCACAATTAGTCGTAAATTATTGTTGGAATACTACTTAACACCATTTGTCAAGAAACCGCAAAAAGTCGATAATTGGGTGAAAAATTTATTGATTTTATCGTTATATCAATTACTTTATTTAGATAAAGTGCCTGATCATGCAGTCATTAATGAAGCGGTTGAAATTGGCAAACGTCGTGGCAATCCTGGGATTGGTAAATTCGTGAATGGCGTGCTGCGGGCGTTCCAACGAAATGGAGCACCTAGTTTGGCAGCAATTAGTGATCCAGTTGATCGTTTAGCAACGGAAATTAGTATGCCACGTTGGTTAACAGAAAAATTACTTGCCCAATTAGGCGAAGAAGAAACACGGCAGTTGGGTTTGTCATTATTTGAAAAAAGCCATGCGAGTGGCCGAGTAAACACACGGTTTATTTCACGAGAAGAAGCGCTGGAAGAATTACAAGAAACAGGGATTGCCGCGAAGGAAAGTCAACTTTCCCCTTATGGTGTTGTCGCTGAAAAAGGCTACTTAGCTGGCAGTGAACTGTTTATTAACGGTTGTTTAACCATTCAAGATGAAAGCTCTATGCTCGTGGCTCCAGCGATGCAAATTGAACCGCATCATCGTGTCTTGGATGCTTGTGCGGCTCCTGGTGGTAAAACGACCCATATCGCAACTTTTTTAGAGGCTGAAGCAGGTGGTCGTGTGACATCTTTAGATATTCATGCCCACAAAATTAAGCTAATTAATGAAAATGCGCAACGCCTCCATGTGGCGGATGTCGTTCAAGCAGAAAAGCTCGATGCGCGACAAGTGGCCGAAGAATTTCCCGCAGAAACCTTTGATCGGATTTTAGTTGATGCACCATGTTCAGGCTTAGGGCTAATGCGCCGTAAACCAGACATTAAATACCATAAAACGGCCAATGATTTTCAAAATTTACCTAAAATTCAGTTAGAAATCTTAGAAAGTGTTGCCCCAACATTAAAACAATGGGGTATAATGGTCTATAGCACTTGTACTATTACGCCAGAAGAAAATCAGGAAGTGGTGGCAGCCTTTTTAGCCAAACACCCTGAATTTGAAAAAATTGAAATTGTTGCAAATGAAAACGTCCAAGCAGTAGTAAAAGAGCAAGAACTGGTTCTGTATCCCCATCAATACATGACAGATGGCTTCTTTATTTGCTGTATGCGGAAAGTTAGTTCAAATGAGGTGAAATAATTTGGAAATCAACGTTCAATCAGATGTCGGTCGCAAAAGAAATACGAACCAAGATTATGCCAACGTTTTTGAGAACCAACAACACATAACCTTTGCTGTTTTAGCAGATGGCATGGGTGGCCACCAAGCAGGTGATGTCGCTAGCCAAATGGCAGTCAATAATTTAGGTGAGAGTTGGTCCAATGCGTCTGTCGACTCAGCTGAAAAATCTGCACAGTGGTTAATTCAAGCAATTCAAAAGGAAAATGAAAAAATTTATGAACGCGGACAATCGAAACCAGAGTATTTAGGAATGGGGACAACCGTGGTTGGTGCCATCCTTTTACCGGATTCATTTGTCTTAGCAAATGTGGGGGATAGTCGCGCTTATTTAGTTCGTGACCAACACATGTTACAATTAACAGAAGATCATTCTTTAGTGAATGAACTAGTAAAATCAGGGGAGATTACTCGTGAGATGGCTGCAAATCATCCACGAAAAAATGTCCTAACACGTTCTTTGGGAATGCCTGGCACTGTCGAAGTCGATGTAACCAATCATGAGTGGCTGCCTAATGACTATTTACTGTTATGTTCGGACGGTTTAACCAATATGGTTCCTGAGACAAAAATTTTAGAAATTTTAGAGACGTCAGATTCCTTAGAATCCAAATTAAGCCAACTCGTTGCCCAAGCAAATGAAGCGGGTGGTTTAGATAACATTACCGTGTTAGTGATACACTTTGACGAACAGAAGGAGGAAAACCAATGATAGAAATCGGCAAGAAGCTGAATGGTCGATATCACATTATTGGCAGCATCGGAAGCGGCGGCATGGCCAACGTCTATTTAGCACACGATTTAATTTTAGACCGAGACGTTGCAGTAAAAGTCCTGCGCTTTGACTTCCAAAACGATCAAGCCGCCATCCGACGTTTTCAGCGTGAAGCACTAGCCGCAACTGAGCTGGTTCACCCGAATATCGTCAGTGTGTATGATGTAGGCGAAGAAGATGGACTACAATATTTAGTCATGGAATATGTGAAAGGAATGGACTTAAAACGTTACATCCAAACGCATTTTCCAATTCCTTATTCCACAGTTGTGGACATTACGCAACAAATTTTATCTGCTGTCGCAATGGCACATGAGCATAGAATTATTCACCGGGATTTAAAACCGCAAAACATTCTGATTGACGAACACGGCACAGTCAAAATTACTGACTTTGGGATTGCGATTGCCTTGTCAGAAACGTCAATTACGCAAACGAACACAATGTTAGGTTCGGTGCATTACTTATCGCCAGAACAAGCACGCGGAAGCATGGCGACTAACCAATCAGATATTTACGCTGTGGGAATTATTCTCTATGAAATGTTAACGGGGAATGTACCTTTTGATGGTGAATCAGCCGTAACGATTGCCTTAAAACATTTTCAAGAAGAAATTCCCTCTGTTAAAATGTTTGATCCAGGGATTCCTCAATCATTGGAAAATGTGGTTCGTCACGCAACCGCAAAAGACCCAAGCGATCGCTACAAAACAGCGAATGAGATGGCAGAAGACTTATACACGTCCTTGTCAGCCAGTCGTTTAAACGAACCTGCGTGGGAACCAACGGCTTTATTAGGAGAAACGAAAGTATTAACTCCGATTCCCGAAGACATCGCTGAACCGGAAGAGACAACGCCTGTCGAAGTCCCAGAAGATATCGCAGATGACATTTTAGCTGAACAACCACCGAAGAAAAACCGCAAAAAATTGTGGATTGGCTTAGCAATTGCGGCATTAATTGCTTTAGCAATAGGTGGCTTAGCCTTTGCAATGTCGGGTGGTAAAGACGTTGAAGTTCCTGATGTTACGGGGAAAACGGAAGTGGCGGCTTCACAAGCGCTGCAAAGTGCCGGGCTGAAAGTCGATAATGAAACCAAAAAAATTCCCGACGATAAGATTGAAGAAGGCAAGGTGGTCAAAACAGACCCCGAAGCAAAATCATCTGTGAAAAAAGGCCGATCTGTTACTTTGTACATCAGCTCTGGAACAGAAAAAATTGAGATGGCCGATTATACAAACGAATCGTATGAATCTGCTGTCGAAGCCTTGAAAAAACTAGGGTTTTCAGAAGACCAAATTACAACGAAAAAAGAATACAGTGATTCTGTGTCTACAGATAACATTATTAAACAAAAACCAGCTGCAGGTAAAAAAGTTGATCCGAAAAAAGACAACGTCACTTTAACGGTCAGTCAAGGACCAGAAGCGGTTACTTTGCCTAGTTACGCCGGTTATTCTTACACAAATGCAGTAAATGCACTGGCACAATTAGGTATTTCTGAATCTCAAATTACGCGTGTCGACCAAGCAAGCGATACGGTAGAACCAGGTTTAGTCATTACGCAAGACCCCGCACCAGGTGGCACCGTGACACCTAAAAATGGCCAAGTGACGTTATATGTAAGTAAAGGTAGCGACAAAGTGACACTTTCTGATTATAGCGGAATTTCTTACGATAATGCGGTAAGTCGCTTAATTGCTTTAGGTATCCCAGAATCTCAAATTAAACGAGTGGACGAAGAAAGCGACAAGGTTGAAAAAGATACCGTGATTAGTCAAGAACCAGCTTCTGGTACCGCTGTTGATCCGAAAAATGACACGATTACTTTACATGTCAGCAAAGGCAGTGACTCAGTAACTGTTCCTGATATTTCAGGTTATTCGCCAAAAGCTGCAGAAGACAGCATCAATAACGCTGGCCTTAAAATCAATGAACAAGGATTATCTGGCTCTGGCGATGGCCAAGTCGTTGAACGAACTAGCCCATCCGCTGGCAGCAAAGTCAAAAAAGGCGACTCTGTTACGGTTTATTATTCAAAAGCAAATGATTCAAAAAGCACCACTAGTGAAAGTAGTACGAGTAATTAAGACAAGAGGTTGGGACAGGAGTGTTTAGCTTCAAGAACCAAGTAGGTACTGTTTAACATCTATTTGCTTTTCAAATAGTGTTTCTCAGCAATAAGAAGAAGCTGATCCTGTTCCACCGTTTATCTTAAGATTTAGGTCTAGGAAGGTAAGTCATTTCGACTTATGTCCTAGGCTCTTTTTAATTAATAGAATCGAGAGGCTCCCTTGATTTCTCTGCCACTATCCTGTATATTCGAAAGTAGTTAGGAGTGGTTTATCTGAAAGGTCAAATCAGAAAAGCGTTAAGCGGTTTTTATTATGTATACGCAGATGGAGAAACATATCAAACAAGAGCGCGAGGGAATTTTCGTAATCGCAAAATTACGCCACTCGTGGGAGATGAAGTGCTTTTTGAGAGCGATAATTTAACAGATGGTTATGTGTTGGAAATTTTACCAAGACGAAATGAATTAGTGCGCCCGCCTGTTGCAAATGTGGATCTAGGCGTGGTTGTTATGAGTATGGTTTCGCCAAATTTTTCGTTTAATTTGTTGGATCGTTTCTTAGTCAGCTTAGAGTATAAAGATATAGAACCTGTTATTTATTTAACGAAAGTTGATCTATTAGATGAGCCTCAACGTCAAGAAGTCACTGAAATTAAACAGATTTATGAAGCGTTAGGCTATGCGGTAATCGCTTCGGAAGACGTAGAAGCCACCAAAGAATTAGAACGCTTTTTCCCAGAACGGTTGACTGTTTTTATGGGACAATCAGGCGCTGGAAAATCAACATTGTTGAATCAAATTTCACCAGAATTGCAACTAGCGACTGCGGAAATTTCCCAATCTTTAGGACGGGGCAAACATACGACCCGTCACGTGGAGTTGATTCCGCTATACGATGGTTTGGTCGCTGATACGCCAGGATTTAGTGCCATCGATTTCTTGGAGATGGAAGCGGTGGAATTACCAAAGCAATTTCCTGAATTTGTTGCCGCGGCCTCTCACTGTAAGTTTCGTGAATGTATGCACCACAAAGAACCTGGTTGTGAAGTGAAACGCCAAGTGGAAGCGGGAACCATTGCGACGAGTCGTTACGAAAATTATTTACAGTTTTTAATGGAAATCGAGAATCGACGACCTGTTTATAAGAAAAAATCATAGCAAATATAAAGGGAGCGAGCCAAATGAAACTAGCACCATCCATTTTAAGTGCCGATTTTGCCAATTTAGAAAGAGATATCCGTTTAGTAGAAGAATTAGGAGCAGATTATATTCATGTTGATGTCATGGACGGTCAATTTGTGCCCAACATTACCTTAGGACCGAATATCGTTTCAGCGATTCGTCCAGTGACAAAACTACCATTGGATGTTCATTTGATGATTGTACAACCTGAAAATTATATCAATGCTTTTGCGGAAGCTGGTGCGGATATTATTACCGTCCATCAAGAAGCAACACCCCATATTCATCGTGCCTTACAAATGATTAAAAATGCGGGCGTGAAAGCTGGCGTAACTATTAATCCTGGGACACCACTTTCGATGATCGAAAATGTATTAGACTTAGCAGACCAAGTCTTGGTAATGACTGTCAATCCAGGCTTTGGCGGACAATCATTTATTGAAAACTCACTAGAAAAAATTGCTCAATTGAAAGAATGGAAAGAAACAAAAGGGTACACCTATGAAATTGAAGTCGATGGCGGGATTGTTCCTGAAACTGCCGCACGTTGTAAAGAAGCCGGTGCGGAAGTGTTTGTTGCAGGCTCCTACATTTATAATGCTGAAAATCCTCAAGAACGAATCGATGCACTGAGAGCAGTGCTAGACAAATGAGTCGTGTCTTACTGGTAGCTGGCGGCAATCCAAGTGATTGGCCAACCATTGAACCAGCTACGTATGATTATTTCGTAGGTATTGATCGCGGCTGTCTCCATTTATTAGAGGCCGATTTACCGTTACAATTAGCGGTGGGCGATTTTGATTCATTATCACGAGAAGAATACCATTTTGTCCAAGAAACTGCCGAAACACTCATTCAAGCACCTGCTGAAAAAGATGATACAGACACACAATTAGCGCTTCAAGAAGCTTTACAACGATTTCCACAAGCAGAGATGACGATTATCGGTGCGACAGGGGGCAGAATTGACCACCTGTTAGCCAATCTTTGGTTACCCTTTGAACCACGATTTCAAGGCGTACTTCGCCAAATCCGTCTATGCGATCGTCAAAATAGTATCCAGTATTACGCCCCTGGTTCGTATATCGTACCAAAAGAGCCAGATAAAGAATATCTGGCCTACTGCTGTTTGACGCCTGTAGAAAACTTGACGCTACGACGCAGTAAATATTTATTAACCAATCAAGATGTTCCTTATCCAACATCGTATGCAAGTAATGAATTTATCGAAGAAGCCGCTGCTTTTTCCTTCGATGCAGGGATGATTGCGGTTATTCAAAGTAAAGACAAGTAAAAAGAGGTTGGACCTTCATCACTTTGTTGAAGGTCCAACCTCTTTTTTTAAGCAATAAAAAAAGCCGAACAACGAACGTCCAGCTTTGCTTATTTAAGTTTATTAAACACGTTCGATTTTACCAGATTTCAAAGCACGAGTTGACACCCAAACTTTTTTAGGTTTACCATCGATTAATACGCGAACTTTTTGTAAGTTAGGTTTCACAGTGCGTTTTGTTGAGTTCATCGCATGTGAACGGTTATTACCACTTGAAGTCTTACGACCAGTGAAGTAACATACTTTTGCCATTTTAAGTTTCCTCCTTTGCCTTGATCTTGGAGCGATAATATTCAGCTCATACTAACTTAATTTATCATATTAGGCACTGATTTGCAAGAAGATTTTTTTCTATGATTTGACTTTAGCAATCAAAAAGAGTAAATTGAAATCTTGCTAGAATGTTCACTTAGAAGTGGAAGAATGAAAATATCTGACGAACTTCCTTTTAATTAAAGGCTGGATATGATAAAATGTTATGGAAGAAAATAGGGCGAATGTGCTCTTATAAGGAGGCTTTCATCAATGGCTGTAAAAATTCAAACACCCGCAGGTACCATTGAGATTACCAATGATGTGATCGCTACAGTAGTTGGCGGAGCTGCGACAGATATTTACGGAATTGTCGGAATGGCAAGCAAAAATCAAATTAAAGATAACTTAAACGATATTTTACGTCGTGAGAATTACTCACGTGGTGTCGTTGTTCGTCAAGAAGACAACGGAATCGCAGTGGATGTCTACACGATTGTTAGTTATGGTACAAAAATTTCTGAAGTTTCTCGTAACGTCCAAGAAAAAGTGAAATATAATCTTGAAACATTATTAGGTGTCACTGCGAATTCAGTTAACGTTTTTGTTCAAGGAGTTCGTGTATTACCGGATTAGAGGTAGTGTACTGTCAACGATGCAATTGCACAAGGAAATCGTGTGTTGCCGTTAGCGGTAAATCTGAAGGAGGATTTTTTAGGTGAATGTAACAGAAATCAGCGCAGGTCAGTTCCAGGAAATGGTCCAGGCAGGTGCGACTCGTCTGCATACAAACGCAGAATATGTCAACTCATTAAACGTTTTCCCTGTACCCGATGGTGATACAGGAACAAATATGAACTTATCAATGACCAGTGGTGCAAAGGCTGTGGCCGATTCTCGCTCTGAAAAAGTAGGAGAATTAGCAGGTGCGTTATCCAAAGGGTTACTAATGGGGGCTCGTGGAAATTCTGGGGTTATTTTATCTCAATTATTCCGTGGCTTCTCAAAACAAATTCCTGAGGTTACAACATTGAATGCCAAAGACTTGGCCGCTGCCTTTACACATGGTGTAGAAACAGCTTATAAAGCAGTGATGAAACCCGTTGAAGGAACAATCTTAACTGTTTCTCGTGAAGCAGCGCGTTCAGGTGAACGTAAAGCGAAAGAAACAGATGACTGTATCGAAGTCATGACAGCTGTTGTAGCAGGTGCCAAACGTGCCTTAGCGAAAACACCTGATTTATTACCTGTCCTAAAAGAAGTCGGCGTTGTAGATAGTGGAGGTCAAGGACTACTATTTATCTATGAAGGATTTTTAGAAGCACTTAGTGGTGAATTTTTACCAACTGAGACATATGAACCAAGTCCTGCCGAAATGGACGAAATGGTGAATGCTGAACATCACCGTGGTGTTAGTGGCCACGTTGCGACAGAAGACATTAAATTTGGCTATTGTACAGAAATTATGGTTCGTATCGGCGAAGGCCCAACCGTGGACAGCGCTTTTGATTATGAAACATTCAGAAACTACTTAAATGAACTAGGCGATTCTCTATTAGTCGTTAACGATGACGAAATTATCAAAGTTCACGTACACACAGAGCATCCAGGTGAAGTGATGAACTACGGCCAAAAATTTGGTTCGTTAGTAAAAATAAAAGTAGACAATATGCGTTTACAACATGAAACGTTAGTTGAACGAGATGCTCAGCAAGAAGCGTTGACTGAAAAAGTTCGCGTACCGTTTGCTGTGATTGCCATTGCAGCCGGTGAAGGCGTTCAAGAATTATTCCGAAGTTTAGGTGCAAGCTACATTATTAGTGGTGGCCAAACAATGAACCCAAGTACGGAAGATATTTTAAAAGCAGTCAAAGAAGTGAATGCAGAGCAAGTCATTATTTTACCAAACAACAAAAACATCTTTATGGCGGCTGATCAAGCAGCAGAAGTTGCCGATGTACCAGTAGCGGTTGTTCCATCTAAAACCATTTCTCAAGGGATGACAGCAATGTTAGCTTTCAATGATCAACAATCATTAGAAGAAAACAAAGCAAGTATGACGGAAATGTTAGACAGCGTTGTGAGTGGTCAAGTAACCACAGCCGTTCGTGACACAACAATTGATGACGTTGAAATTAAAAAAGATGACTTCTTAGGAATGATTGATGGTAAAATCGTTGTATCTGAAGCAGATCGTTTTAATGCATCATTAGACACGTTGAACCGCATGATTGATGAAGACACTGAAATCGTGACAATTATTGTCGGTGAAGATGGTTCGGTTGAAGAAGCTGAAAAGCTAATTGCTATTTTAGTTTCTGAAAACGATGAACTAGAAACAGAACTTCATGAAGGTGGACAACCTGTATATCCATACTTATTCTCAGCAGAATAGGTTTTCATGATGAAGAAATAAAAACAAATAGGCTGGTTTATTAGCTAGGGCTAATGAACCAGCCTATTTAATGAATGATCCATTTTTTTGCGTATATTAATGAGGAGGGGATTTTATGAACATCACAGATTTAGTCAGCGTATTGCCCGGTGTTGGCCCAAAACGTGCTGAAAATTTACAAGAACTGGGGATTGCTACAATTGAAGACTTATTGACGTACTATCCCTTCCGCTACGATGATATCCAAGAAAAGGATTTAAGTGAGATTCAGGATCAGGAAAAAGTTACGCTAAAGGGACTAGTGGTTTCGGAGGCAGTCGTTAGTCGGTACGGTTATAAGAAGAGCCGGTTAACGTTTCGAATGATGCAAGAACATGCGGTCATTAATGTTTCCTTCTTCAACCAACCTTTTTTAAAAGACAAAGTAGTTCTTTCCGAAGAAATTGCTGTTTATGGCAAATGGGACGCCAAGAGAAAATCATTGAATGGCATGAAAATCTTAGCTTCTAAAGGAGACAATGAAGATTTTGCCCCCATTTATCATGTGAATAAAAAAGTCCGCCAAAGCACGCTGGTTCAGTTAATCCGCACTGCTTTTGAAGAGTATGGTTCGCTGATTGAAGAGATTTTACCAAATGAATTATTAGAAAAGTACCGCTTGATGCCTAGAAAAGAGGCAATGTGGGCGATGCATTTTCCCAATAATCCAGAGGAAAGCCATCAAGCCAAACGCCGAGTAGTCTTTGAAGAGTTTTTCCTTTTCCAACTTAAAATGCAAGGACTGAAGAAACAAGAAAAAGCGGAAAAAAATGGTTTAGCCATTCAATATGACGTGGATCGCTTAAAAACATTCACACAAGGACTGCCTTTTGAATTGACAGGTGCCCAAAAAAAAGTGACCAATGAAATTTGTCGAGACTTGCGAAGTCCGAAGCATATGCAACGATTGCTTCAAGGCGACGTGGGGAGTGGGAAAACGGTAGTGGCTGCGATTGCACTATATGCCACCATGACCGCTGGTTTTCAAGGGGCGTTAATGGTTCCCACTGAAATTTTAGCGCAGCAGCATATGGAAAGCTTACAGCAGTTGTTTGATCCATTAGAAGTTCGGACGGCCTTATTAACAGGTTCCACCAAAACGAAAGAACGTCGTCTGATTCTCGAAGAACTGGCCAATGGCGCGATTGACATTGTGGTAGGGACTCATGCTTTGATACAACAAGATGTCAGTTTCCATCAATTAGGTTTGGTAATCACCGATGAGCAACATCGTTTTGGTGTGAATCAGAGAAAAATCTTAAGAGAAAAAGGCTTAAAACCAGATGTTTTATTCATGACGGCCACTCCGATTCCTCGAACGCTGGCAATTACAGCATATGGCGAAATGGATGTGTCAATTATTGATGAAATGCCAGCTGGGCGGATTCCAATTGAAACACGTTGGATTCGGCCACCGCAGTTAGATACTGTTTTAGAATGGATGGAAAAAGAGCTGGCTCGAGGACATCAAGCCTATATTATTTGTCCATTGATTGAAGAATCGGAAGCCTTAGATGTGAAAAACGCAACAGAAATTTTTGAGCATATGCAAAGCTTTTATTCCCCAAGATATCAAGTGGGGTTACTACATGGTAAAATGAAAAACCAAGAAAAAGATGACATTATGCAGGAGTTCAAAGACAATCAGCTACAATTATTGGTTTCTACCACCGTTATTGAAGTTGGCGTGAATGTACCAAATGCCACAGTGATGTTAATTATGGATGCGGACCGGTTTGGGTTAGCGCAGTTACATCAGTTACGGGGACGTGTGGGGCGTGGCTCCAGTGCATCTTATTGTATTTTAGTGGCCAATCCGAAAAATGAAATGGGCGTTGAACGCATGAAAATCATGACAGAAACCACCAATGGTTTTGTCTTGAGTGAGCGTGATTTGGAACTTCGCGGACCTGGGGAAGTGTTCGGTGCACGGCAATCAGGGGTGCCACAATTTGCGGTAGGCGATATCGTGACGGACTTTAACATTTTAGAAGTTGCGCGCCAAGAAGCAAGTACCTTATGGCAAGTGAAAGACTGGTGGCAATATCCTGCTTATCAAGGCTTAGCCAATCGAGTGAAACCCCAAGATGAGGCGGACCAATTTTTCGATTAGAAGGGGTAATTTTTGAAGCCAGAAAGTAAAAGCCAATGCGTATTTCTTTAAAAAAAATATGTTATACTTGTTAAGAAACAAAAAAGTAGGAGGGAATCACTCATGAAAATTGCTGTAGATGCAATGGGTGGAGATAACGCCCCACAAGCAATTGTTGAAGGGGTTATGCTAGCCAAACAAGACTTCCCAGACATTGAATTTCAATTATATGGAAAAGAAGCCGAAATAAAAAAATACATCACCGATGAAAAAAACATTACGATTATTCATACCGATGAAAAAATTGCTAGTGACGATGAGCCAGTTAAAGCAATCCGTCGTAAGAAAACTGCTTCCATGGTTTTAGCAGCGCAAGCAGTCAAAAATGGAGAAGCCGATGCGATTTTTTCTGCCGGCAACACCGGGGCGCTATTAGCAGCGGGGCTGTTCATTGTCGGCCGCATCAAAAATGTGGAACGTCCTGGTTTGATGTCAACTTTACCTGTCATGGGAGAACCAGACAAAGGGTTTGATATGTTAGATTTAGGCGCGAATGCAGACAATAAACCAGAACATTTGGTTCAGTATGCCGTTTTAGGTTCATTCTATGCTGAAAAAGTTCGGAACGTTCAGAATCCTCGTGTCGGTCTATTGAACAACGGAACTGAAGAAACAAAAGGCAGTGAATTAACGAAAAAAGCCTTCGAATTGTTAGCAGCCGATGAAACGATTAATTTTGTCGGAAACGTTGAAGCACGAGAATTATTAAATGGCGTAGCTGACGTGGTGGTGACAGACGGCTTCACAGGAAATGCCGTTTTGAAATCCATTGAAGGCACCGCTATGAACATGATGAGCTTACTGAAAACAGCGATTCTTTCTGAAGGTGTCAAAGGAAAAATGGGCGCCTTGTTATTAAAGAATGCGCTACATGGCATGAAAGATGAAATGGACTACTCAAAACATGGGGGGGCGGTTTTATTTGGCTTAAAAGCGCCAGTCATTAAAACGCATGGGGCTACGGGTCCTGATGCCGTCCGCTATACCATTCGTCAAATTCATACAATGTTAGAAACCCAAGTTGTCCCACAATTAGTGGAATATTATGAAGGCAAAGCAGAGTAATTTGCAATTGTCTTGACATCAGTTTGTTACTCAAATGAAAAAAAGATGGACAAATACCTAAATTGTGAGTACAATGTATCTTAGCGTTTTAGTAAAAGAAAGAACCTTTTTTCAAAAGCAGTGGAGGTGAATACAGTTGACTCGTGAAGAAGTACTTCAAAAAGTAGCGAAGATTATCTCAAACCACTTTGATATTGAAGCGGATCAAGTAACAGATCAATTAAACATTAAAGATGATTTGAACGCTGACTCAATTAGCGTAATGGAGTTTGTTTTAGAACTTGAAGATGAATTTGGAACAGAGATTTCAGATGAAGATGCAGAAAAAATTGAAACAGTTGGTGCCGCTGTAGATTATATTGTGAGTAATTCATAAAAAATAATAAGACAAAGTCGATTAACAGTCCTGTTAATCGACTTTTTTTTTGCGTACATAATGGTTCTTTTATTAAGCAATAAGACTATTTTTACACATATTTTTGTAAAAAAAATCATACATGTAAAAAAATAACTGCGAAAAAAGTTATTTTATCTTGCTTTTTATGGAATAATTCTATAAAATTATGAAAAAACAATGAGCTGTAAATTAACATTGATAAAAATTAGAAAGTGCTATCATTAAATATTAGTTAATTTATATAATGTTTTTGAAAGGACGTAAGGGGTGCGTATGGATGCAAGGAAATGAACAATTACTAGAGGTTTCAGGATTAGAAACAGCATTTAGAATCAAAGATGATTATTATAATGCCGTCGATGATGTTTCATTTGAATTGAAGAAAAATGAGATTCTGGCAATCGTCGGAGAATCTGGTTGTGGAAAAAGTACCTTAGCAACAACGATTATGGGCTTACATGATCCCAATCATACCAAAATTACTGGGGAAATTTTATACAACAATTTAAATTTAACCACGTTTAATGAAACATTGTACAACAAAGTCAGAGGAAACGATATTGGGATGATTTTCCAAGATCCGTTGTCTGCACTGAATCCGCTCATGCGAATTGAAGACCAAATTAAAGAAAGTCTCACGTATCATACCAAAATGACCGCACAACAAAAACAAGCACGGGCCATTGAACTGTTAGATCAAGTGGGGATTCCCAACCCAGAGCGTGTCGGGAAACAGTATCCTCATGAATTGTCTGGCGGCATGCGCCAACGGGTGATTATTGCCATTGCAATCGCGTGTAAACCACCGATTTTAATTGCAGATGAACCAACAACGGCCTTAGACGTTACCATTCAGGCACAAATTCTCGATTTGTTAAAGGATTTACAAGAAGAAACGGGAAGCGGCATTATTTTAATTACCCATGACTTAGGTGTAGTTGCGGAAATGGCTGATCGTGTAGCGGTTATGTATGCGGGTCAGTTTGTAGAAGTAGCCACTGCTGAAGAATTGTTTAGTCATCCGAAACATCCATATACACGTTCCTTACTTCAGTCCATTCCCCAAGAGAATTCCGATGAAGAAGAACTTCATGTGATTGAAGGGATTGTTCCTTCGTTAACCAAATTACCTAGAAAAGGTTGTCGGTTTGCCCCACGGATTCCTTGGATTGATGCATCGGAACATGAAGAAAATCCAACATTACATGAAGTTGCACCGAATCATTTTGTTCGTTGTACATGTTATAAACATTTTCATTTTAGAGACGGGGAAGGGGAAGCGTAATGACAGAAATTATTCAAATTAAAGATTTAAAAGTTCATTATCCAATTCGCAGCGGCTTCTTCAATCGAATCACTGATCATGTTTTGGCGGTTGATGGTGTGGATTTCATGATTGAACAAGGTAAAACGTATGGGTTAGTTGGTGAGTCGGGTTCTGGAAAATCAACGACAGGAAAAGCAATTATTGGTTTAGAAAAAATTACAAATGGTGAAATTATTTATCAAGGACAAGATGTAACCAAGTCGCGAAGTCGAAAAGCGATTGGATACAACAAAGATGTTCAAATGATTTTCCAAGATTCGATGTCAAGTTTAAACCCTAAAAAAAGAGTGTTAGATATTATCGCCGAACCAATTCGAAATTTTGAACGATTAAGTGACCAAGAAGAAAAGAAAAAAGTCAAAAGTTTGTTGGACATTGTGGGGATGCCAGAAGATGCGTTGTACAAATATCCTCATGAATTTTCTGGTGGGCAACGCCAACGTTTAGGCGTCGCCCGAGCGGTGGCTACTAGCCCCAAATTGATTATTGCGGATGAACCTGTTTCAGCACTGGACTTATCTGTGCAAGCACAGGTATTGAATTTTATGAAAAACATTCAACAGGAGTATGGCTTAAGTTACTTATTTATTTCCCATGATTTGGGTGTAGTTAAACATATGTGTGACAACATTGCTATTATGTACAAAGGCCGTTTTGTAGAAATCGGTACACGCCAAGATATTTACACTAATCCACAACACATTTATACCAAACGTTTACTTTCAGCAATTCCTAAAATTGACGTAGCGAACCGAGAAGCTCACAAAGAAGAACGAAGAAGAGTTGAGCAAGAGTATCGGGAAAATCATAAAGACTATTATGATGAAAATGGGCGGGTTTATGACCTACATGCGATTAGTCCAACCCACCAAGTAGCGTTAAAAAATGGAGGTGCTGAATAATGTGGAAAACAATTTTACGCCGTTTGTTATTGATGATTCCGCAAGTGATTATTTTAAGTGTCTTGATTTTCCTGTTGGCTAAAATGATGCCAGGTGATCCGTTTACAGGATTGATTAATCCGAACCAAGACCCGAAAGTGATTGAAGCCATGCGCGAAGCTGCCGGGTTAAATGATCCTTGGTACGAACAATATTTCCGTTGGATTGGCAATGCCTTACATGGGGATTTTGGGCATAGTTTTATCTTTAAATTACCTGTGTCTACACTCATTGCTGGTCGGGTGGGGAATACGATTGCATTAGCTGCTGTATCAGTCATAATCACGTATTTAATCGCCATTCCTTTCGGTTTAATTGCTGGCCGTTACCAAAATTCATGGTTTGACAAAATGGTGGTTATCTACAACTTCTTCAGTTTTGCTGTGCCATTATTCATCTTTGCCTTGATTATGCTCTTTATTTTTGGGTATCGCTTAGACTGGTTCCCAACGAGTGGAACCGTGACTGTCGGTTTGGCTGAGGGAACGTGGCCGTATTATTTAGATAAACTGAAGCATTTAATTTTACCAGGGGTCACTCAAGCGTTGCTGGGGACAGCGGTCACTATTCAATATTTGCGCAGTGAAGTGATTGATGTTAAAAACATGGACTTTGTTCGTACTGCTCGTTCAAAAGGAGTGCCAACGAATAAAATTTTTAATCGACACATTTTTAGAAATGCAGCATTACCAATTGCCTCTCAATTAGGTTATGAAATTACTGCTTTGATTGCCGGATCAGTCGTTATTGAAAAGATTTTTGCTTTCCCAGGAATTGGAAAATTATTTATTGATAGTATCATTCAACGTGACTATTCCGTTATTACCGCTCTCGTGTTGATTTTGGGATTGGCAACCCTTATCGGAACCTTAATTTCTGATATTGTAATGAGTATTGTTGATCCAAGAATTCGAATTCAGTAGAAAAAACACGAAGAAAGGGTGATAAAAATGGAATTGACAGAAGAAAAAAGAGAAGAAGTCTTACAAGAAAGTATTCCGCCAATGGGCTTTCGGATGATTGCGCGAGAATTCGTCAAAGAAAAAATGGCGATGTTTTCTTTAATCCTTTTGGTCATTATCTTATTAGCCGTTTTTATCGGTTCGTTAGTGTTAGACCAAAGTGCCGTTATGCATGTAAGTATTTTAGATAAATATGCGGAACCAGGTACCGTTACAATGAATGGAACCAAGTTCATTTTAGGTGCTGATGAAGGTGGTCGTGATGTTTTAGGTCAATTGATTATCGGGGCTAGAAACTCGATTTTAATCGGTTTTGCCATTACGATTATTACGTCTATTATCGGGGTCGGTTTAGGGATTATTTCCGGTTATTATGGAGGCATGATTGATAATATTTTGATGCGTATCGTGGATTTTATTATGATTTTGCCAATTATGTTAATTATTATTGTGTTCGTTTCCGTGATTCCTAAATATAGTATCTGGTCCTTTATTTGGATTATGTGTGCGTTTTATTGGGTTGGAAAAGCGCGGTTGTTCCGCAGTAAAACGTTATCTGAAGGGCGCCGAGATTACGTCAGTGCCTCTAAGACAATGGGAACAAGCGATTTTAAAATTATGTTTCGAGAAATTATGCCGAATTTAAGTTCATTAATTATTACGAACTTAACGATTAATTTCGCGGCCAATATCGGGATCGAAACAACGTTAACTTTCTTAGGCTTCGGGTTACCACAAAGTGTCCCAAGTTTAGGAACCTTAATTGGCTACGCCAGCAGTGGGGATGTCTTAGTCAATAAACAATGGGTTTGGTTACCTGCATCAATTCTAATTTTAGTCTTGATGTTAAGTATAAACTATGTTGGACAAGCATTTAAGCGCTCAGCAGATGCACGACAACGATTAGGCTAATTAGCCAAAAAATGAGGGAGGAAAAGAGATGAACAAGAAACGGATTTTAGGTGCAATCACGTTAGCTTCTGTGTTAGTATTCGGGTTAGCTGCATGTGGTGGCGGCAATAAAGGCGGGGGCAATAAAGCAACGGAAACAGAAGATATTTCAAAAATGCCAATCGCTGTTAAAAATGATAAAAAAGCAATTGATGGCGGGACATTAGATGTCGCTGTAGTTATGGATACACAATTCCAAGGACTTTTCCAGAAAGAATTTTATCAAGACAACTACGATTATCAGTTCATGGATCCTGCTATGCAGTCATTATTCAACAATGATGCAGACTTTAAGATTGTCGATGGTGGTCCCGCAGATCTGAAATTAGATGAAGAGGCCAATACAGCAACCATTAAATTACGTGATAATTTGAAATGGTCCGACGGTAAAGATGTGACGGCAGATGACGTGATTTTCTCTTATGAAGTCATTGGACATAAAGACTATACAGGGATTCGTTATGATGATAACTTTACGAATATTGTTGGTATGGAAGACTACCATGATGGTAAATCACCAACCATTTCTGGTATAGAAAAAATCAATGATAAAGAAGTTAAAATTTCTTATAAAGAAGTTCACCCAGGCATGCAACAGGTTGGCGGTGGTATTTGGTCATCGGCCTTACCAAAACATGCTTTTGAAGGAATTGCTGTCAAAGACATGGAATCAAGCGATGCAGTTCGTAAAAAACCTATTTCATATGGACCATACTACATGAGTAATATTGTGACGGGTGAGTCTGTTGAGTACCTACCAAATGAGTATTACTATGGTGGCAAACCTAAATTAGATAAATTAGTGTTCAAATCTGTTCCTTCTGCGAGCATTGTAGAAGCGATGAAAGCGAAACAATATGATATTGCGTTATCGATGCCAACAGATACGTATCCAACCTACAAAGATACTGAAGGGTATCAAATCTTAGGACGTCCCGAACAAGCCTACACGTATATTGGCTTTAAAATGGGTACGTTTGACAAAGAAACAAATACAGTGAAATACAATCCAAAAGCTAAAATGGCAGATAAAAGCTTACGTCAAGCTATGGGCTATGCAATTGACAATGATGCAGTCGGCCAAAAATTCTACAACGGCTTACGAACAGGCGCAACAACGTTAATTCCACCAGTCTTCAAGAGCTTGCATGATAGCGAAGCGAAAGGCTATACGCTTGATTTAGACAAAGCGAAAAAATTATTAGATGATGCTGGTTATAAAGACGTAGACGGCGATGGCATTCGCGAAGACAAAGAAGGCAAACCACTAGAAATCAAGTTTGCTTCAATGTCAGGTGGCGAAACTGCACAACCACTTGCTGATTACTATGTCCAACAATGGAAAGAAATTGGCTTAAACGTAACGTATACAACAGGACGCTTAATTGATTTCCAAGCATTCTATGATAAATTGAAAAATGATGACCCAGAAGTAGATATCTATCAAGGCGCGTGGGGCACAGGTTCAGATCCTTCACCAACCGGCTTATATGGTCCAAACTCAGCCTTTAACTACACACGTTTTGAGTCAGAAGAAAATACTAAATTACTTGATGCGATCGATTCAAAAGCATCATTTGATGAAGAAAAACGTAAAAAAGCCTTCTACGATTGGCAAGAGTATGCTATTGATGAAGCGTTTGTAATCCCAACGCTTTACAGAAATGAAGTCTTGCCTGTCAACGACCGTGTAGTTGACTTTACTTGGGCAGTTGATACGAAAGATAATCCATGGGCAACGGTGGGTGTCACTGCGGAAAAACGTTAAACAACGTTCCGCTGATTTAATAGAGATAGAACGAGGTCGGGACAGAAGTGTTTAACTCCGAGAAATAAGGAGGAGTTGCTTCTGTTCCCGCCGTTTATCAGTTTTTGAGCGTGGCGCAAAAATCCAAAGTGATTTTTGTCCCACGCTCTTTCTATCTCTTACGTAAACAAACGCTTTTATCTCAGTCATAGCTCTATTTATTTATTTTTTTCTAAAAAATAATGAGAACACAGTAAATAACAGGCTTTTTCTGAATAGAACCATTTAAAAAAAGTGAAAAAAAAAGTATAATGAAACAAGGTGTAAATAAATGTAAAGGAATGTGGAGAATGGACAATCAGTTAACAACAGAGTTAAAAGAACGTTACGGCATTGTTTTCCATGATGTCAATCTATTAGAGCAAGCTTTTACTCATTCATCCTATGTGAATGAGCATCGCTATTTAAAATTATCCGATAATGAACGTCTTGAATTTTTAGGAGATGCAGTTTTAGAATTAATTGTTTCACAATATTTGTATTTAAAATTCCCAGAACTTCCAGAAGGAAAATTAACGAAGATGCGCGCAGCCATCGTTCGGGAAGATAGTTTAGCCAAATTTGCGAAAGAATGTCACTTCGACAACTACATTTTATTAGGTAAAGGAGAAGAAGCATCGGGCGGACGAACACGTGCATCATTATTATGTGACTTATTTGAAGCCTTTTTAGGTGCCCTCTACTTAGACCAAAAAGTTGGCGCAGCCAAGAAATTTATTGAAGACGTTATTTTTCCGAAAATTGATGCCGGTGCTTTTTCACATGAGATGGATCACAAAACACAATTACAAGAAGTTTTACAACGTAAAGGCGATGTTTCAATTGAATATCGCTTAATTAAAGAAGAAGGCCCTGCTCATGACCGCACCTTTTTCACTGAAGTTTACATGAATGGTGAACTCATTGGGTTAGGCCAAGGAAAATCGAAGAAGTTAGCTGAACAGGATGCCGCTGAGCGGGCACTGAAAAGTATTCCTCAGTAAGGCTGGAAGGAGCAATATTCGTGTATTTAAAACGAATTGAAATTACAGGATTTAAATCATTTGCAGATAAAACCATTATTGAATTTGAAGATGATGTGACAGCAGTGGTTGGTCCGAATGGAAGTGGGAAAAGTAATATCACGGAAGCCGTTCGCTGGGTATTAGGTGAACAATCTGCGAAAAACCTTCGCGGTGGCAAAATGAACGACATTATCTTTGCCGGTTCGGAAGGTCGTAAGCCGCTAAATATTGCGGAAGTTACCGTGACGTTAGACAACAGCGACCATTATTTAGCATTGGATTATAGTGAGATTAGTGTCACCCGTCGTTTAAAACGAACGGGCGAAAGTGACTTTTTTATTAATAAACAAGCGTGCCGTTTAAAAGATATTCAAGATTTATTTATGGATTCAGGGTTAGGCAAAGAATCTTTTTCAATTATTTCGCAAGGGAAAGTTGAAGCGATTTTTAATAGTAAACCTGAAGACCGTCGTGGGATCTTTGAAGAAGCAGCGGGCGTTTTAAAATACAAACAACGGAAGAAAAAGGCTGAACAAAAACTTTTTGAAACCGAGGACAACTTAAGTCGTGTCCAAGATATCATTTACGAGTTGGAAGACCAATTAGTTCCTCTAGCCGCCCAAGCAGATGCGGCTAAAAAGTATTTAGCTTTGAAAGAAGAACTTACCGAAATTGATGTCAATTTAACTGTGGCCGAAATTCAAGAAGCAAAAGCTATTTGGGAAACGAAAACGCAAGAATTAACAGCCATTGAAGAAAAGTTAGCTGGCGCAAGTAAGCAAGTCCATGACCTAGAAGGCAAATTGGTACGTTTACGAAGCAAGCGCAATCGTTTAGATGAACAAATTGAAACGGAACAACAACAATTATTACAAGTGACAGAAGCGTTGAAACAAGCAGAAGGACAAAAAAATGTTTTAATTGAACGTTCCAAACACACCTCCCAAACGGCAAGCGAATACGAAGAGACATTGGCAGAAACGGCCGAAAAAATTGTTCGTTATCGAGAAGAATTGCAGACGCTGGAAACAGCAATCGCAGAAAAAACGGCACAACGTCAGACGTTAAAAGAAGCGCTGGCTTTAGCAACGAAAGATGTGGAAAAATATAGTAAGTCTTCAAAAGAATTGATGGAAGAATTGCGCAGTCAATATGTTGAAGTCATGCAAGAACAAGCCAATACAGCCAATGACTTAAAATATTTAGAACGACAATATCAACAAGAAACAGCTAAAAATCAACAATCGCTAGCAAAACACGAAGCGCTAGAAGAACAGATGGTTGAAGCTCTCGCAATGAAAGAGACGCTAGAAAAAGAGCAAAAAGTCGCAAAACAAGGCTTACAAGAACAGCTGGAAGAATACACAGTGTTGAAAGCAACGCTTGAAGCTAAACGTGAACGATTAGCACAGCGTCAAAACGATATGTACCAAGCGATGAATCAAGTGCAACAAGCGAAGGCACGCCAAAAAAGTTTGCAAGAAATTCAGGAAAATTACGCTGGCTTCTATCAAGGCGTGAAAGCTGTATTGCGTCATAAAAACCAATTAACTGGGATTGTTGGTGCAGTGGCCGAATTAATTGAAGTGCCTAAAGAATATACGTTGGCGATTGAAACGGCCTTAGGTGGCGCGGCGCAACATATTGTTGTGGAAAATGAGAAAGATGGTCGAGCAGGTATTACCTTCTTAAAACAACAACACAGTGGCCGGGCAACCTTTTTACCATTGACCACCATTAAGCCGCGCTCTGTATCAGCGATGGTTCAGAATCGTTTGGCCGGTGCACAGGGATTCGTAGGGATTGCCAGTGAGTTAGTTCGTTATCCAGAACAGGTACAAACCGTTATTCAAAATTTGTTAGGCGTTACGATTTTAGCGGCAGATTTAACGAGTGCCAACCAGTTAGCAAAATTAGTCAATTACCAATATCGCGTTGTCTCATTGGAAGGCGATGTGATGAATCCTGGCGGTTCGATGACTGGGGGAGCCAATAAACGTGGCAACCAAGGAAGTCTATTTTCACAAGCGCAAGAACTTCAAACAATCACTGAACAAATGACTCAATTAGAAACACAACTAAGAAGTGTGGAACAAGAAGTCCAAGCGCTCTCGCAAGAAGTGAAAACAGCCACGGAACGTGCAGAAATGTTGCGCTCTGCTGGTGAACAAAATCGCTTAAAACAACAAGAAATTGACAATAAATTAGCCAATCAAACAGAAACGATTACTCGTTTAACAAAAGAAAAACGCCTGTTTGAATATGAATCGCGGGAATTGCATCAATTCTTAACCGAATATCAAACGAAAAAAGCCACATTGACAGAGCAACAAGCAAGCTTAACGGCAACGAAAGAACGTTTAGATGCTGAAATGAAACAAGTGGAACAAGAAGCTAGCCAAATGGAAACTTTTAAAGCCCAAGCGCAAGAACGCTTGACGACAGTTCAAGCAGAACAAGCAGTAGCGGCGGAACAATGTGCCCATTTTGCTCGTCAAAAACAAGACAAACAAGAACAATTGGACGAATTGTTGATTCGAGAAACGGCCATCCGTCAACAGCTACAACAACTAAGTAGCCATTCTAGTGATCACCAGTTAACCGAAGAAGGCTTAGCGGCACAAGTCGCGCAATTAGCGGAGAAACAAACAGCGTTGCAAACATCTTTACAAACGGCACGCAGTCAACGACAAGCGTTACAAGAAGAAGTAGACGAGTTAGATACAAAATTAGCGGAAGAAAACAAACGCCAACAACAGTATTTAGCAGATAAAACACAAATCGAAGTCTTAAAAAATCGCGCAGAAATGCAATTAGATAGCTCGTTAAGTTACTTACAGGAAGAATACAGCTTAACCTTTGAAGCTGCCTATGAAGCGTATTTCCCAATCGATAATTTGGCGCAAGCGCAGCAAACAGTGAAACGCCTAAAACAAGAAATTGAGCGGTTAGGACCCGTTAACTTAAGTGCCATCGAGCAATTTGAACAAGTCGATGAACGTCACCAATTTTTAGTCAGTCAACGTGATGATTTATTAAATGCGAAAGAACAATTATTTGAAACCATGGATGAAATGGACCAAGAAGTGAAAGAACGGTTTAAAGAAGTCTTTGAAGCAATTCGTGGCCAGTTTAAAGTGGTATTTCCTAATATGTTTGGTGGCGGACGGGCAGAACTGGTGCTAACCAACCCAGAGGATCTCTTGAATACAGGGATTGAGATTGAGGCGCAACCACCAGGGAAAAAATTACAACATTTAAGCTTGTTGTCTGGAGGCGAACGGGCATTAACGGCGATTGCATTACTCTTTTCAATTATTCGTGTTCGACCCGTTCCGTTCTGTATTTTAGATGAAGTAGAAGCAGCTTTAGATGAAGCCAACGTTGCTCGTTTTGGCCATTATTTAAGCGAATTTGAAGATGGCACACAGTTTATTGTAGTGACACATCGTAAAGGAACAATGGAAGCCGCAGATGTTTTATATGGCGTGACTATGCAAGAATCTGGGGTTTCAAAAATCGTTTCAGTTCGTTTGGAAGAGGTCAAAGAAGGTGGCGCAATTGAAAAAAGCAAGTAGCCAGAAGCAAGGAGGAGCGAACGTTTGATAAAATTAGTTGCTATTGATTTAGATGGAACATTATTAAATAGCCAAAAAGAGATTTCTTTACGGAATAAACAAGCACTGATGGCTGCGAAACAAGCAGGAGTGAAAGTTGTTATCTGCACAGGTCGACCTTTGGCAGCCATTGGTCCTTACTTAGAAGAATTAGGGTTACAAGATGAAGGCGATTATAGCATTACTTTTAACGGTGGGTTGGTTCAAAAAAATGATACAGGGGCCATTATTGAGAAAACACTGATGCCTTTGGAAGCAATTCATGAGCTCTACCAATTAGCAACCACACTCAACATGCCGTTTGATGTCTTATCAGATGAGGTCGTGATGCAACTGCCTTCTGCACCAAATTATCCTTCAATTTATAGTTCTCTAAACAAATTATTAACCTTTGAGTCCTACAAATTAGAAGAATTAACCCCAAATCGAATTTATAATAAAGTTGTTGTTGCGATTGATGAAGCGTATTTAAATGAACGCATCAAGGAAATTCCGGCCTCTTTTTATGAGCGCTTTGAAATTATTAAAACGCGAAATAACTTATTAGAATTTATGCCAAAAGGGATTACGAAAGCCTATGGTATTTCCTTGTTAGCCAAAGATTTAGGAATCCGTGCGGAAGAAATCATGACCCTCGGCGACGAAGAAAATGATTTACCGATGATTGAATACGCTGGCTTAGGTGTCGCAATGGCAAATGCGATTCCATTAGTCAAAGAAGCTGCAGATGTCGTGACAGACACGAATGACCAAGATGGCGTTGCCAAAGCGGTCGAAGAATATATTTTAACGCCGTTGGAAGGAGGCCAATAAGAATGGGATTTTTTGATAAAATAAAAAAAGCTTTTTCCGCTGAAAAAAAGGAAGAAGAAAAACAAGAGATCGTTGAAGAAACAGTAGACGAAACAACTAGTGATGAATCAGCGCCTGCTGAATCAAAAGAAGTCGCAACAGAAGAGGCGCAAACAACGCCAGAAACGACAGCGGAAGAAGTCACAGAAACAGTTGATTTAACAGACAACGCTGAAATGGAAAAATTAGTTGATGTAGAAGAAGCGTTAGAAGAAGAAGAGCCAGAAGAAATCCTGACAGAAGAAACACAAGAAGTTGTTGTGGAAGCGCCCGAGGAAGAAAGTAGCGTCGTGACTCCGTTGGCAGAACCAACAGACACGCAGGGTTCAGAAAAAATTGAAGAGTCAAAAGAAGAGCAAGTCCAAGAAAAATATGAAAAAGGCTTGGAAAAAACGCGTAAAACATTTGGGCAACGGTTGAACGAATTGTTTGCTAATTTCCGAAGCGTCGATGAAGATTTCTTTGAAGAATTAGAAGAAACATTAATTGGTGCAGACGTAGGCTTTGATACATCCTTAAAAATTACAGAAGCCTTGCGACAAGAAGTGAAACTGCGAAACGTGAAAAAACCAGCTCAAGTTCAAAATACCATCATTGAAAAAATGGTTGATTTGTATGAAGAAGCAGGAATTAATGAAAATAATGCAATTAACTTACAGCCAAATGGCTTAACCGTGATTTTATTTGTCGGTGTTAATGGAGTTGGTAAAACAACCAGCATTGGTAAATTGGCGCATCAATACAAGCTGGAAGGAAAGAAAGTTTTAATGGCAGCTGCCGATACGTTCCGAGCGGGCGCCATCGATCAATTAGTTGTTTGGGGCGAACGGGCTGGCGTTGAAGTTGTACGTGGGAATGCTGGCGGCGATCCAGCAGCGGTCGTTTTCGATGCAGTGGAACGTGCCAAAGCAGAACAGGCCGATGTTTTATTAGTGGATACAGCAGGTCGTTTACAAAATAAAGTCAACTTAATGAAGGAATTAGAAAAAATCAAACGAGTCATCCAACGAGAAATTCCAGATGCGCCTCACGAAGTTCTCTTAGTCGTGGACGCAACTACTGGGCAAAATGCGATGACACAAGCCAAACAGTTCAAAGAAACCACCGATGTCACTGGTTTAGTTTTAACCAAACTAGACGGAACAGCCAAAGGTGGTATTGTCATTGCTATTCGGAATGAATTACACTTGCCAGTGAAATTAGTTGGTCTAGGTGAAGGCATTAACGATTTAGAACCATTCAATGCCAACGATTTCGCAATGGGCTTATTTAAAGGCTTATTAAAAGATGTTTAGTTGTAGAAAATAACAGGTTTGGGAAGAACGTGGGACAGGAGTATTTAGCTTCAAGAATGAAGAAGCTACTCCTGTCCCGCCGTTTATTTTAGGATTGGGACGGATGTTCTAAGTTCTTCCTAAATCGTTTCTAAAAAAATGAAGGAGTGAGGGAGAAGATGACAGAGCAAATGTGGATTGAGAAGTTAGGATTAGAAGCGCATCCGGAGGGCGGCTATTTTAAACAAACCAATAAAAGTGAACAATTGATTCCGACCGAACGAGGCGAACGGGCGCTGCATACAGCGATTTTGTTTCTATTAAATACAGAAAGTCCGTCACATTTTCATCGTTTAAAAGCAGATGAATTATGGTTTTTTCACGATGGTCAGCCATTAACCGTTCACTGTATTTTTCCTGATGGAACGTATCAAGCTGTTCAGTTAGGGAAAGATTTGGTTCAAGGACAACAGCTTTCGTTCTCAGTTCCTGCCGGCACAATTTTTGGCTCTACAGTAGCGACAGGATTTGCGTTGGTTAGTTGCGTGGTTACACCAGGCTTTGAGTTTGAAGACTTCGAATTATTTACTCAAGCGGAGTTGTTAAACGATTATCCACAACATAGTGAAATCATTCAGCACTTGGCTTATCGAGAATTACCTTAAGAAAACGTTTTAGTAACATTTCTTTTATGAATATGCTAGTATAAACCAAACAAGCTTATTGATTTTGTCGTAACGCACAGTTAGCTGTCGCAGATGAATAAAAGAAAGGAATGATTCACATGGGCACAATGGTTTTTGTTAACTTCCCAGTAGCGGATGTTCAACGTTCTACAGCATTTTATGAAAAACTTGGATTCAAAAAGAACGAGGAATTTTCATCAGAGGAAGCTAGTTCGATGATGTGGGATGATCAATTTTGGACTATGTTGTTGAACCATGATTTTTATGGAAAATTTATCCAAGAAAAGCAAATTATTGATGCGCAAACAACCAGTGGAGCATTAATTTCCTTTAGTTTAGAGAGTGCCGAAGCCGTAAAACAGTTTGGCGAAACTGCCAAAGCTAACGGAGGCAACTGTTACCGAGTTGATATGGGAATACCAGAAGAGCAAATGTATGGCTTAGAGGTGCAAGATTTGGATGGCAATAGCTTAGAACCAGTCTGGATGAAGATGTAAAAAGAGCCGCAAAATCTCTACAGAAAAAATATTATAATCAAACAAAAATATACGCCATTCTTCAAACTTAGATTAAAAAGTCTAACTTTGAAAATGGGGTATATTCTTTTACATTTGAATTACTTCATCAAATTTACTCGAAATATCATTGTTTACATGATGAAGAACAGCAAGGACTGTTTTAGAACTTTCAGCTAAGAGGGATAAAACTTTTTCAGTATTTTCTTTATCTGTTGAAGAAGTTGGTTCATCTACCAATAAAAATGGACGATTTTCATATAGCGCCCGAGCCAAGGAAACCAACATGGCCTCACCACCGCTGATTGTGGCAGTAGATTGATTGAAAATTATTTCAAAATTGGCACCAAAAACTTTTTTACCAATTTCATATAACTTCTCTTTATTAGGTTTATTGAAAGAAGTAATATTTTCCGCGACTGTCCCATCATAAAGCTTGGCTTTTTGGGAAACATAGCCAATCATTGTCGAGAAGTCGACTGTGCGTAATTCTTGTTGTTGATTCAATAATATTTTTCCTTGATACTGATTTATCTCTTGTGTCAATAATTTTAGGAAAGATGATTTTCCACTTCCGTTTTTACCAATGATTATATACTTTTTTTCTGAATATAATTCTAAATTAATCGGACCAATATTTTTTTCTTCATAAGTAATCAAAACATTATTAAATAAAATTGTTTTGGGAACTATAGAAGAATGAAGAAGTTCAGGTTCGTTGGAAAGCAAGACATCATTAACTTTGCGAATCTCTTTTGTAGAATAAAGTTCTGTTAATACAGTTGAGAGCCAAAAAATAGGAGTAGTAATTGTTTCGACAGATTGTGTTATCGCTAATAGTTCGGGAAAAGTCAATTCTTGCTGGCGAATTAAAAAAATACCTATTAATAACAAACCAATTTGAATAAACCACCCACAAGTATCATTAATAACTGTTATCGTTGATTGGAAAAAATTATTCTTGAAAAAATGTTTTTCAGCTTCTTTGTTTTTTTGAGAAAAACGAGGAAAGAGACGTTTGCCAATAGAAAAAATTTTTAATACTGCTAAGTCTTCAAAAATATCTTGCAATGTTTGTACAATATTAGCTTGTGAATCATTAAATTTTTTTTGATGTATAGCGATTTTTTTGACAAAATGTTTCGTTGTAAAAAAAGAAATCAACGTTAAGCCTAATAAATAGAGCCAAATATGCCAATTAATTGTCAGAATTAATAGCGAACCTAGAGAAAATGAACAAATAAAATAAATCAAACTAATTAGCGCACCTAGATATTTTTTTATCACAAAAGGATTGTCAATCGTCATTATTTTAACAACTTTTTCTGTAGGATATTTTTTTATTAAAGTAGCCAGCGGTAACCGAATCAAAGCTTGGTACATTTGATTATTCATTTTTTTTAAAGAACTGGCAAAAAAATGTTGTTGAACAATTTGTGATCCTAAATTAATTAAAACAAGACTAAATAGAATTCCTAAGTTGATACAAACTAAGATGTAAAAAGGTAAAGTTTGTTCTTGTTTAATATAATTGGAGTCGAATAAAATCAGTAGCGAAAAAATCGGTTTGTAGGTAGCGAAAAGTAATGTCATCAGAAATGTAGCAAGGAATAACTTTCGATTTTTACTGAATAAAAATTTAAGCATCGAGGTGGGATGTCCTTTCTATGAATAATTTTTCTAATATAAAATATGGATTTATTATCTCTGCTTCTGTTTGTTTTAAATAAGAATCAAAGTCTTGAGAAATCTCCTTATACAAATAATCAAGGAGAGTTAAATTTTCTAATGGCAAACAGATAGTTTTTGCACCTAATGACCTTGGATAGAGTGAAATTGATGTGTCAGGAGATATCCAAATAGATGAAAAGAAGTTATCTATTTGTTTCTGATAATCAATTTTTAGTGATTTTACGGAATGTAAATCTGTAATTATTAAAGGAAGGTCCTTATCTAAAGAGTAAGCAACGATTTTTTTATAAATATTATTTGAATTGGCGAACAGAATATTGTTTAATGCTTTTCCTATAGGCAGGCAAGAATTAATTCTCCAAAAATTTGGTTTTATTTTTTTTATCAAAACAGAAAGTTCATCTAAAGTTTCAAAATTTTGACTAGACACAGTAGTAGCTAGGGTTAAAGGTATGTTTTTTTTAATTATTTTATTAATATTTTGTATAGTTGATTTATAGCTGCCTCGCCTTTTTCTTAAAATATCATGAATAGCTGAGGGACCATCTACACTAACTATAAAAGAATCAATTACATTTGAATCCAGAAGATTTTCATCAATAATAGTTCCATTTGTGTATAACGTAGTATGAAATCCTAAATGTTTAGCAGTATAGAATATCTCATTACTATATTGATAAAGAAGGGGTTCCCCACCAGTGAAAGATATAGAGTTACATCCCTGAATTTTTAAAGAAAGTAAGATGTTTTTACAATGTGCAAAAGGAATGCTTTGATGAGAGACTTCAGAATCTGTTGCATAACAAAATGAACAATTTAGATTACAATTATCAGTTAACATAATATTAGCATGTCTTTTTTTCAAAAAATCCCTCCCCGTGTAGTAAATGTATATAATACGCTAAAGGAAAATAATTGTAAGAATGATTTAATACATAAGTAGAATAGACTGACTTCAACATACTTAAATAATATTCTTTCTTGTCCAAAAGTATCTCATATAAAAGGTTGTCAGTTAATTCACCTAAAAAAATTTCATTATCAGCATATAATTGTAACTTGTTATCTATGAAAAGTTGTGTAGGTAATCCAGATTTTTTTTCATGACAGGAGTTACCCGAACATACATGTATATTACAGGGATGGTTTTGAATTAAACTCGTTTTTAAATGTTTTTTTTCGAGTAATAAGTATTTATTAGAGTGATTACAAATTAAATGAATAACACTATCATATATATTCAACGGACTATCTATGTCAGGAAAGATGATTGGATTACATATTGTATAACCATTGAAATTTTTTGAAATATCTAATGCTTTAATAAGTTTACTTTTGCTGAAGCTTTTATCAATTTCAATATTATAAAACAAAATGTCGCTTAAACTGTTCAGTTTGTTCAACGAGGATAGAGAAATGCTTCGGTAGGAACACTGGAAAATTTTTGGTAATGGAGATTCATCACAAATAAAACGATTGAACAACTTATTAAAATTTACGGATGGAAATTTAGTTTGTAGTGTAGAGACTAAATTTTGAGAAGGCTCGGTTAAAACAATTGTTTGAATATTGAGCTCTAATGCTTGTTGAATAATATTTAATACGTTGGCTTCTGATAAACCAGAAGCGAGCGTTATGCTAGGGAACTCTAAATTTGTGTACTTCATCAATATGCTCCTCCAATATATCAAATAGATTGCACATCACAGGGTCTACGGAATTGATATCTCCATTAGAAAAATGATACGCTCTTGAGCGACATCCTCCATGACAATTTTTAAAAAAGGCACAATTTTTTTTATGACGGCATTCTATATCATTTTTTTTAGTTTCCATTAAGGCACACATTTTTTCCAAGGGAGTGTGTAAGATATTTCCTAAACAAAACATAGATGAATGATCTATGCGTAATGAGGGACAAATACCCACATTGCCTAAATGATCGATAAATAAAAAACTCTTTTGTATGCCACAGTCATTAGCATAGATACAATTTTTTGAAATGTTGCATTCATTTTCGAATGTAAATTGAGTAGAACTAGTTTGTTGATCTACTGCAATAACTTTATAAGCTTCAACTAACCTGTAAAACTCTTTAATGTCGACACAATCAGCTCTACCTGTAGGAATTATAATATCCATCAAATAATCAACTGTAAGTTCTTGTTTTAAAAAATTAACGAAGTTTTCAATTTCAATGTTAGATTTTCCATCTAATATTGAATTCACTCTGACAGGAATTCTTTCTTCTTTTAATAATTTGATAGAAGTTAATGTTGCATTGAAGGCTCCTACTTTTCCTCTAAATGTATCATGTTGTTTATCTGTTAAAAAATCTAAGCTTGTAACAATACTAATATGATATTTTTTTATTAAAGAAAGATGCTTATCTTTTAGAAGAGTTAGATTAGTAAATATTTTTATTGAAAAACCTGATTTAAATAGATATTCCAAAATATCAACGATGTCCTTTCTAAGAAGAGGTTCTCCACCAGTTAATTGAACTTTAAAAATGCCTAAAGATTTGGCTTGATCAATAAGTTTAAATAGCTCAGCAGTAGTTAGAGTATCTTTTATAGAATATAAAGATTCATTATAGCAATGCTGACATTTTAAATTACATTTTTTACTTAATTCTATAAACAGCATCTCTACTGAATAGTTTTTTATAAAAAAATTATCACAAGATAATTGTGAAATGGAAGTCAATATATTTTTTCCTTAAGTTCCATAATTAAAGAAGAAATTTCTACATATTTATCTGAATCAATACCGTTTAATTTTTGTATTTCATTAAGCAAATGAAACATATCTTCATTAATAGTGGTCTTTTTTTGGTCTTTTTTCTCAAATAAAAAATAGTGTTGGTCTTCTTTAACAATAGAAAAAGCATTATTAAAATATAATTTCATAAAACCACTCCTTTGCATAATAACTTAACAAGAGTGGAAAAACTATCCACTCTTGTTTTTTAATGTATCATTCAAAATTTAGGCGCGTATGTTTGAAGCGCTACAATGACATGTGCCGCAAACAATATGATTTTCTGTAGGTTTTTTTGTATCAGATACAAATGCAGGATTAATAGATGTGATTTTTAACGTTCCAAAAAGATTGTTTTTCTCGTTCACATGTACATGATTTACTTCTACGTTGTATTTCTTAGTTTTGATTTTCATAAAGAGTCCTCCTAATTGTGTAATTTTTATCAAAAATTAGAAAAACCATAAAATATAAAAATTAATATGAATAATAATCACCTCCAGTCTATATTTGTATTTTTCTGAATTTTTGATTAGAATTATCTTAACAAATAAAATTAAGAAAAAATCAGTTTGTACACTTTAGTCACAAGTATTATAAAAAGGAGTGATAGTGGTGAAATGGAATTTTGGGAAAGTTTATAAGGAGGTCAGAGAGTCTAAAGGTATTTCGCAGAAAAAAATTTGTCATGAAGCATTATCCAGAACAACTTTATCCAAATTAGAAAATTGTAAAATAATGCCAAGTTATCAAACTATGGAGTATTTATTACAACAAATAAATATGAGTTTTTCTGAATTTGAGTATATATGTAATGTTTATCAGCCCCAGGAAAGAGAGTGTATCATTGAAGAATTCAATTCTTTAATAAATAATACAGACAGAGTGAATATCAAGGACTTGCTAAAACGATGCGAAAAATTTTTAAAAATAACGGATGATTATTATATCAAAGATATTCAGATGCTATTAAAAGCTCAGTTAGCCTTCCAGTTAGAATCAATCAATAGCAATGTGTGTAAATCGAAACTACTAATTAGTCAAATTTGGAGTAGAATAGAGAAAATGGATGTATGGTATTATAATGAGATTCGCTTACTTAATGGTATTTTGTTTTATTTCCCACTTGAAACAATCGAAGCCATATCCGATAAGTTATTGTATTCTTTAAAGAAATACAGTACATATGCTAAAATTAAAGATCTTGAAATATCTATATTGACTAATTTATCAACCATTTATTTGAAAAATTGTAAGATGGCTGAGTGTGAAATTGTTTTACTTCGAATGAAACAACTAGCACTAGATTTAAAAAGATATGACTTTTTGGGCGTTTATTTTGTTAGAATGGGAATTTGCGAAACAAATAGTGTACTAATAGAGCGAGGAATGAAAATCTTAACATTAACCGATGAAAACGAATTAATCGAAGAACTGAATAAAGAAATCGAATTTTTTAAGATGACTAAACAATAGAGTATAAATTAAGAGCCGCAAAATCTCTACAGATTTTGCGGCTCTTTTCCTACAAAAAACTATTGTAAATTATTGGCATTAGTAGCTTCAACACCATAAGAATCAGCTACTTTTTTCAAGCTGAATCCTTTTCCGTAGACTTCACTCGCACTCATTGAAATTAAAAAGGCTTCTTCATCAATCTCAAGAATAGCTTCTTTTAAGCGGGGAAAATCTTTTTCACGAATGACGGTCATTAAGAGCATGCCTTTCGCGTTTCGGTAACCGCCTTCGATTGGCACCAAGGTCACACCTTTATCTAGTTCACGTAATAGGCGTTCTTGAATAGCGACATATTTTGGCGAAATAATCATCACGTTCTTCGAGCGAACCAGACCAACTTGAATCATGTCAACGACACGACCAATTGTAAATAAACAAATTAAAGAGAATAACACAATATCCGCATTAAAAGCATACATTGCTGATAAAATGACTAAACCATCGACGAATAAAATGGCAATACCTAAAGAAACTTTGAAATATTTATTGACGATTTGTGAAATGATGGCTGTCCCACCAGTTGAGGCGTTACCACGGAACACCAAGCCTAGGCCAGCACCTGTAATAATACCGCCAAATAATGCTGCTAGAAAAATATTATGTGTTAACACAGGCATCCCCGAAGTAATTCCTACAAAAAATGGATAAATAAGACTACCATAAATGGTTTTGACACCGACCTCTTTCCCAAGAAGTAAGAAACAAAGCACTAAAAGAGGAATATTGATGGCGTAAAGAACAATGGCGGGACTAATCCCGAAAACATAATTAATAACAATACTAATGCCATTGGCTCCGCCTGCGACAAGTTTATTTGGCAATAAGACCGCATTGATTGAAATGGCCAAAATGAATGCACCGACTGTTACATAGGCGGTGTCTTTTAAACGTTGGGCTGTAAAAAATTTGTTCATAAAATACCTCCAATTATTTATTATTTTAGTGAATGATGACATAAAAAAAGACAGAATATGAGAGACAAGCCTAATCAACTTATGTCCCACACTCTAAATCTTCAACTAATCAACTGAACACTTTTTCCTTATACTAACATGAAATACGACAAGAAAACATAGTGAACAAACAATTTTTTGGAAAAGCCCTCAATTTATTGAAGGCAAAAAAGTTAAAAAGCGGCCAGCCCAAATGGCTTCATGGTGTTGGATAATTTGTGCCGCGGTTAAATGTTCATTATCCAAGGTGGAAGTGGTTTTCGGTGTCATCAAACACGTATAGCCTAAACCATGAGCCATCCGAATTGTAGTGTCCACACAAAACTCGGTTTGTACGCCAGCGATTTCTAACGTTTGAACGTCTTGTTCCGTCAATAAATCATTTAAATTTGTTTGGTAAAAGGCATTCGCATGTGTTTTGCGGATGAAAAAGTCTGTGGGTTGTGCATCCAGTTTTTCAAAAAGTTGCCAAGAGTCTGAGCCAAAAGGTAGTTCAGCTTCTTCATGTTGAACAAAAATAATGGGCGCATGGTGTTGGCGGTAAACAGCAATACGCTGATTGACCTTTTCCAACACTTCTGGCAGACGGTACAATTGCTGCGTCGGACTTTCAATGCCTTTTTGAAAGTCAATTAAAAGTAATGCACGATTTTTCATGAGCAATCCCCACTTTCTATAAACTAGTTGTTTTCAGTATAACGGAAAAAGGCGCTCTCTAAAAGTGTCTCGAAAATTCCCAAGCGAACGTTCAAAAAAACAGCATATTTACTCGTTTTCCTATATAATAGTAAGAGAAACAGATAGTTTGTAGAAAGAAAGGCGACAAGATGAATTATAGAGAATTAATGCAAAAGAAAAATGTTCGTCCTTACGTATTGATGGCTCGTTTTGGTTTAGAAAAAGAAAACCAACGTAGTACACGAGAAGGGCTTTTAGCGACAACTGATCATCCAACGGTTTTTGGTAACCGTTCTTATCATCCATATATTCAAACAGATTTTAGTGAAACACAATTAGAATTAATCACACCTGTAGCAAATAGCGGCACAGAAATGCTTCGTTTTTTAGATGCCATTCACGATGTGGCTCGTCGTTCGATTCCAGAAGATGAAATGCTGTGGCCATTAAGTATGCCACCACAATTACCAACAAAAGATGAAGAGATTAAAATCGCTAAATTAGATCAATATGATGCAGTGTTATATCGTCGTTATTTGGCAAAAGAGTATGGCAAACGAAAACAAATGGTCAGCGGAATTCATTTTAATTTTGAATATGATCAAGCCCTGATTCAGCAGTTATATGATGAACAATCCGAAGTGACAGATTGCAAACAATTTAAAACGAAAGTGTACATGAAAGTTGCCCGTAACTTTTTACGTTATCGCTGGTTAATTACGTATCTTTTTGGGGCTTCACCGGTTAGTGAAGACGGCTACTTTAGAGACTATGATGACCAACCGCAAGAACCAATTCGCAGCATTCGGAATAGTACGTATGGCTACCGAAATCATGACAATGTGAAAGTATCGTATGCCTCATTGGAACGCTATTTAGAAGATATTCATCGCATGGTGGAAAATGGTTTACTTTCTGAAGAAAAAGAATTTTATGCGCCTGTGCGCTTACGTGGTGGGAAACAAATGTCTGATCTGCCTAAAACAGGTATTCGCTATATCGAGTTGCGTAATTTAGACTTAAATCCTTTTTCACGTTTGGGAATTACGGAAGATACCGTGGATTTCTTACATTATTTCATGTTGTATTTATTGTGGACAGATGAAAAAGAAGAAGCGGATGAATGGGTGAAAACTGGCGATATTTTTAATGAACAAGTGGCTCTCGGTCATCCTCATGAAACCATTAAGTTAATTGCAGAAGGCGATCGGATTTTTTCAGAAATGATTGATATGTTAGATGCTTTGGGCATTCGTAAAGGCAAAGAAGTCGTCGGTAAGTATTATCAACAACTGCGGAATCCACAAGACACCGTTTCTGGCAAAATGTGGACGATTATTCAAGAGAATTCCAATAGTGAACTGGGGAATATTTTTGGCAACCAATATCAAAGTATGGCCTTTGAACGCCCTTATCAATTAGCTGGTTTCCGTGAGATGGAATTATCCACACAAATTTTCTTGTTTGATGCGATTCAAAAAGGTTTGGAAATCGAAATTTTAGATGAACAAGAGCAATTTTTGAAACTGCAACATGGCGAGCACATTGAATATGTCAAAAATGCCAACATGACTAGCAAAGATAACTACGTGGTACCATTGATTATGGAAAACAAAACCGTGACCAAGAAAATTTTGTCTGCAGCAGGTTTCCATGTGCCTGGCGGTGAAGAATTTTCATCTTTTATTGAGGCACAAGAAGCACATTTACGCTACGCCAATAAAGCATTTGTCGTGAAACCAAAATCAACAAATTACGGCCTAGGAATTACCATTTTTAAAGAAGGCGCTTCGTTGGAAGACTTTACGGAAGCGTTACGGATTGCTTTTAAAGAGGACACAGCGGTTTTAATTGAAGAATTTTTACCTGGAACAGAATATCGGTTCTTTGTGTTAGATAATGATGTAAAAGCCATCATGTTGCGCGTGCCAGCCAATGTTACCGGGGATGGCAAACACACTGTAGAAGAATTGGTGGCCGCTAAAAATAGTGATCCATTGCGGGGCACCAATCACCGTGCACCACTAGAATTAATCCAGTTAAATGATTTAGAAAAACTAATGTTGAAAGAACAAGGTTTAACTATCTATTCTGTGCCAGAAAAAGAGCAAATCGTGTACTTGCGAGAAAATTCTAATGTTAGCACGGGCGGGGATTCGATTGATATGACCGATGTCATTGATGATAGTTATAAACAAATCGCCATTGAAGCAGTTGCGGCGTTAGGCGCGAAAATCTGTGGCATTGATTTAATCATTCCTGACAAAAACGTAAAAGGCACACGTAATAGCTTAACGTACGGCATTATTGAAGCAAACTTTAATCCAGCTATGCATATGCATGTTTACCCTTACGCTGGAAAAGGACGCCGTTTAACAATGGATGTTTTAAAATTATTGTATCCAGAAGTGGTTCAATAAAAAAGAATACCGCCAAAAAATTCATAATAGATTTTTGGCGGTATTCTTTATAAAAACGTTTTCTTGACGGACCTAATAGGGTATACTAAAGCTATTACCAATGAAAGTTGTATGACGGTGGCTCTGAGTTAGAGAGGCAGGTGATGCCTATGTGTATCCGATGCACTTTAACGAAAGGAGCGTTTTTTGTCAATCGAAGCGACATTGGAATTGATGATTAGTTTTGCAACCCTTGTTGCGTTACTGATTTTCGGTATCCTTGAAGCAACGAAAAACGATAAAAAATAACCGTTCATAAGCTTGACAGGCCGAACGGTTAAACAGTAATAAAAACTTAACTCAGTAAGCCACCAGTTCTTATAACTGGCGTTGGTATAAAGGAGAGGCATGTTATAGCATGCCTCTTTTTTATTTTTGCCGAACGGTTAAAGAACAACAAAAACTTAACTCAGTAAGCCACCAGTTCTTATAACTGGTGTTGGTATAAAGGAGAGGTATGTAGTAGCATACCTCTCTTTTTCATCTTTATAATAGCACAATTCTATTATAAATGGAAGCGCTCCTAACTTATGTTTAAACAATCCAATGACTCGTAACTTTCCTCGAGCTTTTTATAAGTGAAATAGCTTTTGCCAAAAGCCTTTTTTAGCTGTTGGCTCTTCTTTTGGCGTTTCTGTAGCTTGAGGATATTTTTCTGCAACGTCAATCACAGGTTCATCGACTGCGTGTTTTTCAGCTAACAGTAAGCCGAGAGAGTCAGGGGTGTTCTCCACAAAGTTGTTAACAATTTTAAACGTTGCGCCATGTTGATTTAATAATTTAATGTAGGTATTTTGCAAATCTGAAGAAATCTCGCCGTTTAAAAGTACAGTAGCTTCAGGATGTTTAGCTAATTCTTCTAACAAATGTTGTTGGTTCTGTACATCTTTCATTTCAGCGACAGTCATGGAGAGACGGCAGCGTTCACGAAATGTGCCCATATATTTGTGTTGTTCTTCAGGATTGACGAGGGGCGTACCGTACATTCCTTTATCCAGACGTTGTTGTAAGTCATCATTCGCCATTCAGTAACACTCCTTTCCTCATGTTTCCCTCCATTATAGCATATCTTAGATAAGTCGTTGAGCAGTCGGATTGAGAAGAAGTTTTTAATAAAGGAAAAAAAGTGGTTGCATTTGTGATGGTTTTCTCATACACTGTAACTAAGAATGAGAATCATTCTCAATTAAATAAAAATGGAGTTTTCTCATGAAAAAGATTGGTTTGTTTGTTCTACTATTACTTTTCAGCTTATTGTCATTAGTGATAGGGGTGAAGGACATTGCACTTTCTCAGTTGTTTCAATTAGATGCACAGCAACAATTTGTTTTATTTACCACCCGTGTTCCCCGCACGTTGAGTTTAATCATTGCTGGTAGTACGATGAGTATTTCTGGATTGATTATGCAGCAACTCACACAAAATAAATTTGTCGCTCCTAGTGTCGCTGGCACCACCGATAGTGCAAGGTTGGGTATTTTAGTCGCGATGTTATTTTTCCCAACAGCTCCGTTTCTCTATCGAACGGCAATTGCTTTTATTTTTGCGTTAGGCGGGACCTTATTATTCTTAGCGCTCATTCGATTATTACCAAGTAAGAATCAAGTGATGGTCCCTTTGGTGGGCGTGATGTTTGGTAACATTCTAGGCTCAATTGCCACATTTTTTGCCTATCAATACCAATTGGTTCAAAATATGTCTGCTTGGTTACAAGGAAATTTTTCTACAGTCATGAAAGGGAATTATGAATGGTTATTTTTAATGATTCCTTTGTGGTTTGTTATTTATTTATTTGCTTATCATTTCACTGTCGTTGGTATGGGTGAAGCATTTGCAAATAGTCTTGGTGTCCATTACCAGCGAATTCAGTTTTTAGGCTTGACGTTGGTTGCTTTAGCAAGTGCCATCGTTTTATTGATGGTGGGGAATATTCCATTTTTAGGGGTTGTGATTCCCAATCTCGTGTCTTTACGTTATGGCGATCATATGAAAAATACCTTATGGTTAACTGGGATTTGTGGGAGTTTGTTCTTGTTAATCTGTGATATTTTAGCACGAGTATTGATTGCCCCCTATGAAATTCCTGTCAGCGTGGTTGTTGGAACATTAGGGAGTATTTTGTTTATTTTATTATTACTAAGGGGGCGCAAACGATGAAACGGCCTTTAAAAAATTGGCTTTCATTACTTTTGCTTTTAGCTGCCGTAGTAATTGTGAGTCTTTGTTATTTAACTTATAACACGTATGGCAATTGGTCCTTTGCTTTGGCGTTACGAGGGAAAAAGTTATTGGCTTTTATTTTTGTCGGAATCGCTGCGGCTTTTTCAACAATTAGTTTTCAAACGGTCACGCAAAATCATTTCCTAACGCCAACTATTTTAGGAATGGATTCCTTGTATGTCTTTGTGCAAACGGTGTTATTTTTTCTTTTAGGAGGCGCACAAGCGTTAGGCCAAGTAAGCCTTGGCTCGTTTTTGATGAACGTCTTTTTAATGGTGTTTTTAAGCACTAGTTTATCGTATTTTCTATTACGCAAAAATCAATCCGATCTATTCTTATTATTGATGATTGGCATGATTTTAGGTACTTTTTTCAGTAGTATTAGTACATTTTTACAAGTGATTATGGATCCTAACGAATACGACTTACTCCAAGGAAAGTTGTTTGCCAGTTTTGGTAACGTCAATAGTCAGTATCTCGTTTTCGTTGGTGTGGCGGTGCTCATGATTTGTGGGATACTTTGGCGGGAAAGTTACCGTTTAGATGTTTTACATTTAGGGAACCATCAAGCACAGAATTTGGGGATTGCTGTGAATCAGTTTCAATTAGTGTTGTTGTGTTTGATCAGTAGTCTGGTCGGCTTATCAACAGCATTAGTGGGACCGATTACATTTTTAGGTTTTATCGTGGCCAATATGAGTTATCAATTCATGAAAACCTATCGCCACCGAGAACTGTTTGTGGCAGGGAGTTTAATAGCAGTTTTTTTACTGGTGTTTGGTCAATTGATGGTTGAACAGGTCTTTCATTTGAATACCCCGCTAAGTGTGGTCATTCAATTTGTTGGGGGCGTTTATTTTATATGGAAAATTATTGCAGAAAGGAAGCAACGCACATGATCCGGATGAGTGATGTATCAAAAAAATATGGCGATAAATTTGTCGTTTCAGACATTGATTTACCTATTTCTGAAGGCAAATTAACGGCCTTTATTGGGCCGAATGGCGCTGGGAAAAGCACGCTGCTAGCCATGATGAGCCGCTTAATTCCCAAAGATACCGGGGAAATTTATCTGGACAAGCAAGAAGTAAAAACCTGGAAGCAATCGGCTCTTTCGCAAAAAATTGCTCTTTTAAAACAAGCCAACGGTGTGCAACTCAAATTAACCGTGCGCGAACTTGTTAATTTTGGTCGTTTTCCTTATTCCAAAGGTCGCTTAAAAAGCGCTGACCATGAAAAAGTAACAGAAGCACTGGAACAATTGGGCTTAACTGAAATGGCGGAAGAATACATTGATACCCTTTCTGGGGGCCAATTACAAAGGGCGTATATTGCCATGATTTTAGCCCAAGATACCGATTATATTTTATTAGATGAGCCCTTAAATAACCTCGACATGAATTATGCGGTTCAAATGATGCAGATTCTTAAACGCTTAGTGGATGAACTAGGAAAAACGATTCTGATTGTTCTACATGATATTAATTTTGCCGCAAGCTATGCAGATGAAATTGTCGCCATGAAAGGCGGAAAGCTTTATGCGCATGGCGCAACAGAAGAAGTTATTCAAACAAGTATTTTAAATGATCTTTATGAAATGAATATCCGGATTTGTGAAATTGAAGGAAAACGCTTTTGTCTTTATCACTAAATCGGGCAATTTAAAAATAACGTTTTTGGAGGAAAAGAATGAAAAAGAAATTTTTAGCAATGATGGCAGTTTCAATGATGGGACTGTTGCTGTTAAGTGCTTGTCAAACAAATAAAAAAACAGCAGATTCTACAACAACGGAAACAACAACTAAAACGGAAGTCACAGTCAAAGACACCAATGGTCAATTAACCGTTCCCAAAAATCCTAAGAAAGTCGTTGTTTTTGATAATGGTTCCTTGGATACAATGGACGCACTAGGTGTCGGTGACCGCGTGGTAGGTGCGCCAACCAAAAACATCCCTGCATATTTAGAAAAATACCAAAAAGTTGAATCAGCAGGTGGTATTAAAGAACCAGATTTAGAAAAAATCAATCAACTAAAACCAGACTTAATTATTATTTCTGGTCGTCAACAAGATTATCAAGAACAATTAAAAGCGATTGCGCCAACCATTTACTTAGCTGTAGATGCCAAAAATCCTTGGGCATCAACGAAACAAAATATCGAAACGTTAGGCACTATTTTTGATAAAGAAGAGGTAGCCAAAGAAAAAATAACCGAATTAGAAAAAGAAATTGCTGACGTGAAAAAACAAGCAGAAGCTAGCGCGAATAATGCGCTTGTTGTGTTAGTTAACGAAGGACAACTTTCCGCTTACGGAAAAGGCTCTCGTTTCGGTTTAATTCATGATACATTTGGCTTCAAAGCAGCAGACGATAAGATTGAAGCTTCCACTCATGGGCAAAGTGTTTCTTACGAATATGTTTTAGAAAAAAATCCTGGAATTCTCTTTGTGATAGATCGCACCAAAGCAATTGGTGGCGATGATTCGAAAGATAACGTTGCAGCAAACGAATTGATTCAAAAAACCGATGCTGGAAAAAATGATAAAGTCATTATGCTTCAACCAGATGTTTGGTATCTAAGCGGTGGTGGATTAGAATCAATGCATTTGATGATAGAAGATGTTAAAAAAGGATTAGAATAAAATTGTTTTAGAAAAGAGGGATTGAAACCTCTTTTCTTTTTTTAAATGAAAAACAAAAAAGTTTTAAATTAAAAATGTGGTTGACGGCCTCGAAAATGTTTGCTAAACTATCCGTAAATCAGTATGATTGATGAAACAAATAAAAGAACAAAATGTGATGAGAAGGAAAGTACTTTTTAAAATAGCTTGCAGAGAGCCTCGTTTGGTGAGAAGAGGTAGTGACGTTAAAGGGGAAAATGGCCTTTGAACAGGTTGGTTGAAGCCGTTCGCTTAAACCAATTCAGGTGCGCCTGTTATAGCGCTACAGTATGATTGTACTGGAAACGAGCGGATCTTTTTTAGCGAAGAGATCAACAAAGGTGGTACCGCGATTGCATAAGCATTCGTCCTTTTTAGGACGAATGCTTTTTTTATTTGTTTAAAAAATATGAGGGGGCAACAACATGAAATTGGGGAAAAAAGTAGTAGGTTTGATTGCAACTGGGTTTCTTTTAGCCGCATGTGGCGGAACTAAAGAAGCGGCAGAGAAAGTAGATTCGGGAAATTTAGCAGCTGAACAAAAAATCAGTATTAGTTCACCAGCACCAATCTCAACATTGGATACAACACAAACAACAGATAAAAATACCTTTACAATGGCACAACATTTATTTGAAGGCCTTTATCGGTTTGATGATGATAGTGCCACAGTGCCAGCTCTAGCTAAAGACGTCAAGATTAGTGACGACGGGCGCAAGTACCACTTTACCTTGCGGGAGGGGATTAAGTGGAGCAACGGCGAACCAATCACGGCCCAAGATTTTGTTTATTCTTGGAAAAAACTAGTGACACCAGCAACGATTGGACCGAATGCTTATTTACTAGACAGCGTTAAAAATAGTTTTGAAATACGCAACGGGGAAAAGCCAGTCGATGAATTAGGAATTTCGGCCCCTAATGACAAAGAATTCATTGTTGAATTAAAACAGGCCCAACCTTCCTTCTTAGCAGTCGTTTCGATTGCTTGGTTAGCGCCACAAAATCAAAAATTTGTCGAAGCGCAAGGCAAAGATTATGCCTTGGATAGTGAACATCTACTTTATAGCGGGCCGTTTACGCTAGCCAATTGGGATGCGACTTCAGATACTTGGACATTGAAAAAAAATCCAGAATACTATGATGCGGATCAAGTGAAACTGGCAGAAGTTGCGGTTAGCACAATCAAAGAAGATAATACCGGGATTAACTTATACCAAGCGAATGAACTAGACTTAGTTCGCATTAACGGACAATATGTTCAACAATATCAAGATGATCCAGGTTATGTCAGTCATCCAGATGTCGCCAACTACTTCTTAGATTTCAACAAAAAAGAAGGAACACCATTAGCGAATGTTCATTTACGAAAAGCGATTGGTCAAGCAATTGATAAAGAAGCCTTAACACAAAGTGTCTTAAACGATGGGTCAAAACCGCTCAACGGATTGATTCCAAGTAAACTTTATGCGAATCCAGAAACAGACGAAGACTTCCGAGCTTACAGTGGCGAATATTTGAAAAATGACGTCAAAAAAGCCCAAGCTGAATGGACGAAAGCCCAAGCGGATATCGGTAAAAAAGTGAAACTTTCCTTGCTGGCGTCAGATACAGATCAAGGCAAACGAATTGCTGAATATGTTCAAAGTCAGTTACAAGAAAATCTACCCGGTTTAGAAATTACCATTTCATCGCAACCAAGTAATAATGTGAACCAATCGCGACGTGAAAAAAATTATGAGTTGTCTCTTTCAGGATGGATTGCCGGCAGTAGTGAATTAGACTCTTACTTTAACTTATATGCGGGAGAATCAAGTTACAATTATGGCAATTATCATAATGCCAAATACGACCAATTGGTAGAAGATGCACGAACGATTAATGCCAATAATCCAGAGAAACAGTTTGCCGAATACAAAGAAGCGGAAGACATCTTGCTGAACCAAGATGCTGCTCAAGTACCGCTGTATCAAAGTGCCTCAAATTATCTAATCAATCCTAAATTGAAAGGCATTAGTTATCACTTGTATGGGGATTATTTCCACTTGCGCAATGCCTATTTAACAGAATGATTCAAGAAGAAGGAGTAAGAAATGGAAAAATTAGTCGAACGATTTTTAACTTATGTCAAAGTTAATACACGTTCAGATGCCAACAGTCACACCACGCCGACAACGGTCGGTCAAGTGGTTTTAGCCAGGATGATTGAAGAGGAACTTCGTGAATTAGGTTTGGCCGATGTACGTTATAACGAACAAAATGGCTTTTTAACGGCGCGGTTGCCTGGGAACCAACCTGCAGCGAAGAGCATCGGGTTGATTGCGCATCTGGATACGGCGGATTTTTCAGCAGAAAATATCTGTCCACAAGTCATCACTAATTATGATGGCCAAGATGTCGTCTTGAATCAAGAACAAGGCATCGTTTTATCGGTTGCTGAGTTTCCCAATTTAAAAGAGTATCGAGGGGAAACGTTGATTACTACAGACGGAACCACACTTTTAGGAGCAGATGACAAAGCGGGAATTGTCGAGATTTTAGCTGCTGTTGAGTATTTTTTGGCACATCCAGAAGTAGCGCGGGGCGATGTTTGGCTCGCCTTTGGTCCAGATGAAGAGATTGGACGCGGCGCCGATCACTTTGATGCGCCGAACTTCCCGGTCGCTTTTGCTTATACGATCGACAGTGGCCGTGTAGGACATTTCGAGTATGAAACGTTTAACGCCGCTCAAGCCGTGATTACAATTGAGGGAACCAGTGTCCATCCGGGAACGGCCTATGGTTCGTTAGTAAATGCCATTAAATTAGGCGAACAGCTTGATCAATCACTGCCGCAAAAGGAAGTGCCAGAACAAACGCGTGGAAATGAAGGATTTTATTTACTCAATAAATTTACAGGAAGTATTGAAAAAGCAGAACTTGTCTATATCATTCGGGATCATGATCAAGAAACCTTTCAAGCGAGAAAGCAATTTTTGGAAAAACAAGTCCAACGTTTAAATGCGTCGGCAGATAAACCCAGACTAACAATTACTTTCCAAGACCAATACTATAATATGAAGGAAATCATCGAAAAAGATTGGACACCGGTGGAATTAGCTGTCCAAGCAATGGCAAGTTGCGACATTGAACCAATCATCACACCCTTTCGTGGCGGGACAGATGGTTCTAAGATTTCTTTCATGGGCATTCCAACGCCTAATCTATTTACAGGTGGCGAGAATTTTCACGGGCAATATGAATTTATTACTGTTGAATCAATGGCCAAAGCTGTTCAAACGATTATTGCCATCATTCGCTTAAACGCTAATTAAAGAAACGCGCAAGGGAAATGCCGATTTTCCTTGCGTGTTTCGCTGTTTTTCGGTAAAGTATGTAGAAAAGTAGGGAGTTTTGCTCATGGATTATCTCTTGATTTTTGCAGAAAACCAACAATTGGAAACGGAACGATTGCATTTACGACCAGTGACATTAGCAGATACCGATGATTTATTTGAATATGCTTCAGATGAAGAAACGACGCGTTTTGTGTTTCCTAAAAATGAAACCAAAGAAGAAACAAGAGCCAGTATTGCGAAATATTTTATGGGGGAACCTTTAGGAAAATATGGGATTGAAGTGAAAGAAACGGGCAAAATGATTGGCACGATTGATTTGCGGGTCAATGAAACCAATAATGTTGGAGAATTAGGCTATGTTTTGAACCGTGCCTTTTGGGGCAATGGCTACATGCCTGAAGCCGCGACGGCGTTAGTCGAACTGGGTTTTGCAAAAATGAAACTCATGAGAATCTTTGCTTTACATGATCAAGACAATCCAGCTTCTGGTCGTGTCATGGAGAAAATTGGTTTTACCTACGAAGGAACATTATCCAATGCCCGAATTAGTAAAGGGAAAATTGTCACAGATGTTTATCGTGGGATGACACTGGAAACATGGCAAAATCGACAAAAATAGAAGCGAAAGATAAGTTGAGAGAGGAATTAGAGAAATGTTGATGTTTACAGAAAAAGAATTTGCAGCCTTTGAAGTTGCTAGATTAGATGAACGAATGGCGGTTATCCGTGCGCAGATTCAACCTATTTTTCAAGAATTAGGCACGTACTTTGCCACACAATTAGCGCCTGAACTAGGAACGGAGTTGTTTGTCCATATTGCGCAACATCGCCGTCGCACCGTGTATCCACCAGAAAATACGTGGTCCGCACTCAGTCCGAATAAGCGCGGCTATAAAATGCAGCCGCATTTTCAATTAGGGATTTGGGGCGACTATGTGTTTATGTGGTTGTCATTCATTGATAATCCTAAAAACGAACAGCAGATTGCGCAAGCCTTTTTAGAGAATCAGCAATTATTCCAAGAACTACCCAAAGATACTTATGTTTCCTTGGATCACACCGTTCCCCAAATCACGCCACTGACGGAAATTGACCTAGAAAAAGCTTTAACTCGTTTTAGAGAGGTCAAAAAAGGGGAGTTTGAAATTGGGCGCATCATTCCCAAAGATAGTGCTTTGTGGCAAAACCCTGAAAAAGCACGGGCTTATATGTTGGCAACCTATCAGCAACTTGTACCATTGTATCAATTGGCCGTTGCCCAATAAGAGAAATAGACAGTTATTTTGTGTTTTAGTGTTATTTTATCGAATTACCCATTCATCAAAAATGAGAAAAGCTCACAATGTTAGTTTTCGATACTAATATTGTGAGCTTTTCTTTATTTTAGGTAGCGAAAACTTAAGAAATTAAAGGCGATTTTTAAAGAATAAACGTGTTTCGACAATCATTTTCAGAGAATACCTTTAAATAACAAAGTGCAAAGCGCTTGCTATATAAGTAACTTGTAAAAAATAGGCTTGTCAAATGGAAAATAATGGTGTTTTGGAAAGCTTTTTCTTTGTTATTATAGAGGTATGAAAAAAGGTTGTATGACATGTTGAACATTAAAAGGAGGTTTTTAAATGAAAAAAAAGCGTTATTTATTTCTTGCGTGCCTACTATTTTCCCCTAGTTTTTTTATAAATGTTGAAGCGTCTGATGGTGGTTCTAGTTCGGTGGGGGTCGAATTTTACAAACAGGCACCCTCTCAAGAAGCTCCGAAAGAGCCCTCACCGAAAACAGACGCGCCAGGTTCGAGTCCCAAGGGCAAAGTACAGGGACAGACTGGCACGAATCAAGGTGTGGTAAGGGGTCAAGGTGCCACCACCACTGGCGACAAACAGCTGCCACGTACAGGGAGCAAGAGTCAGGCAAATCTAAGCATTCTCGGCTTAGTCTTAATTGGCTTGGTGGGAATGGTACATAGAAAGAAGGGACGACATGAAGAAAATCAAATTTAAACAGTTAGCAACATTCAGTTTATGTTGTTCATTATTAGTCAATTCATTAACAGGGGTCACAGCTGTTGCGGAGACCATGACGATTGAAAGTAGTCCGACGGTGGAGAGTAGTGTGAAGGAAGAAACGACGAAAGCCAGTACAGAAACAAGTGAAGCAACGACCGAAACAAGTCGAGAGGTTATAAAAGAGCAAGAAACAAAGGAATCAACGGAACAAGAGGTATTAGAGGGAAAGGAAGAATTAAAAGAGAAAGCGGAAAACAACATAGTAGTACCGCCAATTAATAAAATTTTGCCTCGTGCAGCAGTAACGGTTCCACAAGAAACTATCCGAATTGCGGTGATGGATGAGCAAGGTAAATCCGTTAAGACGAGCGTTACTTCTAATTTATTTAGAGAGATAAATTCAGGAGGGGCAACGTTTTTACCATCTTTAACAGGTAACTATTATGGGACGACATACGGATCAGCAACCGTCAATTATAATTCATTGATTATTCCCTCGTTATCTTATGAAGAAACACCAAGATTCGTTTATTCTCTGAAAAATTTGCGAGTGAGTATTCCCCGTCAAAATGAAGGACTTAGTTTTGTACGGCCAGCTAATTATACTGGACCTAATTTTCCAGGAGCGAATATAGAACAGTGGCAAAAAGATTTCAGTTTGTTGTATTATACTCAGCCAGCTGCTGGTAATGAGTTTAACCAACTTTCAAGCACTGTCTTTGAAAATATAGAAGGGGCCTATAGCGGAACTACTCAAACTACTGCCAGAGCGTATACTGGTAATGCGCACGGCAAAACAATTTATCAAGCAACAGCTTTAACGAGTAATATGAATATCCTGTACTTATACACAGGAACTCGTAAAGTTACTGAATTTTTTGTGAATACTACAGGAGCCAAGATTCCCGCACCAACTGGCTTCACAGAAGGTAAGCAAACGAGCATCACTAATAACGACTTTACTTACAAGCAAAGCGGCACGCTCCCAACAACATATACAGCAGGTGGGAAAACCTATCGCTTGCAAGGTTGGTACAAAGGCAAAACCAAACCAAGTACGTTGAGAACCGATGCGCCAAGCTATAAAGTTACTTATGATGGTAATGATGATTTAAATGTGGTGTATGAAGAAGTAAAAACCAAAGCATACACACTGCCAAGTAAAGAAATTTCTTTTGGCTATGTTGATGAAAAAGGAGGATTAGTCAATCCAGCCGACTTTACTATCGAAGCTGAATTAGGCGAAAGCAATGAAACAGAAACCACTGTTTTATCAAAAATTTATGGTACGAATGATGCGAGTAACATGCTAAAAAAACTTGCTATTCCAGGGAAATCATACACGATTCCAGAGGGTGGTATTAAAACATATGGCACTCGCTATGTGAATCACACCATTCCTAAATATTATAAAGCAATGTCAATCACCCCAACCGCTACTTATACAGGTGATAAGACAAAATATCCTGTAGCAGATGAAGTACGTAAAAGTATTGAAGCTCCGAATAACATTGCCAGCACAGTGAGTGGCACAACAGCTTATAGTTTATCAACAAATGGTATTGTTTTTGGGACTCGGCGATCAATTTGGACATGGGATTCGAATAAAACATCGTATGCAATGGGCATCTATTCTGGGGTGGTTGGTAATAACTACAACTTAGCAACACCAGATAAAACCGTTTATTACTACTTAGAAAATCGTCGTGTCACTGAGAACTTTGTCGATAGCACAGGTACTAAAATCACACCACCACCTAGTTTTACCCAAGGCAAACAAACCGTGATTGACAGTGATAATTTTACGTATACCCAGGAGGGGAGCTTACCTTATATTTATAAAGTCAACAACAAACCTTATGTCTTAAAAGGTTGGTATAAAGGGAAGGCTAAACCAGCAAAACTGAATCAAATTTCCACCGATAAACGTAACATTTCGTATCCAGTCAGCTATGATGATCAAGATGATGTCACCGTCGTTTACGATGAGATAAAGCTAGGTGACAAGACCATTCAATTTGGCTTTGTAGATGAACAAGGAAAGTATATTCCACCAACCAGTAAATTTAATGTCAGTACCGATGTCGGTGTCGTGAAGGACGCAACTTATACGAAGTTACAAACCGTCAATAGTACCGTCAAGGGGAACTACTTAAGTTTAACAATTCCTGCGTATGATCCAACTGGGGGGCTAAGTCAAGGACAAATATATTATGGAACGCTAAATAGTATAGTAACCATTCCTAAATATTATAAAACGCCAACTTTAACACCTTCAAGTAACTACCAAGGGACGACTTATCCAGAGGTCACAGGAGTATGGGACTTTCATAATGGTACTACTAACGTATATTCACCAAGTCGGTTAAGTTTGACTCCAGTTAGTAATTCTCAAACAAATTATCAAGTTCAGCGGGTATGGTGGGCAAACGAAGCAACGAAAACACTTTTTACTAGTTTGTATAAAATGAGTTATAACAGTCCGTCAGATACTGCGGTGGGTCTTGCTGAATATTACGCAACAGGGACAGTTAATTACTATTTAGAAAACCGCCGTGTCACCGAGAACTTCGTCGACGCTAGCGGTGCCAAATTACCAAGTGCACCAACTGGCTTCACCCAAGGCAAACAAACGGCAATTGATAGCGACGCCTACACCTTTAAACAAAGTGGTACTTTACCTGAATCGTACAAAGGTGCCGATGGCAAGACCTATATTTTCAAAGGCTGGTACAGAGGGAAAACTAAACCAGCGACTTTAGAAACAACGAAGACACCAACTTATCCAGTAACCTATGATGATAACGATGACTTGAATGTGGTCTATGAAGAAGGAGTTCCTGCTGTCGAGGCTTCTCTGAAAGGGATAGCGACTATTATACCAAGTGGGGGGAACCAACTTTGGCGTATGACCATTAAAAACACAGGGACTGCACCGTTAACTTCTTTAAAATTTAAACCAACTGTTAACTGGTCAAAAGGGTTAATGAGACCAGCGCAATTGTCTGTTCGGCTTGGAACTGCTGCTGCTAAAAACATTCCAGTGACCGCTGAGACATGGTCGCAAGGTGTTGACTTAGGAACTGAAATTCCTGTTGGCGCTACAGCGACAGTAGCCATGTCAACCGTTGCGACTGGAAACCCAATGGAAGTATTACAAGCTGAAGTCGCTTTATCAGGTAATATGCCAACGACGACTGTTTCCGATACCGTTCGAATCCAAGGGTCAGATCAAGAAGTTACTGATCCAGTCGGTGAAGGCTTTATTAGTACCCCAACCTTTGATTTTGGCACTGTGAACATTAGTAGCCAAACGCAACAACATGGCTTGAAAAAAGCCGCTGATTACTATGGGAATGGCACTAGAAATCCTTTCTTACGAATTAAGAAATCTCAACCAAACTGGTCATTAACAGCCCAGTTGTCACCACTGAAATCAACCAAGGACAGCTTACCAACCGCAACGAAATTGTTGCTTGGAAAAGCACCTGTTTCAAAAGTGGACAATTATAATTTGCCAACAGAATTAATGAGCCCGGTGGGAACAACAGTGGCACTAAGCCTGATGTCTGATAATAGTGCAACTACGGTTGTTGCGAATAACCAATACACAGGAAACAATGTATACCATTTAGACTTTGCTTTTAACAACGTTAAACTAGAAGTTCCTGCCAATCAAGGGACGAAAGGCGAGCAATACAATGCCACTGTTACGTGGAATTTAGTAACAGGGCCGTAACAAATAGTGGCAACTAATAACAACGTCTTTTAATTAGAAATTTTCTGAATGGTTTCAGCGGCTGATAAAAGGCCGAAGTTTAAAAATGAAACCAACCTCAGATTATTTAATAGTTCTTGTTCTTCCTCGGCCCAGACAGCGAGGGGTAGAACAAGAGCGTTGGCTATCTGGTTCCTTGAAATCCAGAAGTACTCTCCTTGAATGAACCAGCTTTCAGAGAGGATAGCTAACCAAACACGCCCTAGAGTGGCTTCCTCTCTGGGGCGTGTTGTGTTAGGGCATGATTTTACAAGTAACATCATTATCGCGTGTAAATTTATTCGTTTTTCTGGGCAGAGTATGCTATAATAAAAACGAAAAGAGAGCTATGCGCTAACATACCTCTCTAATGTAGAGCCGTTTAAGACGGTGACCCGTTATTATTTTATAAAAAATAACCGTACTCGATCAAAGTAGACGGTTATTTTTTATTGTCTTCTTTAACAGCTTTTAGGATTCCGAAGATCAAAGTCGCGATAAAAGAACCGAAACTAATCATCAGAGCTAAAGCTTCTGCGATAGACAAAAGGCCTCTCCTTTCATAGATTTTAGCACTTACATCCATAAGCACCACCTCACCGAAAGGGGAAAGTCTCTGCTCCTACGCTTCTCACTTTGTTGCGAAGCTCGTCGCAAAGCGCATGTTCCTTTGCGCTTGCCTCCGCATTAACTTCTCTACACTTAGATTATACCATGTAAAACTAAAAAATAATTAGTTTTCCATACTTTTTTTCAGGGAAGTGTGCTACAATAGAAAAGAGAGCTATGCGTCAACATACCTCTCTAATGTAGTGGTGACCGTTTAAGTTATAAAAATAACCGTACTTGGTCAAAGTTAAACAGCGGTCATTTCTTTTTGTCTTCTTTAAGCAGTTTCACAATCAAAGCAGTGTAGTGCCCCCAAAAAGTCTAACTTTTTGGGGGCACTATATTTTGTTTGGGTATTTTTTTATGGAAAGCCAATTTTATCTAATGGATAATAACGAAAAGTCAAAACACCTTCCACGCTCGCTTGTTTAACAAAGCCAAAGTAACGACTGTCGTCTGAGCGCGGGCGATTATCGCCCAAGACAAAATACATGCCTTCTGGAACGGTCAGGGATTGGGTGGCTTCTAAGGTTTCTAGCGTAAAATCTTGGGTATAATTTTCATTTTTAGAGACATCTCTTTTAGCACTTGCTAAGTAATCTTCACTGAGCGAGACACCATTGATATAAAGAGTATCATCGCGATACTCGACTGTTTCGCCAGGTAAACCAATTAAACGTTTGGCTACTCGTTGACCGTTACGAGGACTGGGGAAAGCAATAATGTCAAAGCGCTGTGGCTTTTTAATCGAGGTCACCCATAAACGGTCGTTGTTATGAAGTGTTGGTTCCATCGAAGAGCCGTTCACTGCAGCAGGGGAGAAAACATAGTGTCGAATCAGCAAGACTGCGACGACTAACAAAATCAACTGAACCAATCGTTTGAATAATGAGGACATGGACTTCACTCCTTTGTCCTTTTAGTGTACTACAGACAAGGCAAAGAAAAAAGTTTTCCCCTTAAGAAAGGTGTGCTAAAAAGCGTTTCATAAAGCGTTGGCGAATTAAAATACCCACATAAGCAGCTGCAACAGCCTTGATGACACCAGGAATAATAAACGGAGCAAACCCGCCAGCGAAAGCGTTTGGCCACGGCAGATTCGCAGAATATTTCAACCAAATCATGCCGAAAACTAAGGTAACTAAGGCGCCGACAATATTTGCGATAATGGCCCAAGTATAGTTAAAGGTTGTTTTTTCTAAAATATAACCGGTTAATAAGCCGTTAAAGATAAACCCGATTAAATAGCCGCCAGTTGGTCCAAAGAGTACACCGAACCCGCTAGACATCCCAGCGTAAACGGGTAAACCAATTAATCCTAATAAGAAGTAAATTAAAATAGCGTAGGTCCCCGTTCGCTTGCCCAAAACGGTAGCGGTTAAGCCAATGGCAAACGTTTGGCCAGTTAAGGGGACAATCCCCAATGGAATTGTAAATTGTGAAAGTACAGCAATAATCACAGCGAATTCTGCTGCTAAAATCAAGGAGCGTAACGATGCTTTATTCATAAGAAGCCTCACTTTCTATTGTTAACCAATTATTTTTATTTGGTTAACAATAGTTTAGCGGAAGTAAACAATTTTGTAAAGAGGGCAAAGAAAAAAACCTTGCCAAGAAAGGCAAGGTTTTGAAAGAAGGTAAGAACCGTAGTTCGACCTTTTGAAATCTTAAAGTTTTTGGTTGTAGTATTCAACGACAAGTGCTTCGTCGATTTCTGGGTAAAGTTCATCACGTTCTGGTAAACGAGTGAAGCTACCTTCTAATTTTTCAGTGTCAAAGCTTACGAATGCTGGACGTCCAACAGTTGCTTCAACCGCTTCTTTAATTGTTGAGATGTTTTGAGATTTTTCACGAACACCGATCACTTGACCAACTTCAACGTGGTATGATGGAATATCAACACGTTTGCCGTCTACAGTGATGTGGCCATGGTTAACTAATTGACGTGCTTGACGACGAGTAGTTGCAAGACCTAAACGGTAAACAACGTTATCTAAGCGTTGTTCTAGTAAAACCATGAAGTTAACACCGTGTTTACCTTCTTTGATTTTGCTTGCTTTAATGAACAACGTACGGAATTGACGTTCGTTCATGCCATACATATGACGTAATTTTTGTTTTTCAGTTAATTGCATTCCGTATTCAGAAACTTTACCACGGCTGTTAGGTCCGTGTTGTCCTGGTTTGTAAGGGCGACGAGCTAGTTCTTTACCAGTACCTGATAAAGAGATACCTAGACGACGAGATACTTTCCATGATGGTCCAGTATAACGAGACATTAAAAATTCCTCCAATAAATAAATGTTTTTTTGGAGTAAAATAATTAGATGAAAAATTCATATTCGTTCAGTTCATTCTTCAACCTTCGCCTTTGCAGCCGCGGTTACGCAGTTGAACCAAGTTTGGCAATGAACTGTTGACGAGTTATTATTCTTCTGCTGCAATTATTTTACACAAAATCTAGTATACTTAATAGGATAGGAAACGTCAAGGTTTTAAAGTGAAATCTGAAAAAAAGGTAGACAAAAACACTTTTCCTCATTAGAATAAGGGAAGATGTTTTGAAAATATAAGTTGAAAACGAAATGAAAGGGAGTTTACAATGAAGTCTGGTTCACCATTGTTTGAACAAATTGATAAATCTATCGATAAGAAAGTGAATTTATTCTCAAACAGCTTTTCCCGCTACGCTGTTCGTGCAATGCTTGCTTGTCTATTTTTAACGTTGGGAACAGCCGTTGCTTTTGCAATTGCAATTAAAGGAGAAGGAATTTCTCATGGTTTAGGGAAAATGCTTTATGCCTTCATGTTCAGTTGGTCACTTGTGATGATTTTATATATGAATGCCGAACTTGGTACCTCGAATATGTTGTACATGACTGTTGGGGTCTATCGTAAAAAAGTCAACTTTTCCTTAGCTGCAAAAATTTTATTTACCTGTATCTTATTCAATTTAATTGGTGGTGTCTTGTTTGGCTTCTTGGTATCACTTACGGTGCCGTTCCAAGATTTGCCAAAAGATAGTTTCTTCTTTACGTCGATTGCTGGAAAATTAGAAAAAACCACCCTACAAATTTTAGTTGAAGCTATGTTCGCCAATATTGTAGTTAATACAGCCGTATTAGTGAGTATGCGAATGAAAGATGACGCCGGCAAAGTCGCGGCCATTATTTTCATTATCTTTATCTTTGCGTTCCTTGGTTTTGAACACGTGATTGCCAACTTCCCAGCCTTCAGTTTAGCTTACTTTGCTTCAAACGGCGCAATTGAAGCTTTCACAGCTGGTAATGTTGTTCATAATCTGTTCTGGGCCTTTATCGGTAACTTTATCGGTGGTGGCTTAATCATGGGTCTCGGCTATGCCTGGTTAGATAAAGACAACAAAAACTTAACGTATTTTGATTAATTGACCAACCAACTATACTAAAACATGGTACACTGTTTTAGTATAGTTTTTTTATTATAAGGAGCGAAGGAATGGACACACTTCAATTTCAGAAGAACCCAGAAACAGCAGCAAAAATGTCTGCTTATATGAAAGACCAATTTGTATTTGCGGGCATCCCCGCCCCAGAACGTCAAGCTTTAAGTAAACAACTTTTAAAAGAAAGTCATAAGTGGTCAAAGGAAAAATTATGCCAAGAGATTGAGGACTACTATCAAAAAACAGAACGAGAATATCAGTATGTCGCTATTGATTTAGCCCTTCAAAATGTTCGGAGATTTTCATTAGAAGAGGTCGTAGCGTTTAAAGCCTATGTTCCACAAAAAGCGTGGTGGGATAGTGTGGATGCTTGGCGAAAATTTTTTGGGTCGTGGGTGGCGCTGCATCTGACTGAATTGCCAACGATTTTTGAACTTTTTTATGGCGCTGACAATTTCTGGAATCGGCGTGTTGCGCTGAATTTACAGTTGATGTTAAAAGAAAAGACCAATCAGGACCTGTTGAAAAAGGCGATTATTTATGATAGAACTACAGAGGAGTTCTTCATTCAAAAAGCGATTGGCTGGTCATTACGCCAATATAGTAAAACGAATCCGCAATGGGTCGCGGAATTGATGAAAGAATTAGTGTTGAGTCCTTTAGCACAACGAGAAGGCAGTAAATATTTAGCGAAAGCGAGCGAATAAGGAAAAATGATGGAAAGAAAACTTTTTGCATTTGATATTGATGGGACGTTGTTAAATTCGGAGAAGAAAGCATTGGATAGCACGAGAGAAGCGCTAGCAAAATTGCGGGAGCAAGGACACTTAGTTACGCTGGCCACTGGCAGAAGTCGTTATATGGCGCAAGAGGTGATTTGGGATTTAGATTTTACCAATTACGTATTATGTAATGGCGCCGCGGCTTTTGTGGATCATGAGCAATATTATCAAAATTTATTGCATGCTGAAGCGTTGGAACGTTTGGCACAAGATAGTGATCAACGCGGCTTAGGGTTTGCTTGTGTGGGCTTAGATGATATTAAGAAGAGCAACCAGCACCGTGCTGAAAAAATGGAAATTGCGATGAACTCTTTTCATTTTCATTCACCTGCTTATGATGAACACTTTTACCGTCAAAATGATATTTATCAAGCGCTGGCATTTTATGACGCAGAAGATCAGTGTACGTTTGAAGAAGAATACCCAGAATTTCGCTTTATTCGCTGGCATCAACATAGCGTAGATGTTGTGCCTAAAGATGGCTCAAAATCAGCTACGTTAACGTATTTAGCTAAACGTGTGGGTATTGATGCAAAAAATATCATTGCCTTTGGGGACGGCGAAAATGACCGAGAAATGTTAAGCCATGCAGGGATTGGCGTCGCAATGGGCAATGCGAGTCCTTCCATTCAAAAAGTGGCCACAATGGTCACAGATACCAATGATAATGATGGCATTTGGAAAGCCTTAAAAGAAATGAAGGCCATCTAAAAAACTGCACCGTTTGTCTGAAAACAAACGGTGCAGTTTTTTTCTTTATTCGATGACTAAAACGCCCTCTTTTAAAGCAAAGGGATTTTCTTTGTTAATGTGATCGTAGAACATGATACCATTAATATGATCAATTTCATGTTGCACCACAATCGCTTCGTAGTTTTTTAAACGAACTTTGTGTTTTTCGCCAGTCATGTCGAAATAACTTACGGTAATTTTGTTATGACGAACGACATACCCTGGCACATCCCGATCGACAGATAAACAGCCTTCACCTTCACCTAAACAGACATCTTGCACAGAATGGCTCAAAATTTTAGGGTTGTACATCACCGTACTTAATGAAGGGGTTTCGTTTTCTGGGTCGTTACTAGGAACATGAACAGCGATAATTCGTTTAGAAATATCTAATTGTGGTGCGGCTAAACCAACGCCACCACGTAATTGTAATTCTTCAGCTTTAACTGGATCTTGACTATTTTTTAAGAAAGTCAACATGTCTTCGCCTAATTGACGGTCTTCCTCAGTGATAGGGATAGGCACTTCTTCTGCCACAGCACGAAGTGTCGGATTCCCTTCGCGAATAATATCTTTCATTGTAATCATGCAATGGTTCCTCCTTTGAAACATAAAAAAATTCTTCTTTTATTTATTCATGCGCTGAAATAATCAGTTGTTTACCACCATTTAGTGTATCACAAAATCACCAAAAAAGGGGCTAGATTGTTTAAAAAAACTATCGAATAATAGAGATTAAGCTTGCATTTTAGCGGTGTTTCCTGTAAAGTAAGCTTGTGTGGAAACACACCATCTATCACTTGGTTTAGCGAGTCACCAACGCTTCACTCAGTGATCAGACGAATAATAGAGAAAGAGGTGGAACAAATGGCAATTTCACAAGAAAGAAAAAACGAAATCATTAAAGAATACGCACGTCATGAAGGAGATACTGGTTCTCCAGAAGTACAAATTGCGGTCTTAACTGAAGACATTAACCAATTGAACGAACATGCGCGTACACACAAAAAAGATCACCATTCTTACCGTGGTTTAATGAAAAAAATCGGTCACCGTCGTAACTTGTTAGCTTACTTACGTAAAACTGACATCCAACGTTACCGCGAATTGATCCAACGTTTAGGATTACGTCGTTAATCATTACGTATAAAGCGAGGTTCAATCAGAATCTCGCTTTTTATCTTATTGTCACTATTGAAGGTCCTCTTTGGAAAGTTTTTAGGAACTACTAACCAAATGAAAGAGCAGCAACGACTTGTTACTTTTTCATTTGTTTAGTAGCCGTCTGACTTTTCCAAAGAGCAAGAGTAAAGGAGAAGAATTATGACAGAAAAACAAGTCTTTAAAACAACTTGGGGCGGCCGCCCGCTAGAAGTAGAAATCGGCCAATTAGCCAAACAAGCCAATGGGGCTGTCTTGGTACGCTACGGCGATACAGTCGTTTTAAGTGCTGCTGTTGCCTCTAAAGAAGCAAAAGATGTAGACTTTTTCCCATTAACTGTAAACTATGAAGAAAAAATGTATGCGGTAGGAAAAATTCCTGGTGGCTTCATTAAACGTGAAGGTCGTCCAAGTGAACGTGCGACATTAACTGCTCGTTTAATCGACCGTCCCATTCGCCCAATGTTCTCAGAAGGCTTCCGTAACGAAGTCCAAATCACGAACATCGTTATGAGTGTGGATCAAGACTGTACACCAGAAATGGCTGCAATGTTTGGGTCTTCCTTAGCGTTAGCAATTTCAGATATTCCGTTTGACGGACCAATTGCTGGTGTTGACGTTGGTCGTATTAATGGCGAATATGTCTTAAACCCAACGGTAGAACAAGCGGAACAAACAGATATTGAATTAACTGTTGCTGGAACAAAAGAAGCCATCAATATGGTTGAAAGTGGTGCCAAAGAAGTATCAGAAGAAGATATGTTAGGTGCCTTACTTTTCGGTTTTGATGCCATTAAAGAACTAGTGGCGTTCCAAGAAGAAATCGTTGCCGCTGTAGGTAAACCAAAAATGGACGTGGACTTATTACAAGTGGACGCTGATCTTAAAAAAGAAATTTTTGATGCGTACTACAATACAATGAAAACAGCCGTAATGACGGAAGAAAAATTAGCACGTGAAGTTGAAATTGACAAAGTAAAAGATACAGTCAAAGAAGTTTACGCTGAAAAATTTGCGGAACACGAAGAAGAAGCACAATTACTAAAAGAAGTGAAACAAATTGCGGAAGATCTTGAAAAAGATGTCGTACGTGAGTTAATCACGATTGATAAGATTCGCCCAGATGGCCGTAAATTAGACGAAATTCGTCATTTATCATCAGAAGTAAGTATTTTACCACGTGTGCATGGTTCTGGCTTATTTACTCGGGGTCAAACACAAGCTTTATCCGTTTGTACATTAGCGCCTTTAGGGGAACATCAAATTATCGATGGGTTGGGTGTCCAAGATAGCAAACGTTTCATCCATCATTATAACTTCCCGCAATTCTCTGTTGGTTCAACAGGACGCGCGGGCTCACCAGGTCGTCGTGAAATCGGTCACGGTGCGTTAGGTGAACGTGCTTTAGCACAAATTATTCCATCAGAAGAAGACTTCCCTTACACAATCCGCTTAGTAGCAGAAGTGTTAGAATCAAATGGTTCTTCTTCACAAGCAAGTATTTGCGCGGGAACATTAGCATTAATGGATGCGGGTGTGCCAATTAAAGCGCCAGTTGCAGGTATTGCAATGGGTCTTGTTAGTGATGGCGAAAACTATACAATCTTAACAGATATTCAAGGTTTAGAAGATCACTTAGGCGACATGGACTTTAAAGTAGCGGGAACGAAAGACGGAATCACTGCTTTACAAATGGACATCAAAATCCAAGGAATTACAGAACAAATTTTAACGGAAGCATTAGACCAAGCGAAGAAAGCACGGATGGAAATTCTAGAAGAATTAACAACAACGATTGCTGCCCCTCGTGAAGAATTAAGTCAATATGCACCGAAAATTGAAATGATTCAAATTAAACCAGCGAAAATTAAAGATGTCATTGGTAAAGGCGGCGAAACAATCAACAGCATCATTGATGAAACCGGCGTTAAGATTGATATCGATCAAGACGGTAACGTAAGTATTGCTTCATCCGATGCTGAAATGATTAAAAAAGCCATCAAGATTATTGAAGAATTAACCAAAGAAGTCGAAGTCGGTCAAGTTTACTTAGCAAAAGTTGTCCGCATTGAAAAATTTGGTGCGTTTGTTAACCTAATTAAAGGCAAAGATGGTTTGATCCATATTTCTCAATTAGCAAACGAACGTGTGAACAACGTTGAAGATGTCGTGAAATTAGGCGATGAAGTCCTTGTCAAAGTAACTGAAATTGACAAACAAGGCCGTGTCAACGTGTCAAGAAAAGCGTTATTAAACGAAGAAAACAAAGAAAAATAATTTCTTTTTAAACCAACGAAAACCAAGGAAGCTTCCTTTCTTTTCGTTGGTTTTTTCGTTGAAAGCAAGCCCTAAAAAAGAAATGATAAAAAAAGCTAAAGACGATCGCCAACTCTTTTGTTTATAGTCAATTAGTGGTAAAATTAATACTATCAGTCTGAAGAATATCTGGGGTGTCTTTGTGAAAAAATTTAATCCAAATAAAAATATAATCATTACCTTAATTTTAGTCATTATTTTAGTAACCATTATTAGTTTAACTGCTGCGCAACGTTCTGAAAAAGGCAAAACCAATATCGTTCAAGGTGGCGTCAACAATAGCGTTAGTATGGTGGATCGTGTGATTTCTTTTCCAGCCCGTGTGGTGGAAAATGGCTTGTCTTCAATGGGCAATTTAATTAACACGTTTAAAGAAAACGAACGTCTGAAAGAAAAAATTGATAGCTATAATGAATTAGCTGTCCAAAACAATAACTATAAACGTGAAATTGATAGTTTAAAACAAGAATTGAATCTGAACGAAACGTTGGCGAATTATGAAAAAGTAACTGCGAATGTTATTACGCGTTCGCCTGATACTTGGCAAGACTTATTAATTATCGATAAAGGAACCAATGACGGCATTGAAGCGGGCATGGCGGTCATGGCGCAAAAAGGGTTAGTGGGGCGTGTTATTGAAGTCAATGCAACAACTGCAAAAGTGGAACTACTAACGTCTAAAAATGTCAACTCAAACCATTTCCCTGTGCGAGTAACTTCCGCAAATGGCGAATCGTTTGGTTTGCTTAAAAATTACGACAATAAGACGAATGCATTAATTGTGTCGCAATTAACTGGCGATGCCACTCTGAAAGAAGGCGATGTCGTTCAGACTTCTGGCTTAGGTGGTAATTCACCAGCCGATTTAGCGGTGGGGACAGTTATTAAAGTGAAACCAGATAGTTTTGGTTTAGATCGTGAAGTGTATGTGAAACCTTATGCAGATGTCTATGGGATCTCAGTTGTGACGGTCGTGAAAAGATCGGCAGGGGAAAGCGAATGATTCGGAAAGAGTATTTAAAATACGTCACACCTATTCTCTTGTTTTTCTTAATGTTAATCGATGCTCATTTAACAAAGTCTTTTGAAACATGGACAAGTAATGTTTACTTCGCCAGTTCTCATCTGTTGTTACTTGCGTTTATGTTTGCCGTTCCTAATTTCTCTAAACGTTATTTATTAATTACTTCGTTAATTTTAGGCTTTATTTGCGATAGCTACTACATTGGCATTATCGGGATTTATACAGTTGCACTGACGATTTCGGTTATGTTGATGTATACATTTAAAGAAGTAATTCAAACAAATATATTAACTGGTTTTTTTGGGATCGTTATTTTTACCACCTTGTATGAACTTATTGCAGTTCTGATTCAAGTGGCCTTTCATTTAGCTGATGTTAGCCCAATTTTATTTATTACGCGTGTGTTGGGTCCTACACTGCTATTGAACATGGTGTGGTATGTTATTTTATCTTATCCGCTGAAAAAACTGTTTTCCGTAAAATAAAAATTGAAAATTTCGTTCATTTACGAGAAGTGCTCATTGAGTAGCATTTCTCGCTTTTTTTGTTTTTTTAAATAACAAAACAATGAGAAGATTATCCTGAATTTTTGAAGAAAGTTGTGAAAAAAGTGAATCATTTTTTTGTCATTTACAAGAAGAAAATTGAAATATTACTGTAACATCCATATTATCTCAGTGACATACAGCTATGCTACAATTGCTCTATCGTTGAAAAAGAGAAATTTATTCAAATTTTAATAAATAAGGAAAAAGCTTAACAAAAAAGGATTTTCGGAGGACAACAGATTGAAGAAAAGTGTATTATCGGCTCTAATGGTATGTTCCATTACATTAACAAGCGTAGCGTTGCCATCCGCAGCATTTGCAGATGAATACGATACAAAGATTCAGCAACAAGATCAAAAAATTAATGCGTTAACTAGCCAAATGTCAGATGCAGAAGCAAAAGTTGCCGCTATTGAAAATGATATGGTTGAAACGGCCAAACAAATCGATACATTAACAGCTAAAAAGAACAAGCTATCATCAGAAGTATCTAAATTATATAGTGAAATTTCCGATTTGAATGTCCGTATTCAAAAACGTGAAGTACAAATGACAAAACAAGCACGCGATGTCCAAGTGAATGGTCAAAGTGATTCAATTATTGACGCAGTTTTAGATGCAGATTCAGTAGCAGATGCCATTGGTCGCGTTCAAGCGGTCTCAACAATGATGAGCGCCAACAATGAATTACTAGAACAACAAAAAGAAGACAAAGCGACTGTTGAAAAGAAAACAAAGAATGTTGAAAAGCAAATTGCTGAATTAGAAGCAGCAACAAAAGAATTAAATGACAAAACAGAATCATTAAAAACATTGAAGATTCAACAAGAAGTGGCTAAAAATGATTTAGAAGCGCAACGTTCTGAAGAACAAGGGAAAAAAGACAGCTTCATTAAACAGAAAAAAGAAGCGGAAAAACGTTTAGCAGAAGAACAAGCACGCCAACGTGCAGCTGCTAAAAAAGCGGAAGAACAAGCGGCAGCGCAAGCCCAAGCCGCAGCACAAAAAGCGGCAGCAGAGCAAGCGAAAGCAACAAAAGCAGCCAATGAGGCAGCAGCATCCGCCGCTGAAGAAAAAGCCGCAACACCAGTTGTAGAATCATCAACAACTACTGAAAGTACCACAACGCAAGAAACAACAACTTCAAGTACTGAAACAGAAAGTGTTGTAACAACACCTGTGGCATCAGCACCTGAAAAAGAAAAAGAAGTTCCTGTAACTAACCCAGCGACTCCTGAAAAAGGCAATGAAGCAAAACCAGGGAATGGTGGCGTGACTTCAGGAAAACAAGCAGCTATTAATGCGGCTTTAGCAGATGTTGGTAATTCTTATGCAACAGGTTGGAATCAACCAGGAGAATGTTTAGTATCTGTTCGTCGTTGGTTAGCGGCAGGCGGCATTAACTTCGGTTACGGCGGTCCAAATAGTGGCTATGTTGGCTCTGGCGCAACACAAGTTAGCTGGAGTAACGTGCAACCTGGTGATGTTGTTCAATATGAAAGTGCCTATAGTCCAGATAGCTGGATTGGTGGCGTGCATACTGTCTTAGTTACAGGTGTAAGTGGTGGAAGTGTTCAAATCGTTGAAGCGAACAACCCAGGAGGTTCTGGCTATGTTTCTTCTAACTCTAACTGGTCACCGGCACCACCAGCAGGATTCCGCGCTGTTGTATGGCGTTTTCCAGGCTAAATAGTCATCTATTAATAATCGATAACAAGGAGTGGTAACTAACAAAAACTGTTAGTTGCCGCTTTTTTTATTCATTTAATTTTAAATATATGCATAAAAAGCATCTGAAAAGATTGTAATCTGGCCGTTTTTTTGCAATTATAGAGGTATATACATATTAGGAGCGGAGGAATCAGCATGAGCGGAACGCACGATACAAAACAAGCAATCGCTTCAGCTTTAATAGAATTATGTGAACAAAAGGAATTTCGTAAAATAAGTGTCCAAGATATTACCCAAAAAGTGGGTCTGAATCGCCAAACATTTTATTATCACTTTACAGATAAATATGATTTGTTACGTTGGATTTATCGTCATGATGCATTGATTTACTTAGAAACAGATATCTGCTTGGAAAACTGGGAGGAACAAGCCCTAAAGTTATTAAAAGCAATTAAAGAGAAGAGTCATTTCTACTATACAACGGTGACCTCAGATTCAGAAGTTCTTCTTAATGTTTTTTCTGCTTCGACCAATCGCTTATTTATTTCATTATTTGAACAAGTCGATGTTGAGAATCATTTAACAGATAAAGACAAACAATTTTATGCGAATTTCTTTTCCTATGGATGTAGCGGCGTCTTAACGAAATGGATTCTCGAGGAATATCCTCAAACTCCTCTGGAAATGGCAACTCAATTATTCCGTTTAGCGAAAGATACAGAATTTATGGCTTATCATTTGTATGAACAAGAAGCCAATGAGTAACAAGTTAAGAATAAAAAGTTTTATGAAGGAGTGAAGCGTTGTGGTAACTGTTTTATTTGTTTGCTTAGGCAATATTTGTCGCTCGCCGATGGCAGAAGCGATTTTTCGTCAGAAAGTCCAACAAGCCGGTTTAGAAGCGACTATTCAAGTGTTTTCAGCAGCTACTAGTCACTGGGAAGTGGGCAGTCAGCCCCATAAAGGAACCAGAAAAATTTTAGAGGAACAGGGGATTTCCTATCAAGGAATGCGGGCGACACAAATCCAGCCAAGCGATTTTAAAAAATATGACTATATCATTGGAATGGATGCGAATAATGTGGCAGATTTAAAAGCATTAGCCCCGCAAGAAGAGCAACAACGGATTCATTTATTTATGGAAGTTGTGGCTGGTAAAGAAACCATGGACGTGCCTGATCCGTATTATACTGGCGATTTTGAGGAAACGTACCGCTTAGTAGACACAGGTACTTCAGAATGGTTGAAAAAAATAAAAGCACAGCTGAAAGATTAGGACTATAGTCCGATAGTACTTTCTGTTTCCCCTTGGTACAATAGTGTTAACAAATTGTTCAGGGAAAAAGAGACAGGAGGGAAGTAAGATGAACAGTCGTTATTTATCCTATGTTGTTGAATTGAGTTTGTATTATTTATTGTTGATAATGAGTCTGCCGCTAGTGTATGCTGTCACGTATCATTTATCTTTTAGTAGTATGTATACAAGTGAATGGTTAATGATCTCTGTCTTCTTATCTCCGTTAGTTTTATTATTTGCAGGTATTCGTTATGGTTTTGCTCGTTTGAAACAGCAAGAACGCCAAGCGATGAAATAAAGCAAAAAATCCTTGAAAAGTGTCAAAACTTTTCAAGGATTTTTTATTAAGCGACCCAATCGGCTAAGGTTTTTTGCTCCAATTGGAAAGCCTTCAACATATCGTCGTTGGCGTCTTTAATAGGCGTCGTTGCTGCCAATGTTCCTTGAACAGCAATTCGCGTGGTGGCTTGTAAATCACCACAGGTAATTAAGGTAATCATATTTTTGCCAGGAACGTCATCAATTAACTCAACACGGGTGGGTTCGATTTTTTCTACAGAAGTTATTTTGTATGTATAAACAGTAGATAAATCAGTAATATAAATAACTTCGTCTTTTTTAGTTCTTTCTAAAGGTGAAAATAAGGAAACGCCATCTTCCGTTCGATGACTAGCCAAGGCATAATTGTTTTTCCCCATGACTTGATCTTCTTTCATGGTCCCCGCACCAGTTAATAAAGCGACATTTGACAATCCTTTAAAAATGGGCAAATTAATTTCGACACTTGGTATCGCAATGGCACCAATTACAGGTAAGTTTTTGTTTTCAAATTGTGCTTTCATCACTGCTTCTGTGCTCAAAGATTCAACTGAATCAAAGTCAAACGTTGTTTCACGAGCCATATTTTTCTTCACATCGGCTGGTTTCAACTTGCTAACGGCGTACGAGCGACTATTTTGTTGAACCACCCAACTGCGTATCTGATTGTTAAAAATTAAGGCCAAGCCAATGATAAATAGTAAAACTAATAAACTATTGATTAACCAATTTTTTCCTCTTTTTTTCTCTTTTGGGCGCATATTCTCCCTCCTTTTAATGTATCAAGTTTACCACAATTTATTTGAAAAACCTATTTATTTTCTTTGGGGAATAGGTAAGCGGGTCGGACCTTGATTTAATAAAAAACAACTGAACCGATTGATTTTTCAAAAAAAACCTCATTTTGTAATGGAATTTTAAAGTAAAAGAAACAAGCTTTTCTTTTGAAAATATTGTAAAATGGTAAGGAGGCTAGTAGAGGGGAGATGGGAATTTGCTTGATTTAATTTATGTACATATAGATGTAACCAGCAACGCGGTTTTATCTAAAGGGATTACCCATTCCGATTTTGTTCGTTCAATTGTGCATCACCCACAGAACTTACTATTATTAGATCCTTCTGCCGAAGCTGGCGAATACGATATGCATTCAGGTTTGAAAATAATTCGTGGAGAAGAAAGCGTCAATCGCTATTTTCAATCGCTTCAACGTCGTTGGATGACTGAAGAGATTAAATGGATTGACTTTTCCGATGTGACAATGCTAAAAGAGCTAACGCCATTAGAAATTTCGGAACTTCTTTATTTTGGACACATGAAGAATAGTTTGCATTCGCCTTTCTTTTATAAGCTACAAAATGATTTTGTCTTTTTTGAATTTGCAGATCAGATGACGCGTGTCTATTATCGTTATATTGATGAATTTTATCGAATCTTTGCTGATAAAATTACACGTGTTGTTTTGGAGAAAGTGAATCAGAAAAAGGCCTTCTTTAAACGAAATACGCCTGTCGAAAAATTAAGTCCTGAATTACTTAAAAATATGAAAGGGATCTTACAAGAAGGTGTTATTTTTTGCTTCCAACAAACAGAAGTGGATAAAGAAGAATATCGGATTCCTATTTACTTGGTGGAAGATTCACTTAGCAAAATGAAAAATACGTCTTACCAAAAAGAAGAAATTTTGGCAACGCTTGTCTATAATAGTGAAAAACGCACTTGGCACATTGAACAAGAGAATGATTTCGGTGAAATTTTTATGCTGGCCCATGAAGGCTGAAAAAGCTCTAACTTTATTAATAAAGTAGAGCTTTTTTTGTAGCTATGCTTTGGTTAAGCAATCAAGTATAATAAAATGATAAAAGAGAAAGAAGGTTGTTTCATGAAAAAAATTTTACTTGGTTCATCTGTGATTTTGGCCCTGCTATTAACGGCAGGTTGCACAGCTAAAACACCTACGACAGAACCAACAAAAAACGAACAAAAAGTAACGACTACCTCAAAGAAGAAAACTGCGGTAGCTGTCTCTTTAGAAAAAGTCACGACAGCATTTGAGAAAAAATATCCAGAAGCTAAACTAACAAGTCTGCAGTTAGATACAGATTTTGGACGTTATTTTTATGAAATAGAAGGCGTGGATCAGCAAAAAGAATATCAAGTTGAAGTGAACGCAGAGACAGGCGAATTCACAAAAGAAAAAGTCGAAACCTTGGATGCCGATGAACAAAATGGCGTTAAAATGCAAGAAGAGGCACTTGATTTAACAAATATCATTTCCAGAGAACAAGCCACAACCTTGGCTGAAAAAGCAGCAAAAGTTGGCCAAGCAACAGATTGGAAGTTAGAGAAAGAATTAGGAATCACCTACTGGGAAGTGAAAGTGAAAGAGGGGCAACAAAAAATAGAAGTAAAAATCGATGCCCATTCTGGAAAAATTTTGACAACTGAGCGGGATGATTAATTGATAAAAAGTAGCTGACGTGCGTTTGAGTAAGAGCTGATTTCCTTAAACGCTGATCCAGCTATTTTTTTGCTTGTTCGACAAACGTGTTTTTCTCAAGTCCCTATGGTAAAATAACGATGTATTAGTGGTTGAGAGTGTCAGAACATAGGAGGAAATTTGTTTGGCTAGAAAAATGGATTTACGTATTTGGGTAGAAGGAACAGTCGTCGCAGCAATGGCCATGGCCCTCTCTTTTTTACCGATTGAATTTGCCAATAGTGGCTTGGACCTATCGTTGGGAATGGTCCCATTAGTTCTTTATTCGTTTCGTCGTGGGTTGCTTCCCGGAGTTGCAGCAGGCTTTGTTTGGGGCATGTTAAATATTATTCTCGGTACAGCTATGAAAAATTTCTTGTCCGTTCCACAGATTATTTTTGAATATCCCTTTGCTTTTGCGTTTGGAGGAATGGGTGGCGTATTCGCTAGAAAAATTCAACTGTATTTTCAAGCGAATCGCTTAAAATCAGCCATTCGTACGATTATTTTAGGAAGTGTTGTCGCAGTCTTCGCCCGCTGGTTTTGGCATTTTTGGGCGGGGGTATTGGTTTGGGGCATGTATGCACCAGAAGGGATGAGTCCCTACCTCTATTCCTTTGTTCTAAACGGTACGAGTACCGTCGTCAATTGTTTGTATGTGAGTCTAGTTCTAGGCTTATTGGCAAAAGTAGCACCGCAATTATTTGTGCCTAAGAAATAAGTAGGCTCCTGAGCCAGAAGTTTCAGAGGCTTTTGACTAAAGTCATAAATAAAAGAAACCACCAACCTGCGATTGGCATGGTTGGTGGTTTCCATTTATTTTATAAAGACTTCAATATTCTAGTGAATTTGACGTTGGTGACGATTGGCTAACGTGCTGACTTTCATTACAGAAGCAACCGGAATCATGCGCAACTGTTGTTCATCCGTTTGTAAACGAACGACGATATTGTCCGAAATATTTTTTGAGACAATCCAGCCAATCACTGTTTCGAATTTATGCGCTGTAGGGACTTCTTTCAATTGTAAGACCACTAAGGATTTTTGGGCGGCAGCGACTTGGAGCTCTTGTAAAAGCGCACTGCGTTCCTTTTCTTTATTCTTTTGATCTTGAGAATCTTCTAAAAATGCCGAAAAGAAATGTTGGGAAGAGAGCGTAATCAGTTTAGAAATGCTCTTGATGGTAGCTTTATGTTGATCCATTCTTCTGCCTCCTTTACGAATAAAATAGAATAAAACTCAAATGACTAATTACCTGTATTTTACCTAATTTTGTGATAAAATTCAAGAAAATATGTTCGCCTTCGATAATTATGAGAATTTACCAACGTTTCTGTTTTTCGAAAAAGAAAGTAGTATAATGTGTGAGCATATAAGAAATACATAAGATTATTGGATGTAGTCAATAGATAGAAAAGGATGAATAGTATGTCAAAAAAACCATCAGGTTACCAAAAAAAAGTTCTCACGGTGTTGTTGGTATCGTTTGGCTTTGGCGGGTTGTTAGCGCAGTTTTCGCCGATGAAATCGGGTGGGTTTTCAAGTTGGTTTGATGATTCATATGTCAAAGCTAGTGCTGAATCAAGTAAAACAAAAGAACCAGCACCAGTTAAAATTGAGAAAAAAGTCAAACCTTTAAGCTATGGACAACAGGTCAATCAAGAAATTGAAAAGAAGCAATATAATGGACATCTGGATTTGCCGTTAGAATTGCAGACAGATGCTAAATGGAAAGACACCGCATACGGATTTGGCAATGTGGATAAGCCGAATACAATCGAAATTAATGGCTGTGCGATTGTGTCGCTTGCAATGGTGGGTTCTTACATGGATCACCAAGAAGTTACCCCTCTGGATGTGTTAGCTTGGGCAAAAAATGACTTCTTTATGGAAGGGCAAGGAACGGCGTGGTCTATTTTTGGTGCATATGCTGAAATGAAAGGCTATAACTGTCAAGAAATTGGGGATATTGAAACAGTGGCCGCTTTCTTGAAGGAAGGTCATCCAGTCATTATTTCTGTAAAACCGGGCTATTTCACTACAACGGGTCACATTATGGTGATGAGTGGTGTGGATGAAAAAGGCGATTTCTGGATTAATGATCCAAACGATTCAGAAGAAAAGGGCCATTCAAAACGGACATTTACAGACGAAGAAGTCATGAATGAAGCGTTAAACTTCTGGGCATTTTATTAGGAATAGGAAAAGGTGTGGAACAACAGGCAGGACCCTTTATTCGCATCTTTTTTATTAAATAAAAGGAGGCAGGACAATGGAGCGATGTACTTGGGCAATGAATACAAGTGAAGAGATGCAAGCCTATCATGATGATGAATGGGGACGTCCAGTTCATGAAGAACAGAAATTATTTGAGTTGTTGTCCTTGGAAAGTATGCAAGCGGGCTTAAGCTGGGCGATTATTTTGAATAAACGAGAAGCGCTCAGGGCAGCTTATGATGCGTTTGATTATCGGGAAATTGCACGATATGACGAGGAAAAAATTTTAGCTTTACTAGCAAATCCTGGTGTGATTCGTCATCGTTTAAAAATTCAAGCGACCATCACGAATGCGCAAGTTTTTCAAGAAATTCAGGCAGAATTTGGCTCCTTTGATCGCTACCTTTGGAACTTTGTCGATCAGCAACCAATCGTTAATCACTGGCAACGGCCAGAAGAGGTTCCAGCCTCCACGGAATTATCGCAACAGATTAGTCGAGCATTAAAAAAACGAGGGTTTAAATTTTTAGGCGCAACGACAGTCTATTCCTTTTTACAGGCAGCAGGTTTGGTGAATGATCATTTAGAAACGTGTCAGTATAAATAATAAAAGGCTCCTTCCAAAATTGAAGGAGCCTTTTATTTTATTCTTTATACGCCCACTTGAAGTCGTATTTAGCACCTGTTGGATGATAAATAATTTCTTTCACGTTTGGTGCACGTAAATGTGATTCTGCTTTTTGGTAAATTGGCACAACGCCCATATCAGCAATTACTGTTTTTTCAGCGTTGATTAAATCTTCCCAGCGTTTTTCAGGATCGTTAACATCCGTGGTTTTTGAAGCAGCGATGAATTTGTCGTATTCAGGATTGCTGTAGCGTCCACGGTTATTAGAAGTTGAGCTTTCTAATAAATCTAAGAAGTTAATTGGGTCTGAATAGTCGGCACTCCAACCACGCACGGCGATTTGGAAATCTCCTTTTAAGGTACGATCTAAACGAACGGCCATAGGGACGGGCGTTACAGTTACTTTTAAGCCTTCCAACGTATCAGACAGTGATCCTTGAAGATATTCGCCCATTTTTTTAGCGCCTTCAGAGTCGTCTACCATTAAATCAACTGTTAAGTTGGAAACACCAAGTTCTTGTTTCGCTTTGTTCCAGTATTCCACCGCTTTTTTCTTGTCGTATTTGACTAATTTGTCGCTGCCAGCTTCTTTAACAAAGTCTTCACCCGTTTTTGGTGATTTCGCGACATCCACAGGGACGAAGCCTTGTGAAGGAAGAGAGCCATTGGCTAAAATGTTTTTAGCTAATGAATCGCGATCGATGGCATAAGACATAGCACGACGTAAGTTTGCATTGGTCAATGGTGATTTTTCATCTGCTTGATTCATTTCTAAATAGAAAGAAGAAGCGGCTTTTAATTGGACCAAGTCAGGCGAGTTTTGCATTTGTTGCGCCAGTTCGCCAGATAAATACGTATCATCCACTTCACCAGTTTCATAAAGATTTAAGGCAGTTGGGGCTTCTTTCACCACGTTGATAGCTACTTTGTCTAACTTAACTGTATCCTTGTCCCAATATTCTTCATTTTTAGTTAAAGACCATTTAGTATCTGTTCCGGGACCATCAAACTCAGTTAGCGTAAATGGACCATTGTAGACTGCTTTATCGCTACTCTTTGTATAATCTTTACCAAAACGTTCAACGATATCTTGACGTTGTGGCAAGAAAGAAGGGAAAGCCAATAAATCGTCAAAATATGGCGTTGCTGTTTCTAAGGTGATTTCTAATTCATGATCATTGATTGCTTTAATGCCCAATTCTTCTTTAGGTAGTTCCCCTTTAGAAATTTTTTCAGCATTTTTTACTGGTTCAAACATGTAGGCATATTCTGAAGCAGTGGCCGGGTCCACTGTTCGTTGCCAACCGTAAACGTAATCTGCAGCAGTAACCGGTTTGCCATCAGACCATTTTGATTCTTCACGCAATTTAACTTTGTAAACTAAACCGTCTTCTGAAACAGTTGCTTTTTCGGCTGCCCCAGCAGGCGCAGGTTTGTTGTCTTTATCTAAACGATAGATTCCTTCGTAGACATTATTTAAAGTGGTAAAACTCACTTCGTCTGTCGCAAGAGACGGATCGGCACTAGGCATTTCTTGGGATTCAACCATTGTGAATACTTGGTTGTTGCTGCCGCCGCCGTTGTTTGCTCCTTTATCGTCACTGCCACCGCCGCAGGCCGCTAAAGCTAAGCTTGATAATACAAGTAATGAAGTAAATAAAACAGATTTCTTCATTTGACACGCTCCTTTTCATTTTTAGCAATACTCTCAGTATAATGTAAAAATGAAAAGGAGAAATTAAAAAATCGTTAGAAATGATTATTCTTTTATCAATTTTTAAAAAATGTCTAATCTTTTTTATGAAAAAAGCGGACAAACGTTGATAAGTAAAGATTTAAGCTGATTTCCATGCAGAAAATATTCTATTTTTGAGTATTTATTCATCATTGATTTGATTTTTTTGACATAAAATAAACATCCCTTTTACAAAAAAGAAATGAGAAGAAAAAAAGATTGTTACAAAAGCAAATAAGTGCTTTTGTAACAATCTTTTTAATCTTTTAATCGTTGGATGTCAATGACAGTTCCTGTGTAGGCATCTGCAGTGAATTCGTATTGAACAATGCCGTCGTCTTCAATACGACAAATTCCGCCAGTATACGTTTTGGAGTGGATGGCGAATTTCCGCAAGGGTTTTTTCTCAAACTCAATCCACGAACCTTCAATCGGTCCTTCTTTTAAAAAAGCAGCTTTTACATTTTCTAAGACGAGATCAGCGGAGATTGTTTTTTTCTTATGGTAGAACAAGGTTGAGGCAATGCCGCCTACTAAACCAAGACCAACGCCTAGCGCTAAGCCACCTTTAAAGTATGTCAACTCATTTTCTTCGTTCATTTGTATGACCTCCCTTGGTCGGTTTCTGCTTACTATTACTTTTGTCAGTATCACTCTTATTTTACCATAGAGAAGGGGCCGCTGAGAAATAAAAAAAGTTTTTCAATCATTCTTTTAGGGCATTCTCATTGTCACGTTTAAAAAGAGAAAGCGATGTGCATTTTCTAGTATTTGCGTTATAATAAGAGTGAAATCATATGAAAGGAGTACCTATTTTTATCGACAGGATAAAGTGACTTTTTTAGAGGAAAAGTGACGCTTGGTTGGCGTAATTTCCAACAAATCAAAAGCAATAGGACATACATCTGTGGAAGAAAAAACATTTCAACGAATTAAGGAATTAACTGAATTACAAGGAACTAGCGGATTTGAAGATGACATTCGCGCGTATATGAAAGAACATATCACCCCTTTAGTGGACGAAGTTCAATATGATGGTTTAGGTGGTATTTTTGGGCTTAAACGTTCAAAAGTGGAAGCAGCGCCCCGCGTAATGGTAGCAGCCCACATGGACGAAGTTGGCTTCATGTTAACTCAAATTAACGATAATGGTCTATTCCAAGTGGTTCCTTTAGGTGGTTGGAATCCCTATGTTGTTTCAGCACAACGTTTTACGTTAAAAACAAGTAAAGGGAACTATCCATGTATTTCTTCATCTATTCCGCCACACTTGTTACGTGGTACGAGTGGTCAAAAACAATTAGAAGTCTCTGATGTGTTATTTGATGCAGGATTCTCTTCAAAAGAAGAAGCTGAAAGCTTTGGTGTTCGTCCAGGGGATTCCATTGTTCCACAAACAGAAACGATTAAAACAGCCAATGGCAAAAATATTATCAGTAAATCATGGGATAACCGCTATGGTTGTACGTTGGTATTAGATGCATTGGAAACGTTACAAAATGAAGAATTAGGCCACACATTAATTGCTGGAGCAAACGTACAAGAAGAAGTTGGTTTACGTGGTTCTAAACCATCTGTTCATAAATTTAATCCAGATATCTTCTTTGCGGTGGATTGTTCAGCGGCAGATGATATTCACACGAAAAAAGGGACGTATGGTCATTTAGGTGAAGGAACGTTATTACGGATTTTCGACCCAGGTTTGATCACATTGCCTCGCTTACGTGAATATTTATTAGATACAGCAGCGACACACAATATTCCGTATCAATATTTTGTTTCTAAAGGCGGAACGGATGCTGGGGCTGCGCACACAACTAATAATGGTGTACCAAGTACAGTCATCGGCGTTTGTGGTCGTTACATCCATACGCATCAAACAATGTTTAGTATTGCGGATTATGAAGCAGCGCGGGAAATGTTGTTACAAGCATTACGTGGCTTGGATAAATCAACAGTTAATACAATTGTTTACGGAAAGTAGAGGATGTTTAAATGATTTATCCCAATTCATTAGAAGAACTAGCCACTTATGTTGAAAAAGGTAAAAATGTTTTCTTCTTTACTGCTGATTGGTGCGGAGACTGTCGTTTCATTAAACCAGTCATGCCTGAAATTGAAGAAGCATTTCCAGCGTTTCAATTTATCGAAGTCGACCGTGATCAGTTTATTGACGTGGCTGCCGAGTGGAATATTTTTGGTATTCCGAGTTTTGTCGTAATTGAAAACGGTCAAGAGTTAGGACGCTTAGTAAACAAAGACCGAAAAACAAAAGAAGAAATCAGTGCATTTTTAACTAGCTTAGGCTAATTTTCATGAACCAGAGGAACCATTAAATTAAGAGAGAATCAGCTGGACAAAAGGGCGTTCTGCACAAGGGTCCTAAATTCGTTTTTGACTCTAGTTTATTAGTCAAAGAAGCCTTTTAGATCAGCCTCCATCGGGAAGGTGACGAAAATGGAAGAACAAATGTATAAAAATATTCTTGTCGGCGTAGACGGTAGTGATCAAGCCAATTTAGCTTATGAACGTGCAATTGAGGTTGCTCGTCGAAACGGAAGCCGAGTCATTGTTGCAAATATTTTAGAAAATCAAGTGTACACAATGATGGGGTATTCGACGTTAAATGATCAATTAATTGATCAAGAAACAGCTGCTGCAGAAGAATTAATGGCCGATTGTAAAAAGTATGCGGAAAGCGTTGATTTTCATAATGTTGAAACAGTTACCATGTTTGCTTCACCCAAAGAAGTCATGAGTCATGAATTACCTGAAAAATACAATGTTGATTTAATTATGGTGGGACAATCAGGATTAAACGCCGTCGAACGTGTGGTTATGGGAAGCGTCAGTAGCTACATTATTCGTCAAGCCCCTTGCGATGTCTTAATTGTTCACTCTGAAGAAAAATAAGTAAAAAAGTAATTGATTAAATAGAGAGTTGACCGAATGTTTCTTTGGGTTTTTCCAAAGGATCAACGGCTTGTCACTCAAAATTGAGGACTTGGAGAATAAGTCGTAGCGACATATTTTCCAAGTCTTTTAGTTTTTCGACAAAAAAGTATGCACAATGGGTCAATTTTTGATAAGATAAGACAGGAAAACGACAGAGGAGGAACAGAAATGATTTTTGCATATAATAAAGAGCACGTTGGTGATGTTTTACTTGTCATCGTTGCGGACGATCAAGGTGCGGAAAACCAAGTAAAACGTGTTGGCGATGTAGCACGTGTAAGTTTAGTTGAGGCGCCAGAAACGGTGGTAGCTTGGCATATTTTCAACGCTTCAGCACTTCTAGGTGACATTAATGGCACAGGCCAAGTGACTTTAACAGATGAACAAATTGAAAAAGTCAATACAGCGATTAAAGATGCGGGATTTTCAGAAACTATTGAAAAAGACGACACCCCTAAAATTGTGGTCGGTTTTGTTAAATCATGTAAAAAACACCCAGATTCAGATCATTTATCTATCACACAAACAGAAGTAGACAACGGCGAAATTTTACAAATTGTTTGTGGCGCACCGAATATCAAAGCAGGACAAAAAGTAGTTGTTGCCAAACCAGGCGCAATGATGCCTGATGGCTTAATGATTTGGCCAGGGGTTTTACGTGGTGAAGAAAGTTTTGGAATGATTTGTTCAGCAAAAGAATTACGTTTACCCAATGCACCAGCTAAAAAAGGCATCTTAGAGTTGCCTTTTGATGCAGAAGTTGGTTCTGCATTTGCGGTAGGAGAATAAAAGAAAGAAACGACCTGTTGTCTGAACAACAGGTCGTTTCTTTCTTTTATTGACTTTTATTGATTGCTGCGATTATTTTGTTGCGTTAAAGCTGATTTATCAATGGTTAAATCGATGGTTGCTTTCATTTCTTTAGAACCACGATAATAAGTCACTTCCATTTTGTCGCCAACTTTTTTCTTGTAAAGCGCGCTTTGTAAATCTGTAGTAGAGCTTACGTCTTGGCCGTCAACTTTCGTGATAACATCGTATTTTTCCAAGCCAGCCTTTTCAGCAGGGGTAGCTGCTTCAACACCACGAACTACTACGCCCGTTTTTACGGAAGCCGGAATTTTTAAAATTTGTTCTTGTTGTTGTGAAGAGATTCCTGTTAAATCAGACATCGTAATCCCTAGAGCCGGCCGCGTCACTTTACCATCTTTTTCTAATTGGTTGATAATGTTGACTACGTCATTACTTGGAATCGCAAAGCCCATCCCTTCAACACTCACTTGACTAGTTGATTGCACAATTTTTACTGAGTTAATTCCAATGACTTGCCCTTCAATATTAATTAGTGGGCCCCCAGAATTTCCTGGATTGATTGCAGCATCGGTTTGAATGGCATTAATATTGATGGTTTCACCAGACTCATTTTTATTGGTAATATTTCTATTCACAGAAGAGATGATTCCTTGTGTGACAGAGTTAGCATAATCAGAACCTAGAGGGGAACCAATCGCAATAGCAGGCTCACCGACTGTGAGTTTACTAGAATTCCCAAACTCAGCGACTTGATCAACCTTGTCGGAAGAAATTTTAATCACGGCTAAATCCGTATAAGCATCGGTTCCGACTAGTTCGCCTTTCACTTTGGTACCATCATATAAAACAACTTCCAATCCTTGTGCTTTATCTACGACGTGGTTATTCGTCACGACATACGCCGTTTTACCATCTTTCTTATAAATAACTCCGCTTCCTTCACTGGCTGCTTCTAAATCGTTACCATTGTTGCCAGAAGAGTCTTGCGAACCTTCATTACCACCGAACAATCCCCCAAAAGGATCATCTGCCGAAGAATTGTTGTTAGCACTTTGCATATTAATGACAGAAACCACAGAATTTTGAACTTTTTTCACGGCTTTTGTGACATCGCTAGAAACATTGTAACTCACATTGCTGACTTTTGTATCGCCGTGGTTAGTGGATGTCGTCGTCGCCGCATTATTTCCGCCGTTGGGGGAGGGAATAATCCCAGAATAAGCGCCTCCTAGAATAAGGGCGCCACCAAGTAAGCCGCCAGCTAAACCAATCCCAAATTTTTGCAATAAACTTTTTTTATCTGAATTAGGTGTAACATCTTTTCGTTGCATAAAATAACCTCCCAATAAGTGCATCTGAATTTTCTATATTAAGTATATCTGTTTCCTACTCCTTTAGTCTATCGAATAGCTTTGAATTTTTTATGAACAACTTAGGGAAAAATTACAGAAAAAATACGAATGAAAAAGTTATACACAGAAAAATGTGAACAAATCGGGAATAAGTCTGTGTACAGTTTTTAGGAAAGTTATCCACAGAATGTGGATAATGTGGACAAATAAGTGGCGAATATGTGTTTGTATTGAAAAAGCTGTTAAATAAAGTAATTTTCTGGTTTGTTCTGTGGATAACTCTGTGTATATGTGTATAAGTATGTGGAAACGTTGTGGAAAGTAGCAAAGCTTCGTGCTAAAATAAGAACGAAAAGAAAACGAGAAAGTAGTGAAATAGGTGAAAATTAAACTAGTAACAGTCGGAAAACTGAAAGAAAAATACCTGATTCAAGGCATTAATGAATATCTGAAACGTTTAAATAGCTATGCCAAGATGGAAATCATCGAAGTACCAGATGAAAAAGCCCCGGAAAAACTCAGTGACGCTGAAATGCTTCAAGTCAAAGAAAAAGAAGGCCAACGTATTTTGGGGAAAATTAATGACAACGAATACGTCTTTGTTTTAGCCATCAATGGCAAACAATTATCTAGTGAAGAATTTTCAAAAGAAATTGAACAATTAGGGATTAGTGGCAAAAGTAACCTAACCTTTATCATTGGTGGCTCTTTAGGTCTCAGTGATTCAGTCCTTCAGCGAAGTAATCAACAAATTTCTTTTGGCCGCTTGACTTATCCACATCAGTTAATGCGTTTGGTATTAGTGGAACAAATTTATCGAGGTTTTCGGATTATGAAAGGGGAACCGTATCATAAGTAGGGGCGGTGTTTAAGAAGCGGAAATTTAGAAAGAAGGAGTCAAAATAGATGTTAGATAAATTTTCTGCCCCAACACTAAATAAGTTACAAAAAGATAATCAGCATATTTATTATGTATACTGTTTGGTTGATACAAGAAACAACCAACCTTTTTATATTGGTAAAGGGAAAGATAATCGTGTTTTTGCTCATCGACAAGCTGCGCTAAATTTGTTGCGACAATCAAATTTATTAAAAAACGATGAAACAGCGGGAACATTAAAAATAAAAATGATTCAAGAGATAAATGCATTGGGGTTGCAAGTACTAAGCTATATACTTAGTTATGGATTATCTGAAGCTGAGGCTTTTGCAAGTGAAAATGCGTTGATTAATTATGCACGGCTTATTCAAAGGCTGCCGTTGACAAACTTAGTAAAAGGGCATGGTTCTAAAGCTATGTTAGTGGAAGACATTGAAGAATGTTTTGGTTTTCAACCTATGTCAATAAGTGAAATAGCAACAGATGAGTTGATTCTAGCGGTGAAAGTCAGAGATGCTTTTCGCCTTAGTAAGGATGAAACGAAAGAGTATCCATTAGATGATACATTCCGTGATGTGGATAACTTGAAATCGCGAACCTTGGGTAACTGGGTAATTGGTCGTGATAAAATACACCGTATTCGCTATATTATAGCCATTAACACTGGAGCGGATAATGCTGTTGTTGCTGCATACAAAGTTTCTTCAAAGTATTCAGAATCAAAAATATCTGAGAATGGCCTGACTCGTTATGCATTCCAATCTTTATCAAGTAGAAAGGACACGTTAAAAGAGCTCAATTTATATAAAAAATGTTTGCCAGGAATTAAGTTTGGTAGCGGTAGTGCTGTTGCGTATATTAATAACTAGAATTTTTATTTAAAATAATTATTGTTTTATGAATATATTCAAAATAACAATAACGAAAAAAGCAGACTTCCATTCAAGAAGTCTGCTTTTTCATTAATTACTCCGCTTCCGCATTTTCCAAGTCAGCGACATCAGTCAGATAAGTGGCTTCATCCAACAAATCTTCCGAATGTGCGACATAAATCGCAGTGGCGCTATCACCAACCACGTTTAGGCTAGTAACGAGCATTTCGATTGGACGATTAATGGCTAAAATCAATGAATACGTCGCAATCGCAATCTCATTGTTATAGTTTAAACCAGTTAAAATAGTGAAAAGGATAATCCCGCCAGCGCCAGGTGCCGCCGGTGTACCAATAGATGACATCAAAGCTAAAATGGCAATCAAGGCAATATTAGCTGGTGTCACTTCATAACCAGCGACGCCCGCCACAAAAATAGCCGCAATTACTTGCATAATCGCTGTGCCGTTCATGTTGATAGTCATTCCTAACGGCAAGACAAAGGCGGCAACATCGCTGTCGACACCTAACTCTTCAACCGTCGTTTTTGTATTTAACGGTAAAGTGGCTGCCGAAGAAGAAGTAGAAAATCCAAAAACCACAACTTTCATAATCTTTTTAATAAAAGGAACAGGATTTAATTTTGTCGCAAATAAGATAAATAATGGGTAGCCGATCATCAAAAAGGCTAAGAGCGTCGCTGTCGTTGTTACGACATAGACTAACGCTGGTTTTAAATAATCAATCCCGTAAGAAGCAAACGTCCGAACTAACAACATAAAGACGGCGATAGGAGCAAATTTGGTAATTACAAAGGTTAAAAATAACGTGACCATCGCATTGACTTCTTCAATTAATTTTTTGAAAACACGAATTTTATCCCCTAATGCATTAATACATAAACCAGTAATCACTGCTAACACAACAACTGCTAAAATCGCACCATTGTCGCTAAATGCAGAACCGATATTTTTCGTGACAGCATTGACAATCACCATTAATGGATTGCCGCTTGTACTTACTTCGACAGGAGCTAGCGTTTCAGATAACGACACATTAAAAGCACCAGTTAAATATACGCTATAGCCCACAATTCCTGCTGTTAGTAGAGCAATCAGTGACATCGATAAAAAGCCAAAAATCGTTTTATAAGAAATTCGTCCTAATTTTTGCGTATCGGTAATATGACAAATGGCTAAAGTAATTGAAGTAAAGACCATCGGCACAATCACTAATTGTAGGCCGTTGATAAATAGTTGACCAATAATATAGAAAAGCCCAATCGCAGATTGTCCTTTTTCAGGATCTGAAATATCTTGGAAAAGAATCTGATTGATTGTCTGCCACACGGCGCCTTGATTGCTGCGCGTAAGGTGCTCTCTTAAAAATAAAAAGCCGAGCCCAACGATTAACCCTCCCACCAATGAAATCACCATTTTTTTGGTAAATGAGATACCTTTCACTTCACGTTTTTTCTTTTCCACTTTGTTGCCTCCCAAATAAATTGATTAAGCACCGCGCAAAAAAAGCCTTGCACACAAAAAAAGGGCAAGACATCTCGTATCATTCATTATACAAAAATACAGAATTTTACAGAACTTTGCCTTGTTAGCCTCTCGGACTATCTTAAAGGTACTTTTCCACATACTAAGGGAAACCACGAGAATTGTCAATTCTTTTTTACTTAGGAGGGTGTTATTTTTGAAGAAAGAAAGTGACCTTACTCTTTCCGAAGATTAAGCAGCCAAAAAAGAACTACAACGGATTCTTTTGCAGTATAATAGAAAATAGAAACGAAAGAACAGGCACCAACACAAAGGAGGTATTTTTATGAAAGTCACTCAACTTTCTAGTGAAACCCTTGACCGAGCGCACGAACGTTTTGAAGAAACACTTGCGCAAATGACTGTTGCTGAAGCAAACACGATGCCCGCGCCATTAATCAAGTCTGTTACTTGGCTGATGTGGCACACAGCCAGAGAATTAGACCTACAAATTTCCGCACTTAATCATAGTGATCCGTTATGGCTTAGTCAACACTGGACAGAAAAATTTGCCTTGGATTTGCCAGATGAGACAGAAGACTGGCATCACACACCAGAAGAAGCGGCGAAAGTCGTGGTGGCAGAAAAGCAATTGCTTAGTGACTATTTGGCTGCTAGTGTGGCACTTACCAAAAGCTATTTAGACCAAGTCAAAGAAGAACAATTGTCAGACGTGATTGATAAAAATTGGACCCCACCCGTGACTAGACAAGTACGTTTAGTTTCAGCGATTGATGATGCAGTGATGCATTCTGGGCAAGCCGTTTATACACGAAGATTAGTTATTGGAAAATGATAAATAAGCAAAAATAAAAATGCTTCTGCCTAAGCAGGAGCATTTTTTATTGAAAGAAAAAATACATAAAAAAATGAACGAAGGACTGTCCACTTTTTCCTTAGTTGAAACGTTGTATAAGTGAAAGGAGCAATCAGATGAAAAAGGAGGCAAATTTTGACGAAGTACTATTTTCTTTGGGGCAAGAAGTCATCCAAGTCTTGATTCGCCGAGGAGCAAGTCTTGAAGATGCACAAGATGCAGTGTCGCAAACATATACAACGATTTTTTCAATATTACCTGAAATTACGTCCGAAAATCTACGCCCGTGGTTTTTCCGAGTAACATTTAATTACTACATTACGATGTATCGAAAAAAGAAGCGAGAACGCACTTTTGTGGCAAACAGTCATCCTGTGCAATCAATAGAAAAAATGGAAGGTCAAGAGTTATTATTATTGATTGATTCCTTAAAAGATGAGGAACAAGAACTATTACTTTTAAAATATTATTATCAATTATCGTATGCCGAGATTGCGTTAATTTTAGAAGTATCTGTTGAAAATGTTCGCAAAAAATTGTATCGCACACGTCAAAAACTAAAAAAAGAACTGGAGGAATAGCAGTGGATTTAAAAAAAAGTATTCGTAAAGCGAAAAGAAAACAATTTCTCGTGATTGGTGCAATAACCGTTGTTAGTTTTGTCGTATTGTTTGTCGGTTTTTTTGTGGGAATGGATAAACTTTCGACGAAAAACTATCAGGCCTTACTAGAAGTAATTAATGATCAAGAAATGATTGCTTCACCAAACACTCAATTAGACTCCCAAGTAATTGCTAATAGTTCGCCTTTTGGGGGCGAAGTTGTGACCAATCGTTCAAAAAATATTGATGGTTACACGGTGGAATGGAGTAATTTACGCAGCAGATATAGCTTTTTCAGAAATTCGATTGACTGGAATGAAGCCTATCCTGGCAGCTATTATTCTTCTAAGAATTTTTATGAATACAACCGCCAAACTAAGCAGAAAGTGGCGTCTTTTTATAACCCAGCGATTACCAATTACTATGGTGGTATCAAAAATGAATTAACTGAATTAGACAAAATGGAAAACCAAGTAGCGGAAGTGGCGATTTCTTTTGATAAACCTTATCCATATGAAGAAGTCCGTAAAATGTTGCCAAGTAATGTCAACTTAGTTTGGCTCTATGTTTACTCCGAAACGGTTAATGAAACAGAAGGTCCTTCAGGTACGCTACCTTATGGTTTTCAATTAAGCATGGACGATCACAACGAAATATTTGATCCTGAAAATGATAAGCAACACTTTTTTGAAACCTTAGAAAAATCCCCCATGTTTGCTGACAACCAAGAAGGCCAAAAGTTTATCCAACAAAATAAAAATAAAAAAGTCGAAAAATTACCTGTTTGGGGAGTCATGCTCACCGGACAAACCAAAAATTTCAAAGCCTTACAAAATGAACCTTTTGTTCGTGGTGCTTCAATTGGCGTGACGGCACCTATCGTTCCCTATATTCAGCCAGAGAAATAAACGTTCTTCAAAATTCTAAGCCTTCCGACTGATTTTGCTTCAACGATATTGTCAGTAAAAATAGAAAACGTTATAATAGAATGGATCACAGAAAGTGCTTCTACAATGCGTGGGAGCACTTTTTTTACTTATCTATGAGGAGGGCAAGTGAATGTTTTTTAATTTTATTGGGTTAACGTTATTTTTTGGTATCGGGATCTTAGTTGCGAATGGCGCCAAAATTGTAGCGAATAAAGGGAAAAAGAGTAAGGGGACCATTCTATTAATGGTGATGGAATTGCTCTTGTTAGGTATCTTTTTATTTGTGACTTTGCCAAGTAAAAATCTTTCAACCGTGTTGTGGATTAATTTGATTGGCGCAGTGATTGCTAGTGGGGTGTTATTAGGTACACGCTTAGCTAGTAAAGTCGAAGTTCCTGGTATCCAAAAGTTCCGCAAAGAAGTAGGGAAGAATACCAACAAAACGGCTAACAAAGACTGGTCTGGCAAAATTATGGGTGTTGCCGTTTTGGCAATGATTTTGTTGTCCATTGTCAGTAGTATTACCAGAATTTCTTCTATTGATGAAATTTATCAAACGATTCCTTTAAAAACGGAAGAAAAAGCTGAAGTTTTAACTTCGGCGAAAGAAACGCCAATTGCGATTGCACCACAAACGGCGAAACGAAAAATGTTACAGAAATTTTCTGTCATTCCCAATTCCAATATGTTTACTTTGGATGGTATAACGGCACAAGTTGTCAATGGCGAGTATGTTTATGTAGCAACAGTCGAATTTAATGGCTTCTTTAAATGGCTAAAACTGGGGGAAGTACCTGGCTATTTCATCATTAGTGCGACAGATATCAACGCACAGCCAGAATTTGTAGAAAAACCAATTGTTTACACTCCCTCAGCTTACTTTGGCAAAGATGCCGCACGAAAAATTTACTCCGCTTATCCAGGTTATGCAGCAACTGGCACAATCAATTTAGAGCTGGACGACCAAGGAAATCCTTACTATATTCAAACGCTTTACAAAGAGTATGGCGTTTCTGGTCGCATGCACTATAATGAATTTAAAACGGCAGTATTAAATGCTACAACAGGAGAAGTTAACGTTTATGACAGTCAAAAAGCCCCAAGTTTCGTTGATGCGCCGATTACTAGTTCAGCGGCGAATAGCTTAAATGAATTCTTTGGTCGTTACAGTCAAGGCTGGTGGAACCAGACGATGTTTGGTGCCAAAAAAGACGTCAAAATTCCAACTGAAAATGGTATTTATGCATCAGGACAAATTACGCCGATGATGAACAAGGAAGGGAACCAGTTGCTTTATTTTACGGACTTTACAAGTAGTGAAAAAGATCAAGATTCCGCTTTAGGTTACTCCTTAATCAATGCCCGAACAGGTCAAGTTACGTATTATCGTGATACTAAAGTCGGCATTATGGATAGTGATGGCGCCATTTCTATCGCTTCAAAAATTTATCCAGAAAAGAAATGGAAAGCTAGTATGCCAGTCCTTTATAACATTGATGGCGTGCCAACGTGGATTGTTTCGTTAATGGACAGTAAAGGGATTTTCAAAAAATATGTTTATATAAACGCTGTAGATAATGATATTGTGATTGATGCAGACACGGCACAAGGGGCATTGGACGCTTACCGAATTGAGTTAGTAACCAAAGGAAGCAACAATGAAAATACAGACAAAGCCAACTTGAAAACGATGCAAGGTAAAGTTGCTCGTGTCTCAGTAGTAGCTGGGGAAGCGCAAACGGTAGTTTCATTTTTACTAGAAGATGAAAAAACCATTTTTAGCGTAACAACTAATAACAGTCCGCTGGCGCTATTCTTAAAAGAGGGCGACCAAGTGTCATTTAAAGCCGTAGTGACTGAAAATGCTAAAGCAGCGAATGTTGAAGAATTGAAAATTGCAGGATTAAACTAAATAAAACACCTCTTTTTTATGAAAAAGAGGTGTTTTATTCTTGGAAAAGAAGAAAAATCCACTTAATTCTGCTATGATAAGAGAGAAAAAGAATACGAAGGAGCTTCGCCCATGCGCAACATAAAATTAACCATTGAATATGATGGTAAAAGATACTCAGGTTGGCAACGACTAGGCAATTCAGATAAAACGATTCAAGGAAAAATTGAAAGTATTTTAACACAGATGACGGGTGAATCGATTGAAATTATTGGTTCAGGCAGAACGGATGCTGGCACACATGCACGTGGTCAAGTAGCGAATTTTAAAACGACTAGTTCACTGACAACGAACGAAATGTTATCCTTTTTAAATCGATATTTACCTGGCGATATTGTTGTTAAAGCAGTCACAGAAATGCCTGAACGTTTTCATGCACGGTATAACGCCACAGGCAAACAATATAGCTACTATGTTTGGAATAGCCCAATTCCTAATGCTTTTGAACGGTATCATAGCTTTCACTTTCCCAAAGCGTTGGATCAAGAAAAAATGGAACAAGCTTGCCAAAAATTAATAGGGACCCATGATTTTATTGGCTTTTCAGCATTGAAAAAAACCAAAAAATCGACCACTCGAACGATTGAAAAGATTACGATTGAAAGAAACGGTGAAATGTTACAGTTCACTTTTGTGGGCAATGGTTTCTTGCATAAAATGGTCCGCATCCTCGTTGGGACACTTTTAGAAATTGGTGCCGGAACCAAAGAATTAGCGATAATTGACGAATTATTCGCAATAAAAGTCCGAGAAGGCGCAGGTGAAACGGCTCCTGCACAAGGGTTGTTTTTAGATGAAGTGTATTATAAATAACAAAAAAATAAATTTTCTTTAACCACACCAATTAAAAAGTTGAACTTTTTTTGAAAAGTGCTAACGTTAAGAAGAGATTAACAATAGAAAGAGGTCATTTTTTTGCTATCTTTACTTATTTCTGTCAAAAAATTATTTTCATCTTTTTTAGGTATCTTAAAAAAAGAAGACACTCGCGCCTTGTTCTTTTTACTGGCAACCACATTGTTGAGTGGGACCATTTTTTATTCAACAGTGGAAAAATTGTCGCCATTAGATTCATTATATTTAAGTTTCATGACGTTAACCACGATTGGTTATGGGGATATTCATCCAGTCACTGACTTGGGAAAAATTTTCACCATGGTTTATGCTACAGTGGGCTTGGGGATTATGGCTATGTTTATTTCGGTCGTAGCAAAATCCTACCTGTATTCTAAACAAAATCATCACCACCATCACCATAAAAACAAAGAACATTCGGCGGAAAAGTCTTCAGAAAAATAGACGAAATTGATTAGTTGACCAAGTGTTTCTCGAAAAATGAAAGTTTTTTGAGAAACACTCTTTTTTTATCTTAATAATTATGGTAGTATGTCCCAAACTGTATTTTATTTTAAAGGAGCGTGAAGTGAATGGTCAAAGCGATTCGGAAATTATCGTTAATTCAAAAAATCATGATAGGGATTGTGATTGGAACCACCTTGGGTTTCTTGGTGCCTGAATGGACCTTCATCAGCGTTCTTGGTGAATTGTTTGTGGGTGCCTTAAAAGCAATTGCGCCGATTTTAGTTTTTGTCTTAATTATTGCGTCGCTAGCCCAACAAAAGGCTGGGGCGAAAACATATGTGGGATCAATTTTAGTTGTGTATCTGTTAGCGACATTTTTGGCAGCTGTTGTTGCCGTGACGGCAAGCTATCTGTTTCCCGTTAAGATTGTCTTGGAGGCGGCGCAGGAAGCGCAAGCAGCTCCAACGCAACTTAGCGATGTTTTAAGCAATGTGTTAACAAGCGTTGTCCAAAATCCGATTCAAGCGATGATTGAAGGCAATTATTTATCTGTTTTATTTTGGTCCTCATTAATCGGCATTGGGTTACGCCAAAGTTCGGTCGCTACCAAGGATGTGATTGCCAACCTTTCAACAGGAATTACCACGGTCGTTCAAATGATTATCGGCATTGCGCCAATTGGAATTCTGGGCCTGGTGTTTCATTCGGTGGCAACAACAGGCATTGCAGGGTTAGCCAAGTATGGTCAGTTATTATTATTGTTAATTGGTACGATGGCCGTGGTTGCTTTAGTCGTTTATCCAGCGATTGTCTTTTGGAATATTCGACAAAATCCGTATCCGTTAGTCTTTTTTGTATTAAAGGAAAGTGCGATTCCCGCATTCTTTACACGTAGTTCCGCGGCCAATATTCCCATTAATATGGAATTGGCGAAAGCAATGGATTTAAATGAAGAATCTTATGCGGTCTCTATTCCGCTGGGCGCAACGATTAATATGGGCGGCGCAGCCATTACGATTACTATTATGACATTGGCAGCAGTCCACACATTAGGCATGTCCGTGCCAATCTATTTAGCGCTATTGTTGAGTATCATCGCCGCTGTTTCTGCTTGTGGGGCTTCAGGAATTGCTGGTGGCTCCTTGTTGTTAATTCCGCTTGCATGTAGTTTATTTGGCATTTCCAATGACATTGCCATGCAAGTCGTCGGCGTTGGCTTTATCGTCGGCGTAGTCCAAGATTCCATTGAAACAGCGTTGAACTCTTCTAGTGACTTGTTGTTTACCACCTCAGTTGAGTTAGCAGACCGACGTAAAAATGGTGAAATTATTGATGTCAAAGCGTTAATTGGCAAAAGCCAATTGGTTGTCGAACAAGAGAATATTTAAAAGAAAGGAACAACCAGCTAAAATGCGGGTTGTTCCTTTCTTTTAATAATCTCGGCCCCATTTTTTTCAGGGGCCACTGAAATTATCGACCATTTTATGAAGAAAATCCTCTCTATAATAAAGGTATCAAGTAAATAGGAGGTACACGAAATGAAATGGTATCAACTTTCCTCAACAAAAGTAATCGAGCAGACTAAGACGAAGCAAACGGGTCTTTCTAGCGAAGAACGTCAGCAACGTTTACAAACGAATGGTCCAAATAAAATTGAAGAAAAACAACAACTGAAAACGTGGCAAAAGCTAGCCAAACATTTTACAGATTTACTAATGGTGGTCTTACTCGCTGCCGCAATTCTAAAATTTGCCACAGGCGAAGTGGTCGAAGGAAGTATCATTTTTCTAGTGGTACTTGTCAATGGCTTTGTCGGTTATTGGCAAGAGCGTAAAGCAGAAGAATCATTAGACGGCCTGAAACAGATGATGGGCCAAGAGGCAGTCGTTCTAATTGATGGACAAAAAACAACCGTTTCTTCTGAAACATTGGTTCTGGGAGATGTAGTCACGTTACAAGCTGGCGATGTAGTCCCAGCAGATTTGCGCTTATTTGATGTTCATAATCTGATGATTGAAGAATCAATTTTGACAGGCGAATCAGAAGCCGTGGAGAAAATTACTGGTTCCTTAAATGAAGAATTGCCAACAGGCGATCAAAAGAATTTGGCTTTTTCAGGAACACTTGTCCAAGCGGGCTCAGCCTTAGGCGTTGTAGTAGAAACAGGAGATTCCACTGAAGTTGGAAAAATTAATCACGCGTTGCAGTCAGTAGCTCAAAAAACAACGCCGCTCGTACGGAAAATGCACCAATTAAACAAGCAAATTTTCCAAGGGATTATGGTCTTGATCGTGTTTCTGATTTTCTTTACCACTTTTCGTCATGGCATGGAATGGAGCCTCTTATTTTCTGCGATGATTGCATTAATTGTAGCAATGATTCCAGAAGGCTTACCTGCTGTGTTAACGATGATTTTATCGATGGGTGTTCATGAGATGGCTAGAGAAAATGCGATTATTAAAGGCATGCCTTCCGTTGAAACATTAGGTTCAATGACAGTTATCTGTTCAGATAAAACGGGAACGCTAACTAAAAATGAAATGACGGTAATGGATGTAGTGACTGAAGAAATGACCATTGTCAAAGAGATTATGGCCAACTGTCAAGAATTGAAATTACAAGACCAACAAAAAATCGCCGACTTGCAAGGGAATCCTACCGAGTTAGCTTTACTACAATATATCGATCAGGATCAACTGTCTTTACGCCCTGTAGAAAAGAAAATTCCGTTTAGTTCAAGTTACAAATACATGGCCACTCGCCATCCGCAAGCAGAAGGTTCAATTATTTATGTCAAAGGTGCACCAGAAGTATTGTTACAACTTTCTACGTTATCTGATAATCAAAAAGGTGCTTGGCAAGCACAAGCTGCGCAATTAGCGCAAAAAGGACAACGAGTATTAGGTTTTGCCTATAAGACAGTTACGTCACAACAGGAACTGACACATGAAACATTGTCAGGATTGACGTTTGCTGGACTGGCAGGCATCATCGATCCGCCAAAAGAAAGTGCCATTCAAGCCGTCAAAGAATCTCAAGAAGCAGGTATTTCCGTCAAAATGATTACCGGAGACCATAAAGATACAGCGCAAGCCATTGGCGAGCAGGTCGGTTTAAAACATACGAAAAAAGTCCTTGAAGGACTAGAAATTGATGCTATGTCAGATGAAGAATTAGCCAAGCACGTTCAAAAAGTCGATGTGTTTGCACGAACGACGCCAGAACATAAATTACGAATTGTCACGGCGTTACAAAACAATGGCGAAATTGTCGGCATGACCGGCGATGGTGTGAACGATGCGCCAGCATTAAAGAAAGCCGATGTTGGAATTGCCATGGGAATTAAAGGAAGTGAAGTAACAAAACAAGCCGCAGATATGGTTTTGGCAGATGATAATTTCCATACGATTGCTAAAGCTGTGAAAGAAGGGCGCCGCATTTTTGATAACTTGAAAAAGACGATTACCTTCTTCTTGCCAACCTCTTTGGCACAAGGCTTAATTGTTGTCTGGGCGCTTTTAATGAATCATCCTCTCCCGTTGACACCTGTCCAGATATTATGGGTAAACATGGTAACTACGATTACTTTGTCTTATGCATTAGGTTTTGAAAAAGCGAGTGCTGATACCATGAAACGACCACCAAGAGATGTCAATGAAGGCATTTTAACAAAGTACAGTATTTTTAGAATCGTCTATGTGTCGGTACTCATTATGGTACCAGGTTACCTCATGGCGTTACAATTCGAGGGACAAGCCTTACAGCAAACGTTCCTCTTACAAAGTATCGTCTTAGCACAAGCAGCGTATATGATAAACTGTCGTAAGTTGGTTGATCCGTCGTTAAGCACAGGCTTTTTCCAAAATAAAGTGTTGTTTGCTTCATTAGGAATCCTCTTTTTACTACAAGCACTAGTGGTCTACTTGCCAGTAGCGCAGCAATTAATTGGCACAACTTCTTTAAATGGCCTTCAATTAGCAATGATTTTCGTCCATGTTGTGAGTCTGTTCTTCCTTGTCGAAGGGGAAAAATATATAACCAAACGATTCATGACGAAAGAAAGCCAAAAAACTAGCGAATGTCCTCGCTAGTTCCTTTAAAAATAAGAATGAAGAGTGAGCTCTGCTAGTCGGCGGAGTTCATTTTTTGTGGGAATTAAAGAGAGATAAAAGACAGGAAGATCAAGATGATCCAAGGGGAAATTGGAAATAATTATGTCGGCTTCATTTAACGTCAACTGGCTTAGTTCCACATATTCAATAGCTTGTAATTTCACGCGAGTACCTAAATAAGCGGCTAATTCTTGTTGCAAAAAAGCTTTCCAAGCAGGTTCCCCTTGAAAGAGGAAATAGGCGGTCATCGTTTGCGCCTGAATGGAATAAATGGCTTGTTTTTCTAACAAAGAAGCCAAACTAAGAAAATAAGTTGGTTCTTCAATCGTGGTGTAGCGAGATAAAATCTCCAAAAGTTCTTGGTTGCTCTTTGATAACGCAAGGTCCTCCGCGGCTTGTTCGGTCATTAATTCTTGATATTCCAATTGAAATTGCTCAGAAAGTGTTGGGGACTCGGTATATTTAATGAATAACAATAACAGATTATCTAATAAATTTGTTTGGATTAAATCAGGTCGGGCTTCTTCAGTGGAAAAATTAGTGACAAACTGCTGTAACGACTTTCGCAGCTGACTGTAATGAGTGTGGAGCGCAGAAGCCAACGTTTTGCCATAGACATTATCGTAATTCCAGCTTTCTAAGAAACAAAAGAAGGCGAAAAAACTTTCCTCTCCTTGCAAATAGATGCCTTCAGAAGCATAAAGCTTTGCCAAGGACGGTTGATAAAGTTGAAATAAGACATCTTTTGAGTCAAAAGAAAATTGACTCACTCGGCAGTTGGCTTTGTTGCGAATCGTGTTAAGAAAAAACCAACAAGCGCCAAAAATTTCTTCCGTTTCCACCGTCAACTCACTACTGTAAACTTGTTTTAAAAATTGGAAATAATGCTCCTCATGAATAGAATAATCGTCAAAAAAATAATTATTGTGAGTAAAAGGCACCAACAAACGATGATAAAAAATCCGAATATTGCTTTCTGCCCCGATCAGCTGAATGGTGGTTGTGGTTAGCTGAATCGTTAAATGAAAATCACGTAAGGCCTGATTCATTTTCTTGATATGTCGCTTCAAAGTTTCATAAGAAATACCACTAGTGCTCAAAAAAGAAGTTGTCACCAACTCTTTCGTAAATAGTAGCTCTTTTAATAGCTGAATACTAATGGATTGAGGTAAAAATAATGACCAAAGCTCGTTGGTTTGCGCATTCCCCTGATTGCGTAACCGAATACCACTGCTATCGGTTTCAATGGACCAGTCGGCGGGTAATTGACTGCGAATATACTGCAAATCCGAAAAAACGGTTCGCTCTGTCGTCTGGATTTGCGTGGCTAAACGCTTGGCTGTCAGCTGGGGAACATTTAATAACTGTTCCAACAAACGAATTTGCCGAAGCAAATCCTTTTCTGTTATCACACGTTTTAACATGGAGTACATGGCAAAACCTCCTTTTGCTTAAGAATACGGATAAAAAGGGGATTGGTCAATTAAAAAAAGAAGCGAATCGTCATTCGCTTCTTTTTATTCACTATACAAAAATATCAAATGTATGCAAAACGGCTGACAATAAAATAGTTACAACAGCCATTCCAGATACAAAGCCGACAGCACCAGGAACAAAGGGAGGTAATCGTTTAGCAATATAGTTACCGACAGGGGCCGCACTGATTCCTGCTAAAACGGCGATGGTCAGGGAAAGCCAAAAGCCACCACCCATCATTAAAATCACACCAGGAACAATACTGACCAGTGGCATAAACGTTGGATACCAACCTTCTTCAGCGAAATGTTTTCGATAAAGAAAAACACCAACAGCCGAAGCAATCATCTGTCCCATTAAAATGTCAGGAACTAAGCCAGAACCATTTGTAATATGATTAATATTGACAAACCAATCTGTTAAAACGCCTAGAATTACCAAACCTCCAACTAACTCATTTCCATAAAACCAAGCTTCGGAAAAGTCAGCAAAAGTGCGTCGTATTGACCATTGAAAGGTTTGCGTATTTTCAATTTTAGGTTGTTTTTGCCGCTTCTGAGCGATTGGTGCAACAGAAGGAACCATCCAAGGCAGTTGATGACAAATGGCTGAAACAATCCAGCCAACAAAAGCCATTGTGGTAACGTTGGAAACTGTCCCAGGTACATTTAAAAGGGGCATCAATTGCGCATTCAGCCAATTGGCAAACGGAAAGGTGAAAAGCGCACTCAACAGAGAAATCGTTCCTAATTTTTTCCAGCCAGGACCGTAAACGAGTGTTAAAGCTGGCGGCGTGCCGACAACCACAATAAACGTTGGTAACCACAACACTTCTTTTGTAAAAAAGCGTGTAAAATCAAAAACATAAATAGTTAAAAAGAGGGAAAGTAGCTGAGAAGCAAGTACCCAAGGCCAAATACCAGAACCACCAGCAATTGCAAATCCCTGCCATTTTGAATTTTTTCGATAAAGTTGCCAAGCAATCAGACCGCCGATTAGTAAGAAAAGCGTTGTAAAAAGTCCGCCGTAAAATTCACCTTCCGTGAAGTTCATAACAAAATAGATAAATTTGTAAAACCCCTGCTGGTTTACTTTGGTAACTACGTCATTGTAAGGGAAAAAGTTAGATACATGTCGAAAGCCATTCATGATCCAATACAGGAACATTCCCAAAAAAATTTTTACACCAAGAGCTAAAACGGCTTTGTAATTGATCGATTTATTTTTCATATGATCGCTCCAAAAAAATGACATTTTACTAAGTTTTTGAAATTAGTTTATTGTAGCTACTAAAGCTTTTAGTGCCTCGTTAAAGACATTTGCTGGCGGATTAGTCAAACCAGCGCCAATCATACCGATCCCCGGTTCTTTATGAGCAATAGCAGTATTAATGACAGGCAGCATCCCTGTTTCTAAGACTTTTAAGACATCAATACCTGAAGGAATCCCCATAAAATCTAAAACAGGAATCGTGACATTAGGATTTTCTTTCGTAGTAATTTCCAGCATTTCTTTTGAATAATTCAATGCTTCTGCCACTGTTCCGCCAACTAACGGGACAATTGCTGGTGCAGCTGCCATGGCAAATCCGCCAACACCATACGTTTCTGTAATAGCACTATCGCCCATATCCAAACCAGCATCTTCTTGTGTGTAACCGGCAAACATTGGACCAATCACCCGTTGGGCAGGCCCTGTAAACCAGTGATTTCCACCAATTCCACTGACACGAATCCCAAATTCGACCCCATTGCGACACATGGTGGTGACAATTGTACTATTCTCCACATTATGCCCAGCATCTAACGCACATTTAGCGGCGCCCATCCAAGTTGGACCAGAAAAATAGTCAGAACTGCCAAGAAATTCAAATACTTCTTTTAATTGTTCACGAGAAAAATCAGTTTGAACCATGTAAGGCGTTAATGCTTGGACTAACAACGTACTTCCAGCTACATTGCGATTATGGCACTCATCGCCCATATGCAAGGCTTGCGAAAGCATTAAGCGTAAATCAATGCCTTCTGGACAAAAAGTCATGGCATCATGAAGTAATGGACCTAAAACATCGCGCATCCAAATCAGACGATCCACGACGGATTGATCATTTGCACCAAATCGTAAAACTTTCGCCAATTGTTCACTTAAATTAGTAAAAGCCGTGTTGCCGTACGTTTCATTTTTGATAATATGAACGTACATATTCGGAGAAGTCACGCCGGCCATAGAACCAACGGCATCATGTTCATGACAAGGCGAAAACGTAATCGCGCCAGAACGAGCAACGCGATCGGCATCAGCTAGATCTTTTGCTAGTCCTTCAAAAACAAGCGCTCCTTGAACGGCACCTTTCATCGGTCCACACATATTTTCATAAGTAATGGGCGGCCCAGCATGTAAAATGGTCGTTTCAGTCATCTTGGGCATGACATTAATTGCTTTATCAAATCCCACTAAAATAGGTTTTGATTGAATAATGCGGGTAACCGCTTCTTCGTTGGCTTGTTGGATTTTTTCATAAAGTGTTGGACTTTTTAATTGATCCAATAATTTCAATAGCTCTGGGTCACCATTGGCTGGCGGTGCCCAATTTACTTGATGTGAAGGAATCCCTTGTTTTTTCATATCTTCATGAATAAAGTCAATGCCTACATTGATCGTATCTAAAGGCTGGTTAAAAAGATCATTTCTGCTCATGTTCGTTCGCTCCTTTTACAAAAGTTTTGGTGGCTTCGCAAAGTTGATGACTGCTGTCGACAACGAGAACCTCTAAATCTTCTAAAATTTTCCGCTGTTCATGAATATCTTGTGGATCTTCTTCGGTCCCTAAAACATAGCCAATAATGGCTAACTCACGACCATCTGCTTTTGCTATTGCTTTGGCTTCCTTTAACGCCTCCGCTAACACGCCAACAGGATTTTCGTGAGAACCATAACCTAATTCAAAATCTAACGCTAAAACTGCCACTTCAGGATCTTTGGCTTCTTGAAGAATGCGAGTAATCCGAGAAGTCGGATCGATCATTGGATGTGGGCGGCCTTCTGTGAAACGATCATCACCGAAATCAATCAATGTATGTGCTTGGCTGTGGTCAGGATTTGCTAATTGTCGTTCAGGAATTTTATGAATATTACTATAAACATCATCAGAGACTTCTGTTAAAGCATATAAAAGTTCATCACAAAGAGTGCCACCACAGAACAACCCACGAACAAATTTTTGAGAAGGGGCTTGTTGTTGTTGGATGGCTGTTAACGTTGCGTCTGTCGGATTTTGATAGAGGCTGGTTTCCGCTTCCTGTGTTTGACTAAATTGAATCACCTTTTGAACTGCATCCAGAGAAGAAGTAGCAAAAGTGACGTTGTCTATTTTTCGTTCCGTTTGTTCACTGCCGATAAAATAAATAACAACTGGTTTAGTTGAAACAGCTAATTTTTTTAAAATTTTCTCTGTGACTTCTGGAGCAGGCGGTTTAGAAATAAGCAAAATTGCCTTAGTTTGTTCGTCAGCCATTAAAGCATCCAGCCCGTCAAGCATCATCAGCCCACCAATTTCAGCAGACAAATCACGGCCACCAGTACCAATTAATTGTGAAATCCCATAACCATATTTATGGATTTGAACACTAACTTCTTGGCTACCAGTACCAGACGCGCCGACAATTCCAATATCTCCTGAACGTACCTCGTTAGCAAAACATAACCCAACGCCATTAATAATCGCTGTTCCACAATCAGGGCCCATCACAAACAGTTCTTTTTCGTGTGCTTTTTGTTTTAACGCTAATTCCTCGTCAACCGTCACGTTATCACTAAAGAGCATGACGTGTTTTTGCTGATCTAAAGCTTTATGCGCTTCTCGTGCAGCAAATTTTCCATTGACAGAAATTACAACTAAGTTGGCATCAGGCTCTTCATGAAGGGCTGAATCTAACGTCTTATAGGTTACTTCAGAAGCAGCGGTTGTCTTTTTCTTCGTAAATAACTCGTCGACTTGCTGTAAAATTTCTTCTGAGTTCGCTTGGTCATCAAGATCTAAAACAATTAATAAATCACCCGTTGTAACATGATCCAAGGCGGGTGTATATAAACCAACATTCCGAATCACTTCAAGATTCATGTCGGTTCCCATCCCAATCATTGCAGTTTTAACTCCAGCCAGTTCATTGGCTCGTGTTGAAATGGTCATTAAAGTAACTGAATCAAAATAGGCGTTCTCTTTAATTACTGTTTGAATTGTCATGATTATTCTCCTCACAAAATAGTTTTAAACCAAAAATAATGCCGCAAAGTATGTCGCTTCCTGAAGTTGAGCCCACCTCCTCTAAAGCCGAAACCGCTTGAGCCATTTCATTTGTATTTCCACTTTCAATTGATAAAAAAACACGCTGAACTAGTTGAGAAAATCGCTCGTTCACTGCTTCATGGATTTCCGCATAACTGACCGCATTCGTTCGTTCCTTGGCTAGCACAGCCAGCTGTTGGAATTTCGAGGGAAGTTGCTGTAATGCAGAAAAACTAGCAAGTAATCCTGTGATAAAATCATCGCCAGTGGGAGTTAAACCAATCCCCAATCCCAAAATCTTCGTTAAACAATCAAGAGCTATTTTAAAAGATTTTTGCGCCCAAGCTTGTTGAAAATAAATCATTTCTTTTTGAATCTGGGTCCGACTATAAGAATCAAAAAGAAAGGTTGACGGCGAAGCAGGAAAAAGCGCTTGCCAAGGATTGAAACGAGTTTGCTGAATATACGTTAAAAAAATAGCTATTTTTGTTTTACTGGGTGTTAAATAAAGTGGCGTTGGTTGCCAAATTTGGGCATCGGCTAGGGTTAAGTGTCGTCGGCCTAACCGGATAAACAGGGGCTCAATTTGGACAGGTAAATCAGCGAAATGGCTAAGTTTTTTTTCATCGAGTATAATCGTGTTAGGTGCTATATGTTCGGGATGCGTTGAAATGGTCAAGAGAATTTCTTGGGTGTCTACATGACCATAATTAATAGCGTGCGTAAAACATTGCAAACTAGTCAATGTTTGATGAGGGAGTTTCGATAAAATCGTTTGGTCATAAGCTAAAATTTTTGTCATTCCAACGACCTCCTTTTTTATAGCGCTTTCACGACTTCATAATAAAAGAATCCAGCAGGCTAAACAATTGCTAAAAATGACAGTGATTTACAAGTTTGAATGGACAATTTGTACATTGGGAGGATAAATGATGTTAAAAGTGAGTGATTTATTAACGTTAGAAGAATTACCTGGCATTACCTTAGTAGCAGGACATAAAAATCAGGACCAACCGATTTTAAAAGTCAATATTTTAGAAAATCCTGATATTTTAGATTGGTTAACAGCAGGTGAGCTACTGTTAACGACAGGGTACATATTTAAAGATGATCGGAAATTACAGAAAAATTTTTTGAAAGAACTAGCCAAACACCATTGTGCTGCCTTGGGATTTAAAACCCAACGTTATTTTGAAGAAGTTCCACCAGACCTAATCAAATTAGCAGATGAAATGAATGTACCTATTTTGGCAATTCCTTACAATTACACCTTTTCGCAAATTGCTGACGTGTTGAAAAGTCGTGTCACGTTAGAACAATTTGACATGAATGCGCAAGAAACTGCATTGCATAATAAAATTTATCAAATCTTAGAAACGGGAAGTAGCAGTTTTCATTTGCTGCAAGATCTAGCAGAAACCATTCAAAATCCTGTCTTATTATTAAACGACCATTTTGAAGGAGTTAATTTTTTTGACTTGCCTAAAAATCCAATTCGTATTTCTAGCATTTTGGAAGATAGACAAGAAACCTCAGAGTTCCAAAAACAATTACTTGAACAAAGTCATCCATTATTACGCTTTTATCAAGAACCGATTCATTTACAGTTGAAACTCCAGAACCAAGTGGTGCCAATTGAAATTTATCCAATTAAAAAGAAAAATGTTATTTTATATTATTTACTCGTCTGGAACACCTTGGCCCCATTACGACCAGTCGACGTGGCGCATTTTAAAATCACAGCTCATTACTTACTTTTACAATTGCAGTTGGAATACTCACGGAAATTTGAAGAATACCAACAACGAAACGAATTATTTTTTAAGCTGATTGCGCATGAAAAGAGGGACCCAGCTGTTTTCCAACAATTTCAACAGTATTATCGCTTGGCAATAGATAAGCCCTATGCGATTTTGCTAATTTCATTAACCTTAAATGAACGCCAAAGGCAAGAAAGAATGTCTATTTTAGGTAACCAGTTAAACCAAGTTATCTTAGGGGATAAACAAAAAATTGTTTGTATTGAAATTGACAGTTCCTTTGTCTTATTAGTTGAAGATCCACCTGAAAAAGAAGGCGATTATCTGAAAATGATGCAACGCCTAGCACAAAGTAGCATAAATCAGTTAATGAAAGTACAAGAAGATGTGGAACTTTTCCTAACAATAGGACCTAAGATTCAAGGTCTGACCCAGATTCATGAATCTTATCAACAAGCGATTGACGTTTTAGCCTTTCAACGCCAATTCGTTGTAGAAAAACCTGAAATGAGGATTGCTTCCTACGCGAATTTTCATCTTAGACAGACATTGCAACGTTATTTTTTAGCAGAAGGACAAGCAACTCTAAGAAAAAAATATCTTCAACCATTACAGAAAAGTGATCAACAGCAACATACCGACTTTGTCCATACACTGAATGTCTATTTTCAATCAAAACGAAACTTGTCTCAAACAGCCAAAAAGCTCTTTATTCATCGCAATACTTTGTTACAACGATTGGAGAAAATTGAACAGCTAGTGCTGTTGGATTTTGATAAGGAAGTGGACTTGTTGGCGCTGGAAGTGGCGTTGTTTGTGGAAACTTAAGAAGCAATATAAGTGGCGGTTTTTAATTTAATGGAATATATAAAGCTAAAAGAAACGATTATACAAGAAGGATAATTTAATCAATAAAAAATGGCATCTTTTCAATAAAGATGCCATTTTTTATTGAAAAAGTTGGGGTATTTCATTACACTAACACTGTTCCCAATCGTCTCTATACACTATCTGTTTTATATATCATCAAAAATTACATCATGATATAATAAATAATTTTAACAAAATACACCCCAGAAAGAAGCCCAAAAATGAACCTAACCCATCAAGACTTCAACCTATTCAACCGTGAAATCTTCACATTCAAACAACTCAAAGAGCAACAAACACCAGCAGAAATCGATGCCTTAAAGCAAACCTACAAGCAACATTGGGAAAAGTGGAAAGCCTTAAACCTCGTCATCGCCCAAAGTTTACCAGCTGAACTCGGCATCACTAAGCCGAAAATCGAAAGCTGGACCAACGGCTGGAATTTACGCAGTCATTTCTGGGCTGCGTATCGCAGTGAGCAACGCCAAGCGGAAAATGCTTGTCTGGCGTTGTTATTAAATAAAAAGCAATTTCAAGTATATTTGATGTTTCAACATTACAAAAGTGAGGAGCGGGCAGGCTCAGTCGGCGCTTACAATCAATTGCTTAATCGTTTAGAAGCTTGGAGTCAAACCATCGACTGCGAAGGCTATTATATTTGGCCGCAGGAGGAGCATGAACTAGTGGACCATTTGCCTTTAAAAGATTATTTAGCAGATGAAAAACAACGGAAAATTCTAGAAGAGCGGATAGACAATCGCTCATTTCAGATCGGTAAGTTGTGGTTTGCGACGGAAAAGCTTGAAACGATTGAAGAAAAAAGCTGTCAGGTGCTTCAAGAATTAGTACCTCTGTACGTGGCATTACATGAAGAAAAAAACTTCTTTGATTGATTTATTGATCAGAGAAGTTTTTTTCTTCTAGTCATCAACAATTAACTCATTAATAATGGAGAGAAGACGAAAAAAATTGCGATTCACTTCACAAAACACCTTATTATCTTTCCGAAAATATGATATCTTTAGAATGGAAATTTCATGAAAAGAGGATGCGAATGTTTAAAAAGTACACACAAATGATAAGGGATGAGTTTAAAGGGTATAATCAAAAAAAATTGAAAAAAGATTTTTTGGCAGGTTTGACTGTCGCAGCCGTCGCGTTGCCATTAGCGTTAGCGTTTGGTGTTTCTAGTGGCGCGACTGCAGCAGCTGGCATGATCACGGCGATTATCGCTGGAATTGTGATTGGGAGCCTTTCGGGTGGGTTTTATCAAATTTCAGGACCAACAGGTGCGATGGCAGCTATTTTAATGTCAATTGCGGCAGTGCATGGCATGCAAGGGATTTTATTGGCCACCTTTTTGGCGGGAATTTTCTTGCTTTTGGCAGGGATTTTGCGTTTAGGGAGCTTGACTTCTTTTATTCCGTCACCGGTCATTACTGGGTTTACTTCAGGAATTGCTATTATTATTGCGTTGGGGCAGCTTGATAATTTCTTTGGGGTTCGTTCAGAAGGCCACAATTTAATTGAGAAAATCAGCAGTTATCGTTCATTGGGCTTTGATTTAAGTGTACCAACGACGGTTATGTCGTTTTTAGTGGTGCTTGGATTAGTGTTCTTTCCGAAAAAGTGGAATGCGATGATACCAGCTTCATTGGTGATGATTATTTTAGCTACTTTAGCGACAGTGGTTTTTCAACTGCCAGTGGCCACTGTAGGGAAAATTCCGACAAGTATTTTTAGTGATACACGTTTGGAACTTGGTTCGCTTCAATTAAGTGCGTTTCAGGATATTTTGGTGCCTTCGATTAGCATTGCTATGTTAGGCATGATTGAAAGTTTGCTTTGTGGCGCTTCGGCTGGTCGCATGACAGGGAAACCATTAGACAGTAATCAGGAACTAGTGGCACAAGGAATTGGCAACTTAATTTTGCCATTTTTCGGTGGCGTGCCTGCGACGGCAGCGATTGCCCGCACGAGCGTAGTGATTAAATCTGGGGCGCAAACACGTTTAGCGGGTATTTTTCATGCGGTCTTTTTATTGTTATCGATGTTGCTTTTATCGCCAGTCATGTCTAAAATTCCCATGCCTGCGTTAGCTGGTGTTTTAGTGGTGACAGCGTGGCGAATGAATGAATGGTCGGTGATTAAAGAATTCTTCCAGAAACGTTTCCACACAGCCTTATGTTTATTCTTTTTAACGATGGTAGCGACCGTTATTTTTGACTTGAGTTTAGCGATTGTTTTAGGGGTCTTAGCTGGTTGCCTGTTTTTCATTGCGAAAAGTGCCGTGATTACAATTAATGTCGAGGAAGTCGATTGGTCAAGAATGGGGCTAGTACCGACCGATTGTACGGAAAATTGGGTGGTGGTTTATTTGAGTGGCCCGTTATTTTTCATGTCTTCTGAACGATTGAAACAAACGTTACTGCAATTGGAAACAAAAAGTGGCGTGGTATTTTCAATGCGAGGAGTTCCTAGCATTGACAGTACGGCGTTAGATATTTTAGAAGAATTTTGTCTTGCAGCAGAAGGACGTGGACAACAAGTTCAGTTTGCCGCTCTGCAACCAGAAGTTGAAAAAATGATTCGAACCATTCAAGGAAATCAAGAGAAAGAATACCATTTCTCAGTCGCAGAATTTTTACAAACAGTGCATGTTGCAGAACAATAAGTCATTTTCAAATGAAATGTTCTATTTTCTATTGCGTGCTTAATGGGTGAAGAAATAAGAAAAATAAGTGGGGACTAAAACGAGTTTCTAGAGGAGTTCCTAAAAAATAATAAAGAGAAACCTTCTAAGTATGAAGGTTTCTCTTTATTATTTTTTAGGGTATTTATTGAATTACTTCTAGCATAACGTCTTTTTGATCATCCGTAACATTGCCTGCGTAGTTAGGAGTGATTAAAGATATCGAACCATTTTTATTGTTGAATAAGTATAAAGTACCCGATTTATTTTGTTCATTGTTTGAAGAAATATTATTTCCTAAAATTAACTCTGTATTTACTTTAACAGTTCGAATACTGTTATCGCCCGCTGAAAATATTCTAATCTCTTTTGTAGGAATTGTATTTATAGATAGGTCATATTTATTAATCGATTCTTTCAATTGACCATTTTCAGCCCCAAACAATTTAGTTCGGAAGGTAGCAGTTGGTGTTGAATTTAAGTTCTCTAACGTAATTGAAGTTGGCACATTCATTCCTTTAAAATTGAATACGAGTGGATTGTTTAAACTACTAAGATCGACAGCATAAGGTATTGCTTCTAAAGAATTTGCTTCTTCGACATTTGTAGATACTTCATTTTTAGACTTTGACGAAGCCTGAGTGGTACTGGAACTTTCAGAAGTTTCTTTTAGTTTATTACTAGAGCTTGTTTCTGTGCTAGAACTGTAATGATTAGTACTGCTTTTCATTGATGTTGTTCTATTGGTAGAATTTTCTTGTTTTTTAGGTTCATTCGCTTTCTGAGAACTACAACCTGTTAAAAAAATAACTAAAATAACCCAAACTAATTTTTTCATACTATTCCTCCTATAGACGCCATAACTAATTTTATCTTACTTGTTAATATAACAAAAGGAATAATTATTTTATTTTCACGAATGCTCAAATTGTTTAAATCTGTAGTTTTTAACTTATTTTTGTTGCATTTGCAACAAAAATAAGTTAAAGTAATGACAATCATAAAATATTAGCGAAAGGAAGTGTCCTAGTGACAGATATTTTAAGAGAAATTGGCATGATTGCGCGCGCCTTAGATTCAATCAGTAATATTGAATTTAAGGAATTATCTTTAACACGAGGACAATATCTTTATTTGGTCAGGGTCTGTGAAAATCCTGGGATTATCCAAGAAAAGATCGCCGAACTGATTAAAGTTGATCGAACCACAGCGGCGCGGGCGATTAAGCGTTTGGAAGAACAAGGCTTTATTTATCGTCAAGAAGATGCAAGCAACAAAAAAATTAAGCGGATTTATGCCACAGAAAAAGGGGAAAACGTTTATCCAATCATTGTGCGCGAAAATCAACACTCGAATCAAGTGGCTTTACAAGGTATGTCAGAAGTGGAAATTTCACAATTGGCAGAGTACTTAGTTCGGATGCGTAAAAATGTTAGCGCGGATTGGGAATTTGTTAAAAAAGGGAATACCCGAAATTATTAAGGAAAGGACGACTGATTGATGGGAGAAATAAAACAATTAACAATAGAGGATGCACCAGTGTTACAAGAAATCAGCATTGAAACATATACAGATACTTTTGGACCGTATAACACGCCAGAAAATATGCAAGCCTATTTAGTAGAAGCCTACAATTTAGAAAAATTACAAAAGGAATTGGCTAATCCCTACTCTGACTTTTATTTTATCTTTGTCGATAATCAATTAGCTGGCTACATGAAATTAAATCGTGAGACGGCGCAAACGGAACCGATGGGGCCAGAGAAGCTCGAGGTTGAGCGATTGTATATTTTACCTGCGTTTAAAGGAAAGAAGCTGGGAACACAATTGTTAGAACTGGCGGAAGAAAAAGCTCGTGAATTTGGTAAAAAAGCACTGTGGCTAGGTGTCTGGGAACACAATGATGCGGCGCGGGCATTTTATAAAACCATTGGCTACCGCTATTACAGTCAACATTCGTTTTTTATGGGAGACGATGAACAGACGGATTTTATTTTGTTAAAGGAATTGTAGTAAGGAAACTTCTAAACAAAGATTTCTGATTTTATCAGAAATCTTTGTTTATTTTTTTGATTAAAACTAAGTATTTTTTTATTTTAGAAATGTTATTTTTTAAAACGTAAAAATTGAAAAAGAAGATTTTAAATCTGTGAAAAAATGTTGATCTTGTGAGAAAACTCTTTTGTCAGCGTCTTTTTTCAGAATGGGTCTCTTCTTGAAAGTCTACCTTGATTTATCTGATTTGTGTGTGTTTGATTAAAAAATGTTGTGTTTTATTTCATTTAAACATATAATTTATTTGTGTCTTTTTTAATAATAAGTGTATTTTAGTATTTGAAAAGAGAAGTTGTACATAATATGTGAATAAAAAGATTTGTTTCTTACTTTCTAGAGTGAAAGAACGATACAAAAAAGGTTGCTATTTTTTCGTTCAAAGTGAACAAAGAATCGTTTGTTATTTAGTTGGGGTAACTAATGATTCTTGTTATAAAAAGCGCTTACAATCTATGTGGTGAGAGAGGTGCACATGCTTGTGCAAAAGTGACAAAAAAAGAGAAGGCAGGGTGTTTTAATAGAAAAATTTTTAATAAAAAGGAGAGTTTGTCGTGGAGAAAAATGTGTCTCAAGTAACAGCTCAAGAAGAAACAGCGATGAAAGCACGTGGCTACAATGAAGATTTGTTGCCAAGTAACCCGAAACAACGGACGATGGGCGCGCACAATTTTTTTACATTATGGATGGGTTCGATTCATAATATCCCGAATTACGCAGCAGTGGGTGGCTTTATTTTCTTAGGTTTATCGCCGCTGCAAGTTATGCTGGCAGTTGTGTTAAGCTCATTCATTGTAGCAGCCTTCATGAATCTGAATGGCGTGGCTGGCTCTAAATATGGGATTCCTTTTGCGATGCACTTACAGTCTACTTACGGCAGTCTTGGGGCAAAACTGCCAGGGTTCTTAAGAGGTTGTGTGGCTGCGATTGCTTGGTTTGGCTTGCAAACATTTACAGGATCGCTGGCTTTATTAATTATTCTCGGGAAATTTTGGCCGAACTTTTTAGAAATTGGTGGATCATTCCAGTTTTTTGGTCTCAGGCTACCTGAATTAATGGCGTTTACTCTTTTCTGGCTCTTAAATGTGGCAATAGGTTTCGGTGGTAGCAAAATTTTGAACCGTTTTACCGCCATTTTAAGTCCGTTGATTTATGTCGTTATTATTGGATTAACGATTTGGGCCATTCGAGCTGGGGGCGGTTTAACACCAATTTTGTCCTATCAAGTTTCTGGTGCGATTCGTTCAGTCAATCCACTGGTGGCGTATCTGATTATTTTTAACTCGGTTGTGGCCGTTTGGTCAGCGCCTGGTGCGAGTGTGGCGGATTTTACTAAGAATGCGCGCTCGACACGTGCTCAGGTTGTGGGGCAAACAGCAGGTTTAGTTGTTGGTTATGGGATTTTCGCTTTTTCCAGTGTGGTGATTCTGTTAGGAGGTTCGCTGTATTTTGGGATTCAAGAATGGAATATTTTAAACATTATTGATCGTTTAGATAATGTGGCGGTGGTGGTCTTAGCCATGTCGGTTTTCTTATTAACGACTATTTCAACGAATGCAACGGGGAACATTATTCCGGCAGGTTATCAATTGGCGGCCATGTTTCCTAAAAAAATGACGTATAAAAAAGGCGTCATGATTGCCAGTGTTATTAGCTTTCTTATTATGCCTTGGAAACTGATGGAAAACGCCGATAGTATTTTTATTTTTCTGAACGCAATTGGGGCTGTTTTAGGACCAGTCGCTGGTGTGATGATTGCGAATTATTATTTTGTTCAAAAGCAACAAATTGATTTAAATGCTTTATACGTAGATAAACACAAAAAAGAGGAAGCCAATCCTTTTTACGGATTAAACAAGCCGGCGTATGTCGCTACTATTCTGGCGTTGGTTCTTTCCTTAAGTGGTCAATTTATTCCACAGGTTAAAATCATTGCTGATATTTCGTGGTTTGTGGGCTTTGCCACAGGTTTTGTGCTGTACTTAGTGTTAAAAAAATGGACTTGGGATTCAAAAAAAGTGAAAGAAACAGCTTATCAGGAGGGAAAATAAATGCAAGCAGAGTTAGTGATTAAAAACGGGTTAGTTATTTTAGAAACTGGAGAAGTCATTACGGATGTCGCCGTTCAAGGAGGAAAAATCGTAGCGATTGGGCAAGACTTGTCAGGAGAACGTGTGATTGATGCGACGGGTTTAGTCGTTAGTCCTGGGATGGTGGATGCTCATGTTCATATTACCGATCCTGGTGGTGGTTACCGCGATGAATGGGAAGGGTATGTCACAGGAACGGCCGCTTGTGCCAAAGGGGGCGTGACGACCTTTATGGAAATGCCTTTAAATCAGATTCCAGCAACTGTGGATAAGACCTCTCTTGAGATCAAATACAAGGCAGGAGAAAATAAACTAAAAGTAGATGTAGGGTCATTTGGCGGCGTGGCCCCGACCAACTTGGCTGGCGGGATTCAGGAACTTGATGAAGGAGGCGTTTCCGGCTATAAATGCTTTTTAGGAACGTGCGGCGATCGTTCAATTGAAGGAGATTTTCAAAATGTCGACGATTATTCGCTATATGAAGGAATGAAACAAGTTGCCAAGACTGGCAAAGTGCTAGCAATCCATGCAGAAAATGCGCCAATTACGGATAAATTAGGCGCGTTAGCTTATCAAAATGGCGAAACGACTTTAGCAGCATATGTAGCTACACGTCCTGTGTTTACCGAAGTTGAAGCGATTCAAAAAGCTATTTTATTTGCCAAAGAAACAGGTTGTCGGATTCATATTTGCCATGTGGCTTGTCAAGAAGGCGTGGAAGAAGTTTTAAAAGCCCAAGCAGAAGGGGTAGATGTGACTTGTGAAACATGTACGCATTATTTAACTTTTACCACGGATGAACTTGATGCCATTGGTCCAGTTGTCAAATGTTCGCCGCCGATTCGTGACGCGGACCAACAAGCCGCCTTATGGAACCACGTGCAAACAGGCGGCATCGCGTTTGTAACCTCTGACCATTCTCCTTGTACGCCAGACTTAAAAGATACAACTAATGCTTTTGAAGCTTGGGGCGGCATTTCTGGTGTTCAAAATAACGTCGATGTGTTATTCGATGAAGCCGTCCAAAAACGTGGTTTATCCTTGAAACAATTCGCGGATATGATTGCAGCAAATCCAGCTGACCGTTATCACTTAGCACAAAAAGGCCGCATCAGTATTGGTAAGGATGCCGATTTTGTACTAATCAAACCTAATGCACCATACATTTTAAAAGCAGAAGATTTAGAGTATCGAAATAAAATTAGTCCTTACATTGGTCGTGAAATTGGGGCCCAAGTGATTCAAACAATTTTAAGAGGCAAAACAATTTACGCACAAGAAACTGGGGTAACCGAGGCGTTTAACGGCGTATTTATCAAAAATTAAACATTTATTTTAGAAATGGAAAGGGACAGAAGCGTGATTGAATTAGCGCCTCTGTCCACGAGTTATGGGATATGCATTAGTTATTTTGAACAAAAAAACACTTAATTTTGTTTGATAAGTACAATGAAGATCATTCGGGAAACGTTTACAATCAGAGTGTAATCAGTCAGGAGGTTTTGTGATGGACTTGGAAAAAGTTTTAAAACAAAGAATCGAAGAGTTGTCAGCAATTGGGAGTGATCCTGCAGGAGGGATGACACGCTTACTTTATACCGATTCGTGGTTGGCAGCACAAAAGTATGTGCAAAGCCAAACTGAGGCGTTTGGACTGGAAACGCAATTTGACGAAGTCGGGAATCTGTTTTGTCGAGTGGCAGGAACGGAATTTCCTCAGGAAACGATTTTAACTGGGTCACATATCGACACAGTAGTTAATGGCGGGACCTTAGATGGTCAATATGGTGTTATTGCTTCCATGACGGCTGTTCAATATTTATTAGACAAATATGGGAAGCCACGGCGTTCTTTAGAAGTGCTTTCGATGGCTGAAGAAGAAGGGAGCCGGTTTCCAACGGTTTTCTGGGGAAGCAAAAATGTCGTCGGTGAAGCCAAACGTGAAGAAGTGGTCGACATCTCTGACAACGAAGGCAAAAAGTTTGTTGATGAGATGCACCGCCAAGGCTTTGATTTTCGGCAGGAGCAAACAAGACGTGAGGACATCGAAGCATTTGTCGAAATTCATATTGAACAAGGCAATATTTTAGAGAACGAAAAGCTCCAAGTCGGTGTTGTTCATAGTATTGTGGGGCAACGTCGCTACACGGTTAATTTAAAAGGGCAAGCTAATCATGCAGGGACTACGCCAATGAGTTACCGTCATGATGCGGTGTATGGTTTTGCTAAAATTTGTGCAGAAGCCATTGATCGTGCGAACGAAATTGGTGATCCGTTAGTTTTAACATTTGGCAAAGTCATTCCGAAGCCCAATACAGTCAACGTGGTGCCTGGAGAAGTGGAATTTACAATTGACTGCCGTCATACCGACGCTGCTTTTTTACGACATTTTACCGGTGAATTAGAAGAACGGATAAAGACAATTGCTCAAGAATTAGGCTTAACTATTGCGATTGACCGCTGGATGGATGAAGCACCCGTACCGATGAATCAAGCAATTGTAGAAGTTATTGAACAAAAAGCCAAAGAAGGCAAGTATCAGTATCGTATGATGCATAGTGGCGCTGGGCATGATTCGCAAATTATTGCGCCCCATTACCCGACAGCGATGATATTTGTGCCAAGTATTGGTGGGATTAGTCATAATCCAGCAGAAGCAACGGCATTTCCAGATTTGGTTGAAGGCGTCAAGCTTTTAGCAGATACCTTATATGAATTAGCGTATAAATAAGATAGAAAAGGAAGAATTGTGATGGGTTATAAAAATAATCGAGTAGGTTACCAAAAAGAATTGTTAACATCAAGAGCTGTGATAAAAAAAGACAATTACGCCATTATTCCCCATGATGGTTTGGTGCAAAATGCAGTACCTGGTTTTGAAAATGTCGATATTTCCATTTTGGGATCGCCTAAATTAGGTGCGACATTTGTGGATTACATTGCTACGTTTCATAAAAATGGTCAACAAACAACTGGTTTTGGTGGCGACGGGATTCAAACGTTGGTTTATGTCATTGACGGTCGTTTGCGCGTTTCAGATGGTCAAGAAACCCATGAGCTTGAAGCAGGGGGCTACGCCTACTTTACGCCTGAAATGAAAATGTATTTAGCGAATGCACAGGAAGCGGATACAGAAGTTTTCTTATATAAAAAACGCTATCAGCCGTTGGCGGGCCAGCAACCTTATAAAGTGGTTGGGTCAATTCATGACCAACAACCCGAAGAATATGAAGGAATGACAGACGTTTTACTTTGGAGTTTATTGCCGAAAGAGTTTGACTTTGATATGAATATGCATATCTTATCTTTTGAACCAGGTGCTAGTCATGCCTATATTGAAACGCATGTCCAAGAGCATGGTGCATATTTAATTAGTGGCCAAGGGATGTACAATTTGGACAATGAATGGTATCCAGTGGAAAAAGGGGACTATATTTTCATGAGCGCCTATGTGCCACAAGCGGCCTATGCGGTTGGCCGTGAAGAACCGCTAATGTACGTTTATTCCAAAGATGCCAATCGTGAACCAGAATTATAAAGAAAAGCCGAATGTAAAGTAATGACCTCGGAACAATAGGATTTGAACACGCAGTGGTGAACGGTAGAGTCCTTTTTCTTGGTAGATGTTACTTTTATTCGGCTATTTTCCTGTTAATTATTTTTCTGAAAGTTCCAGCGCTACCCGTAAGAGTAAACTTGTTTCAGGCTCTTGAATAGAGATGCCTAATAATTTTTCACATTGATTCATGCGATATTTAATGGTGTTTCTGTGAAGATAAAGAGCGTTGGCCGTTTTAGTAATTTCGCAATTAAAATCTAAAAAAACTTTCAAGGTTTTTCGTAATTCTTGTAACGTCGGTTCCGTCGGGTAGGCCAACTCTTTCAATTGTTGCTGGCAAAAGTATTCAACATCTTCAGTGCCAATCTTTTCAAAAAGTCCAGCTAAGCCTTTAGGATGGAACAATTGCACAGTCGCTGGTTTTTGAGTATGTAAGGAGGCCTCTAAAGTCGAGGAAGCTTCAATATAAGAATTAGGCAAATCTTCTAGGTTTTCATAAGCATTGCCTAAAGCAAAGCGAATGGTAATAGGCAAAGCCTGTTGCAAACGTTCAGCGAGATTTTGCAAAATCATCAAATGGTCATTTTTCTTAGATTGAAAAATCAAGATACTTTTATTTTGATTTTTTAATTTAAACAAGGCGACATCTGGCAGGATTTCCGGCAATTGTTCTTTGAGCCATTGGAAAATTAGTTGCCCTTCCGCTTGCTGATAACGAATATGGGTTTCGTTTTCTGGTTTAGTCACGCCGTAGACAATCGCTAATTGATAATAATCACTGTTGATTAAACGATAATTTTTCCAAAGTTCCAACCAATTTTGATGTTTACTCAGCGCTTCTTGATGTGTATCGAGCAAGCGGTCCAAAAAGTCTGTTTTGAGATGCTCAAAAGACTCAGCAATTTTCTGGTTTTTAAATAACATAAAGGTCAAAACTAAAATGGCCTGATCAATGGCAAATTCAGAAATAGGATAAGGAATCTGTTCAGGAGATAAGACCAATAAATAATAGGGAAAATAATCGTTCACACGAATTGGAAAGCCAGCTACTTGAATGTTTTCTTGTCGTTCATCCTGTAAACGAAAGATTTTCTTTTCTTGTGCCAATTGTTGAAAGTGGTCTTTTGATAATTGTTTGATAAAAAACTCCGCTGATTTTTGATTGCCATAAAAATAATTCGAGTGGGCAATCACCTGTTGCCAAGGACTTAATAAAATAATTGGCGCATTTAAAATTTTCGCAAATTCAGCGATGAAACGCGTAGCATCAACATCTTGCATTAATAATGTTGAAAAACGCTTTTGGATGTCAAATGCCACAGACATCTGTTCGGTTTTGCTATCGCGAAGATAGCCTACAATTTCATGCAACAACCCGCCTAGTGGCTGTGTGCTAGGAATTTTAATCAGGGGCAAATCAACGGCACTGGCATAGGCAACAATTTCTGGTGAAATTTCGTCAAGGAACCGCCCAACTTTGATCCCTAAAGCCGTACATTCTGCTTGTTTTAGCGAGTCAATAAAAGGTTTCAATTTTTCTTGATCATCTTTATAAATCATTGCCGTTGTTAAAATCATGACATTTTTAGGGATAAAATCAGCCACATCAGGTGTTTCCGTTATTTCTACACTTTCCAAGGGCTGTGTTAAGTTTGAGTGAGACGATAATAATTGTAAGTCAGAAAATCTTGGTAAAGCCAAGACCTCAGCTAATATTTTCATCACAACAACCTCCTTTTTTTATAGTATAGCGAAGAATAAAAAGGAGTACAAAAGATAGTTATTGAATATGTCTAAAAAACAAAGTCAAAATAGTGCAAATTGAACAATGAATTTCTGGGTTTTTCCAAAGATAATAAAAGAGAAGAATTAAAAATGAAGTGAGGGATTACTATGTATCAACAACCAAATTTTGTACGGCGAACAATCATGACGCCAGGACCAGTCGAAGCGCATCCATCGGTACTTCGTCAAATGGGACAACCGATTTTAGGGCAATTTGACCCAGAATTTCTACAGATTATGGATGAAGTTCGGGAAATGATTAAAGTACCTTTTGCCACAAAGAATCAACAAGCCTTTGCCATTGATGGCACGTCACGTTCAGGTTTGGAAGCGGGATTATTTGCATTGATTGAGCCAGGCGACAAAGTGCTTGTGCCTGCGTATGGCCGGTTTGCTTATTTATTAGGTGAAATTTGCGAACGCGCCCGGGCCGAAGTTATTTATTTAGAAAAGGACTGGCTCGCACCGTTTGAGCAAACAACGGTGATTGAAGCGATTAAAGAACATCAACCAAAAATTGTTGCGATGGTCCACGGCGAAACGGCGAATGCACAAATGCAACCGCTGGATCAAATTGGCGCCTTTTGTCGGGAAAATGAAATTTTCTTCGTAGTAGATATGGTGGCGACTTACGGCGGTGTCGAAACAAAGGTCGATGATTGGAAGATTGATATTGCGGTAGCAGGTACTCAAAAATGTGTTAGCGTCCCTTCAGGCCTTTCTTTGATTACCTACAACCAACGTGTGGCCGACTATCTGGCGGGCCGTTACCAAAAAGAGTTAGGACTTGGCGCGGATGCGCGGAATGAACGGTTCATTCAAAGTAACTACTTGGATTTATCGCAATTAGAAAAATATTGGGGACCAGAGCGCTTAAATCACCATACAGAAGCGACTACAATGATTTATGGGTTACATGAAGGACTGCGTTTGTTGCTTCAAGAAGGCATGGAAAATGTCTACGCACGCCATCGGAAAAACGATCGTATTTTAGTTGAAAGTCTGCAAAAAATGGGCTTAGAAATTTTTGGGAAGTTAGACACAAAAACACCAACAGTCATTCCTGTGGTCATTCCAGAAGGAATTGATGGTGAAAAAGTGCGGAGCTTATTACTGGATCATTTTAAAGTTGAAATTGCCTCTTCCTTCGGTGATTTAAAAGGAAAAATTTGGCGGGTCGGTAATATGGGGTACAGCAGTCGCGAAGACAATGTGTTGCATTTCTTAAGTGCCTTTGAGACTGTATTGAAACACCAAGGCTATCAATTTGAAGGTGGTAGCGGTAGTACTCATGCATTGGCTGAGTATTTAAACTAAAAAAGAAGGTAGGACAAAAGGTCACTACGTAAAAAAGCGTAGTGCTTTTGTTCCTTGTTAATCGTTAACAAAAAAATGATTGGTGGAGGAAAAGAAAATGACAGACAAGACAAAAAGTTCATTGGCTTATTGGAAAAAAATCGTTATTTTACTATGTATGGGCTGGGTAACAATCTGGATTTATCGTTCCGCGCTTTCTCCCGTTTATCCACAAATTCGCGCGTCTCTAAATGGTAACGCTTCCGATACGGCCCTAGGGTCCATTTCTAGCTTTTATTTTCTCGGTTACGTAGTCATGCAGATTCCTGCAGGTTTCTTGGTAGACAAAATTGGAAAAAAACGGGTATTAATTCCAGGCTTTATCTTGTTTGCGTTGGCAGCATTACTGATTGCCCAAGCCCAAACGATTGGAACAATTTACTTAGGTAGCTTATTGGCAGGCTTAGGATGTGGTTCTTTCTATGGCTCGGCTTACTCGTTGACGTCGCAAAACATTCCTCAAGCCAAAAAAAGTTTTGCAACAGCTATTGTCAACAGTGGTTCAGCAGTTGGTTCAGGTTTAGGGATGATTTTATCTAGTTATTTAGTTGCCCAAAAAGGATTGCCTTGGCAAGTGATGATGTACATTTCCGCTTTTATGATTATTTGTATGTTAGTAGCTTTTCAAGTGATTATTCGCAATCATAAAGAAGACATGGCCTTGATTCAGCCAACCGTTGTTGATGAAAAAGATAACGGAGCGGTAAAAGAAAAAGTGCCCTTTAAAAAACTGTTTGCGCCACATATGCTATTTGCGTATATTTTATATTTTGGCACTTGTTATGCATATTATATGATTGTGACTTGGTTACCTAATTTTTTAAGTACCGAACGTGGCTTCCAAGGAGCGGCGATAGGATTATCCTCTTCGCTGGTCGCATTTGCCTCTATTCCAGGAGCGTTATTTTTTAGTCGGTTGGCGGATAAGTACATGCATAAAAAAGTTCAATTCATCGTTGTTTTAGAATTTTTAGCAACAGCCATGCTTTTGTTAACTGTACAAGTAAGTAATGCGACGTTGTTATTAATTGCTTTAATTATGTATGGATTTTTAGGGAAATTAGCTGTAGAGCCGATTATTATTTCTTGGTTAGGTGAAAATGCACCAAAAATTGGAATTGGCACTACTTTGGGCGTGTTTAACTTTTTCGGCATGATGTCATCTGTGATTGCCCCAGCTTTAACTGGGAAAATTTCTGACACAACGGGTTCGAAAGTCATGGGCTTTTATATCGCCGTCGTGATTTTACTAATTGGCACGATTCTTTTTATGCTTGTCAATTTAAAAAAACGTGCGGCAGATTCGTCTAATAAATAAAAAAACAACGCAAACTTATCTTTCGCTGAATAAGTTTGCGTTGTTTTACTTTTTGATAATCATATTAATCGCTTGTGCTAATCGCTCTTCTTGTTCTTTAGGATCTTTTTCAGGATTTTCAAAACAATGCTTTAAATTCTCCGCAACAATCATCCCCATTACGCGATCAATACTAGAACGGACCGCACTCAACTGAGTGATAACATCGATACATTCTTTTTCTTCATCAATCATTTTTTGAATCCCGCGAATTTGACCTTCTGTGCGGCGCAAACGATTCAGCACTTTCTTTTTTTCTTCAGTCATTTTGCCCCTCCTTAAGAGTAGTGATTGGTTTAAAATATACCTACACGAGGTATTTTTGTCAACTATCTTTTCTTTGAATCTAAAAATGGCAGAAAGCTCTTCAGTTGACAAGTCTAACTTTTTCATGTTAAATATACCCCATAAGGTATATAAGAGAGGGAGAAAAAGATGTTATTTCAATTATTTAAGAAAGTTCCAAGTATTTCAACAAAGGAATTGCAGTCACGTTTATCTAAAGAGATAACCTTGTTAGATGTCCGGACACCTAGCGAATACCGCGCAGGGCATATTCCACAAGCGATTAATGTCCCGCTTAACCAAATCCCCGCCTATAACAAACCCGTTAATGAGGTCTATGTGATTTGCCAGTCCGGCATGCGCAGCAAAAATGCGGCCAAAATTTTAGCGAGAAAAAACTATCACGTGATTAACGTTCGTGGTGGGATGTCTCAATGGTCTGGTCAAATTAAAGGAGGAAAATAAATGAAAATTGTAATTATCGGAGGCGTGGCGGGTGGCATGTCAGCAGCGACACGTTTACGTCGTTTAATGGAAGATGCTGAAATTGTTGTCATGGAAAAAGGCCCTTTTGTTTCTTTTGCTAACTGTGGTTTGCCTTACTACGTTTCTGGCGAAATCGCGGAAAGAGAGCAACTGCTTGTTCAAACACCCGAAGCGCTAAAGGCCCGGTTTAATTTAGATGTTCGTCCTCACCATGAAGTCGTGGCGATTGATCCAATAGAAAAAGTGATCACAGTGAAACATGAAACAGAAATTTTAACAGAACACTATGACAAATTAATTTTATCACCAGGGGCGAAACCTTTTGTGCCACCAATTACAGGATTGGCAGAAGCCAAAAATGTTTTTTCATTAAGAAATGTTCCTGATTTAGATCAAATTATGACAGCCCTGACGCCAGAAACAAAACGAGCCGTCGTGATTGGCGCAGGCTTCATTGGCTTGGAAATGGCAGAAAACTTACAAAAACGCGGATTAGAAGTCACTCTCGTGGAAAAGGCACCCCATGTTTTACCGCCATTAGACGAAGAAATGGCCGCTTTTGTCAAAGCTGAATTAAGCAAAAACAATGTTCAAGTAATTACGGGACAATCTGCGGTTGCTTTTGAAAAGGCGGGACAAGTGATTCGCTTAGAAGATGGTCAGACATTAACTTCTGATTTAACCATTTTGTCGGTGGGGGTCCAACCAGAAAATACCATAGCAGTTGAAGCAGGTGTAGCAACTGGTTTACGTGGCGGCATTATTGTTGATGAACACTATCAAACGAATCAACCCGATATTTATGCGGTTGGGGATGCTATTGTAGTGAAACAACAAATCACTCAAGAAGATGCGCTGATTTCTTTAGCTTCTCCCGCTAATCGCCAAGGACGTCAAGTAGCAGATGTGCTTGCTGGGTTAGAGAGAAAAAATCAAGGGAGCATTGGGACCGCCATTGTGCGAGTCTTTGATTTAACCGCCGCTTCAACTGGTTTAAGCGAACGGGCTGCTAAAGCTGCTGGACTAACAACAGCTGTTGTGCATATCAGTGGAAAAGACCATGCAGGGTATTATCCTGGCACAACAGATCTTCAGTTAAAATTAGTTTTCCATCCTACGACAGGGGAAATTTATGGCGCACAAGGAATTGGGGCAAAGGGCGTAGATAAGCGGATTGATATTCTTGCGACCGCTATTAAAGGCCAGTTAACTATTTTTGATCTGCCTGAATTAGAGTTTACCTATGCTCCGCCGTTTGGTTCAGCGAAAGATCCTGTGAACATGTTAGGCTATGCAGCGATGAACCTTGTAGAAGGATTGAGTGAAAACGTTCAATGGTATGAGTTATCCAACAAATTAGCTAATGGAGCTGTTTTATTAGATGTCCGTAATCCCGCCGAACGAGCCAATGGTCAATTTAAAAATGCTGTGTCTATTCCTTTAAATGAGTTAAGAGAACGTTTGGAGGAATTAGACAAGTCAACGGAGTACATTGTTAGTTGTCACAGCGGTTTGCGTAGTTATATTGCAGAACGGATGCTAAAACAAGCGGGCATCACAGCCAAAAATTTAGATGGTGCGTTTGCGCTATATAGAATGGTAAGACCGGAGGAACTAGAAAATGTATAACACGATTGGCATGCCTGAATTTTATCAGGAAGCAAAACAAAAAAAATTACTGATTATTGATGTACGAGAAGAAATGGAATACCAATTGGGGCATGTACCTAATGCCATTAATTTACCTTTAAGTACTTTAACTGAAAATTATCAGCAATTAGATAAAAAGCAACCCTATTATCTGATTTGTCAAATGGGGTCGCGCTCCGAACAAGCTTGTGCGTTTCTCAGTCAACAAGGATATCAAGTAACCAACGTTCTAGGTGGTACATCTGGCTGGTTGGGTCAATTAGAACAATAAAATAACAAAAAACGTTTATCCTTTTACGCAGGATAAACGTTTTTTGTTAGATGAAGATGTGTCAAAACTGTAAGAGGAATGATAGGAAGATGAAGGGACCGGTTTTTTTATTCATTATATACTAAATAAAATGACAAACTCGTCAACAGAAATCAAGGAGGAACAAATAAATGAAAAAGTCAGGCCAGAAGAAGCGAAATAAAAAAGTGTGGTTCGGTATTGGTGCCGCAGTGGTCGTCGTCGGATTTATCGGAGCAAAAACAGTTTTTTCTTCAAAAGAAGTTGAACCTGAATATACAACTTATACCATTACAGAAATGGCCTCATTAAAATTAGATGGTCAAGTGAGTTTTCTAGATACTCGGGATATTTTCTTTGATCCTTCTTTAGGAAAAATTGCCGAAATAAATGTTGAAAATGGTAAAGAAGTCAAGAAAGATAGTCCATTGTTAACGTATAATAACTCAGAAATCCAAGCCACAGAAACAGAGCAAGCAAATGCCGTTAATCGGAACAATCTTCAAGTCCAACAAGCACAAGAGAACGTTAACTTAGCTACTCAAAAATACAATGAAGCCTTAAACAAAGTTGCTGCAGCCAAGCAAAAATTGAACACCGCAAAAGAGGCTGAAGAGAAAGTAACGCTAAATGCCGAAATTCAGCAATTGAATGAAGCCGTTAGTGCTGCGAATAGTGAAGTCGCCCAAGCTAATCAAGCTCTGCAGTTAGCCAACAGTGATGCCGCTGGAGCAGCAACCACGCTTGAACAAACACGTGGCAAAATTAACACGGTCGTCACAGCACCAATTGATGGCCAAGTCACTGTTGATGCTAGTGCTATGAGTAGTACCGACAAACCAGTCATTAAAATTGCGACACAAAAGAAAAATATTCAAGGAAAAGTAACCGAGTATGATTACGATAAATTACAGACAGGGGAAGAAGTGACAGTGACGACCGTTGGTTCAGGTAAATCAGCGCCAGGCAAAATCGTTTCTATCGCGCAAACCCCCATAGCTAAAAATGAAGGCAATCCCGTAGTGAGTTATCAATTTACAGTAGAAGGTGATTTTCCTTGGGCAGAAGGCTTGTCCACCAGCATCGCTGTGCCGCAAAAGCAAATGATTATACCAACAGCAGCAATTCAAAAAGAAGGCGGAAAAGAATTTGTCTATGTTTACAAAGCGGGCAAAGCGAAAAAAACACCGATTGAAACAGAAGCAAATTTAGGTCGTAAAGTTGTCAAAAGTGGCTTGAACTGGAAAGACCAAGTGATTGCCAATCCCAATAAAGAATTAAAAGATAATCAAGATGTTCAGGTAGCTGCCAATGATTAAGCTAGCCCATATTCATAAATATTATTATTCCGAAGAAGAAACACTGCATGTGTTAGATGATATTAATCTCCAAGTAGATGCTGGAGAATTTTTAGCGATTATGGGGCCTTCGGGTTCTGGTAAATCGACTTTGATTAATTTGCTAGGCTTTATTGATAAAAAGTTTGAAGGAACGTATTTATTTGAAGACCGTGAAATTGGCGACTTTTCTGATAAGGAGCTATCCCGAATTAGAAATAAAGCAGTCGGCTTTGTCTTTCAGAATTTTAGTTTAATTGAAACACTAACAGTTGAAGAAAACATTGAATTACCTCTTTTATATAGTGGTTTAACCCCAAAAGAAGCCAAAAATCGTGTCCACGAAGTTCTGACAAAAGTCGGCTTGCCAGATAAAGGCAAGAAGCATCCAAAACAACTTTCGGGAGGACAACAACAACGTGTGGCCATTGCGCGTGCGATTGTCAATCGGCCAAGTTTTATTATTGCAGATGAACCAACTGGGGCTTTAGATAGTAAAACATCGGAAGAAATTTTAACGTTATTTCAACAATTAAACAATGAAGGAGTCACCATTATTTTAGTGACACATGATGAAGAAACAATTGAATACTGCAATCGTTTGATTAAAGTTCGTGATGGAAAGATTTTAGAGGAGGTGCTGACATGAAACGTTCAATTATTTGGAAAACCGCCTTCCGTTCCATTTTGAAAAATAAGCGACGCAGCTTGTTAACGATGCTAGGGATCGTCATCGGGATTGCTTCGGTGATTACCATCGTGGCTATCGGTAACGGCTTTAAAGAAGACATGGTCGATAAATTATCCGCTGAAAAACAAAAAGAAAATGTGAAAAAGATATCTTTTTCGGCCTACAACACTTCAGATATGTTTAGTGACCAAGCAATGTTTACCGACAATGATTTAGGGATCGTGCGCATGGTTCCTGGCGTAGAAAAAATTGATTTTGATCAAAGAGAAGTTGATGGCGCCCCAAAAGGCACACTGAATTTTCAAGCAGGGCCGAAAAATCTTTCCGTAACCTATGAACTTGCCGCCAAAACCACTAAAGAATTGTTGGTGGGACGCCAACTGAATGATGGAGACAATGCAAAATTAGATAAAACAGTTGTGGTGGATGAACTGGTTGCCAAAGAACTCTACCAAGACCCGACTGCAGCAGTTAATCGAACTTTTCCATATAAAGATCAACTTTTTACCATTGTTGGCGTGACAACCAATACGAGTGGACCAATTGGCCCAAGCAATGATAACTCATTGCTTTATTTTCCCAAAAAGACCTATGAACATTATTTCGGTAAGCTAAAAGATACATCTACGTTAAAGCTAACAGTAGCACCTGGCTACCAACCAGATCAAGTATTGAAAGAAACAATAAAAACTCTCTCTCAACAAGGCACTATGAAAAACAGCGGGACGTACCAAGAATATAATGTTAAAGATACCATTAAAGAAATGGGCTCTTTATTAAATAATTTAACCTTGTTTATTTCGGCAATTGCGGCTATTTCACTAGTAATTGCTGGAGTTGGCGTTATGAATATGATGTATATTTCGGTCTCAGAACGTATTAAGGAAATTGGTATCCGACGTGCATTGGGCGGGACAGCCAGTGATATTAAAAAGCAATTCTTAACAGAAGGGATTGCCTTGACCTTAATCGGCGGAATTACTGGTTATCTTTTAGGGATGATTATTGCCTACTTAGCCTCAATGGCACTACCATTTTCTGTTCGTCCAGATTTAATGACCGTTTCATTAGCCATCGGGATTTCTGTCTTTATCGGGGTTGTATTTAGCTATTTTCCTGCTTCGGCAGCTTCGAAAAAAGACTTGATCGATATTATGAAATAAGTATAAACAGCAAGAAACAGCCATTTTTTGGCTGTTTTTTTTAGTAAAAGTAGAAAAAAATCCAAAGATTTCAAGAGGAAATAGCTAACAAACGTCAAAAGGTTGATATTAGCTACTAACCTTTTGACGTTTGTTAGCTAAATAAAAAAGAAAAAAATTGAAAAAATAGCACGTTGAGGATTAAATAACAAACATTTTTTAAATAAGACTATCGGAAAGCCTTTATAAATCTGGGATTAGAGGAATCACTGTTAATGGTTGATTTGATTGTGAATTTCTAAATTTTAATTCGAAAAATTTCCAGTATACTAAATATATCAAATCAAAACACGAAAATTGAGAAATTTTTGAACTGAAACAGGAATTAAGGAGGAATCAAGAATGAAAATAATGGTCATCACAAAAAATGTCTTATCAGAAAGTGCTTTTCAAAATCGCTTACAGCATTTAAATCACCAAGTTTTTTGTACGACGTGTCTGATTGGTGAAATTAAGGAAAGTCATTTGTTTTATCGAAAATTTGATGCAATCATTCTCAGCGAAACGATTCCTCGCAAAGAACAATATTTATATCTAAAGGAATTAGCCAGAGTTAAAGCGCCGTTGTTTCTTCGCTCGGAAGACATTCCTACCTCAGAAGAATTGAGCATTAGTTATCAATATGGCGTTCTCAATTGGCTACGACTGGATGCGACCTTGGATACTTTAAGAGAAAATCTCCTCTTGGTAGAATTAAATAAACCCAGCCAACGAGAAGATGAAAAGTTAGATGTAGAGGGAATAAAGCTAACAGCCACAGAACGTGCACTACTGGCTATCTTGTACAGTACGCCAAAAGAACACTTACCAATGGAGCGCCTTTGTAAATTAATCTATGACACAGAAGAAACAGCCACTAATCGAAAAAAAATGACCAAACAACTGACAAAATTAAATAAAAAAATTCAAGCAGGGGGCTTTAAAAAACAAGGTATCCAAAATACGCGGTATAAAGGCTACAAACTACATCCGCAGTTGCTTCCTTACATTGGCGAATTATTTGCTTAAAATAGAGAAGCATTTGACGAATGAAAATCATCCTCAAAGGATACCCACTAAAAACCATGCTATACTAACACTGAATAGTATAGGAGGTGGGTCTGTATGAAAGACGGACTATATTGGGTACAACAATTAAAAGAACAGAAAATAAGTAGCACAGAACTCTTAAAGGATATTGAGAAAAAAGTCCAAAAGTTAAATCCTCAGATCAATGGCTTTGTAACTTTTGACAGCCAAGAAGCAGAAGTAACTTATCAAAAAAATAAACAGCAGGACACACTATTTGCTGGTTTGCCATTTCCTTTGAAAATGTTAGGCCAAGAAAAAGCGGGGTGGTCAGCAACGGCCGGCTCGCAACTTTTTAAAAATAGTACTGCGACAACGACCTCTAACTTTGTTAAACAAGCAGAAACGATTGGTTTGATGCCCTTAGGACAAACCAACGCCCCAGAGTTTGGCTTTAAAAATATTACGGACCCTGCGCTTTACGGGCCAGCCCGCAATCCTTGGAACCTGGAACATTCGCCAGGCGGTTCCAGTGGCGGCGCCGCCGCAGTTGTCGCTAGCGGGATTGTTCCTATAGCCGGTGCTAGCGATGGCGGTGGCTCTATCCGAATTCCCGCCTCTTTTAGTGGCTTAATTGGCTTAAAACCCAGCCGTGGCTCTATGCCTGTCGGCCCAGAAGGCTGGCGAGGCTGGCAAGGTGCCTCGATTGACTTTGCGTTGACTATTTCTATGAGAGACACCAAAGCGTTATTTTATGGTTTACGTGGTAGCCACAGTGGTGCCCCCTACCAAGCGCCTTTAACAGAATGGCAAACACACCCTAAAAAACAGCGGTTAAAAATTGCTCTGTGCACCGCTTCGCCTATCGGCTCACTGATTTCGCCAGAAGCAACCCAAGCGGCGAAACAAGCGGCTGATTTTCTGGCAGCCGCTGGTCATGAAATCATTGAGATTCCTTATCCAGTCGATGGCGCAGCGCTGATTCGCTCCTATTATCAAATGAACGGCGCAGAAACTACAGCGATGATGAACAGCATTCAACAGGGGCTCGGGCGCCCAATTCGCAAAGAAGAAATCGAACCTTTTTCATGGACCATGCATCAATTTGGGCAAAAGATTCCAGCAGCCACCTATGTTCATTCATTACAATTGTGGGATCAAGCCGCAGTGACGATGGAAGAACTTTTCCAAAAATTTGATCTGTTTTTATCACCAACAACGGCTTTTTCAGCACCAAAAATTAACGAAGATTTGCAAAGTGAGCACATTCGTCAACGAATGGAGCAAGCAGCAGAATTAACAGAAGCAGAGCTAGCTGAATTAATCTACGATTATTTTGATAAAAGTTTACAGCTAACACCTTATACTCAATTAGCGAACCTGACAGGACAACCAGCCATCAGCTTGCCCACACATGTTACGGCAACGGGGTTACCCTTAGGTATTCAATTGCTGGCTGCTCGTGGACGTGAAGATCTCTTATTCCAAGTAGGCGAACAGTTTGAGCAAGAAGGCAAATTTAAATTACCAGAAAGTTACCGCTAAATAGGGTGTTATTGTGACCAAATTTCGGATAAAATAGACACAAGACAAAAAAACTGAGGTGGAAAAATGCTGTACGTAGTGAGACATGGTGAAACAGATTATAATGTGGCCCGTAGAATTTGTGGTCATGCGGAAGCGCAATTGACCGAAAAAGGCTACCAACAAGCGGAGTTGGTGGCTGAAAAAATTGCCAAACAAGGAATTCAAATCGACCGTTTACTGGCGTCTCCTTTAAAACGAGCGCAAGAAACAGCCCGTAAAATTGCGGAACGAAATCAGTTGACGATTGAAACAGAACCTCGTTTAATTGAGATGGATTTTGGCATTTATGATGGTGAACCGATTGAAACAACGGCTTTCCAAGAAAATCGTTCTGAGATTTCCTTGCCGTTTCCGGAAGGGGAATCAGTCCTAGATGTCGCGGGCCGAATTTATCCTTTGATTGAGGCAGCCTTGGCTTCAGAGGAAACTTACCTATTTGTTTGCCACAATGCGGTCATGCGAGTCATTGATAACTACTTCAATGGTAAAAAAATCCAAGATTTCTTGGACTTTCATTGTGAAAATACACAACTTGTACAATACGGAGAATAAAAATCAAGTCTTTAATCTTTTGGTTAAAGACTTGATTTTTTTAGGGTAAATAAGAAACCGCTTCCGTTTTAATGTATAATAAATTAACTTTTGGATCAAAAAAGAAATGGGGAAAAGACTATGAGAATTGATAATATTCATCAAGCGTTAAAACAGTTTCACGTACAAAATCCAAGTAGCAAAGAAACCTTGTTACCTGCAACGGCTTCGCAATTAAGTCAGGCCTCTGGCTATACCCGAACCGCTGTTAGTGAAGAGCTTTCAGAATTAGTGAGAAAAGACCAAGTCGTTAAAGTTAAATCAAGACCGGTGTTATTTTTTGATAAAAACTACTTAGAGGAACAGTTTCCTTTTTTTAAAAGTAGCACGTGCTACGATTCCCTTGCTTCACTGCAAGAGGACATTTATCAACAAACAGAACAGATACATAAGAAAAAGCAGCTACTGAAAATGAATCCATTTGCGAACGTAATTGGTTTTGATGGGAGCTTAGCAGACGCCATCAAGAAGTTGAAAGCCGCTATTTTATATCCGCCTAATGGCTTGAATATTTTACTTACTGGAGAATCTGGGGTGGGTAAAACCTTAATTGCAGAACAATTACACCAATTTTATCAAGTCAAAATGAACCAAGAAGTCCCGTTTATTTATTTTAATTGTGCAGAATATTTCAACAATACAGAATTATTAACTTCTCATATATTTGGCTATAAAAAAGGCAGTTTCACTGGTGCCGTTAATGACCAAAAAGGCTTAGTGGAGTTGGCAGATGGTGGTTTTTTATTTTTAGATGAGGTCCATCGATTAACGAGCGAAGGCCAAGAAAAATTGTTTACAGTTTTGGATAAAGGTTATTTTACACGGATGGGTGAAGCCGAAAAACAAAGGAATGTATCGATAAAATTTATTTTTGCAACAACCGAAGCAGTCAACCAACATTTTTTGAAAACGTTTTTAAGAAGGATCCCTGTGACATTAGCCATTCCAGCTTTAGCCGAGCGCTCTTTGAAAGAAAAAATTCAATTGATTTTGTCCTTTTTCTTAGAAGAAAGTCAACGGATTCAAAAGAATATCCATATTCGTTATGAGGCGTTGAAACAATTAACGTTTACTCATTTTGAAGCCAACGTTGGCGAATTGAAAGCGGCGATTCAATTTATGAGCGCACAAGCCTATTTAGAGGTGTTTGATCAATTAACGGAAACTATTTGCATTGAAGCAAACGAGGGAACAGTCAAAGAGCAACCTGATGTAGAAAGTCTGCTGGCTTTTAATGAGTGGATACCTAACGATGGCCTCACGATTCAATACAACCATTTTTATTTAAGCAGTCAAGAGTTACTCAAATCAGAAAGTCTGAAAAATGATCGTTTTTATAATTTTCTATTGAAAGAATATGCAGATTTGAAAAAATTAACTCTTTCGACAGAGGATGCGCTAGCAATCATGCAAAACAAAGTCGAGCAACTTTATGATATGGATATTTTTGCTCAAGAACCGTTAGCCTTAGAGGCCATTGACGAAACATTGCAGCCAAAAATTCAAGAAGCCATTGTCTTTTTTGAACAACTAATCCAAGAAAAATTGACAGAGGATTTCCAGAATATTTTAATTGTCCACCTTTATTCTGCTGTTTTTTATTCTGCACAAATGAATGAAACATTTTATTCAGATACCAAAAATATCTATTCTGGCAAAGTAACCCAGTATCAAGCTGCTAAGACCATGGTGGACTTTTTACAAACGTTGTTTGGCATTTCTTTTGCTGATACGGAAATTCTCTTTTTCGATCTATTTATTCGTAAAGTCACAGCTAAAAAAAGAGCGCACTCAGTTGAAGAAAACTGTGGCGTTATCGTCGTTGCTCATGGTGCCGCGACGGCCAGCAGTATGGTTGAGTACACCAACCTTCTGTTCTCATCAACTGTCATGCGTGCAGTTGATATGCCGATTAATCAATCAGTGGAAGAAACATTAGAAAAAGTCCGTACAATTGTAAAGCAAAATCAGTATAAAAAAATTATTTTAATGGTGGACATCGGTTCCCTGGTTTACTTTGGTAATGCTATCAGTCAAACGTTTCAAATAGAAGTGCTACTAATTAGCAATATCAATCTCTTAACATTGCTAGAAGTGGCCCGAGAAGTGATTTATGAATCGACGGCGTTTGATTATCTATTACCAGTCTTAAAAGAAAAAAATCATCGCGCCTTGATTTGCAGTAAAGGTCGCTTCAACGAGGCAAAAGTTCTCATTATTTCCTGTCTAACTGGTATGGGGACCGCTATTAAAATTGAACAGTTGTTACTAAAAACTTTTCCTAATGAATTACTAACGAATGTACGCATCATTACTTTAGAGAAAAGAGAAGTGGAAGACATCGATCGCTTGCATTCTTTTGTTCGGAAAGAAGAGAAAATCGTTGGCATCATTGGTACCGTAAAGACAGAAGTACCAGATATTCCGTTTATTTCTTTACAAGATTTACTATCGAAGCGTGGCATTCAGCTTGTTTTCGAATTATTAGGCCATCATTTAGAAGAAAAACAAAACCAAGAGTTACTAAAGAAAGTTTCAGCTAAATATATTCAAGGATTATCAATCGAAGCTATTACAGACTTACTAACGGTTTTGAATCCTACAACCATTACGATCGAATTAGCTAAGATTTATTCAGACATCTGCTTGCAAACCAAAATAAAAAGTAACGAAAAGATTTTACTTCGTTTTATCATTCATTGTGCCTGTATGTTAGAACGGCAATTGCTAAATCCAGAATATGACCCGACAGCTTATGAAGTGTCATACCGAGAGTTGCCAGAAGCAGTATCTGTCATAAAAATGGCGTTTCGACCGATTGAAGTGTCCTATAATCTGTTGATTCCACCTTTGGAAGTGCGCTATATTTATGAATTGCTTTTTGAAAAGGCTTAATTCAAACGGAAATGAAAGTTGGCACACTTATTGCTTTTAATAAAATGATTAATTAGCAAAGGAGTTTGTTTATGGAAAATGAACCAATTTTACTTTTAACACACAATGGTTGGGGCTTGGAATTAGTCAAAAGCGTCCAGATGATCGTTGGAGAAGTCACAAATGTACATGAAGTAGCATTACAAGCAGAGGATTCGTTGGGGGATTATTTAGAACGGGTCACAGAAAAAATAGACCAATTAACGTGGCACAACCAGTTGCTAATTTTAACAGATGTTAAAGGTGGCACACCTAGTAATGTTGCATTACGTTTATCAAAAGATTATGATCTCCTGATCGTGTCAGGACTATGCACATCGTTATTATTAGAATCCGTCATGAAACAAAGTGGTCCTGGATTTCGTTTACAAGACGCAGAAATGATTCAACAAGCAGCAGTAGACAGTTGTCAAATTTTAGAAATTCCAAAATAAGAAAGTACAGGTGAACAGAATGTCAAAAATCGTATTAACAAGAGTCGATAGCCGTTTAATCCATGGACAAGTAGTGACTAAGTGGTTACAACAATCAGGTGCAAATGAAATTTTGGTAGTGAGTGATGAACTAGAGCAAGATGAGTTTTTACAAAGTATTTATTTAATGGCGGCGCCTCCAGGGGTTTCTGTAGTAATTAAAGGGATTGAAAGTGCCAAAGAATATTGGGAATCGCAAGAAAAGGAAGAGAAAAAGGTGTTATTTTTAGTGCCAGATTTAACGACTTTAAAAGCGATGGTGGACCAAGAAATTATTCAAGAGGAGATTCAAGTTGGTGGCTTAGGTGGTGGACCTAATCGGAAAAATGTCTTAAAAAATATCAATTTATCTGAAGAAGATGTTGCAATTTTAACTGAACTTTTAACGAAGGGCATCCATGTTTTCTTCCAAGCGATTCCCGAAGAAAATCCCCTACCAATTCAAAAATTAATTGAAAAATATCAATCACTATAATCAGAGAAAAAGGAGAGAATCAAATGGGCGTTTTAGGTGTTTCAATTATTATGGGACTTTATTATTGGTTTGCACGTTTGCGTTTTGGGTACACATTTTCAGGCATGCTGTCTCAGCCATTAGGCGCAGCGTTGGTGGCTGGTTTAGCAACAGGAAAACTTAGTGAAGCAATGGTTGTGGGGGCGGGGATTCAACTTGTTTATCTAGGAGTCACCTCCACACCGGGCGGCAATGTGCCTAGTGATCCGGCTTTAGCTTCAGCAATTGCGATTCCAATTGCTTTAGGTGTGGGAATGAACGCCGAGGCGGCTGTTGCACTAGCTGTTCCTTTCGGTGTGTTAGGCGTCTTTATGGATCAATTACGACGGACTATCAATGCGACTTGGGTGCATATGGCTGATAAATATGCGGAAGAGTTAAATTATGGGGGGATTTACCGAGCTGCGTTTGTTTATCCAGCTTTAGCGGGATTTTTAATTCGCTTTCCGTTGGTTTTTGCGGCGAACTTTTTTGGTCAATCTGTGGTGAATAAAGTCTTAGAAGTTATCCCAGCCTGGCTGATGCATGGCTTTGAAGTAATGGGTGGTATTTTACCAGCGTTAGGATTCGCCTTAACAATTATGGTAATTGGCAAGAAAAATTTGATTCCTTATTTTTTAATTGGTTTTGTTGCAGTAGTATATTTTGGCGCAGAAGTTATGGCCGTCGCTATTTTAGGAATCTGTATTGCCTTTTTAGTTAGAAACAAGGCATTGAGTGAGGAGGCAGCGTAATGGAACAAATGACACAAGCAAATGAACAACAATTGGAACAGAAAAAAATTACCAAAAAAGAATTATCCAAAGCCTTTTGGATTTATCAACTAGGCTGTGAATTATCAAATTCTTATGAACGTCTTCAAAGTTTAGTTTTTTGTGCATCGATGATTCCTGCAATTAAAAAACTTTACGCAGACGATGAAGAACAACAAAGAGAAGCTCTAAAACGTCATTTGAATTTTTTTAATACTGAAGGAACAGTAGGGGCTTCCATTCAAGGGATTGCAATTGCTATGGAGGAAGAAAAATCCAATGGCGCAGCGATCTCTGATACGGCGATCACATCGATTAAAACTGGGCTGATGGGTCCGCTGGCTGGGATTGGCGATTCAATTATTTGGGCAGCATTAATGCCGTTAATCATTTCCATTTTTATTCCAATGGCTAAAGGAGGTAACGTGATTGGAAGTATCGGTCCGTTGGTTCTCTACACAGCCATTACGTTATACATCAGTTGGACGTTAGTGAATAAGTCCTATACACTAGGGCGTAATTCAATCTTAAGTTTGTTAAAAGACGGCAAAATTAAGCAAGTCATTTATTCAGCGAATGTTTTAGGAATGATGATGATGGGTGCTTTAAGTGCGAGTTATGTTAAAATTGCTAGTCCGATGACGTTTAAAGTTACTGGCGGTGCCACAATTGTTTTACAAGATATCCTAGATCAAATTATGAAAGGGTTACTTCCTTTAGCAGCCGTCATGGCTATTTATTTCTTCATGGTAAAAAAAGGCCCACGTTACGGTATCATTATCGGCACGATTGTCTTAGTTAGTTTGGTCACTTCATTCTTTGGTTTGTTATAAAGGAGAAAATAATGAATAGTTACGAAAAATTTCACTTAAAAGAAGTTATCAATGCTTCTGGGAAAATGACCATTCTAGGTGTCTCCAAAGTTTCGGAGGCAGTCCTCGCGGCTCAACGATTCGGCGGCGAACATTTCTTTGAAATGAGTGAACTTAGTGTGCAAACAGGGGCCTTTTTAGCCAACTTGTTGAAGGTAGCAGATGCCCAAATCGTTTCCTCGGCTTCGGCGGGGATTGCCCAATCGGTGGCTGCCTTGATTGGAAAAGGCAGCTTGTACCACGCGTATCATCCCTATACAGAAAAAATTGAACAGCGAGAGATTGTTTTACCTAAAGGGCACAACGTGGACTACGGCACGCCTGTAGAAGTCATGGTAGCGCAAGGCGGCGGCCAAGTGGTGGAAGCTGGCTACGCCAACATGTGCAGTCCAGAACACGTAGAAATGATGATTTCCGAAAAAACAGCGGCCATTCTATACATCAAAAGCCATCATACCGTGCAAAAAAGTATGCTGACGGTGGCCGAAGCGGCCAAAGTGGCGCAACGCCACAAGGTGCCGCTGATTGTTGACGCGGCAGCAGAAGAAGATCTTTTCAAATACACTGAAGCAGGCGCTGATTTGGTGATTTACAGCGGCGCCAAAGCCATTGAAGGGCCAAGTGCTGGTTTAGTGGTCGGGAAAAAAGAATACATGGACTGGGTGCGCCTCCAAGGCAAAGGCATTGGTCGAGCAATGAAAATTGGTAAAGATAATATTCTGGGCTTTACGCAAGCAGTGGAAGAATACTTGGCGCATGGCAGTGAATCAGGGGCTTCGATGCAAGAACGCTTAAAACCGTTTGTTGAAGCCATCAACAATCTGTCAGATTTAACCGCTAAAATCGTCCAAGATGGCGCTGGACGAGACATTTATCGCGCCAGTGTCAAAGTGGACGGCAGAAAAACCGCCAAGGAAGTCATCCAAGCGTTAAAAGCAGAAAGTCCGGCCATTTATACGCGAGAATATCAAGCCAACAATGGCATTATTGAATTTGACATTCGTTCTGTCAATCAAGAAGAAATGAACAAAATCGTGCAACGATTACAAGAAATTATGGACTCAAAGGAGAAATAAGTCATGTCATTAAAACCTAATTATTTAGAAGAACGCATTTGTTTAAATGTCTTAGCCAATTCAGTAGAAAATGCTCAAGCCTGTTATGAAGCAGCAGAAGGGCATGTTGTGTTAGGCGTCCTGTCAAAAAACTATGAAACCGATGAAGCAGCCATTGACGACATGAAAAAATACCAAGCAGCAACCAACAACGCTTTATCTGTCGGCTTAGGAGCTGGTGATCCCAATCAAAGTCAAATGGTAGCTCGCTTATCAGAAGTCCTACAACCGCAACACGTGAACCAAGTCTTCACAGGTGTCGGCGCTTCGCGGGCCTTACTTCGTCAAGACGAAACAGTGATTAATGGCTTGGTATCACCCACAGGAAAAGTTGGCTATGTCAACATTGCGACAGGTCCGTTAAGCTCTGGTGCGCCAGCGGCGGAAGTGCCTATCGAAACCGCCATCAAATTGTTGAAAGACATGGGAGGCAGTTCCATTAAATATTTTCCAATGAAAGGCTTGACTCACAAAGAAGAATACCAAGCAGTAGCAGCAGCTTGTGCCAAGTATGACTTTTATTTAGAACCAACAGGGGGCATTGATTTAGAAAACTTTGAAGAAATTGTTCAAATTGCGGTGGATGCCGGTGTCAAAAAAATCATTCCCCATGTCTACAGCTCAATTATCGATCAAGAAACAGGGGACACTAGAACAGAAGACGTGAAAACGTTACTAACCATGATGAAAAACACATTGAATAAGTAAAGGACCAACCTTTATTTGACTTTCTCCGCCAGATTTGCTACTCTCAAGTGGAGAATAAATAAAAACCAACAAATGAATGTGGGGTATTTTGGTGAGTGTCGTAGGTATCTAATTGATAAGTTGAATAACCAGTGAACCAAGCAAGGTTTATTTGGTGTGCTTAGAAAGTGATACCTGTCAGTCATCTCAATTACTAAATACCTCATTTAAAAGAGGTTTCTTTAGTAACCTTTATCCAATGATAAAGAGGACAGCGGTAGAACGCTGTCCTCTTTTTTTTGTAGAAACTGGTTTTTATTTAAAGGCGCCAGGTATTCTTTTCGCGATAGAAAGGAAGAAAAAACAAATGAATCATGAAACTATGCAAAAATTACAATTTACAACAATTCTTAAAGAAGTTCAAACACGTGCGATTGGCGAGTATAGTAAAGAACGGTTGGCGAAAATGGTCCCTGCGACACGTTTAGAAACAGTGCAGTCCCGCTTAACGGAAACAACTGAGGCCCGCTTAATTATTGATAGCGGACAACACGTCCCTTTCATGGGCTTGAGTCAAATTACCCGCTTACTTCAACAAGTGAAAAAAGGCTTAATTCTTACACCCAACGAATTGATTGAGGTGGCTGACTTTTTAAGAAGTAGTCAGCGAATCCAGAAGTTTTTTGAAAAAAATCAATACCAAACGCCGCGTTTATTTAGTTACAGTCAGCACTTAGCTGATTTCAGAGCGATTGAAGAACAAATTTATACGAAAATCCATAACCAAAAAGTCGCTACCGATGCTTCCCGTCAACTTCGAAAAATTCGGCGTCAAATCAATGAATGCCAACAAGACATTGAAACAAAAGTCACCAAATTTTTACGCAATAAAAATAATCAACTGTATATTCAAGAAAATATGATGGTGAAAAAAGGGGAACATTACACGGTACCAATCAAAGCTAGCTATAAAAATAAGGTTTCAGGCACAATCATTGAGCAATCCAATAAAGGACAAACGGTCTTTATTGAACCTGTAGCAATTAGTAAATTAAATGAACAATTGACACTCTTAAAAGCGGAAGAAACAGCGGAAGAATATCAAATTTTGGCAGAACTAACCGGGTTAATCAATGAGCAAGAACGACTTGTTGATCAAGCCGTCGATACAATGACAACCTTAGATATTATTTTTGCACGAGGAAAGTATAGTCGCGAAATTGGTGGGATCACGCCAAAAGTCAACAAAGAAGAACGCTTGCGCATTGTTCAAGGAAAACATCCTCTTTTATTAGAACACGCAGTACCATTGACCTTTTCTTTAGGAGCAGATTATCGAGGACTTGTCATTACAGGCGCCAATGCTGGTGGTAAAACGGTTGTCTTGAAAACAGTTGGCTTATTGACTGTCATGACACAATTTGGGTTGCAAATTCCAGCACAAGTTGGCACAGAGATTCCAGTATTAGATGAAATTTTTGTCGATATTGGTGATCAGCAAAATCTGGAAAATGCGTTAAGCACTTTTTCTGGACACATGAAAAATATTGCGGAAATGTTGCATAATGTTAACCGACACACGCTTGTTTTATTAGATGAAATTGGCAGTGGCACCGAGCCGAACGAAGGAGCTGGCTTAGCGATTGCTATCATGGAAATGATGTATCAAAAGGGCGCCTTGGTGGTTGCGACGACCCATTATGGTGAAATAAAACGTTTTGCCCAAGAGCATGACGATTTTGTGCCAGCCGCAATGGCCTTCGATCGTGAAACATTAACGCCAAAATATCAATTGAAAATTGGTGAAGTTGGCGATAGCCAGGCGCTTTGGATCGCACGTAAAATGAAGATGGAGCCACAACTCATTGAAAAGGCGGCTCATTATATTCAGCGGAAAGAATACCCTACTAATCGAATTCTATTTAAACCCCTGAAAGCAAAAAAAACGACCTTTGCTACATTTGTAGAAGAAACAGATCGTTATCAAAAAGGTGATCGCGTCCTATTGACAGAAACACAACAAATTGGGTTGGTTTTTACAGATGAGGGTGAGCAAGAAATCCAAGTATTTGTGAATGATAAAATTGAAAATGTACCACGAAGACGGTTGAAATTACAAGCGAAAGCACAAGATCTATATCCGCAAGACTATGATTTAGAAAGTTTATTTACAGATTTCCATGAACGAAAGAAACTCAAAGATATTGAACGCGGCTCAAAAAAAGCGCAGAAACAATTACGCAAAGAGGCCGAAAAAAGAGCTGCAAGACGTGACAAATAAGGGACTTAACAGAAGCAATACAACAACTTAACACTTTGTTTACTTGTTATTTATCAGAAATCAACTAAGACTTGTTATAGTCAATGTATGGGTAGATATGAAGGAGGAAACAAGGAAATGAAGAAAAGAGCTTTGCTAGGGATTACCTTATTAACATTCACAACATTAGCGGGTTGTACAAATTTATCTGAACAGAAAAACGGTGAAAAACAAACAGAGGTTGCTGAAGCAAAGGCAACTGAATCCGAAAAAGCAACAGTGAAAAATGTTATTTTTATGATTGGAGATGGCATGGGGAATCCGTATACAACAGGCTATCGATATTTCAAAGCCAATCACTCAGACAAGCGTGTTCCCCAAACAGCTTTTGATACCTATTTAGTTGGACAACAAGCCACTTATCCAGAAGATGAAGAAGAGAATGTCACCGATTCAGCTTCCGCAGCGACAGCGATGGCTGCGGGAGTGAAAACCTACAATAATGCTATTGCACTCGATAATGACAAGTCCAAAACAGAAACCGTGCTCGAACGTGCGAAAAAAGTGGGTAAATCAACGGGACTTGTAGCAACATCAGAAATAACACATGCAACCCCTGCTGCATATGGCGCGCATAATGTTTCCCGCAAAAACATGGCAGAAATCGCCGATGACTATTTTGATGATCAAATCGACGGACAACACAAAGTCGATGTGTTACTTGGCGGCGGCTCTGAATTATTTGCACGGAAAGATCGTGATTTAGTCAAAGAATTTTCCCAAGCGGGTTATGGTCATGTCACAGACAAAAAGTCGTTACATGAGAACCAAGACGACAAAATTTTAGGCTTATTTGCACCAGGTGGGCTACCTAAAATGATAGACCGAACGGAGGAAGTTCCTTCGTTAGCTGATATGACAGAAGCGGCTCTTCAACGTTTAGATAAAAATGAAAAAGGCTTCTTTTTGATGGTTGAAGGTAGTCAAATTGATTGGGCCGGGCATAGCAATGATATTGTTGGCGCGATGAGCGAAATGCAAGACTTCGAAGCGGCGTTTGAAAAGGCTATCGATTTTGCCAAAAAAGATGGTGAAACATTGGTGGTTACAACCGCAGATCATTCTACTGGTGGCTTGTCTTTAGGTAAAGGAGATCAATACAATTGGTTGACGGAACCTTTACATTCGGCGAAACGCACGCCTGATTTTATGGCAGAAGAAATTGTTAAAAATGGTAATGTAGAAAAAATAGTGACTGAGTATATTGATTTTCAATTAAGTGAGGCTGAATTGAAAGCAGTGAAAACAGCGGCGGAGTCAAAAGATGTTGAAAAAATCGCTCAGGCATTAAGAAAGATTTTTGATGAACGTTCGAATACTGGTTGGACTACTGGTGGACACACAGGGGAAGATGTAAATGTCTATGCTTATGGGCCACAAGCAGAAGCTTTTTCAGGACAAATTGATAATACGGATCAAGCAAAGATTATTTTTGGCTTAGTAGATGGCACAGGGCAAAAAGCCGAGATTAAAGATAAAGGCATCGTTAAATAAAAAAACAAAAAAACAAAAAAACAGAATTGCTACTCGTTCTGTTTTTTTGTTTTGGGCATAAAATTTCGTCTCTGTTATATCTCTGCTATAATTAAGTTAAATGTATAAAAGTGAGGTTAAAATAATGAAAAAAATGCATGTGGAAAGTGAGTTTGCACCATTACGTTCAGTTGTATTAGCACAATCGCAATTTTGTTTGCCAAGTCGAGGCAATAAAATAGATACATCTTTTTTAACAGAGGAAAATGCCCGTTTAACAGAGAATAACGAAGGACGTGATTTGGCAGACTTTGCGCCCGAACATCAAGTGCGTTGGGAAAAAGAAAAAGAAGTTATGCAAGGATTATTAGAATCTTATGGCGTAGAAGTCTTTCGACCACGCTTATTGACAAACTATGAAAAAGAACATGGCAAAGAATTAGGCGTAGGGTACAGTAACTTCTTTTCCCGAGATCCCTTTTTTACAATTGGCAATCTCTTAATAGAAGGAAACTTACGATTCCAACACCGCCGACAAGAAATTTTACCGATTCGTCCGATTATTCAGCAATGGGTGCAAGAAGCAGAAGGCTATTATTTTGCTGCGCCACAACCTGACACTTCTGAAGGTGCTTTAAGTGAAGCAGGTCCCTTTATTGAAGGTGGTGACGTTTTAGTTTTAGGCAAAACAATTTTTGTAGGCTATTCTGGTTTGGCGAGTAATTTAGCGGGGATTCAGTGGTTAGCCAAAATGATTGGTCATTTTGGTTATGAAGTGGTGCCGGTTCGGTTGCATCCACATATTCTCCACTTAGATTGTGCGTTAAGCTTGTTGAGAGAGGGTTTGATGATCATTTGTGAGGAAGCCTTTTTAGATGGGATTCCTGCACAATTAGCAAACTGGGAAAAAATCCATGTTACTTTACAAGAAGCAGCTTATTTAGTGACGAATGGTTTGCCGCTTAACGAAGAAACGTATATAACGGATCAATCCTTTACAACTCTAATTCCTCAAATAGAGGCAAAAGGCATCAAAGTGGAAGCGATTGACTATCATGTTTCCAGAATGTTGGGTGGCTCCTTCAGATGTACAACACAAGCGCTGATTAGAGAATAATCAGTGACTGGTTGCCGATATTTGTAAGAAAAAAGGCACATTTTGTTTATGAAAACGATATAATTCTAGTTTTCACTATTTTTTTTAAAAAAATTGAAGGAATTTCGATTTAATAAATGCGAGAAAACGTCAAAATATAAGTATTGATTACTTACTTTTTGACGTTTTCTTGCTATTTTTTTAGATATTTACAGTACGAATAACAAAAAAAAGTCAGGTTTTCTTTGAAAACAACGTTTTCAATTTTAATAAAAGTCATCGAAACGCTGGTATTATAATAAATTCATTTTTTTCGTCTAGGGTGTTTAAAATTTGAAATCACAAGTGCTCTTTTTTTCGTTATACTTAGAGTACGTTCTACCGCGATAGGAAAGTTTTTACTTTTTTATCCAGTTCATTAATCGACAAAACAAAAAGGAGAGATTTAAATGAAGAAAAAAACATTGGTAACTTTATTTGCAGGAACGGCTATTTTAGGTGCGAGCATTGCTCCAGCTGCAGCTCACGCAACAACAACAGGTACAACGCCAGCGAGCGTGTCAGTCACAGATGGTTCATTACCAGATGGAAAAGGTGATGATAACGACGGAAGTACAACAGATCCAGATCCAGAGAACCCAAATACAAACTTTGATTTGTTATATGTTCCAACAGAATTCAAATTTGCAGCTACTGAAGTTGGTTCTGACTTCTCAGCAATTTCGTTAGATGCTGCTGGTTCGCAAACAAAACGCTATGGTGTTGGGGATGTTCGTGGGACACAAGCAGGTTGGTCAGTTACAGCAGGTGTTGCTGAAATGAAAAACGGCACAGCGACGTTAGAAGGTTCAATTACTTTTGCGCAAACAGGTGCGGTTGCTAAGTACGATACAACAGCAAAAACATACTCACGCGATGTGGCGGCATTTGCAACAGATCCAGGCAGTCCTGAATTTGCTGGAACAAGTATTCCAGTAGGTGGAGCAGCCGTATCAATCGCTACAGCTGCCGTGGGTAAAGGACAAGGTACATGGGATTCTGAATTATCAAATGTGAAATTAAACGTAACAACACCTAGTTCAAAAATTAAAACAGGTGCATATACAGGTAACGTAACTTGGACATTAGTGGCTGCGCCATAAACAGTTACTAACGAGAATACTGTATTACCAGAAAAGGAGCTGCGCAGAGGTGCACGGCTCCTTTTCGATACATAGGAGGAACTAACAATGAAGAGAATGCGCTGGCTAATCGTCACAGTTTTTATGTGTGTGATGGCATTAACCATCCCTTTTGTTGCACAGGCAGAAGAAGCGGATGACAACATGAATACAAAATTTACAGTTAAACCAACGATTCCAGAGAATCAGGCAAAAAATACGCAATCTTATTACGATCTCATCGTAAAACCAGGACAGAAACAAGAAGTCGAATTATCATTAATTAATAAAACCGATGAAGAATTAATGATTGAGTTGAATTTGGCAAATGCCGTTACGAATGATAATGGTTTAATTGTTTACAATGATATTGAGAAAAAACCAGATGCAAGCTTAAAAACACCACTGACAACATTAATGAAATTACCTGCAGAACAAGTAAAAGTACCTGCTAGAAAAACAGTGGCAGCTAAAATGACTATTGAAATTCCAGAGAAAGGTTTCCAAGGCTTAGTCTTAGGTGGCGTTTATGCGTCGCTCGCAGAAGATAACAAAGAAGAGACGGGGAAATCAACGGGGTTAACTAGTCGTTATGGCTTTAATGTAGCGGTTGCTTTACGAACGTCAGAAGATACACCAATGTATCTAGCAGAGACTCTTCAATTAACAAAGTTAGTTCCGACCATCGCTTTAGGAAATAAATCGGTTCAAGCGGTTATTCAAAATCCAACGTCAGCTATTTTTCCTGAAGTACGTTTAGAAGGAAAAGTAACGAAAAAAGGCGAAACGAAAGAGTATGCTAAACGGATTTTACCAAGTGTTCGTTTTGCACCGAATTCAACGATGAGCTTTAACTTAGATTTTGGGAAAGAAGATGTTCGTCCAGGAACCTATATTTTTGAAGGGAAAGCAGTCTTGAAAGAAGATGAACAACAAGTTTGGCCGTTTAAGCAAGAATTTACCATCAGTAGTCAAGAAGCCAAAAAATTAAACAAAGAAGCGGTGGTGAAATTGGTCCTACCAACTTGGTGGAATCAAGCTTTTTATGGGTTGTTAGTTGTAACGTTTGTGAGCCTAATTCTAGCTATTTGGCGTTTTACACAACAAAAAGCGGCACTGAAACAACAAGTCTATTTACAACAAGAAAAACAGGCAGCCTTGAAAAATAGGCAGGGAGCACGCTATGATGACAGCGAAAAATAAATGCTCATTTCTAATGATATTAGGAATATTTTTAACCGTCGGCATCGCGAGTCTGAACGCTTCTTCTGAGAGTTTTGCGGAAGAAGCAGGGCAAACGAATATCGGTGTGATGTTCTATGGAGGAAAGACACCGCTAGAAACGGAAGATATCACTAAGTCGACAGAACAGCCAATTACTAACAAAGATAAAAAAAAGCCACAACCCCAAGAAGAGGTGACCGAGAAAAACACTGCTAAAATAAATCCAACTGCTGCTCAGATGTCATTACCAAGGACAGGTGAACGAAATAGTAGGTGGCTTTATAGTCTCGGTGTTGTCTGTCTGCTCATAGTAATAATAAGTTTCTATTATTTGAATAAAAAAAGGAAAAAAGAAAAATAAGCTGCCGTTTTTACAAATAAAATCAATTGTAGAAGGAGGAAGATAGATGGGAATTACGATGTGGATTTGGATTTGTGCCGGCTTAGCTGCCCTTTGTTTTGCTTTGTTTTTACTGTTCTTAGTAAGTAGCATGAATTTTGTTCATCAGGCAAAGCCTAAGCAGTCTTTAGTAAAACAATCAATGTATAGTTGGTTACTTCTGCTAATTTGTGGTGGCTGGGTAGCAATAGCTATCTTGCTGAATATCGCATTACAAACACAATTAACATAAAGACAACCCGTTGTAAGTTTTTAGAAACTTGCAACGGGTTTTTATTCACTCTAAAATAAAGAACGGTACAATTTATCAAAAAAGTACAGTAGACATTTGTACCCAACTTAGATAGAAAATAAAGCGCTACCATTATATGATAATTACAGGAGGAGGACACAGCTGTGAATTATAAAATAAGTTATCTCCTTGACGAGTATGCAGGCCAAAAGATTACGCTCTCTTTGGCCCAACAAGTAACCGATCTTTCACAACGAGAATTAGTGACGCAACTTTCGACAATAGGCGGAAAAGTTCAACAGAATACCGTCAGCATTCCAAGCCTTTCCGCAAATGAATGGGGGAAACAACTGTTTCAACAACGTCAAGTGATCTATAGCGAAACAGAAAGACAAGCACTCATTTTTTTACTCACTTATTCAGAAATCGAAGAACTATCGGTTTATCATTATCAAAATTTTTTAGACGTTTCGAAAGGCACTATTTTAGCGGATATCAAAAAAGTACGCCACCAACTAGCAACTGAAAACATTGCTTTATCTTACGAGCGGAAACGAGGGTTTTACCTGGAAGGAGATGAATTTCGGATTCGTCGTTTCGGCAAAAAATGGCTTGCCCGCCTCTTACAAAAAAAGTCGGGCACCTTCGCTTTATTTTGCTGGCTCAGTCAGCATCAAATGAGCCAGTACGCAAAAATGCGTGACGGCATTCAATTAGCCGTCCAAGAAGCACAGCTTCAACTAGTACCCAGCAGATTGGATGAAATTAGTTATTTTCTTGCTTTTTCTCAAAAAAGATTAGGTAAATATGAAACAGTTGCTTGGCCTGAGAACCAGTTGATTCAGTCCTTACGCGCTTATCCTGTCAGTTGTCGTCTTTTAAGTGATTTAGTTGGGCCGGTGGCGAATGTAGAAACTGAGAGTATTTTTTTAACGATTTGTTTAATGACAGCCTTGCAAGGAGAATTGCGAGATACGAAGTTAGAGTTTTTATTAGATATTTCTGGTGAAATTATTCGGAAAATGGAATTATTGGCCGTCGTTCAATTTGAACAGCCTCGTGAATTGCTCATGAATGTGTATTATCATCTGGTTCCAGCTTATTTTCGGATTAACTATGGCTTTTACTTACCGAATGTTTTGATTAAAGATATTCGACAATCATATCGATCGCTTTATAATCTTTGTGAACAAGCGTTAGCTCCTTTAGAAAAATTAACGAAACGTTCCATTCCGTCAGAGGAAATCGGGTTTTTTACCATATTATTTGGTGGAGAAATTTTCGGCCAAAAAAATGAGCAGCGACAAGAAAAGCTAAAAGCGCTAATTGTTTGTCCCAGTGGGATCAGTTCTTCGTTGATTTTGCAATCGGAATTGCGTCGCCTATTTCCAATGATTGAATTTAAAGAAACAAATGCGGTGAGGGAAATAGAGAATGTATCTGAAAAAAGCTATGACATTATTTTCTCAACGGTCCCTATTGAAACAGCCAAAAAAGTTTATCTTACCAAGCCTATTATGAACTCTTTGGAAAAAAATCAATTGATGCATCAAGTCCAATCAGATTGGCTATTGCCAGGTATTTCCATGCCAGATGTTAAAGATATTTTAGATGCGTTAAAACCTTATATTTCCTTAAAAAAAGGCGTCACAGAAGCGCAGTTATATCGTGTCTTACATCGTAAAATGAACAAAATTATAGAAAAAGAGGAGGATCTGCGCCCAATGTTATCGGAACTATTAACAACAGAAACAGTCCAAGTCTTGACTGAAGTTGCAGACTGGCGAGCAGGAATTACAGAAGCTGCCAAGCCGTTATTAAAAAATGGCAGTATCACGGAAAAGTACATTGACGCGATGATTCAAAAAGTCGAATCGTTTGGGCCGTTTATCCATATTTGTCCAGACGTAGCATTGCCTCATGCGCGACCAGAAGATGGCGTTAATCAGTTAGGCATGTCATTACTAAAAATTCAAAAAAGTGTCGATTTATTAGAAGACCCTAAGCATGAAATTCACCTTTTTATCTGTTTAGCTGCTTCAGATAACGAAACACATTTACGGGCCTTATCTAGCCTGACAAAAATTCTATCAAAAAAAGAATCATTACATCGCTTAGTGGCGGCTGAAACCGTCCCAGAAATATTATCAATTATCCAAGAAGGAGAGAAATAAGATGAAGATTTTTACAGTTTGTCAAAGTGGTTTAGGAACAAGTTTTATGGTGCAAATGAATATCCAACAAATTTTAGAGGAAGTTGGTGTTGACACAGATAATTTTCAAATTGATCACACGGATGTCGGGAGTGCCAGTGGCGATATGGCTGATTACTTCTTTGTCGAAAAAACATTGCAAGATGCTTTAGGGTCAATTCCTGATGAAAAAATTATTCCTTTAAATGCGATTATTGATTACGATGAAACGAAGGAGAAAGTCTTGCAAGTTTTAGATGACAATGGCATTGCACATCAATAAGAAGGAGGAAAAACATGGAAACTTTATTGAATTTATTTGTTTCAATTGTTAGCCAGCCAGCGATTCTGGTTTCATTAATTGCTTTGTTGGGATTAGTTTTACAGAAAAAGAAATTTTCTGATGTTGTTCAAGGAACGTTGAAAACATTCGTCGGCTTCTTAGTTTTAATTGGTGGAGCAGGGCTATTGGCGAACTCGTTAACGCCTTTTGCCGAGATGTTCCAAACCGCGTTAAATACACAAGGCGTGGTGCCTAGTAATGAAGCGGTTGTAGCGATTGCCTTACAACAATATGGGACACCAACCGCTCTGATTATGTTGGTGGGCATGGTTGTTAATATTCTGTTGGCGCGTTTTACACGTTTTAAATATATCTTTTTGACAGGTCAAGCGATGATGTATGTTTCATGTTTGACAGCCGTTATTCTAGTGGGGGCCGGTTTCAGTGTTAGTTTGCCAATGATTCTTTTAGGTGGTTTATTTGAAGGAACCTTATTAACAGTGACACCTGCTCTTTGTCAGCCCTTTATGAAACAAATTACTGGAAATGATAAAGTGGCAATGGGTCATACAGGGAATATTGGCTATGCGGCAAGTGGCTTTATTGGAAAAGTCTTTGGGAATAGAGAAAAGTCAACGGAAGACATTAAAATTCCTAAAAGTTTTGGTTTTTTAAGAGACTCAACTATCTCAATTATGATTTTGATGTCGATCGTCTATGTGATTTTGGCTTTGTTGGCTGGCACAGGCTATGTCGAGCATGAGTTAAGTAATGGCGAAAATGCGATCATCTTTTCGTTAATTCAAGCAGGAACCTTTACGGCTGGTTTCGTTGTGGTTTTACAAGGTGTGCGCATGGTTTTAGGAGAAATTGTGCCCGCTTTCCAAGGAATTGCTAAAAAATTAGTGCCTAATTCTAAACCAGCACTTGATGTTCCAATTATCTTTCCTTATGCGCCAAACGCAGTCTTGATTGGGTTCTTTGTGAGCTTTATCGTGGGAACTATTTCAATGTTAGCGATGGTTGGTCTGAATACCACCGTGATTATACCAGGTGTTGTCGGGCACTTTTTCTGTGGTGCCGCAGCAGGCGTTTTTGGAAATTCCACAGGGGGACGTCGGGGAGCGATTTTAGGGGCTGCATTTAATGGCCTATTAATTAGTTGGTTACCGTTATTCATTTTACCAGTCTTGGGTGATCTACAGTTAGCATCCTCAACGTTTGCGGATACAGATTATTTAATCCCAGGCCTATTTTTAGGCAAATTAGGTGAGGCAGGTCCGAGTCTTTTAGTAGGAGGAATCATTGCTTTTGTAGTGGTTGTTCTTTTGGCTAGCGCTGTTTTGACTATGCGGGAGAAAAAAGTCGCTGAAGAAAACTAAGTGTTTTGTTCTAAAAAAGCAAATGGGACAGAAGTCAAAACGACTTCTGTCCCATTTGCTTTTTACAATTGTTCTTGGATAAACTGCGCAATTTGTTGCCGTGCTTGTCGTCCTTCTGGCAAGTATTGTTTCATTGCGAAAACGTGTTGCATGCCAGGCACCAATCGGCAAGTATCTTGTGGTCGTGGCCCTAATTGTTTTAAAAATTGGTGATAGGAAGGGCAAAAAACTTCATGTGTGCCGCCCACGAAAAAAAGTGGCGGAAATTTTTGATAATCAAAGGACAAGCAATTTAAAGAAAGCGTGGCGTGATTAGCTGTGTCGTCAATCTCTTGAGCAATTAATTGTAAATAGTTCATGCCAATCATTTTGTCCTTTTTTTGATAACTTTTGGCAACGGGAATGTCTAAGTGTCCATCTAACCAAGGAGAAATTAAAACAGCAGCTTTGGGTAAGCATTCAGGGGAATCAGTGACTAAGTTCTGCAATACGTTTAAAACCAATGTGCCACCAGCTGAATCACCTAATAAAATAACATCTTTGGGGTCATAATGCTGTAAAATTTCTTGGTAAGCAGCATAGCAATGATTGTAAATATCAGCAAAAGACTTATTTGGTGCTAATGGATATACAGGGATAAAATAATCTGTTGCAAAAGGGAGATCTTCAATTAGTTTATAACTAAAGTCTAATTGGCTATAGGCGAGATTCAGTGTAAAGCCCCCACCATGTAGGTACAGTATAGCTTTCTTGGTAGGCGCAATAACGGAGTTCGACATACGATACATCGTAGGAAATTGAGTCATTTCTTGAAGAGGAAAAAGATGACGTAAATGTTTTGGCAAAGCTACTTGTTCATTTAATGATCGTTGCCAATGATAAAAAGCCTTGGTAACTTTCGGATTTCGTTCAAGTCGAGCAATTTGGGAAAGACGTAAAGAATCTTCAAAAAGACAAGCTTTTAAGGATTTTTGACGAGAACGTGCGTGGAACAAATATGCGCTAGCTAACAACAAACCAATCGCTTTCTTTTTCAATTGAGGCCCTCCATTCAGCAAAGTAAATCATTTTTTCTACAGTATAACATTTTAAAAGTAGAATAACGAAATTTGTTGAAGGGAGGAAAGGACGGTTTAAACGAATGTACGTATTTATTTGTGGTTGCGTAAAGTAAATGATTGTAGTAAATTAAATGAGATTAAGAGGTCTGGTGAATGGGCGCGTTCACGGCAAGGAGAGAAGTAGGATGACAAATAAAAAGGTTACAATTAAAGATGTTGCCAATGACTCAGGTGTCTCCATTACTACCGTTTCACAAATTTTAAACGGGAACGGGGCACGATTTAGTGGGAAAACGGTCGAAAAAGTATTGGCTGCAAAAGAGCGATTAAACTATCAGCCGGACTATTTTGCGCAACGTATGGTGATGAAAAAAAGTAAGACGATTGGCGTAATCGTACCTGATATTACCAATCCATTTTTTGCGCAATTGATTCGAGGAATTGAAAGTGTTTTATACAAAGAAAATTTTATACTGATGTTATGCAATGCGGACCAAGATGTTACAAGAGAACATGAATATTTAACAGAGTTGATTCGTCGCAGTGTCGATGGTTTTGTGATTGCGAGTTCTGAAATTTCCAATCAAACGATTAATGAAACCCTACGTGCAAAAAAGATTCCTTTTATTGTACTTGACCAAAAAAAAGCAGAAGGCTTTAGTGATGCTGTTTTGACAGACGATTACAGAGGTGGGCAACTAGCAGCAAAACATTTGCAAGAGCAACGACATGAACAGGTCATCGTGGTAATGCCGCCACATGCGCCAGTCAATATTCAGCAACGGTTAAAAGGTTTTTGTTCTGTTTATACGGAAAAGGTCCAGTTGATCGAAACAGAATTATCAAAAATTGGTGGCTACCAAGCTGTTCCTGAGATTTTAAAAACAGAGAGCACAGGAATTTTTGCTATCAATGATGAAATTGCTTTTGGTTTATATCGAGGATTAGCAGAAGCGGGCAAAAAGATTCCTGAGGATTATAGTATTATTGGTTATGACAATGTTGACATGTGCGAGTATGTTTCGCCGCCGCTAACAACAATTGCTCAACCTGTTTTTCAATTGGGGCAAACTACGGCGACTTTATTATTAGAAAGAATCCATCAGCCTACAAAAGATTGGGAAGAGCAAACCTTGCCTGTCCAACTGATTGAACGATTTTCGACAGCACCCTTGAAATAGCTTTCAAGGTGTGCTATATTTTTGTTGTGGAATTAAAACGTTTTACTAAAACGTTTTAATTAGAATGGAAAAATAAATTTTATTGAGGTGGATGAAAATGAACGCGGTTACAATTATTGGAAGTATCAATTTAGACACGACATTAAGAGTCAAAGAAATGCCAAAACCAGGCGAAACAATTCACGCCATTGAACATTTTACAGCGGGTGGTGGTAAAGGAGCAAACCAAGCAGTTGCAGCGAAACGTTCAGGTGCAGAAACATATTTTATTGGTGCTGTGGGAAATGATGGCGCTGGAGCTATGATGACTGATTTAATGAGTCAAGATGAAATTAATTTAACTGGGGTCACCACTTTAGAAAAAACAGCTACTGGCCAAGCCTTTATTATGGTGGATAATGCTGGTGAAAATAGCATTATGATTTATGCGGGGGCCAATAACGCCTTTACGCCAAAACAAGTACAGGAACATCAAGAAATTATTGAAAAAAGTGATTTTGTGATTGCCCAATTTGAAAGTGCGATTGACAGTACGATTGCAGCTTTTAAAATTGCTAAAAAAGCAGGCGTCAAAACGATTTTAAATCCTGCACCTGCGTTAGAACAAGTTCCTGAAGAATTACTAAACGTTACAGATATGATTGTACCAAATGAAACAGAAACCGAAATTTTAACAGGCATTAAAATCACAGATGAAGCGAGTATGCGTAAAGCTGCGGATACACTTCATCAATTAGGGATTGAAGCAGTAATTATTACAGTAGGTAGTAAAGGCGCCTTTTATGACGTCAATGGTCGAAGTGGTATTGTGCCTGCTTTTAAAGTGAAGGCGGTTGATACAACGGCTGCTGGCGATACTTTTATTGGCGCATTAAGTAGTCTATTAGAAAAAGACTTTAGCAATTTGGAAGAAGCTATTCGTTATGGAAACAAGGCCTCCTCTCTAACTGTGCAACGTTTTGGAGCCCAACCTTCTATTCCTTATCAACACGAATTGGCAGATAAATAAAAAGGAGCGAGCGACATGAAAAAAACAAAAGTCATTAATTCAGATATTTCCCGCGTCATTGCACAAATGGGTCATTTTGATAAATTAAGTATTGGTGATGCAGGCATGCCTGTGCCTCGAACTACAGAAAAAATTGATTTAGCAGTTACCAATGGCGTCCCTAGTTTTATGGAAGTTTTAAACAATGTTCTTGAGGAATTGGCAGTTCAACGAATTTATTTAGCAGAAGAAATTAAAACAGAAAATCCAGACATGTTGACAGCAATTAAAACTCGTTTACCCGAAACCCCTATCAGTTTTATTCCTCATACAGAAATGAAACAAGAATTAAACAATTGCCATGCCTTTATTCGGACAGGAGAAATGACTCCTTACGCAAATATTTTATTAGAAAGTAACGTTGTCTTTTAAACGAGAGAGGGGAAATAGAGATGAATGCAACTGCATTATTAATTGGTTTAGGACCGCTTCTAGGTTGGGGGCTTTTCCCAACAATCGCTTCAAAAATTGGTGGACGTCCAGTGAATCAAATTCTTGGCACCAGTTTAGGAACATTAATTTTCGCCGCTATTTTTTCAATGATTAATGGTTTGGCTTTTCCAGCGGGCATGGATTTATTCTTTTCAATTTTATCTGGTGTCGGTTGGGCTTGTGCGCAAATCATTACGTTTAAATGCTTCACGATGATTGGCTCATCACGTGCCATGCCAGTAACGACCGCGTTCCAACTTCTAGGTGCTTCTCTCTGGGGTGTCTTTTTCTTAGGAAATTGGCCAGGAGCGACAGCTAAATTATTAGGCGCATTTGCCTTAGTGTTAATCATGATTGGTGCCAAAATGACGGTCTGGTCGGAAACGGAATCCGCTGAAAGTGCTGGGATTATGAAAAAAGCAGTTCTTTTATTAGCCGTTGGTGAAATCGGCTATTGGGCGTACTCTGCAGCGCCCCAAGCGACGGCAATTGATGGCATGCATGCCTTTTTACCACAAGCAATAGGCATGGTAATTGTTGCAGTTATTTACTCAGCAGTTGTCACTGTTAAGGGTGGGGAAACATCGCCATTTATAGAAGCTGTTTCCTACAAACAAGTTTTTTCAGGCTTTTTCTTCGCCTTTGCAGCGTTAACTTATTTAATTTCAGCGCAGCCAGATATGAACGGCTTGGCAACTGGCTTTATTCTATCCCAAACATCAGTTGTCCTTGCAACGTTGACAGGTATTTGGTTCTTAGGACAAAAGAAAACAGCCAAGGAAATGACCGTAACGATTATCGGCTTAGTTTTGATTTTGGCAGCAGCTACGATCACAGTGATGATTTAAAAAAGTATTCAACGACCTATTATTCAGGTCGTTGAATATTTTTTTTTATTTGTTCTAAAAATAATGAAGCAGCTGTGGAAAGAACCGTATTTTTTCGCCAGATTAAACTAATTTTGGCTGTTAAAGCAGGATGTAGCGGGATAAAACGTAAATTTGTTTGCTTTGTTTCTAGAATACCGTCAATGCTTAGGGCGCTACCTAGCCCAGCTTCTACCATCAGTGAAGCGTTGTAAAGTAAGTTGTAGGTTCCGACGATTCGGAACTGATCTAGACTTGCTTCGAGCCAATCAGAGAGTTGGCTCGGAACTTGTGCTTGTCGAGAAATAAATAAAGGTTCTTCTTTTAAATCGGCTGCAGTAATAACATTTTTAGTGGCTAAGGGATGGTCCTTCACAGTAATTAAGCCCCATGTATCTACAATTGGTAATGTTAAATAGTTATATTTTTGTTTAGGTGCAGGTTCAATAATTAAACCAAAATCTAATAACCCTTTGTCTAGCCGTTCTATTACATCATCTGCATTCCCACTGTATAAATGCAGGTGAATATCGGCTGATTGCTGGCTTGTTATTTGTTGTAGTGCGTTCGCTAAGAAAGACATAGCTTTTGTTTCGCCGCCACCAATCGTGATTTCGCCATTAATGAATTCATTTTTCGACAAGTTGGTGACTGTTTTATTCGCTAAGCTTAAAATATCTTGTCCTTGTTTAGCTAAATATTCTCCTTCAGGTGTTAGTTGTATTTGTCGATTTCCTCGTATAAATAATGTCACGCCTAATTCTTCCTCTAATTCTTTTAATTGCTTAGATAATGTTGGTTGTGATACATGCAATTGTTTGGCTGCGCCACTAATCGTTTTTTCTTGGACCACTGCTAAGAAATAGTGAATCACTCGTAATTCCATTACTTTCCCTCCTATAACTAAAACGCATACTTATCTATTTATTATAAGTATTAGACAGAGGAGTTGTCACGTATTACGATAAATTTAGAAAAAGGAGGCGATTAGGAATGCTTACAAAAAATCTCCAAGAATTAATTGCAACAGGTAGCATTGACAAAGATGAACCACTATTTCAACTTATTCATCAGATTCAAGAGGAAAATAGTCGCTATCTAATAGAATTAAATCAACAAGCCTATACACATAATGAAGTAAGGAATCTTCTTGCCACGATTATCCAAGACAAAATTGACGAAACCGTTACGATTTTATTGCCTTTTTATACAGATTTTGGACGCAATATACATTTTGGTAAAAATATTTTTATTAATCGGGCAGCTATGTTTGTTGATCTAGGAGGCATTACAATTGAAGACAATGTTTTAATTGGTCCGCACGTTAATCTCTTAAGTGTCAATCATCCGGAACTGCCAATGAAACGGCGAGGTGTATTGCTAGCACCAATTACCATTAAAAAATTTGCGTGGTTAGGCGCGGGTGTCACTGTTTTACCAGGTATTACGATTGGTGAAAATGCAATCGTAGCAGCTAATGCAACTGTAACTAAAGATGTGCCAGCTAACGCTATTGTTGCAGGAACACCAGCTAAAATTATTCGTTGGATTCAGGAAGATAAGGAGGAGAAATAATGAAATCATTATCAGAAAAAGTTATTGTTATCATGGGTGCTTCCAGTGGAATCGGTGAGGCAACAGCCCGTTTACTTGCTAGAAAAGGAGCGAAGTTAGTCATTGCAGCACGTCGACAAGAACGTTTAATTGCTATAAAAAAAGAACTTCCTGAAGCAACGATTCTCGTGCAACAAGTAGATGTAACGAGAGAAGAGGAAGTTCAGCGTGTAATCAAGTTTACAATGGAAAAATATGGACGAATTGATGTTCTTTTTAACAATGCAGGAGTTATGCCCACGGCACCTCTTATTGAGGCACCAAAAGGAGAATGGCGTCAAATGCTAGATATTAATATTATGGGTGTTTTAAATGGCATTGCGGCAGTTCTTCCAATTATGGTTGAACAAAAATCAGGGCAGATTATTGCTACTGATTCTGTGGCAGGACATGTCGTTTATCCAGATTCGGCTGTATACTGTGGAACGAAGTTTGCTGTTCGAGCAATTATGGAAGGGTTGCGACAAGAACAAAGAGAGAATAACATTAAATCAACGATTATTTCACCAGGTGCTGTACAAACAGAACTTTATCAAACAATTTCTAATCGTGTAGTAGCCGAAACGTTACATCTAGAACAGTTAAGCTGGGGCTTAAAGGCGGAAGATATTGCGCAAGCGGTGGCCTTTGCCATAGACACGCCAGATCGTATGTCAATCAGTGAAATGGTTGTTCGCCCGACCACACAAACGATTTAATTGAGCCTGGGAAAAAAATCACTTTGGATTTTTGTTCCAGGCTTAAAAATTGATAAACGGCGGGAACAGAAGCAACAACTTCTAAGGTGTTTTCTCGACATACGTCTCGTTACAGTCCAGCCTTCAAAAGAGCTAAAGCTCTAAGAGTTGCGATGTTTCACTGTGAAGCATGAACAGATGAAATCATCGTACCTACTTGGTGAAGGCCCTTCGGAACTTACAAGGATAAAACTGTGACGAGCCTTTGGCGAGAAAACAATAAGCCGAAATTGACTTTCTCACACAAGTGTTCGGCGTATCTTAACCCTTTCAAGTGTTGAGAATCACGGAAAACTTGGAAAGTGCTCCTGCGGTTACTCGTCGCAGTTCAATCCTTACAAGTGCTCCTGCGGTTACTCGTCGCAGTTCAATCCTTACAAGTGCTCCTGCGGTTACTCGTCGCAGTTCAATCCTCACAAGTGCTCCTGCGGTTACTCGTCGCAGTTCAATCCTTACAAGTGCTCCTGCGGTTACTCGTCGCAGTTCAATCCTTACAAGTGCTCCTGCGGTTACTCGTCGTAGTTCAATCCTTACAAGTGCTCCTGCGTTTAATCGTCGCAATTTGTCCTTTGAAAGTGATGAACAATACCTATTTGGTCTCCAAAAATCATAGAACACCGGGTCCTTCAATTCTAGCATGTTCCATGCGTAGAAATTGATGCGAACAAAACGGAGTGTAGTGTATCATGCAACATCAACTCGTTCCTCGTTGTGTTTTATGACAATTTTCGTATTGGCTTTCTTATGTGAGCATTCGTCGTAGTTTAGCCTTTTTAAGTGCTGAGAAACACTATTTGCAAAGCAAATAGATGACATCTGCGATTCCTCGATGTATTTAAGCCTTTGAGAGTGTTGAATAGTACCTACTCGGTTCTCGGAGTTAAACACTTCTGTCCCGACCTCTTTGACCGTGATTGTTCGTTTTTTACAGAATTTAGAATTTGATATTTACTTATTTGTTGGTTTATTATATGATTAAACACGTTGTTTCATTAATAAATTGAATATTTTACGAACATTGTAAAATGTCTGGATTTTAGGAGGACGGAACATGAAAGAAAAAATAAGTTCATATTTTGAACTTGAACAATTGAATACGAATATGAAACGAGAAATGTTAGCTGGTTTCACAACATTTATCTCAATGGCGTATATTTTGTTCGTTAATCCAACCGTACTAGGTGCTTCTGGCATGGACGAAGGAGCTGTTTTTACTGCCACCGCTTTAGCGAGTGCCTTAGGTTGTATTTTAATGGGTGTGTTGGCAAAATATCCGATTGCGACAGCACCAGCTTTAGGAATTAATGCATTCTTTGCTTATTCAGTCTCTGTTGGTATGGGGATTCCTTGGCAAACGACATTAGCAGGCGTTTTTGTGGCTTCATTGATATTTATTTTAATTACAATTTTTAAATTACGCGAGCTAATTATTGATGCAATTCCTGCAGACTTGAAATTTGCAATTTCAGGTGGGATTGGGTTGTTTATTGCTTTTCTTGGTTTAAGCCAAGGTGGCTTAATTGTGGCAAATGATGCGACACTCGTTGGCTTAGGACCTTTGAATGTTGGCTCAACATGGGTCACCATTGTCGGTTTGGTCGTAACTGCAATTTTGTTAGTTCGTCGAGTACCTGGTGGTATTTTTATTGGGATGGCGATTTCTACGATTGTTGGTTTAGCGACAGGCGTTATTCCAATGCCCGATAAGATTATTTCAAGCGCGCCAAGTTTAGAGCCAACATTTTTAGTGGCGTTAGGACATGTGAAAGATATCAATACGATTCAAATGTGGGTCGTGGTTTTAACGTTCCTATTAGTAACATTCTTTGATACCGCTGGTACGTTGGTGGGCTTAGCCAATCAAGCAGGTTTTATGAAGGACAATAAAATGCCGCGTGTGGGGAAAGCTTTAGCGGCTGATTCAACAGCGATGCTAGCTGGTTCTCTATTAGGGACCTCGCCAGTTGGTGCATATGTTGAATCATCTGCGGGGATCGCTGTGGGTGGTCGTTCAGGAATTACAGCTATTACAACAGGGATTTTATTTATTTTCAGCTTACTATTTTCTCCTTTGTTAGCGGTTGTCACTTCGCAAGTTACAGCACCAGCGTTGATTATTGTTGGCGTTTTGATGGCACAATCCTTAAGCAAAATTAAATGGAACGAGATGGAAATTGCGATTCCGTCATTCTTAATATTATTAGGGATGCCCTTGACATACAGCATTTCAGATGGGATTGCCTTAGGCTTTATCTTCTATCCAATTACAATGATTGCGGCAAAACGTGGCAAAGAAGTTTCGCCAATTATGTATGGCTTATTCTTTGTTTTTATCGGGTTTATGTGGATATTGAATGTGAAATAAGTAAGAGAAATTGATCAAATAGTTGATTCATAAGACAATGAACTTATGAATCAATTATTTTTTCGACTAAGCACTAGAAAAACGCCCCTTATTTGATGTATAATTTGCAAAGACATTGACCTGTGAAGGTACAGGAATAGAGAGGAATTAATTGAGTGAAATATACAGAAATTATGGTTCGCTATGGCGAATTATCAACTAAAGGAAAAAATCGTAAAACGTTTATCATGCAGTTAGCACAAAATGTGAAACGTGCGTTAGCTGATTTTCCAGCATTGAAAATCCATGCAGATCGAGACAGAATGCATATTTTATTAAATGGGGAAGACAGCGAAGAAGTGATTCCAAAACTAAGCAAAGTGTTTGGGATTCAAAATTTTTCGCCAAGTATTCGTATTGAAAAAGAAATGCCTGCGATTCGTGCAATGGTTCAAGAGGTTGTACGGGAAGTTTATACGCCAGGTAAGACGTTTAAAATTACTGCTAAACGTTCGGACCATTCATTTGAACTTGATTCCAATGGCTTGAATCAAGAATTAGGTGGCGCTGTTATTGAAGCCATTCCGGAAATTCAAGTACAAATGAAAAAACCTGATATTAACTTAAGAATTGAAATTCGTAAAGATGCGGCGTATTTATCTTATGAAACGATTCGTGGTGCGGGTGGATTACCAGTGGGCACCAGTGGTCGTGGTATGTTGATGCTGTCAGGAGGCATTGATTCGCCAGTTGCTGGTTATTTAGCTATGAAACGTGGCGTGGAAGTGGAAGCTGTCCATTTTGCTAGTCCGCCTTATACAAGTGAACAAGCGTTACAAAAGGCCAAAGATTTAGCTGAAAAATTAGTCCCTTATGTAGGAACTATTCAATTTATTGAAGTGCCCTTTACAGAAATTCAAGAAGAAATTAAACGAGTCGTTCCCCAAGGCTACTTAATGACTATTACCCGACGTTTAATGTTACGCTTAACAGATGCAATTCGTGAAATGCGGAAAGGTTTAGTCATTATTAACGGTGAATCGTTAGGACAAGTAGCTTCGCAAACACTTCAAAGTATGATAGCAATTAATGAGGTTACCTCAACACCGATAATTCGACCTGTTGTTTCAATGGATAAGACAGAAATTATCGAAATTGCCGAAAAAATTGATACGTTTGAATTAGCCATCCAACCGTTTGAAGATTGTTGTACAATTTTTGCACCACCGCAACCGAAAACACGACCTCGCTTGGATAAAGCGCAAGATTATGAAGCGCGTTTAGACTTAGAAGGTTTAATGGCTCGGGCCTTAGAAGGGCTCAAAATTACAGAGATTTCAGCAGAAACAGCGAAAGATAAACAAGAAGACGAATTTGCGGATTTCCTATAAGAAATAAATACAGTGATGATCGCTTAGACGTCACTGTATTTATTTTGTACTTATTTCACAAACAAGTTGCTCGGAGAGAGGAACCGTGATAAACTGAATATGTGAAGTAGGTAACAAGGAGGACAGAGGATGGAGAAAAAAATGCCTAAAGCAACGGCAAAACGTTTGCCGGTTTATTTACGTTATTTAAAAATGTTAGGGGATTCTGGTGTTAAACGCATTAAATCACGAGAGTTTAGTGAAATGATCCAGATTCCTTCTGCAACGATTCGGCGTGATTTTTCCCACGTTGGTGAACTGGGCCGAAGCGGTTATGGTTACGATGTGCCGTATTTAATTGAGGTATTTAGTAATATTTTAAATACGCAAGAAGAAAAAAGAATTGCCCTGATTGGTTGTGGCAATTTAGGCAAGGCATTACTAAAAAATAATTTTAGACGCAATGAGAATTTGAATATTGTCTGTGCTTTTGATAATGATTCAGCTTTAGTTGGCACCACGATTAATGGATTATTAGTTCATGATATGTCTGAGTTAGAAGCATTCGTTCGACAAGAAGGGGTTACGGTAGCCATTTCTACAGTACCCAGTCACCATGCCCAAAAAGCCATCGATAAAATTGTTCAAGCGGGTGTGACTGCGATTTTAAATTTTGCGCCAGACCGTGTCAGTGTGCCAGCCAACGTTAGTGTGCAGTATATTGATTTAACAACGGAACTGCAAACACTGATTTATTTTAATGAAACTTTTTCACTAGCAAATAGCCCAAAGCAATAAAATTGTCTTCATAAAAATCCTCTACTATACTTATGATTGAAAGTGGAAAAGGAGGATTTCAGAATGAATGTTACAAGAAAAGGGCACGTATTAGAATTGACAGGTGAACAGCCCAAAGTTGGCACAAAAGCTCCCGTCTTTTCTTTGAAAAATTTAAACAACCAAGAAATCAACTTGGCAGATTATAAAGGTAAAACGGTTTTAATTAGTGTGGTTCCTGATATCGACACACGTGTTTGTTCACTACAAACGAAACGTTTCAATCAAGAAGCGGCGAAATTAGACGGTATTCAGATTATCACAATTTCCAATAATACAGTCGAAGAACAAGCAAATTGGTGTGCCGCTGAGGGTGTCGAAATGGAGATGCTTCATGATACTGAAGACTCATTTGGTGCAACTTATGGTTTGTATATTCCAGAAATGGGCCGTTTAGCACGTGCTATTTTTGTGATTGACCCAGAAGGAACGTTAGTTTATGAAGAAATCGTCTCAGAAGTTTCGTCGGAACCCGATTATCAACAAGCGTTAGAAGCTGCAAAAAAAGTGTAATCCCTCTAGATTACAAATTGACTTTGCTTGCGCTTCATTGTAGAATGAAGCAAAGACAGCGAACAAGAGGAGTATCATTGGCGTCGTTTTAGAGAAAAAGTCGTTCAGGTGCAAGACTTTTACACAACCAGTGAGAAGGTAGCTTGTGAGTCAATGGTTTGAACACAGTACGTTAGTAGAACGATTCGTTTCGTGAACGTTATCTCACGAATGAGTGGCATTTGAATGAATTCAAGTCAAATGCAATTTAGGTGGTACCGCGTAAATAAGATAAATCTACGCCCTAAAATACGAAAGTATTTTAGGGCGTATTTTAGTGTTTAGCCAAAAAAAACTCATTTGTAAAATAATTACCGCTCCAAATCGCGTATTTTAAGAAAGAAGGGGAAAAAATGTCAGAAGAAAAAAACTTACCAACGAAATATCAACCGACAGAAATCGAAGCTGGCCGTTATCAAAAATGGCTAGATCAAGATTTATTTAAACCAAGCGGCGACAAAAAAGCGAAGCCCTATTCAATTGTTATTCCACCACCCAATGTAACAGGGAAACTACACTTAGGGCATGCTTGGGATACAACATTACAAGATATGATTATCCGCCAAAAAAGAATGCAAGGCTTTGACACGTTATGGCTACCAGGAATGGACCATGCCGGAATTGCCACGCAAGCAAAAGTAGAAGAGAAACTAGCACAACAAGGGATTTCACGTTACGACTTAGGTCGTGAAAAATTTGTTGATCAAGTGTGGGAATGGAAAGAAGAATATGCTTCTCATATTCGTGAGCAGTGGGCAAAAATGGGCCTTTCTTTAGATTACAGCCGTGAACGTTTTACTTTAGATGAAGGGCTATCTGAGGCCGTTCGTAAAGTGTTTGTCTCTCTTTACGAGAAAGATTTGATTTACCGTGGTGAATATATCATTAACTGGGATCCAAAAGCGAAAACAGCATTGTCTGATATCGAAGTAATTCATAAAGATATTGAAGGAGCTTTTTACCACATGAGCTACCCATTATCAGATGGTTCTGGCGTTGTTGAAATTGCGACAACACGTCCTGAAACAATGTTGGGAGATACGGCGATTGCGGTCCATCCAGAAGATGAACGGTATCAGGAACTTATTGGTAAGACAGTTATCTTGCCACTAGTCGATAAAGAAATTCCAATTATTGCGGATGACTACGTAGATATGGAATTTGGAACAGGGGTTGTAAAAATCACGCCTGCCCATGATCCAAATGACTTTGAAGTCGGTAATCGTCATGACTTACCTCGAGTAAATGTTATGAACGAAGATGGCACGATGAATGAGCTGGCTGGAAAATACGAAGGAATGGATCGTTTTGCCGCACGTAAAGCGATTGTCTCTGACTTGAAAGAATTAGGTCGCTTAATTAAAATCGAAACAATGAACCACAGTGTGGGCCATTCAGAACGAACAGGCGTTGTCGTGGAACCACGTTTATCGACCCAATGGTTTGTAAAAATGGGACCACTAGCTGAAAAAGCAATGAAAAACCAAGAAACAGAAGACGCTGTAGAGTTTTATCCACCACGCTTCAATCAAACGTTTTTACGTTGGATGGAAAATGTACATGATTGGGTTATTTCGCGACAATTATGGTGGGGCCATCAAATTCCTGCTTGGTATCACAAAGAAACGGGCGAGATGTATGTTGGAATGGAAGCACCAGCCGACAGTGAAAACTGGGTTCAAGATAGTGACGTCTTAGATACATGGTTTAGTTCTGCTTTATGGCCATTTTCAACGATGGGTTGGCCGGATGAAGCAAGCGAAGATTACCAACGTTACTTCCCAACAAGCACATTAGTTACTGGCTATGACATCATCTTCTTCTGGGTAAGTCGCATGATTTTCCAAAGTTTAGAGTTTACAGGTGAACGTCCCTTCCAAAATGTCTTAATTCATGGCTTAATTCGTGATGAGCAAGGTCGCAAAATGAGTAAATCATTGGGGAATGGGATTGACCCAATGGATGTCATCGAAAAATACGGCGCAGATGCGTTGCGTTGGTTCTTATCAAATGGTTCAGCTCCAGGCCAAGATGTTCGTTTTAGTTATGAAAAAATGGATGCTTCTTGGAACTTTATCAATAAGATTTGGAATGCAAGTCGCTTCGTTATCATGAATGTAGAAGGTATGACTGCTGCAGATATTGACTTTAGTGGTGAAAAGACTGTCGCTGATCGTTGGATTTTAACGCGCTTAAACGAAACAGTCGCCCGTGTGACAGAGTTGTTTGATCGCTTTGAATTCGGTGAAGCAGGTCGCCAATTATACAACTTCATCTGGGATGATTTCTGTGATTGGTACATTGAAATGAGTAAAGAGATTCTTTACGGAGAAAATGAAACGGCTAAACAAACAACACGGAGCATCTTGGTGTACACATTGGACCAAATCTTACGTTTATTGCATCCAATTATGCCGTTTGTAACAGAAGAAATTTGGGAGAAAATTCCGCATCAAGGTGAGTCATTGGTTGTGGCAGAGTACCCAGTTGTTCATGAAGAATTTAACGATGAAGCAGCAGCTCGAGGAATGGAAGTTCTGAAAGAAGTCATTCGTTCGGTTCGGAATATTCGAGCAGAAGTGAATACACCACTTTCTAAACCAATCACCTTGTTAATTAAAACAAACGATACAGAAGTAGAAGAATTTTTAACAGCTAATACTAGCTACTTAGAACGCTTCTGTAATCCAGAAGAATTAGTCATCAGCCGTGAAATAGAAGCGCCAGAATTAGCTATGTCCGCTGTATTAACAGGCGCAGAACTATTCCTACCATTAGCTGGTTTGATTAATATCGAGGAAGAAATTGCTCGCTTAGAAAAAGAATTAGACAAATGGACAAAAGAAGTCAAACGTGTGCAAGGCAAACTTTCAAATGAACGTTTTGTGTCAAATGCACCAGATGAAGTCGTGGAAGCAGAACGTGCAAAAGAAAAAGACTACCTTGAAAAACAAGAGGCTGTCAAAGAGCGGATTGCCCAATTACGTTCAATTTAAAAAAGAAAAGACAACAAAACCAAACGTTGGTTTTGTTGTCTTTTTGTTATAATTTGCCAAATAATTGAAACAAATACAACATTAAATAGCTATAAGTAGCCACAGACCAGAATTTCAATAAAAGAACAATTTTCATGAATTCCTTTAAAGAAATATCTGTAATTCCCGCTACTAAACAAACAATATCATCTGGAGCGAAGGGGACTAACATAGTAAAGATTAAGAGCTTTTTGACATTGTGTTCATTTTTGTCTAAAATCTCTTCAAATTTTTTGTATTTATTGGGTGAAAGGATTATTTTTACAAAGCTACGTCCATAGTAACGAACCAGTAAAAAGCCAATAAATTCACCAATGATCAATCCAAGATAGCTATACAAAAGTCCTTGCAAGTTGCCAAACATCAACATTCCCGCAACAGAAGAGATTCCTCCAGGTAGAATAGGAATAATCACTTGGATGATTTGTAAAAGAATGAAACAAAGAACTGCATAATTACCAAACTGTTTAATAAAAGCTTGCAAGGAAGCAACAGAATGAAAAATTCCTCTGGAATATCCCCATAAAATTAAGCCGAAGAAAATCACAAGTCCAACCAAGGGTAACCACCGAATGAGTCCATTTAAAAATTTTTTCTGATTAGTCATGAGTGGCCTCCTGACGTTTTCGACGGTATTTTTTTAAGCCAAGATAACCAGCCGTTCCCAGTAAAATCGTTCCGCTGACGGCAGTGCCGAGATAAATCATTCTTGGCTGATAGGTAAAGGTTAACTGCTGTTTGCCAGCTGGAACTTCAACAGCTAAAAAGCCACCTAGAATCCGTTGTGTTTTTAATGGTTCTTTTTGTAGAGATGACTTGACTTGCCAATCTTGGTCATAAGGAATGGACGTATACAGTAACTGAGTATCATTTCCAGTTACATTTAGTGCACCATTTAAATGGCCTTTTTTATTTACGTTCACGTGAAGAGCTTGTTGGCGTAATTTGTCAACCGCACGATTAAAGGCTGTTTGGTCTAAAGTTTGGAGCTGCCAATTGGTTAAATCAACCACTTGTTCAGCAGTTAGTGACAGGGTCACGGTAGTTCCTTTTTCGAAATGCCCTAAATTGAACAGTTGATTGGTTGCAATATAAATCGGCGTCGAGATAACTTGTTGGTCTACCTTCAATTGTGTGACCTTTTTCCATTTTAAATTCGGAATATAAAGATGCAGGTCGCCAGTGCTATTCACTTTAAAGGTTGCTTCAATTGTTTCATTGGTATGGTGAGGTTCATTTATCAACGATGCTGTTTTAAAATAAGGTTTATCAATCGGCACGAGCGTTTGCAGGAGTTCTTCTTGGGCAGCTAAAGGATTATTTTTTGCTAATTTTAACTTGGTTAATGCGGTTGGCGCCAAAAAGCCCATACCGATCGCTTCATCATTCTCCATGATTTTCGTGGAACCAACTGTTTTTAGCAATTTTTCACTTGTGGGTTTTTCAATTGGTAAAAAGTCGTATTTCACATTTAAAAGTAAATTAGTTAGTTGTGAATTATCGACATAGGCAATCCGACGATCATTTTTACGATATAAACCTAGCGCACTTAATGTGTCTTGGGTAGTGGCAGTTAAAGTCGAAGTATAGCTAGAAACGCCAGCATAACCATAAAGTAAAGGATTGTTGTAGCCGTTATTGATTTCACGGAACCCTGTTTCTTTGGAAGGAATGACTTGTTTCATGCGATAAAGTTCTGGTGCTGCAGCCGTTTTTTCATCGATTAATTGACTGTGTTTTCGATAATCTTGGGCAAATGTTGCTTGGCTACCAAAGGGCATGTGTTTAAAAGAAATCCAGAAATTCGTTGTTAATTCTGTGCTGACCAGTAAGAATAAAGCCACGACTACATAGTTTCTTAAGGCCTTTTTGTGTGCTAAACGCAAGCAAAAGAAAATCAACCAAATAAAAAGTAAACTTAGCCATAAATAATTGATTGAAATTAAGAGGTTCTTTTGTGGTCCATAATACAAAGATCCGTAGCCAATGACTAACAGCAGACTAAAAATAATAGGTGCAGACCAAGGAATGGTCACCCTTTTAAGCCAAGCTTCATAGGCAAAGACAATCAATAAAAAGCTAAAGATGAAGACATTTCGGTAAGGGAAACCAGCTGGGCTTTGAAACATGTGCCAGACAGTGTTAAAGGCTTCTAACCAAAAGCTTAAAAAGAGAATGAATAAAAGAATCGCTGAAGCCATTCTTTCTTTTAACGCAATTTGTTTCGTTTGAAAATAGGCAACACAAAGGAGTGTCACGAATAATCCAGCAAAAACGGTTGGTAAATGGTCTAAACGCAACTCATAATTAATAGAACCTAAGCCTAATTGCGAGAAGAACGAAGTGTTGAACTTAGGCGTTAAAAAGAAGGTCGAGACATCAAAATCTGCTTTTTTTGTATAGAGCATCCCTTCTGCTGCAGGTAATAATAAAAAGCTAGTTGCGGTGCCAGTTAAAAAAGAAACGAGGATGAATAACGGACTTTGTTTAAAAAATTGCCGAATAGCATGGGCTTGGGTATTTTTTTTAAAGAACCAATAGATACTGTACAAAACAGCAAAGAGACAAATCATGTAACCCATGTAGTAATTCGTCACAATGGCTAAGAACAGGGTTATACTATATAAGCCCCATTTTCGTTGATCCCATAAACGTTGAAGTCCCAATAAGATAAGCGGGAATAGAATCAGTGCATCTAACCACATAAAATTTTGGCTATAGACGGTGACAAATCCGCAGAAACTATAGGACGTTGAAAAAAGTAACGTGGTGACATCAACTTTTTGATAGGTGTATTTTAAATAACTAAACATCGTAGTACCCATCAAGGAAAGTTTTAAGGTAATAATCCATAAAATTGCTACAGGTAATTGTTCATAAGGAAAAAAGAAAGCCAACACATTAAAAGGGCTTAGTAAGTAATAGGCTGCCAAAGGAACAATCGATTCACCAATCTCATTTGAAAAAGAGTAGAATGTAGTTATTCCCTCATGAAAAGAGCGTTTTAAAAAACTCAAGAAAGGCATGTATTGTGTGCCTAAATCACTAACTAATAAGTTGTTGTCACCAAAAGGCGCAAGTTGTAATGTCATCCATACAAGCAACAGAAGTAAAAACGGCAAGAAAAAACTTCCTAACCATAAAAGCTTCGATTTGTTTTTCATCAAAATAAGTCCACCTTTATAAAAAAATCATGAATAAGCGTGTTGAACGCTCTAAAAATAGTTTTTAATTGGCTGGCTAGAATGAACCATCCAGAATGTTAGTTTACCATAAGTTCATTAATGTATCCGCTAATAATGCAAAATCATGAAAAATGCAAAAATTTTTCAATAAAAAGTTTCAATTGGTTATGAGTGAAAAAGTCACCTAACTTGGTTATAATGTAGAAGAAGACAAGGAGTTGGACAAGATGCAATTAACAATAGAAGAAGCCATTGAATGGATTCATAGCCGGTTACCCTTTGGCTCAAGACCTGGTTTGGATCGGATCAATGCGTTATTAGAAAAAATTGATCATCCAGAAAACAAAGTACCAACGATTCATATCGCAGGGACCAATGGTAAAGGCTCAACCGTGACATATTTACGCTGTTTATTAGAAGAAATGGGCTTGAAAGTCGGAACCTTTACCTCTCCTTATATTGAATCATTTAATGAAAGAATTGCGATAAATGGTCAACCGATTTCAGACGAACAATTGATTACCTATGTGGAAAAATACCAACCAATCATTAAAGAATTAGACCAGATCACTGAAGTGGCTGGAATTACAGAATTCGAAACATTGACAGGAATGGCCTTGGACTATTTCGTGAATGAACAAGTGGATATCGCAGTTGTTGAAGTTGGCTTAGGTGGATTACTTGATAGCACCAATGTCGTGCAGCCTTTATTGACGGGAATTACGACAATTGGGAAGGATCACACAGAAATTTTAGGTGAAACAATTGCTGAAATTGCCTATCAAAAAGCGGGTATTATTAAAGAAAAAGTCCCAGTAGTAACGGGCAATATTTGTGCTGATGCGCTAGCAGTCATTGAAAAAGTCGCACAAGAAAAACAGAGTCCAATTTTTCGTTTTGGCAAAGAGTATCAAGTGGAATACCTACATCCCGACACACAATGGGGGGAAGTATTTAATTTCTATGGAGAAATGGGCAAACTGACAAAAATTAAAGTTCCCTTGTTGGGGCGTCACCAAGTAGAAAACGCGGCGGTAGCTATTCAATTATTTGACAAGTATTGCCAACTACAACATTTGCCATTTAAAGAACGAGACATTACTCAAGGGTTAGCTAAAGCGCAATGGCCAGCTCGAATGGAACGTCTTAGTGATGAACCGTTGATTGTTTTAGATGGTGCGCACAATGATCATGCAGTAAAACGCTTAGTTGAAAACTTGCGCAAAGAATTTCCACAACACACGATTCATATTTTATTTTCAGCTTTAGCAACTAAAGATGTGGCTGAGATGATTCAGGACTTAAAGCAAGTACCGAATGCGCATCTTTACTTAACTAGCTTCGATTATCCTAAAGCTATTGCACTCACAGAAATGGAAAAATATGAAGACGATTTAACAGAAATTGTGTCTTTATGGCAATTTGGCTTAGGCGAAATTTTAGAAAAAATGTCGGCAGATGATTTATTATTAGTAACAGGTTCATTATATTTTGTTTCTCAAGTAAGAGAATTACTTTTAACTATAGGAGGAAATGATGAAGAAATTTGATGGCGTAATTTTTGATATGGATGGGTTGCTTTTTGATACGGAGTTGATTTACTATACATCTACTCAAAAAGTAGCAGATGCAATGGGGTTACCATATAGTAAAGAAGTCTATTTAGACTATGTTGGGATTTCCGATGAAGAAGTACAAGAGAATTACCGACGTATTTATGCATCCTATGGTCACGACACAGTGGAAGAATTTATCCGCCGTTCTTATGATGATACCCTGCAAGAGTTTCGATCTGGTAATGTACCTTTAAAACCAGGGGTGGTGGAATTTCTCGACTTTTTAGATGATCAAAAAATTCCTCGATTAGTTGCTTCAAGTAACGTCCGTCCAGCAATTGAAATGTTATTAAGCCATGCTGGGATTCAGGATCGTTTTGTAGGAATTGTTTCAGCAGAGGATGTTAAACGAGCAAAACCGGACCCAGAAATTTTTCAAAAAGCTCGTCAACTTTTAGGAACAGAAGCCCCGAAAACCTTGATTTTCGAAGACTCATTTCATGGGGTAAGTGCGGCTCATAGTGCGGGCATTCCAGTGATCATGGTACCTGATTTATTGCAACCAACTGAAGTTATCCAAGAGAAAACATTACATGTCTTGGAGAGTTTACATCAAGCGCCACATTATTTAAAATAATAAAAACAACACTCCTTTGCGTAGTTTATTAATGACTAGCAAAGGAGGTTTTTTATGCAAGTATCGGATCTATTTATTCGCGAGATGCCGAGTGATTGTTTACCACGAGAACGGCTCTTAGCGATAGGAGAAAAAGCATTATCGAATCAAGAGTTGTTGGCGATTCTGTTACGAACTGGCTCAAAAGAAGCAGACGTGATGACTGTTGCCGCAACGCTATTAAAACAGTTTAAGCAACTTTCTTATTTCCAGCAAGCCACGTTGAACGAGTTAATGGCTATTAAAGGCATTGGCCAAGTGAAAGCCATTGAATTACGTGCGGCCATTGAATTGGGGTGTCGAATTTATCAAAGTAGTCAAATCAAATTTGGCAAAGTTACGTCCAGTCAACAAGTCGCTCAACGATTACTCCAAGAGATGAAGGGGCTGCAACAAGAACATTTAATTTGTATTTACTTGAATACCAAGAATGACATTATCCAACAGAAAACGATTTTTAAAGGATCACTGAATCAAAGTATCGCTCATCCACGCGAAATTTTTCGGGAAGCGGTTAAATATTCTTCTGCTCGCATACTGTTAGCTCATAATCATCCATCTGGCAATCCGACACCGTCACCACAAGATATTCAATTTACCAAACGAATGGAAGAATGTGGCGAAATGATGGGGATTCAATTGTTGGATCATATTATTGTTGGTGATAGCGGATACATTAGTTTGAGAGAAGAGAATTTTTTTGCTTCAGAATGAGGACAATTCTTGCAAAAATATTTTATCACGTGTAAAATGAAAGGGTAATCTTGTTTGGAATTATGTAGACTTTTTAAATTTTTTTAAATATTCTATTGGAAGCGAGCAAAGTTACGACTATTTATGTGCAAATGCACGAGGAGGAACAAAAGAATGGAACAAGGAACAGTAAAATGGTTTAACGCAGAAAAAGGTTTTGGGTTTATCTCACGCGAAGACGGAAGCGACGTATTCGTACACTTCTCAGCTATCCAAGGTGATGGTTTCAAAACTTTAGAAGAAGGTCAAGCAGTGACTTTTGATGTTGAAGATTCAGACCGTGGCCCTCAAGCAGTTAACGTAGAAAAAAACTAATAAAAAATAATCCAAAAACACCTAACGCATGTTAGGTGTTTTTTTGTTATAAAAAAATAGAGAAGAAAAATGGACAAACATTTTTCTTCTCTATTAAAAGAGCTTTATTGATCACTAACTGTGGCAGTCATAATCATTGGCAGAATCATTGGATGACGTTCTGTTTGTTCAAACAAGAAAGGCTGTAAAGCGGTCGTCATGGCTTCGCCTAATTTTGCTTCTGTACAGTTTTTATCTTTCATTGCTTCACGTAGAGCATTGAATAAAAGACGTTGGCCTTCATGAATCATATCACCAGACTCACGCATGTAGACAAAACCACGTGAAAGAATGTCTGGACCAGCCATAATTTCTTTATTTTTAATATCAACCGTTGCTACCGCCAGAACTAAACCTTCTTCAGATAAGATGCGACGATCCCGTAAAACGACATTTCCGATATCACCGACACCATTTCCATCAACGTACACGTCGTTAGCGTTGAAGTGACCAGCAGGACGTGCGCTATCAGCCGTTAAAGCTAAGACATCGCCGTTGCCCATGATAAAGCAATTTTCTTCAGGAACCCCTGTATCTTGAGCGAGCGAAGCATGGATTTTTAACATTCTGAATTCACCATGAACAGGCATGAAATATTTAGGCTTCATCAAGCGAAGCATTAATTTTTGCTCTTCTTGTCCACCGTGACCAGAAGTATGGATATTATTGATTTTTCCATGGATAACTTCCGCACCAGCTTCAGATAATAAGTTAATTAAACGGTTAACACTTGTCGTATTTCCAGGAATTGGTGAGCTTGAGAAAACAACCGTATCGCCTGGTTGAATACTAATTTGGCGATGTGTACCATTAGCAATCCGACTAAGCGCGGCCATAGGTTCTCCTTGCGAGCCAGTACATAAAATCATTGTTTCATTTGCTGGCAATTGATTCAGTTCCGACGCATCGACAAACGTTCCCTTTGGCACTTTGATGTAGCCTAAGCGTTCGCCATTGACAATGGCATTTTCCATGCTACGACCAAAAACAGCAATTTTACGACCTGTTTTCACGGCTGCATCAGCAGCTTGTTGTAAACGGAAAATGTTTGAAGCAAAACTGGCAAAGATAATCCGACCATCAATTTTTTCAAAGATTTTTAAAATAGAGGTACCAATTGTTTTTTCGGATTTTGTAAAGGTCGGTATTTCAGCATTGGTACTATCCGAAAGAAGACAAAGGACGCCTTCTTCACCTAATTTCGCCATTCTGTGCAAGTTGGCTGGCTCGCCAACGGGTGTAAAGTCAAACTTAAAGTCGCCTGTTGCAACAACGTTACCAGAAGGCGTTTTAACCACAACGCCCAAGGCATCCGGAATACTGTGAGTCGTCCGGAAAAAGCTAATCGCTGTTTTTCTAAAACGAATCACCGTGTCTTCATTAATTTCGTGTAATTCCGCTTCTCGCAATAAACCATGTTCATCCAGTTTGTTGGTAATTAAAGCCAAGGCTAGTGGTCCCGCATAGATTGGGATATTCGCTTGACGCAAAAGATAAGGAACGCCACCAATATGGTCTTCATGACCGTGGGTAATAACGAGTGCTTTGACTTTATGCAAATTTTGAACGATGTAGCTATAATCTGGAATCACGTAGTCAATCCCAAGTAAATCATCTTCTGGGAATTTGATCCCAGCATCAATAATGATAATTTCATCTTGGAATTGTACCCCATATGTGTTTTTTCCAATTTCGCCTAAACCACCGATTGCAAAAACGCCAGTTTCGTTATTTTTTATGTTTACTTTCATGTTAAAACTCCGTTAGAGTGAAGTCCGCATGTTCTTGCTCGTAAGCAAGATGTTTTTCGTCTAATAATTGAACGTATTCAATATTGTATGGGGTATTTTCTTCAACTAATTGGCGCACGATTACATCGCTATCGGCTTCCATGTAAAGAGATTTTGTGTCTTCTCTTTTTGGGTTTCTGATTTTTGTTTCTTGATAGTATACTTTGTAAATCATCGATTCATTTCTCCTTCAGCTACTAATAGTAGCAATTTATAGTTTTTTTCATTTTAAGACAGAAAATTAAACACAACAAAACGAGGTGCTGATCACCTAAAAAAGAATGCTCATCAAAAACATCTGTTAATGATGAAATGAAGCCTCGACTTTGCTTCATTCTGGGTATTTGATTTTATGTGTTCTTTTTCAACCGTCCCGTGTGTTGTGAATAACAACAATTAAGCTTATTTTATCATAGAATGATAAGGAAGTATAGAAACACTCACTGGACTTTTAAAAAAAACAAACTTCTTGTTTCGCCTTATTCTTGATCAAGTTCGAGTGTCTTTTTTTTAGGACGCCAATACCAACTTAAGCCAATCACGTGGGCTAAATAAACAATCGCTAAAGTCGTAGTCATCAACGTATTTCGGACAATTAAACAAGGAATGGCAAATAAAAGAAACATGGAAATAAATAGTTTCCATTTGCCTTTACGAGTAATTTTTTTCTCAAAGAAGGCTTCTTGGATATATTTTTGATAATAAGAAGAAGCTAAAAATTTGTTATAAAGTTTATCTGAACTACGCATCCAAAAAAAGGCCGTTAATAAATAAAAACCAGTGGTGGGTAAAAGCGGCAAAAAGATTCCTAACGTGCCTAAAGCAAACGTACAGGAACCGAGAAAAATGAAGAATAATTTTTTCATTCAAAGGGTCCTTTCAGTTTTTCCCAATTATGGCACAATCAAAAGGAAGTAGCAATTTTAATCGTATAAGTAAATCATTAAAATTATCTGTTTTTTAGAAAATCTAAAAGAGAAAGGATAGAAAGAGAAAGGCTGTTTTTCTAGCTAGACAGCTTGTATTACCGATTTCTTTTTGATACAGTGGGGGTACTAGAAAATTTAAAGTAAGATAAGAAGGAGATGATTAATTGAAGTTAATGTGGCGTTACACAATGCGTTATAAGAAATTACTTTTTGCTGATTTTATTTGTGTGTTTGGTTTTATTTTAATTGAATTAGGCTTGCCGACCATTTTAGCACGAATGATTGACAAAGGAATTATTCCTAGAGATATGGACTATATTTATCAGCAAGGGATTTGGATGGTTGTAATTACGATTATTGGTGTCGCAATGAATATTTTGCTGGGGTACTTTGGTGCCAGAATTACAACAAACATTGTTCGTGATATTCGTGATGATTTATTTGAAAAGATTCAAACTTTCTCACATAGTGAATATGAAAGTATTGGGGTTTCTTCCTTAATTACGCGAACTACCAATGATGCATACCAAATTATGCTCTTCATGGGAAATATTTTACGTCTTGGCTTTATGACGCCAGTTATGTTTATTGCCAGTCTTTACATGGTGATGCGGACGAGTCCGTCGTTAGGAATGTACGTTTTAGGTGCCTTGCCTTTTCTACTGCTAGCCGTTGTCGGAATTGCTCGTTTGTCAGAACCGTTATCTAAAAAGCAACAAAAGAACCTAGATGGCATCAATGGGATTTTAAGAGAAAATCTTTCTGGATTGCGGGTAATACGCGCATTTGTTAATGAAAAATTTGAAGAATCTCGTTTTAATAAAGTCAATGAAACTTACACTAAAAGTTCAAAAAGTCTGTTTCGTTTAATGGCAGCAGCCCAACCAGGTTTCTTTTTCTTATTTAATATTGTGATGGTCTTAATCATTTGGAGCGGGACTGTTCAAATCAGCCATGGGGATTTAGAAGTTGGGAATTTAATTGCTTTTATTGAATATATTTTCCATGCGCTGTTCTCGTTTATGTTATTTGCCAGTGTCTTTATGATGTATCCTCGGGCTGCAGTTTCGGCTTCACGGATTCAAGAAGCCTTAGATATGGAACCAGCTATTCGTGAAGAAGAAGGCGTAACAGAAACAGCTACTAAAGGCTATCTAGAGTTTAAAAATGTAACATTTGCCTATCCTGGACATGCGGAAAGCCCAGTTATCCGCAATGTAAGTTTTAAGGCATCGCCTGGTGAAACAGTGGCTTTTATCGGGAGCACAGGTAGTGGGAAATCAACATTAATTCAATTGATTCCGCGGTTTTATGATGTATCAGAAGGTGAAATTTTAATTGATGGAGTCAACGTAAAAGAGTACAAACTTAGCGCATTACGCAATAAGATTGGCTATATTCCCCAAAAAGCGTTACTTTTTACTGGTACAATTGCTGACAATCTTCGCTACGGTAAGGAAGATGCGACGTTAGAAGAAATGGAACGAGCAATTGACATTGCTCAAGCAACAGAATTTGTGTCGCAAAAACCGCAAGGCTATGATGAGCCTCTTTCAGAAGGTGGCACGAACTTTTCTGGTGGTCAAAAACAACGTTTAGCTATCGCACGGGCGATTATTCGCAATCCAGAAATTTATATATTTGATGATAGTTTTTCTGCGTTGGATTATCAAACAGATGCAAATTTACGAGCGCGTCTGAAAAAAGAAACAACAGAATCTACTGTTTTAATTGTGGCACAACGTGTTGGAACAATTATGCATGCGGACCGCATTGTTGTTTTAAACGAAGGCGACGTGGTCGGAATTGGCACACATCGTGAATTACTTGAGACTTGTCCAATTTACTATGATATTGCGGCTTCTCAATTGTCAGAGGAGGAATTAGCATGAAACACGCCTTTTCTTCTATGAAACGAATCGGTCGCTATATTAAACCGTACCGGGTGACGTTTTATTTAGTTATTTTATTTACAATATTAACCGTTGCCTTTAATGCAGCGTTGCCTTATTTGACTGGATTACCAACGACAGAAATTAGCCGTAATATTGCGGCCGGCGAATCCATCAATTTTGATTATGTAATCCAATGTTTAATTTGGATTTTAGTTGTGGGCACAGGTTATTGTGTGGCACAATTTTTGTCAGGCTTTTTAATGACGAATGTCGTTCAACAATCCATGCGCGATTTACGTCGCGATATTGAAGAAAAAATCAACCGTTTACCAGTTTCTTATTTTGATAAGAACCAACAAGGAAATATTTTGTCACGGGTGACGAACGATGTGGATGCTGTCAGCAATGCGATGCAACAAAGTTTTATCAATATTGTTTCAGCAGTCTTAGGGATTGTGATGGCGGTAGTGATGATGTTTTTAATCAATCCGCTGATGGCGATTTTTTCAGTGATTATGATTCCGTTGTCTCTGATTATTTCCAGAACAATTGTTAAAATCTCCCAGAAATATTTCCAAGGAATGCAAAATTCTTTAGGAGAATTAAATGGTTATGTCCAAGAAAATATGACTGGGTTCAGTGTCTTAAAACTATATGGTCGGGAAAAAGAAACCCTTGAAGGCTTTAAACAAGTCAATCATCGTTTAAATGGTTTTGGTTTCAAAGCCTCCTTTATCTCAGGATTAATGTTGCCATTGGTTCAAATGACCGCTTATGGGACCTATATCGGTGTAGCTGTCCTTGGTAGTTACTATGTGGTTGCTGGTGTGATCGTAGTGGGGCAATTACAAGCGTTTATTCAATATATTTGGCAAATTAGCCAACCAATGGGGAATATTACGCAGTTGTCTGCAGCTTTACAAAGCGCTTCAGCTTCGACCATGCGGATTTTTGAAATCCTAGATGAACCAGAAGAAGAACTTAACGAACAAGATGTTCCTTTACCAGAACCTATTTTAGGCTCTGTTGAATTTGAAAATGTCAGCTTTAGTTATGACCCAGAAAAACCGTTAATTCGTAATTTGAACTTTAAAGTTGATGCGGGCCAAATGGTTGCGATTGTGGGACCAACTGGCGCTGGGAAAACAACCTTAATCAATTTGCTGATGCGTTTTTATGATGTAACAGAAGGCGCCATTAAAATTGATGGTATTGACACGAAAAAAATGAACCGTAGTGATGTCCGATCTGTATTTGGAATGGTATTGCAAGATGCTTGGTTGTATAAAGGTACCATTGCAGATAACATTCGTTTTGGGAAGTTAGATGCCACGGATTATGAAGTTGTGGATGCAGCGAAAACGGCCAATGTGGATCACTTCATTCGGACAATGCCAGACGGGTACGAAATGGAAATCAATTCTGAGGGAGATAACGTTTCCCTTGGTCAAAAACAATTGTTGACCATTGCCCGAGCGGTAATTTCTGATCCGAAAATTTTGATTTTAGATGAGGCGACTAGTTCAGTCGATACACGCTTGGAAGCCTTAATACAAAAAGCAATGGATCGTGTTATGGAAGGACGAACGAGTTTCGTTATTGCCCACCGCCTATCAACTATTCGTGAAGCTGATTTAATTCTTGTTATGAAACAAGGAGAAATCATTGAAAAAGGTACGCATCATGAGTTGCTGGAACAAGGTGGCTTCTATGAAAAACTATACAATAGTCAATTTGCTGAAGAAGGCGACTATGAGGAATAAAAAAACGGCTGTCTGAAAAGACAGTCGTTTTTCTTGTCTTTTTTACTATGAAAGTGAGGAATTCTTGTCTATACTTAATGAAAAGAGGTGACAGAGTTTGAAAAAAGAATATTTTATTGCTGCTAGTGCAGATGTCTATGGAAACGTACAACTAGCAAAGGATAGTAATATTTGGTTTCAGTCGGTTTTAAGAGGTGACAGTAACACAATTACCATTGGTGAAGGTAGTAATATTCAAGATGGTACGATTATTCATGTTGATGAAGATGCCCCGACAATTGTAGGAAAGTATGTAACGGTGGGCCATCAATGCATATTACACGGTTGTAAAATCGGTGATGGGGCTTTGATTGGCATGGGTTCAACGATTCTAAATAATGCTATTATTGGAGAAAACAGCCTGATCGGTGCGGGCTCTTTAGTGACAGAAGGCAAAATTATCCCACCAAATGTTTTAGCATTTGGTCGACCCGCGAAGGTTATCCGTCCGTTAACGGCAGCAGAAATAGCCAGTAATCATACGAACGCCTTACATTATATTCAACGAGCAGAAGAATTTCGCCAACAAAAATATCCGAAACTAACATAAATTTAGGAGGAAAATGATGAAGAAAATTAAAGTAATGACGGTTTTTGGAACACGGCCAGAAGCGATCAAAATGGCTCCCTTAATCAAAGTTTTAGAAGAGCAAAGTGAAGGATTTGACTCTGTAGTAGTCGTAACAGCGCAACATCGCCAAATGTTGGATCAAGTGTTAGAAGATTTTCAAATTACACCGAATCATGATTTAAATATCATGAAAGATGGGCAAACCTTAACAGATATTACAAGTCGTGTTTTGAATTTATTGACTGAGGTTCTTGTGACAGAAAAGCCGGATATTGTCTTGGTTCATGGTGATACAACCACATCATTTGCAGCTGCGTTGGCTGCTTTTTATCAACAGATTCCAGTGGGACATGTGGAAGCGGGATTGCGGACCTGGCAAAAATATTCTCCGTTTCCAGAAGAAATGAATCGTCAACTGGTAGACGTGTTAACTGATATTTATTTTGCCCCAACCACTCAAAGTAAGGACAATTTAATCAAAGAAAATCATCCGGAAGAACATATTTATGTGACTGGCAATACAGCGATTGATGCGATGGCGTACACTGTTGAGGCCCACTATCAAAATGATTTATTGGAAAAAATCCCTACAGCCCAACGCATCGTGCTAATTACAATGCATCGTCGTGAAAATTTAGGCATGCCTATGGCAAATGTATTTAAAGCTGTTCGCCGACTTGTTATGGAACATCCAGAAATTGAAGTCATTTTCCCCATGCACAAAAATCCCAAAGTCCGTGAAATAGTAGCGGAACATTTAGGTGAATTAGCTCGTGTGCATTTAATTGAACCATTGGACGTCAAAGATTTTCAAAATTTTGCAGCGAAAAGTGCGTTAATTTTAACTGATTCTGGGGGTGTGCAAGAAGAAGCTCCTTCCTTAGGTGTGCCAGTTTTAGTTTTACGAGACACCACGGAACGTCCAGAAGGCGTAGCGGCTGGAACGTTGAAATTGGTCGGTACAGACGAACAAGTAGTGTATCAAGAGGCTAAAACATTGTTGACTGATTCTGATGCTTACCACGCGATGGCGCATGCACAAAATCCATATGGGGATGGTCAAGCTAGCCGCCGAATTGTCGAAGCCATTGCTTATGAAATGCAGCAATCAGATAAAAAACCAGATACGTTTACAGCAAAATAAATAAAAAGGCAGAGAAGCGCTGAAAAATGTGCTTCTTTTGCGTATCTTATTTTTGAAGAATCAATTAGAAAAAAATGCTAGAAAGTAGTGAAGTGAAGATGTATCAAACGATTTTATTTGATTTGGATGGCACAATTACGGATTCTGGTAGCGGCATTATGCGTTCTATTTTGTACGCAACAGAACAATTAGGCTGGCCAGCTCCTAGCGAGGAGACGTTACGTTCTTTCATAGGGCCGCCTTTATACGAGTCGTTTTTGCACGTGGCGCCTTCAGCTGAAGCAGCGCAACAAGCCGTGGATTATTATCGAGAGTATTATCAGAAAAAAGGCATGTTTGAAAATCATGTGTATCCAGGGATTCCTGAAGTGTTAACGAGGTTAAAGGAAGCGGGAGCAAAGTTATACGTTGCGACTTCCAAGCCAGAAGAGTTTGCTAAAAAGATTATTACTCATTTTGATTTAGATCGTTATTTCACAGGCATCTATGGAGCGAGCATGGACGGTCAACGCTCTAAAAAAGCAGATGTGATTCAGTATGCATTAACGGAAGCTCAATTAGACCCAACCAAAGAAGCGATTATCATGGTTGGTGATCGCAACCATGACATTCTTGGTGCCCGACAAAATGGCTTAGATAGTATAGGTGTTTTGTATGGATTTGGCGAAGAGACAGAATTACAAGAGGCAGGAGCGAGATTCCTAGCGCAATCGCCTAAAGACTTAGGCGTTATTTTGCTGCAAAATCCTTAATAGAAAATGGATTTTCGAAAATTTAGAAGGATTTTAAGATTTATTATCGTTTCAATAGAAAAGCGCCATCATAGGCTTTAAACGTTGTCAATGATGAATTTTTTATCGGGGAATGACGGTCTTTTTATTAAAAACATTTAATTTTAAAGAGGTTTCATGTATAATAGTTTCAGTCATAAACGATAGAATAGTAAGGAGGGTTAGTTTTGGCTAATGATAACCAAAATAACCAAGATCCCAAATCTTCGCTTAGAGATCAAGTAACTGGGTCTTTAAAAGGCAGAAATGATGGCGATCAACCTGATTCCTCTGAAAAAAATGATAGGTCTCCCCAACCTTCATCTGATGAATCACAAGAAACAGCGAGCCGCACAACACAAACACGTGCAGGTTCTAGAGCTGCTCGAAGACGTGGGAAAGACAAGACAACGCAGACAGTCGAAGAACCAACCCCGATTGAAACAGACGAAAAGCCAACAAATACAAAAAAACAAACACGTAAAAAAGAAGATCGTTTAGTCGGTCGTATTGTGTTAATTGTAGTTTCTGTATTGGTTTTAATGATGGCAATCTTTGGGTTTACTTTTTATAAATATGTAGATGCTGGGTTACAACCACTAGACAAGAACAATAAGAAGCTTGTTCAAGTGCATATTCCAGAAGGATCTTCTAATAAGCAAATTGCTGCAGTTTTAGAAGAAAGCAACGTTATTAAAAGCGGCATGGTTTTTAACTACTACGTAAAATTTAAAAACTTAACAGATTTTCAAGCGGGCTATTATCAAATGTCTCCAAGCATGACACTCGATGAAATTGGTGAAATGCTAAAAGAAGGAGGCACGCCAGAACCAACTAAAATCGCAGATGGCAAAGTAACGATTCCTGAAGGCTACGATATAGATAAAATTGGCGAAGCCATTGAAAAAAATACGGATTTCAAGAAAGCAGATTTCATTGCATTAATGAAAAACGAAGACTTCTTCAATCAAATGAAGGCTAAGTATCCTGATTTACTTGAAAGTGCTGCAACCGCAGAAGGTGTTCGTTATCGCTTAGAAGGCTATTTGTTCCCAGCAACTTATGATTACTACAAAAAAGCAACACTTCCTGAATTTGTCGAACAGATGATTGCTAAAATGAACACGGTAATGGAACAATATACGCCGACAATTCACGCAAAGAATTTAACCAATCAGCAGGTCTTAACGTTAGCTTCACTGGTTGAAAAAGAAGGAGTCAAAGAAGCGGACCGCAAACAAATTGCGCAAGTATTCTTTAACCGCTTAGCTGCTGATATGCCAATCCAATCAGATATTTCTATTTTGTATGCTCTAGGAGAACACAAAGAAACTGTGACGTATGCTGATTTGGAAGTGGACTCGTCTTATAACTTGTATAAAAATACTGGTTATGGACCAGGACCGTTAGATAGCCCAAGTGAGGAGTCAATTAAAGCAGTCTTGAATCCGACACCAAGTGACTATTTATACTTTGTAGCAGATATTTCTACAGGAAAAGTATACTTCTCAAAAACATATGAAGAACATCAAGTGTTAGTAGATCAGTATGTCAATAATTCAAGTAGTGAATAAAATTAAAACATAAAAGAGCTTGGTGAATCAATTTTGCATGATTCACCAAGCTTTTAGATACTCAAAAAGCAATCTGTTTAACAGAGTGAAAGAGTAGCAACTAGAAATTTATATAAATAAAATTTAGCAAAATCACAAAATTTCAATAATTATATTTACAATTTAGAAAAAGCGTGGTACTCTTTTGTGGATTGAAAGCGGAATTTTTTTCAATAACCAACCAAGAACTACGTATCGTTAAGCGAAAAAGGAGAATTAACATGGTAGAAAAAGTATATCCAATGACTCTTGAAGGAAAAGAAAAATTAGAACAAGAGCTAGAAGAATTAAAAACAATTAAACGTAAAGAAATCGTAGAGCGTATTAAAATCGCTCGTAGCTTTGGGGATCTTTCAGAGAACTCAGAGTATGAATCAGCTAAAGATGAACAAGCTTTCGTTGAAGGACGGATTACAACGTTAGAAAATATGATTCGTTTTGCAGAAATCATCGATAATGATGGCGTTGACCAAGACGAAGTTTCCATCGGTAAAACAGTTACTTTCCAAGAATTACCTGATGGAGAAGAAGAGGAATACACAATCGTAGGAAGTGCCGAAGCCGATCCGTTTTCTGGTAAAATTTCTAACGATTCACCGATTGCGCAAGCCTTAATTGGTAAACAATTAGGCGACCAAGTAATTATTGCGACACCTGGTGGCGACATGACAGTTAAAATTACCAAAGTTGAAGCAAACTAAATAATTGAGTAGGGCAGGCAGCTTCTAAGGCCTGTCCTTTCGCAATCTATGACATTTAGGGCTAAAGTCCTATGGTAACCTGAGGCGCAAACCACTATGATTAAATAAAATAAACGAGTAAAATAAATGACATAAGGGAGGAGGCAAATCTATGAATAACCCTTGGCGCTTTTTTATCGTCGCAGAAGCATTACTTTTTATTCTAGCGTTATGGCAAATTGTACATAATCCTGGATTAGCTGTTTTATTAACAATTGGCGTTTTACTTGTTGCCTATGTTTCCAGGAAAGCATCTAAAACACATTTTAACAACTTTCAATTCGTCCTTGGCATTGTTTTTATTGTCATTGGCGCAATGAACAGCACGGCTGTTTGGTTTATGTTGATTTTTGGCGTACTCTTTATCGGCTTAAAAGGCTTTGAGATTTCAGGCGTGGATATAGCTGAGCGAGCACCTTGGCGTAAAAAACAAATGATTATGGTGGAAACGGCGGCCAAAGAACCGAAAAATGGCAAACGATTTAAACGCCGTTGGTTTGCCAACGAACGTATTGGCAACAATATCTATGAATGGGACGACATCAATATTGATTTAATCTCTGGGGATACTATTATTGATTTAGGCAATACGCTACTTCCGAAAGAAGATAATATTATTATTATTCGTAAAGGTTTTGGCCGCACGCGAATTCTAGTGCCGTTAGGTGTAGCTATTTTGTTAGAACATTCAACGTTTTACGGAACAGTGCGTTTTGAAGAAGAAAAATATCAATTGAAAAACGAATCATTAAAAATTTACAGCAATGATTATGATACCAATCTTCGTCGTTTGAAAATTATGACGAACACTTTAGTAGGAGATGTTGAGGTGATCCGTGTATGACCGATCGGATTTCAAGACGCATGATTTCATTATATGCGTCCCTTAGCACCTTTATTGTTATTTTAATTACCTTGTTTTCATATTTTCATTCAATTAAACAAAACCGGTGGCTCTTAGAACTTCTTCAGAGAAAAGTCTTTTATCTGCCACTAATTGTGCATATTGTTCTTATATCCTTACTAATAGGCTTATTGACCTTTTTACTGATTTCGTTGGTCCAAAAAGGCCAATATGGACGGATTGAAGAAAAACTTCGGTTATTAGCCAATGGCAATTATGAAAGTCCAGTCTTAAACAAACCAATGACTAGTGAAAATCAAGACCATTATCTAATCGAAGTCGAACAAGATATTTGGTCGATTAAAAACAAATTATTAGAGATGTCTAAAGAATTGCAATTATTAAACAGTCGACCGCAATTAATGGATGGGCAAACAAAAGAAGAAATTTTAGAGAACGAGCGGCATCGTTTGGCACGGGAGTTGCATGATTCAGTCAGTCAACAACTTTTTGCAGCCATGATGATGTTGTCTGCCTTAAATGAACAAGCACAACGAACAGAAACCCCTGAACCATATCGTAAACAACTAGCCATGGTGGCAGAAATCATTAATGCCTCCCAATCGGAAATGCGCGCGTTACTATTACACTTGCGTCCTATTAGTCTAGAAGGGAAAAGTTTGCGTAAAGGCATTGAACAATTATTGAAAGAACTACAAACAAAAATTAAAATTGAATTGATTTGGGATGTTGAAGATGTTCATTTAAATAGCAGCATTGAGGATCATCTTTTCCGAATTGTTCAGGAATTACTTTCAAATACCTTAAGACATGCCAAAGCAAAAGAATTAGAGGTATACTTACACCAAGTCGATAAAAATGTTTTATTGCGCATTGTTGATGATGGTGTCGGCTTTGATATGAAGGAACAAAGTAATAAGGCCGGTAGTTATGGCTTAAATAATATTCGAGAACGTGTTGTCGGCATGGGCGGTACAGTTAAAATTATTAGTTTTAAAGGGCAGGGAACCAGCGTTGAAATTAAAGTTCCTGTCATAAAGGAGGAAACTGCAAGTGATCAAAGTAATGTTAGTGGATGACCATGAAATGGTCCGTTTAGGCGTTTCATCATATTTATCTATTCAAGAGGATATAGAAGTCGTAGGCGAAGCAGAAAACGGTAAGATTGGCTATGAAAAAGCATTGGAACTACGTCCAGATGTTATTTTGATGGACTTGGTAATGGAAGAAATGGACGGCATTGATTCAACAAAAGCGATTTTGAAAGATTGGCCAGAAGCCAAGATTATTATTGTGACGAGTTTTATTGATGATGAAAAAGTGTATCCGGCAATTGAAGCTGGTGCAGCGGGCTACCTATTAAAAACATCAACAGCACATGAGATTGCTGATGCGATTCGGGCGACTTATCGCGGAGAGCGTGTGTTGGAACCTGAAGTGACGCATAAGATGATGGAACGGTTAACAAAAAAACAAGAGCCGGTGCTACACGAAGATTTGACAAACCGAGAACACGAAATTTTAATGCTGATTGCACAAGGTAAAAGTAATCAGGAAATTGCTGATGAACTCTTTATCACTTTGAAAACAGTTAAAACACATGTTTCAAACATTTTAGCAAAACTAGATGTGGATGATCGGACCCAAGCGGCGATTTATGCATTTCAACACGGTTTAGCCAAATAAATATCAGATAAATCCATAAATAAATTCTAGGAAATCCTTCTAGGAATTTATTTATGGATTTGTTATACTAATTTTAACGAACAGACAGGAGCGGTCAGAAGAAATGAAACAAAATTTTGCAATTATTGGTTTAGGACGTTTTGGCGGCAGCATATGCCAAACTTTGGTGGAAGCTGGTCAAGAAGTTTTGGCCATTGACAGCAGTGAAGACCGTGTCAATGAATATATGAATATTGCAACGCATGCAGTGGTGGCTAACGCCCAAGATGAAATGACGTTGCGTTCTTTAGGGATTCGGAATTTTGATCACGTAGTGGTGGCGATTGGTGAAGATATTCAAGCGAGTATTTTAGTGACACTAATGGTTAAAGAGATGGGGGTTCCCAATGTCTTAGCCAAAGCAGTCAATGAATATCATGCCCGTGTCTTAGATAAAATTGGGGCAGACATGGTCGTTCACCCAGAGCGGGATATGGGTATTCGAATTGCTCACAAACTTGTTTCACGCAATATTTTAGATTATATTGAATTATCTAGCGAATTTTCATTAGCTGAGGTTCGGGTCACCAATCCTAAATTTTACAATAAAACCTTAGCAGAATTAAATTTCCGTCAACGATTTGGTTTAACTGTGGTAGCGATTCGCCGCTCGAAAACAGAAGTAATTGCTTCGCCAGATGCTTCTGAAATTGTTCGAGAAAACGACAATTTATTAGTTATCGGTGATACCGCAGATGTTGATTTATTAGATGAAAAAATGAATGGCTAAGCACTTTATTCTCTAAAAGCACTGCGCTGTGCTACAATAAATGGCGACAGAGATGTGAAGGAGGAACAAAGAATGAAATTAGAAGTGACACCGAAAGCCCAACAATGGTTTAAAGAAGAAACCGGGGTTCAGCCTGAGACAGGCATTCGTTTTTTCGGAAAAATTTACGGAAAAACACCTGTTCATGACGGTTTTTCCATTGCGATGTCTGTAGAAGCGCCAGATGAGCCAATGATTAAAGAGAACCTAGATGGGATTACCTATTTTATTGAAGAAACAGATGATTGGTTCTTTAAGGGGTATGATTTGATTGTTGATTATGATGAAAAGAATGATGAACCGCGTTATCAATTTGAAGCAAACCAAGAAGATTTAACAAAATAATTTTAGTGCTAAACAGAAGAGGCTGAAGTAGTGCGTAGGACTATTTCTGTTGCTTTCATTTAACCGCTAGTCAACCTGAGAAAAAATCGTTTTAGATTTTTCTCAGGTTCTTTCTATTTAAGTTATTTTTAGTTGGATATCGTTATTTAATAAGGCTATTATATGGTATAATGATAATTAACTGAAGTGTGGAGGAAATAAAATGTTATCAATTGTTGTCCCTTGTTATAATGAGGAAGCAGCGATTCCGCTGTTTTTTGAAGAAGTAGAAAAAATTAGCCAGCAACTGCCTCATTCAGTAGAATATATATTTGTGAATGATGGCTCAAAAGATAAGACATTAGCCGTTTTAAGACAGCTTTATCACGAGCATCCAGAGAAGGTACGTTATCTTTCTTTTTCACGCAATTTTGGGAAAGAAGCGGGCTTATATGCTGGCTTAAAAGAAGCAACCGGTGATCTAGTGACAGTCATGGACGTTGATTTACAAGATCCGCCTGAGTTATTACCTCAAATGATTGAGATGATTGAAACCAGTACAGATTTAGATTGTGTTGGAACACGCCGCATAACAAGAGACGGCGAACCGCCCATTCGTAGCTTTTTTGCACGGATGTTCTATAAACTCATTAATCGAATTGCTGAGACGGAAATGGTGGATGGTGCCCGTGACTTTCGTGTCATGACCCGCCAAATGGTCGACGCGATTTTAGAGTTATCTGAGTATAATCGTTTTTCAAAAGGAATTTTTAGTTGGGTCGGCTTTAAAACAGAATATATTGAATTTAAAAATCGAGAACGAATTGCTGGAGAAACCTCTTGGTCTTTCTGGAGTCTATTAAGTTATTCAATTGATGGGATTGTCAATTTTTCAGAAACACCATTGAATATTGCTTCATACGTTGGTGCCTTTTCATGTATTGGTTCTGCACTAGCAATGTTAGTGATTATCTTTCGAACATTAGTCAATGGTGATCCAACAAGTGGCTGGCCTTCAATGGTTTGTATTGTACTTTTTGTAGGTGGTTTGCAACTATTATGTTTAGGAATTATTGGTAAATATATCGGCAAAATTTTCTTAGAAACGAAAAAACGACCAATTTATATTGTAAAGGAATCAGAAAAAGATTCTAAAAAATAAACAAAAAAGCAGAGAATTTTTCTCTGCTTTTTTGTTATATGTTAAAAAAATATGAACAAGCTTTTCAGAAAAACAACATTTTTTACATAAAAAATACATTAACTTTACCTATTTTTATCTTAATGAAACAGGTTTGCTCTCGCGGTTGTAAGAAATAAATGTTAAAATCAAAAAGTATGCTATTAAATGTTTTTTTGGAGGTTGGGTCATGATAGAAGTTATCGACTTGAAAAAAGTATTCGATAATGGGTTTGAAGCGTTAAAATCGGTCAATTTTACGATTGAGCAGGGGGACTTGGTTTGTTTGTTAGGACCAAGTGGGTGTGGTAAATCCACGATTTTAAACTTAATTGCAGGTTTGTTACATCCAAGTGATGGAGATATTCAGTTTCGACAGCAATCGGTTGTCAAAACAGCACCAAAAGATCGGAACATTGGGTTTGTTTTTCAAAACTATGCCTTATATCCACATATGACTGTTCTAGAAAATGTGATGTTTCCTTTGACGGTAGGGAGTAAGAAAATTCCTAAGGCAGAGGCACAAGCTATTGCCGAAGAATATATGAAACTGACGAATATTGAAGAGTTAAGTCATAAAAAGCCAGGCACACTTTCTGGTGGTCAACAACAGCGTGTTGCGATTACCCGGGCGTTAGTTCAAAAACCAGATGTTTTATTATTAGATGAGCCTTTAAGTAACTTGGATGCACGTTTGCGTTTGAAAATTCGTGAAGAAATCCGTCGCTTGGTGAAAGAAGTTGGCATTACAACCATCTTTGTAACGCATGATCAAGAGGAAGCGCTATCAATTAGTGATAAAATTATTTTATTAAACGAAGGGGTTATTCAACAAAATGATGAACCTCAAAACCTTTACTTAGAACCAAATAACTTATTTGTTGCTCAGTTCATAGGTAACCCAATTATTAATTTATTGTCTGTTGAAGTGAAAGACGGCAAAATGTACCACGAAAGTTTTGAAATTCCGCTTGAGCGTTTTGAGCAAGCACGCTTTAAAATGCCAATGACTGATGGGAAATATACGTTTGCTTCTCGTCCAGAAGATGTGGTGCCAACTGAAACAGGTCTCTTTACCACAACTGCAGATTTAGTCGAATTGATTGGTCGAGAACGTATTTTACGATTTACATTAGGAAATGAACAAGTGAAATCAATTGTAAGTGTAGAAGAAGCGATTGAAGAAGGAGACACTTTATCTTTTGATTTTTCATATAAAAAAGTATTTATCTTTAACGAAGCGGGAGACCGGGTTTACTAATGAAAAAATACAATCCAGAAAATCAACCAAAAGCATGGCTCTTCCTTCTGCCATCATTAGGAATTATTTTACTGTTTAGCGTTTATCCGCTGTTTCGTTCTTTGTGGATGAGCTTCCAAAAAGGTTCCTTAATTAACCAACGTTACGCTGGTTTAGAAAATTATCAACGTGTATTGAATGATCCAATCTTTTATAAAGCGTTAAAAAATACAGCGCTCTATGCATTTGCAGTGGTACCGATTGCCTTGATAATTTCCCTAGCAATTGCTTGGATTATCTTTGAAAAAGTTAAACATAAGAGTTTCTTTGAAACGATTTTCTTTATGCCTTATGTAACGAGTACGATTGCCATTGGGATTGTCTTCCGTTACTTCTTTAATGGCGATTATGGAATTGTCAATTACGTCTTAGGATTTTTCGGCATTCCTTCTGTCAACTGGCTAGATAATGTTCAAATGAGTATGCCGACATTGATTATTTTTGGGGTTTGGACGAGTTTAGCATTTAATATTATTATTTTGTTGGCTGGGTTGAGAAATATTGATGAAGAACATTTTAAAATAGCGAAAATGTTTGGCGCCTCAAACGGCGAAATTTTTCGACGTATTACGTTTCCACAGCTAGTCCCGACCATTGCCTTTTTATTAACCGTCAATTTAATTGGCGCCTTTAAAGTTTATACACAAGTTTATGCTTTATTCGGTGGCCGTGCGGGGATTGCCAATAGTGCCACAACCGCAGTGTACTATATTTATGACAAATTCCACATTGCAGGACGTCCCGGAATTGCGATGGCAGCCACAGTGATTTTATTTGTGATTATTTTAGTGGTCACTTTCTTACAAAATAAACTCTTAAAGAAAGTGGGGCAATAAACCAATGAAAAAAGTTTTAACGATTATCGCATTTGTTTTCTTAGGCATTTTAGCCGTTATTACGTTATTTCCATTTGTCTATATGATTTTAGCTGGTTTAATGAGTTACTCTGAAGCGACCAGCATGCCGCCAACCATGTTTCCAAAACAACCACAATGGCAAAACTACACAGAGGTCTTTCAAAAAGCACCATTTCTTCGGTATTTCTTGAACACAGTCTTTGTTTCAGGCGTTACAACGATTGCTACGGTAGTCACCGCCGTTTTAGCTTCATTCGCGTTAACGAGTTTGAAGTTCCGTTTTAAAAATGTGGTCATTGCTTTGATGATTTCGTTATTAATGGTTCCGTATGAATCTATTATTTTTACCAATTATCAAACAATTGCGCAATTAGGTTTGTTAAATACTTACAGCGCCTTAATTATTCCATTTTTAACGAGTATTTTTTATATTTACTATTTAAACGGTTATTTAAAAGGCATTCCTGATACTTTTTATAAGGCTGCCAAGATTGATGGCGCTAGTGATTTAGAATATATTTGGCGTATTTTAGTACCGATGTCAAAACCAGCGTTAGTAACAGTAGGGATTTTAACATTTATTTCTAGTTGGAATTCTTTCTTGTGGCCATTGTTGGTGACGAACGAGAAAAAATACCGTCTATTGAATAATGGACTATCGGCCTTTGCGACAGAGAGCGGTAGTGACGTACATTTACAAATGGCTGCTGCAACATTAACCGTTATTCCAATTTTAATTATTTACTTGATTTTCAGAAAAGAAATTATCAGAGGAGTTGCAAAAAATGGAATCAAAGGCTAAAACAACTGTGACTTTTCACAGTGGCATTTTAACAATTGGAGGAACCGTGATTGAAGTGGCGTATAAAGATGCCCATATCTTCTTTGATTTTGGTACAGAATTTCGACCAGAATTAGATTTGCCCGATGATCACATTGAAACCTTAATTAATAATCGTTTAGTGCCAGAATTAAAAGACTTATATGATCCACGTTTAGGTTATGAATATCATGGTGCAGAAGACAAAGAGTATCAACACACAGCTGTTTTCTTATCTCATGCCCATTTAGATCATTCGCGCATGATTAATTATTTAGACCCAGCTGTTCCTTTGTACACATTAAAAGAAACGAAGATGATTCTAAATAGTTTAAATCGCAAAGGTGATTTTTTGATTCCATCACCGTTTGAAGAAAAGAATTTTACCCGAGAAATGATTGGTCTTAATAAGAACGATGTGATTAAAGTTGGCGAAATTTCAGTGGAAATCGTACCTGTTGATCATGATGCGTATGGTGCTTCGGCACTACTGATTCGCACGCCCGACCATTTTATCACATACACAGGTGATTTACGTTTACATGGCCATAATCGTGAAGAGACTTTGGCTTTTTGTGAAAAAGCCAAACATACTGAATTATTAATGATGGAAGGCGTAAGCATTAGCTTCCCAGAACGTGAACCAGATCCAGCCCAAATAGCGGTGGTCAGTGAAGAAGATCTTGTTCAGCACTTGGTTCGTTTAGAACTAGAAAACCCGAATCGACAAATTACCTTTAATGGTTATCCAGCAAACGTGGAACGTTTTGCTAAGATTATTGAAAAGTCACCTCGTACAGTCGTTTTAGAAGCAAATATGGCTGCGTTGTTACTTGAAGTATTTGGAATAGAAGTTCGTTATTATTATGCTGAATCTGGTAAAATACCAGAATTGAATCCAGCGTTAGAAATCCCGTATGACACGTTACTAAAGGACAAAACAGACTATTTGTGGCAAGTTGTGAACCAGTTTGACAACCTCCAAGAAGGTAGTTTATACATTCACAGTGATGCACAACCGTTAGGGGACTTTGATCCACAGTATCGCGTGTTTTTAGATTTGTTGGCTAAAAAAGACATTACTTTTGTCCGCTTAGCTTGTTCAGGACATGCAATTCCAGAAGATCTGGATAAAATTATTGCATTGATTGAACCTCAAGTATTGGTTCCAATCCATACGTTAAAACCAGAAAAACTGGAAAACCCGTATGGTGAAAGAATATTGCCAGAACGTGGCGAGCAAATTGTTTTATAAATTTTTTTAAGGGAGAGAAAAAAATGAAGTTCAAAACTCTAGCAACAACAGTGTTAGCAACCGCAGCTATTTTCGCATTGGGGGCTTGTGGTAACGGTAATGGGGCCAAAGAATCAAACGATATTGTGAAAGAAGTGAAGGAAGATACGACAATCACTTTCTGGCATGCAATGAATGGGGTTCAAGAAGAAGCGTTAACAAAATTAACGAAAGACTTCATGAAAGAAAATCCAAAAATTAAAGTGGAATTACAAAATCAATCTGCTTACCCTGATTTACAAGCCAAAATCAATTCGACTTTAACTTCACCAAAAGATTTACCAACAATTACGCAAGCGTACCCAGGCTGGTTATGGAATGCTGCACAAGATGAAATGTTAGTGGACTTAAAACCATATATGGATGATGACACAATCGGCTGGAAAGATGCAGAGCCAATTCGTGAAGTATTGTTAGACGGCGCCAAAATCGACGGCAAACAATACGGCATTCCATTTAATAAATCGACAGAAATGTTATTCTATAATGCTGATTTGTTGAAAGAATATGGTGTTGAAGTACCGAAAACATTAGAGGAATTAAAAGAAGCTTCTAAAACAATTTACGAAAAATCCAACAAAGAAGTCGTTGGTGCTGGTTTTGACTCGTTAAATAACTATTACGCAATTGGAATGAAAAACAAAGGCGTTGATTTTAATAAAGACTTAGATTTAACAAGCAAAGATTCACAAGAAGTCGTGGACTATTACCGTGATGGTATCGAAGCAGGTTACTTCCGCACAGCTGGTTCAGATAAATATTTATCTGGCCCATTTGCAAACAAAAAAGTAGCAATGTTTGTCGGTAGTATTGCTGGTGCTGGTTTTGTTCAAAAAGATGCTGAAGCTGGTGGCTATGAATACGGTGTTGCACCACGTCCTGAAAAAATCAACTTACAACAAGGAACAGATATTTATATGTTCGATAGTGCTACGCCAGAACAACGGACAGCGGCATTTGAATTCATGAAATTCTTAGCAACGCCTGATTCACAATTGTACTGGGCACAACAAACAGGTTATATGCCAATTTTAGAATCTGTTTTACACAGTGACGAGTACAAAAATTCTAAGACTACCAAAGTACCTGCACAACTTGAAAACGCAGTAAAAGATTTATTCGCTATCCCAGTAGAAGAAAATGCTGATTCAGCCTATAATGAAATGCGGACAATTATGGAAAGTATTTTTGCTTCATCAAATAAAGACACGAAAAAATTATTGAAAGATGCAACGTCACAATTTGAACAAGCATGGAACCAATAATCAATAAATAAACAGACGTGGGAGGTTGGGATCTGAGTCGTTATGGCTCGTGTTCTAACCTTCCTGTTCTTTTGGGCGGAAGAAGGAGAGAAACAAAATGCAAATAAAAATTTTAGCAACAAGTGATATGCATGGATATATTATGTCGACAAGTTATAGTGAAAAAAAGATGGATTTGCCTTTTGGAACCGCAAAAGCAGCAACCATGCTGAAAAAGTTACGTGCGTCTGCCAAAGGTCCAGTTTTTCAAATTGAAAATGGGGATTTTATTCAAGGTTCGCCACTTAGTTACTACGTAAGAAAAGCAGAAACACATTCAGTGGCTGCCATCACTAAGATTATTAATCAAATGAAGTATGATGTTAGTATTTTAGGCAACCATGAATTTAATTACGGATTAGATTATTTAAAGGAAACGATTGCCAGTTATCAACAGCCAGTTTTAGCTGCCAATATTCTTGGTAAGGATGGACAACCTTATTTCGGTCAGCCGTATGTCATCATAGAAAAACAAGGGGTTAAAGTAGCCATCCTTGGCGTGACGACCCAATATATTCCTCATTGGGAGCAGCCGGCAACAGTCAAAGATTTAACGTTTAAAAGTGTTGTTGAAACAGCGGCAGAATACGTGCCAAAATTACGGGAAGAAGCGGATCTAGTTGTTGTCGCTTACCATGGCGGGTTTGAAAAAGATTTAGAAACAGGGGAACCCACGGAATTACTAACAGGAGAAAATGAAGGCTATGATTTATTGGAAAAAGTTCCTGGGATTGATGCCTTAGTCACTGGTCACCAACATCGAGAAATTGCTACAAAACTGAATGGGATACCCGTGATTCAACCAGGTTTTCGAGGAGCTTTTGTTGGAGAAATTACTTTAGAAATTGAACCTATGGCTAAAGGCTATCGCGTTATTGAAAGTGACGCAGCTATTCATCCTGTTGGAGACGAACAACCAGATGCAGAAATTTTAGCTTTGACAACAGCGTTACATGACGAGGTAGAAGAGTGGCTTGACCAACCAGTAGGAAATGTGGAAGGGGACATGACGATTCAAGATCCGAATGCCGTACGCCTCAAAGAACATCCATATATAGAATTTATTAATAACGTCCAAATGGCTTCAAGCGGAACAGATATTTCAGGGACTGCACTTTTTAACAATGAAGGCAAAGGGTTTAATAACCAAATTACGATGCGCGATATCATTACCAACTACATTTATCCAAATACCTTGGCTGTATTGCGTGTCACTGGACAAGACCTCCGTGAAGCGCTAGAACAAAGCGCTACTTATTTTGTGTTAGAAAAAGGCCAACCAATTTTTAACCCGAAATATGTCGATCCAAAACCACAATACTATAATTATGATATGTATGAAGGCATTGAGTATACGCTTGATTTAAGACAACCGTTTGGTGAAAGAGTGACGAAACTTAATTATCATGGCAAAGCAGTGCAAGCAGAAGATGTTTTGGAAATCGTGACAAATCAATACCGAGCAGTCGGTGGCGGAAACTATCAAATGTTCCAACCTGAAAAAATTATTCGAGAAATCCAAATTGATATGACGGAACTGATTGCAGAATATTTAAAAAAACATCCAATCATTCAAGCGTCGACAAATGATAACTTCAAGGTTATCTGGTAAAAAAATAGCAAAAAAGCCTTCAACCATGCAATTACTTGAAAGATGGTTGAAGGCCTTTTTTGACTTAATAGCCTTTTTTTAAGGAAACTTGGTTTTTGACGAGGGTTTGATCCGTCACAAATTGATTTAAGTTTGGAATAAAAATCGCCAGTAATTTTGATTTGAACTTCGGTGTCATGCCAGAAATATGAGGTGTTAATAAAACATTCTGCATCTCCCATAAAGGGCTATCTTCGGGAAGAGGTTCTTCTTCAAAGACATCTAAGGCAGCAAAAGCAATGGTTTTATTGTTTAAGGCAGTTATCAAATCGTTCGTTGCTACTGAGGCGCCGCGACCAACATTTACGAAAATTGTTTCAGGAGCCATTTTTTCAAAAAGCGCCTGATTGTATAAATGTTTTGTTGTTTCAGTCAAAGGAAGAATGTTCACAACAATGGACATTTCATGGATAATTTTACTCATATTCTTCTGTGAGTAGCATTCAATGAAACCTTCCGTCACATGTCCAGAGGTATTCACGCCATAAACTTGAAGATTTAAACCTTTAGCAAATTTAGCTAATTGTTGTCCGATTTGCCCCGTGCCTACGATTAACATTTTTTGCCCAGAAAGTTGTTGATAGGAAGGGGCTGCTTGATCCCATGTGTGTTGCATTTGTTGTTGGATACTTTCTTGCAGTCCGCGGGTATGTGCTAATAAAACGCCTAAAACATGTTCTGAGATAGAAACACTATGAATTCCGCTACCATTAGACAACAGAATACCTTTTTCTCTTAATTTATCAAAATCCATATAATCAGCACCAGCAGAAATTAGCTGAATCCATTTTAGGTGACTAGTATCAGAGGCCAATAAACGCGGACCAATTTCTTTATGCCAGCCTAACATAATTTCAATGGCCTCTTCTTCAGCAGAGGATAAATGATCGGTAGATGTTTTGACTAGATAATTGGGCGCCACAGCTTTCACTTGTTCCATTTGTTCTTCGTTGAATGCTTCATTTAAATAAATAATTGGTTGGTTCATCTTTCTTCCTCCTAGCACTTTTTATTGTATCAAAAATAAATTTAAAAGAGAAAAAGAAAGGCTTTTCAGTAAAGCAGAAAGCCAAGGACAAAAATCCAAAATAGATTTTTGTCCTTGGCTTAAAAACTGCTAAAGTCCGGCGCTAACCTTATTTAGGTACGCCTTTTTCAAATAAACTTGTACTATGAACTGGTTGACGTCGAGCATCGGGCCGTAAGTAATGTAAGGCATTATTTACGGCAGTAGGTGCCTCACCAAAGCCCGTAGCGATTAATTTCACTTTTCCTTCATAGGAACAGATATCCCCTACAGCGTATACGCCAGGAATGTTAGTTGACATATCGGAATGAACATTAATAGCATTTCTAGAAACGTCTAATCCCCATTCTTTGAGGTGTGTTAAAGAAGAGGTGAAGCCATAATTGATAATTAAATCATCCAGAGGGAGGTCCAATGTTTGGTCGCCTTTTGTCTCCGTTAATTGGATGCCTGTGAACGTTTCGTTTTCCTTTAAAATATCACTAATGATATAAGGAGTTCTGATAGAAACACTAGATTTTTCCAGTTGTTCCACGCTATGTTCATGGCCGCGAAATTGTGGGCGACGATGGATAATAGATACTTCTTCTGCGACGTTTTCTAGCATTAAAGCCCAGTCAATTGCAGAATCGCCGCCACCAGCAATCGCAACTTTTTTGCCAGCGAATTTTTTCATGTCAGTCACATAATAATGGATTGACTCACCTTCAAAGGCTTCAACATTTTCGATAGCTAAACGTCGAGGTTGGAAAGCGCCGTTACCAATCGCAAAGATAACCGTTTTAGAATAATGTGTGCCTTTAGTTGTGTCTAAGCGCAGAAGTCCATCTGCTTCCTGTGCAAGGTGTGTGACCTCTTCTTCCAAACAAACATCGTGCTGAAATGGCTGCATCTGTTTTTCCAAATTGGCAATTAACTCACCGGCTTTAATAGCAGGGAATCCAGGAATATCATAAATATATTTTTCGGGATACAGCATTGTTAGCTGACCACCTAATTGTGGCAGGCTATCAATGATTTTCGTTTTCGCTTTACGAATCCCCGCATAAAAAGCGGCAAATAATCCAACAGGACCGCCGCCGATAATCGTTAAATCATAAATATCTTTTTCATCAGACATTTGAAAATTCCTCCTAATTCATTTAGGGTTGAGACAACTATTGATCGTTTTGCGAACACTTCACAAAATAGCACGGCTTTTCGAAAAAAGCAAGTTTGGCTAACGAATCAAAGCATTCTTTAATCATTGGAAAAAGATCATAGCAATTTTCAGCATTTTTCGATATGATGGAACTATAAAATAATTATCTAGGAGGACATTCTCATGTCACAATTTCCACAATTAGATTTAGAAAATGCTAAAGGCCCAAAAGCGGTCATTAAAACAAACCGAGGCGACATCACTGTTCAATTATTCCCAGAACAAGCGCCTAAAACGGTTGAAAATTTTGTTGAATTAGCGAAAAAGGGCTACTATGATGGCGTTATTTTCCATCGTGTGATTCCTGATTTTATGATTCAAGGCGGTGACCCAACCGGAACAGGAATGGGCGGCGAAAGTATTTATGGAGAAGCATTTGAGGATGAATTTTCTCGGGATGTTTTCAATTTGCGTGGCGCATTGTCAATGGCAAATGCTGGTCCTAACACAAATGGTAGCCAATTCTTTGTTGTTACTAATCAAAATGTTCCAGCTCAAATGATGAGTCAGTTAGAAGATGCTGGTTTTCCAGAAGAAATTATTGAAGCTTACAAACAAGGCGGAACACCTTGGTTAGACTTCCGTCATACTGTTTTTGGTCATGTTGTTGATGGCATGGATGTAGTAGATGAAATTGGCGGAGTCCAACGGGATGCCCAAGACCGTCCAACATTTGATGTCGTGATGGATACAGTTGAAATCATTGGTGAATAAGTTTAACCAATCGAAAAAGAGAGTACCAACGAGGGACAAATTCGTTGGTACTCTTTATTTTTTTCTTAAAACAACTAACTTTTTTTAAAAAGCATCCAAATCACTTTTTTTAATGAAGTCTTTATAGGATACTGAGTTAAAGAATAGAAGGAGAGGAAGCGAATTTGTTAGAAAAATACAGATATCCAATTGCCTTGGCTTTGCTTGCAGTAATACTCCCGTTTATAGGAACGTTTTTTACGTATGTAGATCAGCAAGGAATCGTTCATGAACCAGGATTTTATACAATAATCATTGGAGAAATTTTACTTCTATTTTCAGGTATCTGGTTCGTCAGAGTTTATTTAGCTAAACGCAAAAGAAAGAATTAAAAACAGCTGTCCTAAAAACTAGGACAGCTGTTTTTAATTAAAGGCTTTTTTGATGCGTAAAAGGCCTTCTTCGAGAGTTTCTTTTGAACAAGCTAAGTTTAAACGCATGTGTTGAGAACCTTGGGGACCAAAACTAATTCCTGGATTTAAGACCACTTTTCCCTTGTGAATTAAGGTATCGCGAAGTTCTCGATCCGTTAGTGAATAAGAACTAAAGTCTAACCATAAAAGATAGGTTCCTTCAGGCTCCATTACATGAACGCCAGGCATCTCTTCACGGAAAAAGGAAAGGGCAAAATCAATATTTTCTTTTAAATAATCAAGTAACGCCGTTAGCCATTCTTCCCCTGTTTGATAGGCAGCTGCCGTTCCCACGTAGCCAAAAGTATTGATACCGCCTTGATGATTTTTGTCTTGTAAAGATACGAAAGACTGCCGTAGTTTTTCATTAGGAATGAACAGCATTGAATTTTTAATCCCCGCTAAATTAAAGGTTTTCGTTGCCGCTGTTAAGGTAACAGTGAATTCCTTAAATGCTTCATCAGCGACAGTGAAGGAAGTGAAGGTATGCGGTTTAAAAATCAAATCCTGATGAATTTCATCGCTAACCACAGTTACTTGGTGTTTTTGGCATAAACGGCCAATTGCTAGCAATTCTTCTTTTGTCCAAACACGTCCTCCAGGATTATGGGGATTACAAAAAAGTAACAGCTTCACCTTTTCTTCGATTATCTGTTGTTCCATTTTAACCAAATCAACTTCATAATGTCCGTTAACTTCTATTAAAGAATGTCGCACAAGTCTACGCTCATTTTGTTTTACGACATCTGCAAAAGGGGGGTAGACTGGATCACAAATCATGACAGAATCCGCAGGCGCTGTATAAGCCTGAACGGCTGTGGCCAAACTGGGTACCACGCCACTATTAAACAAAATTTCTTCTTTTTCAACAATCAATTGATGGTGTTGCCGTTGCCAAGCTTGAATTGCTTGATACAGTTCATTAGGTGCAACTGCATATCCTAGAATGCCCTGTTCAATAACTTGTGACAAGGCATCAAGGATGGGCTGATGCACTTTGAAATCCATATCAGCAACCCATAAAGGTAGTAAATCTTTTTCGTGGTAACTCGTTTCAACGGTGTCCCATTTAACACAATTCGTGTGGCGACGATCAATGGTTTCATTAAAATTAAACATAAGATAACTCCTTTTCTTCTATATAAAGTCTTGCTTCCTATAGTATAGTAGATTTTGCTTGAAAGATGAAACAATAGTTTTAACAACTAGGGAAGAAATAATGCACAAACGTTGAAAAAATGCTATTATTTTAAATGAGTAGAAACGGAAAAAGAAATTTATCGTATGAAAAGAGGAAATTTGATGAAGTACAAAATTGGTATGGTACTTTCTGGCACAATTACCGGACTTCAACCATATGGCGCATTTGTTTCTTTAGACGAAGAAACACAAGGACTGATTCATGTTTCGGAAGTACAAGCTGGCTTTACTAAAAATATCCATGGACTCTTAACCGTTGGACAAAAAGTAACCGTTCAAGTTATTGATGTTGATGAATATTCTCAAAAGATTAGCTTATCTTTACGGACCCTTGAAGACAAAGTTCATTCAGTGAACCATCGACGCAAAAAATATTTTACGGATAAGAATAAAAAAATTGGCTTTGCAACCTTAGACAAAGAACTTCCAGAATGGATTGATGAAGCAATGGATAAATTGCTTGAAAAATAATTCTGTATTTTTTCAGAAAGTGTGTTACAATTTCTTTTGTTAGTGAATCTAAAAATTAATTGAGGTGGATGTCGTGTCTAACAAAAAGGTCGCTGGAACAATCATACTGAACTTAAACGATGGTAGTAAAAAATTTTTGATGCATCCAATAGGTGAAGCGATTGAGTTTGCGATGGCAAAAGTTTCTGATGAGATGACGGGTTTAGCTAGTATGCTACAATGGTTCAAAGAAGAGGTTCAATTGGACGTTACTTCAATTAGCTTAGTAGAATTAACTAACGCGCATATCAATAAAGAAAATGTTCCGCTGTTTGTCTTCGAGATGGATGAACAAGCACTTAAAAATGAAATGGATAAAGACTATACATGGGTAGCACCTGCAGAATTAAAAACGATTTGGTCAAAATATCATATTGAAGGTGTCCCAATGTTTTAAACAAAAAAGAAAGAATCTGTCGATAATCGAACAGATTCTTTCTTTTTTTATGTTGGACGTAAAAAAGTTAATCGAACTATTTCAAATATATGATTCGAATTGTTCGATTTTTAGTAAGGAATTAAACTGTTTTGATAGACAATTAGGATTTAAAAAGTTTAAAAACGAAATAATTGAAAAGAATGAAAACAGATTGAAAACTTCTTTTAATTTTTTTGAAAAAAAGTGTTGACCAAACATCAAAATCTTGATATATTATTACATGTCGCAAGGCGAGTCACACAGCTGAGCGATTCAGAAATCAATAATTAAATAACAATTCTTGATTTCAAATCTCTCGAAAAAAGTTTGAAAAAACAACAAAAAAGTTGTTGACAAATAACAAACGAGATGATAAGATATAGAAGTTGTCGCAACAGGCAACAACGACCGAGCAAAACAACTTAAAAAAACTTTTTCAAAAAAGTTCTTGACATTCAAACGAAAGTTTGTTATGATATAAAAGTTGCTGCGAGGTAACGTAGACCTTTGAAAACTGAACAAAGAATAGACGAACCAAATGTGTAGGGCGTCTTGATTCAATTCAAGACAACAAACATTTTTAACAAGCAAGCAATATGCTAGCAAACAAATTGAGCTTAACAATCGTAAGATTGTTCTAACTTTTATTATGAGAGTTTGATCCTGGCTCAGGACGAACGCTGGCGGCGTGCCTAATACATGCAAGTCGAACGCTTCTTTCCTCCCGAGTGCTTGCACTCAATTGGAAAGAGGAGTGGCGGACGGGTGAGTAACACGTGGGTAACCTACCCATCAGAGGGGGATAACACTTGGAAACAGGTGCTAATACCGCATAACAGTTTATGCCGCATGGCATAAGAGTGAAAGGCGCTTTCGGGTGTCACTGATGGATGGACCCGCGGTGCATTAGCTAGTTGGTGAGGTAACGGCTCACCAAGGCCACGATGCATAGCCGACCTGAGAGGGTGATCGGCCACACTGGGACTGAGACACGGCCCAGACTCCTACGGGAGGCAGCAGTAGGGAATCTTCGGCAATGGACGAAAGTCTGACCGAGCAACGCCGCGTGAGTGAAGAAGGTTTTCGGATCGTAAAACTCTGTTGTTAGAGAAGAACAAGGACGTTAGTAACTGAACGTCCCCTGACGGTATCTAACCAGAAAGCCACGGCTAACTACGTGCCAGCAGCCGCGGTAATACGTAGGTGGCAAGCGTTGTCCGGATTTATTGGGCGTAAAGCGAGCGCAGGCGGTTTCTTAAGTCTGATGTGAAAGCCCCCGGCTCAACCGGGGAGGGTCATTGGAAACTGGGAGACTTGAGTGCAGAAGAGGAGAGTGGAATTCCATGTGTAGCGGTGAAATGCGTAGATATATGGAGGAACACCAGTGGCGAAGGCGGCTCTCTGGTCTGTAACTGACGCTGAGGCTCGAAAGCGTGGGGAGCAAACAGGATTAGATACCCTGGTAGTCCACGCCGTAAACGATGAGTGCTAAGTGTTGGAGGGTTTCCGCCCTTCAGTGCTGCAGCAAACGCATTAAGCACTCCGCCTGGGGAGTACGACCGCAAGGTTGAAACTCAAAGGAATTGACGGGGGCCCGCACAAGCGGTGGAGCATGTGGTTTAATTCGAAGCAACGCGAAGAACCTTACCAGGTCTTGACATCCTTTGACCACTCTAGAGATAGAGCTTTCCCTTCGGGGACAAAGTGACAGGTGGTGCATGGTTGTCGTCAGCTCGTGTCGTGAGATGTTGGGTTAAGTCCCGCAACGAGCGCAACCCTTATTGTTAGTTGCCATCATTCAGTTGGGCACTCTAGCGAGACTGCCGGTGACAAACCGGAGGAAGGTGGGGATGACGTCAAATCATCATGCCCCTTATGACCTGGGCTACACACGTGCTACAATGGGAAGTACAACGAGTCGCTAGACCGCGAGGTCATGCAAATCTCTTAAAGCTTCTCTCAGTTCGGATTGCAGGCTGCAACTCGCCTGCATGAAGCCGGAATCGCTAGTAATCGCGGATCAGCACGCCGCGGTGAATACGTTCCCGGGCCTTGTACACACCGCCCGTCACACCACGAGAGTTTGTAACACCCGAAGTCGGTGAGGTAACCTTTTTGGAGCCAGCCGCCTAAGGTGGGATAGATGATTGGGGTGAAGTCGTAACAAGGTAGCCGTATCGGAAGGTGCGGCTGGATCACCTCCTTTCTAAGGAATATTACGGAAATACACATTTCGTCTTTACTTTGTTCAGTTTTGAGAGGTCTACTCTCAATCAAATAAGTTCGGGGCCTTAGCTCAGCTGGGAGAGCGCCTGCTTTGCACGCAGGAGGTCAGCGGTTCGATCCCGCTAGGCTCCATTGATAGCTTTTGCTATCAGATTCGTTCATTGAAAACTGGATATTGAAGTAAAAAGAATCAAAACAAACCGAGAACACCGCGTTGAATGAGTTTTTTTAATAAGTTCAATTGCTTATTTATTGATTAACCTTCTATCGCTAGAAGAAGTGATCAAGACCCAACCGTAAGGTTGATAAGGTTAAGTGAATAAGGGCGCACGGTGGATGCCTTGGCACTAGGAGCCGATGAAGGACGGGACTAACACCGATATGCTTTGGGGAGCTGTAAGTAAGCTATGATCCAGAGATTTCCGAATGGGGGAACCCAATATCTTTTATAGGATATTACTTTTCAGTGAATACATAGCTGATTAGAGGTAGACGCAGAGAACTGAAACATCTTAGTACCTGCAGGAAGAGAAAGAAAATTCGATTCCCTGAGTAGCGGCGAGCGAAACGGGAAGAGCCCAAACCAACAAGCTTGCTTGTTGGGGTTGTAGGACTCCAATATGGTAGTCTGTTAGTATAGTTGAAGGATTTGGAAAATTCCGCTAAAGAGGGTGAAAGCCCCGTAGACGAAATGCTAACAACACCTAGGAGAATCCTGAGTACGGCGGAACACGAGAAATTCCGTCGGAATCCGCGGGGACCATCCCGCAAGGCTAAATACTCCCTAGTGACCGATAGTGAACCAGTACCGTGAGGGAAAGGTGAAAAGCACCCCGGAAGGGGAGTGAAATAGATCCTGAAACCGTGTGCCTACAACAAGTCAAAGCTCGTTAATGAGTGATGGCGTGCCTTTTGTAGAATGAACCGGCGAGTTACGATTGCATGCGAGGTTAAGTCGAAGAGACGGAGCCGCAGCGAAAGCGAGTCTGAATAGGGCGAATGAGTATGTAGTCGTAGACCCGAAACCATGTGATCTACCCATGTCCAGGTTGAAGGTGCGGTAAAACGCACTGGAGGACCGAACCCACGTACGTTGAAAAGTGCGGGGATGAGGTGTGGGTAGCGGAGAAATTCCAAACGAACTTGGAGATAGCTGGTTCTCTCCGAAATAGCTTTAGGGCTAGCCTCGGAATTGAGAATGATGGAGGTAGAGCACTGTTTGGACTAGGGGCCCATCTCGGGTTACCGAATTCAGATAAACTCCGAATGCCATTCATTTATATCCGGGAGTCAGACTGCGAGTGATAAGATCCGTAGTCGAAAGGGAAACAGCCCAGACCACCAGCTAAGGTCCCAAAATATATGTTAAGTGGAAAAGGATGTGGGGTTGCACAGACAACTAGGATGTTGGCTTAGAAGCAGCCACCATTTAAAGAGTGCGTAATAGCTCACTAGTCGAGTGACCCTGCGCCGAAAATGTACCGGGGCTAAACATATTACCGAAGCTGTGGACTACACCATTAGGTGTAGTGGTAGGAGAGCGTTCTAAGGGCGTTGAAGGTCGATCGTGAGGACGGCTGGAGCGCTTAGAAGTGAGAATGCCGGTATGAGTAGCGAAAGACAGGTGAGAATCCTGTCCACCGTATGACTAAGGTTTCCTGGGGAAGGCTCGTCCGCCCAGGGTTAGTCGGGACCTAAGCCGAGGCCGATAGGCGTAGGCGATGGACAACAGGTTGATATTCCTGTACCAGTTGTTTTTGTTTGAGCAATGGAGGGACGCAGTAGGCTAAGGAATGCATGCGATTGGAAGTGCATGTCCAAGCAATGAGTCTTGAGTAGAGTTAAATGCTTTACTCTTTAAGGACAAGTTGTGACGGGGAGCGAAATAATAGTAGCGAAGTTCCTGATGTCACACTGCCAAGAAAAGCTTCTAGTGAGAAAACAACTGCCCGTACCGTAAACCGACACAGGTAGTCGAGGAGAGTATCCTAAGGTGAGCGAGCGAACTCTCGTTAAGGAACTCGGCAAAATGACCCCGTAACTTCGGGAGAAGGGGTGCTGACTTCGGTCAGCCGCAGTGAATAGGCCCAAGCGACTGTTTATCAAAAACACAGGTCTCTGCAAAATCGTAAGATGAAGTATAGGGGCTGACGCCTGCCCGGTGCTGGAAGGTTAAGAGGATGGGTTAGCTTCGGCGAAGCTCAGAATTGAAGCCCCAGTAAACGGCGGCCGTAACTATAACGGTCCTAAGGTAGCGAAATTCCTTGTCGGGTAAGTTCCGACCCGCACGAAAGGCGTAACGATTTGGGCACTGTCTCAACGAGAGACTCGGTGAAATTTTAGTACCTGTGAAGATGCAGGTTACCCGCGACAGGACGGAAAGACCCCATGGAGCTTTACTGTAGTTTGATATTGAGTGTTTGTACCACATGTACAGGATAGGTAGGAGCCGATGAGACCGGAACGCTAGTTTCGGAGGAGGCGCTGGTGGGATACTACCCTTGTGTTATGAACCCTCTAACCCGCACCACTAATCGTGGTGGGAGACAGTGTCAGATGGGCAGTTTGACTGGGGCGGTCGCCTCCTAAAAGGTAACGGAGGCGCCCAAAGGTTCCCTCAGAATGGTTGGAAATCATTCGAAGAGTGTAAAGGCAGAAGGGAGCTTGACTGCGAGACTTACAAGTCGAGCAGGGACGAAAGTCGGGCTTAGTGATCCGGTGGTTCCGCATGGAAGGGCCATCGCTCAACGGATAAAAGCTACCCTGGGGATAACAGGCTTATCTCCCCCAAGAGTCCACATCGACGGGGAGGTTTGGCACCTCGATGTCGGCTCGTCGCATCCTGGGGCTGTAGTCGGTCCCAAGGGTTGGGCTGTTCGCCCATTAAAGCGGCACGCGAGCTGGGTTCAGAACGTCGTGAGACAGTTCGGTCCCTATCCGTCGCGGGCGTTGGAAATTTGAGAGGAGCTGTCCTTAGTACGAGAGGACCGGGATGGACTTACCGCTGGTGTACCAGTTGTTCTGCCAAGGGCATTGCTGGGTAGCTATGTAGGGAAGGGATAAACGCTGAAAGCATCTAAGTGTGAAGCCCACCTCAAGATGAGATTTCCCATTTCTTTAAGAAAGTAAGACCCCTGAGAGATGATCAGGTAGATAGGTTGGAAGTGGAAGGCTAGTGATAGTTGGAGCGGACCAATACTAATCGGTCGAGGACTTAACCAAAGAATGGATAAGTAAAAGCAACTTGGTTATTTTGATTCAAACTTCAATCCAGTTTTGAGTGAATGAAGATTCAACTCAATAAGAAACAACACCCAGTGTGGTGGCGATAGCGAGAAGGATACACCTGTTCCCATGCCGAACACAGAAGTTAAGCTTCTTAGCGCCGATTGTAGTGAAGGGTTTCCCTTTGTGAGAGTAGGACGTCGCCACGCGATTATTCCGGCATAGCTCAGTTGGTAGTAGCGCATGACTGTTAATCATGATGTCGTAGGTTCGAGTCCTACTGCCGGAGTTGAGCAAAAGCAAAAACCAACTTGGTTTTTGCTTTTTTTGTTTTATTCACTATTTTTTGATAAGCTTAAAGAAGAGACCTTAAAAACATTTATAAGATTAAAAGGATCCTACCGAAGAATGAATACATCAAATTTTAGCTATGGTATAATGTGTTTATTATAGTTAGTAAAGCAGAAAAGGAGGAGCGGGTTTGAAAATATTATTATATTTTGAAGGTGAGAAAATCCTAGCTAAATCAGGTATTGGTCGAGCACTAGATCACCAGAAACGAGCGCTCTCTGAAGTTGGAATAGAATATACATTAGATGCTGATTGCAGTGACTATGATATATTGCATATTAATACATATGGCATAAATAGCCATCGTATGGTTAGAAAAGCACGTAAACTAGGAAAAAAAGTGATTTATCATGCCCATTCGACAGAAGAAGATTTTCGTAATTCCTTTATTGGGTCTAATCAACTGGCACCATTAGTAAAAAAATATCTGATCAGTTTGTACTCCAAAGCAGATCATTTAATTACACCAACACCGTATTCTAAAACATTGCTAGAAGGATATGGCATTAAAGTACCTATTTCGGCTATCTCAAATGGTATTGATTTATCACGTTTTTATCCTTCAGAAGCAAAGGAAAAAAAATTCCGAGAATATTTTAAAATAGATGAAGAGAAAAAAGTAATTATTTGTGTGGGATTATTTTTTGAACGTAAAGGAATCACTGATTTTATTGAAGTTGCGCGACAGTTACCAGAGTATCAATTTATTTGGTTTGGTGATACACCAATGTATTCTATCCCTAAAAATATTCGACAATTAGTTAAAGAAGATCACCCAGAAAACGTTATTTTTCCAGGTTATATTAAAGGAGATGTCATCGAAGGGGCGTATGCGGCAGCCAATCTCTTCTTTTTCCCTTCGCGTGAAGAAACGGAAGGAATTGTTGTCTTAGAAGCATTAGCTAGTCAGCAACAAGTTTTAGTGCGTGATATTCCAGTTTATCAAGGCTGGCTAGTGGCTAATGAAAATTGTTATATGGGCCATTCTATTGACGAATTTAAAAAATATATTGAAGGCTTATTAGAAGGGAAAATACCTAGCACTAGACAAGCAGGCTATCAAGTAGCAGAGCAAAGAAGTATCAAGCAAATTGGTTACGAGTTAAAAGAAGTCTATGAAACAGTCTTATCTTAACAAGTATTGAAGGCAGTTATTGTTAGATGAAATGGAGGTAATGAGAGTGAAAATTGGTTTTTTTACTGATACGTATTTCCCGCAAGTGAGTGGGGTAGCGACTTCTATTAAGACCTTAAAAGATGAATTAGAAAAACATGGCCATGAAGTGTATATTTTTACGACAACTGATCCTAACGCGACTGATTTTGAAGAAGATGTCATACGAATGCCTAGTGTGCCGTTTGTGTCTTTTAAAGATCGCCGAGTAGTGGTACGCGGCATGTGGTACGCCTATTTAATTGCCAAAGAATTGGAATTAGATTTAATTCATACACATACTGAATTTGGTGCGGGTATTTTAGGGAAAATGGTTGGGAAAAAAATGAAAATTCCTGTCATCCATACGTATCATACAATGTATGAAGATTACTTACATTATATTGCTAAAGGAAAAGTTGTCCGTCCATCACATGTTAAATTCTTTTCAAGAGTTTTTACAAATCATACAACAGGTGTTGTTTGTCCTAGTGAACGTGTAATTGAAAAATTACGGGATTATGGGGTGACTGCACCAATGAGAATTATTCCAACTGGCATCGAAATTGATAAGTTTTTACGTCCCGATATTACCGAAGAAATGATCGCCGGAATGCGTCAACAACTAGGTATCGAAGAGCAACAGATTATGTTATTATCGTTAAGCCGAATTTCTTATGAAAAAAATATTCAAGCAATTATTCAAGGATTACCACAAGTTATTGAAAAATTACCACAAACTCGTTTAGTAATAGTTGGAAATGGTCCTTATTTAGAGGATTTAAAAGAATTAGCAGAAGAACTAGAAGTCAGTGAATACGTTCAATTTACTGGTGAAGTGCCAAATGAAGAAGTCGCCATTTATTATAAAGCTGCAGACTATTTTGTCAGCGCCTCAACGTCGGAAACACAAGGCTTAACTTATACAGAAGCGATGGCTGCTGGCGTTCAATGTGTTGCAGAAGGGAACGCCTATTTAAATAATTTATTTGATCATGAAAGCTTAGGCAAAACTTTTAAGACAGACAGTGACTTTGCTCCAACATTGATTGACTATATACAAGCAAATATTAAAATGGATCAAACCATTTTAGATGAAAAATTATTTGAAATTTCTTCTACAAACTTTGGCAATAAAATGATTGAATTTTATCAAGATACACTGATTTACTTTGATCAACTTCAAATGGAAAAAGAAAATACGGACTCAATAAAAAAAATTAAAGTAAAATTTACATCTTTAAGAAAATAAACTGCAAAACTTTCCTCCTTCGTTTATACTGAAGGAGGAAAGTTTTTTATTTTAAGAACGGAGGAAGCTACTATGTCTAAAATCGGCTTTATTGGAACGGGTGTCATGGGAAAATCAATTATTCGTAACATGATGAAAAATAATTTATCTGTCAATGTTTACAATCGAACAAAAAGTAAAACAGATGATTTAGTTGCAGAAGGAGCAGTTTGGTATGATACGCCCAAAGCAATTGCGGAAGCGAGCGATATCATTTTTACAATGGTTGGCTTTCCTTCAGATGTTGAAGGCGTGTATTTTAACGAAACAGGGATTTTTCAAGCAGATCTTACAGGTAAAATAGTAGTAGATTTAACTACAAGTACGCCGACCCTGGCTGAAAAGATTGCCAAAAAGGCAGAAGAAGTGGGTGCTCATGCGTTGGATGCGCCAGTTTCTGGTGGTGACTTAGGTGCTAAAAATGGAACCTTAACAATTATGGTTGGTGGCGATCAAGAAAGTTATGACACCGTCTTACCAATTTTCAAAACATTTGGTAAAACGTTTATGCTACATGGCTCAGCTGGAAAAGGGCAACACACTAAGATGGCGAATCAGTTAATGATTGCAGGTACTATGACTGGCTTGACTGAAATGCTCGTATACGCAAATGCGACAGGATTAACTTTAGAAAAAGTTCTGGAAACGGTTGGTGGTGGCAGTGCTGCGAACTGGTCATTGAGTAATTATGGACCGCGTATTTTAAAAGAAGATTATACGCCAGGCTTTTTTGTTAAACATTTTATCAAAGATTTAAAGATTGCCTTAGATGAAGCAAAAAAACTTGACCTTCCATTACCAGCGACGCAAAAAGCGACAGAATTATATGAAAGCCTTGCAGATAAAGGGTTTGAAAATGATGGCACACAGGCCCTAATTAAGCTTTGGTGGACAGATGGCAAGCAACCAACCAATAAAAATTAAAGAACAACAAAAAAATCAAAAAAAATGACGAAAAATCATGCAAGTTAGGCAATGTTTTGTTACAATGGTACAGAACTAGTTTGCAAAAGGAGGCCCACTGATGAAACATTCACAACTTGTGGCGATTATTAAGAGACTGGAAGCAATGATCGAAGCAGCAGATAATGAAGTACAAGTACGCCGCTTTGAACGTGAAGGCGTAGAGAAATGTATTGTAAGTTTTGATAAATCAACAGAAACATTTGAATTAACAGAATCTGATACGCACCAAAGCTATCAATTCGATAACATCGATATTGTAGCAATGGAAATTTACGACTTAATTCAATAATTAATCGTCCTACATTTTAATAAGGGAGTGGAGTAGAAGCACCAAAGCTTCTGGTTCACTCTCTTCTCGTATTATCCAGTCAAGTTGTTGCAGTAGCTTAGTGGGAGTTTAAGAATTATATAACAAAAATCACTGGCACTTCTCAATCAGGGGAGTGCCAGTGATGCTTTTTAGTTGCACTTCTTTCCTTTTTCTGTGAAAATAGTTTGGGTATCAAAGTAATTGATACTTTTTTTAAAAGCCCCGTCCCTTGAAAAATTACCTTTTTTGAAATGTTTGAAGAATATTTCATTAAAAATATAGAAAATTCTCTTGCATTCTTTGCTTATTTACGATATAGTTTGAACATCAAATGTTTTGATAATCAAAGTATATGGATGGTGCACAGAATGGAACCTAATTTAGAAACAGTCAATGATTACTTAGTCAGTGTCTTTAATGACATCTTAACGATTGAAGAATCTGAATTGAAAAAATCACAATTTAATGATTTATCCATTACGGAGATGCACACAATCGAAGCAATTGGTATGTACAAGAAAAAAACGTCTTCAGAAGTAGCCAAAGAACTGTCAATTACCGTCGGAACACTTACTGTAGCAATTAACAACTTAGTTAAAAAAGGCTATGTTGAACGTTTGCGTAGTGAAGATGATCGACGTGTAGTAAAACTTGGCTTAACCAAAAAAGGAAAATTACTTTTTAGAGTCCATCAGCATTTTCATCGTGAAATGGTTAAAAACATTTTGAAAGGCATGGAGCAAGAAGAAGAACAAGCGCTGTTAAGAGCCCTGAAAAATCTTCATGATTTCTTGCAAGAATACAAATAAAAAGTGAGGATCCCCATGAAGAATTATGCACGAATTAGTTGTACAAGCCGTTATGTTCCAGAGAATTGTGTCACGAATCACCAACTGAGTGAAATGATGGATACCTCTGATGAATGGATACATTCGCGAACAGGCATTAGTGAACGTCGCATCGTTACGCAAGAAAATACGTCTGATTTATGTCATCAAGTCGCAAAACAGTTATTGGAAAAATCTGGAAAGCAAGCAAGTGAGATTGACTTTATTTTAGTCGCAACAGTGACACCAGATTTCAATATGCCATCTGTTGCTTGCCAAGTGCAAGGCGCAATTGGTGCTACTGAGGCCTTTGCTTTTGACATCAGTGCAGCATGTTCTGGTTTTGTCTATGCCTTAAGCATGGCAGAAAAACTAGTCCTAAGTGGTCGTTATCAAACAGGTCTAGTAATCGGTGGTGAAACATTTTCCAAAATGTTAGATTGGACCGATCGCTCCACAGCGGTGCTTTTCGGTGATGGGGCTGCCGGCGTTTTGATTGAAGCGGCTGAGACACCGCATTTTCTAAATGAAAAATTACAAGCAGACGGGCAACGCTGGGCGGCTTTAACGTCAGGCTACACGAACAATGAAAGTCCTTTTTATCAGGGGCAAGAGCAAGCTAGCAAGACGCTACAGATGGAAGGACGTAGTATTTTTGATTTTGCGATCAAAGATGTTTCACAAAATATTTTATCACTCGTGTCGGACGAAACCGTGGATTATCTTCTGCTACATCAAGCAAATGTGCGCATTATCGATAAAATTGCACGTAAGACGAAGATTTCCCGCGAGAAGTTTTTAACGAATATGGATAAATATGGCAATACCTCAGCTGCTAGCATTCCCATTTTGCTGGATGAAGCAGTTGAAAATGGGACCTTAATTTTAGGTTCCCAGCAACGCGTGGTGCTAACAGGATTTGGCGGCGGCTTAACATGGGGCTCACTGCTCCTAACGCTGTAAAAAACTGTTCACATATAAATGAAGAAAATGACTATTTTGGAGGAATATACACATGGTATTTGAAAAAATTCAAGAAATTATCGTAGAAGAATTAGGAAAAGATGCTGAAGAGGTCCAATTAACTACAAACATTCAAGAAGAATTAGACGCGGATAGCTTAGATTTATTCCAAATCATTAACGAAATCGAAGATGAATTTGATGTGAAAATCGAAACAGAAGATGGCATCCAAACCGTTCAAGATTTAGTAACATATGTAGAAAAACAACAAGCAAACTAATACATGAAAATAGGGGGCTGGGACATTTAATTGCTAAATGACCCAGTCCCTAAAAAAACAAGTAAATAAGCCGGAAAAATCCTTTTTTACTTGAATGAAGTGTACTTATCTTAGAACTAAAGGACGTATAAAATCAATGAATCAACAGTTATGTGAGTTGCTTGGAATTAATTATCCCATTTTTCAAGGCGGTATGGCTTGGGTAGCCGATGCTTCATTAGCAAGTGCCGTGTCAAACGCTGGTGGATTAGGGATTATTGCTGGCGGCAATGCCCCAAAAGAAGTCGTAAAAAAAGAAATTAAAAAAGTTAAAGAATTAACGGAGCAACCCTTTGGTGTCAATATCATGTTACTTTCACCTTTTGTAGATGAAATTGTCGATTTGGTTTGTGAAGAACAGATTCCTGTCGTTACGACAGGTGCGGGCAATCCAGCCAAATACATGGCTCGTTTTAAAGAACATAATATTAAAGTAATTCCAGTAGTTCCTTCTGTTGCTTTAGCAAAAAGAATGGAAAAAATTGGTGCCGATGCTGTCATTTTTGAAGGAATGGAAGCTGGTGGACATATCGGAAAGTTAACCACTATGAGTGGCTTACCGCAAATCGTTGACGCTGTGTCAATTCCTGTGATTGCAGCAGGTGGGATTGGTGATGGTCGTGGTATGGCTGCTGCCTTTATGTTAGGTGCTGAAGCAGTCCAGTTAGGTACACGCTTTTTAATTGCCAAAGAATGCAACGTTCATCCAGATTATAAACAGAAAGTTTTAAAGGCACGTGATTTAGATGCAGTAATTACCTGCCAACATTTTGGCCATCCAGTGCGTACTTTAAAAAATAAATTAACCGCTCAATATAATCAATTAGAAAAACAAGAACTCCAAAAAGAAGTTCCTGATTTAGAAATGTTTGAAAAGATTGGGCAAGGCGCTTTGCGCAAAGCTGTCGTTGACGGGGATATGGATTACGGTTCCGTCATGGCGGGACAAATTGCCGGGTTAATAAAAAAAGAAGAAACAGCCCAAGAAATCATTGATTCACTCATGTCTGAATACAAAGCGAGTGTACATAAGATGAATCAGCGTTGGGGCTAAGTGAATAATTTTAACAAAAAATGAGGTGTCGTATGAAAACAGCGATTTTATTTAGTGGACAAGGAGCCCAGTATCAAGGGATGGGTGAAGAATTATATCACCAAGAAGCGATTGTTCGGGAAACCTTCGATGAAGCAAGTCATATCTTAGGTTATGAGATGGCAGAACTTTGTTTTACTGAAAATGAACGTTTAAATGAAACAGAATACACGCAACCTGCTATTTTGACAGTCAGTGTCGCATTTTATCGTCTTTTGAAACAAAAAGGACTAACGCCTGATGTCGTAGCGGGTTTAAGCTTAGGGGAATATAGTGCTTTGGTTGCCAGCGGGGCTTTGCGTTTTTCAGAAGCAGTGGCCTTGGTCCAAAAGCGCGGACAGTACATGACAGACGCAGCACCACAAGGAACTGGCAAAATGGTTGCTGTCATGAATGCTGAGCGTGAAGTAATTGAAAAAGCCTGTCAAGAAGCCAGTGCTTTCGGAATTGTGGCTCCAGCAAATTATAATACACCACAACAAATCGTGATTGGTGGTGAGGTTGCTGCTGTTAATCAAGCGATGACACTTCTCAAAGAAGCTGGTGTGAAGCGAATGATTCCGTTAAATGTGAGTGGCCCTTTCCATACGGCACTGTTACAACCAGCATCAAAAAAATTGGCTCAGGATTTAGCGAAATTGGACTTTCAAACGATGCAAATTCCTGTCATTAGTAATACGACTGCCGAAATTATGCCACAAGAGGCAATTCAAGCGTTATTGGAAAAGCAAGTCATGTCTGCGGTGCGTTTTGAAGACAGTATCGAAACGATGAAGGCTATGAACGTAGGAACGATGATTGAAGTTGGTCCAGGGAAAACATTAACTGGTTTTGTTAAAAAAATTGACAAAACAATTGAAATGCACCGTGTGGAAGATGTTGCAACATTCACAGAAACGTTAACAGCACTTACTGGGAGGTAAAAAATGGAATTAACAGGAAAAAACGTATTTATTACTGGAAGCACTCGTGGGATTGGCAAAGCAGTTGCGTTAGCTTTTGCGAAAGAGGGCGCCAATATTGTTTTAAACGGTCGGAGTGAGATTACGCCAGAACAACGACAAGAAATTGAAGCCTTTGGGGTAAAATGTATTGGCCTTTCAGGAGATATTTCCGATTTTGATGCAGCAGGTGAGATGATTCAAGCAACCGTTGACCAATTAGGCTCGATTGATATTCTGGTGAATAATGCTGGGATTACGAATGACAAATTATTATTACGAATGACAAAAGAGGATTTTAATGCCTGTTTAGATATTAACTTGGTAGGAACTTTTAACATGACCCAACAAGCGGTTAAACGTATGATGAAACAACGAAGTGGTCGGATTATTAATATGGCTAGCGTTTCTGGTTTAATGGGAAATGTTGGTCAAGCAAACTACGCTGCGAGTAAAGCGGGTGTTGTTGGTTTTACTAAATCGGTGGCGCGAGAAGTTGCGCCTCGTGGTATTACCTGCAATGCGATTGCACCAGGGTTTATCCAAACCGAAATGACGGATGTTTTATCAGAAAAAGTTAAAACACAAATGAATGCGCAAATTCCCTTACAAACGTTTGGGCAAGTCGAAGATGTCTCAGCTACAGCGATTTTCTTAGCTAAAAATCCCTATATTACTGGGCAAGTCGTGAACGTTGATGGCGGCTTAGTCATGCACGGATAAACGAAAGGAGTCAAAAGGATGAATCGAGTAGTAATTACCGGTTACGGTGTCACCTCGCCGATTGGCAATGAACCTGAGACTTTTTTGGAAAGTTTGAAAACAGGGAAAAATGGTATCGGACCGATTAGTAAATTTGATGTCAGTGAAACAGGTGTGACCTTAGCAGCTGAAGTGAAAGACTTTCCAATGGAAAAATATTTTGTTAAAAAAGATGGCAAACGCATGGATAAGTTTTCGTTATTTGGCATTTATGCTGCCTTAGAGGCAATGGCTATGAGTGGCTTGGATACCAGTCAACTAGATGTGGATCGGTTCGGCGTTATGGTAGGCTCTGGTATTGGTGGTTTAGAAACAATTCAAAATCAAGTAATTCGGATGCACGACAAAGGACCTGAACGTGTTGCACCGTTATTTATTCCAATGGCGATTGGAAACATGGTGGCGGGAAATATCGCTTTACGTGTTGGTGCCAAAGGAATTTGTACTTCAACAGTGACGGCTTGCGCTAGTGCAACTCATTCAATTGGGGAAGCGTTCCGCAATATCAAACATGGCTACTCCGATGTCATTATTGCCGGTGGAGCAGAAGCGCCTATTACAGAAATCGGTATTTCAGGATTTGCTTCCTTGACCGCTTTAACAAAGGCGACTGACCCAGAAAAAGCCTCAATTCCCTTTGACAAAGAACGTAGTGGATTTGTGATGGGAGAAGGTGCGGGTGTCTTTATTTTAGAATCATTAGATCATGCTCTAGAACGAGGCGCAACTATTTTAGGTGAAGTAGTAGGCTATGGTGCTAATTGCGATGCCTATCATATGACATCACCAACCCCAGATGGGAGCGGCGCAGCGAAAGCCATGGTACTAGCAATGGAAGAAGCTGGGATTTCTCCAGAAAAAATTGGCTATATTAACGCCCATGGAACAAGCACACAAGCCAATGACAGTGCAGAATCTAAAGCAATTGAGTTGGCTTTAGGTGATGCCGCAAAAACGGCGTATGTAAGTAGTACGAAGAGTATGACGGGACATCTCTTAGGTGCCGCTGGTGGAATTGAAGGAATTGCTACCCTAAATGCTTTACAACATCAATTTATTCCACCAACCATTAATGTGGAAAAGCAAGATGAAGCAATTACGGTGAACGTTGTTTTAAACGAAAGCAAAGAGCATAAATTTGATTATGCTTTAAGTAACTCGCTAGGCTTTGGTGGCCACAATGCAGTTATTTGCTTAAAACGCTGGGAGGATTAACATGCAGTTAGAAGAAGTAAAAGCATTATTAACACAATTTGATCAATCAACTTTAACCGAATTTGATTTACGAGAAGGCTCGTTTGAATTATATATGAATAAAAATACAGCTTCTGGACGAAGTGCCGTAGAATCAGTAGCGCAACCACAAGAAACACCAATAGCCTCTAGTACTAGTAGTGTGTCAGTGCCTGTTGAAACAGTTTCTGTTGTTGAAGAAACGCCAACCAATACACCGACAGCCAATGAAAAGACTGAAGAAATTACGTCACCAATTGTAGGAATCGTTTATTTACAACCAGCTCCAGATAAAGAAAACTTTGTCAAAGTAGGAGACACTGTTAAAACGGGTGACGTTGTGTGTATCGTTGAAGCGATGAAATTAATGAATGAAATTACGGCGACAGTTGACGGTGTGATTACCGAAGTGTTAGTCAACAATGAAGATGTGGTTGAATTTGGTCAGCTGCTATTCCGAGTTGCTAAAGGAGAATAAAACATGAAATTAACAATTACAGAAATTCAAGAAATTTTACCCCATCGTTATCCCTTTTTATTATTAGATAGTGTTGAAGAAGTCATTCCCGGGGAACGCGTTGTAGCGAAAAAAAATGTAACGGTTAATGAGCAAGTTTTTCAAGGTCATTTTCCTGGAAATCCTGTTTTGCCAGGAGTTCTAATTATTGAATCATTGGCTCAAGCAGGCGCCGTGGCACTACTTTCAATGCCTGAATTCAAAGGGAAAACGGCATACTTTGGTGGATTAGATAAAGCAAAATTTAGACAAAAGGTAACACCAGGCGACACATTAATTTTAGAAGTTGAACTTTTAAAAGTCCGCGCTTCTGCTGGAATGGGTAAAGGTGTGGCAAAAGTTAATGGAAAAAAAGTTGCCGAGGCTGAATTAACCTTTATGATTGGATAGGTGAAAAATGTTTTCGAAAGTATTAATCGCAAACCGCGGAGAAATCGCTGTTCGCATTATTCGTGCCTGTCGCGAATTAGGCGTTCAAACAGTTGCTGTTTACTCTGAAGCGGATCAAGAAGCGTTACACACACAGTTAGCAGATGAAGCCATTTGTATTGGACCGGCGAAAGCAACTGATTCTTATTTAAATGTTCAAGCTGTTTTAAGTGCAGCGATTGTTACCAATGCTGAAGCGATTCATCCAGGGTTTGGTTTCTTATCTGAAAATAGTCAATTTGCTTCAATGTGCGAAGAATGCAACATTACTTTTATCGGTCCTAAAGCAGAAACGATTGATGCAATGGGCAATAAAATAAACGCACGTCAACTGATGCAAAAAGCGAAGGTACCTGTTATTCCAGGGAGTGATGGCGTCATTGCTTCTGTCGAAGAAGCGTTGTCGATTGCTGAAGAAATTGGTTACCCAGTGATGCTGAAGGCAGCTGCTGGTGGTGGCGGAAAAGGAATCCGAAAAGTTCTTTCAAAAGAAGAGTTACCGAAACACTTTACTTCAGCGCAGCAAGAAGCCAAAGCCGCATTTGGTAATGATGATATGTATTTAGAAAAAATTATTTATCCAGCACGTCATATCGAAGTGCAAATTTTAGGTGATCAATATGGGCATGTGATTCACTTAGGGGAACGTGATTGCTCACTACAAAGAAATAATCAAAAAGTATTAGAAGAATCACCATCGATTGCTATTTCTGAAGAAAAGCGTCAGATGTTAGGCGAAACGGCCGTTCGAGCAGCACAAGCTGTGCATTATGAAAATGCCGGAACCATTGAATTTTTGATGGATCCAGCTGGCGACTTTTATTTCATGGAAATGAATACCCGCATCCAAGTCGAACATCCAGTTACGGAAATGGTAACAGGGATTGATTTAGTCAAAGCACAATTAGAAATTGCTTCAGGTGAACCTTTAGCCTATACCCAAGAGGATGTTATCATGACTGGGCATGCGATTGAGTGCCGAATTAACGCTGAAAATCCTGCCTTTAATTTCGCCCCTTCACCAGGTAAAATTCAAAATCTCTTGTTGCCTAGTGGTGGAATGGGCTTGCGTGTAGACAGCGCTATGTATTCAGGTTATTCAATTCCGCCTTATTATGATTCAATGATTGCGAAAGTCATTGTGCATGGTGAAAATCGTTTTGATGCCTTGATGAAAATGCAAAGGGCTTTAAATGAAATTGTAACAGAAGGTATTATTACGAATGCCGAATTCCAATTGGATTTAATTACACATGACAATGTTTTGACGGGTGACTATGACACAAGCTTTTTACAAGAAACATTTCTACCAAATTGGGAGCCAGAAAGCAATCATTAAAGAAAGAACGCCGCAAGAGCTCTCTTGCTTGGAAAGATCATTGATCTTTTGAAAGGAGCTGTGCTCTTGCCGCTAAAATACGAGGAGTAAGCAAATGGCATTATTTAAAAAGAAAAATTACATTCGCATTAATCCAAATCGTGCTGATGCAAATGATGCATCAAAGAAGCCTTCTGTTCCAGATAATATGTGGGCAAAATGCCCTTCTTGTAAGCGAACACTGTATACAAAAGAAATGGGTGCAGAAAAAATCTGTCCGCATTGTGGCTATAGTTTTCGGATTGGTGCATGGGAACGATTAGCGATAACCGTTGATGAAAAAAGTTTCCACAATTGGGACAGTGAATTAGTGACAAAAGATCCACTAAATTTTCCTGGTTATCTTGAAAAGATTGAAAAAATGCAAGAAAAAACTGGACTAGATGAAGCTGTCTTAACGGGAGAAGCAACAATTGAAGGACAAGCTGTTGCAATTGGAATCATGGACGCTAATTTTATCATGGGCAGTATGGGAACGATTGTTGGTGAAAAAATTACACGCTTGTTTGAACGGGCGACAGAAAAGCATTTACCAGTGGTGATTTTCACTGCATCTGGTGGTGCCCGTATGCAAGAAGGAATTTTTTCATTGATGCAAATGGCGAAAATTTCGGCTGCTTTGCAACGGCATAACAAAGCAGGCTTGCTGTATCTTACGGTCTTGACTGACCCAACGACTGGTGGTGTTACCGCAAGTTTTGCGATGGATGGCGATATTATTTTGGCAGAGCCTCAGAGTTTAATCGGTTTTGCTGGCCGCCGTGTAATTGAACAAACAATTCGTCAAGAGTTGCCAGATGATTTTCAAAAGGCTGAGTTTCTTTTAGAACATGGCTTTGTAGACCAGATTGTGCCAAGAAATCTTTTGCGTCAACGATTGAGCGACTTGTTACGTTTACATTCTTTGGAAGGGTGGCGCTAGCATGGAAAAGAAAACAGCCAATGATGTTGTTACCTTGGCCAGAGCCCAAGATCGTTTAACAACTTTAGAATATATAGAAGCAATTTTTGATGACTTCTTAGAATTTCATGGGGATCGTTACTTTGCCGATGACTCAGCTGTAGTCGGTGGTGTTGCTACTTTGCAAGGGAAACCAGTTACAGTGGTAGGTATTCAAAAAGGCCGAAATCTACCAGAAAATATTGAACGTAATTTTGGTTCACCTAATCCTGAAGGGTATCGCAAAGCGTTACGTTTAATGAAACAAGCGGAAAAATTTAATCGCCCAGTCATTACCTTTGTGAATACTGCTGGTGCCTATTGTGGCATTGGTGCTGAAGAGCGAGGAGAAGGGGAAGCCATTGCGCAAAACCTGTTAGAGATGTCTGATTTGAAAGTGCCAATTATTTCAGTCATCATTGGTGAGGGTGGCAGTGGCGGTGCTTTAGCTTTAGCAGTCGCAGATGAAGTTTGGATGTTGGAACACACGATTTATGCGATCCTTTCGCCAGAAGGTTTCGCCTCTATTTTGTGGAAAGATGGCAGTCGTGCGAAAGAAGCAGCAGAATTGATGAAAATCACAGCGACAGAGCTGAAGGAACTAGCTATTGTAGATAAAGTAATTCCAGAAGTTATGAACGGTCAGCCTCTGGAACAAGCAAAAATTAATCGCATGTTACAAAAAGCGTTTATTTCAAAATTAACTGAATTAGCTAAATTAGATACGGAAACGTTACTAGAAAAAAGATACCAACGTTTTCGCAAATATTAGAAGTTACTACTCATCAACGAACTTTTCAGGGGTTGATGGGTGGCTTTTTTTATTTTTTCTTTTATTTTACTTGTTCTTTTACAAGGAACGACCGTCCTTTATAGAAATTTTCAGTAAAATGCAGTATAATACAATAGGTAGAGACTGAAGCATAATTGTTTAGTTATGTTTCAGTCTCTTAAAATCGAAGAAACTACATAGTGTCAGTGAGAGGAGTCACGATGTTTTCAAAATATAAACCGACATGGATGATTGATGCGATTTATAAAATTACCCCCGCACAATTAAAAAAACTGGGGATTAAGGCAGTGCTAACTGACTTAGATAATACGTTAATTGCTTGGAATAATCCCGATGGAACAGAAGAATTAAAAACTTGGTTATTAGAAATGAAAAATGCAGGAATTACTGTCCTCGTTGTTTCAAACAACAAAGACAGCCGGATTAAACGCGTTGTTGAAAAGTTTGACTTAGATTATGTAGCACGTGCCTTGAAACCAACCGCACGTGGCTTCAAATTAGCAGAAAAAAAATTAGGTTTGAAGCCGTCTGAAATGTTAATGGTCGGCGATCAGATTATGACAGATATTCGGGGAGCTAACGCAGCGGGCATACGCAATGTTTTAGTTCAACCGATTGTTGATACAGATGGTTGGAATACTAGAATCAATCGGTTCTTTGAACGGAAAATTATGAAATACTTATCAAAAAAACATCCAGAAATGACATGGAGAGGCGGATTAGAATGACAGAGGCAATTCATTGTATTGGCTGTGGTGCGATTATCCAAACGGAAAATCCTCATGAATTAGGCTATACACCAAAAACAGCTTTCGAAAAAGGAATGGAAACAGGGGAAGTTTATTGCCAACGTTGTTTTCGCTTAAGACATTATAATGACATTCAAGATGTCCAATTAACAGACGATGACTTTTTACGTTTATTGAATGGTTTAGGAACAGAAGATGCGCTGATTGTGAACGTAGTGGATATTTTTGACTTTAATGGGTCTCTCATTCCAGGATTACATCGTTTTATCGGAGACAATCCCGTGTTGTTAGTTGGCAATAAAGTGGATATTTTGCCTAAATCATTAAAAAAACCTAAAATGGTTCAATGGATGAGAGAACGGGCCCATGAAGCAGGATTACGCCCTGTTGATGTTTTACTAACAAGTGGCAAGAAACCGCAAGAAATGCAAGAGTTATTAGATATAATCGAAAAATATCGTGAAGGCCGAGACGTTTATGTCGTAGGTGTGACCAATGTTGGAAAATCAACACTAATCAATCAAATCATTCAACAAACAGTGGGTGTTCAAGATGTGATTACAACATCACAATTTCCTGGCACAACGCTAGATAAAATTGAAATTCCATTAGACGATGGCCACTTTTTAATCGATACGCCCGGAATTATTCACCGTCATCAAATGGCACATTACCTAGGTAAAAAAGACTTGAAAATTATTGCACCGCAAAAAGAAATCAAACCGAAAGTTTACCAATTAAATGCTGAACAAACCTTGTTTTTAGGTGGCTTGGCTCGCTTTGATTATGTCCAAGGTGCTAAAAGTTCCTTCATTGCCTATGTTTCCAATGACTTAAATTTACACCGAACAAAAACAGCAACCGCCGATGCTTTTTATGAAAAACATGTTGGTGGCTTATTGCAGCCTCCACGTGCCGATGAAGTCGCTGAGTTTCCTGAATTAGTGCGCTTTGAATTTTCCGTGAAAGAAAAAACGGATATTGTGTTTGCTGGTCTAGGTTGGATTACTGTCACAGAACCTGGTGTCGTCGCTGGTTGGGCGCCTAAAGGTGTCGATGTTTTACGTAGAAAAGCATTAATTTAAATTTTAGAGAGAAGGCAAACAATTTGAAACTTAGAGGAAAACAAAAACGTTATTTACGTAGTCAGGCACACCATTTACAACCTATTTTTCAAGTAGGCAAAGGTGGTTTGAATGACGCAATGATTACACAAATTGATGAAGCGTTGGAAAAACGTGAATTGATTAAAATCACGTTATTACAAAATACAGATGAAGTAGCAGAAGAGGTTGCAGAAGAACTAACAGCAGCCATTCATTGCGATGTGGTACAAATTATTGGTCGCGTGTTGGTCTTATTCAAGCCATCAAGTAAAGAAAAATATCAAAAAATTTCAGCAGCAGTCAAAGAGATTTAATATTGGAGGGATGAACAATGGGAGAAAAAAGACAAGCGCGTCAAGGAGCGGACGTTCTCTTGCAAGAGGAACCGTTACGTTTTCAAACAAGAAAGCAAGTCGGCTTGTTAGGTGGTAATTTTAATCCCGTTCATTTAGCACATCTTGTCATGGCCGATCAAGTTCAAAATCAACTAGGATTGGACAAAGTTTACTTAATGCCTACGTACTTACCACCACATGTAGACGAAAAGAAAACAATTAGCAGCGAACATCGGTTAGCGATGTTAGAACTAGCGGTGGCTGATAATCCCTGCTTAGATATTGAGCCAATTGAATTAATTCGCAAAGGCAAAAGTTACACGTATGATACGATGAAAGCCTTAAAAGAAGCCAACCCAGATACTGATTATTATTTTATAATTGGTGGAGATATGGTGGAATACTTGCCCAAATGGCATCGGATTGATGACTTACTCCATTTAGTTCAATTTGTCGGCATTCGGCGTCCTAATTATCCAACGGAATCTACCTATCCAATTATTTGGGTCGACGTTCCGCAGATGGCGATTAGTTCCACTTTGATTAGACAAAAAGTGAAAAGTGGTTGCTCAACACGCTATCTTCTTCCAGAGAATGTGATAAACTATATTCAAGAGAAGGGACTGTATCAAGATGAGCTGGATAACAAATTATGATGCTGCACAACGCGAATTATTAATGCAAAAAGTTCAAATGCAAATGAGTGAACGTCGCTTTCGCCATGTGTTAGGGGTCGAGGAAACAGCTGTGGCCTTGGCAGCAAAATATGGTGCCGATGAAGCCAAAGCCAGTATTGCTGCTTTGACGCATGATTACGCCAAAGAACGTCCAAACGATGAATTCGAGTTGATTATTCGCCGTGATGGCTTTGATTTGGGTTTATTAAACTATGGCAATGAAATTTGGCATGGCTTAGTTGGGGCGGATATTGTTCAACGGGAATTAGCCATTGATGACGAAGAAATCTTGCAAGCAATTCGTGTGCATACAACTGGGGCTGCTGAGATGAGCTTGCTAGATAAAATTATTTATGTCGCAGATTACATTGAACCAGGACGTGATTTTCCAGGTGTGAAAGAAGCCCGTGAAATTGCCCTTGTTGACTTAGATGCAGCGGTTGCTTATGAAACGAAACATACCTTGTTACATTTGATTGAACAAGAACATAAAATTTATCCAAAAACGTTAGAGACCTACAATCAATGGGTCGTTAATCAAAAATAAAAGAAGAAAGAATTACTAGGAGGGAACTATCATAGATAGCCAGAAAATTTTAGAAATTGCTGTCAAAGCAGCAGATTCAAAACGAGCAGAAGAAATTGTCGCATTAGACGTAAGAGAGATTTCATTATTAGCAGATTATTTTTTAATTTGCCAAGCCAATAGTGAACGTCAAATCAATGCGATTGTTGATGAAATTAACGAACAAGAAGCCAAAAATCAAATAGAAGTCAAACGTGTGGAAGGTAAAGAAGGCGGAAAATGGATTTTAATCGATTTAGGTGATGTTATTGTCCACGTATTCCAATCTTCAGAACGTGCCTTTTACAACTTAGAAAAATTATGGTCAGATGCCCCAATGGTTGATCTAAGCGCTTGGGTCGACTAAAATGGCCTATGAAACGTTTGCTTTCGTCTATGACGAAGTGATGGACGAAAGCCTATACCAAAAATGGTTGGATTTTTCCAATCGTCATCTCCCACAAGGAACCCAACAAATTCTTGAAATGGCTTGTGGTACAGGCGCTTTAGCAGTTGATTTTGCAAAAAGTGGTTACGATGTGACGGCCTTAGACTTATCAGAAGAAATGTTGATGATTGCTAGTGAACGAGCTTTTGAAGAAGAAGTGCCAGTTCAATTTGTTCAGGGAAATATGCTAGATTTATCTGAAGTGGGACAATACCAAGCCATCACTTGTTTTTCTGATTCACTGTGCTACATGGCTAATCGCCAAGAAGTACAACAAGTGTTCGATGAAGTTTATCAAGCGTTAGAAGAGGAAGGAACGTTCATTTTTGATGTTCATTCTACTTACAAAATTGATTCAGTTTTTCCGGAATATAGCTATCATTATCAAACAGAAGAATTTGCTTTTCTATGGGATAGTTACGCTGGTGAAAAAGAACACAGCATCGAACATTTCTTAACATTTTTTGTGAAAGAACAGGAAACAGATGAACACTTTGTTCGGTATGATGAATTGCATCAAGAACGAACCTATTCGTTAGATAACTATTTACGAATGTTAGAAAGCGCTGGTTTCATGAACGTCAAAGTTTATGCAGATTTTACAGATGAAGCACCAACTGAAACAAGTGAACGCTGGTTCTTTGTTTGTCAAAGAGATTAATAAGATTTGGCTTATGAGCTTGGGACAGCGCTTAAAAACGTTTGTCTCTTTGCTGATAAGTCCATTTTTTTATAACGGAGGTGGCTAGAGTGAAAGCCTGTGGCATTATCGTGGAATATAATCCCTTTCATAATGGACATCGCTATCATGCCCAACAAGCTCGCCAACAAAGCGGAGCTGAAGTAGTGATTGCTATAATGAGTGGGAATTTTTTACAAAGAGGAGAACCAGCCTTACTAGATAAGTGGGCCAGAGCAGAAGAAGCTTTGCAAAATGGTGTGGATTTAGTCATTGAATTGCCGACAGCTTGGTCGGTACAGTCTGCGGATTACTTTGCCAAAGGCGGTATAAAGCTATTGCAGGCGTTGCAATGTGAGAGCTTATGTTTTGGAACAGATAGTACAAGCGCAATTGATTATGCGGCTTTCGGCCAGTTTGTCCAAGAAAATCAATCCTTAATTGATCAAACGTTCCACGCATTGACAGACAAACAGTTGAGTTATCCACAAAAAATGACTGCTGTTTTTCGTCAAGTATATCCTGAAAGTAGGTTTGATTTTTCTTCGCCTAATCATATTTTGGGGATGAGTTATGCAAAAGAGAATGCCACGTATCCAACCCCGATGACGCTCTACCCAATTGCTAGAAAACAAGCGGGCTTTCATGATGCAACGATTTCCGGGAAAGTTGCTAGCGCCACGGCGATTAGGCAAAGTATTTTTCAACAAGAAATAACGCAAGTACTGCCAACGGTTCCTTCTATAACCGCACAACATTTACAAACACAGGCCATGATTTCATGGGAAAACTACTGGCCCTTCCTAAAGTATAAAATTGTTCAATCCTCGCTAGAAGAGTTACAAGCCATTTACCAAATGACGGAAGGACTTGAATATCGACTAAAAGATCAAATCCAAGCAGCAGGTTCTTTTCACGAATTAATGGAACGCATGAAAACGAAGCGTTATACTTGGACAAGATTGCAACGATTAGCAACCTATATATTGTTAAATATGACCAAAGAAGAAGTTGAAAATGTTTGGCAAGACAGTTATCTCCATGTGCTAGGATTTACGCCAAAGGGACAAGCTTATCTAAAAGAAACCAAAACACAGATTCAATTGCCGGTAATTTCTAAAGTATCTAAAGAAAACCGCGCAATGCTTTCGTTAGATATTCGCGCCAATCAACTATACCAGATGGGAGATTCTTCTTTAAAAGAACAAAATTTTGGTCGGTTTCCCCTACGATTTTCGCCAGATACCTAAAAAATACTTAACAAAAATCAGTTTCCCCAGTATAATAAACAAGGGATAAGATACTAACAACAAATCAGAGAAAGCGAAGTGAGAATATGGGCCGTAAATGGGCAAATATTAAAGAGAAAAAAGCTGCCAAAGACGCAAACAATAGCCGTGTTTATGCAAAATTCGGGATTGAAATTTACGTAGCAGCGAAGTCAGGAGACCCTGATCCTCATGCAAACCAAAAATTACGGTTTGTAATCGAACGCGCCAAAACATACAATGTACCAAAACATATTATTGATCGCGCTATTGAAAAAGCAAAAGGTTCAGCAGATGAACAATATTCTGAATTACGCTATGAAGGATTTGGACCAAATGGTTCAATGGTCATTGTTGATGCTTTAACAAACAACGTGAACCGAACAGCAGCAGATGTGCGGGCCGCATTTGGTAAAAACGGCGGAAACATGGGTGTCAGCGGTGCTGTTTCCTACATGTTTGATAATACAGGTATCATTGGCTTTGCTGGTGACGATGCGGATGAAATTTTAGAATACTTAATGGAAAAAGACATTGATGTTCGCGACGTTGTTGAAGAAGACGGTCAAATTATCGTTTACACAGAGCCAGAAGATTTTCACCATGCACAAGAAGCGTTAAAAGAAAAAGGCATTGAAGAATTCACGGTTACTGAGTTAGAAATGGTTCCACAAAACGAAGTAACATTAGAAGGCGACGATTTAGCGAACTTTGAAAAAATGTTAGACGTTTTAGAAGATTTAGAAGATGTTCAAAAAGTTCATCATAATGTAGATTTACCTGAATAATCCATTTGTTCGTTTATTTGAAGATTTAGAAAGAGGTCGGGACAGAAGTGTTTAACTCCGAGAAATAAGAAGGAGTTGCTTCTGTTCCCGCCGTTTATCAGTTTTTGAGCGTGGAGCAAAAATCCAAAGTGATTTTTGTCCCACGCTCTTTTTTCCATAGAATACATAGAAAAAAAGACAGTTGATTGATAGGTCAATGTGACGCAAAGCATTCAATGACAGGTTCAACTTTTGTCTGTTCCATAAATATTTGTCTAAACAGTTGAATTAATAGTACAATATTTTAGTAAGATAGATTATTGAACGGGGTGAATAGGCGTGAAAAAGGGAAGACTAGCGATTCTTGTAGGGGTAGCGGTTTTATCGTTAGCCGCTTGTCGGGAACCAAAAGAAAAGAAAGTAACCGCTCCAACTGAGGCATCCTCTAAAGTTGAAGAGACGAATGAAAAAACGAGTGAAACAATTGATAAGACAAACAAACAAGTGAGCAGCAGTGTCGAGTCTAACGAATCAGTGAAAAGTGAAGAGCCCACAGCTGATGAAAACAACAGTCAGCTAACCGTAGCTGATTTAGACACTACAGCGATTAATACTGGCGATTTTACTACTTTAGCTGGAACATGGAAAAATGGCAAAGGAGATAGTTTGATCATTCATCCTGATGGCAGTACAAATACCGAAGGAATGATTACGAAGGATTCACCTACTGATGAGTCGCGACCAATTACAAGCCTAAGTATTAGGTGGGGTCCTACTGGTGCCGCTTTATTATTATATAAAATTGGTGTTGAAAATCCTAACGGCGACCAATCGGATAAGACGAAACCGCGATTGTTAATTACTCAAGACAGTGGGAATTATCCTGCGGAAGAGTATTACTATCGTTCTTCTGAAGAGGGGATTCAAGACCAAAATGAAGATACAAAGATCATCGATACACAAGAAAAAGCAGAGGCATGTATCAGAAAGACATTGCCTGATGCAGAAAATAATGATACGAACCTTGGATTTTTGGGTATGAATGGAAATGACTTCTTTTTTAGAGCGCAGTCGAAACAGATGGTTGCAAATGGAGGGACTGGCACTGTCGGTTTTTACAGAGTATCACCACAAGGAGCAGTCAGAATAACGGATGCACAAGGCAACTAAAGATAGTCTCGTGGCAATCTATTTAATTCCTATAAAAGTAGCAAAATAAGAATGAAATGATCATAAAATATTCACATTTAGTTTGTAAGATATAAGCATACCAACAAACAACCTTAACAACACAAAACACTTTTTCATTTTTAACTCCTTTCCCGTCCTTACCCAAAGGGCGGGTCTTTTTTATGTTCAAAACTATTCGCTCAAGATACCAAAAAGCCAGCTTGTAGTAAGCTGGCTTTTAACTCTTTATATGTTGGCGCTTGTAGACACGAGATAATAATTAAGGTGTTGGAACAGTTGGTGAATAATTCGTTTTTCGACCATAAAGTTCTTGTGTTGCCGCCGAGATATACGCAGATGAATCTTTTCCTGGGAGGTTATACATTAAATAAATACCATATTGTTCCGCTTTTGTACGTTTAGCATATTGCGCCGCTAGATTTTGATTGACACCAACTTCAACGGCAGAAGCACCTAAACGAGAAGCAGGCATACCCGCAATTTGTGGCGGATTCCAGGTACTATAATAAGGATTCCAAGCATAATCAATTAAAGAACTCATTTGAGGATTAGACGAAGAGTTCGCAGCTGCTGGTCCAATATTATAAAAAGTAATTAATTTATCATTGCCTAAGCGATTTCTTAAGGCTTGAAGTAACCAAATGAACGAAGAATTATTTGGTTGAGGCGTACCATTTTTTCCGTATTCAGCATACTCATCATCAAAATCAATACCATCTAAATGATACGTATTAACGACTTGTTCTAATTGGGCTGCAAAGGCATCCGCACTTTCGTAAGTTGGGAAGTTAGCAAAGCCAGCGCCTTCATGGTTGCCTAAAATAGACAATAGGACTTTAGTGCCGCGTGCTTGAACTGGACGAATTTGTGTTTCAGCTTCGTTTAAAGTTTGTTGGACCCGTTCATTGAGATATAAGTAAGGTTTTTTATTGACCGTATCATAATTAATATTGGCTGCAAAAATAATCCCCATATCAAAAGCAGGTTGATTGGTCCCCGCTAAAGTATATTTTCCCACATTGTTAAAATCGTGGTTGTTTACTTCTACATACATGACTGTTTTAGGCGTAACATTTGATGCTGCTTGTACTTCAAATTCAGGTAGTGCAAACAGTAAACCACCGACTAAAAGGATCAAACTTAAAAAAGTTGAAATAATCCCAGTTTTCTTGTTAAAAAAATGAGTGTTTAATTGATGCCCCATAACTTTCTCCTCCTATAAATAAATATTTTTTGTAAGCGCTAACAAAGATATGTTATCATTTTTATAATTTAAACACAAGAAGAAGAGAACAAATGTGAGCAAATCCACAGAATAAAAAAATGTCCTCCGCAAAATAATCTTACGAAGGACACGATTTTACCAATCAAAGAGTAAGGCATAGCCTAAAGAAAGAAGCTCTCGACTGAAGTTTTTGATGTCTTTTGGAAAAGAAGAAGCCGCAGTAATGCCTGAAACGTTTGCGATGCCCGCTCGCTTGGCTAAAAGTTGTGAGCGATACATATGAAAGTCACTAGTAACAATGACTAGACGTTTAAAAGAAAGGATTTTTTGTGAATTGACAATATTTTCTTTGGTGCGTGTCGCACGACTTTCTAAAAGAATCTGTTTTTCTGGAACACCTTTATTTAGCAAGTATTGTTTCATAACCGCTGCTTCCGTAGTCGGCTCATCTGCTCCTTGCCCTCCGCTAACAATCACGGGTGTCTCGGGGTGTTGTTTAATATAGGGGATAGCCACATCTAACCGAGCTTGCAAAACACGGCTGGGCAGTGCGGTTTCTTTAGACGTTCCTAGAACGCGGGCCCCTAAAATTAAAATAGCATCTGGTTTATCGGTGGGTTGCGTATTTTTGCCAGTAAAAATAAGTAGACCTAAAATCAAAAGAATACAAAAGCCAAAACTGACAATGGATAAACTTGTTATTTTTAACCAATGCATAAAACATCACTCCTTGTAATGTTAGTGTATACGAAGTACCATAGAAAAAGCGATAGAAAACAAAAGACTTATAAAAAAATCTATGTTTTAGATAGAAACTTTTGAAGAAAGGGAGCGAGTGAATGCGTACAGAAGAAGAAATGTTTCAACTTATTCTGGATGTAGCAAAACAAGAAGAACACATTCGAGCCATGGGAATGGTGGGTTCTCGCACGAATGTGAAAGCGCCAAAAGATAGTTTTCAAGATTTCGACATTGTTTATATTGTAGAACCACGTGCTGAGTTTTTTAAAACAGCAACGTGGACAGCAAAATTTGGTCAACCATTAATTATGCAACGTCCCAAGGAAATGACCTTATTTCCCACAGAACCGAAGACTCGGGAAACATTTTTAATGTTATTTGAAGATGGTCAACGTATCGATTTAACGTTGTGTCCTCTCGCAGAAAAAGACAATTGGAATGAAGGAGATTCTTTAGCAATTATCTTGTTAGACAAAGATGACAGCTTGCCACCTTTACCTGTAGCATCTGATAAAAATTATACAGTAACAGTTCCGGATCAGCAGCAATTTAACGATTGTTGCAATGAATTTTGGTGGGTTAGTACGTATGTAGTTAAGGGGCTTTGTCGGAATGAATTATTTTACGCTGTCACACATCTCTATGAATATTGTCAGCAGGAACTGTTGCGCTTGCTTTCTTGGCAAGCGGCTTGGCAGGAACCAGAGCCAATTTCTGTTGGGAAACAATTTAAGTATCTGAAAAATTATGTCACTCCTGACACGATGGATCAATTAGCATCGTTGCTAGATTTTTCTAGTAAAGAAGCTTGTTGGAACAGCTTAATAAAGACACAAGCCTTTTTTAACGTCGTCGCTCAGGATTTTGCTAAAATGGCCCAGTTTACGTATCATTTACAAGAAGCAAAAAAAGTCACAGAGTATACAAATTCTTTAAGATTAAAGGATTTACAAGGAAAATAAGCTGAAAACAACATAAAAATAGTGTATAATTGAAAAAATTAATCAGCGAAGATAGGGCATCTTTTTTACTTGTAAATCACCGCAGTTGTTTGTTGCCTAGTCTCTAAGAAATAAACCTAAAATTATTGATATAAAGGATGAACAAATGAAAAAAGAAGAAATGCAAATACGTAATACACGTCGTCAAAAATCAGGAAAAAATAATAAAAAGAAAGTAATTATTACTTCTTTGGTTGGACTAGCTCTGGTTGCTGGGGGCAGCTATGTTTATTTTCAAAGTCACTTTTTACCAACCACAAAAGTAAATGGAGTTTCTGTGGGCTGGTTAAATGTAAATGCCGCAGAAGAAAAATTAGCGCAAGTTAATCAAACCGAAGAAGTTGTGGTTCAAACGGGGACAAAAGAAGAAAAAATTCAACTTCCTAAAAAATACCAATTGGATCAAAAATTTTTAAAAGATCATTTACACAGTAGCAAGGTGAAGCTACCGTTAAATGAGGCGTTCAAAAAAGAACTAGAGGCTAAATTAGCGACTTTGAGTTTTCCAGAGGGGACGCCAAGCAAAAATGCGAGTATCCGTCGAGGCAATGGCATTTTTGAAATTGTTCCCGAAGAACAAGGCACAGTAGTGGACACACAGCGCTTAAATCAGCAGATTATTGCGGATGTTGAAGCGGGAAAAGGCAACTATCAATACAATGCCAAAGATTTTTATAAAGCCCCTGAAATTACAAAAGAGGATCAAACGTTAAAGGCAACATTGACAACGCTCAATAACAAGTTAAATAAAACAATTACAGTTGATATTAATGGTGAAAAAGTAGCCTTTGATAAAACACAAATTCAAAACGTGCTGAATGATGATGGCACAATCAACAAAGAAAAACTAACTACTTGGGTGACACAATTAGAAACAACATATGGTTCTGCTAATCAACCAGTTTTATTTACAGATGTTCACGGCACGACACGTCGTTTTAAAAACAACGGAAGTTATGGCTGGTCGATTGATGGGGCCAAAACGCAAGAACTACTAGTAAATGCGCTGAATAGCCAAGAACAAACGAATGCAATCACTGCTCCGTTGGTTGGCGATACCAAAGAAAATAGTAAAATTGCCAATAATTACATTGAAATTGATTTAAAAGATCAAAAAATGTATTGTTTCATTGATGGTAAAAAAATAGTCACCACAGATGTCATTACTGGCAGATATAACAAAGGAACTGCAACAGTACCAGGCTTCCATACAATTTTATATCGGACAACCGATGTGAATTTAGAAGGTCAAATGCTTGATGGTTCTCGATACAGTGTGCCAGTAAAATATTGGATGCCGTTATTAAGTCAAGGGGGCGTTGTCACACAAATTGGGATTCATGACTCCGACCATAAATTGGATAAGTATGGCGATAAAGAAGCCTTTAAAACCGATGCTGGTAGTAATGGCTGTATCAATACGCCAGGAACAGAAGTTTCGAAAATCTTTGACGTATCTTATGACGGAATGCCGGTAATTATTTACGGGCATATCTATGATGATGCACCAGGTGAATTTGATAAACCTGTGGATTACGGCGAAGAAGTATAGAGAGATACTAGGCAAAATCGTATTTTAGTCCACTTATTTATCTGAAGAGTGAAGATTGGGGACGTCAGCGTAACGACTGATGTTCCCAATTTTTTATTGACAAGCGTCATAACCCGCTCTATGATACAAACAGAACAAGCAAATTAAATTGGGGGAACGAAGATGCCATTTGTACATGTAGAATTAATTGAAGGCCGCACAGAAGAACAGTTAACTAATATGGTCAAAGATATTACAGAAGCTGTGTCAAAAAACGCTGGTGCACCAAAAGAGAATATCCATGTGATTGTCAACGAATTGAAAAAAGACCGCTATGCACAAGGCGGCGAATGGAAAAAATAAGTTTTCAGAGAATTTCTGTTGAATCACTTGCTTTTTCTGAAAATAAGTGGTTAAATAAGTGCATAAATGATTGATGAGAAAGACAACTGAACTTGCCCGCGATCTATTAGAGAGGAAAATCTTGGCTGAAAATTTTCCAGATTGGCACAAGGGATGACCACTTTCGAAACCTTTGTTGAAACAAAGGCGGTCGCACCGTTAACACGCTAGAGGAACACAGATTATTTGTGTTCAAAATTAGGTGGAACCACGATATTTTCGTCCTAGTATTCGTTAGAATACTAGGACTTTTTGTTTTTTAACAAGGGGAACAGGTGGCTGTTTCGTTTCATTGTGAAAAACAGGAACACAATGAAACGCTTCAAATCAAAAATTAAAAGGAGAGAATTTTATTATGTCTATTCACATTACTTTTCCAGATGGCGCTGTCAAACCGTTTGATTCTGGGATTACAACATTTGATGTTGCTAAAAGCATTAGCAACAGTTTAGCCAAAAAAGCTTTAGCTGGTAAATTCAATGGTGTTTTAATCGATTTAGATCGTCCTATCGTAGAAGATGGTTCGCTTGAAATCGTGACACCTGATCATGAAGATGCTTTAGGAATTTTACGTCACTCGGCAGCTCATTTAATGGCTAATGCTTTACGCCGTCTTTTCCCTAACATTAAATTTGGCGTAGGTCCTGCGATTGATTCTGGATTCTACTACGATACAGATAATGGAGAATCCCCCGTGACAGCGGAAGATTTACCTGCAATTGAAGCCGAAATGATGAAAATTGTGAAGGAAAATAACCCAATCGTTCGTAAAGAAATCTCACGTGCAGAAGCGTTAGAATTATTTGCTGATGATCCTTACAAAGTTGAATTAATTACAGATTTACCAGAAGATGAAATCATCACTGTCTATGATCAAGGCGATTTTGTTGATTTATGTCGTGGCGTTCACGTTCCTTCAACAGGACGGATTCAAGTCTTTAAATTACTTTCAGTAGCTGGTGCTTATTGGCGCGGAAATTCTGACAATCATATGATGCAACGAATTTACGGCACTGCCTTTTTCGATAAAAAAGATTTAAAAGAGTTTATCAAAATGCGCGAGGAAGCCAAAGAACGTGACCACCGTAAATTAGGAAAAGAGTTAGATTTATTTATGGTTTCACAAGAAGTTGGTTCAGGGTTACCTTTCTGGTTACCAAAAGGCGCAACCATTCGTCGTACAATTGAACGTTATATTGTGGACAAAGAAATTAGCTTAGGGTACCAACATGTGTATACACCAATTATGGCTGATGTGGAATTATACAAAACATCTGGTCACTGGGATCATTACCATGAAGATATGTTCCCACCAATGGATATGGGCGATGGCGAAATGCTAGTATTACGTCCAATGAACTGTCCACACCATATGATGGTTTATAAAAATGACATTCATAGTTACCGCGAATTGCCCATTCGAATTGCTGAATTAGGCATGATGCACCGCTATGAAAAATCTGGCGCATTATCAGGATTACAACGTGTTCGTGAAATGACTTTAAACGATGGCCATACTTTTGTTCGTCCTGACCAAATTAAAGACGAATTTAAACGTACTTTGGAGTTAATGGTAGCTGTCTATGCTGACTTTAACATTACGGATTATCGTTTCCGCTTAAGCTATCGTGATCCAAATAATACAGACAAATATTTTGATGATGATGCGATGTGGGAAAAAGCGCAAGCGATGTTAAAAGCTGCCATGGATGAATTAGAATTAGATTACTTTGAAGCAGAAGGTGAAGCCGCCTTTTATGGTCCTAAGTTGGATGTTCAAGTAAAAACAGCTTTAGGAATGGAAGAAACACTATCAACAATCCAATTAGACTTCTTATTACCAGAACGTTTTGACTTAACTTATGTCGGCGAAGATGGTGAAAATACACATCGTCCAGTTGTTATCCACCGTGGTATTGTCTCAACAATGGAACGATTTGTAGCTTACTTAACAGAAGTTTACAAAGGCGCTTTCCCAACTTGGTTAGCACCAATTCAAGCAACTATTATCCCAGTTTCTGTAGAAGCACATTCGGATTATGCTTATGAAATCAAAGAACGTTTACAAGCACAAGGCTTACGTGTTGAAGTCGATGATCGTAACGAAAAAATGGGCTACAAAATTCGGGCTTCTCAAACACAAAAAGTACCTTATCAATTAGTGGTCGGGGACAAAGAAATGGAAGACGCAACGGTGAACGTCCGTCGTTATGGAAGCAAAGAAACGTCTGTCGAAGATTTATCAATTTTCGTTGACAGCATGGCTGCTGAAGTTCACAACTACAGCCGTTAAAAAAAGAGAAAAAGTCAAAAGGACTTCTGAATTTAGAAGTCCTTTTGACTTTTTTTCAACAACAAAATAATTAAATATTTCCTTAGAGCTAGGAATAATCCTGATTTTTTGACTATTTTTTGTTACAATGAGAATGCGAAACTTTTTAGTGAAGGGACTAGAGGTATGAAGAAAAACTCATTTATAGATAAAATAAAAAAAACAGATGCCGCAGCAAAGAGTCAACGAGGTAGAAAGCCACATATTCCTTTTCGATTGAACTTATTATTTTTTGTGATATTCACTTTATTTGTTTCATTAATTGTCCGTTTAGGGTATTTACAGATCGTAGAAGGAGAAGAGTTTAACAAAAAAATCACTGCCAACTCTTCACTACAAATCACGACACCATCCCCTCGAGGACAAATTTATGATTCACAAGGAAAAGTCTTGGTTTCTAACAAAGCCAATTTAGCAATCACTTACACACGAGGAAAAAATATTGAAGGAAAAGATATTTTGCCGATTGCGAATAAAGTCAACGAACTTATTAACGTTCCAGTTGATCCAAACTTAACGGATCGTGACAAAAAAGATTATTGGTTAGCGAATCCTGAAAATTTAAAAGCAGCTCAAGCCCGTTTAACCGATCAAGATAAAGAAGATGAAAAAGGCAACAAAATTACGGACGAAGGCACATTATATGCCAAAGCAGTTGAAAAAGTCACTCCTGAAGAAATTGCGTTTGATGATCGGACCTTACAAGCAGTGACGATTTTTAAACGAATGAATGCAGCGTCACAAATGAACACAGTCTTCATCAAGAATGAAGGTGTGACAGAAGGTGAAATTGCGACAATTGGTGAACATACAGCGGAAATATCTGGTGTTTCAACAGGGACTGATTGGACGCGTGATTATTCTCAAAGTGGTGCATTACGTAGCCTGTTGGGCACCGTTTCAACTGAAAAACAAGGATTGCCAGCCGAAGAAGTCGATGAATATTTGAAAAAAGGCTATGCACGAAATGACCGTGTCGGGACTAGCTATTTAGAAAAACAATATGAAGACGTTCTACAAGGTAAAAAAGCAAAATCAGAAGTCGTTTTAGACAATAACGGAAATATTGTTTCACAAACCCCAATTTCCAAAGGGGAAAAAGGCTCCAACTTAAAATTAACGATTGATTCAAATTTCCAAAACAAAGTTGATGAAATTTTACAACGAAACTATTCACAAATTGTCAAAACCATTGGACCATACTCAGAAAATGCGTATGTCGTTGCTATGAACCCTCAAACAGGTGCTATTTTAGCGATGTCCGGAGTTAGTCATGATTTACAGACAGGAGAAGTCACACCTAATCCTTTAGGTCCTATTTTAAACTTTGAGGTACCTGGATCTGTTGTGAAAGCAGGCACTTTAACAGCTGGTTATGAGGCAAAAGTATTACAAGGAAATGATACTCTATTAGATGAACCAATTATTTTAGCTGGTACAAATCCAAAAGCTTCTTGGTGGAATAGTGGTGGTCGCAACGCACAAATGCAATTAACTGCTGAGCAAGCGTTAGAGTACTCTTCTAATGCCTATATGATGAAAGTCGTGTTTAAATTGATGGGCGTAAATTACTATCCCAATATGGTCTTCCCGTATGAAATTGGCGATGACAAAGTTTTCAAAGAGCTAAGAAACGCTTATGCTGAATATGGAATGGGGATTAAGACAGGCATCGATTTACCTGGTGAAAGTCCTGGATATATAAATAAAGATTTCAAAGATCCTGCTGAAGCGCCTAAAGGTGGGAATCTATTAGATTTATCATTTGGACAATACGATAACTACACGCCGTTACAATTAGCACAATACGTTTCCACTGTCGCAAATAATGGTATTCGCGTGCAACCTCATGTAGTAGAAGGAATCTATGGTAATGATGAAAATGGAGCTTTAGGAAAAATTTTGAAAGAAATCGAACCCAAAGTTTTGAATAAGGTAAATATTTCTCAAGACCAAATAGGAATTCTTCAACAAGGTTTTTATAATGTGGTACATGGAACTAGTCAATTTACTACGGCACCGGGTTTAAAATCAGACAAATTTTCAATTGCTGCTAAAACAGGGACCGCTGAAACGCAAGCAACGGATGCTAACGGAGTTGTTCACACAACGGTTAATAGTAACTTGGTAGCTTACGCACCTTACGAAAACCCTGAAATTGCAATTAGCGTTGTTTTACCACACTTAAATGACGAAGAATCCAAACCAAACCAAACGATTGCTAAAGAAGTTTTAGAAGCGTATATGGAGATGTACAAAAAATAAAATTTGTAAAGTAGTTCTACTTTACAAATTTGCCCAAAAGGGTAGTCAAACGACAAAAAAAATGGTATGATATTCAAGTCTAAGAAATCTCTTGGAAAGATCAATTATTAGTAGGAGGGGAAAACATGCGCGTAAACATTACTTTAGAGTGTACTTCTTGTAAAGAACGTAACTACTTAACAAATAAAAATAAACGTAACAATCCTGATCGTTTAGAAAAACAAAAATATTGCCCACGTGAAAGAAAAGTTACTTTACATCGTGAAACTAAATAATTTAGTTAGATAGAGCCTAGAATCCTTATCCAACAAGGATTCTAGGCTTTTTTTGTTATCAGTAATTGTTAATTTAGTTATTGATGTAGTTTTTTTGAAAATCATCATAGTAAAAAGAAGCATCAACAACCAAACAAGGTTAGACTATTGGTCTAACTTTGTTTGGTAAGTTTTAAATTATTGATTCGACCTATTCTATCTATAGATATTTTTAACCGTAAACTAAATGGTTGTAATTCCAAGCGGACAACCAATAGTATTTATTGCTGGTTTTGAAATAACGCCAATAATAGCCTCCAGTTCCATAACCTCCTATACCTGTATCCTGAACATTAACAAAATAAAGATACTTATGATTGGAAGTAATAGTTACTGCAGCTGCAGGTATACCATTTTCGTGCCAGTTAAATCCTACAGGGACAAGGTAATTGATACGAAACATTGCTGGATATTGACTATTGTCTTGTGAGGTGTATAACTTTTTAGTAGCTCGTAATAAAATATTAGATGATGAGACGGGCTGTTGAGTAGTCAAATTTTTAATAGGTACGGGAGAACTTTTTAAGTCACTAGTATTTTCAACAAACTCTAATGCTTTTTTGTTATCGCTTTCATCAACCTTGAAGTTTTCTGTTCCACCGATAGCAACTGCATTAACGTTAGAAGCAAAAGATGATAAGCTAGCATACAACAAACCAATAACAACAACAACTTTAAACTTGTTTTTCATAAAAAAACCTCCTTTTCTTTATATTATAATTAAATCATACTCTATACTTATTATCAATATTTTTTTTGTATAAAAAATTTTTTTAGCTATATTTGTATAAAAATGTACGCACATAAAAAAGCGCTAGCTTTTGTTCAACAGTTATTTAATTTTGAGTCTAGAATTAATCGTTTTGATTTTTTCTAGGCTTATTTTTTATGAAGTAAGCAAATCGTATCGGGAGAGGTATTGAATTAAGAAATAAAGCATGTATTGATTCAGAAAAAAAGTTGTAGTAAAATTTTCGTCACAACTACTTTTTTTATGATTTTGTAGAAGGAAAAGTTGGAATAATGAATTGAGAAGAGTCGAGTTTTAGGAGATGATTTTTGGTGACTTTTTATCAATTATTGCAGTTAGATCCATTTATTTTAAAACAAAAAATTCATCAAGCGGACACTAAAAAACAGCGGAGATATTTTTGGCGCGCTTTGTTAATAAGAGATCTTTTATTAGTTTCGTTTGCGATTTTATGGGTGTCGACGATTACTTTTTTCTTTGGAAAAGCTGTAGCGCCTTTTTCAATTGTATTATTTTGTTTGCTGTTGAGTATCCGTTTCGTCTCATACGGCTATAGGGAAAAACAGGCCTTGCTTAGTTTAGGAATCGTGTTAACAATTCTGGGTGTTAGTCCACTAATTTCATTGATTTCTGTATCATTTTTACAATTAGTTCTTCATTTTATCTGCTTGCTGGCATTGTTTTTCTTAACTGGTAAAAACCCTAAAATGGGTAATCCTGGCTTGTATACGTTCTCCTACTTATATTTAGTTGGCACTGTTCACTATCAATCGTTTCAGCAATTAGAACAAACTTTCTTTGTATTAGTGTTTGCCTATCTACTTTTAGCTTTTGTTTATCATGTGAAACATAAAAAGTTGGATCATGAGATTACTTTTATACAGATGGTTAAGGAAAATGGTTTTTTTAATCAAAGAAATATTTGGTTTGGTTATTACGCTTTAGGCATTAGCTTATTACTTTTTATAGGAACGCACCTTCAGATTGACCGCTTTATGTGGGCAACATTTGCTAGTTCTTCATTATTTTCTGGGTATGACACGTTTAAATTGTCTGAACGAGCCAAAGAACGAATAATAGGGGTCGTTATTGGCTCTATAGTATCGGCTATCTTGTTATTTTATTTACCAACGAACCTGCTTGGTATTTTAGGAGGTCTTTGTTTAGGCCTATGTACGTCTTATAAAAGTAAAACGATTTTTAATTGTGTTGGTGCTATCATGGCAGCTTCTATGATATTTGGGCTAGAAACAAGTCTTTACTTAAGAATTTTGTTAAATATGTTGGGGCTAGCTTATGGTTTGTTTTATCATTTTGTCTTTGTAAAAACTATGTCTTATTGCAATCGCAAGCAGTGGCTGAAATTGTCGGAATAAAAGGAGCCTAACACTCTTTCTTGAAAGAGTGTTAGGCTCCTTAGGCATTACTTTAATTATAGAGAATGGGGAAAGATTCATTTTAGCGTATATTCCATATTATCAAATTATACGCATGCTGTTAATCAATGAGCAACTGTTATCTTTAAATGCCGCAATTTTTGCTGAGCCAGTCGGGACAAGGTCTAGTTCCACTTCGTCAAACTGATTGTCATCAACTGGTACCCAAAAGTAAATTGTAGATGGTCCAGTTCTACTTTTATAGACTATTTATCTATTAGTATACCTAAAATTCTATTTAATTCGTAATGACTGACCCGGATAAAAAACAGAGGTTTCAATGCCTGGATTTAACGCTAATAATTCTTTTAAGGTTAAACCATTTCTTTCAGCTAACTGTCGCCCACCTTCACCACTTCGTACCGTATCGTATATAGGTTGGTCTGATTTAGAATTTTGTATCTATTCACCAGAATCAGAGTTTTGTGGCGGTTGCTGTTCAGATTGTTCAAAAACTTGTTGAGCTTGATTATTTCTTTTAATTAATTGTTCCAACGTAATATTACCTAGATAAGTGTATACTTGTTCATCAACAGTTAAAGTACCGTCATTATTTTTCGTTACTATTCGGGGCGTATTATTCAAAAGAAACGTCATTGTTTGATTACCATTCTCATCCACAGAAAAACTTACATTTTGAAGAGGAACATTCGATTGAGTAGTGCTAGTAAGCGTTCCGTCAGCATTTATAAAAAATAAGTTATCACTTTGAGGAATACCCCAACCGCCTATAAAATCAGCTAAGCTAGCTTGTGCTAGCGGTTCTTTAGTAGTAGATGAAGGGGTAGATTGGATTGTTCCAGATGAGATGTTTTGATAATTAGAGCTGGTTTCTTTCGTTTTATCTTTTTGAGTGGAAGAATCAATACTTTTCTTTGTGTAAGGTTTTAAAACTAGTTTTGTTTGGTTATCAGAATTGTTTGTCTTAGTAGGCGTGAAAAGTAGATTTTGCTTTTCTTTTTTTATCTTGTAAGCTACTTCTTTTCCTTCATTTTCCCAACGAATTTGATTGTTTTTTAGATGGTATTTGACTTTGTAGTCTATTTTATTTGCAATTTGCTTACCTAATTCTTCGCCTACTTTTTCCAAATCATTTTTTGCAGTTGATGTGCGTTCATCTGTATTGATTTTGAAAGTAGCGGTATCTTCGCTGAATGATACAATCATTATTACTTCATCAACGTTGGAGTTCACGGTCCACTCGTTTGCCATTAGCTCTTTTGTGGTCACTTTATTTCTGCATGAAGTAAGGGTCAGTAAGGATAAAAAAACAATCAACCCCAGTAAACTTTTTTTCATTTTTAACTAAATCCTCTTTTCTATTTTACTGTTTTTTGTATCTTCGGATATCTCTCAACCCCAGCCAACCACTCGCTGATAACAAGTACCAAAACGGCATAAACTGGATTAGATAGCGAGAACGGCCGCCTTCAAAGAGCAATAAATATAGAATAGCTCCAATGAAAGCTAATTTTAAAATCGCGTAGTTATTTTTTGAATCTTTTAGAGGAATACTGAACAATAGACCTAATAATGTGAGTAAATAGAAGAAATGCATATAAATTCGTAGATAGTTACTTTTTGGATTTTGCGGATAATACAGTGCCCGCAAGTGTTCTTGCCAACGATTTTTAGAAGGTGTTTCTGGTATTAAATCACCACCATCCCAACCCCAGTCAAAATCACCATTGGCAGTATTATGACGATTTTTTTGAACCAGAAAACGGAGATAACCAAAGAAGCCTTTATTTTTTAAACGTTCTTGGATTGTTTTTATGGTATAAGCTTTTTTGGCTTCTTGTGTGGGCAACTGATTTACTGCTTGTGTATCTGCATCATTGTAACCGCCAGTTCCCGTCAAGCCCATCATTACAAAAAGTGTCCAAGGTTTGGCTTGTTGTTTATCGATTTCCGTAATCGTTTGTTTTTCTACAAAAAATTGAAAACTAGAATATGCGCTAGCGAAACCGGTCAGTAAAAAGAGAGCAACCACGGTTAATTTTACGATAGACTGTTTGTTCCGATTTACTAAAAGAAGTTGCAGCACTTTTAAACAACTAAATGCAATAAAAAAGATAATAGACGAAGGTTTCATTAAAAAACACCAAGCTAAGCCAATTCCAATAAACAGTAATAAACAATATTTTACGAAGGGAGGGGAAACTTGGTCAAAAAGGCTATATGCAAAAAAGACTAGGTTGATGAACAATAAGACGGCCGTATCTGTATAAGGCGTGAGTAACCATGGAGACAATCCGAAAGAAAGAAAAAATAAACTGTAAGCAACGAAGGCCGTTAATGGATTAAAGACACGTTTAGAGGCATGATAAAAGAGAAATAAACTGCTATTAATAAACAAGCAATTAACCACTTGCCAACTAAACCAAGTATTGCTCCAGCTCCCTGTTACATCAACGAAACGCAAAAATTTATTAAGGTAATACATCATGAAAAAGAAAAATTCGTTATTGGGATTTAAAGACAGTACGATTTTTGAATAATCCTTATTTTCAGTGGTAATACTATGAAAGTTGTCAAAAACATCCCAACCAATTGGCACAGTAATCTGCGTCAGGAGTAAAAGTTGCAGTAAAAATAAACTGATCAAACTACCAATAATAACCACACAATCATGGGTTTTTATTAAGTGCCAGAGTGCTTGAATCTTAGTGTAAAGAAATTTTTTGTTTTTATAAATAATCAACAATAGAATAATTAATAGAGGAAGTAAAACAAGCAAGTGCTTAGGCTTTTCCAAAAGAATTTTTACCAGCGAATAGGGAGAGTTAATTGCGCCGTAAAAGACGAATAAAATAAAAAAAGTAAAAATATAATTTTCTAGATTCAGAATCCGTTTAAAAGTAGCCATATTTTCTCCTTCCATTTTTTTAGCTAGACTAGTTCTTATTTTATCATAAAGATTTTAAAATAAGAAAAAAGCCCTTCTTTTAAAAGAAAGGCTTAAAACTTTTCCTTACTTCACTTCTTTGTAACGGAAGAAGAAGCGTAAGACGCTATTTTGGCTAGTTGTTGTTAGTTTATCTGTCGGTAAGACTGTTAGTAAGAAGAAAAACAGACTAATCACAAGAGTGAAAAATAAGAAGACGGGACTGCCACCTGTTATCACAGTATCTGTTTGAACATCATATTTAAATGTTGACATAACAGAGAAAACTTGTGTATAGCTACATGCAATAGAAAGTAGATATAAAACAAGCACTCCCCAACCTGTCATCCCAGCATCACGATAACGACGTACGCACATTGCCCACGTTGGTAATAATAAAGCTAACCATAAAACAAGTGCAAAAAGCATCAACGGTAATAAGTTTCCAAAATCATAGGTTTCAAAATATTCAGCTGCTAAAATGGCTGACACGGCTTTGCCGACAATAGCAATATAAAAAATAAGTCCTAAAATGCTTAATACCAAGGTCATCCACCAATAACCAGCACGTGTGGTCCGACCTTTAAAATCCACATATCCACGAAAATAATCTTTAAAAGCTTGTCCAAATGTTACTTTGCCTTTTTCCTCAATTTTAACCATAAAAACACCCCTTTGTATTTAATAAAATGATTATAACGGAAAGTAATAAAATAGGAAAATGCGAATTCGCATATTTTGTGTTTTTTTTGATAAATCATATAAGAAGCAGGTTTTATCAAAAAACGGTAAAATAAGAGAAGATATTTTATAATGGAGGAATTATGAATGAAAATCAGTATTAGACATCGTTACATAGCAAAAATTCCAGTATTAGAAGTGACAACGGAAGAGCAAAAAAACGAAGCCTTACCTTTAATTGTTTACTATCATGGTTGGCAATCGGCAAAAGAATTATCTTTAACACAAGCGAGAAAATTAGCATACGAGGGGTTTCGGGTCATTTTACCAGATGCCATGAACCACGGAGAAAGAAAAACAGGACCTATTTCCACGATCCCTTCGATTACATTTTGGAGTAGTATTCAATATAATTTGATTGAATTTCCAGTAATTATTCATCATTTTCATAAATTAGGGCTGATTACAGAAAATTGGATTGGTGTGGGTGGTGTATCCATGGGCGGTATTACTACCAGCGCTCTTATGACACAACATCCTGAGATTCAAGCTGCTGCTTGCTTAATGGGAACGCCATATCCAGCGCGCTATATTCAGCGAGTGATTCAACGGGCGAAAGAATTTGATATTTTTGTGCCTAAAGACTTGCCATTGTTGCTAAGCTGGGTGCACCAATACGATTTATCACAAACGCCAGAAAGACTGCAAGAACGACCGATGCTGTTCTGGCATGGAACAGAAGACGAAAAAATTCCCTATGAAGACATGGCTGCTTTTGAACAATTAGTGTCTGGGAAAACGTATGCAAAAAATACGCAATTTATAACGGAAGTCGGTGAGCGACATTTAGTGAAAGGAGAAACAATGGATTTGGTTGTTGACTTTTTTAAAGAAGCGTCAAAAACGTTAGAAAAATAACGGGATTTTTCAAAGAGAAAAGGGGAATCAGCTTGTTTTTTAAGAACACTTTCTATAAACTTAACAGAAAAGGGGTTGAAGGTGTACATGGAGAAAAACAAGTTGAGAAAAGTGGGCTTAACTGCCCTGGAATGGCTAAAACAACATCCAGAAATTAAACAACATAAAGAATCAAGTCTCTATGAACAGTTGTTTGCTAGTCAGCAATGGCAACAAGCACAAACAATCGGAATGATTCGGTCGTTACCGCTAGAATTATCAACACAGCCAATTTTCGAAAGGGCCATGCAAGAGGGTAAGCAAGTGGCGGTGCCGCGAACATTTAAAGGAGGCAAAATGCACTTTTATCAAGTCTTTCCAGAGACGGTTTATGACACCAGTGCATTTGGCGTGGAAGAACCTCCGTTAACAGCGGCAGAAATAACAGCTACAGCGATTGATTTATTGATTGTGCCAGGGATTGTTTTCAATCGTGCTGGCTATCGAATAGGCTTCGGCGGTGGTTTTTATGATCGTTATTTGGAACATTTTTCGGGCCATTCATGTAGTTTAGTTTTTAGTGAACAACTCCATGAACAATGGCAACCAGAAGCGTTTGATCAGCCAATCGAACAATTATTTATACAATAGGAGGAATGGAATGAATTATCAAACAGAAATGAAATTGAAACGGCTAAAAAATCAGCCGTTCATTACGTATGCCCTTTTGGGTATTTCAATCATTGTTTTCCTTGGATTGGAATTAACTGGAGGATCAGAAAATATTTTAAACTTAGTTAATTGGGGGGCAATGGTTCGTCCACTGGTAGCTCAAAATCATGAATACTGGCGGTTTATCACGCCAATGTTTCTTCATATTGGGTTTATGCATATTATTTTGAATATGGTTACTCTTTATTATATCGGCGCACAGGTTGAGGCAATTTATGGGCATTGGCGCTATTTGGGAATCTATTTATTGAGTGGGATTGCTGGGAATATCGCCAGTTTTGCCTTTGGGACACCCAACAGTGTCTCAGCGGGTGCTAGTACAGCGCTTTTTGGTTTGTTTGGCGCATTTGTTATTTTAGGACGCCATTTTAGAAACAATCCAGCGATTATGTATATGGTGCAACGCTATTCAATGTTTATTGTGATTAATTTGTTATTTAACTTGTTTAGTAGCTCTGTAGATATGATGGGTCATGTTGGCGGTCTAATTGGTGGACTATTAGTAGCGACGGCTTTTGCTGTTCCAAATCGTGAAGAAGCATTTAATAAGCACGAGCGAATTATGGCCACGTTAATTTTTATTTTTCTTGTCGTAATTTGTCTGTTATTGGGTTTTAAAAAATACGGTTTACCTGTATAATAAGGAAGTGTTTTCGTATGGAAACGTTATATGATGTACAACAACTTTTTAAACAGTTTGGGATGTATATTTATGTCGGTGCACGGATTTATGATATTGAGTTAATGATGATTGAATTAAAAAAATTGTATGAAGGTCAATTGGTAGACCGAGATACGTATTTACAGGCCCGGCATATTTTGCAAAGAGAGCATCGAATAGAAGAATCTAGAGGGAAGCAGAAAGGAATCGACTAAATGGATAAGAAAATTATTGGGATTGATTTAGGTGGAACGACCATCAAATTTGCTATTTTAACAACTGATGGCGTTGTTCAACAAAAATGGAGTATTGAAACGAATATTTTAGAAGATGGCAAGCATATTGTGCCATCAATTATTGAAAGTATTCGTCACCGTATAGATCTTTATAATATGAAAAAAGAAGATTTTGTGGGAATTGGTATGGGAACACCAGGAAGTGTCGACATTGAAAAAGGAACTGTTGTAGGTGCCTATAATTTAAACTGGACGACTGTACAGCCTGTCAAAGAACAAATCGAATCTGCTTTAGGAATTCCGTTTGCCTTAGATAATGATGCCAATGTTGCTGCTTTAGGTGAGCGTTGGAAGGGCGCGGGGGAAAACAATCCCGACGTGATTTTTATTACTTTAGGAACAGGTGTTGGCGGAGGCATTGTTGCAGCGGGAGAATTGCTCCACGGTGTTGCTGGCTGTGCTGGTGAAGTTGGGCATGTGACGGTTGATCCTAACGGTTTTGACTGTACTTGTGGCAAACGCGGCTGTTTAGAAACCGTTTCTAGTGCCACTGGTGTCGTTCGTGTTGCACGTCATTTATCAGAAGAGTTTGCAGGTGACTCTGAACTGAAACAAGCGATTGATGATGGACAAGATGTTTCAAGTAAAGACGTTTTTGAATTTGCTGAAAAAGGCGATCATTTTGCTTTAATGGTGGTGGATCGTGTTTGTTTCTATTTAGGCTTAGCCACAGGAAACTTAGGTAACACGCTAAATCCAGACAGCGTAGTTATCGGTGGAGGTGTTTCTGCAGCAGGAGAATTTTTACGTAGTCGTGTAGAAAAATATTTCCAAGAATTTACCTTCCCGCAAGTTCGAAATAGTACAAAAATCAAATTAGCAGAGCTAGGTAATGAGGCCGGCGTGATTGGTGCCGCTTCACTAGCATTACAATTTTCAAAAGAGAAATAGAGAGGGCTTTTTAGAATGAGTATTTTATGGGTAATCAATGGTATTTTGCTAGTTATTGTACTAGCGATGGTATTCAATGAATTATATTTGAAAATTATGGTGAAACGTTCAGCAAAAATGTTGACGGAAGAAGAATTCAAAGAAACAATGCGTAAAGCACAAGTGATTGACGTTCGTGAGAAAGATACATTTGATGCTGGGCATATTTTAGGGGCGCGCAGCATGCCATACAGCATGTTAAAAACAACAATTGGCTCTCTTCGTAAGGATCAACCTGTTTATCTTTATGATCAGAAGAAAGCTTTAAGTATCCGAGCAGCTAATTTATTACGCAAAAATGGCTATACTGATATTTATATTTTAAAAGGCGGCTATGATGGCTGGACTGGGAAAGTGAAAAAGAGAAATAGTTAATAAAAGAGACAGAACGTATTTATCATTAATGATAAATACGTTCTGTCTCTTTTATTCGTTTAAATTGTAATGTTCTCGAATGGCTTGACGAATTTCACCTAAAGTTGTGGCGTTAGAATCGGTGTCGCTATCATAGACGATTTCATCGGGTGTGCCTTCGCCTTGAATAACTTGTCCATGAATGAAGCCTTCTAAAGCATATAAAATCGTTGTATCATCTGCTGAACTTAACTGCACCATTTCACTCCATTTTTCGAGTGGGTTTTCTTGTTTTTCTGCATCTTTCAATGCTGCTTGAATAGTGGGGTTAATTTCAGTTTTTACTGCTTGCTGTGCTGACAAAGCATCTGCTTTAACTGTCAGCAAATTTTGTTTGAAAGTAAATAAGCACACGATGCTACTGACTAGGAAAAAAAGTATCAGCGCTGGGTATAGGTTCTTTTTTTTCATGTCAATACTCCTTTCTATAGTTACCAGTTCGCAACAAGATAGCTTGCACCAGGAATTGGGTTATAGGTATAATAGGTAGTCAAATTGCCTGGACCTGTATGGTAACGAGGAGAACCTGGGTAGACGCTAATTCCGTGAGCGATACCTGTTCTATACGTATTTCGTGCCTCTGAAATACTACCAATCATAGCAGAGTCTTTAAATGTATACCAAAGAAGATAAGCTCCAGTGCCGCTTTGCGGAAAATAGTTATAACCAGCAAAGCGCCAACCGCGAGAACTGAAGGAATTTGAAGTAAGATAAGTATCTTTACGAACCATTATATTATAATTTTTGTTATTAGGTGCAGGTGAACCTCGTCTGATTAATGAAGTAGTTAAGTCTTCGTTAAGTGAATATTTTTGTTTGTTTCGATACTCTTCGACTGTAATAGATAAAGGGGATGTTTCAGGTTCTACAACAGCAACTACATTTTGTGTATCAGGATTTATAATTTCAATGCCATTTCCAGAAACGATAGAACCATCAGGTAGAACAGCAATTTTTTCATCTGCCTGCATTTTATAAAGCAAAGTCTACATACTATCAATATCTGGGGGTGATTGTTTTAATTCAGCGGCAGAAGTGACAATAGGAGAAAAAACCAAAGACAACAAACCAACACTTGTAAATCTGATAAAAATTTTTTTCATAATACTCATCCATCCTTTTTTTATTTAATTAAATTGTAATAATTGCTGCTGTAGAAATCAATGGTTGTTTAATCATAAGAATTTATGATAGAACCATTTATATTAACAGAATGATACAAGGTTTTTCAAAAAGCCATATTTAGTATCTCTTCGCCTCGTTTTTAGAATAGTATCAATTTTTTTATGGTTAAAAAATAATTTTTCTTTTCACAGCTAATATAAAAATATTCTGTGTTTATTAGTATTTTAATTACAAGAACTTACTTTCTTTTTTGTCAGTCCTCATTTTTTGAGCTACAATAAAGAGAAGAGGTGAAGGCAGATGATTCAAATCAAGCGAGCATATGAAGCACCGACAGAGCAAGATGGCTATCGTGTTTTAGTTGACCGTGTTTGGCCACGAGGAAAATCCAAGGAATCTGAAAAGTTAGATGAATGGCTCAAAGAAGTGGCCCCTAGTACGGAGCTACGGAAATGGTTTAATCATGAAGCAAATAAATATTCCGAGTTTAAACAAAAATACCAAGAAGAATTGAAACATGAGCCAACTGCCACAGCGTTTAAGCAGTTACAGACAATTGTAAAAAATCAGCCAATAGTTACGCTGGTCTATGGAGCGAAAGATACAGCGCATAATCAAGCGGTTGTCTTAAAAGAATTATTAGAAAAATAGAGTAGGTGATTGGATGAAAATTGCAATTGTAGGTGCTGGACCCAGAGGCTTATCAGCTGCAGAACGAGTCATTGAATGGGCTCGTAAAACGGAAATAAATGTTCAGCTCACGTTGTTTGATCCATACGGTCCAGGTGGGAAAATTTGGCGAGCAGAGCAACCTAATTATTTATTAATGAACACCGTGATTAGTCAAGTCACTTTATTTACAGATGAATCTTTTAGTGGCGAAGGACCAATTGTCAAGGGCCCCACTCTCTATGAATGGACCCAAACAGAAGCTGCGCAGTACATTCAACAGCAACAACCTTATAATTATCTTGAGTTGTTGAAAGAATGTCATCGCCTTGGACCGAACGATCACTGCTCGAGGGCTTTTTATGGTATGTACCAAAAATGGTTTTATACGTATTTAGCCACGCGGTGTAACGAACAAACATCGCTGACGTTTTTTAAAGAGCCAGTAACTGCTGTGCGGGCAGGAGATGATAACTATTATGTGTATACCCAATCCATTGAGTTTACGGCAGATAAAGTAATTTTAGCCTTGGGTCATCAAGAAAATGAATTGACGACTGTTGAACAAGAACTTGCGGACTACGCCAAGGAGTATCGTTTGTTTTATTCTTCTCCTAAAAATGCGGCGGATGCTTTATTGGCACTTGCCAATATACCCGCAAAACAACCCGTTGTGTTAAAAGGCTTAGGTTTGGCATTTTTTGACTATTTATCTGCCTTGACGATTGGCCGCGGAGGTGTTTTTTCTCGTCAAAATGGCCGCTTACGTTATGAACCTTCTGGAAGAGAGCCCATTATTATTGCTGGTTCTGGTCGCGGTTTTCCTTCTCATCCTCGAGGGATTAATCAAAAAGGCTACGGTGAAATCTATCAGCCTGTTTTTTTAACCGAAACGTATTTAGCTGAATGTCGTAAAAAAGGACAGGTTACAGGCGCAGAGTTTTTTGGGTATTTAAAAAAAGAAGTGGAATATGTGTATTACACCTGCTTAATCGAAGAAAAATATCCGCATCTTTCTAAAGAGGCCTTTCAACAGCTGTTTATTCAAACCCAGGGAGCGTCTGAAAGCTTAGTCCACTTTAAAAAACAAGATTGGTTTGATTGGCAAGCGTTAGAACATCCTGAAAAAGAGAAAACCACTCATGAAAGTTTTCGTTCGTTCTTACTAGAGTATTTAAAATGGGATATTCAAGAAGCAAAGAAAGGCAATCTTAGCGGTCCTTTGACCACTGCTTTAGACAGTTTAAAAGATTTGAGAGATGAGATTCGCTTTGTTTTGGATGAAGGGTTATTAACGAATGACGAGAGTCAAAAGTGGTTGTGGCAATGGTTTACACCGTTGAATACCTTTTTGTCGGTGGGACCTTCTGTTGAAAGAACAGAAGAGCTACAGGTATTAGTTGAACTGGGACTAGTCACGATTCTGGGGCCAGAAATGCGTGTCGAAATGAAAGCGGGTCAATTTATCACTTATGCTAATTTGTTTCCTGAAAATCGGTGTAATAGTCACTTTTTAATTGAAGCGCGCATTCCCAAAGTCAATAATGAAAAAAGTTTGAATTCTTTAACGAGGCAGTTGTTAGCCGATAAGCTAGCTACGCTCCATCAACTGGTATTAGCCGATGGTCAAATAGTCAAAACAGGCGCACTCTTGATTGTGCCTGCCACGAATCAAGTCATCACAAAAGATGGACAGGTGGCAACAGGCCTTTTTAGTTGTGGTATTCCAACAGAAGGTATTCATTGGTTAACAGCCGCCGCAACTCGTCCTGGTGTGGATCCTTGGAATATGCGCGACATGGATCGGATTGCTGCCACTATTTTTAATAGTTAAGAAAAGTAGTCAGCTCCTTTTATAAAAAAAGAAAGCATAACAAGTGGTCATCCATCAAAGCGATGGATGACCACTTGTTATGCTTAAGCGAATCAACAGAGGCAGAAGCGCTCCTGCTGATTTCTTGGCGTTAGATTTTTTGTCTCAACGTCACAGCTATTTTTTAACGTGCAATACGTTTACGCATCGCTTTTTTACGGTTTTCTTCAATCATATCTTCTTTTTCTTCAATTGGATCAATAACTGTTTTTTTAATAGTTGTAGCCACACCGGCTAAAGCAGCAACTGTGATAGCAGTACCGACTAACATACCTGATACAAATTTTTTCATCGTTCATTCCTTCTTTCAAATTGTATTTGTTTCTATTATGACGGAAAACAGCAAAAAAATCCAATAGTTACAATGATTTTTCATAAACTCTACGACTAATTTAGAGATTTGTTAAAATTTAACAAGTCCTTTCTGTATTTTTATAGGAAAAATGAATAAGGAGAAATGGCCAAATTAAATCCTGTTTACAAAATGAAATAATTCAGAAGTAAACCTTATTTAATGGTACAATAGAAAAAGAAATTAGAGAGTAAAAGGAGCGTATTTATGTCTATTTTAGTATTAGGTGGCGCAGGCTACATTGGCTCACATGCCGTTGATCAATTAATTTCAAAAGGATATGCCGTTGTGGTTGTTGATAATTTATTAACGGGGCATCGTGCATCCGTTCATGAACAAGCGACTTTCTATGAAGGCGATATTCGTGATAAAGCTTTTTTACGTAGTGTCTTTGAAAAGGAATCAATTGAAGGGGTGTTGCACTTTGCGGCCAATTCTTTAGTAGGAGAATCCGTGGAGCAACCGTTAATGTATTTCAATAACAATGTTCACGGCACTCAAATTGCCTTGGAAGTCATGCAAGAATTCGGAGTGAAACATATTGTTTTTTCTTCCACAGCAGCCACTTATGGCGAACCAAAAGCAATGCCTATTACAGAAGAAACCCCAACGAATCCTAAAAATCCGTATGGGGAAAGTAAATTAATGATGGAAAAAATCATGAAATGGTGCGACAACGCTTATGGAATGAAATATGTTGCTTTGCGTTATTTTAATGTCGCAGGAGCAAAAAAAGATGCCTCAATTGGGGAGGATCACACGCCAGAAACGCATATTGTGCCGATTATTTTACAAGTAGCATTAGGCCAACGAGCAGAGCTAAGTATTTTTGGGGATGATTATGATACACCAGATGGCACGTGCATTCGAGATTATGTTTATATTGAAGACTTGATTGCAGCACATATTTTGGCTTTAGAATACTTGAAAAATGGCGGCGAAAGTGACGTCTTTAACCTTGGCAGCAACAACGGCTATTCTGTTAAAGAAATGTTAGATGCTGCTCGTGAAGTGACAGGCCAAGAAATTCCTGCGACAATCGCGCCACGCCGAGCAGGGGATCCTAGCACGTTGATTGCTTCTAGTGAAAAAGCCAAGCGGGTTTTAGGCTGGCAACCAGAAGTAACTGAGGTCAAGGACATTATCGCCACCGCTTGGCAATGGCACCAAGCTCATCCACATGGGTATCAAGAAAAGTAATAGGAGGAATGAATCGATGACCACGAGTCAAATGATTGCCGATTTTACCACACTTGCTATTCAAGCAGGTGGTTGGATGGAATTGGATCGCTTATATCTTCAGAACCGTTTATTAGCAATGATTGGTGAACAAGAATTAGGCGAAGTAGACATACGGCCTGTGGCAACACCCGCCGCTGATTTGGCGGAACAATTGTGTCAAATTGCGATTGCCAACCAATTTGTAAAAACAGAGCAACAAAAAGAACAGTTCATGGTGCAATTGATGGATTTGTTGACACCGCCCCCTTCTGTGGTTAATGCTTTTTTTGCACAACATTATGCTAAAGAGCCACAAGAGGCTACCGAGTATTTTTACCAACTTTGTCAAAAAAACGGTACGGTCATTGAACAGGAAGAACCTGTTGTTTTTTCAACGGTCTATGGTGATTTTTTAGCAAGTAAGGTACACAGTGAGGCGCCAAAAGCAACGCTCTCTGACCAAAGATATCCCCGCTGTGAATGGTGCATGGCAACAGAAGGCTACCAGGGAAGTCAGCAATTTCCTGCGACTACGAACCATCGGGTGATTCGGATGAACTTAGATGGCGAAAGCTGGGGGTTTTCCTTTGTAAAACAGGCACAATATCAGCAACAAGGTGTGATTGCGTTTGAAAAACATCAGGCAGTGAAACGTTCAGTTAAGACTTTTCAGCAGTTGTTGAAAATTGTGGAGGTCTTTCCTCATTATTTTGCTGGGATTGATGCTGTCTTTGAACAAAATGAGCATGTCTATTATCAAACGGGTTTGCAACAATTTCCATTAGCCGCCGCGAGTATTTCAGAATATGTTGAGTTAGCTAACTATCCTTTAATCAACGCAGGAATGGTGAATTGGCCAGTTGCGACATTTCGCCTAGAGGGGCCGAATGCGTCAGAAGTTGCCCAAGCCGCAAATGATATTTTTGAGCAATGGCAAATGCTGAAACTGCCAACGGATGAGATACAAATCGTTGCACGACGAAAAGAACTTTTATATGTCATGGACTTAATTTTTAGTCGACCTCAAGCAAAGCCTTCGTTAACGTTAGCGGAAGTCCAAGGTTTAACGACTTGGAGCAACCAGGAAACGCAGACACTTGAAAATGTGGTTTCAGCGTATCAACAGCGTCTAAAAGAAGCCAGTGCGTTTGCAGAAACAAGTGAAGGAAAAGCGGCTTTTTTAGCAATGGTTGCGCCAGTGACTCATTAAAAGAAAAAAGATGCCGAATGACTAAAAATCACGTATAATAGATAAGAATGAAAAATAAGGGAGGGTAAAAAAATGGCTTATCAAGCACTTTATCGGGTCTGGCGTTCACAACGTTTCGATGACGTAGTAGGACAAAAAGCAATTACTCAGACACTGAAAAATGCGATAGTGAAAAAGAAAACATCTCATGCCTATTTATTTACTGGCCCTCGTGGTACAGGTAAAACCAGTGCCGCAAAAATTTTCGCTAAAGCGATTAACTGTAAACATAGTCAAGATGGTGAACCTTGTAATGTTTGTGAAACCTGTGTAGCCATTACGGAAGGTCGTTTAAATGATGTCATTGAAATTGATGCGGCGAGTAATAATGGCGTGGAAGAAATCCGTGATATTCGTGATAAAGCAAAGTATGCACCGACGCAAGCAGACTATAAAGTTTATATTATTGATGAAGTTCATATGCTATCGACAGGCGCGTTCAATGCACTTTTAAAAACCTTGGAAGAACCGCCACAAAATGTTATTTTTATCTTAGCAACGACTGAACCACACAAGATTCCGTTAACGATTATTTCGCGGACACAACGCTTTGATTTTAAGCGAATTAGTACGCAAGATATCGTCGATCATATGGCCCATATCATGCAGGAAATGGCTCTTGATTATGAGGAACAAGCCCTATATGTGATTGGTCGTGCTGCGGAAGGCGGGATGCGAGATGCCTTGAGTATCTTGGATCAAACGATTTCCTTTAGTGATGAAAAAGTAACATTGGAAGATGCAATGCAAGTGACGGGCAGCCTAACCTATGAAATGATGGATCATTATATTCAGTGTTGTGTCGCCGGTGATGTTGAACGAGCATTAGAAGGCTTGGAAAGTATTTTAGGCGAAGGCAAAGAAGCGCGCCGTTTCTTAGAAGATTTGTTATTATATTGTCGAGATTTGCTGATGTATCAGCAAGCACCGAAGTTATTAGCAGAAAAAGCAGGAACCTTGACAGAAGCATTTAAGGAACTAGCTACACAAACGCCTGCTGAAAAAATCTACCAACTAATCCAAATTTTAAGTGACACACAAAATGAGATCCGCTTTACCAACAATGCGAATATCTATTTGGAAGTAGCCACTGTCAAATTGGCTAAAACGGTGCAGCCCAATAAACACAACACGCCAGAAACAGCTAATCAAGGTGGTAGCGCAGAAGAAAATCCAGAATTAGCCGATTTACAAAATCAAATTGGGCAACTGAAGAAAGAACTGACTGAATTAAAGAAACACGGTGTAGCTGCCAAAGAAGCAGATGCGCCACGTCAACAAGCACGACCACAAGCGCCAAAAAGTTCGTTCCGTGTACCCACAGAACGGGTATATCAAGTCTTAAACGAAGCGACTAGAACGCATTTAATGAATGTGAAAAATGTCTGGGAAGACTTACTGCAAACACTATCTGTGACTCAACGTGCGATGCTAAAGGCTAGTGAACCTGTCGCAGCGAGTCCTAAGGGGATCGTGGTGGCATTTGACTATGAGATTGTTTGTGCTCGTGCAACAGACGATGAAGAGATGCAGTTAGCTTTCAATAATAATTTAAGCCGTTTGATGGACTATACACCAGAGATGGTCTGCATTACTAGAGAAAGTTGGCCAAAACTAAGACAAAGTTTTATTAACCAAAATCAGGGCAGTTTGAATCATTCTGAACCTGAAAATGAAATGGCTCGTCTAGCGGACGAACCGCCTGTAACAAATGAAAATTCACAAGAAAATCCAGTAGTAGATGAAGCAATCGCTATGTTTGGTGAAGAGCTTGTCGAAGTACTAGATGATTAATATGAAGGAGTCGAGGAATTATGATGCGAGGAATGGGCAACATGCAAGGCATGATGAAACAAGTACAAAAAATGCAAAAAGAAATGGCCAAAGCGCAAGAAGCGCTAAATGAAAAAGAATTTATCGGTGAAGCAACCAATCAACTTGTGACAGCGACATTTACTGGTGATCGCACAATGAAAGATTTGACGATTAAAGAAGACGTGGTTGATCCTGAAGACGTCGATATGTTACAAGATTTAGTCATTATGGCTGTCAACGATGCGTTAGTAAAAATTGAAAAAGAAACCGAAGCAACTTTAGGTAAATACACCAAAGGAATGCCAGGATTCTAAAAAATAAGACAAACGCGAGTATGAAAAACGTCATGCCCAAAAAATCGAACTTTTGGGGCATGGTGTTTTTTTCTATTTTGGCGGGAAAACTCTTTGGCAATTTTAGTAGTCGCTTCCAAAAAACTATGCTATACTAAAGCCAATTGAAGAGAAACATTTGGGGTGCTATTAGCTGAGATTATACCCATGGAACCTGAAACAGTTAGGACTGGCGCAGGGAAATGTCTTGAAATTTTGACCGATTATTGCACCCAACTACGTTTATTTGTGGTTGGGTTTTTCTGTCTTTTTCAGTCGCGCCTCCTTTTGCTTCTCGCAGAAAGGAGTTTTTTTACGTGGAAAAAAATCGAATCCACAGAGTTACGTTACTAGCTTTAATGATTGCGATGGACGTCGTATTATCGCCGTTAATGCGAATTGAGGGAATGGCCCCTATGTCCAGTGTCATGAACATTATTGCCGGAGTTTTATTAGGTCCTCTTTACGGAACGCTCATGGCACTTGTCTGCGGCTTAATCCGTATGACGTTCTTAGGTATTCCGCCATTAGCGTTAACAGGTGCCGTCTTTGGCGCATTTTTTGCTGGTTTATTTTATCAATGGGGACAAAAATTAGGCTGGTCGATGCTAGGAGAAATTTTTGGTACAGGCATCATTGGCTCGTTATTGTCCTATCCTATAATGGTTTGGTTTACTGGCAGTAAGCAGGATTTTTATTGGTTCATTTATACACCACGATTTATTGGCGCCACACTGATTGGTTCAGTGATTGCCTGGCTTGTCTTAGTAAAGCTGAAAGAAACTCGGGTATTTAAACAAACACAGGAATTATTTTTGGGAGGGTACTTTTATGAAAACAAGCGTTAAGTTTGAAACGATTTTTCCACTGACAACAGCACCATTAATTCAGTGCATTACGAATGAAATTACGTGTGAGTCTATGGCGAATGCATTACTTTATATTGATGCTAAGCCCATTATGGCAGATGATCCACGGGAATTTCCGCAATTGTTTCAGCAAACCAGTGCCTTGGTTTTGAATTTAGGCCATTTATCACAAGAACGAGAGCAGAGCTTGTTAGCAGCTAGTGATTATGCTCGGCAAGTGAATAAACCGACCGTAGTCGATTTAGTCGGTTATGGCGCCAGTGATATTCGGAGTGAAGTCGGGGAAAAGCTGGTGCGCAATCAGCCAACCGTTGTGAAAGGGAATCTTTCAGAAATGCGGACTTTTTGTCAGTTGGTTAGTCATGGCCGAGGAGTGGATGGCAGTCCTTTGGATCAAAGTGAAGAAGCAATTGAGGAACTGATTCAGGCTTTACGTCAACAAACGCAAAAGTTTCCCCAGACGGTATTTTTAGCAACAGGGATTCAAGATGTTTTGGTTAGCCAAGAGCAAGTGATTGTCTTACAAAATGGCGTTCCTGAGTTGGATTGTTTCACTGGCACAGGTGATTTAGTCGGCGCATTAGTTGCCGCTTTATTAGGTGAAGGCAACGCGCCAATGACTGCGGCAGTAGCCGCAGTGAGCTATTTTAATCTTTGCGGAGAAAAAGCCAAGACTAAGAGCCAAGGGCTGGCCGATTTTCGCCAAAATACGTTAAATCAGTTATCTCTTTTAATGAAGGAGAAGGATTGGTTTGAGGCGGTGAAAGGACGAGTGCTATGAGAGAGCAATTGAAAGTTTATTTGGTGACAGGACGGTATGATTTTAGTGATACTGAATTTTTAAAACGAATTGAAACTGCTTGTCGCAGTGGAGTGACATTGGTGCAACTGCGCGAAAAGGAAGTGTCAACCCGGCGCTTTTACGAATTAGCAGTGAAAGTCAAAGCGGTAACAGATGCGTATCAGATTCCGTTGATTATTAATGATCGCGTCGATATTTGCTTGGCAGTGGATGCGGCAGGTGTGCACATAGGTGATGATGAATTGCCGATTGCTCTTGTGCGAAAACTGGTTGGGTCTACAAAAATCGTAGGTGTTTCAGCCAAAACGGTGGCACGAGGAGTTGAAGCGGAAAACGAGGGCGCCGATTATTTAGGCGTGGGCGCAATTTTCCCCACAACGACTAAGGACAGTCCGTTAACTTCTTTGCAGACACTTTCTGAAATTACCGCAGCAGTCACGATTCCGGTTGTGGCGATTGGTGGGATCAAAGAAGAAAATATAGAACAACTTATGGGAACGGGAGTGGCTGGTGTTTCACTGGTCAGTGAAATTATGCTGGCTGAACAGATAACCGAGAAAGTGCAGGGGTTGATGCGTGTAACGGAGCAAATGTTGGAGGCGAGAAAATGACCGAATATAATTTGACCCCACAAGTAGTCACGATTGCTGGTTCTGATTCTGGTGGGGGAGCAGGCATGCAAGCAGATTTAAAAACATTTCAAGCGCGGCAAGTATTTGGCTTAAATATTGTCATTGCATTGACGGCACAAAATACGTACGGGGTGCAAGATAGCTTACCGATTCCTAGTTCATTTATTGATGCACAATTTCAATCACTGGCGGCTGATTTTAAAATTGGGGCAGCAAAAACGGGAATGTTAGCAGATAGTGAGCGTGTCGAAGCTGTTGTCCGCAATTTGCAAAAAGTTGATTTTGGTCCGTTGATTGTCGATCCTGTAATGGTGGCTAAAGGTGGACATCATTTGTTAGAAGCCGAGGCAGTTCAAACAATTAAAGAGCAATTGTTGCCACTAGCAACGGTCGTGACACCTAATTTACCAGAAGCGGAAGTTTTACTAGAGACAACCATCAAGACAGAGCAAGAAATGCAAACAGCAGCAAAAAAATTACAGCAATTGGGCACAAAAAATATTATTATGAAAGGCGGACATAGCACGAATCAACAAGCGGCTGATTATGTGTTAATGGAAGACGGTTCGAGCTTTTGGCTAAGTGCACCGCGAGTTGTAACGAAAAATACTCATGGAACAGGAGATACTTTTTCAGCGTGTATCGCAGCCGAATTAGCAAAAGGCACGCCGTTAGAAGCGGCGATTGTGATTGGCAAACAGTTTATTCAAGGGGCCATCAGCCAAGCAATTTCTGTTGGACATGGCCACGGACCCACTAATCATTGGGCCCAATTAACGCAAGATATTCAAGTTATTAAAGCATAAGAAGAGCCTGGGGAAAAATCATTTTAGATTTTTCCCCAGGCTCTTAAATAGCTTAAAGCTCCTTTTTGATATAGTTTATAAACGTTTTGTTCACTAATCTTCACATTTTAAATAAATTTCTTGGCCTTGTTCTTGCAAATGAGCCACGTGAGATTCTCCCCAATTACATAAATTATCTAAGACAGCAGAGAGGCTTTGACCATAATCGCTTAAATAATATTCGACTTTTGGTGGAACTTGGTTGTAAACTTTCCGCTCGATAATGTTGTCTTCTTCGAGTTCCCGTAATTGCTGTGTCAGCATTTTTTGACTAATGCCAGTAATGCCGCGTTTTAAATCGCTGGGGCGCATGGCGCCGTGCCGTAAATTACACAGAATAATTGGTTTCCATTTGCCGCCAATAACATCCATCGTTGCTTCCACACCAATCGCATATGTACGAGTTTCCAAAAAACATTCCTCCTTAATAGGTTGATAATAAACAAAAGTTACTAAAAGGTACCTATGATACAAAAAAGTAGGTACTTATCAAAAAATCAATCTTAGTATATAGTAATTTTTGTTGAAATTCAAATGTTTTTAGGAGGAAGAGAATGGAAAAGAAAATTTCACCAAATTTAACGCTCTTTGCATTAGCTATCAATGCTTTCGCAATCGGCTCAACGGAATTTATTAGTGTGGGTTTATTACCAATGATTGTTAAAAGTTTTCATATTAGTCTTTCCCAAGCTGGTTTGACTGTTTCTTTATACGCTTTAGGTGTGACGATTGGGGCGCCGTTATTAACAATTTTGACAGGAAAATGGAATCGTCGCTCATTAATGCTGGGGATTATGCTTCTTTTCATTAGTGGGAATTTAATTGCTGCGTTTGCGTCAACGTTTATTATTTTATTGATAGGGCGGATACTTTCTGCATTGGCGCATGGTATTTTCATGTCTGTTTCGACTGTCATCGCCGCAGATGTTGTGCCGCCATCACGTCGAGCCAGCGCTATTGCTATTATGTTTACGGGCTTAACGGTTGCAACAGTGACTGGCGTACCTTTAGGGACGTTTATTGGACAACAAACAGCTTGGCATATGTCCTTTCTTTTTATAGCCAGTATTGGCTTGGTGGGACTGATTGCTAGTTATTTTTTAGTTCCCAAAAATTTACCGATACCAGGAAAGGTTGACTTAAAAGGAATCACGCGAATTTTTACGAACAAATCCCTCGTTTTCTCTTTTCTAATTACTGCTTTTGGTTATGGTGGAACGTTTGCTGCATATACGTACTTGTCACCATTATTGGAAAATTTAGGCTTTTCAGCCAACGTGGTAGTGATTATTTTAGTCGTTTATGGTGTAATGGTCGCAATTGGCAATACAGTAGGTGGTCATTGGGCAAATAATAAACCCTTAGATTCGTTAGTAAAAATGTTTAGCTTATTAATTCTGTCCTTAGTCTTTTTATTTATTACTGTTTTAATGGATAATAGTCTTCTAGGCTTGTTAGCAAGTTTGATGTTGGGGCTATTTGCCTTTATGAATGTACCTGGCTTACAATTATATGTTGTAGAATTAGCGGAAAAGTATGTCCCAGAAGATATCACTTTGGCCTCAGCTTTTAATATTGCAGCCTTTAATATTGGGATTACCGTCGGCTCAATGACAGGTGGGGTGGTCACAGATCATTTATCAGTAACATATACACCGATTTTTGGTGGTTTTATCGTGTTGATTGCTGTCTTGTTTGTACTTTATATTCGGAAGCAAGAAGAACAAAAAAACAACTATCTTTAGAAAACTAAAAAAAGCAGCTGGTCACTACGGAACTGACCAGCTGCTTTTTTTTAAACTTTTTTGCGGAAATAATTCCAACAAGCAATCAAAACAATTACTAATAAGGTTAGCAAGAAAATCAGAGAAATGAGTGAACCCATCGTTGTCCCCTGAGCAAAATTATCTGCGTGGTCTTGAGCGATATTAATAATCGTCGCTACAATGGCCGTTGCAATAGCGCCAGAAAATTGTTGAAGGGTATTAAATAACGTATTGCCGTCGCCAAAATCTTTCTCCTCTAACAAGCTCATACCAGTCGTCATCATATTACTGTATGCAAAACCTAGACCAATCATATAGGTAACATGTCCAGTAACGAATCCTAATAAAACAGGCATCTCTAGTAAAATTGTTAAAGCTAGCCAACCGATTGTCGCCAAACTTAAGCCGAATAATATGGGTTTTTTAGCGCCGTATTGATCCAAAACTCGTCCAGAAAGTGGTGCCAAAATGGCCCCAACTGTAGCACCTGGTAGCATGACTAGCCCAGCTACAAACGCATTTTTTTCAAGGACGATTTGAACAAAGTTTGGTAAGACAAAGGAAATACCTAACAATAAGAATTGACAAACTAAAAAGCCGCATAAAAATAAAACGAAGGCGGGATTTTTTAAAATTGTCAAACGAACTAGTGGCTGTTCAGCGGTCGTTGCTCGTTTATAAAAAATAACAAAGCCAATAATGGCTACCAGAAGTGAAAGCCAGCCAAACAATGTGCCAATTTTACTTAAAAACATCAACAAACCACTAAATAACAGGGCAATACCAATTAAACTAACTAAATCAAGGGTAGTGGTTTTTTTAACAGGTATTTCTGGAATAGCAGATAATCCCATAAACAAAGAAAGTAGTAAAACAGGAATTAAGAATAAGAAGATGGCATGCCAAGACAGGGAAGAAGTTAAAATTCCACCATACGTTGGACCAATGGCTGGAGCAATTGAAGTGGTCAATGTGCCTACTCCCATCATTGTTCCCCGTTTTTCTAGCGGAGTAAAGTTCAAAATAATATGAAACATAAGTGGTAAAGCAATCCCAGTGCTAGCCCCTTGGAAGAGTCGGCCTAATAACAAGATACTGAAAGTTGGTGAATAAACATCAATCGCTAAACCAATCAAAAAGAAAAGATTCGCAACAATAAATAAGCGTCTTAGCGAATAGGTTTTTAATAAATAATTGGATAAGGGCACCATGATAGAAATAACTAATAAATAAATTGTTGTTACCCACTGCACGGTACCGGTGGAAACGCCAAATTCCTTCGTTAATGTCGGAAAGGTTACATTCATTGCCGTTTCAATTAAAACGCCAGCAAAAGACATAATTCCTGTCGCTAAAACGGCAGGGAATAATCGTACGTTTTTTTGTTCCATTTAATCACCTCTATAGTTTTCATTTTTCGTAAAAAAATAGAAGCAGTTTCTATAAGAATAGAAACCGCCTCTCTCTCGACACGCAACTCGCGTGTTATCTGTACGATTTGTTTACATGTTGCATTGTAAACAGTTTTTAGGCAATCGTCAAGCAGAAAATAATTAACGTTGCATGAAGAAACTAATAATTGCAAAAATAGCAATGTGGGCTGGATAGAAAATATAAAAGAAATTCCGCATGCCACGGCCTTTTTCGCCGTTATAAAGAACAATTGGAATGGCTGCTAAAATCATCATCCATTGGTGGTTCGCTCCAAATAGTTCTTGGAAATTATAACTGGCTGCTGAAATTAACGCAACAACGCCAATCGCTGAAATTTGTAACCATTTTTTGCCATGGAATAGATAAAAAGCGACGGCTAAGAGAACAAATAAAAACCCACCTTCTGTCATCATTAGTGATGGCACAATCAGATTGAAAAGTTGGAAACCAATTAAGATAGCAGGGTTGCTTAGTATATCTGGAGAACTAAAAATAACGAAAGGTAGAGCACTGATTAATAAAGGCACAATAAACCAAAGAAGCCCTTTACCAATTTGTTTTTGTTTAAAATATTCCATAGACTGCATATAGACCGTACCTAAAAATAACGTCCCAAAAATATTATTGATAATTAAGCCACCTGTTGAAAAATACGCATTTAAAATGCCGTTCAGAATCCCCATAATCCAGAAGCCTAACAATAACCGGAACATGTATTTTCGCCGATTACTTGTGTGAATGAAGCCTTCAGAACTTTCAAATAAGAAAATAGGTGCAGCGATTCGTCCAATCCAACCGAACCAACCAGGCACGCCTAAAAAACTAAAAAATTGCAATAGATGGTCAAAGACCATTGAAATAACTCCAATGACTTTCAAATGAAAGCCAGTTAATGTTTTACCCATAGTATAAACTCCTCTCTTTCATAAAGAACAATATAACAAAATCCATAACAATCAACCATTTATTTGCCTAACAGTTATCTTACAAAATTGTTTGATTTCGTCAGCTTTTGATGAAAGAAAAAAGAACCAAGACTAGTTTTTATAATTATTCTATGCTATAGTAAAAGTACATTTTAATAAAAAACATTTGGGGTGCTGTTATGGCTGAGATGATACCCATTGAACCTGATGCAGTTAGTACTGTCGCAGGGAAATGCCGATTTACTTTGATTTTTCACGCACTCATTCTGTCCTAGGATGAGTGTGTTTTCTTTTATCAGGGTTTATTTAAGTCACTCCTTTTGCTTTTTGTTAAGAGAAAGGAGTTTTTTTATTGAAAAAATGGTCATTGCAACAAGTCGTCTTACTCGCTTTTTTAGCCTTTTTGTTTGGCGGTGTTTTTATGGGAGCAGGTTTCCTCTATGCGTTAGTGAATGCTGCGCTGTTACCATTAGGACTGAGTCCATTTGCCAATGAGCTTTTATTTGGAATGTGGACCATGGTAGCACCAATTGCAGCGATGCTGATTCCACGAGCAGGGAGTGCTGTTTTGGCGGAAGTTTTAGCCGCCTTAGCAGAAATGCTTTACGGTTCGTATTTCGGACCTAGTGTGTTAATTTCTGGTGTGATTCAAGGCCTAGGCAGTGAAAGTGGCTTTTTGGTAACACGCTATAAACGTTACGATACACTAACGTTATTTTATAGTGCGATTGGGACGACTATTTTTAGTTATGTGTATGAATACTTTAAGTTTGGTTATGGCAATTACGGTCTGGGGATGAACATTGCTTTAATTAGCGTTCGGTTCGCTTCTATTTGTTTCTTTGGTATTTTCTTAACGAAAGTTATTATACGAATGTATCAGTCTGCGCAAGGGTTAGCTGTGAAGGCAAAATGAATAGTATTCAATTAAAAGCTGTGTCCTTTTCACGAGAACAACCCTTGTTTGAAAAGACAAATTTAGTAATTCCTCAAGGAACGTTTTCCTTATTAATTGGTGATAGTGGCAGTGGAAAATCAACGCTTTTACGCTTGATTGCAGGGTTTGCTCCGCTTGACTATCAAGGAGAAATTTTGATTGAAGGAATGGAACGCCGACAATTATCAACTCGTGAAAAGGCGCAAAAAATTGGCATGCTTTTTCAAAATCCCAGTCAACAATTTACAATGAAAACCTTGGAACGAGAACTGATTTTTGCTTTAGAAAATCTAGGGATCTCTCCTGAAGAAATGAACCGAAAAATCCAAACAGCACTTCAACTTGTTCAGACTCAAACCTTATTCACACGAGAATTAGCGACGTTATCTGGTGGTGAAAAACAAAAAGCGGCGTTGACAGTTCTGCTAGCAATGAACCCAGATATTCTTTTATTAGATGAACCTTTTGCAAGTATTGATCCAACCTCTCGAAAACAATTTATTCAAATTTTAGCAAGACTTCATCAAGCAGGCAAAACGATTTTGGTGTGCGACCACGATTTCAGCGATTACGCTGATGTTGTGGACCAAGTCGTCACGTTGAAAAACGGCCAGTTTGAAAAACAACCGCTGACGTTTATCAAAACAAAACCGCAGACATTTCACCTTACAAATTCTACGGTAAAACAACCGATGCTCCAATTGAAAAATTTTCGTTTGTCTCAGGAAAAACGAGTGCTACTTGAAGAAAAAGAAGCTCTTTTTTTAAAAGGAATTACCACGTTGACGGGGCCAAATGGGGCGGGTAAATCAACCTTATTAAAAGCCATCGTTCAAAGACAAAAATATCAAGGGAAAATGTTCTTGGCAGGCCGCCGCTTGCGGTCTTCAAAAAAGTTGTACCAACACATGACATTAGCGGTGCAACAAGCCAATCGTCAGTTTGTCACGTTGACTTTACGAGAAGAGCTTTTGTTTGGTCAGAACATGACGGCAGAAAAAAGAAGAAAACAAGAGGAAGCCTTAACTTTTTTAGGGTTAAAAGAAAAACTAGAGCATAGTGTTTTCCAACTAAGTGAAGGGCAAAAAAAGATGGTGCAATTAATTAGTTTGCTGAGCTTAGATTTGGACTGTTTACTTTTAGATGAACCTTTTGCTGGGTTAGATGAGCGCGCATGCAGTTATTTTGTTGAATGGATCAAAGAAAAAAGTGCGCAACAAGATTTTCTAATCGTCACGCATCGGCTAGAACCTCTCTCTGGCGTGAGCAATTACCGAATAGAATTGCTGCAGCAACAACTGAATATCTGGCAGGAGGGAACCACATGCAAATAAGGCAAACGAATGCAGCGATCTATGCTTCTTTGATTCTTATTTTGACCTTTGAATTATCTTTTTCTCAGTCCATTTTGGCAAATTTGGCGGTTTTTATGGGTTGTGTCATTTTTTTAATAGGCCAGCGAAAATCCCGCTTACTTCTTTGGTTATTTTTCTTGCCACTTTTACCAGCCATCGGAACTTTCTGGTCTATTTATCTGCATGGTACAAGTAGTCAACAAGCCTGGCTTTTGTTTAGTCGAACATATGCCTTTGCCGGTTTAGGACTAGCTTTTGCTGTAGGCGTTGATTTTGAAGAATTATTGTTGTTATTGGAACAAAAGGGGCTAGCACCGAACTTTGTTTATGGAATTTTAGTGGTGGTTCACGCCTTACCGGAAGTGAAAAGAGAAATTAATGATTTAAAAGAAGCGAGCCTGCTCCGTGGCAAAACATTTCATTTTTGGTCGCCGATGCTCTATGTTAAAACACTGCTCGTTGCTGTTTCTTGGCGAGATAAATATACTGAAGCAATGTCTGCCCATGGCTATGAAGAAGGAGCCACCAGAAGTCGAAAAGAGCATTTTGTGTCAGCAAAAGTCAGTCTTGGGCTTGCTATTTTGATCATCATTTTTACAAATTTGTTTATTTTTCTAACGTAAAGGAGAAACCTATGACATTTACAGAACAAGCCAAAGAACAAGCGCAAGCTTCTTGGCAAGGGAGTTTTCAGCATCCTTTTATCACAGAATTACATGAAGGAACCTTGAGTCCAACGATTTTTCGCTACTATTTAATTCAAGATCATTACTATTTAAAACATTTTAGTCAACTTTATCGCTTGATTGCGGCACAGACGCAACAACCTCGATTAAAAAAATTACTCTTAACAAATGCGGAAAATCTCGCGTTGGGCGAATTAGCTATTCGTGAAACTTTTTTTGAAGAACTAGCGATTACGGAAGAAGAAGTTACAGCGACACCGATTGCACCAACCGCTTATCACTATGTTTCTCATATGTATCGCCAACTTATTGAAGGAACGCCTAAGACGGCCGCAGCAAGTATGTTGCCTTGTTCTTGGCTCTATCAAGAAATTGGTGCACAGTTAGTCAAACAACACTCACCAGAGCCACTGTACCAACGTTGGATTGAAACCTATGCTGGGGAGGAGGCGTACCAACACGTCCAAGAGGAACGCCAACTGTTAGACCAATTATATGAAGAAAGTTCACCACAAGAACAAGCAGCTATGATCACCGCTTTTGTTATCAGCAGTGAGATGGAATACGCTTTTTGGGAAATGGCCTATACACACGAAACCTGGATTGGTTAATACAAAAACAAGTCGTTTAGTGCTCGTAACTAACGACTTGTTTTTGTATTAGAAAGTAGTAATTGTCAGTTGCTTTTTTGACAGGGCGTGATAAGATATTCAGTGACGCAAAATCTGTTATAACTCGTTTAGTAATAACAGAAACGCCTTGCTAAGAAAGGACTGTAGAAGCCTCATGAATTATCCAGAACCGATTGCAAAATTGATTGAAAGTTATATGAAATTACCAGGAATTGGTCAAAAAACAGCGACACGGCTTGCTTTTTATACAATTGATATGAAAGAAGAAGACGCTAATGCTTTTGCAAAAGCGCTAATTAGTGTCAAGAGAGATCTCCATTTCTGTAGTATTTGCGGAAATATTACTGAAGAAGATCCTTGTGAAATTTGCCAAGATAAAAATCGTGACCGTAGTATTATTTTAGTAGTGGAAGAACCAAAAGACGTTATGGCAATGGAAAAAATGCGTGAATATCAAGGCTTGTATCACGTACTCCACGGGGTGCTTTCACCGATGGAAGGAACAGGGCCAGAAGATATTAATATTGCCTCTTTGATCAAACGTTTGCACGATGATGAAGTGAAAGAGGTCATTATAGCAACCAACGCTACCACTGAAGGAGAAGCGACGGCGATGTATTTATCACGGCTCATTAAACCAGCTGGAATCACCGTTACTCGTTTGGCACACGGCTTGTCTGTCGGCAGCGATATTGAATATGCAGACGAAATAACCTTGCTAAAAGCAGTCGAAGGACGTCGAGAAATTTAAAAGGAACATCGTTGGAAAAAGAGGTTGAAATCGAAGTAGGTCGTTTCTGTGAGAAAATGTCGCAGTTCAAGCTTTTCAGTACTTCTTTTTCAGTTTCTTTTTTTCAGCGGATGCATCACTTTAAATAGGACGTAAGGATTTCAATTAGACTGATAGAGCAAGATGAAGTATAATAGATACAAGTAAAAATTGATTGGAGTTTTCGCACGTGCAGGGTATTTTTATCACATTTGAAGGTCCAGATGGCGCTGGCAAAACCAGTGTTTTGAAGGAAGTTTCTGAAAGATTAGCTAAAGAGTCAAAACGAAAAGTTGTCACTACAAGAGAACCAGGCGGCATACCGATTGCCGAAAAGATTCGAACAGTTATTTTAGATCCAAGAAATGACAGAATGGATGAGCGAACAGAAGCTTTACTTTACGCAGCTGCTCGTCGTCAACATTTAGTGGAAAAAATCTTGCCAGCTTTGGAAGCGGGTCATTTAGTCCTATGTGATCGTTTTGTTGACAGCTCATTAGCCTACCAAGGCGCTGGGCGTAGAATTGGGATTGCACCCATTGCTTCAATTAATGCGTTTGCGACAGAAGGTGTCTCACCAGATTTTACAATTTACTTAGACGTTGACTCAGATACTGGCTTACGGCGGATTCAAGAAAATCGAACACAGCAAATTGATCGCTTAGATTCAGAAGGATTAGAATTTCATCAACGTGTTCGCCATGAATATTTGAAATTAGCAGAAGAAAATCCACAACGTATCAAAAAGATTGATGCACGGATGAGTTTAGAACTTGTCGTAGAAGCAACGTATCAGGCGATTATTGAACGTTATTCAGAAAACTTTTAATTATAGGAAGGTGTAGACCATGAAGATTATTTTAGCCATTGTACAAGACAAAGATAGTAACCGATTAGCCAACGAATTTATTGATGCCAATATTCGTGCTACAAAATTATCCTCAACAGGTGGATTCTTAAAAGCGGGAAACAGCACATTTATTATTGGGATTGATGATGAACGTGTCGACGAAACATTAGCTTTAATTAAAGAAACATGTCAATCAAGAAAACAATATGTTTCAACACCTGTGACTTTAGATATCACAATGGATGGCCAAATTCCTTATCCTGTGGAAGTTGAAGTAGGCGGCGCTACTTGCTTCGTCTTACCAGTTGAAGGATTCCATCAATATTAAGATGAATGAAGCGCAACAGCTACAGCAAATGCAACCTTTGCTGTACAAGCAACTCCAAAAAAGTTTTGAGCATGGTCGTCTTGCCCATGCTTATCTTTTTGAAGGAGATACAGGAACTGGAAAACAAGAATTTGGCTTATGGATGGCGAAACATGTCTTTTGTACGAATTTAGTAAATCAACAGCCTTGTAACGAATGCCATAATTGTGTGCGGATTAATGAAAATGAACATCCAGATGTTTTAAGAATTGCGCCAGATGGGCAGACCATCAAAGTGAACCAAATCCGTGAATTAAAAGCGGAGTTTTCTAAAAGTGGGGTCGAGACTGCTAAAAAAGTTTTCTTAATTCAAGAAGCAGATAAAATGAGTACCGGCGCAGCCAATAGTCTCTTAAAATTTTTAGAAGAACCAGAAGGACAAATTTTAGCTATTTTAGAAACCACTTCACTCTCTCGAATTTTACCAACGATTCAATCACGATGCCAAACCTTACATTTTCAACCATTAGTCAAAAAAACATTAATTGATCGCTTAATCAAACAGGGGATTGGTGAAAAGACTGCAACCCTTTTAGCTGAGCTGACAAATAGTTTTGAGAAAGCAGTTGAAATCTCTCAAGATGAATGGTTTAATGAAGCTAGGGAAATCATTTTGCAATGGTTTAATTATCTAAAAAGTAATGATTTACAGGCATTTATCTACGTTCAGAAGAAAATGGTCAAAGTATTTAAGGAAAAAGAACAACAAGCGCTTAGCTTTGACTTGCTCATGGTTTATTACCGTCAATTATTGGAAGAAAGTGTTGCGACACAGCAAGCCAAAAAAGTAACGGAAGAGCAGGCGGAACGGTTGGCGCTAATTTTGAAAGCACGCCAAAAATGGACAGCCAATGTTAGTTGGCAAAATGTTTGTGAACAATTAGTTATCCAAATGATTCACCCTAAATCATAAAGGAAAAAAGTGCCAAGTGGCATTCAGTTTCATAATACAGTAGGAACTTAGTTGTTTCAGCAAGTTCCTTAACCGATTGAAGCGACGTTCACTTGAACTAGATTAGGAGGAATAAAATGGTAGAAGTAGTAGGAGTTCGCTTCCGTGAAGCCGGTCATATCTATTATTTTGCTCCTGGAAAATCTGAGTATATTTATAATGAGAAAGTACTCGTTGAATCTCAACAGTCAAAACAATTAGCTACTGTTGCTATTCCTAAAAAAACAGTCGATTCAGACGATTTACCAGAGGACCTAAAACCCATTTTAAATAAAGCAACAGCCATTGATTTAGAAAAAGAACAAAAAAATTTGGCTGATGCAGAAGCTGCCAAAAGCATTGCCAATGAAAAAATTCGAGCTCATGACTTAAAAATGAAATTAGTGCGAGTAGAATATACCTTCGATCGTAGCAAAATGATTTTTTACTTTACGGCAGATGGGCGAATTGATTTTCGTGAATTAGTCAAAGACTTAGCGGCTATTTTCCGGACGCGAATTGAGTTACGTCAAATTGGTGTCCGAGATGAAGCGAAAATATTAGGTGGCATTGGCCCTTGTGGCAGACAACTATGTTGCTCAACATTTCTAGGAGATTTTATGCCAGTTTCAATCAAAATGGCTAAAGATCAAGGGTTATCTTTAAATCCTGTCAAAATTTCGGGATTATGTGGCCGCTTAATGTGTTGTTTGAAATACGAAAACGACGAATATGAAGCCGCTAAAAAAGAATTACCAGATTATGGAAAAGAAGTGATAACGCCAGATGGCAAAGGCAAAGTCGTCGGGTTGAATCTATTAAGTCGGATTGTCAAAGTTCGTCTGCATGGTCGTGAAATCGCAGCGGATTATGATTACGAAGAAATCAAAGAAGCTACTGCGAAAGTTGCTGCTGAAAAAGGTGATCAAAATGGATAAACGTTCGCTCTATGATGGATTAAATTCGTTGGAAACTGATTTAGACAGTTCCGTGACACAATTAAGAGAAATTAAAGCAGCACTCCATGAGTTGGTAGAAAAAAATACCACGTTGGAAATCGAAAATCAACGCTTACGGGAGCATCTCCAAGAACTGAATAAGTTAGCAGGAAATACAACTGAAACTGAAAAACAAGAGCTATCAAAATCACGTATGAATTTGGAAAAACTTTATGAAGAGGGCTTCCATGTCTGCAATATTTTATATGGTTCAAGACGTGAAAATGATGAAGAATGTGCCTTTTGTCTTGATGTTATTTATGGGGAACGCACGCGTTAAGTCTAGTGGACACTGCAAATAAAAAGGAAAGGTTTGGTTTGACAGTCAATCGATTGTCAAATCAAACCTTTATCTATTTATAGAACGAAAAATGAAAATGAGGGATGCGCTATGCAAAAACAGAAAAGTTTTGATAAGCAAACAACAAAAGGAAAATTGTATCTTGTCCCAACACCGATCGGCAATCTAGAAGATATGAGTATTCGTTGTTTAAACATATTGAAAGAAGCAACGGTGATTGCTAGTGAGGACACAAGAAACACACAAAAATTGCTAAATCATTTTGAGATTACGACACCACAAATTAGTTTACATGAACATAATTACAAAGAGCGAATTCCTCAACTGATTACACGATTGCTGAGCGGTGAAACGATTGCCCAAGTTAGCGATGCAGGGATGCCTTCAATTAGTGATCCTGGTCATGAATTGGTTACGGCATGTCTTGAAGAAGAACTGGCAGTGATTGCCTTGCCAGGACCTACGGCAGGAATGACCGCTTTGATTGCTTCAGGTCTTTTACCACAGCCATTTACGTTTTATGGTTTTTTACCAAGAAAGAAAAAAGAACAGAAAGACGTGTTATCAGAATTAAAAGAAGAACGGCCGACACAGATTTTTTATGAGTCCCCCTATCGGATTGCGAAAACGGTAGCAACGTTTGCTGAAGTCTATGGTCAAGAACGCCCCGCGGTGATTTGTCGAGAATTAACAAAACTTCATGAAGAATATTTGCGTGGTACCTTAGGAGAACTAACAGAGTATTTAGCAGAAAATACGCTAAAAGGCGAATGTTGTTTATTAGTGAGCGGATTTACTGGTGAGAAAGAGACAATAGCAGCAATGCCGGCTATTTCTCTCAAGGAACATGTGCAAGTTCTAATGGAGGAAGAGGGACGGAGTTCCAAAGAGGCAATCAAAGAAGTGGCTAAATTGAGAAATGTAAAAAAACAAGAAGTATATAAAGAATATCATTCCATTTAAAAAAGGAGAGAAACATGAGTAATTTATTGAGAGCAGAAGACGTGTCTTATCAAGTAAATGGTCGTAGCATTCTTTCTGATATTGATTTGTCATTTGAAACAGGCAGCAATACAACAATTATTGGTCCTTCAGGTAGCGGGAAAAGTACATTTTTAAAAATTTTATCTTCATTATTAAGTCCTACAGAAGGCGAAATTTTTTATCAAGAAGCGCCAATTACTACAATGCCAATCGAAACATACCGCCAAAAGGTGTCTTATTGTTTTCAGCAGCCAACTTTATTTGGTGAAACCGTGTATGATAATTTGTTATTTCCATTTACTGTCAGACAAGAAGCGTTTAATCAAGAAAAAGTCGTGGCATTGCTCCAACAAGTGAAATTGCCCGCTACTTATCTTGAAAAGAAAATAGCCGAACTCTCTGGTGGTGAGCGACAACGGGTTGCTTTGCTACGAAACATTATTTTTGTACCAGATGTTTTATTATTAGACGAAGTTACAACGGGATTAGATGAAGAAAGCAAACAAATTGTCAATCAATTGTTAAACCAATTAAACAAAGAGCAAGGAGTCACGCTGATTCGTGTCACACATGATACCGAAGAAATTCAGCAAGCACAGCAAGTGATTCGTATTGTAGCAGGAAAGGTGGCACCGACAGATGGATTTAGCAGTTAATAATTTATCCTTATTTTTTTCAGCCATGCTAGTGGTGGTCGCATTAATTATTAGTACTAAAGAAAAATTAGGTTTTACAAAAGATATTATTATTAGTGTGATTCGAGCAGTCATTCAATTAGTCGCAGTCGGCTATTTATTAAAATATGTTTTTCAAGTCAATAACCTGATTTTAACGCTCGTCATGGTTTTGGTGATTGTTTCCAACGCAGCCTTTAATGCAAAAAAACGCAGCCAGCAATTACAAAAGGGCTTTTTGATTTCTTTTATTGCAATTGGTTGTAGTACAGGAATTACCATTGGTATTTTGATTTTTTCTGGTTCTATTAAGTTTATTCCTTCTCAAATCATTCCTATCAGTGGGATGATTGCTAGCAATTCGATGGTGGCAATTGGTTTATGCTATCGTAATTTAGATACTCTTTTTCAAAACCAACGGCAAGCGGTAATGGAGAAACTAGCATTAGGTGCAACTATCAAACTCGCCTCTTTACCAATTATCCAACAAAGTGTCAAAACGGGGATGGCGCCGACGATTGATTCTGCCAAAACTGTTGGAATTGTTAGTTTGCCTGGGATGATGTCAGGCTTGATTTTTGCGGGCGTTGATCCTGTCCATGCGATAAAATATCAGATTATGGTGACCTTTATGTTGCTATCAGCAACAAGTATTGGTTCAGTAATTGCAACTTATCTTGCCTATAAAGGCTACTATAATCAACAAAAACAATTGGTCGTTTAATTAAAAAGCTGGAAATCTGTGTTTATAACTTCACGGATTTTCAGTTTTTTCTGGTTTAAATAAAGAAGTTTCAATTTGAAAAAGAACGGACGTTCGTATATAATGGAGGGAGGAGGCGAATCAAAATGATGAGCGAATTACGTTTTCCCTTAAAAAAAGATACGTCGAGAAAAATTATACATATTGATATGGATGCGTTTTTTGCTTCAGTTGAAGAGCGAGATCATCCAGAGCTAGTAGGACATCCGTTAGTTATTGCGCGCCATCCAAGTGATACTGGGGGCAAAGGAGTGGTGACCACAGCGAATTATATTGCTCGACAATACGGCATTCACTCGGCTATGAGTGCTCAAAAGGCGTATGAACTATGTCCAAGTGCCATTTTTAAGCCAGGTAATTATCAGAAATATAGTGAAATTTCTCAAGAAATCCGTGAAATTTTTCGCCGTTACACTGATGTGATTGAACCAGTATCTATTGACGAAGCGTATTTAGATGTAACTGAAAATAAGGCCAACAGTAAGTCGGCTATTAAAATTGCAAAAATGATCCAATATGATATTTGGCATGAATTGCATTTAACTTGCTCGGCAGGTGTTAGTTACAATAAGTTTTTAGCCAAGTTAGCATCAGATTTTCAGAAACCAAAGGGCCTGACAGTTGTCTTACCGGAAGAGGCCGAAGATTTTTTGAAAGCATTACCGATTGAAGACTTCCACGGAATCGGGAAAAAAACAGTGCCTAAAATGCATGAACTAGGGATTTTTACCGGAGCAGATTTATATAAGCAAGATGAGATGACGTTGATTCGGTTATTCGGTAAAATGGGTTATTCATTGTATCGTAAAGTCCGCGGTATCCATGATGCGCCAGTTCAAGTGACTAGAGATCGTAAGTCAGTAGGGAAAGAACATACTTACGGCACCCCTTTAACGACGGAAGAGCAGGTTACGGCTCAATTGAGACAATTAGCAGCAGGGGTTGAACGCGCGTTGCAACGAGTGCAAAAGCATGGCAAAACAGTAGTCCTAAAAGTTCGTTATACTGACTATACGACGATTACGAAACGCGTGACACTACCTGAATATATTTCTAAAAAAGAAGAACTTTTCTATCAAGCGAATTTAATTTGGGAAGATATTTTAGGTTTAGAACAAGGAATCCGTTTATTAGGCATTACTTTAACGAATTTAGATCCACTAGCGTATGAAAACATTGTTTTACCTTTATGGGAAAAAAGTTAGCCCTTTAGACACATCCTCAAGAGATGGCTAAAGGGCTAACTTTTTTAAATTGATTTTTTGATTTGTTCATAAGACGTTTCGGCATCATGACATTTTTCCCAAATAACAGCTTTGCCAGCAGCAAGTGATTTGGGTACATCAATAATCCGTTGATTACTACTGCCACGAAATTGTAAATTTAAATTACGTTTTGCCAGTTCAAAGCGCCCATCGACTAAAATATCAATTGAATGGAGTAGTTCAAGCTTATCAGGCGTTTCTAAAAGTAGTTCTTCAAAGGTATACCCTGACCAAGACCAGATATCTTTGGCTGAGCCGAATGTTTCCCGCACACGTTTGACTACGCTAAGGCAAACATCTGTATTCAGAAAAGGTTCACCACCCAAAAGAGTTAAACCTTGGACATAGTCATGGGACAAATCTTCAATAATCTGATTCATTAAAGATTCTGTAAACGGCGTACCATAATTGAAATTTTGGACAGCTTTGTTAAAACAACCTTCACAAGCAAAGAGACAGCCACTCACATATAAACTATTGCGTACACCTTCGCCATCAACAAAGTTGAACGCTTTGTAATCGGCAATCTTTTTTTGGCTGTAGTCTTCGGTTTTCCATTCTTGTGGTTTCGGATTACGCATCAGCAAAACTTCTTTCTATAGAATAATCGAGTTTAATTTTTTAAATGTTTCACACGAGAGGAAATTTCTTTGTGACGACCGTGTACCATGGGGCGAGCTTGTGGATTACCTAAATAACCACAAGTCCGTTTAACGACATCACAAGTCTTAGGATCATGATTGCCACACTCTGGACATTCAAAGCCTCGTTCGGTCGGGTTGAAGTCCCCTTCAAAACCACAGGCATAACAATGATCAATTGGCGTATTGGTTCCTAAATAGCCAACTTTGTCATAAGCGTAATCCCAGACTGCTTCAAGTGCTTTGGGATTTTGCTGTAACATGGGGTATTCACAGTAGTGGATAAAACCACCAGAACAGTATTTTGGATAATCCTTTTCAAAATCAAGTTTTTCAAAAGGCGTTGGATTTTTGCGTACATCATAATGGAAACTGTTTGTGTAATATTCTTTATCTGTAATATTTTCGACGAGACCAAATTTTTCAGTATCTAAACGACAAAAACGGTCAGTCAAGCTTTCGCTTGGTGTAGAATAGACACTAAAATGATAGCCATATTCATTGCCCCAGTTGTCGGCATTTTTTTTCAGTTCTTTTAAAATATCGAGTGTAAAGTTTTTGGCCTCTTGATTGTCTTCCCAAGCACCGCCGTAAAAGGCAGAAGCCACTTCATACAAGCCAATATAACCAAGTGAAACCGTGGCACGTTTGTTTTTAAACAGTTCATCTACGGAATCCTGTGTAGCTAAACGTTTTCCGAAAGCGCCATACATGTATAAAATCGGCGCATTCGCTGGTTTAGCTTCTTTAACTCGTTCGACACGATAAACCAAAGCATCTTTAACGATCGCCAACCGTTCATTTAAAATTTGCCAGAACTTTTCTTGACTTCCTTGCGCTTCTAAAGCAATTCTTGGTAAGTTCAAGGTCACAACGCCTAAATTCATGCGGCCAACATTTACTTCTTCACCTTGTTCGTCTTTCCAGCCTTGTAAAAAGGAACGACAGCCCATCGGTACCTTGAAACTACCTGTCAGTTCAACGATTTTATCATAGTTTAAAACATCAGGGTACATGCGTTTCGTTGCGCATTCTAGTGCCAGTTGTTTAATATCGTAGTTTGGATCAGTAGGTTGCGCATTAACGCCTCGTTTAATCGTGAAAATCAATTTTGGAAAAATAGCTGTTCGTTTTTCAATCCCTAAGCCATTGATTCGGATTTGTAAAATCGCCCGTTGAATTTCTCGTTCAAACCAGTTAGTACCTAAACCAAATCCCAGAGAAGTAAACGGGGTTTGTCCATTGGAAGTAAATAAGGTATTAATTTCATACTCAAGACTTTGCATGGCATCAAAAATATCTTTTTTCGTTTTCTTCTGAGCGAATGCTTTTTGGCGTTCTTCTCCTTCAATCCATTCTTGCGCATCTGCTAAATGTTTTTCATAATTGCGTTCCGCAAACGGCGCTAATAATTCATCAATCCGATCGGCAGAGCAACCACCATATTGACTGGAAGCTACATTGGCAATAATTTGAGAAATTTGTGCAGTGGCCGTTTGAATTGATTTTGGTGATTCGACATCAGCGTTCCCAATTTTAAAGCCATTGTTTAGCATGCCTTTAAAATCAATTAAACAGCAGTTTGTCATGGGAGTATAAGGATGATAATCCAAATCATGGTAATGAATGTCGCCTTTTTGATGGGCATTAGCCACGTGTGAAGGCAACATCTTTAAACCAATCGATTTCCCAACAATCCCAGCTGTTAGATCACGTTGCGTATTAAAAACATCGCTGTCTTTGTTGGCATTTTCGTTCACGACAGTCTGATCTTTATTAATTAATTTACCAATAGATACATTAATATCAGTCGCTTTACTACGCTCAAAATCACGTTGTGTTCTGTAATGAATGTATTCTTCGGCTAAGGCATATTCATTGTTGGATAGGAGGGTATGTTCCACAATATTTTGGATTTCATAAATTTTTACGTTATTGGTAAAACGTTCGGCAATTTCTCGATTGACATCGGCAACAATCGATTGGACTTTTTGATGTGTCAAAGGAGTAACTTGGTCATGTATTTTTTGTTCAGCTTTGATCAAAGCGTCGTATATTTTTTGATCATCGAAAGTCACTAAACGACCATCTCGTTTGACGACCTTAATTGTTGAGAGATTGACATTCTCGGTTTTTTCATCAGTAATCTTCATCATTTTATCCAGCTCCTTATATCTCGTTAGTAACTATCCTAATACAAAGACCGACTAAATTCAATCGATATATTGCGTATTTTTAGTAAAATATCACTAGACAAACACTATATATTGTGCTTGTGGTGTTTTGAAAAAATATGAAAACAAATGAAGAAAAGGATTGAGTAAATTTTTTTACGTGAAAAAATTTTTTTGTCCAAATTAAAAAACAGCAAAGATTTTTTTGCCAATTCGCTAAAAGAAACACTAAAAAATAACAATTATTAAGTAATAATTGTTTGCGGATTTATTCACGAAGTGACAATTATTCTTTGACTACCGAACGATATTGTAAGATAAAACGATGTTCATTCAGATTTTTTCTTGGTAAAATAAGAGTAATAACAAAACGTTGGAGCGAGAAAAATGAAAAAAATTGTAGAAGTAAGTCATGTCAGCAAGACATATGGTCGTTTAAATAATAAAACAGAAGTATTAGATAATATTTCATTTACTATTGATGAAGGTGAATTTGTGGGGATTATGGGTCCCAGCGGTGCTGGAAAATCGACACTGTTGAATGTCTTATCCTCAATCGTTTTACCAACCGCAGGAATTGTGCGCATTGCCGGACAAGATATTTTAAAAATGCGAGATAATCAATTAAGTGATTTTCGGAGAAACGAAATGGGATTTATTTTTCAATCGTTTAACTTAATTGATACGTTAAATGTGAAGGACAATATTCTGTTGCCTTTAGCTGTAGAAAAAGTTTCATTAGAAGAAATGGATAAACGTTTGTTACATGTGACTTCGATTTTGGGGATTCAGGAGCTTTTATCTGCTTATCCACCAGAGATTTCTGTGGGACAAAAACAACGGGTAGCAGCTGCTCGTGCTTTGATTACGAACCCTAAAATTATTTTTGCAGATGAACCCACTGGCTCACTGGATTCAAAATCAGCAACAGAATTGTTGAAATATTTAGCTGAAATTAATCTACATGATGATGCCACAATTTTGATGGTGACACATGACCCGTACACGGCCAGTTTTTGCAATCGCATCTTGTTCATTAAAGACGGTGCGATTTTCTCAGAAGTTGTTCGTCAAGGATCACGTAAGGAATTTTTTAATCGTGTGATAGATATGCAAGCAACGATTGGTGGAGGCGGGCGCGCAAATGATTTTTAAACTATCATTAAAAAATTTAAAAGCTCACGTACCTAATTATCTGGTTTATTACATTAGTATGACTTTTGCAGCAGTCGTTTATTATTGTTTCCGTGCGATTGCTTATAACCAGCCTCTGGTCGCAGGTGCAGGCCGTGATATCGAAATTAAGCGATCTTTAGGACTCGGTAGTACCTTAGTCACCATTATTATTTTGGGCTTTATGTTGGCAGCAAATCGCTTTTTTATTGGCAAACGTAGCCAAGAAATTGGGTTGTATCGATTAATTGGCTTGAGAAAGAGTCAAGTTTCACTAATTTTCTTAGTGGAAAATTTAGTTTTAGGCTTTGTTTCGCTAATTAATGGGATTATTTTAGGAGTGATTTTCACCAAGTTGTTTTCAATGATTTTAGCCAAAGTTATGTTTTTAGAAGTGCCCAGTTTCTTCTATATTTCTTGGCGTTCTGTTATTGAAACCGGTGTAGCTTTTGCGTTTATGATTTTGATCGTCTGCTTAAGAAGTATTTGGATGATTTATCGTTATCCGTTGTCGCAGCTTATGCACCAAGAAAAAATTGGTCAAATTAATTATAGTCGTTTAACGAAACGGCGGCAGTTTCTAGGTATCTTAGGACCTATTTGTTTACTGGCTGGTTATTTTATTGCGTTTGATTTTCGTAATTTAGCGACAGGTATTGTGTATAAACAATTAAATAATTCACTTGATATCTCGATTCCAATGATTATTACGTTGACACCTTTTATCATTTTGGGTCTATGTGTGGTGGGAACTTATTTATTTTTCCGTTATACCATGTATTTTATCATTCGCTTATTTAATCATAGAAAAAAATGGTATTACCAAGATTTACGCATGATTACTTTAGGCAACGCCAAACGTTACTTATTTAAAAGTAGCAAAACACTCACTGGTTTGACCTTGTTAATTGCGACAGCTTTGAGTGGGATCGGTGTGATGGTTTTTGTGTATACGATTAGTATGCACAAGGTCAACAGTGATGGTCCCGTAGATTTTTTGGTTTCGCAGGAAAGCTATCCTAAATTGAAGAAAGTTCTCGACGAAGCAGCGGACACCAAAATAAAAAATGAAGTGACACTTTCTTATAAAATTACTGGAATTGAACGCAGTTTGCGAATTGGTCAAACGCAAGAGGAACAGGAAACGATTGAAGCAGTTAATGTTTTATCCTTCTCCAATTATCGCAACTATCAAAAAATTAATCCTTATTTGAAAGATCTGCATTTAAAAAATGACAAAAGTGTAATCTATATGGATAGCTTTACCAATATTTTAAGTGGTATGTCTCGTTATGAATCGAAACTGCAATTTGTTGAAGGGGAGACGGCACAACTGCAACAAGTGCTGCCTAACTATCTAGGTAATTTTTTATTGCAATATTTCTTACCAACGATTGTCGTTTCCGATGCCCTTTACCAGAAAGTGACAAAAACTTCCATTCAGTATCAGATTAAGGCTGTAAATATTGACACGAAAAGCCGTGAAAAACTTTATGAAGCGGTAAATAAACAAATTGCCACAGAATGGCAAGCGCCGATTTTGTATAAGTATGAAAAAACCAACCAGCAGTTGAGTGGTTTTGCCAAACGAATGCCAAACGAAAAGGCGAATAATACGCAAGATGATGTCACAGAAACTTGGCGGCTAAATATTAATGATCGCTATGCATCTTTACGCTATGAACGAAAAATTAACGGTTTGACTTTATATGTCTCTATGTTTGTGGCGGTTTTAGCGTTGTTTATTACGGGAAGTATTTTGATGTTACGGCAACTGTTTTCCGCTGTGAGCGAGCGTCAAGATTACGTGACCTTAAAAAGGATGGGTGTTTCTAGTAAAGCGATAACTAAGCAAATTTATCGACAAAATAGTTTGATATTCTTTCCGCCGATGGTCATTGGGATTTTGCATACCACCTTTGCCATTTATTTGTTAAGCCAATTTATTAAGAGTCCAGGATATTTGTTAGTATATCTTTCTTGTGGAATCTTAATAATTGTTTATCTAATTTTTTATATTTTAACGTCTGCCATTTATGCACGGATGATTCGACACATCCATTTTTAAAGAAACTGTAAAAGCCGTTTTGAAGCGGTTTTTACAGTTTCTTTATGCGAAAAAATTATGAGAGTTCAGTTTATGAAAATCATGAAAATTTAAGAAGTGACGAAATTGTTAGTTTTTTTATTAAATTGTAAGAAATTTCAATGGACTTTGCTGAAATATAGCATAAAATAATGGATAGCGATTAACCTTAGGAGGTGAATGATAATGAAAACAACTTTTCAGAAAATTCTCAATAACGAAAGTCTTAAATTCATCGGTAAAACGTTATTTTATTCTTTCATTGTCATTGCATTAATTTATCTTTATCATTACAAGAATATCAATGGAGGAACCTTCATTTATAACGAGTTTTAAGGAGGCGGCTATATATGGAAAAAGTAATTAATATGATTCAAACGATTGATGAATGGGCACGTAAAGAACCCCAACGTCCTGTTTATTTAACCGAAGAAAAAGTCTCTACGTATGGAGAGTTAAAAGAAAAATCAGACAATCTAGCCGCTTATTTAGCTGAGCTGAAAACGGACAAGTCAGCGATTGTCGTATACGGAGAATTAGATTTTGAAATGATTGTGAGTTTTTTAGGCGCATCGAAAGCTGGTTTTAGCTATATCCCCATTGATGCACATACACCAAAAGAACGCATTGAACTAATTCTAAACGTAGCCAAACCAACCGCAGTTATTGCTGTGCATGAATGGCCTGAATTAGCCACCGAAGTGCCAGTAATTACGGCGGAAGAATTAACAGAAATGATGAGGCATGCACCCCGGCATGCGCCTGCGTTGGCGCCTGTCACAGGAGCAAGTAATTACTATATCATTTTCACTTCAGGGACAACTGGCGTACCAAAGGGTGTGCAAATCAGCCATGATAATTTAGTTAGCTTTACGAATTGGTTGTTGCAAGATTTTGGTTTAGAAGAAGGGGCACGCTTTTTAGCACAGGCACCTTATTCGTTTGATTTATCGGTGATGTCTATTTATCCCGCATTGGCGTTAGGCGGCTCATTAACTCCGTTACCCAATGAAATCATTAACGATTTTAAGCAATTATTTACGCGTTTGCCACAATTAACGATCGACGTCTGGGTTTCAACACCGTCCTTTATTGAATTGTGTCTAATGGAACCAACCTTTGATGGTGAACATCTACCAGCACTGCGCACGTTTTTATTCTGTGGAGAAGAATTACCAAAACCAACGGCTGAGAAATTAGCCGCTCGTTTCCCAACTGCGCATATTTATAATACGTATGGGCCGACAGAAGCGACTGTAGCGATTAGTGCCATTGAAATCACCCAAGAAGTTTTAAAAAATGTCCAACGTTTACCAATCGGGTATGTGAAAGAGGATACGCAAATTTATATTATGGAAGGCATGTCAAAATTACCTGCAGGTGAAATTGGCGAAATCGTCATTGCTGGACCAAGTGTTTCCAAGGGCTATCTAAATAATCCTGCGAAAACAGCTGAAGCTTTTTTCCAATTAGATGGCGTACCAGCTTATCGCACAGGCGATGCTGGAAAGTTAGTCGATAACCTATTGCAGTATGAAGGACGCTTAGATTTTCAAATTAAATTGCATGGCTACCGCATTGAGTTAGAAGAAGTCGATCATCACTTAACAAATGTTTCCTACGTGAAACAAGCAGTCGTTGTGCCGAAATATCAAGGAAATAAAGTCCAACAATTAATTGCGTATGTCGTGCCGCAAGCACATGAATTTTCAAGTGATTTTCAATTAACTAAGGCAATTAAACAAGAGTTAGCCACGTTGACAATGGACTATATGATTCCACAAAAATTTGTATACGTTGAACAATTACCTTTGACAAGCAATGGCAAAATTGATCGGAAAGGGTTGATGAATGAGGTGAATGCCACATGACGAATTTTCCTCATATGATTCCCTATAATGCACCGTATTACTTTGTTCTGCTAATTGCGGCCCTGTTGCCGATGATTTTAACCTTAGCCATTAAAGGGACACGTTGGCCTTGGTACCAAACACTCGTGACACTGGTCTTTCTATATATCAGTTTTGGTGGCGAATTTTGGCAACAAGGAGTCGCTCTGATTGTATATGTTATTTATCAAACGTTACTAACGTGGGGCTATGCTGCTTATCGAAAAAATAAAAATGCGGGTTGGGTCTTTTATCTGGCTGTCTTTTTAGCTATATTACCGCTTGTTTGGGTGAAAGTTTCTCCCTTTATGACAGGCAAAACAACCTTACTTGGCTTTTTAGGGATTTCTTATTTAACCTTTAAAGCGGTCCAAGTGGTTATGGATTTACGGGATGGCGTAATGAAGGAATATCATCCGTTTCGTTACATTCAGTTTCTTTTGTTTTTCCCGACCATTTCCTCTGGGCCCATCGATCGTTATCGGCGCTTTGAAAAAGATTTGAAAAACCCGCCGAGTGCGGAGAAATATTTAGACTTTTTAGAAAAAGGAATTTTTTATTTATTTCTAGGATTTTTGTATAAGTTTATCATCAGTCATTATCTTGGTGGTGTCTTTTTACCACATGTGGAAAAAATGGCCTTGGCACAAGGTGGTTTATCCTGGTGGACAGTCGGCTATATGTATAATTATAGTTTGTATCTATTCTTTGATTTCGCAGGCTATAGTTTACTGGCCGTTGGCACAAGTTATTTAATGGGCTATGATACACCAATGAACTTTAACAAACCGTTCCTAAGTTGGAATATTAAAGAATTCTGGAATCGTTGGCACATGACCCTATCTTTTTGGTTCCGTGATTATATTTACATGCGCTTAATGTTTTTCTTAATGAAAAAGAAAATCTTTAAGAGTCGGATTGTAACTTCTAATATTGGTTACTTTGCGTTGTTCTTAATTATGGGCATTTGGCATGGATTAACGTGGTTCTACATCGCTTATGGGCTCTACCATGCAACACTAATTTGTATGACAGATGCTTGGCTACGTTTTAAGAAAAAACATAAAGACAAGCTACCATCAAACAAATTTACACATGCATTTGCAGTCTTTTTAACTTTCCAAGCGGTTTGTGTCAGCTTCCTGATTTTCTCAGGATTTTTAGACAAACTATGGTTTAAATAAACAAAAATAAAAATATAAAGGGGCAATTTACCATGAACATTCAAGAAACAGTATTAAACATTTTAGAAGATATTACAGGAACAGACGAAGTTGTGAACAATCAAGACATTCAATTATTTGAAGAAGGGTTATTGGACTCTTTAGCAACGGTTCAATTATTAGTAGAAATTGAAGGACAATTAGGAATCCAAGTTCCTGTATCAGACTTTGACCGTGAAGTATGGGGAACACCAAAACAAATCATTCAACAAGTGGAAGCTTTACAATAATGTCTAGAAAAAAACGACTAATCAGAATCTTAGGTCCAGTGCTTTGTTCAGCGGTCTTGGTTGCAGTGTTCTTTTTTGCACCGTTCAGAATCAATTTAACTTCCGAAAAAACGTTGAAGGAAGCATCAACGTCAATGGCACCGAACGTTTTAAAAGGCAATGTGATTAAAAACAAAGCAGTGGCTTCTGGTAAATATGTTCCTTTTTTTGGCTCTTCTGAATTAAGTCGATTTAGTGCTTTCCATCCTAGTGTTCTCTCCGAAAAGTATCAACGGAACTATCGACCGTTTTTACTAGGAGAAGCGGGCACGCAGTCATTAACCCAAGCAATGGTCATTCATTCGATGGGCGATGCGATTGCCAATAAGAAAGCGGTCTTTATTTTATCTCCGCAATGGTTTGTCAAAAAGGGTGTACCTAATGATAGTTTTGGTGCACATTATTCACAATTACAAACCTATCAATGGTTAGCTAATTTAACCGAATTAACTAGCGGTGACCAATATCTAGCACAACGTTTGACCAAATTTCCAGTTGTTCAAAAAGACAAAGTCTTAATGGAAACTTTGGCAAATCTGCAGGCTGGGCAACTTCCACAACGCTCTCAACGAGATTATTTTATAATGAATCTCCGTTTCTTGAATCGTGAAGATGAATTGTTTAGCCAAATTGGCATGGTCAGCAGACAACCAATTGTTGAAAAAGATATGAAACAATTACCTGCTACTTATAATTTTAATGAATTAGATCAGTTAGCTGGAAAAATTGCGGCAAAAGCTATTAATAATAACAAGTTTGAAATTAGTAACGGCTTTTATCGCCAACGGATCAAACCAGTTTTACCGAAATTAGCCGATTCACAAAAGAGATGGGATTATCGTTTTTCTCCAGAATATGGTGATTTCCAAGCTGCGTTAGAACAGTTAGCAGAAAAAAATGTCGATGTCTTATTTGTAATCCCACCTGTTAACAAACGTTGGTCGGACTATACGGGCTTGTCACAAGATATGTTGCAGCAAGTAGCGCGCAAGCTGAAATATCAACTTCAAGAGCAAGGCTTTACGAACATTGCTGACTTTTCAACATGTAGTAATGAACGCTACTTTATGGCAGACACGATTCATTTAGGTTGGCGTGGTTGGCTGGCTGTTGATCGTCGAGTAGATGAATTTATGAAACAACCTGCGCCTAAAAATTTAGCCTATCAAATTGATGACCGTTTTTACCAGACAGACTGGCAACAACAAAATCCATTGGCCTTACCTCAGTTTTAAGAAGGCAAGATAAATCAAGCACCAATTATTTTGGTGAAGAGGACTAGAAGTACCTCGTAACAATGAAAATAGCCTGTACCTGCCGTTGAACAACGAGCGTGCAGGCTGTTTTTTCGTTTACTTTTAGTGGAGAACGTTGCTCAATTTATTTTTGTAAGTATTTTTTTAGTTCGTGGTATAATGGATAAAATTGGTTTTTGAGGGGAGTTATTTTTATGGATGCAAAAGAAGAAAAAATGTTAATTGAGTTAACAAGTGCTAAAGGGATTGCTGGAAATGAAGACGAAGTCCGTTCGTTATTTAAAAAGTATGCAGCACCTTATGCGGATAAATTTTTATATGATGGCCTAGGCAGTATTATTGCAAAAAATGTTGGTGATAAAGAAGGACCAAAAGTCTACATTTCTGGGCACATGGATGAAGTCGGGTTTATGGTCACTCAAATCACAGAAAAAGGCTTTTTAAAATTCCAAACTGTTGGCGGTTGGTGGGGCCAAGTGATGTTGGCTCAACAAGTACAAATTAAAACTACCACGGGGAAGGTTTACCATGGTGTCATTGGGTCTAAACCACCGCATGTGTTAACAGCGGAAGTTCGTAACAAACCTTATGAGATTGCAGATATGTTTATTGATATTGGTGCAAGTAGCGAGCAACAAGTCGCAGAATGGGGGATTCACCCAGGGGATATGGTGACACCCTATATTGATTATCGTCGCATGAATGATACAAAATTTTTATTGGCAAAAGCGTGGGATAACCGAATTGGTACGGCCGTTTCATTAAAAGTTTTAGAAAATTTAGCGACAGAAGGGCACCCCAATATTTTATTTGCAGGCAGTGATGTGCAAGAAGAAGTCGGGCTACGCGGTGCACAAACAAGTACGCATCTTGTGAATCCAGACATAGCGTTTGCTTTAGACACAGGAACAGCTGGTGACACACCAGGAATGACACCTAAAGAAGCCGACTCTGTTTTAGGTGAAGGGCCCCAAATTTTGATTTATGATGCATCAATGATTCCACATAAAAAATTACGTGATTTTGTTATTCAAGTGGCGGAAGAAAATAACATTCCCTTCCAATATACAGTGATTACAGGGGGAGGTACGGATGCTGGGCGCATGCATTTAACACGCAATGGGATTCCATCATTAGCTATCACGGTGCCTGTTAGATATCTGCATTCACATACCTCAGTTATTCATGAAGATGATTATTTCAACACAGTCAAATTAGTCACAGAAGTGGTGAAACGTTTAGATAAAGAAACAGTCGCTAAATTGACTAGCTATTAGTTTCAGAAAGGATGAAATGAATGAAAAGTTTAGTAACAAATTCGCAACATCGTGCCAATGCTCGCAGAGCCCTTGATGGGCAATGGGGGATTATGGCTTGGTTAACTTTCTTAGGAGTGGTTTTACAGAGCTTCTTAACATCGATTGTGCAAAATTTATTTTCTGGCGACAATCAAGTTTTTCAAAGTAGCTTTGCCGCAGTATTACTGCAAATTTTTGTTTTATTTGCGCTAAGTTATGCGCTATATTACGCAGCCTTGAAAGTGTTACGTGGTGAAAAGGTGCGGGTCAATATTTTAATGAGTGTTTTTCAAGGAAAATATTATGGTCCGCTATTTGTGGTCAACTTACTTCAAAAAGTACTTGAACGTGTGATTGGTTTGTTATTTTTGTTACCAATTTTATTCGGTGCAGGGACAACCTTGTATTTCAAATTGATGTTTAATACCGTTACGCCAGAGGAAATCCAAACCTTTTTCTTAAATGATTTTTCCTTTTTCCTAGCGTTTGGCGTTGCCACTATCTTGATCTTTTTAATTGGTTTATTTGTGAGTGGCGTTTTTCAATTTGCTGTGTGGCTACGTTTTGATAATCCAGAACTGCCAATTATGCTGGCATTGAAACAGGCGTTATATTTAATGAAAAATCGTTTTTGGCAATATTTATGTTTACAATTTTCTTTTATTGGTTGGTATATTGTGGGTTTTTTAGCTATTGGTATCGGTCTATTATGGGTGATTCCTTATAACTATGTAGCGTTAGCTAGTTTTTATCAAACTGCCTTAGAAGAAAAAGGTTTAGCCGAAGAATAAAATAGAAGCTTGAATCCTTCGTCATCTCGACAAAGGGTTCAGGTTTTTTCTTTGGTCTTTTTGTGAAAATTTAAGCGTTTTAACCTCGTTTTTCCGTTATTTTATGGTAACATGGAAGTATCGTATTGAAGGAGGTTGTCCACACATGAAATTGACTGTCTTAGGCTGTTTAGGTGCTTATCCATACAAAGGAGAAGGAACGAGTTCCTATTTGTTAGAATCTGAAGGCTTTCATTTGCTTATTGATGCAGGTAGTACGACATTAGTGCGTTTAGAAAACTATCTAGACCCATTGAAATTAGATGCTGTCATTCTGTCGCATTATCATCATGACCATATTGCGGATTTAGGCGTTTTACAATATTATCGTCAGCTTTATCCAACGCTAGAACCGACTCCTATTTTGCCAATATATGGCCATACACAAGATCAAATGCATTTCAAAGAACTAACGCTTCCTAACGTTTCCGAAGGGAAAGAGTATTTTGAAGCAGAAGAGTTGGCAGTAGGACCATTTCTGATTACTTTTATGGAAACGATTCACCCTGTCACTTGCTACGCGATGCGGATTGTTGAAAAAGCAACCGGCAAAGTCTTTGTCTTTACAGGAGACTCTGGTTACTTAGCAAGTTTTGAAGAATTTGCAAAAGACGCCGATTTATTCTTAGCGGATACGTACTTATTTGAAGGTAATGAACGACATCATGCACATTTTACGTCAAGAGAAGCGGGTGAAATTGCCAAAGCAGCACAAGTCAAACAATTGATGTTGACCCATTTACCACAACATGGGTCATTGGAACAACTACGTGAAGAAGCGCAAAACTATGCTGGAACGGAAATTCCAGTGACATTAGCCCAACCAGATTTAACAGTTGAGATTTAAAAAAGTAACTATACCAAAGGAGAGAACCGATTGTGATTTTTGTACCGAATGAAAATAATGACCCACGAGTGAACTTAGCAATTGAAACATATTTGTTAACAGAAATGCCTTTAGATGAGCCCATTCTTTTATTTTACATTAACGAGCCGTCAATCATTATTGGCCGTAACCAAAATACAATTGAAGAAATTAACAAAGAATATGTAGATGAGCATGGTATTCATGTTGTTCGTCGCTTGAGTGGCGGCGGCGCCGTTTATCATGATCATGGAAATTTGAATTTTAGTTTTATTATGCCCGATGACGGCAACTCTTTCCGTGATTTTGCGAAAGTTACCCAACCAATTATCCAAGCATTGCACGACTTAGGCGTTGAAGGTGCCGAATTAAAAGGACGCAATGACCTAGTGATTAATGATATGAAGTTTTCAGGAAATGCGATGTACGCTACAAATGGCCGCATGTTTGCACATGGAACCTTAATGTTTGATAGTGACATTGACGAAGTTGTAAATACATTGAAAGTACGGAAAGATAAGATCGAATCTAAAGGCATCAAGTCTGTTCGTTCCCGGGTAACAAACATCAAACCATTTTTATCTGAAGATAAACAAGATATGACAACGGAAGAATTCCGCCAAGAAATTCTTTTGAAAATTTTCGGTGTAGATTCGATTGATCAAGTTAAAACGTATGAATTAACTGATCAAGACTGGGCGGCCATTAACAAAATTTCAGAGCAATACTATCGCAATTGGGGTTGGAATTATGGTAAATCACCTGCATTTAACTTAGAACGTCGCCATCGTTTCCCAATTGGTTCAATTGAAATGAAAATGAATGTGGCGGATGGTGTCATTCAAGAAATTAAAATCTTTGGGGACTTCTTTGGGCTTGGTGAAATTAAAGATGTTGAAGATATTTTAACTGGCGTGAAATATGAGAAAGCTTCTTTAAAAGAAGCCATTAATCAAATTGATGTAAAAAAATACTTTGGCAATATCGAAAAAGAAGATTTGCTTGGGTTAATTTATTAAAAAAAAAGACAGCCGTTTCAAACGGTTGTCTTTTTTCTAGCTAAAATAACTATTTTTAGCTTTTAGAAAGGTAGTGCTATGTGCAAAATCGTCGAAACGATTTTTATCAGGGAACTATCAAATAGCTCGCCTGCATATGTACTTGAACCAAGTCAAGTCCGGGAATTTGGTTATGTGCTTCACTATAAATCACTATCTGTAAAGAGTATACAAGATTTCCTTTCTTTTGTGATATCAAATTTTTACAGACAAAGTAGTAAAAATTGACGTTTCTTATTTTAGCAAGGTTATAGGCTTGTTTTGGGGCTTGAAATAGCAAGAGTCGAGAGTGATTTAAGGGAAAATATTAACATATGTAGAAGTATTTTTATAAGAAATAATGAGAAAAAATCAATAGGTATGTTCTTGAAGGCTACTTTTTGACGTTTTCTGAATAAAACTTAATAAAAAAATAGCGGAAACAAAGGAAAAATGTGCTTCAGAAAAGTAATCAGTACTTAGCTAGGAAGTTAAGACCGCGCATGTTATTTTCAAACAAATAATAAGAATCCTATTTCAATCCTTTACAGAGGAACAAGGACTTCGTATAATAAAGGAACGAAAAGGAGCGAAAGTGATGAGAAACGAAATGATGCATCGACCAGTCGTTAAACCAGAATTGGTTGAGTATATGCGTACAAAACAAAAGAAACTTCCCGGAGAATTAGGTGCAGTGGAAGCGGAAGCCAATGAAGCAGGTGTGCCGATTATTCCGCACGAAACAGTAGTTTTTCTACAATTTTTGCTAGGACAACTAAAGCCCAAAAATATTTTAGAAATCGGGGCAGCCATTGGTTTTTCTTCAAGTTTAATGGCTCAATTTGTCGGTGAAGAGGGCCACGTGACAACGATTGATCGTTTTGACGTAATGATAAAAAAAGCGAAGAAAACCTACCAACGTCTAGGCTTAGAAGAAAAGGTCACTCTTTTAGAAGGACAAGCAGCTGAGATTTTACCAACGCTAGAAGGACCTTATGACTTTATTTTTATGGATAGTGCCAAATCAAAATACATTGAATTTTTACCCGAATGTTTACGACTGCTACCAGTTGGCGGCGTTTTAATGGTGGATGATGTATTTCAAGCTGGGACAATTTTAGACCCTGTTGAAGAAGTACCGAAAAAAAATCGAGCGATTCATCGTAAATTAAACCAATTTTTAGATGTAGTCATGGCTCACCCTGATTTAACTTCTACTTTAGTTCCTCTTGGTGATGGAGTTATTTTAATTACCAAAGAAAAAGAAACGATTATTTTAGATAGTTAAATAATGTCTTCACAAAAAGAAAGCGAATCATTAAAAAGCAAGCTCTTTTAATGATTCGCTTTCTTTTTTATGTTATTTAAAAAGTTATCTCACTATTTCTAATTGAGAATGATAATCATAAAATTCTCAATAGGACAGTATTATGCGTTAATAAAACCTTGTTTGTTTATAATTATTCTATTGACGGAATAATTATAAACTGTTATCCTTAAAGAGTAAAAAAACAGAGGAGGAACGACAATGAATTTAATTAATCAAAAGCTTTTTGACTTTGAATGTGATGCCTATCACGATGGTGAATTTACACGAGTATCAACAGAAGATGTTTTAGGAAAATGGAGTATTTTCTTCTTTTATCCAGCTGATTTTTCTTTCGTGTGTCCTACGGAATTAGGGGATATGCAAGAGCATTATGCGCACTTGCAGGAGTTAAATTGTGAGGTTTACTCTGTTTCAGAAGATAGTCATTATGTGCATAAAGCATGGGCTGACGCTACAGAAACGATTGGAAAAATTAAATATCCAATGTTAGCCGATCCCAACGGTCAACTTGCTCGTTTCTTTGGCGTTTTAGATGAAGCTTCTGGAATGGCTTACCGGGCTTCATTTATTGTGAGTCCAGAAGGTGACATTAAATCTTATGAAATCAACGACATGGGGATTGGTCGTAATGCTGAAGAACTTGTTCGTAAATTAGAAGCTTCTCAATTTGTAGCAGAACATGGTGATAAAGTTTGTCCAGCTAATTGGCAACCAGGAGAAGAAACAATTGCGCCAAGCTTAGATTTAGTTGGTAAAATTTAAATTCGCTTTGTAAATAGAGGTCAAAGAGTTGGATAAAACAGAGAAAATGTTTTGTTCAGCTCTTTTTCTGAAACACAGAGAAAAGAGGAGAAGCAAGTGACAGAAGAAATCTACGATTTGATTATTATTGGTGGCGGCTCAGCTGCTTTATCTGCAGGTATCTATGCAGGTCGCGCAATGATGGATACCTTAATTATTGAAAAAGACAAAATTGGCGGACAAGTAACGACGACTTCTGAAATTGTGAACTATCCAGCGATTCGTCACACAACAGGTCCAGAACTAATGGAAGAAATGCGCATTCAAGCACAAGACTTCGGTGTAGCTTTTACAAACGACGAGATTATTGATGTTGATTTTAGTCAAACGATAAAAACTGTTCAATCAGCGAGTCAAACCTACCAAGCATATGCAGTATTGATTGCGACAGGGGCCTCTGCTCGTAAAATTGGTTTCCCTGGTGAAAGTGAATTTACAGGACGCGGTGTGGCCTATTGTTCTACTTGTGATGGGGAGTTTTTCCAAGGCCTAGATATTTTTGTGGTTGGTGGCGGTTATGCAGCAGCGGAAGAGGCCGTTTATTTGACACGTTACGGTAAATCAGTAACGATGATTATTCGAGAACCTGATTTTACATGTGCAAAATTAACTGCGGAGGCGGCCAAAAATCACCCGAAAATTAAGATTGTTTATAATACAGAAGTGAAAGAAATTACGGGAGATGATTTTGTCCGAAAAGCTGTGTTTGTCAATAATCAGACGGGAGAAGAAACGGTTTATGAAGCACCAAAAGACAGTACATTTGGTCTGTTTGTTTTTGCTGGAAATAAACCAAGTACAGAAATTTTTGAAGGAAAAATTGCCTTAGACCGTGGGTATGTGCCAACAACTGAAAATATGGAAACCAATATCCCCGGCGTTTATGCAGCAGGAGATTTACGAATAAAAGAATTACGTCAAATTGTGACGGCGGTTGCAGACGGTGCAATTGCCGCCACCCATGCGCAACGTTACGTGACAGAACAAAAAACACAGGCGGGCCAACCGATTGTAACAAAGCGAATGACCGAACGATTAGCTAATCAATCTGCCCCTGAAACAAACAGTCAGCAACCAAAAGAAAAACAGCCAGCGAAAGTTACTGGCAAGCATCAGTGGTTCCCAGAAAGTATGCGCCAACAATTAAGCGGTATTTTCGCTAAACTAACCAAAAAAGTGATATTGCTTCAGTTTTTGGATGCAAGTGATGAAAAATCATTGGAACTTCAGTCATTCTTAACAGAATTTGCAAGTCTAGATCAGAAGATTACTTTAGAAACGATTTTGAAAGATACTGAGCCAGCCAAAGAATTGCTGTATGGGATTGAAAAAATGCCTAGCGTTGTGCTCTTAGATGCGGCAGGAAACTATACAGGAATTAAATTTAGTGGTATTCCTAGTGGCCATGAAGTAAACTCGTTGGTTTTGGCGGTTTATAATGTCGGCAGCGAGGGGCAGCCGTTAGAAGCAAGTCTGCAAAAGAACATACTTGCATTGCCAAAAAGAAAAATAGAAATCTTTGTTTCACTAACATGTCATTTCTGTCCCGATGTCGTGGCCGCTTGCCAACGTATTGCATCAATTAATCCTCATGTTGAAGCAGAAATGGTGGACATCAGTCTCTTTCCAGAGTTGAAAAAAGAAAAGAAAATTATGAGCGTTCCAGCAATGCTGATTGATGGAGAACAAATGATTTTTGGTTCAAAAACAATGACCGAAATTATTGAAGCTTTGGCTTAAAAGAGGCGGAAAAAGTAATTAACCTAAAGAACCTAAGTCATTCAAAAAAGTGAGAAATACGTCGAGATGACGTATTTCTCACTTTTTTCGCATAGTTAGTCAAGTACCTCTTTTGATTAAGCGATTGAGTTTCCTAAAAAGAATTAAAAAGACACAACAGCAAATGAACAACAGGCTTCCTGTTAGTGGTAAAAAGACATCTTGCATGTAGCTATCGATGTGCATTAAACTAGGCACCTCGCTGAAAAAATCATGGATAAACTGTTGAATGAGCTTATTAGCTAGAAAAGCGGCTAAAGGCAAACTAAAAATCAAATAATAGATGGGTTGTAAGGCATAGCTAATTAAAATTTGTAATTTTGTCGTACCTAAAAGAGCTAAGATCAGTAAGTCGTTTTTTTGCTCTAAAAAAGTTAGGAAGAAAGCTCGGCAAATATAACTGATCAGGAAGAAAAAAAGTGTTCCAGCGCTGATTCCAGCCAAACCTCTGAAAATTTTCAATGGAAGAATCACTGCATAATTATCAAGAAGAATCATTTGCGAAAGCCATCGAGAAAACAACAAAGTCAATAATAGAGCAGAAAAAGTCAAAAAACTAATAATAAAGATAAGAATCAACGTACTAAATTGGTTTTTTGAGCGCCACGTATTTTTGAGAGAGTCTGTGAATAAGTAAAGAATCGAATACATCATCGCGTCCTTTCTGAAAAATTTTTGTTTTAGCGGAGAAGTTATGTAAAAGAAAAGACGTCATCTCCTGTCAACTAGCCACTGAAAGAGATAACGCCTTCGCTGGAAACAAGAATGGGCAACTTTATTATTTCACCAATACTAATTTTTTTAAAGGTTCAACCCCAAATCGTTGTTCTTGCTGTAAAAGAATTTCGGCACAAGCTCGGCTATCTTCTAAAGCATCATGATGATTATTTAAAGTGATATTGAGGTTTTCGCAAACGGTATTTAATTTATGATTAGGAAATTCAGGAAACAGTTTGCGACTCGTTTTGACTGTACATAAAGAAAGGTAATTCGGTTGTTCTAAGCCATAGTAATCTAAACAGCCCGCCAAAACACTACAATCAAAACTGGCATTATGCGCGACCACTAAACGATTTGGCTGAAAACAATGCTGAATTTGTTGCCATACTTCAGGAAATTTGGGCGCATTGGCAACATCTGATTCATGAATGCCGTGAATTTGCGTATTTCGCCAGAAAAAAGGTGTTTCTGGTTTGATTAATGTGTAAAATTCATCCACAATCCGACTATTTTCTACTTTAACAATTGCAATGGAACAGGCACTATGTTTATCATAACTAGCTGTTTCAAAGTCAAAAGCGTAAAAGTTCATTAAAAAAACTCCTTTCAACGCGTTGAGTAACACTTAAAAATCAAGTACAACTTCCACTGGACAGTGATCACTACCAAGAATATCTGTATGGATTTTAGCACTGACTAAACGTTCATTCAAGGATTCTGACACAACGAAATAGTCAATCCGCCATCCTGCGTTATTTTTTCGTGCGTTAAAGCGATAACTCCACCATGAGTAGATGCCTTCAGCTTCTGGATAAAAATAACGGAATGTATCAGTGAAGCCACTGTCTAATAACTCAGTAAATTTTTGACGTTCTTCAGGTGTGAACCCCGCATTTTTTTGATTGGTTTTCCAATTTTTCAAATCAATTTTTTGATGCGCAACGTTTAAATCACCGCAAAGAATTACGGGTTTTTCTTGATTTAATTCATTTAAATAGGCACGAAAAGCATCTTCCCACGTCATTCGATAGGCTAAACGTTTTAGTTCAGCTTGTGAGTTTGGTGTGTAGCAAGTGACCATGAAAAATTCTGGATATTCTAAAGTAATCACGCGGCCTTCTTGATCATGAGCCTCGATACCTAAGCCATAGCGAACACTTAACGCTTCTTCTTTAGCAAAAATTGCTGTACCAGAATAGCCTTTTTTTTCGGCATAATTCCAATACTGATGGTAGCCAGGAAGTTCTAACTCAATTTGCCCAGCTTGTAATTTTGTTTCTTGTAAACAGAAAAAATCTGCATCTAATTCATTAAACACATCCATAAAATTCTTTTTAACAACCGCTCGTAGGCCGTTGACATTCCAAGAAATACATTTCATTGTTGAAACTCCTTTCAAATCAGAAACGCTTTTGCTCGTTTCAGTGCAAACCAGAACCAAAGAAAAGGTTGATTGGTGCTTTCTTCTATTCTAATACTTTTTAAAGAAGTTTTAAATACTTGAAAAGAAAAAGAGAAAATGACTGATTTTTGAAAAGAAGTAGTCTATGATAAAATAGTAAAAAGAGCAGAAATGAGGAAAAACGAATGAAAATTGGCGTCATTGGTTTAGGAAACATTGCACAAAAAGCGTATTTACCGATTTATAGTGAATGTCGCCACTTAGCAGAGTTTGTATTAGCGACTAGAAACTCAGAAACGCGTCAAGAAATCGCTGATCAGTATGGCTTTACAGAAACCGTCGGGACCATAGAAGAATTGATTGAAGCGAAGATTGATGCTTGTTTTGTCCATGTGGCCACGAAAGTACATGGCGCAGTCGTTCGCCAATTATTACAGGCAGGTATTCACGTCTTTGTGGACAAACCTTTAAGTGAAGAGCTTGCTGAAGTCAAAGAATTACAAGCATTGGCAGCAGCAAAAAATCTGCGTCTGATGGTTGGCTTCAATCGTCGTTTTGCCCCTTATATAGAAGTATTGAAAAATATTCCTGAAAAACAAACAATTTTTATTAAAAAGAACCGCATCAATACAACGAGAGAAACAAGTTTTATGATGTATGATTTATTTTTACATGTCGTTGATACCGCAGTTTATTTAGCGGAAGGACCGCTCCACGTGGTGCAGTCAAAATTAGTGGAAGAAAACGGTCATTTAAAACGAGCAATTTTACAATTAGAAACCGAACAGACAACGATTGTTTGTTCCATGGATTTACACTCTGGGGCCAATACAGAAACTTTTGAAGTTACCAGCCCCACAGGCACTTATCGCTTGGAAAATTTAACGCATTTGACCATCCAAACAGAAGAAGAATACCAAGTAAAAGAGATGGGAGATTGGACGCCAACATTGGAAAAAAGAGGTTTTTACCAAATGGTTACTGCTTTCATTCAGGCCATTCAAAAACCGCAAGAGCAAGAGTTAAAGCAAGAAAAAGTCTATGAAAGTCATGCGTTATGTGAAGAAATGCTACGCCAACAACAACGGCATGTTCTTTAAAGAGGACTAGCAACTTTCTTTCTATCATGCTAGAATAAGACAGATATTTTGAAAAGAAAGGACTAACTTTCGTGAACACTAAAGCTATGTTAGAAACATTAAACGAAATTACTTTATTAGTAGATGAACCATTAAAAAACGTAACCTTTACCAAAACAGGCGGCCCAGCCGATGTGTTGGCCTTGCCCAAAACAAAAAAAGAAGTCGAAGAGATTGTGGCGTATTGCCGAGAGCAGGGACTTTCATGGCTAGTATTAGGCAACGCTAGCAACTTGATTGTTCGTGATGGCGGTATTCGCGATGTCGTGATTATGCTAACAGAAATGAAAGAAATCAAAGTGGCCGGTACCACCATGGTTGTTGATGCTGGTGCCAAGCTGATTGATACAACCTATAAAGCCTTAGCAGCTGATTTAACTGGTTTTGAATTTGCTTGTGGCATTCCAGGAAGTGTCGGCGGTGCTGTTTACATGAATGCTGGAGCATACGGCGGGGAAATTAAAGATGTTTTTCAGTCTGCAGAAGTGTTGTTGGCAGATGGGACTATCCAAACAATGACGAAGGAAGACCTGAATTTCCGTTATCGTCATAGTGAAATTCAAGAATTACATTGTATTGTCTTGCAAGCAACGTTTGCTTTAGAAAAAGGAAATCATGCAGAAATTAAAGCCCAAATGGATGAATTAACGGAACTTCGTGAACTGAAGCAACCGCTAGAGTATCCCTCTTGTGGCAGTGTCTTTAAACGCCCTGTTGGTCATTTTACAGGAAAATTAATCCAAGACGCTGGTTTACAAGGCTTAAAATGGGGCGGCGCACAAATTTCAGAGAAACATGCTGGTTTTATTGTTAACATTGATCATGCGACCGCAACAGATTATGTGGAATTAATTGCACATATCCAAGAAGTGATTAAAGAAAAATTTGATGTTGAATTGCAAACGGAAGTTCGAATTATTGGTGAAGAAGTCTAAAAAAACAAGCTAGGGAGGTAAGCCATTTTGACTTACCTCCCTAGCTTTAAATTTTAAGCTAAAGGTCGTAAATTTTACTCGTCTCCTAAATTTTCCAATTCTACAACTTTAAAGTTTTTCCGCTCTAAATGTTCTACAATGGCTGTACATGTTTCGGCAGTTGTGCCGGCTGGTAAAGTAATAAGTGTGCGACGAACAAATTCTTCACTATCAACATCCAATGTAATACAGCTGGCGATGCTGCTATATTTGGCAATGATTTTTGAAATGGCGGCTAAGTCGCCTTGTTGACCAACTGAAGCAATCGTTAAAACATAGCTCCCTTGTTTTACATTCCAAGATTGCGCTAAAATATTTAATAAGGTGCTGTGTGTTAAAATGCCGTAAAAATAATTATTTTCATCTAAAACAGCAATGTAAGGCAGTTCTTTAATAGTAAAAAATACCTTGAAAAATGAAGTGTTGACATAAATAAATTTTGTGGCATTTTTTAACAAATAGGTAACAGGTAAACTCATATCGCCACCGTTTGCTTTATGGCGGTAAATATGCATTTTATAAATATTTCCTCGGAAAATTTTTCCAGATTCGTCTAAAATTGGAACACAACGGTAACCTGAGTCTTCTAAAATAGAAAGAGCTTCTTCTAAAGTACAAGATTCATTGACGGTTGTTAAATTATCTTTTTTAATAACTACAGATTTTAATAACATAAACAGGCCTCCTAAGGGTTCATTTTTAATAAATTTATCATATCATAACTTGGCAGAAAACAATAGCTGAGACCTCAGAATAAAAGCAATTTTGTTAAAATAAATAGAAAATAAAGAAAAATCAGATATTTTGTAAAAGAAATCAAGCACGTATTCGTGATAATGGTAAAAAATTACGTAAGAATCGGCACGGCGCTTCTTTGAAAAGTAAATTAAACTTTGACAACTTTTTCGAATAATGGTACTGTTAAGAAGTAAATTTGTGAATAGAGGAGGTCGAAGAACATGGCAACAAAGAAAGCAGCTCTTGCTTGTTCCGTTTGTGGCTCTCGCAACTATTCTAAATCCGTTAGTGAAGGTAAACGTGGCGAACGCTTAGAAATCAATAAATTCTGTAAATATTGTAATCAATACACGTTACATAAAGAAACGAAATAGATTTAGAGGAGGGTATCAACATGAAATTTTTCCGCAGCGTTGCTGATGAGATGAAACAAGTAACTTGGCCAACAAAAAAACAATTGCGTAAAGATACATTAGTTGTAATTGAAACATCTATTTTATTTGCAGCATTGTTCTTTATCATGGATACTGTTATCCAAACGGCATTTGGCTGGATTTTAAAATAATTAATTCTAGTATTTCCCGACGAGGGGTGCTATAATAGTATTCGAGAAAAAGCTTCGGGAAACTGAGCTTTTTTTATTTGCTCGAAAAAAAATAAACTAAAACATTTAAAGGAGCCGAATCAGTAATGGAAACTTTTGAAAGAAATTGGTACGTATTGCACACCTATTCAGGCTATGAAAATAAAGTAAAAGCAAACATTGAATCACGTGCACAAAGCATGGGTATGGGCGATTATATTTTTCGTGTCGTTGTACCAGAAGAAACAGAAAAAGAAGTCAAAAATGGTAAAGAAAAAGAAATCGTTCATAAAACTTTCCCTGGTTATGTGTTAGTGGAAATGATTATGACCGATGATTCTTGGTATATTGTTCGTAATACGCCAGGCGTCACTGGGTTTGTAGGCTCACATGGTGCTGGTAGTAAACCCGCTCCTTTATTACAAGAAGAAATTAACCACATTTTACGTTCAATTGGCATGAGCACCCGTCAAACAGACTTAGAAGTAGCGCTAGGCGATACAGTGAAAATTATCGAAGGTGCCTTTTCTGGTCTTGAAGGTGTTGTGACAGAAATCGATGAAGAAAAACAAAAATTAAAAGTAAACATCGATATGTTTGGTCGCGAAACAAGTACAGAATTAGACTTTGAACAAGTCGATAATATTGATTAATAAACAAGCTGACAAACTATTGCTCAGCTGATTGATGCAGATTGTAGGGTCTGGAAAAGCAGTCAACTGACTTCTTTTCCAAGCCCTTTTTTATTTCATCGCAGAAAGGAATGAAAAAAATGAAACAGGCCAAAAAATATCGTTATTTTTCTTTGCTAATGGGTCTTGTTCTATTATTAAGTGCTTGCCAAATTGGGGCAAGCACGAAGAATGACAATCAAGCCGCCACAAAAGAAGCAACCGTTGAATTAAACCGCACAACAACACCAACGCTCTTTTTTCATGGTTACGCAGGAACTAAAAATTCGTTTGGCTCGTTACTTCATCGCTTGGAGAAACAAGGTGCTACAACTCAAGAATTAGTGCTACTCGTTAAACCTGATGGGACTGTGGTTAAAGAGCGAGGAGCTTTAAGTGGCAAAGCGACGAATCCCAGTGTTCAAGTTCTATTTGAAGATAATAAAAACAATGAATGGAATCAAACAGAATGGATAAAAAACACATTGCTCTATTTACAAAAAAATTATCAAGTGAACAAAGCCAATATTGTCGGGCACTCTATGGGTGGTGTTAGTGGTTTACGTTATTTAGGAACCTACGGGCAAGATGCATCGTTGCCTAAAATTGAAAAATTTGTCAGCATTGGAGCACCTTTCAATGATTTTATTGATACGAGTCAACAGCAAACCATCGAAACGGAACTAGAAAATGGCCCCACAGAAAAAAGTAGCCGCTATTTGGATTATCAAGAGATGATCAATGTTGTTCCAGAAAAACTGCCCATTTTATTAATTGGTGGTCAATTAAGTGCAACAGATTTAAGTGATGGAACGGTGCCGTTATCTAGTGCCTTAGCAGTCAACGCCTTGCTAAGGCAACAGGGAGCTCAAGTCACTAGTAAGATTATTAAAGGAGAAAATGCACAACATAGTCAATTACATGAAAATCCTGAAGTAGATCAATTGCTAATAGAATTTTTATGGCCGAGTAATAAATAGCAAAAAGGCACATGTTCCATAAAAAATGGAACATGTGCCTTTTTCTATACTTTGGCTAGCGAAATAGCTTTTTTCAGCTATAATAAATAAAATTATTTATTTTTAGGAGATATTGGAATGTAATCCTCATGATTTAAATAAGCAGAAATCAAGGCTTCAAAGGTGATTAATGTTTGGCCAAAAAACATTTGTGGCTGAGCGACACTTGTTGAAAACGGGCTGTAAGAGTCAGTTGAAAAAACGAGGTCTGCCAGTCGACCAAGGGTTGAATTTTTGGCGCCAACAAAAGAAATGATAGGATGTTTCTTCTCTTTCGCAAGCAGAGCTGTTTCTTTTAAATATTTTTCTTCACCAGAATGTGAAAGGATGATAAAAAGAAAATTCTGATTATTTTGACTATTTATCGAATGAGTATGGGCTGTTGTGATACTGGGAATGCCATGGAAATTGAAAACTTCACTAATGTAAGCCGCCAAATGTCGTGAAAAGTCATGACCTAAAATAACAAATAAATGACTCTTGTGTTTGGCAAGCAGTCGACAAAACTCATTGGTTGTTTCAAATGAAGGGGCTGTTTCAAAAGGGATTGGCAGAGAAAAATGGGCTTCTTTTAATTTGTAAATAAGTTCATTATAACCTGATAAATTTAATTTTTTGGCTAAACGAATGATGGAACTAGGCGAAGAAAAGCAGTGCTTGGCAACTTCCCGAATACTCAAATCGGCCGCGTTTGTACTTTGTTGCTCCAAATAATACAAAATCTGGCTTTCTGTTTTCGTTAAATGATACGTTTCTTTTAAGTAATCTAAGTTCATGAGCAAACCTCCTTTATCAGATTATAAATAATTTTGTGGGAAAAAGGTATCAAAAAATAAAAAATGAGGTGTTTTTATGAAAAGGACAACAAAGCAAAGGCTGTCTTTGACAGCAATCATGGTTTTACTTCTCTCGGGCTGTGGAAGTGTTGGGAAAGAAACCAAAAAGCAAGAACAACAGGTATTACGGGTCGGGATTGATTCGGAATTATCAACGGCAGACGTGTCGTTGGCAATGGATAATACAGCAGCAGATGTAATGAGTCAAGTAGGGGAGGGACTTTTTTCCTTTGACGAAAAAGGAGAAGCTAAACCAGCATTGGCAACTGAAAAAGTACAGCCCTCCAATGACGGTTTAATCTATACTTTTACGATTCGAAAAGATGCAAAATGGAGTAACGGTGAGCCAATCACAGCCAATGATTTTGAATACTCTTGGAAGCGCACAGTGGACCCAAAAACAGCTTCCCCGCAAGCCTATTATTTTGAAGGTCTAAAAAATTATCGTGATATTGTTGACGGTGGCAAATCTAAAGAAGAGTTAGGGGTAACAGCCATTGATGATCAAACCTTGGAAGTAGAGCTGAGCTATCCTATGAGTTATTTTCAACAATTATTGGCGGTACCAGCTTTTTATCCTTTAAATGAAACATTTGTCGAAAAAACGGGCAAAAACTATGGTACATCAGCTGAGTCAACACTTTACAATGGCGCCTTCACATTAGAAGGCTGGGATGGCACGAATAATACTTGGTCCTATGTGAAGAATAAAAATTATTGGGATCAAGCGAATGTTTCGCTGGATAAGGTGGATGTCCAAGTAGTCAAAGAAGTCAATACTGGGAAAAATCTTTTCGAAGGGAAAGAATTAGATGTTGTAAAAATTTCTGGAGAAATTGTTGCACAAGAACAAGGCAATGCAGCCTTGAAAATTCGTGAAATTCCTGGAACGTATTATATCCAATTAAATACGCAAAAAGAACTTTTGGCAAATAAAAATGCACGTCGAGCAATAGCATTATCATTAAATTCTGAACGTTTAGCTAAAAATGTTTTAAATGATGGCTCAAAAAAAGCACTTGGCTTCGTGCCAACAGGTTTCACTAATCAAGAAACGCAAAAAGATTTTGCAGAGGAATTAGGAGATTTAAATCCTAGTGAACCTGAAAAAGCGAAAGAGTTATGGCAAACGGCTAAAAAAGAATTAGGAATTGAAAAAGCGGAGCTAACCATTTTAAGTTCGGATACAGAAAATGCAAAAAAAATCAGTGAGTATGTTCAAGGAGCTTTAGCAGATAATTTAGAAAATTTAACAGTCAACGTTTCACCAGTTCCTTTTAATAATCGTTTAGAAAAAAGTCGTAGCGGAGATTTCGACATTGTGGTTGGGGGCTGGACGCCAGTGTATGCTGATCCAATCGATTTCTTAAACTTACTGCAATCAAAAAATTCCAATAATTTTGGTAAATGGTCTAATAAGACCTTCGATCAGTTGCTTCAAGAAGCAAACGTCACTTATGCAAATAAATATGCAGAACGTTGGAAAACATTACAAAAAGCGGCTCAATTGGTTGCGGAAGAAGCACCCCTAGTTCCTCTTTACCAATTAACAGAAGCACGCTTAGTTGACGATTCTGTCCAAAATTTAGTCTATGGTCCATTAGGTTCAGGCTATTATAAATCAGTCTCTATCAGTAACAAGTAAAGGTTGGGAAAAAATGAAAAAAAGTCAAGCTGTTCAATTAATTCAGGAACTTTCAAATGCTAATGGTGTTTCAGGTTTTGAAACAGAAGTCGTTAGAATCCTTCAACACGCAACTGCGGATTTTACTATTCAACGGCTAGATGCCATTAAAAATTTATATCTTGAGAAGAAAAATAATCTAAGTGAAGGTCCAGTAGTGCTTTTTGATGCTCATAGTGACGAAGTGGGTTTTATGATTCAAGCAATTAAAGAAAACGGTTTGTTGCGTTTTCTTCCGTTAGGTGGTTGGGTCCCAAATACGATTTCTGCACAAAAAGTTCGGATTCGTAACCGGGAAGGCACCTATCTGCCAGGCGTAGTTACTAGTCGACCCCCTCATTTTATGACACCAGAGGAACGTCAGCGGCCATTAACCATTGCTGATTTGACGATCGACATTGGCGCTACCTCAAAAGAAGAAGTAATTGAAACGTACAAAATCGATCTTGGTGCACCGGTCATTCCAGATGTGACGTGTTGTTACAACGAACAGACAGATCTTTTTTTAGGAAAAGCTTTTGATTGTCGCATTGGCTGTGCTTGCTTAGTGGATGTTATGGAGGAGTTGAAAGAAGAGACACTTCCATTCAAGTTAGTTGCGACAGTAACTGCACAAGAAGAAGTTGGCGAAAGAGGAGCACTTATTGCCGCAAAGCAAGTCAATCCTGATTTAGCTATTGTTTTCGAAGGCTGTCCCGCTGATGATACGGCAGAAATACCAGAGATGATTCAGTCCGCAATGGGAAAAGGGCCGATGTTACGTTATTTTGATGTTTCTATGATTACGAATCCGGAATTTCAAGAGTATGCACTAGAGATTGCTAAAACACACAAAATCCCTGTTCAAGTTTCTGTTCGAAGTGGTGGTGGGACCAATGGCATGGCGATTACGCAAGTTCAAGGAGCCCCGACGATTGTTGTAGGAATTCCTGTCCGTTACGCCCATACCCCCCATTGCTATGTGGACTTTCAAGATTACCAAGCGGCGAAAGAATTAGTCATTCAATTAATCAAAAATTTAGATGCTGACAAAATTCAAGCACTGGTTCAGCCATTGTCAAAGGAGTGGAACAAATGAAGATTTATGTGTCATGCGATATTGAAGGATTAGCAGGTATTGCGACATTTGATATGGAAAAAGAAGACACCGTTTTATTCCGAGAATTATATCACCAACATGTGGCTTGGTTGATTGAAGGGATTCAAAAGAGTGCCAAAAATGAACAAATTACAGAAATTACTATTGCCGATTCGCATAGCCGTGGATTGAATTTAGCTTATGCGCGCTTGGCAGAAATGGATGAACGAATTTCCTTAGTGAGTGGCTTTCCTCGCATGGATTATATGATGAGTGGCTTGGATAGTAGCTATGATGTGGTCTTTTTCTTAGGTTATCATGCCGGTATTGGTAAACAAAAAGGGAATATGGATCATGGGTATAGCGCTAGTGTTGCTTATGATTTAAAAATAAACGAATTAGCGATGAATGAAACGACAATTAATGCAGCTTATGCTAGCGAATTAGGTGTCCCTGTTGGTTTAATTATCGGTGAATCAGGCTTAGAGGAACAACTTTTTCAAGAAAAAATGATGCCCGAAGTTCCCTTTGTTTCCACCAAAGAATCTCTGGGACGTTATGCAATCAAAAATAGACCCATGCAACAAGTTCGGGAAGCTATCGTAGCAACTACAAGTCAGGTGTTAACTTCCTTTGCGTTGTCTGAATTACCCCGATATGCCTTGCAAACACCTGCAACTGTAAAATTGCAATGTGTGACGACAGCACAAGCAGATCGCATTGAAATGTTACCGATGATTAAACGCATTGATGGTAGAACTGTTTCATTTGTAGGTGAAACGATGAAAGCTGTCATGAATGGAATTGTCGCTGTGGTCGGTTTAGGCGGAACAAGTTATTAAAGTAAGAAGCTTACGGAAAAAACGAATGGACGTTTTTTTCTGTAAGCTTCTTGCTATAGTTATTTCTATTTTTGTTTCTCTAGAATTTCTTTGCTTAAACGTTGTGCAGTTGGTGTCACCGCAAGACCGCCTTCTGCTGTTTCTTTAAAAATTTGTGGCATTTGGCGACCCACTTGGTACATTGCGTGGATGACTTCATCTGGTGGAATGACACTTCGAATCCCCGCTAAAGCCATGTCAGCTGAGATGAAGGCTTGAGAAGAACCTAAGGCATTTCGCTTCACGCAAGGGACTTCAACAAGTCCCGCAACAGGATCACAAATGAGGCCCATCATATTTTTTATCGTAATGGCCACAGCTTGAGCAGATTGATCAGGCGTACCGCCAGAAGCCGCAACTAAAGCGGCACTAGCCATTGCACTAGCAGAACCGACTTCGGCTTGACAACCACCTTCGGCACCACTGATTGAGGCATTATTGGCAATCACTAAGCCAAAAGCCCCAGCTGTAAATAGAAAATCCAATTGTTGCTGATGCGTTAACTTTAAGCGATCGATAACTGCCAACAAGACACCAGAAACTACTCCGGCACTGCCTGCGGTTGGTGTAGCACAAATCAAGCCCATTTTCGCATTAACTTCATTAACAGCAATCGCATTTCGCACGGCTTGTAAAATGGTCTCACCGCTTAAAAAGTTGCCTGAATGTATGTAATCATTTAAGCGAGTTGCATCGCCACCAGTTAGCCCTGTTACTGAGGTAACACCAGCGATTCCTTCAGCAACAGATTGTTTCATAACGGCTAGATTTTTTTCCATTGTTTCAATAATTCGTTCACGAGAATATCCGCCATGAGCCATTTCTGTTGCAATCATTAATTCGCTCACAGAAGGGTACTCTTTCGCTTGAGCTACCAAATCTTCAATTGAATAAAACATCGTATTACTCCTTTACGTTCATTTAGTCAAAATAGTTGACGCTATATATATGAGGGATTTCAGCTAATTGCATGACAATATCACCAACTTCGGCTTGATCAACTTCAATAATCATGATCGCTTTTTCCCCTTTAGATTCTCGGGTAACGGTCATTGTACTAATATTGATATCGCTAGCTGAAAGGATGTTGGTCACCTTAGCAATCATGCCGGGAACATCTTGATGGACAACGATAAATGTTGGCGTGCCCATACTTAAAGACAATTTGAAGCCATTTAATTCAGAAATTTGAATGTTTCCACCACCAATTGAAATTCCTGTCACAGATAGTTTTCGGTCGCCAGAAGAAACCACAATTTTAACGGAATTAGGGTGGTCTGCTTTTTCACTTTTAGGAATAAAACAAACTTCCATTCCTTGTTCATAAGCAATTTCCAAAGAATTGGCTAATTGCTCATCATCTGGTTCCATACCTAAAAGGCCGCCAACTAAGGCGATATCTGTTCCGTGACCACGATAAGTTTTGGCAAAAGACTCATATAAATAAATGTCAACGCTATCAGGTTGCTGTCCAAAAATACTGCGAACCACTTTTCCAATTCTTGCCGCTCCAGCTGTATGAGAACTGCTTGGACCAATCATAACGGGTCCGATAATATCAAAAACACTATTAAAGCGTAACTCTTCCATTTCAGCACCTTCTTCATTAGAATATGTTTTCATTGGAAGTCTAACACAAAAAATGCTGGGGAACTAGGCAATCGCTTGTGTTTTAGCGAATAATTTAAATTTTTATCAGAATGAAAGCAAGGGACCTCCGTTGACAAATCAGTGCAGAGATGCTAAATTCTAGATAATAAAAGACGAAAAGAGTGATTCGTGCGTTGAAAATTTAAGTTAATTTTTTAGAGAAACTGTATAACTTTACCTGAATATAACAGGTGGAGTGTGCGGATTTTCGGAAATTAGCTTAAAGAATTCAGCCACGGGTCTTTTTGTATACCTTGGATTGATGCCGCTGATTTCCGTAAAGCTGCATCAATTTTGCTTTATGGAGGTATATTTATGTCGAAAATTGAACTAAAACAACTATCTTTTGCCTATGATAATCAAGAAGTATTGCTTTTTGATCAGGCAAATATCACGATGGATACCAATTGGAAATTAGGATTGATTGGCCGCAATGGCCGTGGGAAAACCACCTTATTAAGATTGTTACAAAAGCAGTTGGATTACCAAGGAGAGATTCTTCATCAAGTCGATTTCGTCTATTTTCCACAAACAGTTGCGGAAGAACAACAGCTGACTTATTATGTCTTACAAGAGGTGACTTCTTTTGAACAGTGGGAATTAGAACGAGAATTAACGCTTTTAAACGTTGATCCTGAAGTTTTATGGCGGCCCTTTTCTTCTTTATCAGGCGGCGAAAAGACGAAAGTTTTATTAGGTCTTCTTTTTATTGAAAAAAATGCCTTTCCTTTAATTGATGAGCCAACAAATCATTTAGATCTAGCTGGCAGACAACAAGTGGCTGAATATTTGAAGAAAAAGAAACACGGGTTTATTTTAGTCAGCCACGATCGGGCCTTTGTTGATGAAGTGGTTGATCATATTTTGGCGATTGAAAAAAGTCAATTGACACTGTATCAAGGGAATTTTTCTATTTATGAAGAGCAAAAAAAATTAAGAGATGCTTTTGAACTAGCAGAAAATGAAAAAATCAAAAAAGAAGTCAATCGCTTGAAAGAAACCGCTCGTAAAAAAGCGGAATGGTCGCTGAACCGTGAAGGTGATAAGTACGGCAACGCTAAAGAAAAAGGGAGCGGGGCGATTTTTGATACAGGGGCCATTGGTGCCCGGGCAGCGCGCGTAATGAAGCGCTCGAAACACATTCAACAACGCGCCGAAACACAATTAGCAGAAAAAGAAAAACTATTAAAAGATCTTGAGTATATTGATCCTTTGTCAATGGATTATCAGCCAACGCATCACAAAACATTATTGACGGTTGAAGAGCTTCGTCTGGGCTACGAGAAAAATTGGCTATTTGCGCCACTTTCTTTTTCAATAAACGCGGGAGAAATTGTCGGAATAACAGGAAAAAACGGCTCAGGGAAATCGAGCTTGATTCAGTATTTATTGAGGAATTTTTCTGGGGATTCAGAAGGCGAAGCCACTTTGGCTCACCAATTAACCATTTCTTATGTGCGCCAAGATTATGAAGACAATCAAGGAACTTTATCCGAATTTGCAGAGAAAAACCAGTTGGATTACACCCAATTTTTAAATAACTTACGAAAACTTGGGATGGAGCGCGCCGTTTTCACTAATCGAATTGAACAAATGAGTATGGGGCAACGGAAAAAAGTCGAAGTAGCCAAATCATTGTCTCAATCAGCGGAACTTTATATTTGGGATGAACCCCTTAATTACTTGGATGTGTTTAATCATCAACAATTAGAAGCGCTAATCTTATCTGTGAAGCCTGCAATGCTAGTGATTGAGCATGATGCGCACTTCATGAAGAAAATAACAGATAAAAAAATTGCCTTGAAATCATAAAAACATCTTGAAAAAGTAAAGGGAATCCTGTATAGTAATAGGGTATGTTTTAAATGTACGTTGAGTGGGAGGGGAAATCTCAACCCCATTAACCACGCACGAGAACTTAAGGAGGTATTTTCGTGGCTAAAAAAGTAGAAAAAATCGTTAAATTACAAATTCCTGCGGGGAAAGCAACACCAGCTCCACCAGTAGGTCCAGCGTTAGGTCAAGCAGGTATCAACATCATGGGATTCACTAAAGAATTCAATGCTCGTACAGCTGACCAAGCAGGCTTGATTATTCCAGTAGTAATCTCTGTATATGAAGATCGTTCATTTACATTCATTACTAAAACACCACCTGCTGCAGTCTTATTGAAAAAAGCTGCAAAAATCGAAAAAGGTTCAGGTGAACCAAACAAAACTAAAGTTGCAACAGTTTCAAGCGATCAAGTGAAAGAAATCGCTGAACTTAAAATGGCAGACCTAAACGCCGCTGACGTTGAAGCAGCAATGCGCATGGTTGCAGGAACTGCACGAAGCATGGGTATCATCGTAGAATAATTTTTATTCCACACTTACTCAAAGAAGTAGCTTCTCAGTTCGTTTCATATTTAAAGATATGAAAGACGTGGGAGGTACAACCGTTATAACCACAATCAAGGAGGAAACAAAATGGCTAAAAAGAGCAAAAAAATGCAAGAAGCATTGAAAAAAGTTGATGCTACAAAAGCTTACTCAGTTGAAGAAGCAGTAGCTTTAGCAAAAGATACAAACATCGCGAAATTTGACGCAACAGTTGAAGTTGCTTATAAATTAAACGTTGATCCTAAAAAAGCAGACCAACAAATCCGTGGAGCAGTTGTGCTTCCAAACGGAACTGGTAAAACACAAACTGTTTTAGTATTCGCTAAAGGCGAAAAAGCTAAAGAAGCTGAAGCTGCTGGTGCAGATTTCGTAGGCGACGACGACATGGTTGCAAAAATCCAAGGTGGATGGTTCGACTTTGACGTAGTTGTTGCGACTCCTGACATGATGGCTACAGTTGGTAAATTAGGCCGTGTCTTAGGACCAAAAGGTTTAATGCCAAACCCTAAAACTGGTACTGTAACAATGGACGTTACAAAAGCTGTTGAAGAAGTTAAAGCTGGTAAAGTAACTTACCGCGTTGACAAAGCTGGTAACATCCACGTACCAATCGGTAAAGTTTCATTTGATAACGAAAAATTGGTTGAAAACTTCAACACAATTAACGACGTATTATTGAAAGCTAAACCATCAACTGCTAAAGGTCAATACATCAAAAATATTTCAGTAACAACAACATTTGGACCTGGAATCCACGTTGACCAAGCTTCTTTCTAATTTGAAAGAAAATAATAAAAAAATTCTTGACTCACTCACTTACCCTATGGTAAAGTGAGTGAGGTTAATAATTAACTGTACCGAAGACAGTAGGTGACGCAAGTCTTAATTTCCTACCGAGGACAATTGTTGAGTTATATACAATTCGGTCCCTCTATGTCTACGGTGGCATGGAGTTTTGTTGTTTTACACGACTTTTTGAAAAAAAGCCGATGTAAATAATACTTGGCGAACGAAGTGAGCGAAGTTTCATTTGATTCTTCTACTTTACATATCGTAAACCAAGTCCAACTCCACCATCAAAATCAGGAGGTGAAATAAATGAGTGAAGCAGCAATCGCTAAAAAAGAAACCCTAGTTCAAGCAGCCGCTGAGAAATTTGAATCAGCAGCATCAGTTGTAATCGTGGACTACCGTGGTTTAACAGTTGAAGAAGTCACTAACTTACGTAAACAATTACGTGATGCAGGCGTAGAAATGAAAGTCATCAAAAACTCAATCCTTTCTCGTGCAGCTAAAAAAGTTGGTTTAGACGGCTTAGACGAAGTCTTTACAGGCCCAACTGCTGTCGCATTCAGCAACGACGATGTAGTAGCACCAGCTAAAATCATCGACGAATTTGCTAAAGATGCAAAAGCATTAGAAATCAAAGGTGGCGTCATCGAAGGAAAAGTTTCTTCAGTGGAACAAATTACTGCGTTGGCAAAACTACCAAACCGCGAAGGTTTACTATCTATGCTATTATCTGTATTACAAGCGCCAGTCCGCAACGTGGCTTACGCTGTCAAAGCAGTGGCAGAGAAAAACGAAGAAGTTGCTTAATTGCAGTCTAATTCAAACAAATAAAAAACAAACAATTTTAATTTAAATGGAGGAAATTCAAAATGGCATTAAACATTGAAAACATCGTTGCTGAGTTAGAAACAGCAACTATCTTAGAACTAAGCGAATTAGTTAAAGCTATCGAAGAAAAATTTGACGTATCAGCAGCAGCTCCTGTAGCAGTAGCTGGACCAGCAGCAGGTGGAGCAGCAGAAGAACAAACTGAATTCACTGTTGAATTAACAGCAGCTGGCGATCAAAAAGTTAAAGTTATCAAAGCAGTTCGTGAAGCAACTGGCTTAGGCTTGAAAGAAGCTAAAGCTGTAGTTGATGGCGCTCCTGCACCAGTTAAAGAAGCTGTTTCTAAAGAAGAAGCAGAAGCTTTAAAAGCTGCTTTAGAAGAAGTTGGCGCTTCAGTAACAGTAAAATAATTCATTCAACTTTTGAATGTTTGAGAACCCTTGTGTGGCAAGGGTTCTTTTTTTATAGCAAACGGTAGTTGTCTTTTGCTAAAACAACTACCGTTAGTAAAATATCTATAAAATTTAATTGTTTACTTTGACAAATTAACAACAATACAATCATCTACCACTCTGATAGAATCTTTGCTAGGCCAGACGTTCATTTCCGCTTGTAAAGCTTGGTGTTTTTCAAAATCTTCTGGTGTAGGATCATTAAAATTTAATCCAAATGTTTTCATATAGAGTAAAGTATTTAAACTAGTATGCACCGAGTTAGGCATGAATTCAAATAATGAGACACCGTTTGTTTCACCTTTTATATTTGAAACATTCCGAGGAGAACGATTTCCATACATTAAAAGTTTATAGGATTCTGGATTCTCAATTTCCATTGAATAAATATTATTTGTAATCATTTCCGCAGTACGTAAATCTTCTTCCGCTGTTAGATACTCAGAATATTCTAGGTTGGTTGTTTCCCGAACTTGAATAAAAGTAAAGAGAATTACTATGCCAATTAATAAATGTTTAAGCACAAAGTTATATCCCCAGTAAATCATAATAAAGATGAGTAATAACGCTAAAACAGCAGGGAAGTTAGGTACTTCACCTCTAATTGCTGGACGTTTTCCACCTAAAATTGTAAACATGAGTGGAGTGATTAGAATACCTAACAAGGTAATAAAGATGAAGAAAACATTTTTGCGTTTTAGATAGGACATATTAATTAATACAACGGCCAGTAAAATAACACATATCAAAAATAACGGTGTAAAAAAAGTGTCTCCGACTGGAGGGAAGAACAGCTCTTTGGCGTAATCTTTAATATCATTGATAGAATCTATCAAGGGACGTTTGCCCCAAAGAATCATATTATCTAGATAGGAGCTTTCAACGTTTAAAAATTTTTTCGCTAACATCGTCATTAGTTGAGATAGAACGAGAGATGAAATAGCTAGTAGAATAAAATGACCAATTTTGAAGGCATAGTCTTTAAAAGAAATTTTAAGATCATTCAACTGAGCAAAATACAATGCCATTAAAATCTTGAATAAAATTAAGGTACACGCAAATACAAAGAATGATTGGTACATAGTAAGTGTAAACGTCAGTAACAAAAAGCCAAATAATTTAAAAATTTTATTGGGAATATGGTAAATAGCAATGAGAGATAGTATAACCAAACAGATACCTAATGAAAATTCAAAATTTTGTAGGACGAAGTAAAATTGTTCACTAAATAATTGACTGGTTGGAAAAATACTTGGGATAATATATAAATACTTTTTGTTATAAATCTGCTTAGTTGAAAGATCAACATAATAGCATAACAAGATAGTGGCGATAGCAAAGAAAATAATAGCTAACAAATTTAAAAAATAAACATTTACATAGTTGTATGTTAAAAGCTTTAAAGCTACTAATCCTGGTCTACCAATGGAAACCCAATGTTTTAAGTAGCCTCTGTAGTTAGTCATTAAGTGCATAGTATCAATAGCGTAAGTATTGTTAAATAGTTTAATACCATAAGTAGCAAAGACAATTAAAAAGCTGTAGATGGCTAAACCTTTGTTTTCTTTAATAAAATGTTTCATTTTTCTCTCCAATATTGTTTATTTGCTAAAACTTGTAAATTATTTATTGATTTTAATTAGTCTATATATCACACTCCCACCTATAATAAAACCCTAATTAATTATAAAATAGATAAATTATAAGAACTACCTAAATTTGAAAATTATTAAATAAATCGTTTTTTTCTTTAACTACAGATAAGCAACAATTTATTTTAAGTCAAAAACTGTTGACGATATTGTCGAGGCGTCATCTCTTTTTTCTGGAAGAAAAATTTTGAAAAATAAGAAGGCGAAGAAAAACCTGCCTCAAAACTGATTTCCGTAATGGTTAAGGAACTTTTTCTTAACAGAGAACAGGCTTTTTGCAATTTTAAGTTTTGTACATAAATACTAGGATTTGTTTGTTCATAACGCTGAAACAGCTTAAATAAATAGCTACGATCAATGTTGTACTCAGCAGCTAACTGACTAATTGAAAGATTGTTTGAAAAATTTTCGTGGATAGCCATTTTAATTTGGTTAAATAATTGTTGGCTTTGATTTTCGTGCTGTGTAATGGAATGATGCTCTAGATAATTCAACAATTGAAAGCTTTCACTTAAACTGCCAAAATGATTATGTTTCTTCGCTTCTTGGTAAATATTTTTAAATAAACTTTCTAATTTCTTATCAACAGTTCCTTTTAAAATACAATTTTCGGTAGTCAGGCCAATTTTTTCTAAATACTGAGAAGAAAGATCTCCAACAAAACCGACCCAATGATAGGTCCAAGGATTTTGCCGATTAGGATAATAAATATTGCGACAATTGGCTGGGATCATAAACAAATCGCCAGCGGTAATGTGTTGTTTTTCCATAAAGGGTGTTGAAAAATAGCCTTCACCATCGCTACAATAATGCAAAACCCAATAATTAATGGGGGCAAACTCCGTTGGTTTTGTCGGGCGGCATTTTTCATAGCCAGCTTCATAAAGATGAAATTCTTGGCTAATAGGTTGATCATTAATCAGGATGCTGACATTATTTGTAAAAACATTTTGCATGCTATCACCTCTTTATAAGAGTATGTAAAGGCTTTCTAAAAGTCAACATCTTTACAAGAAATAGGCAACATTTTTTATTTTTAAAAAACTGTAAGCGTTTTACAATGTGTGAGTACTAATTAATTTGATAAAGAGAGGATGTAGTAAAATGGCAACACATTCACGGGAGCGATTAGGTTCTGTCGCGTTGATGCTCATGACTTTTTCAGCGGTTTTTGCCTTTCCCAGCATTGTTAACAACAGTATTCAGATTGGCTTAGCAACTATTCCAGGCTATTTATTCGGCTCTATTTTTTACTTTTTACCATTTATTCTAATGATTGCAGAATTTGCTTCTGCTAATTCTGAAAATGAATCAGGCGTTCATAGTTGGTTGGAATCTGTGTTAGGACCTAAATGGGCATTTTTAGGTGCTTGGTCGTATTTCTTTGTCAACTTGTTTTTCTTCTGTTCATTACTACCGAATACATTGATTTATGGTTCATACGCTTTTTTAGGTCAAAACGTTTTTCAAGGAAACCATAGTACTAAAATAATTGCAGTGATTTCTATCCTGTTATTTTGGTTAATGACATGGGTTTGTATTAAAGGGGTTTCGTGGATTTCGAAAGTGACTAGCTTAGCGGGTGGTGCTCGTTTATTTATGGGCGTAGCTTTTGTGGTTTTAGCCTTTGTCGTCGTGTTTGGTTTTGGCAATGAACCAGCACAAGAGTTTACCACGACGTCAATTATGCCAACTTTTAATTGGACTTTTTTCATGACAATGGCGTGGATTTTACAAGCTGTTGGCGGTGGTGAAAGTATCGGTGTATATATTAAGGATGTTAAAGGCGGCAATAAAACGTTTGTCCGCACGATGATTGGTGCAACGATTGCGGTCGGTATCATGTATATTCTTGGTGCCGTTGCTGTAGGTTTGGTAGTGCCAACGGACGTCTTAAAAGGAAATTTTTCAAATGGTATTTTTGATATTTTTAAAATTTTAGGTACGTATTTCCATATTCCCGCAGCAATGATGGTGCGCTTAGTAGGAATTATCTTATTTGTCGGAAGTCTTGGTTCTTTGGCTCTGTGGACTGCAGCACCAGTTAAAGTATTTTTCTCAGAAATTCCTGATGGGGTCTTCGGTAAGTGGCTAGTGAAAACGAACGAAGAGGGAAATCCAACCAATGCTTTGTTAGTTCAAGGAATTATTGTGACGATTTTAGTTGCCATTCCAGCACTAGGAATTGGAAATATGGATAGCTTTTTAGAAACGTTAATTAATATGACAGCCTCTACGTCATTAGTGCCTGTCTTGTTCTTGTTAATCGCCTATATTGGGCTTCGTTGGAAAAAAGAAACAATGCCGAGAAGTTTCCGCTTTGGTAATCGAACCTTTGGCTTAATTGCGGGGATTTTCTTATTAGCCATTTTTATCTTTGTGTTCTTTATGTCAACTGTGCCGGATCCAAAATTAATCATGGAAGAAATCAATGGCACGTTACCGAAAGGAACCGCTAGTCCACTAGGTATGTTGGCGTATAACATCATTGGTTTAATTGTCTTTATGGGATTTGCTTGGATTTGTTGGAAACGATATGAAACAAAAGAAAAAAATGAAGTTGGTAAAGGAGAAATGAATTATGAAGACTTGGGAAAATTATAAAGTAGATAGTATCAATCGGTTGCCTGGACGAGCCCATTTTTCGAGCTTTCCTTCGGAAGAAACAGCGTTACTAAATGAAAATAAATATACACAAGCATACAAAAATTTAAACGGACGCTGGCATTTTCTTTTTTTAGAAGCGCCAGAATACAGCCCAGAAAACTTTTTTTCTACGGATTTTGATACAAGTCAGATGGATCAAATCACTGTTCCTGGAAATTGGCAAGTCCAAGGATATGGCAAAATGCATTACTCTGATTTATGGTACAATTTTCCCATTAATCCGCCGTATGTACCAACGGAAAACCCAACAGGTATTTACAAACGGACATTTACTGTGGATCAAACATTTCACGATAAAAAAATCATTTTACGTTTTTGTGGCGTAGATTCAGCTTATCATGTTTGGGTGAACGGCCATGAAGTTGGCTACAGTAAAGGTGCACGAAATGAAGCGGAATTTGACATTACGTCTTACGCTAAAATTGGTGAAACAAATGATTTAACGGTGCGAGTCTATCAATGGTCAGATGGCACGTATTTAGAGGATCAGGATATGTGGTGGTTAAGTGGTATTTTTCGGGATGTTGAATTACTCGGTGTACCAGAAAATGGGCTGGAAGATTTCTTTATTATTTCCGATTTAGATGATTCGTATCAAAATGGCCGCTTGGCAATTACGGGTAAATTTTGGCAAGACAAAGGACAACAAGTTCAATTGGAATTGATGGATCAACAGGGCAAAACGGTTCTTAAAGAGACTGTCGCAGGAAATCAGGGTACGGTTGAATTTTCAGCAAGTTTGTCGTCTGTCACTGCCTGGTCAGCTGAAAAACCATACTTATATCAACTATTTATGACTGTTTTTTCTGAAGGGGACGTCGTCGAAGTTATTCCGCAAAAAGTTGGTTTCAGAAATATTCATGTATCTGGTGAGACTTTCTTAGTTAATGGTGTAGCCATTAAACTAAAAGGAATGAATCGTCATGATTATAATCCGAAAAATGGTCGAGTGGTTAGTCGTGAAGAAATTGAAAAAGATATTCGTTTAATGAAACAATTTAATATTAATGCCATTCGGACCAGTCATTATCCAGCATCTGCTTATTTCTATGATTTATGCGATGAATATGGGATGTATGTGATTGATGAAACCGATTTGGAATGTCACGGCTTTGAATTAACCGGAGAATATGATTGGATTAGTAACGATCCAGAATGGGAAACGGCTTATGTTTCTCGGATGGTACGGATGATTCAACGGGATAAAAACCATCCATCAATTCTCTTTTGGTCTTTAGGAAATGAATCAGCGTTTGGTCATAACTTTATTAAAATGGCCCGTATGGCAAAAGAAATGGATCCAACGCGTTTGGTCCATTATGAAGGTGATTTTGAGGCAGAGGTCACGGATGTCTATTCTACAATGTATACGTGGTTGGAACACCCAACCAGAGAATTACTGATGAATACGATTATTGAAAATTCAAAAAAACCGCATATTTTATGTGAATATTGTCATGCGATGGGGAATGGCCCTGGGAATTTAAAAGAATATCAAGAGCTATTTTATGCTCATGATAAATTACAAGGTGGCTTTATTTGGGAATGGTTTGACCATGGCATTGAAACAATAACAGATAACGGTGAAGTTTATTATCGTTATGGCGGCGATTTCGGCGATGATCCAAGTAACAAAGATTTTTGTATTGATGGGATGTTGATGCCTGACCGTACGCCATCTCCTAGCTTGTATGAATACAAAAAAGTAATTGAACCAATTACAACTAGTGCTATTGACGTTCTGTCAGGTGAATTCTCATTATTGAGTCGGTTTGATTTTGAAAACCTGGCTATCTTTAAGCTGGTTTACACAATTACTGAAGATCAAACAGTGATTCAATCAGGGACAGTAGCAGTGCCAGCAATTGCTGCTAGAGCAGAAGGAAGATTGCACTTACCTTATCATTTAGATTTTCCTAAAAAAGCAGGAGCCGCCTATTATTTAACTCTTTCATATCAATTGAAAGAAACGACCGCCTATGCATCTGCTGGTCATGAATTAGCTACCGCACAGTTTGAATTGCCAATTGCAACACCAGGGATTGAGATCACACCAGTTGGCTCGCTGATGGCAAAGGAAATTGGCCCTCATTTATACATTGAAGGACCAAACTTTTCAATTAATTTTGATAAGGTGAAAGGCACCTTAACGAATGTGACACGAGATGGTAAAAAATTATTGCATAAAGGGCCGAAATTTACATTTTGGCGGGCACCGATCAGTAATGATATGGAAATTATTGATGAAATGAAGAAGAAATATTTCTTACATTTAGAGCATGAAATTGTCCGTTCTTTTGAGTGGAAAAAAGTTGATGATTTTATCCAAGTCATCGTAAAAACAATTAACGGAACAACTAATAGTGCTTGGCATTATCAATGTGCCTATCAGTATTTAATTGCACCAAATGGCGAAATTTTCTTCGACTTAAAAGGTAGTCCTGCTGGTAAAATTGAAAATGCGCCAGATATGCTACCACGTTTGGGTGTGACTCTCCATTTAGACAAGTCTCTGTCAGAAGTAAAATATTTCGGTAAAGGGCCGAGAGAAAACTATGTAGATTCACAAGAAGCTGGTTTACTTGGCGTTTATGATGCTACAGTGGCGGAAATGTTCACTAATTATGTTGTTCCACAAGCTAACGGTAACCACATGGCGACTAAATGGTCCGCATTCACGGATGATCGCGGCCAAGGGGTAGTAGCAACAGCGGCTGATTCATATAATTTTAGTGTTTCTTATTTTGAAGAACAAGCGCTAGATGTTGCTAAGCATACCAATGAATTACAAGAAAGTGATTATGTTGTTTTAAATATCGATTACAAACAAAACGCCTTAGGTAGCTACTCTTGTGGCCAGTGGCAATTAGAAAAATATCGGACTACGTTCGAAGAATTCCAACTGGCATTCCGTTTAACACCTTTTAATAATAAAGAGATTCAAGCAGCAGATGTCGCACATGAACGAGTAAAACGACCAACAATTTCTTAAATAAAAGCTCAGAACAGTTTATTTTTGTATTCTGTTCTGAGTTTTTTAATGAAATTATCATAATTTTTTTCTTTTTTTCATGGAAGTAAGCAAACTATTTTGTTATCTAATAAAAATAGTTCATAATAGTAACATAGCGAATTATTCGCTAGATAAAGCATTTAGGAGGAATTATTTTATGCATACTTTATGGGTTTTAATCGTTGGTGCTGTTATCGGTGCTATCGCTGGCGCGCTTACAAGCAAAGGCCAATCAATGGGTTGGATTGCGAATATCGTTGCTGGTTTAGTTGGTTCATTTATCGGAGAAAAAATCTTAGGTAGCTGGGGTCCCCATGTAGCAGGTATGGCAATTGTGCCATCAATTATTGGGGCAGTAATTTTAGTTGCTGTGGTTTCATTCTTCTTCGGACGAAAAAATAGCTAATTAAGCAAATAATTACTTAATTAGCTAAAGGCACCAAGTCTCACGGTTTTCGTGGAACTTGGTGCCTTTTTTTATTTTCTCGTTAATTTAACGACAACTTCACAACGAGCAGTTTGTGGAAACATATCAACAGATTGCAAGTAGTCTACTTGATATACTTTGGCTAATTGAACTAAATCGCGTGCTAATGTGGAAACATTACAAGAAATATACACCATTTTCTTAGGTGGTTGTTTCAAAAGGGCCGTTAATAATTTACGATCCAAACCAGTCCGTGGCGGATCAACTACAATGGCATCAGGTTGAAAGCCTTCTTTAAACCATTTAGGTAATAAGTCTTCAGCTGTTCCAACAGCATAATGTGTGTTCGTAACACCAAGTCGTTTTGCATTGAATTTAGCATCGTCAATTGCGGCGGGAATGGTATCCATACCACGAACTTGATGCGCTTGTTTCGCTAAACTTAAGCCAATGGTCCCGACGCCACAATAAGCATCAACAACTGTTTCGTTTGGTTGTAAATCTAAGGCCTTGATTCCTTCATTATATAAAACTTCCGTTTGTTCTGGATTCAATTGGAAAAATGCTCGCGGCGATAAATCAAAGACAACGTCGTTAATATGCTCTTCAATGCTTTCTTTGCCCCATAAGTGAAGGGTATCATCGCCCATTACTAGAGAGGTTTTTTTATTTTGGACATTTTGCATAATAGAAACAACTTCTGGTAATTGTTCATTAATTGCGCGAATCATTTTTTCTCTTTGTGGAAATTTCTTCGATTGTGTAATGAACACTACTTGGACTTCGCCAGTTTGGATGCCCACTCGAACCATTAATGTTCGAAAGATACCACTATTTTTACGTTCATCATAAATTGGTAATTGAAAGTTATTCAATAAATCAACTAATGTATTCATCACCTTGGTTGTCGCAGGCTGTTGAACCAAACAGTTATCAATCGGTACTAATTGATGTGAATCAGCTTGATAGAGACCAGCTTCTACTTGGCCATCGATTTGGCGTAATTGGAATTGGGCTTTATTTCGATAATTCCAAGGATGCTTCATCCCAATTGTTTTTCGTAGTTCATAGTTTTGGTAATTGGCTGGCTTAAATTTGTTAAGCGCTTGCTTTAATAAATCCTTTTTAAAGTCTAATTGCGCTTTGTAGGCTAAATGTTGTAGCTGGCAGCCGCCACATGTTTCATAGACAGGACAAGGGGGAACCACGCGATCTTTAGCAGCTCTTTTGACAGATTGAAGGGTTCCTTCAGCAAATTTGGGTGTGACATTTGTAATCGTGGCAGTCACTTCTTCTTTGGGTAGCGCCCCAGGAACGAAAATAATTAATTTTTTATAATAGCCGATACCTTCGCCATTAATTCCTAATCGTTTAATTTTTAAAGAAATTTGTTGGCCTTTTTTTACTAGTTGTTGAGTCATATTCTTTCATCCTTTAGTCATCTCACATTTTTCACTTCCTCCCATTTTAGCACATTTTTATTTATTTGGCTTCCAAGGATTCTATGGTATAGTAGAATATATGTTCTGATTTAGAGGGGCAGGAGAATAAGATGACAACAATCACACGAATTAGTAAAGATAAAGGTGAATTTTATCTACTTTGGCTATCTTCAGGCGAAAAACTGCGTGTCTCGGAAGATATTTTAGTACGGCAGCGTCTGCTAAAAGGCCAAGAGTTATCAGATACTTTAATAGAAGAAATTAAAAAAGCCAGTTCTTATGATGTCGGATTACAAATGGCGATGAATTACTTAAGCTATCAATTACGTTCAAAGAAAGAGATTTTTACTTATTTAAAAGAGAAAGAAATTGTACCTGAAGATCGAGTAAAAATCGTTCAACGTTTAGAAGAGCTGCGGTTGTTGGATGATGCAATTTTTAGTGAAAGTTACGTGCGGACAGCTATGCGAACCAGTGATAAAGGACCACGAAATGTGGCACAACAATTAAAGCAAAAAGGCATTAGTGAAGAAGATATTCAGCATGGCTTGACCTTTTATACGTTAGATGAACAGCTTAATGTTGCAACAGCAACCGCAGAAAAGGCCATGCAACGTTATCGAACCAAAAGCTTTAAAGATGCACTTCAGAAAACACGTCTGCATCTGATGCAAAAAGGTTTTACCAATGAAATCATTGATTTAGCTTTGGAATCTTTAGCATTTGAAAAGGACGAAGAACAAGAACAACAAGCGTTAAACAAGGAAGGCGAACGTTTATGGCGTGCCAATCAGCGATTTGATTTTTCTAAAAAAGTCCAAAAAGTAAAACAAAGCCTATTCCAAAAAGGGTTTGACTATGATTTGATTCAGCAATTTATTAGCGAAAAGGAAGTAGAACATGACGAATAAAGAGCCTTGGGAGGCGTGGAGTCCCGAAAAAGTTAGTTCATTTCAGGAAGATTTTTTAGCTTGGTATGAACGAGAAAAACGCAATTTACCTTGGCGAGCGAATACAGATGCGTATCGTATTTGGATTTCTGAAATTATGCTACAACAAACTCGCGTAGATACAGTCATTGATTATTTTTATCGATTTATGGAATGGTTTCCGACAATCCAAGATTTAGCAGAAGCGCCAGATGATAAGTTATTGAAAGCTTGGGAAGGATTGGGCTACTATTCACGAGCGCGTAATTTAAAAGTGGCAGCGCAACAGATTGTTTCAGAATTTGGTGGGAAAATGCCTGACACAATTGAAGATATTCGGAGTTTAAAAGGAATCGGCCCCTATACGGCCGGTGCGATTGGTAGCATTGCCTTTAATCTTCCTGAACCAGCAATTGATGGTAATGTCATGCGGGTAGTGAGCCGTTTATTTGAAATTGATGCAGATATTGCAAAAGCGAGTAGTCGTAAAGTATTTGAAGCGGCGATGCTTAAAATCATCGATCGTGAGCGTCCAGGGGATTTTAATCAAGCCTTAATGGATCTAGGCTCAGCCGTTTGTACACCAACTTCACCTAAGTGTGAAAGCTGCCCGCTTCAGCAATATTGTGCGGCCTATCAGGCAGATAAAATGACCGCTTATCCGGTCAAATCAAAAAAAGTTAAGCCGAAAGATGTGTATTATGTCGGCACTATTATAGAAAATAAAAAGCAAGAATTTTTATTAGAACAACGACCTGAAACAGGTTTGTTAGCCAATATGTGGCTGTTTCCTATTGAAGAAATTAGCAAAAAACAATTTCAACAATTGCAAAAACTGGCGCAGCCAACAGAAACGGAAAAACAATTAACTTTAGACTTAGATCCTGTAACAGAACCTTTGGTCGCTGAAGAACCTGTCAGTTTTTTTACTGACTATGAAACAGTTGTCTGGCAAAAACGTGCCTTAGGCGAAGTCATTCATATTTTCAGTCATTTAAAATGGCATATCTTAGTCTTTTATGGTCGAAATACAGGCGAATTAGCAACACTAGAATCGCAGCGATGGGTGGCAGCACAACAATTTTCGGACTATGTTTTTCCAAAACCACAACAAAAAATGGTGGAGTTGTTCAAAAAAGAACACAAAAATAAATAACAAAAAAGAGAGGCTTATAAACAAATAAGCCTCTCTTTTTTGTTTCCTCTAGGTTATACCCCTATATAAATTCTGCTATGTTTAGTTTTGAAGGGGACTGGTAAGATAGACTTGTCTCTTGTCTGCTTAGAGGAGTAGTCATGATGGTGGAGACTTTTCAAGAGAGAGGAAGTACAGCCAATGAGTAGGAAGCGAAAAATCAGCTTAATTAGTTTAGTCATCATTTTGTTTTTTGTCACAGTCGGCTCAGCATACTTTGCTGTAGCAGGTAGCTATTTAAAGAAAACGATTGATAAAGGCTATGTTCCCATAAAAAATGATTATGCTGAGGCGCAAAATAAAGATAGTCAATCGTTTTTAGTCATGGGTTTAGACAATACGATTGAACGAAAATTAGGCACAACTAGGACAGATGCTATGATGGTGATTACCGTGAATAACAAGACGAAGAAAATAACCTATTTAAGTTTGCCACGGGATAGTTTTGTTCAAATTGATGCAAAAAATTATCAAGGGATGCAACGAATTGAAGCAGCCTATACCTACGACGGACCGACAGCTTCTGTTAACACGGTTGAAAAATTATTGAATATTCCAATCAATCATTACGTTGTGTTTAACTTTTTATCTTTTATTAAGTTAATTGATGCGGTTGGTGGCATAGATGTCAATGTCAAGCAGGCGTTTGATGGTGTTACCAAAGACGGACCAGGAGCCATTCATTTTGATGCAGGCAAACAGCATTTAGATGGTACGAAAGCTTTATCTTATGCCCGTGAAAGACATAGCGATAACGATATTATGCGTGGATTCCGACAACAAGAAATTATTCAAGCAGTTGAAGACAAGTTGAAATCCGGTCAATCCATCATGAAAATAATGGACATTATTGCTTCGTTAAATGGAAATATTCAAACTGATGTGGATTCCAACGAATTGACTCATTTAGTCAAAGAAGGTTTGACTTGGACCAACTATGATAAACAACAGCTTTCTTTTGACTGGCGCACTTTTAGTAATGAAGGGCGCAGTATGGTTGAACTATATCCAGATAGTATTGAAAATGTCCGTCATCAATTACGTGTGTCTTTAAATTTAGAAAAGCCAGATGAACGAGATCAAGACGGCTATGTCTTCCATACGAACGGCGAATTTTTATATCAAAGTGATTATACCGTTCAAGATGAAGCAGCTGAGGAAAACGAAATGACTTCCATCAACGGCAATACGTATATTGGTGTTCCTGGCAATACACAGACCGGCCCGTTGCCATCAGTTAAAACGGAAAATGGCTTTATAAAATAATTTATTTTCTAAGTGTAGAAAATCCGAACATAATAGATTAAGTAATCCGCTTACTTATTATTCTTCTAAGGAAAAAGCGAAGGATTTTAGCAAGAAAACAGCGTATCATTTGATATAAACCCAACATTCCCTTTATAATGAAAGTAACAAGCAAATTTTTGTTACTTAGAAGGGGAAGGGAGCAAGGAGTTATGTTTAGTTATACAGATACCATTTTGTCAATTATGCAAAGAATTGAAGTATACAACGAAATTTTCAAAGCCATCTCTAAAGAAGTTCAAGAATACGGTTGTAATCAGGCTGCACATCGGAGAGGCCGTGATACTTATATGTTTTGCCGAAATAATGTGAATCGTTTTTTTACAGAAGAAATGATGTTTCGTAAAAATTTAGAGCCGTATTATGATAAAGAAGCAACGAAAATCTTGCTAGAAGGATTAGATACGTATAAAGAAGGGGTATTTTTCTGGTTAGAGGCATTAAGTGAATCTTGCCAAGTGACAGATGAATTGAAATATCAATTAGGCATCCGCCAAAAAGAATCCTCTTATTTATTAATTAATCAAGCTTGTAAAGAAGCCTGTGAGGGCATTCAAAGCGCTCATAGTGTTCATAAGATGTAAAAAGTTAGGTACGATTGTCAATCTGACAGTCGTACCTAACTTTTTTATTTCAATATCATCTGATAAGCATAACGTTCGCCATCGTTAACATCTAAAATCACGTCACCTTGATAAACAAAGCCAGCTTTTTTAATCAGGTGCTGCATGGCGAGATTTTGTGGATGTGTATCGATTCGAATATCAGTAGCACCTTGCAAACGAGCGGCTGTAATCAGTGAGCGCAAAAGCACCAAGGCCAGTCCTTGACCTTGAAAGGAACTTTTTAGAGCAACACGATGAATTGCCGTATACGTAGCTTGAGAATGTGGTTGCCAAGAACCATTAAAAATCGCTTCATAAGCAGGATCAATCTCTGAACATAAAACACCAACGCCTGCCAAGGCATCATCAACCATTAAAATATAGCAAGTTTGCTGGTCGATATCTTTTGCTAAAATTTCTTGATTCGGGCCATCGCCGTTTTGCCATTGGGGAATACCACTTTTTTGTAAGGTGCGGCGTCCATCTTCAATGATAGCAAGGATATCAGGCAAATCAGAAGGTTGTGCTTTTCTTAAGTAAACAGCCAAAAAATATTCCCTCCTCTTAGAAACCTGTCGTTGTTTTCAATTGGTAAATTTTTGAAGGGCGGCCAATGCCAACGGGACGTTCACCTAACTCTTCAAAATATTGTGTCATGGCTTTTTTAAAATTTGAATGGTCAATGCTGCGATAATCAACGCCGAGGAACTTCGCAAAAACTTTACGGGCTTCCGTAATGGTAAAATCTTTTCCTAAGACTTGAAGCACTTGTGGTTCATGTTCCATTTTATCAACAACACGATTAAATGCCTTAATTATAATTTCACTATGGTCGAAGGCTAATGTATCTTTACCAAGAGAGGCCGCTGTTTTCAAGTCTAAAGTAATTTCCACATCTTCATGAGATAACGTGATGTGTTGACCATGACGTTCAAGATTGAACCAGTGGACTTCTTTGGCATCGTCGCCAGCAATTAAAGGTTCTTCACCAATAAAAGCTAAATAGCTGACTGTTACGACCCAGCCACGAGGATCTCGATCTGGGCGACTAAAGCTGTGTAATTGTTCAATATTTTCTTGAGAAATCACCACACCAGTTTCCTCTTTTGTTTCTCTTAAAACACTATCTTCAGTAGATTCGTTACGATTAACAAAACCGCCGGGAAGCGCCCAGGAGTTTCTAAAGGGGTGACCTTTACGTTGAATCAGTAAGACTTTTAATTGATCGGCTTCCTTGTTGTAACAAAGAAGGACCATATCAACGGTTAAAGAGGGTTTTTCATATTCAGGCAATTCTTGTTGATGATACCAAGTTAAAAACTCTGCTAAGCTAGCCTGGCGTTCATAATAATTTTTTTCTTCGGCTTTAGAAGCAAATTGTGGCACAATTGCTCCTCCTTTCAAAAAGAAACATGGTTTTCTTTTATTGTATCATTAAGTGGCCGAAATACAATATTCAAGCGTAAAAAGTAAAGTAAGCCTGGGACAAAAATCCAAAGTGATTTTTGTCCCAGGCTTATGCTGTAAGAAGTTTGTTCTAAACGTTGTTTATTGTGTTAATTCTAATAATTTGTTTTTCAAATCTTCTTCCATATGGCCAAGTTCGATTTCGGCAGCTTGGCGTTTTTCTTTTCCTTCTTGTTGAATACGTAATGTTTCTTGGATGGTTTCAATTAAATCATTTTGTGTTTTTTGTAATGTTTCAATATCGACTAGACCACGTTCATTTTCTTTTGCTGTTTCAATTGCAGAAATTTTTAGCATTTCTGAATTTTTCTTCAGTAAGTCATTGGTGGTTTCAGAGACTTGACGTTGAGCAGTCACAGCATCTTTTTGACGGAGTAAGGTTAAGGCGATGACTACTTGGTTTTTCCATAACGGAATCGCCGTATTCACCGATGATTGAATTTTCTCAGCCAAAGCTTGGTTAGTATTTTGGATTAAACGAATTTGTGGGGCTTGTTGAATCGTAATTTGACGAGCCAAGCGTAAATCATGGGTTCTTTTTTCTAAACGATCTAGGAATTGGTTATAGTCATTGACAATTTGAACATCCATTTGATCCCCAGATTCTTCCGCTTTCTTCATGGCTTCAGGGATAATTTGCGTCCGTAATTCTTCTGCTTTTAATTCCCCAGCAGCAATATAGATGTTTAAGGCATCAAAATAATCTTTATTTTTTTGATACAATTGGTCTAACATGGCGTTATCTTTTAAAAGACCATCTTTTTCATGGGTTAATTTGACAGCAATTTTGTCAATTTGTGCCCCAATTTTTTGATATTTGGCGGTGATTTCGTAAACGGATTGTTTGACTTTACCTAACATTTTTTGAATAAAATTGCCTTCACCAGCACGTAATTCATTGGGATTGGCTTCATTTAAACGAAACATTAGGTCGGTTAGTGAATCACCAACAGGACCAATGTCTTGTGCTTGAACGTGGTTTAACATCGCTTGCGAAAATTCGCCGAGTTTGATTTGGGCATTCGAACCATAGGTAATCACTGCTTGTGAATCTTGGACGTCAATTTTTGAAGCTAACTCTTTTGCTTGTGCTTGACGTTCTTGTGGTAATTTATCAATTAAACGAGGAGCTGCTTGCTGTTCTTTTAACTCAGATAGTTCATTTTGTTGCGTTGGTGTTAGTTCATCCATTGATGAAAATGGATTACTTAATAAATCATCCAATGTATTGGTTACAGATGTTGTTTCTTTGGGTTGTTGCTCAGTCATTTTTTTTCCTCCCTAATGATTATTGCTGGTCTTCGTTTGCTTGAGGTGATTCCTCAGTCGCAGCTTTTTGCGACAAGCTGCTTTTAGCGATCGACATTTCGACATCTAAATCGTCTAAGTCATCGGAAACGATTTCCTCATAATCATTTTTAACTAATTTTGACAATTGGTCAATGATTTGTGCGCTTTCTTCTAATTTTTCATACGTTTGTTTGTTTTTTACTTCATGTTGTTCGATTTCTAAATGCTTACTTGTTAAGTCAACGATATTTGGTAAATGTGTATAGAGAAAGTGATTGGCTAAGTGTAACTTTTTAGGTTCTTTCACTAACTCTTTAAACAGAGCTTTAGAAACCTTCGTAGTATCATTACGTAAGTCAATCGCCCGTAATTTAGTTGAACGATTCATGTTTTCTTGTAATTGTATGATTTGTTTTTTGGCTGTGCTCATTGTACTTCTGAAAAAATCAATTTCTTGTGGAGATAACCCCAACTCACGATAATGGGCTTCTTTATCTTTCGTTAAGTAAGGCATTTGATCGCTCTTGTCGGCGGCATTTTTCTTTTTTCGATAGAGAACGAATACTAAAAAGCCTACCAGAATCACAAAAGCGAAGAAGCCATATTCTCTAGCGACAGCAATGATTAAGGCTCCTAAAAGAATATAGCCAATCAGTAATTTTGTATTTAATTTGTTCATTTATATAGTTCCTCCTATCTATCTAATCCTCGAAAGAGTCAGCTCTCGTTACAATAGTTATTTTAGCACACTCTGTGAGAGAAAAGACATACAGCGGAAGATGTATTTTATGATTTAGTGAAATCCTAAGAAAAAAAGTGTAAAACGCAAAAAAAGACCCGTCCTAATTGGGGGTAGGACGGGAAAGGAGTTAAAAATGAAAAAGTGTTTTGTTAGGGTTGTTTGTTGGTATGCTTAAATAATACAAGGAAGTTGTGAATTTTTTATGTCTATTTTTTTTCGAAAATGTAATTTTTTTCTAAAGCAATAAATTTTTTTCTTTGAAAAGGGTTTAACTAAAGAAGAAGGGGTGCGATTTTTATCATTTTAGGGTATGATAAACAAGAAAGGTTGGTGAAAGATATGTTAAATTATGAGGACTTCGAAGAAAAAACACTTCAACGTCGAGAAATTTTTAAAGGAAAGATTATTGATGTTTTTTTGGATGATGTAGCTTTACCGACAGGCGGCACAGCTAAACGCGAATTGGTTTTTCATTCAGGCGCAGTAGCTATGATTCCGTTAACCGCAGAAGGAAAAATCGTCTTAGTTAAACAATTTAGAAAACCATTGGAACAAGTGATTTTAGAAATTCCAGCGGGGAAAATTGATCCTGGAGAAGAAAATCAACTGGAAACGACGGCTATGCGGGAATTAGAAGAAGAAACTGGGTATCGTGCAGGTCAGCTCACCTACATAAATTCAATGTATCTGTCACCAGGATTTGCTAACGAAAAATTGGCTCTCTATTTGGCAACGGATTTGCAGAAAGTCGAAAATCCGCGTCCTCAAGATGAAGATGAAATCTTGGAACTTTACGAGCTAACAATAGCAGAAGCCAAAGCAGAGGTGGCAAAAGGCACGATTTGTGATGCCAAAACACTTTTTGCTATACAATACTGGGAATTGTATTTACTGCAGAGACAGTTTAAGGAGGACACGTAATGAGCAAAGGTCCGTTAGTCACTCGGACAGAACTTCGCAAACGCAGAGAAGCAGAAGAAAAAGAAGCAGAACGTCGTCAGCAGGAAGAGCAGAAGCTGGCGGAAAAAGCGTATAAGCGAAAAGAAAAAGAAATTTCGACGTTTTATCGTAAAGAAAAGAAAAAACAAAAACCAATCAACAAGTCACGAGTAGGAGAATACTCGAAGCGTCGAGAACGGAGTACTTGGTTAAACAAGGCAATTATTATTGTAGCGATTTTATTAGCCGTTGTGGCATATATCGTTTTGAATTTATAGAAAAGAGGAATCACTATGAAAATTGGAATTATTGGAGCAATGGATCAAGAGGTCAAAATTCTAAAAGAAAAATTGACAGACACGATGTCATGGGAACGAGCAGGAGCTTTATTTGTTTCTGGTTCGTTAGGAAGACATGAGGTGATTGTGGTTCGTTCAGGAATTGGTAAAGTGGCCTCAGCTGTGACCACGACTTTATTGATTCATCAATATGGCGTAAATATGGTGATTAATACAGGTTCTGCTGGTGGTATCGGTGAAGGACTAAAAGTCGGCGATTTAGTCATTGCAGACAAATTAGCTTACTTTGATGTTGATGTCACTGGGTTTGGTTATGCCTATGGACAATTGCCTGGTGGTGTGCCTTTGTATTTTGAAACAAGTGAATACTTGCGGATGGAAATTGCGAAAGCTGCTGAAAAAACTGGGCTAGCTATTCGGAAAGGATTGATTGTTACTGGAGATACTTTTGTGGATAGCGCTGAGAAAATCGCCAAAATTAAGAAAGAGTTTCCTGAAGCCTTAGCTTGTGAAATGGAAGGCGCAGCAATTGGCCAAGCGGCTTCACAGTTTAATATTCCGTTCTTAGTTGTACGAGCAATGAGTGATACAGCAGATGGCGAAGCAACTCAAAGCTTTGACGAATTCATCGATGAAGCTGGGAAAAAATCAGCCGAAATGGTTATTCATTTTGTCGAGAACTTAGTTTAAAAAGAGAAAGAAACAGCCATCATTTCATCAATGAAATGATGGCTGTTTCTTTCTGCTTTATTGTCATTTAATGAAAGGCTTTTAAATACTGTTCTTTTTGTTTGCGCGTTAATTTTTTAAAGGCGGCTTCGGCTTTGGTGGCCGCGCTACGTGTTTCAAATTTCTCTGTATGAATCATTTTGACTGGCCGTCGTTTGGCTAACCGTGTATATTTTGCACCAGTTCCGCTATTATGTTCGGTTAAACGACGTTCTGGCTCAGTTGTATAGCCACCGTAAAAGGAACCATCTTGGCAAAGTAAAACATAAAAATAATGGGATTTCTTATTCTCCATACAGCATAGCCTTCATTTCTGCTTCGTATTCGTTCTTCTCATTGTATGTAAAAAGAGGTGGCAACACACGAAAACCGTCTTTTTTACCTTGCTTAATGCCTTCAATTAGTAAAACATTGGCTTCTTTGCCTGGCTTCGGATAAACAAACCGAGCTTTTTTCGGCGCAATATTGGCGTTTTCCATGGCATGTAAAATATCAAGGAAACGATCAGGACGATGAACCATTGCGAGGCGACCATTTGTTTTTAATAAATCCGCTGACACAGTGACCACTTCTTGAAGGGACGTGTGAATTTCATGACGGGCAATCGCTAAGTGCGGGTTTGGATTTTTTTGGCTAGTTGGTCGTTCTTTAAAGTATGGGGGATTACATAGTACTAAATCGACAGAATCTTTTTTGATGACCTCTGTCGCTTGTTTTAAATCACGTTCATACATCGTTACTTGTTTTTCCAATTTATTTAATAGAATACTTCGTTGACCCATATCTGCCAAACGAGGTTGTAATTCGATTTGGTCGATCGTTGCAGCTGTTTTCCGACTAACGAAGAGGCCGACCGCACCATTGCCAGCACACAAATCGACAATCTTGCCCTTTTTTGGTAGTTGCGGAAAATTAGCCAATAAGACTGCATCAATGGAAAAAGAAAAGACTTCTTTGCTTTGAATAATTTGAATATCATCCGCATATAATTGATCAATCCGTTCGCCGGATAATAACATAGATTAAGAACCTCCAACTTTTCATCTGATTGTTCATGTATTATACTACTTTTAAACTCGTATGACAAAATCTGTTCCCTAGATTAGTGAGGACATGTAATTTCTTTGATTGATGGAAGTAAAAAAAGCTTGTCAAAAGGTAGAGCTTTCGGCATACTAGAAAGCGGAGAGAAGAAAGGAAGAAAATTATGTTTTTTACATTTATGCGTGGCGTGGTTCGCGTCATTTTATTTGTGATTAATGGAAATGCACATTATGAAAATAAAGAAAAATTACCAAAAGACCAAAACTATGTCTTAGTTGCGCCGCATCGAACATGGTGGGAACCGCTGTATTTAGCTGTTGCTGGCAGTCCTAAGAAGTTTAGTTTTATGGCCAAAAAAGAGTTGTTTAAGAATCCTGTTTTACGTTTCATTTTAAAACATGCGAATGCGTTTCCGGTGGATCGTGAGAAGCCCGGTCCCAGCGCAATTAAGACACCTGTCAAAATTTTAAAAAATTCTGATTTAAGTTTGATTATGTTCCCCAGTGGCACGCGTCATTCCTCAGAATTAAAAGGTGGGGTAGCCTTGATTGCTAAAATGGGTCGAGTACCTATCGTGCCATCTGTTTATCAAGGTCCGTTAACTTTAAAAGAGTTGTTTAAACGTAAAAAAGTAACGGTTCGTTTTGGAGAGCCAATCGATATTAGCGATATTAAAAAAATGGATAAAGACGGTTTAGCTGAAGTGGAACGTCGAATGCAAGAAGCATTTGATCAGTTAGACAAAGAAATTGATCCAACTTTTAAATATGAATCAACAGAAAAAGAATAAAACAAACCGCTACAGAATAGGAATTTTACTGGCAGGTAGTCTCATCAAAAGATGATGCTCCCTGTCTTTTTTCTTGCGTTAAGAAAAAAGTTTGTTAAAAATCTAATTCTTCTGTCCGATTTTCTTAAAAAATACCAGAAATTTGTTATAATAATAAGAAGGACTTTTTTAGGCGGTGAAAAAATGAAATTTTTACATACAGCAGATTGGCATATTGGCAAAAAATTACATGGTTTTGATTTGTTGGCAGAACAGAGGGAAGCCTTCAAACAAATCTTAGCAATTGCGAAAGAAGAGCAAGTGGATGCTGTTGTGATCGCTGGAGATTTGTATGATCGCTCTGTTCCAGCAGTTGAAGCAGTCGAGATTTTTAATGAAATGATGATTCAAATGAATCTCAAAGAGCATTTCCCCGTGTTAGCTATTTCGGGAAACCATGATAGCAGTACTCGTTTAGAAACAGGAGGCCCTTGGTTTAACCAAACGCAATTTCATTTGAACACGCGTTTAGAACAAGCCTTTCAACCAATTGAAATCGACAATACGCAATTTTATTTGTTGCCTTATTTTGAACCGATTGCGGCTCGCTTATATTTTGAAGATGAAACGATTCGAACGATTCAGGCGGCGATGGAAAAAGTTGTCGCGAAAATGCAGGAATCTTTTCTCCCCAACAAAAAACAGGTATTAGTTAGTCATTTTTTTGTCGCTGGTAGTGAAAAAACTGATTCTGAAACAAAATTAACAGTGGGTGGGTTGGATGTTGTCCCGACGGCTTTGTTAGAGCCTTTTGATTACGTCGCGTTGGGCCACTTACATGGAAAAAATGCGTTGCAAGCACCTAATGCTCGATACAGTGGCTCGCCTGTAAAATTTTCTTTATCAGAAATGACACAAGAAAAGGGTGTTTGGCTTGTTGAAACAGAAGCTGAAGTTCATTTTCAATTCCGTGCTTTGAAACCATTACGAGACATTCAACAATTGACGGGCTCGTTTCAGCAGTTAACGGATCCCGCGTTTTATCAAGAAGTGAATCGGGAAAATTATTTACATGTCCAATTAACCGACCGAGCAATTATTCCCAACATGATGAATCAATTGCGAAAAATTTATCCCAAAATTATTGGGCTGGAACGTTTGAATGGTCGAGAAACAAGCAGCGGAAATCAGAAAAAAGTGGTACAAATAGAACAACGTTCACCAGAAGAACATCTGCATGACTTTTTTAACGATGTGACAGGAGAGGACCTGACAGAACAACAAGCACAATGGGTCCAAGAAGAGCTGAGTACGCTTAATCAATTAGAAAGAGGGAAGTAACAGGATGAAACCATTATCTTTAACATTGAAAAACTTCGGTCCGTATATTAATGAAACCATTGATTTTACGAAGTTTGAAGATTCTTCACTTTTTCTAATTAGTGGAAAAACAGGGGCTGGTAAAACGACGATTTTTGATGGAATGAGCTATGCTTTGTTTGGTGAAAGTTCTGGGAAATTACGTTTAGGTAAAGAAATGCGTTCCACATTTGCTGAGCCCTCAGAAGCCACTGAAGTTACTTTGCTTTTTAAACATAACGAGTATCTCTATGAACTGAACCGCCTTCCCGAACAAGAACTTTTTAAAAAACGTGGCACAGGAGTCCGTAAACAAAGTGCCAAAATATCTTTAATTGTCAAAGATGCTCAAGGGAAAGAACTACGAGCCTATTCTAAAAGACGCGAAGTGGACGAACTCATTCAAGAATTATTGCATTTGAATGCCAATCAATTTGCTCAAATTGTATTGTTACCTCAAGGAGAGTTTCGGACTTTTTTAATTGCTAAAAGTGATGAAAAAGAAAAAGTTTTGCGTAATTTATTCGGAACAGAATTGTATCAGTTGTTCAGCGAAAATTTAAAAGAACGCTTAAAAATTGCCAATCAAGAGATTCAAGAAACCCAGCAAAAAATTGAACTGAAAACAGAACAGTTGCGTTGGTCAGAAGAACCTGAACCGACAATGACACTTTTTGAAAAACTTCAATTATTAGAAAGTCAACAACAAGAGACCCAACAACAACTGTTAGTTGAAAGAGAACAAATTGCAACCTTAAAACAAGCAAAACAAGCAAAAGAGCAAGTTCGTTATGCTATTGAAGAACGACAAAACTTGCAACAGCAAAAAGAAGAATTACTGGAAAAGAAAGCAAAACAAGCTGAACAGGAAACCGTCATTGAGCGGCTAAAGGAACAGATTCAGCAATTAAAATGGAGCCAAAAACAGCAATCTTTAGCTGAAAAAGTCTTTGAAAAACGAAGCGAAAAACAACAAAAAGAGCAAGAAACAAAGTCCAAACAACAAGCTCTCATGGAAACGCAACAAGCATTGACGGATTGGCAAGCAATCATGAGTGAGTTGGAAGAACAACAACCATTGATTGCTGAAAAACAAGAACGTCTTCAAACGATTCAACGTCAATTACCACAATACCAAGAATATGAACAGTTAGCCCAACAACAAATAGCAGAACAAGCCAATTATCAAGCCATTCAAAAAGAGTATGAATCTTGCCAACAGGAAAAAATAACATTGGCGGATAAAGTGGCGACAGCCAAACAATTTATTGAACAAGAAGGAACGCTTGAAAAAGCAAATTTTGAATGTTCTAGTGTAGCAGATCATTGGCAAAATTTTGTAGAACGTTGGCAAAAAAATCAAAAAGCTTGGCAAAAAATTAGTCAAAACCAAGCGGAATTGCACAAGTTGACACAACGGTTTGCTGTTGAACAGCAACAAAAAAGCGCTGAAGAAGCGAAGTTGCAGACAAAGAAAAGCCAATGGGCCTCTTTACAAATCCAACGATTAAGCTTGTTACTTGAAGAGGGGGCACCTTGTCCAGTTTGTGGCTCTTTAGAACATCCAAAGCAACAAACTCATCAAGAAGTTTCCTTAGAAGAGATTGATCAAGCGGAACGGGAATTAACGGAAGTTGAAAAAACGGTTCAACGATTTACTGAAACGCTCTCTGCATTAGGGGCGGAAAAGCAACAGAAAGAAAGCCAATTAAAAGAACAGGAAGCTGCGTATACTGAGGAACAAGAACAATTAGCAGCGCAGTTTGCTGACTTGCAGTTGCCGTTAACAGGACTAACATTTTCACAAGTAACACCTGCAGAAATTGCGGAAGTTGAGTCGCAATTAGCTAAAGAAAAACAACAAATAGCGCAAAAACTAACGGAAATTTCAGTTGAAAAGGACCGTCTGGCGGAACTAGAAGAACAATTAGCTGAAAATGCCCAACGCTTTGAAGTGCTTCGACAACAAGTAGAAACAATGCAACAAAGTCTGGAAAGAATCACTATCCAGCAGCAAATGATTGCTAGCCAATTATTGGATGCAACCGTCACATACGAAGAAATGACCAAACAACAAGCTTTGCTTCAAGAAGAACTCTCTGCATTTGAACGTCAAAAAGAAAACGTGACGACACAAGGAGAAACCTTGAAGAAAGAAGAAATGATCCTTGAAAGTACGCTGACGCATTTGGAGAAAGAACAACAAACACTTCAACAAACAGTCGCACAACTTGAGAGTCAGTTAAACGCAGTTTTAACGGAACAAGGAGTGACAGAGGACCAATTGACGGAGTGGTTGAAAGAGGTACCGACACTTGAAAGTCAGCAAGAACAAATTTCTTTATTTGAACAAGAGCAAACCCAACTGGCTATCCAACTAGCTGGAATTGAGAAAAAATTATCTAGTGATACGTTCCCAGAATTATCTTTAATCACCACAGAAATTGAACAAATAACACAACAAATTGAAGAACAAGAAAAAAAATACTATCAACTGCATGAAAAAATGCTGAATAACCAACAGTTGGTTCAAGAAATTAATGCACAAAGAACAACAATTGAAGACAAGTTTGAGGAAGTTGCTGCACTACAGCAGTTAGCAGATACGGTTAATGGCAATAATCCTAAAAAAATTAGTTTTGAACGGTATATGTTACAAACGTATTTAGAAAAAGTGCTGACAGTCGCTAATCAGCGTTTAGACCGTTTGACAAATAGTCGTTATCAATTTGAATTGAATCACGAAGCAGGCAGTTATCGGAATCAAACGGGGTTAGAAATCAATATTTATGATGATAATTCAGGGACGGTGCGCAGCGCTCACACGTTATCAGGCGGTGAAAGTTTTATAGCAGCGTTAGCTTTAGCACTCTCTTTGGCAGAAGTGATTCAAGAACAAGCAGGCGGGGTCTTCATTGATGCGTTGTTTATTGATGAAGGTTTTGGTTCCTTAGATGAAGAAGCATTGGAAATGGCAATGGAGGCGTTAGAAACGATCGAAAACGAAGGCCGCATGATTGGAATTATTAGTCATATTGGCGAATTAAAAGCACGAATTCCACAACAATTACAAATAAAAAGCAATGGGAATGGTCAAAGTACCGTTCACTATCAGCTAGCTTAGTAGAAGAGGAGGTGAGTCGATGAAATGGAGTATTCCAGAGCGAATCGTTGAACAAGGGCGCGAATATATGCAAGAGGGCCGTGTCTTATCTATCGTTCAAAATCCAGAAAAAAGGATCTGGTTGTCTGAGGTTTTAGGTGAAGAACTTTATCTTGTTGAATTGGATGGTACTGCCAAAGAACAAGATGTTTGTGAATGTCAATATTGGATGGAACATGGCTATTGCAAGCATACAGTGGCAGTTGAACTGGCACTGAAACAACGAGGTGTGTCAAGAATTATTCAAGTAAATCAAACAGTCAGTTTTGAAAAGACAAATCGATCAACAGCTGAAATGTTTACAAAAGGCTTTGCCAAATTAAGCAAAGGCTCTGCCGAAGTTCCCTTGCAACCTTTACGTTTAGAATTTCATTTAGATGTAATCGAAACGAATAATTACTATCCAGAATTGTCAACGATTGGCCTTTCTTTAAAAATTGGTTTGGAAGGCACCAAACCTAAAACATATATTGTGAAAAATATTGGTGATTTTTTACAAGCATATGAAAAAGAAATGACCTTTATGGTGAATAAACAACACCAATTTACCTTACTGCATGATTCTTTTTCAATGGAAATTCAAGAAATTTTAACAGAACTTGCGGCAATTTATCATACCAGCCAATTATTAGGTGCAAACGGTATTCAAGTTAAAGGGAAAATCGACAAACGTTATTTATTATTGCCGATTGATCGCAGTCAATCGTTAGTCGAAAAAATGAATCGAACGGGTCATTTTTTATTGACCAATCAAACTCATAAGTATCGCTATCTAACGTTCAAAGAAACTAGTTTGCCACTTACGTTTACAGTCCAAAAAAACGAGGAACAAAGCTTCAAATTAACTATTCAGAATCCTATTACAACGTTTCTAGCCCACTATCACTGGGCGATTGCGGATCAAACGGTTTATTTACTAACAGAAGAGCAGGAAGCCATCTACACCACGTTACTTCAATTGATGAAACGCTTGGAAGAGCCGTCAATTATTTATGAAAAAGAAACAGTTTCTGATTTATTTAGTGAAGTGTTACCATTATTGGAAAAAATTGGTCGAGTGTCTGTTGAAGAATCAGTTGAAGAATTAGTCGTCCATCATCCTTTAAAAGCAGTCTTTATTTTTAAGAAAATTAAAGGTCGGATTAACGCCCGGATTGACTATCACTATGGAGAAGTCATTTTCTCGACAAACCCAAAATATGCTCAATTACCTGAAGTCAATCAAGAAATCGTTCGAGATAAAGCAAAAGAAACAGCAATTAAGCAGCAATTTCAACAGTTTGCCTATCAGCAAACAACCACAGGCTTTGAAAAAGTCTTACCTGCTGGGGAGTCCTTGTATTATTTCTTTAAAGCCGAAGTTCCAGCTTTCCGTCAATTGGGAGAAGTTCGGATGGGACGGAAATTACGGGAATTGTATTTAGATGCCCAACATCATCAACCAACGATTGAAGTTGCAGAAGGGGATTCTTGGTTAGATATTCGGTTTGATGTCACTGGCATTGATGAAACCGAAATCGATGCAGTACTGACCAGTTTGCTACGTAATGATGCTTTTTATACGTTAAAAAGTGGTGAAATTCTTGCTTTTGATTCAGAGGAATTTTTCCATACAAGTGCAATTTTAACGAAGCTGCGAAAAAATATGCATCAAGAAGACAATGTCATTCATGTGCCCAAAAACCAAGGCCTCATGATCGAAAGCTTACTAGAAGACAACGAGCGGGCACATTTTTCAGATTCCTTTAAAAAAATGGTTACGGATTTAACGCATCCAGAAAACTTTGAAGCGCAAGTCCCGAATACCTTACAAGCAACGTTACGCCATTACCAAGAAACAGGGTATAAATGGCTGAAAATGCTTAGCCATTATCAATTTGGCGGTATTTTAGCTGATGAAATGGGTTTAGGGAAGACACTGCAAACCATTACCTATTTACTTTCGGAAAAAGAAGAAGAGCGCTTGAAAGGGACAGCTTTGATTGTCGCTCCTGCAAGTTTAACCTATAACTGGTTAGCCGAAGTCAAACGTTTTGCGCCAACCTTAAATGTTCAAGTGGTTTCTGGCAATCGCCAAGAACGAGCAGCGCTTTTACAAAATAGCACCGAAGATATTCTGATTACTTCTTATGCAAGTATGCGACAAGATGTTCAGCTTTATCAGGAAATGCGTGTCGGCTATTTGATTCTAGATGAGGCTCAAATGGTTAAAAATAGTGGGACTAAAACGGCACAAGCCTTAAAAAGTTTAAAAGTACCGCAACGTTTTGCATTAAGTGGCACACCAATTGAAAATAATTTAGATGAACTGTGGTCAATTTTTCAAATGATCTTACCGGGATTGTTCCCAGGCAAAAAAGCCTTTCGAGAAATTAAGCCGGAAGAAATTGCCAAAATGATTCAACCATTCATTTTACGACGAGATAAGAAAACGGTGCTCGCAGACTTACCAGAAAAAATTGAAAATAATATGTACAGTGTCTTAACAGAAGAACAAAAAACGGTTTATTTGGCCTATCTAAAACAAATGCAAGCAGATGTCAGTCAAATGGATCAGGCGACCTTCAAGAAAAATCGTATGAGTATTTTAGCAGGCTTGACCCGTTTACGACAAATCTGTTGCGATCCACGTTTGTTTATTGAGGATTACACGGGAGGTTCTGGCAAAGTGGAACAAGTCAAAGACTTTTTAGTGGCTGCCAAAGAAAACAATCGTCGTGTCCTATTATTTTCTCAGTTCACAAGTATGCTTTCTATCTTAGAAAAAGAATTGAATGAATTAGGTTTAGAGACGTTCTATTTACGAGGAAGTACGAAGCCTCAAGATCGGTTAACGATGGCGAATGCCTTCAATGAAGGAGAAAAAGATGTCTTCTTAATTTCATTAAAAGCAGGGGGAACCGGACTAAATTTAACTGGTGCAGATACAGTTATTTTATACGATTTATGGTGGAATCCCGCAGTTGAAGAACAAGCGGCTGGCCGGGCGCACCGCATGGGACAAAAAAAGGTTGTTGAAGTGTGGCGGATGATTGCAGAAGGAACGGTTGAAGAAAAAATGAATTCCTTACAGCAAGAAAAACGCGAGTTGTTCCAAAAAGTGATTCAAGGAAATGAAGAGCAATTAGCGAAAATGACGGAAGAAGATATTCGCACAATTTTAAGCATTGGGGAATAGCCGTTCAACTTAGTTGCTATCTTATTAAAGAGAAATGGAGTAATTCGTTTGAAACAAAAAGAATATATGGAATATCGGCCGCTAGGTGAAGAAATTGAACGGCTTCGTAAAGGGAAAAATATTCCTCTGCGTGTCTTTGATGAAAATGGTGTTTCTAGTCGAAGTTATCAACGCTTTGTTCAAGGAAATAGTGAGTTGCGCATTTCAGATTTAGCCATTATTGTCGAAATCTTGTCTATTTCGCCGATGGAAATGACAGAAAAATTAACGCCAATGTCCAAAACAGTTTTAGCTAAGGAACAGTTTAATCAAGCAATCTTTAGTAAAAATTTTCAAGAAAGTAGTCGAATCGTTGCAGATTATCGGGCGTACTATGAGAAATCGTCTTTTGCTTTAGGAAAACAAGAAGTAATGTATTCGATGTTGGCGTTGGAATATCTTTTTAACCCTCAAACGGTTGTGACAAAAGAGGAAATTATTGCATTAGAAAATCAGATTCTGGAACGATTAATTAATGCCGATGTGTATACTATTTTTAATTTGAAGTTTTTAGCATTACAAAAAAACGTTGGCTTGCAGCCGTTTCCAACTTCGTTACTTTTTCGTGTGCTACAATCTGTCAATGAGCGGGAAATTATTGATATTCGCTCGCTAGAAATCATCGAGCAAGTAATTATTGATTTTTTATTTGCGGCGATTGTCAGCCAAAATGTTCCCCATATTCTTCATGTATTAGGCATGATTAAAGAATATGAAGTGGGTGAAAATAACTGGCGAATGATCCTCTGGAAAAAAATAGCAGAAAAAATAGAAATGATTTTAACCAATGAAGAAATATTCGCAGATTGGGCAATTTTTAAAGAACAAATCCTCTTATCTATCACATTGTTCTTACCAAAAGCCAAACAAGAATTTTTTGCTGGGCAGTTGGAAAAAATAGAGGATAGTTTAAAAGAAATAAAAGAAAAGTAGGCATAATTGAGAATTTGCCATAATACATTCTGGTTGTGTTTAGCGACAAAGAGCGCCAAATAGGGATAGAAAACCCTATTTGGCGCTCTTTGTCTTGTCTATACAAATTTATTTGGACAGTTTGTCGTAATTGAACCCATTTGCAGTTGATATTCACTATAATTAAGAAAATATTAGGAGGTGAAGTTTATGAAAAAAATGTGCATCTCCACAGTTAGTGCTTTACTTTTGGCTAATAGTTTGCTACTGCCTGTAACAACTTTCGCCGAAACGACCGAAACAATCGCATCCTCCAGTGAAGAAAATGTTTCATCTGTTTCAGAAGAAAAGATTCCAGAAATTTCATCAGCAGAAGAGCAAAATTCAGCAACCAGTAGTTCGGAGATTCCCCAATCAGAAGAGTTAACGACTGTTGAAACAAGTGAAGAGCCGCCAAATGAAGCACTAGCGATAACGGAAGCACAACTGATGATGCCCCAATTATACGCAGGTGCTGTCTTAGATAAAGCGACGCCTATCAGTACACTATTTCCTGATCCAGCTTTTGCGGAAAATATCAGAAAACAGTTAAGCAAATCTCGGACCTCTAATACTGTCACCCAAGCAGAATTGGATAAACTGAATAAAGTTATTTTAGAAAATGTCGTTGTTTCTAATGTAGAAGGAGTTCAATACCTAAGAAACTTAGAAGAATTATCTTTTCAAGATTCACTCAATGTAACAGATTTGAGTCCTTTTGCTAAAGGTGAATTTAAGCTATTACGTTTTTTATATATGAGAAACAATAAAATAGCTGATCTTAGTCCGTTAGGTCAAGCAGGATTAATTAGTTTAGAAGGCTTGTATGTTGAGAACAATCAATTAACGACATTAAATGGGCTTGAAGGAATGCCTGCTTTAAAAAATTTAAGTATCCAAAATACGACAGATCATCCGTCAAAAATCACGCCGAATAATCGAGTGACTTCATTCGACCCGCTTCGTTCTCTTCGTAATTTAGAAACTATTTGGGCTGCCAATAATCAGATTGCTACTTTAGATGGGCTTACGGAAGCAAATAACCTACTCCGTCTTTATGTGGAAAATAATCAATTAAAAACAATTGCGCCCTTGGCGAATAAACCACGTCTAGAAGAGTTGAGTATTATGAATCAAACGATTGCTAGTCTGGAAGCTTTAAGCACTGTTCCTAGTCTGCGTGTACTGTATGCAAGAAACAATCAAATTTCTTCCCTGACACCGTTAGAGAAAACACTCAATCTAACAGTTTTAGATGTGGGAGAAAATCAAATTTCAGATATCAGTCCGTTAAAAGGCTTAACGGCCATTACAGGGCTAGATGTATCTAATCAAATGATTATCTTATCTTCTGTCGATTATATTGCTGGGAAACCACTGCAATTAAAAAATAAGGTGATATCTCGTGATGGTCAACTATTTCCACCGCTGACGATTAGCCCTTATGGAAGTTACGATGCTACAAAAGGACTGTTTGAATGGAATTTACCCAAAGCTCATGAAGGCGTTTCTTATATCTGGGAATCAACAGATAAAGCATACTTGGGGAACTTTTCTGGAACAGTCGTCCAACCTGTCAAAGAAGTTTTCTTAAGTGAAACGAAACTATCTTGGTCAAAAGAGCGTATAGAAAAGTCGTTGGAAAAAACAATCGATATTGATGACTTTCAAAAAACAGCCCTGCCTTTTTATTGGCAAGATGTTGATGCTGGGAATAGATTACAATTTATTGTCAAAAAAGAGGGCCAAGAAATCCAGAAATTAGCAGATGAAACAACCACTAATTCTAAAACATTTAAGGAAAAAGCCTTGTTATTACCAGAACTAACTTATGGGAAACATCAGTTGGTCGTGGAAGTCTATGATAAAGGCTACAAGATTGATGAATTAGCGCTAACAGTCACTATGGTTGGCTCTGTCAGGTTCAAAACGGTACCAACAGCGATTTCCTTTGGGAGTGAGCTGCAAATCGCTAGTAGCACGACCCAATATCCAATTGTTTCCATGGATCAACCATTAGTGATACGAGATACTCGTCAAACGGGGAATAATTGGTCGCTTGCGCTAAACGTTACTTCTGATTTCAAATCTGAATCAGGTGCTAGGTTGCCGAATATTTTAAAATTTAGAACCAACCATCGCTTACAGGATATTCCAGAAGGCCAATCGATTCTTGTTCACAACCAAGTCAATGGACACCAAGAAACAAATATTTCTGATCAATGGAAAGAAAATGACCAAGAGTTGTTATTATCTGTTCCTGGAGGGACGGCCAAAGCAGAAGAATATGAAGCAAAACTAACTTGGTACTTGATGGACGTACCTGATGGTAGTGCAAAATAGGGAGGGAGTCTTATCAAAAAAATAATTAGCGGTGTATTGTTATTAGGATTGATTTCATCGGTTGATATATTTGCTGAAACAAATGCCTATCCGACAAATGCAGAAGTTTCTTTTTATGGCGAGTATGAACCACCAGCCAACAAAGAAAAACCAGATGGTAAGATACCACAGCGTTTCCCCAAGCAGTCGGAAGCAATACCAGCAGTGAGTGGAGAATCATTGAAGCATTCAACAAGTAAAACAGTTGATCAAAAAGGCTCAGGCTTCTTACCTCGAACTGGTACTAAACAGCAACAAATGTTTAATTATCTCGGAATAATAGTCATCTTTTTGGCTAGTTTTATTTTAAAAAAAAGAAAGAAGGAACAATAAAATGAAAAAAATTATCTTAGCAACAATCCCAGCTATCACTTTAGGCGTGGCTATTGCACCAGAAGTGAATGCAGAAGAAAAAAACTATGAATCAAATGCTATCGTTGAATTTACACCGGATGCCTCTAGCAACAAACCAGTCGATCCAGTGAATCCAGATACCGAAAAACCTGTTGAACCCTTTGACCCAACGACACCAGACACTGGTAATAAGCCAAATGAAGGAACAACTGGTCCACTAAGTATCGATTATGCTTCTAGTTTAGACTTTGGCAAAAATAAAATTTCAAATAAAGATGAAAAATATTATGCAAATCCACAATACTTTTTCTTGGCAGACGGTTCTGGTCCTGATTTGACTAATCCTAAACCAAATTATGTACAAATTTCCGACAAACGCGGAACGAATGCCGGTTGGGCCTTAACAGTTAAACAAGAAACACAATTAACAGCGACAAAAGAAACATTAAATAAAGTTTTAGACGGTTCAGAAATTAAATTAAGTCAAAACAAAGCAGTGTCAAATTCCAAAGCAGTCACACCAACTGCGCATGAAGTAACTTTAGTAGCTGGCGATTCATCAAATGTGATGTCTGCCGCTGAAGGTCAAGGTTCTGGAACTTGGCTTAGTGCGTTCGGTGGGATTGAAAAAGTGGAAGTTGACGGTGAAAACGTAGATAAAAATACAGCGATCACATTAACTGTACCAGGAGCAACACCAAAAGATGCTGTTCAATACAAAACTGTTTTAACATGGACAATCGCTGATTTACCAAGCGTATAATTATTGAAACTATAACAATAGAAGAGAAGGAGCACTAACATGAAAAAAATGACCATCGCAAGCAGCTTAATTTTAGCAACCATCGCGGTAGGAACACTACCAGTTCAAGCAGAGGAAGTGGCTAATCGCGACACAGATGCTATTGTAAAATTTAAAGCACCAGATGAAAAAGATCCCAACAGCAAAAATCCTGTAGTGGATCCAGAAGACAAAGACGGCAAAGATCCTGTGACACCTATCGACCCAGTAAAGCCTGACAAGCCAGTTGATGAAGGTTCTACAGGTCCCTTAACCTTGGACTATGCTTCAAGTTTAAACTTTGGTGAAAATATCATCAGCACAAAAGATGAAACCTATTTTGCATCAGCACAAGTTTTAAAAGATAAAAATAATGTTGAAAAAACAGGCCCATTATTTGCTCAAATTACAGATAATCGTGGAACTTTAGAAGGCTGGACTTTATCTGCAAAACAAAATTCTGCATTTACTTCTGCTATCAAAGGTCAGACGCTTGAAGGAACTGAAATTGTCTTTCAGAATGCTTCAGCTGTGACAGCAGGACAAAGCGCTGCACCAACAAGTTTAGCGAGCGTAACTTTTGGTACAGTGGGTGAAAGTCATAACGTGATGGCAGCCGCAACAGATCAAGGTGCTGGGAAATGGTCATACTTATACGGCAATGCTAGTTCAATTGCTGAAGTTGACGGCCGTCAAGTAATGAAAGATGTTCAATTAAAAGTGCCAGGTAAATCAGTTAAATTAAACGATGCCTACAAAACAACAATTACTTGGACATTAGCTAATACGCCAGTATAAAAAGAACCTTTTGGGAGCAAGGAAGAGGGAAACTCAGCCTTTCTCCTTTACATAGAAATGGAGTGTAGAGCGAAATGAAAAATAGATATTTTATTCTGATGATTCTAAGTTTTTATTTCTTTGCTTTTGGGATTGAAACCTCAGCAGCAGAATTACGATTTAGTGTTGAAACAGAAATTCCAGAAAACCAAATAGATAAAACAAAAACATATTTTGATTTAATGATGAAACCAGACCAAGAACAAATTTTGAAAGTTCGAGCGGCCAATAGTACAGATGAAAATTTAGTGATTGATGTTAGTGCGAAGTCGGCCACAACAAACAGCAACGGAGTGATTGAATATGGTGAGTCGTTGACAGTATTAGATAAATCTGCGCCAGCAGATTTATCAGAAATCATTCAACTGAAAGACGGCGGTGAGAGTGTTGAATTGCCTGCTAAAAGTGAAAAAGTAGTTGAATTGCGAGTGAAGATGCCTAAAGAAGAGTTTTCAGGGCAACTAGCGGGCGGGATCACGTTTAGTGAAAAAGTCGATGAAACGAAAGATAAGCAAAAAGAAAATACAAACGGCTTAGCAATTGAAAATCGCTATGCCTATACAGTAGCTGTTTTACTTCGAGAAAATGAAACAGTTGTTCAACCTGAATTGTCTTTAGAGAAAGTTGAACCGACGCAAAGAAATGCGCGTAGTGTTATTTCTGCAACACTGCTAAACCATGAAGCAGCCTATCTTCAATCAATGAAAGTAACGGCAAATGTTAAAAATAAGAAAACAAATAACGTTATTTTAGAGAAAGAACAAGAAGATATGCAAATGGCGCCCAATTCAATTTTTAATTTCCCTATTCCTTATGAAGAAAATGAAATGGAAGCTGGGACGTATGTATTGGCAATGACTGTGGAAGGCTCAGGAAAAAAATGGCAATTTACGAAAGAATTTACAATCTCAAAAGAGGAAGCAAAAACATTTAATGAGAAAGATGTAACTGTCAAAAAAACGGAATCTAAACTTATTTATCTCTTAATCGGTTTATTGATCCTTTTACTGATAATCTGCCTGTTCATCATTTTACGTCTGAAAAAACAAAAAAATAAATAAAAAAAAGCCGCTCTTCAAATTGAAGAACGGCTGTTTTTTAAAGATTAAATAATTTCTCAACAGTCGGACAAAGTTCGGTGAAACAAGTGACTTCTGCAAGGTGTGATGCAGGTTGGCAACTTGGTAGTTCACGAGAGCGGTGGTTAAACCAAAGGGAATGCCAGCCACCATTCCGCGCGCCGACAATATCATTGTCATAACTATCACCAACATATAAAGTATGTTCAGGTTCCATACAAAATTGATTACAGGCTAAATCAAAAATTTCCTTTTCAGGTTTTTGAAAACCCGTACTTTGAGAAATAATGATATTTTGGCTTGGAACCCATTTTTCAAGATTCAATTGTTTTACTTTTTTAAATTGATGGTCTGTTGGACCATTTGTAATAATCCCCATCGGAATTTCTTTCTCTTGTAAAGTATCAAGAAGCTTAGTAACTTCTGGATGCATCGTAATATTATCCAATTCTTCTTCATAAACTTGTTGGAAAATTTTTCCTTCTTCTTGTGAAATTCCTGGATAGTTTAGATCCTTTAATGTTTCATTCATTCGGAAAAACCGCATGAAATCTAGGGACCATTCATTGGCTAAAACTTTCGGAAACGTTTCATCGCTGTGGTGTCTAAAACGAAGATACAATTCATGCATGTCCTCTGTCGCAACGTGCGGGAAAATTTTAGTCATCGCATTTCGAAAGGGTTGTTGCTGATCGTACAGCGTGTCATCAACATCAAAAACAATGGTTCTCATTTAACAAGTGCACCTCTTAACTTTTTTACAAAACTTTTCATATGTTATATTGTAGCCGATATTTTCACAAATAAATAGAGTATTTTTCACTGTATTTCAAGGTTTTACACAGAAATCAAAGCCTTGAGGGAAAAGACAATTATAGTTATTTTTACCAAAAAATGGAAACGATAAATGAAAAAATATTCTGATAATGAAAAGTTTGTGAAAATGATTTTGAGTCAAAGTTACTTAAATAACACGCGTTCTGATAGAAGTTAGAATTTTGCATGAGACAGTCTTTTTCCGTATAATGAATGAGAATGAAGGGGGAGAGTTAAGGAGTTATGTTAAAGCGTTTTTTTGGGTATTATAGGCCTTATCGTCGATTGTTTATTTTGGATTTTGGGTGTGCTGTTTTTGCAGGGCTGTTAGAGTTGGCTTTTCCAGTAGCAGTCAACCAAGTAATTGATAAGATTATGCCAAAAGGAGACTTTCGCCTCATTGCATTAGCTAGTGCGGGCTTATTTGCATTTTATATAATCAATACGTTTTTACAATTTATTGTGGTTTATTTTGGTCATATGTTAGGCGTGAATATTGAAACAGATATGCGTGAAGAATTATATCAACATCTTCAAACACAACCGTTTGAGTATTATGATAATCAAAAAACAGGGAAATTAATGAGTCGTCTGACCACTGATCTTTTTGAAATTTCGGAAGTGGCACATCATGGACCAGAAGACGTTTTTATTACGATTATGACGTTAGCAGGTTCTTTTTTATTAATGTTAACCATTCACGTGAAATTAGCCATCGCTACGTTTATTTTATTGCCATTTATCACGATTGCGCTAGGCTATTTTAATAAAAAAATGACAAAAGCGAATACGGATATTTACGATAATTTAGGAGAATTTAATGCTGGGATTGAAGCGTCAGTAAGTGGGATTCGTGTCACGCAATCTTTTGCAAATGAACCATTTGAACGAAAACAGTTTAATTATTTAAATCAAATGTATCGAAAATCGAAATTATATTTTTATAAGGTCATGGGTGTCAGTTCCGCCTATAATTACTTATTAATTCGTCTGATAAATTTATTTTCATTAATTTTTGGCGCGTATTATACAATTAAAGGAGAAATTACAGAAGGACAGTTTGTAGGATTTATTTTATTAGCCAATATTTTTATTCGGCCGATTGAAAAAGTCAACAATATGATTGAAAGCTATCCCAAAGGATTCGCTGGCTTTAAACGTTTTACGGAAGAAATGGACAAACAACCGTCCATCAAAGATTTGCCAGGAGCTGTAGCTGTTTCGCATTTAGAAGGAACGATTGCCTATAAAGATGTTTCATTTGCTTATGAAGATGGCACAAAAGTTTTAGACCATATCAATCTAAAAATTCAACCTGGCGAAACCGTTGCTTTCGTTGGCCAAAGTGGTTCAGGAAAAACGACCTTGTGTAATCTGTTGCCTCGTTTTTATGAAGTCAGTAGTGGTGAAATTACAATTGATGGTAGAAATATCCAACAAATGACCTTGGCTTCATTACGTAAGCAGATTGGAATTGTTCAACAAGATGTGTTTTTATTTCCTGGAACATTACGAGAAAATATTGCTTATGGGAATTTAAACGCTACAGAAATGGACATTCAACAAGCGGTGAAATTAGCACATTTAGAACAGGTAATTCAGCTAATGCCAGATGGCTTGGACACAATTATTGGCGAACGTGGCGTGAAATTATCGGGCGGTCAAAAGCAGCGAGTGGCAATTGCGCGAATGTTCTTGAAGAACCCGCCGATTTTAATTCTAGATGAAGCGACTTCTGCATTAGATACAGAAACAGAGCAAGTGATTCAAGAGTCATTAAACTCGTTAGCTGACGGGCGAACAACATTAATTATTGCCCACAGACTGGCAACGATTAAACATGCTGATCGAATAATCGTAGTGAGTGACCAAGGAATTTTAGAAGATGGAACACATGAAACTTTGTACGCGCAAAGAGGCCACTATCGTCGGCTGTACGATGCTCAATTTAGAACATAATAAAAACCCGCGAATAAAACTTCGCGGGTTTTTATTATGTTTAGTTAGCGCCGAACTTTTCTTCCCAAACCAACAGCATTTTTCATTCGTTGAAGTGTTTTGTTGGCTACACGGCGAGCGTTTTCTGCGCCCTCATCTAAAATCATATCTAATTCTTCTGAAGCTAGAAGCTCTTGGTAGCGCACTTGAATAGGTTCTAATAAGGCAACCACTGCTTCTGCTAAATCTGCTTTGAAGTCTCCATAGCCTTTGCCTTCGTAAGCTTGAACAAGTTCCTCAACAGTTTGACCTGTTGCAGCAGAATAAATATTTAGTAAGTTAGTAATGCCAGGCTTTTCTTCTTTATTATATTCAATTACACCAGTTGAATCAGTTACAGCAGAGCGGATTTTTTTACGAATCACTGCTGGCTCATCAAGCATTGAAATAAAGCCCTTCACATTTGTATCGGATTTACTCATCTTTTTCGTTGGTTCCTGTAAGCTCATAATTCGACTACCTTGCTCAGCAATTTTTACTTCAGGCATCGTTAAAATTTCTTGATTTTTTTGAGCGTAACGTTTGTTGAAGCGTTCCACAAAATCACGTGTTAGTTCTAAATGTTGTTTTTGATCATCTCCGACTGGCACTAAGTCAGCGTTGTACAACACGATATCACCAACCATTAATGGAGGGTATGTTAAAAGACCAGCACTTACGCCAGCACGACCATTTTTTTGCGATTTATCTTTAAATTGTGTCATTCGCTCTAACTCACCAATAGAAGTATTGCACTGAATGATCCAACCAGCTTCTGCATGCGCACTCACTTCAGACTGTATGAAAATTGTTGCTTTTTGTGGGTCTAAACCAACTGCTAGGTAAAGAGCTGCTAAGCTACGAATTTGTTGGCGTAGCTTTTGCGGTTCTTGGGGAACAGTAATGGCATGCTCATCCACAATACAAAAATAACAATTGTATTCATTTTGTAATTCGATAAATTGTTTCATCGCACCAATGTAATTTCCGATTGTCGGAGTACCACTGGGCTGAATACCAGAAAAAATTGTTTTCATTAAATAACCACCTGACTTTAGACTTAAGATAGTGAATAGTTCTATTATACATTTTATTAGCAAAAAATACATGGGAACTTCTTGAAAAGTCACCAAGATAAGTAAATTATAACAGCATCCATAAAAATAGAAAACTGTATTACTTTTTTACAGAATCATAACGAATATCCATAAAATTTATTAAAAATTAACCCTAATTTTACACGGATGTAATGAAGGAAAAATAAACAAAGTTAATAAAAAATGTTTAAAAACCCCTAGTATTTTTATTAGAAATTAGGTATACTGGTTTTAAATAGAGGAACAGTAAAGTTCCCTGTTTCAGAAACGCGATGATTCGCGAAAAGGAGTGATGCACAATGTTGACACTTTATACTTCCCCGAGTTGCACGTCATGTCGTAAGGCTAGAGCCTGGTTGCAAGAGCACGAAATTCCTTTTAAAGAAAGAAATATTTTTTCTGAACCTTTAAACATTGAGGAATTAAAAGCAATTTTAATCATGACAGAAGATGGAACAGAAGAGATTATCTCTACTCGCTCTAAAGTCTTCCAAAAATTAAATATGGATTTGGACGAGCTTCCACTTCAAGACCTATTAGAGTTGGTTCAAGAAAACCCTGGATTGTTGCGTCGGCCAATTATGATTGACGAGAAAAGATTACAAGTCGGTTTTAACGAAGATGAAATTCGTCGATTCTTACCAAGAGATGTTCGACAACTGGAATTGCGCCAAGCACAATTAATGGCAGGTTTATAAAAAATATAAAATTTTGTTCTTTATTTGTTAATTGTAATAAAGAACGATTCATATGAATTTAGGGCCAGGGATTTTTATCTCTGGCTTTTTAATACATATTTAGAATTTGTATTCATTTGATTTGGCAGAACGTGGTCAAGGAAAAATAGTATCTTTTTTGGAGAGACTGCGTTAAGATGAAGAGGTAGAAGGAGCGAAAAACCAATCGTTAAAAAAGTTCAAAGTTTATAAAACGCTCGCTAGTTTTCGAGGATTTACAGACTTTCCACTTTACTTTTGTGTAGTTTTCGCTACAATGAACGTAAGAAGTTTCCTGATTGAAGCAAAGAGAGGTGTAGCGCTATGGAAATGGAACATATTAATGAAAATACGATTCGTGTGTTAATTGGCAACGAAGACCTGGCGGATAGAGGGATTACTTTTCTTGACTTACTAGGAAACCACAAAGATGTTGAAAATTTCTTTTATAGTATTTTAGAAGAAGTGGATGTCGAAGATGAATTCCAAGGTAGTGAAGCAGTCACTTTCCAAGTCTTGCCTAAAAATGATGGCTTAGAACTGTTTATTAGTAAAAATGTCGCTATGGACGAATTGTCTTCCTTAGAAGGCCTAAGCGAAGTCAATGCAGATGTTAGCGAATTGATTCGCAAACAAATTGAAGCAGACAAAGCAGCCGCCGATGAACTTGACGAGATGGAAGCCACAGATGAAACCAACAGAAATGTAATCTTTGAATTAGATAATTTTGAAGCGATGATCCAATTATCCAAAGAAGTCTTCATGCAATCTGTTTTGACTAACTTATACACGTACAATGATCGTTATTACTTACAAGTTTTGTTCTTAACCGATGAATTAGAGAAAACAAATGTTGACAATGAGATCGCGCAGATTTTAGAGTTTGCTCATAAAACAACTGTCACTCAGGATACTTTAATCGAATATGGCACTTGTATTATGGAACGCAGTGCGCTGGAATTAACACGTTATTACTTTAATGATTAAGTAAAAAAGCAAAAACTTTCGGGTTTTTGCTTTTTTTTCGATGAAAATAAATAAACTTTGCGTAGTTTATTTATGAGAGGTGAAAATCATGTTAACAGCTTTAACGGCAGACAACCAAGAATTATTTTCTTTAATCGATTGCTCGATTGATGAATTAACACAGATACGAAGTGAACAAGCTTTTGTGTGCCCAATGTGTTATCAATCGGTAATTTTGAAGGCAGGCCCCATTAAAATACCCCATTTTGCTCATCGGAAAAGAAATAGTTGTTGGTACGAAGCAGAAGCTGAAACAGAAGAACACCTCCGCTTGAAGCAGCTTTTTGCGGAAAAGTGTTTACGCGAAAAGCTGTCCTTTCAAGTTGAAGCATATTTACCCACCTTGAAGCAACGCCCAGATTTACTCATTGGCAAGATAGCCATTGAAATTCAATGTAGCCCATTGCCAATTAAACGTTTGGTGGAACGGACGGAGACTTATCAAGCTCATGGCTATCAAGTTGTTTGGATTTTAGGTGAACGTTTAGTGCCTAAAGACAAACTCACGCAATTAACGAAACAATTCCTTTATTTTTCGGAGTCCTTGGGATTTTATTTATGGACGGCCGATAAGAAGCAAGAACGAATAGAATTACTTTGTCATATTGAAGAGAGTCAATGTCAACAATTTTATAGAAGAAAACAATCATGGGATTTTTACGAAAAAAAATTACTAGAAATCTTCCAACTGCCAATCGCTAATTTAAATTTACTGCCAAATAGACGTCACACTGGGCAATTGATACATGATTATTATCAAAAATTAACTCAACAACTTGGTTACAGAAATGCTCAGTTGCTTAGAACACAAAGCTTTTTATATACGAAAGGTTGTCACCTTCTCCAGTTACCTCCTTGGTTTTACTACCCTGGATTAAAGCTATTACCTTCTTCTGAAGAAGATATTCATTTAAAAATGCTTGTTTGGGAAGCACTAAAAATCGAAGAAGGACATTTAGTGACAAAACAGGAACTGTGGCGTATCTTGGAAGCTATTTTTTGGGAAGAAGGGAACTTTGTTTGGCAACCACTGCCGAATATTGGCTTAGAAAAGCTTTTTAAAATCGTGGGAAATAACTTATTGAGATGGTTACAAGAATGTCATGTGTTAATTAAAGTAAACAATAAGTACCTAATAACTAGTATTTTCCTAAGAGAAGATCCTGAAAAGCTCATTCATTGGCTAAAAAAAGTGAAAAAACAACATTTTTTTAGTCACACGTGTTAAATTATGATAGTATAATGAGTAAAACGTTTCTTAAAGGAGAGTAAACTATGAGTGAAATTAAACAATTACCGACACGTGATGAAGTTCCAACTTCATTGACTTGGGATTTAACCAAAATTTTTAAAGATGATGCTGCTTTTGATGTTGCTTATGAACAGTTGACAGAGGAGCTAAATCAAGCAGAGTCATTTAAAGATACATTAGGGAATGGCGCAGAAGCCTTTTTAGCTGCATTAGAATATGTTTTAGATGTCTATCGAAAAGTGGAAACATTATATGTCTATTCTCATTTAAAAAATGATCAAGACACTACAAATACAGCTTACCAAGCTTTATATGCAAGAGCTAGTTCTTTATATGCACAAGTCAGTGAAGCTGTTTCTTGGTTTGATCCAGAGCTCTTAACATTAAGTGATGAACAAATCTGGGGATATTTTGAAGAGCAGCCAAAATTAGCTGTTTATCGTCACTATATTCAAAATATTTTAGATGAACGTCCCCATGTTTTATCAATGGAACAAGAAGCTTTACTTGCGGGAGCTAGTGAAATTTTTGAGGCCTCAAGTAATACTTTTTCAATTTTAAATAATGCAGACTTAGAATTTCCAACTGTGCAAAATGCTGAAGGAGAAACGATTCAACTTTCTCATGGTGTTTATGGTCAGTTAATGGAAAGTGTCGATCCATCTGTTCGTGAAGCAGCATTTAAAGGGTTGTACAAAGTATACAAACAATTTAGAAATACATTAGCCTCAACTTTGGGTGCCCATGTTAAAACACATAATTATAAAGCAAAAATTAGAAATTATGATTCTGCTCGGGCAGCATCTTTAGCAAGTAATCATATCCCTGAAAGTGTTCACGAAACATTAGTAGCGGTAGTAAATAAACATTTACCTTTGCTGCATCGCTATGTAAAATTAAGAAAAAGATTATTAAACGTAGAAGAATTACACATGTACGACTTGTATGCACCTTTGCTAGGTGAAGCACCAATTCGTTACAGCTATGAAGAAGCAAAAGAAAAAGCAATTGAGGCTTTAAAACCATTGGGTGAAGACTATTTATCTATTGTTAAAGAAGCTTTTTCAAGTCGTTGGATTGATGTGATTGAAAATCAAGGAAAACGAAGTGGCGCATATTCTTCAGGAGCTTATGATACAGCCCCATATATTTTAATGAATTGGCATGATAGTTTGGATCAACTATTTACATTAGTCCACGAGATGGGCCATAGTGTTCATAGTTACTATACAAGAAATAATCAGCCGTATGTTTATGGTGACTATTCAATTTTCTTAGCTGAAATTGCTTCAACAACAAATGAAAATATTTTAACAGAATATTTATTACAAACAGAAACAGATCCTAAAGTACGTGCGTATGTCTTAAATCACTATTTAGACGGCTTTAAGGGAACCATTTTCCGTCAAACACAATTTGCGGAATTTGAACATTTTATTCACACGGAAGATGCTAAAGGCACGCCATTAACAAGTGAATATTTGAGTGAGTATTATGGCGAGCTTAATGCTAAATACTATGGACCAGAAGTAGTTAGAGATGAAGAAATTAGTTACGAATGGGCGAGAATTCCTCATTTTTATTACAATTACTATGTTTATCAATATGCAACTGGCTTCTCAGCCGCTTCGGCATTGTCTAAACATATTTTAGCTGGAGAAGAGGGAGCTTTAGAGAACTACCTTAACTACTTGAAAGCAGGAAGTAGTGACTTCCCAATTGAAGTGATGAAAAAAGCGGGCGTGGATATGACACAAGCCGCGTATATCGAAGATGCAATGAAAGTTTTTGAAGAACGTTTAACAGAATTAGAAGCTTTGGTTGAAAAATTATAGACAAAAAAGTGGGCTATAAGTCGAAATGACTTATAGCCCACTTTTTAAATCTTAAGATAATCAATCAACTACTTTTGTCGTAGTCTCTTTTTTATAATAAATGTAAATGTCCATTTGGAAAATGATAATTGGAGCGACGTTTAAATTCGAAGGTTGCGTCACCTTGGTCCAGCAACGGTTCGTTATGTGGATGGACACGACACAGTTGTTTAATTTCATCCATGTTTTCAAAATTTTCGACTAAAATGCCGAAATCATTCTCGCAAGTATAGTTGTAAACGACTGCGGTAGGGTGTTGTTTAATCCCCATTTCTCGAGCAACTTTTTGGTCGGTTTGGAAAGATTCTTTGACAAAATCTGATTGTCGGTCTTTACGATACATATCAATGTCCCCGCCGGCCGCTAGAAGTAGTTCTTCTGATAACTCAGGAGAGTAAGCTAGACCGTCTTCAGCTACTGCTTTTTGTAAGCCAATCAACAATTGTCGACCTTTTTTTCGGCCTTGTAACTGTGCTGCTTTATAGTCAAGAGCGGCTGAGTATAAATCTTCAAAAATTCGATTCCGTCGTTTAATGTCATTAATCGGAATATGTTGACGACTTAAAAATTCATTGATCGTTTTCATGTTTAATAAAGGGATAAAGCGCAATTGTATTTTCTTCTTGTCGTTAACAGACAATTGTATAATTTCTTTTTCAATTTCTAAACAGACGCCGCCTAAAGGATTGACGAACAAATAAATTTCAACCATTCATACTTCCTCCAATGCCATGCTTTTTCAAATACAGGTGCCAGAACGTCAGTGCTTCGAATACTAAGGGGCAGTGGTCCGCATCATGCGTTGAATCTTGTTAGGTGCAAGCGTAATGGGAATGTTCAAATCAGCCATTAATGTTTGAAACGCTTGCTTGCCGCTTTCAGCTTCAGTAACTTCTAACTCTAATTCAAAATCGTGCTGTTGGTTATACCAACTTTCGTCTAACGCAAGTAGTCCTTGAGGAATTTGTTTTTCTGCACGTGCTGTTTTTAATGAACCAATTAAATGGATTGAGGCGATTTCAATACCTAATTCTTGTAATTTTTTTGCAACAGCGCCCTCAGTAGGGAGTTGATTCATTTTGATAAAGTGGTTAGCCGTCTCAAGCGATAAAGGGTCATTGATTTCTAATAATCCTTCTGGCGCAGGAACTTTTAAGGTTAACTCACCACGATCTGCTAATACGCGAATTCTTAAGCCCATTCGTTGTGCTTTTAATTGAAAATCGTCCGTATCAAAATAATGATTTGTTTGCGTAAAAAAGTCCGTTTTTTGAATAGCAAAATGGTCGATTAATCGTTTGAAATCTTGTGGACTAACTAATGTTTTAAATTCAATTTCTAAGTGCTCACTCATGGGGTTCTCTCTCTTTCTTAAATCACTCCAATTTTCACATATTATATAGGTTTCCGTCAAGAAAAGTGGTCTTCTCTGTGAAAAAAATTTCTAATGAAAGGTGTTTGGAAATCAAATAGCGAATAACACCCTATTTTAGGGAGGACTGTGGTAAAATAATCAGTGAATGAAATTCAAGGAAATTGAGGGATCTACCATGGAACGAAAGTGGGAGCTGTTTTTAGCGCCATATGAACAGGCGGTCAGCGAATTAAAAGTAAAACTACGAGGTATTCGTAAACAATTTCGGGAGCAAGATAAACACATACCAATTGAATTCGTTACGGGACGTGTGAAACCAGTAGATAGTATTTTGACAAAGACGGCTATTCGGCATATTCCTTTAAATCGGATTGAAGAAGAAATGCAAGATATTGCTGGTTTGCGGATTATGTGTCAATTTGTGGAAGACATTTACCAGGTAGTCGCACTTTTAAGAAATCGTAAAGACTTAAAAATTGTGGAAGAACGGGACTACATTGAAAATAAAAAAGAAAGTGGCTATCGTTCGTACCATGTGGTGGTGGAATATCCTGTACAACTAGTCACTGGGGAAAAGATTATTTTGGCCGAAATCCAAATTCGGACACTCTCTATGAATTTTTGGGCAACGATTGAACATTCTTTGAATTATAAATATCAAGGTGTCTTTCCAGAAGAAATGAAAGAACGTCTTCAGCGAGCGGCAGAGGCAGCATATTTATTAGATGAAGAAATGTCATCTATTCGTGAAGAAATTCAAGAAGCACAACATTACTTCTCTCATGGCCGTGGCTTGCTAGAAAACGAATACTATAAGCAAATTAAAAACGAAACACCAGAAAATCAGTAAAGGAGTCTGCTTATGAAAGTGGCGATTGTTCATAACTCGGAAGAAAAATCGAAACAAGTCACAAAACAACTGACAACACTATTAGAGCAAAACCAAATTCAAATAGACAATCGTCAACCTGAACTTGTGATTTCAGTCGGCGGAGATGGTACGCTTCTTTCCGCTTTTCATCGATTTAATCATCTGTTAAACGAAGTAAGTTTCTTAGGTGTACATACCGGACACTTGGGTTTCTATACAGATTGGCGTGATTATGAATTAAAAGAACTAGTTGAGAGTTTGTGTATTCATCGTGAAAAAAGTACGAGTTATCCATTATTAGATGTGCGGATTCGGTTTAGAGATGGGAAACCAGATAAACATTTTTTAGCATTAAATGAATCGACAATTAAACGAGGAAACCGGACGATGGTGGGCGATGTGTTTATTAAAGACGAACTGTTTGAACGATTTCGTGGTGATGGGTTGTCGATTTCGACCCCCACTGGCTCTACTGCGTATAATAAAAGCATTGGTGGAGCTGTTTTACATCCCAGCATTAATGCGTTTCAGTTAACAGAAATCGCCTCCTTAAACAATCGTGTCTTTCGAACATTGGGTTCACCGATTGTAATCGCACATACGGAGTGGCTGGAGATTAAATTACAGGAAAGTGATGATTATTTTGTCACGGTGGACCAATTAGATATTTATCAAGAAAATATCGCTTCTGTCTGCTATCGAATTGCAGACGAACGGATTCATTTTGCCTCTTATCGGCACATGCATTTCTGGCATCGAGTGAAAGATGCCTTTATTGGTGAGGATTAATTAAACGATGGAATTTCAATGGATATATGACAAAGAAACAACACAACAAGTGAAATATTTTTTAAAGGAACAAGGCGTTTCAAAAGGGTTATTAGCGAAGGTGAAATTTCAGGGTGGTAAAATCCAAGTGAATGGGACCGTTCAAAATGCCATCTATCCTTTACAAACTGGCGATGTCATTAAAATGACGATTCCAGATGAAGCAGAACATGAGACGTTATTAACAGATGATGAACCGATTGAAATTGTGTTTGAAGATGATCATTTTTTAGTAGTTAATAAGCCTGCTGGCATTGCCTCGATACCTGCACAGTATCATCCTTCAGGAACGATGGCGAATCGTGTCAAGGGGTATTACAAGCGACGAAATTACGTGAATCAAGTCATTCATGTCGTGACTCGTTTAGATCGAGATACTTCTGGGCTGATGTTATTTGCGAAACACGGCTTTGCCCATGCTTTAATTGATCAAGAATTACGAGAAAAAAAGGTAACAAAAATTTATTATGCCCTTGTTGGTGGTGCGATTGAGCAGTTAAACGAGCATCAATTGATTGAAAAGCCAATTGGGCGCGACTTGTCCTCTTTATTAAAACGTCAAGTTATCGAAACGGGTCAATTTGCTAGTACAGAATATTGGCTCGCAAAAAGAGGAGCCCAAGCAGCAGCTGTGCGCATTCAGCTCCATACAGGACGAACACACCAAATTCGGGTACATTTTGAAGCAATTGGCTGTTCATTGTTAGGGGATGAGATGTATCATGGAGAGATGGATCAAGGAATTGAGCGGCAAGCGTTGCATTGCATGGAACTAATTTTTACTCATCCTTTTACCAAAGAAACGGTTCATCTGATTTCCCCACTAGCGGAGGATATGAAAAGTGTAGATGATACGTTATAATAATAAAGAGGCAGGAGGGGAAAGTGTAAGATGAATGAAGGCCAAGAAATGGAAGAGCAATTTGCCCTTCTTTTAGAAACGCTAAAAAATCAACAAATGAACGAATTTCGTGAGCTATTTTTAGCGTTACACATTTATGAACAAGGACAATTTTACCAATCGTTAGATGAAAAAGACCGACAACATTTATACAATTACCTATCTCCGAAAGAATTAGCGGATATGTTTGATGTTATCGAAGAAGATAATGAGAATATGAAAGATTATTTAGCTGAAATGCGCCCAAGTTATGCAGCAGATATGTTAGCTGAGATGTATACCGATAATGCGGTGGATTTACTAAATATGTTAGATAAAAGTCAAAAGGCGAAATATCTTAGTTTGTTAAGTAGTGAAGAAGCAGGCGAAATTAAAGAGTTACTTCATTACGAAGATGAAACTGCTGGGGCGATTATGACCACCGAATTTGTTTCGATTGTGGCGAATCAAACAGTGCGTTCTGCGATGTACGTCTTAAAGAATCAAGCGGACATGGCGGAAACAATCTATTACGTTTACGTAGTCGACCAAGAAAATCATTTAGTCGGCGTTATTTCGTTGCGGGATTTAATTGTTAATGATGATGATACCTTGATTGCTGATATTTTGAATGAACGGGTTATTTCAGTTCATGTTGGCGATGACCAAGAAGATGTCGCGCAAACAATTCGTGACTATGACTTCTTAGCTGTGCCAGTTACAGATTATGATGATCATTTGTTGGGGATTGTAACAGTTGATGATATTATTGATGTTATCGATGATGAGGCCGCTAGCGACTACTCTGGTTTAGCCGGGGTCGACGTTGAAGAAGTTAGTGAGAACCCTTTAAAAGCCGCTTCTAAACGATTACCTTGGTTAATTACGCTGCTGTTTTTAGGAATGTCTACGGCCTCGTTAATCAGTAATTATGAGTCTTTAGTTAGCGAAGCGAGTATTTTAGCCGTTTTTATTTCTTTAATTACCGGAACAGCCGGCAATGCCGGGACACAATCATTGGCGGTCGCGGTACGCCGTTTGGCTATGAAAGATGAAAAGGATAGTAATTTTGGTCGCTTAATCTTAAGTGAAGTGCTCACAGGATTAGTGACGGGGGCTGTGACAGGTTTAACCATTATGATTGTGGTTGGCGTGTGGCAACATAATCTTCCGCTTGGATTTGTGATTGGCATGGCAATGCTCTGTGCAATTACTGTAGCGAATTTAGCAGGGAGTTTAATTCCGATGTTAATGGACAAATTAGGGTTTGATCCCGCAGTTGCCAGTGGCCCGTTTATTACTACGTTAAGTGATTTAACCAGTGTATTAATTTATTTCAATATTGCAAGCATGTTTATGCGTTATTTTGTTTAAAAAATTGCACTTATTTATCATGAGACTGAGGTAAAAGGATTCGTTGGTTTGCTTAAAATTAAAAAAGTGAGGCAGCCGTCGTTGCGACGGCTGCCTCGCTTTTTTAGATACAAGAAATTAAACAATTTTTGTGCCATGGACTTCTGTCACTTTTAAAGTATCAATCACAGTCTGAACGTTTTCTGTGGAAATACCGCCACCTGGTAAAATAAGAATCCGTTGATCTGCATAGGCAATTAATTCTTTTAAATGATCAAAGTTGTCTTCGATGGGGGTACCAGCTGGTCCGCCATGAGTTAAAATACGCGTAACACCACGCTCAGCTAACCAGTCGATCGCTTTAAATTGGTTTTCTTTCGACAAGGCATCAAAAGCCATATGGAAAGTGATTTGCAAGCCTTCAGCTGTTTCAATGAATAAGTCCAAAGCTTCTTCATCTAACCAACCATCCTCAGTTAAACAGCCAATAACAATGCCGTCGGTTCCTAATTTCTTTGCTTCGATTAAATCGGTATGCATAATTTTTAATTCAATATCATTATAGACAAAATTGCCGCCACGAGGACGAATGATTGTCATCACTGGTACAGAATGTTCGCCAGCGTATGCTAAGACTTCTTCAATAACACCAGTACTTGGCGTCGTTCCACCCACGGCTAAGTTATCGCATAATTCGATGCGATTCGCACCTTTTTGAATGGCTTGGGGAATCTTAGTGAAATTTTCGGCACAGAATTCTTTAATCATTTCTTATCGCTCCTTGCTTTTTCTTCACAGGCATTGTACCATAATTCTGCTTACTACCATAGCCCTGAAAAAAAGAGTGCAACTTTTTATAAGAGAAAATGTTCATTTGATGAACGTAAGGAGTTTTAAATGTTAAAGAAAATTGAACGAGCACAACAATTATTGAAAAAAGAAGCAGCCGTATTTCGCTGTCCAACTTGTCATGAACCAATGCATTTAGAAGGGGTTGGTCTGATTTGTCAACAGAGGCATCAATTTGATCTATCCAAGAAAGGCACACTATACTTTCTAAATCATGGCGTTCAGACAGAATATAATAAAAAAATGTTTACTTCTCGAGGAAAAATGATTCAAAGTGGCATGTACGCGCCTGTTTTAAACAAAATTATGCACTATCTTCCTCAAAATAAAACAGTAGTCGATGTTGGTTGTGGTGAAGGGAGTTTTCTAGCTGAGTTAAGTCAAGCAGGCTTATCTGGACTGAAAATCGGGTTTGATTTATCAAAGGAAGGAATCTATTTAGCAAGTAATCAACCAATTGATGCTTTTTGGTGTATGGCGGATTTAACGAATTTGCCATTTGCGGATGAAGGGCTTGATGCGCTTTTAAATATTTTTTCTCCTTCACATTATCAGGAATTTCGGCGAGTACTAAAAGCTGAAGGGACTGTTATTAAAATTATTCCTGAAGAGCATTATTTAAAGGAATTACGAGCGGCTTTTTATCCCAATGACGAAAAGAAACAAAGTTATTCCAACCAAAAAGTAGTTCAACGTTTTGCCGAGGAATTAGCTGTGGAAGTAGATGAACGAATAACTTATCGCTTTGACATTCCCGAGGAAAGACGGTTGGATTTATTAGAAATGTCGCCATTAGAGTGGCAAGTTTCTCAAGAAGTTAAAGCCGAGCTACAACAGCGACCGTTGGAAAAAATCACGATTGACGTCCGCTTGTTAGTGGGTCGTAAAAGATAGACTTTTTTGTGAAGAAAATCCTAAAAAAGTCTTGCAATAAAGTGACATTGGTGTTATATTACTTACAAGTTGTTTTTTCATTGGTTTTTATCAGGGTCCTGTTCTGATAAAAGTTAGTGAAGAGACCTTCACTAACGTAACGACTCGCCGTGCTAGACACCGAGACGGTACGTTTTTTTTATTGGTTAAAATAGTTGCCGCCTGACATCATCGCGTCATGCGGTTTTTTTGAAAATAAGTATTATGGGCGCTATTTATTTTGAATTTATGCTAAAATGAATACGATTGATATTTGAGGAGCTGAAGATAGTTGACGAACCATATTGTTTTATTTGAACCACAAATTCCAGCAAATACTGGAAATATTGCACGGACGTGTGCAGCGACGAATGCACCGTTGCATTTAATTGAACCTTTAGGATTTTCAACAGATGATAAACACTTAAAACGTGCCGGATTAGATTATTGGAATGATGTAAATATTACGTATCATAAAGATTTGGCTACCTTTTTAGCCCATGTGGCAGGCAAGCACTTGCATTTAGTAACCAAATTTGCTCACCAAACATACAGCGAGGTCAATTATAATGATGGCGAGGACCATTATTTTCTTTTTGGAAAAGAAACAACGGGCTTACCAGAAACGTTTATGCGAGAAAACGAAGAAAAGTGTATCCGAATTCCTATGAATGATGAACATGTGCGCTCATTGAATCTTTCTAACACTGCCGCATTAATTGTTTATGAAGCCTTACGTCAGCAAAATTTTCCGAACTTAGAACTGACGCATCATTATGAAAATGATAAATTAGATTAAAAAAAGTTAGGGCAGCAGCGCTTTTTTCAAAAATGTCAGAAGCAAGTGGTTTTATTTTTACTGTTGCCCAATTTCCAAGCCTAGAACAAAAAGCAATTTAGATTGTTGTTCTAGGCTTGTTTTGCTTGGACTACTAGAAACTTCCATGGATATTTTCGCAGGGAAGTGATAAACTAGAAAGACATATGAAGAGATTAAGAAGTTTGGAGAAGTTACATGAAATTATATTTTACACGACATGGAAAAACCGAATGGAATCAACAGAAACGATTTCAAGGAATGACAGGGGATTCGCCGTTATTACCAACTAGTTATGATGAAATTAAACAATTAGGCCAATATTTACAAGATATTCCGTTTGAAAAAATTTATTCTAGTCCGCTGTTACGTGCTAAAAATACTGCGCGGGGAATTCAACAAGAATTGAATCATCCAGTTGAAATTGTTTATACAGATAGCTTAAAAGAATTAGGTTTAGGTCGTTTAGAAGGACAATATATTGAAGAAATGCGTAATTTTTATGGAGAAGAATTAGATCATTTACGGTATCGTTTAGATTTGTATGATCCAACAGTTTTTGATGGTGAACCGATCGAGCAAGCGATTCAACGGATTTCAGAAACAGTTGCCGAAGCGGCGAAGCAATACGAAGGCCCAGTTCTATTTGTCGGACACGGTGCAGCTCTGACGGCGGCAATCCAAGCGATGGCTGGTAAACCATTATCAGAATTACGGACAATGGGCGGGCTGTTAAACAATAGCCTCTCAATCCTTGAAACCAAAGAGGCAACAAGGAACATGCCATACGACTTAACACTATGGAATGATACGTCTTTTTTAGCTAAAGAAAAAGTCCAATAAGCACAAAACAGAAAGGAGGGCTTGTGGTGGTAACACTTTTTGGTGAGGACGAAGAAAAAGCCTTTATTGTTGGGACTGTACAAGCAATCTTTTTTGAAAATCCTAGTAATTTTTATAAAGTCGTTCTTGTAAATGTGACCGATACAAATACAGATTATTTAGAAAAAGAAATTGTAGTGACTGGAAGTTTTGGCCAAGTTCAAGAAGAAGAGCCCTATCGTTTCTTTGGTCATTTTGTGGACCATCCTCGTTATGGCAGACAGTTTCAGGTGGACAGTTACCAACAAGAAAGACCGACTTCAGCTAATGGGGTGGTTAACTACTTATCAAGTGATAAATTTCCTGGGATTGGTAAACGAACAGCTGAAAAAATTGTTGAAGTATTAGGAGAAAGTGCGATTGACCGAATTATTGATGACCCAAGTGTTTTAGAAGAAGTTACTGTTTTAAATGAAAAAAAACGTCAAGTAATCGTCGAAACAATTCGCTTGAATCACGGGATGGAGCAAGTGATTGTGGGACTAAATCGATACGGCTTCGGTAGTCAGTTAGCTTTTTCAATTTATCAAACCTATCAAGAAGAAACCCTTTCTGTGATTCAAGAAAATCCTTATCAGTTAGTTGAAGATATTGAGGGGGTCGGATTTAAACGAGCGGACAATATTGCTGAACAAATCGGCATTCAGGCGGATTCTGCTGTTCGAATTCGAGCGGCTATTTTACATGAAGTGTTTGAACACTCTATTCGCTCAGGCAATACGTATGTTCAAGCAGATGTTTTGTTAGAAGAAGCGATTCGGACCTTGGAAGCAAGTCGCCCAGTGGAAATCTCACCTGATCAAGTGGCCAATGAAATCATTACGTTAGTCGAACATGGAAAAATCCAACAAGAAGAGACTAAACTTTTTGAGAACAGTCTCTATTTCTCTGAATGGGGCATTGGTACTTCGATTCAGCGTTTACTTTCTCGTAAAAAAGAAATTCATTATGAGGAAGAAGAAGTCCAAAAAAATATCCGAATGATTGAGAAACGTTTAAATATTCAGTATGGCGACTCGCAGCAAGCAGCGATTGAAGAAGCGATTAAATCGCCGTTATTTATTTTAACTGGAGGGCCCGGAACAGGGAAAACAACTGTTATTAATGGGATTGTCTCGTTGTTTGCGGAACTAAACGGTCTTTCATTAGATCTCAAAGACTACACGCAGGAGATGTTTCCAATCTTGCTAGCGGCGCCAACTGGGCGAGCAGCGAAACGTATGAACGAAACGACAGGTTTACCTGCAAGTACCATCCACCGTTTGTTAGGCTTGACAGGTCGTGAAAAAAATCCGAGTTTAACCGCCAAAGAATTAGAAGGCGGTTTGCTAATTGTAGATGAAATGTCAATGGTGGATACTTGGTTAGCCAATACGTTATTAAAAGCTATTCCGACAAACATGCAAGTGATTTTTGTTGGTGATAAGGATCAGTTACCGTCTGTCGGACCAGGACAAGTCTTACATGACTTATTGCAAATTAACGAAATTCCCAAATGTGAGTTAAACGAAATTTATCGTCAGGGAGACGGTTCAAGTATTATTCCTCTTGCCCATGAAATTAAAGAAGGAAAGTTGCCTGCTGATTTTCAAAAAAATCAAAAGGATCGCTCGTTCTTTGCAAGTGATATTGGTCATATCGAAGAATACATTCGACAAATCGTCACAAAGGCAAAAGCAAAAGGGTTTACGCCGCAAGATATCCAAGTTTTAGCGCCAATGTATCGTGGCGCGGCCGGCATTGATGCCTTGAATAAGATGATGCAAGAAATCTTCAATCCAAATGATGGTAAGAAAAAAGAAGTCAAATGGAATGACACCGTCTATCGGATTGGGGATAAAGTTTTGCAACTAGTCAATACGCCAGAATTAAATGTGTTCAATGGAGATATGGGAGAAATCGTCGGAATTACTTTAGCCAAAGACTCAGAGGACAAAGTGGACGAGTTGGTTTTACAGTTTGATAATAATGAAGTAACGTATAAAAGAAATGAATGGAATAAAATTACGCTATCGTATTGTTGTTCGATTCATAAAGCGCAAGGTAGTGAATTCCGTATGGTGTTACTGCCAATGGTCCATCAGTATAGCCGAATGCTGCAACGAAATTTGTTATATACAGCAGTGACACGTAGTAAAGAATTATTAATTCTATTAGGTGAGGTTTCTGCTTTTGAAACATGTGTCAAAAACGAATCGGCTAGTCGCATGACGATGTTAAAAGAACGAATCGTGAACGCAGAACAAATGACCTTAACGACTAGAACTCAGTTAGAAGCCTATGAAGAAGGCTTAACGGCAGACCATCCATTTACTGAAAAAGAAACGAAAGCTGTCTCTTATGAAACCGAACAGCAATCAACGAAAGCCAATCAGATCAAAGAAACAGACGAGCAATTAGTTGACACGACGGTACAAGAAGTTTCACTATTTGCTGATGAAGTGGAAGAGTCAACCCCAGAAACAGCAAATAAAGCGACAAAAGTTGTCGAAGAATCATTACCAAAAGAACCACGACTAACAGTCGAAATTATTCAAACAAATGCTGTTGATCCAATGATTGGAATGAAGGATACGACGCCTTATCAATTTATGTGAGAAAAGGAAAGAGTGCCATAAGTCGTTTTGACTTATGGCACTCTTTTTAAACCTTAAGGGACTCACTTAAAACCAAAACAAACGTTTTTGTGTGGTGTAAACCATATCAATACTTCGTTTGCCTAAAATTTCGCCATCTGCGTGAACGGCTTGTGGAATCGTCGAAACAATTCGAATTTTGCTTGATTGAAAATGATGAAAATGCTTAGATTTCCCTTGTTTTTGGCGAAGCAATAGGAAAATAAGCCACAAAATTTTAAAAATGTTGATCCGTTCCACGACAACTAAGTCCACGACTGCTTTGCGAGGATTGGCCGTCGGCATAATTGATACACCCCCGCCAAAATAAGGATGATTTGTGACCGTACATAGGAAAGCACGATTAAATGTGTATTGTTTACCATTCATTTCAACTAAAATTGGAAAGCCCTTTTGTTTAAAAAAGACATGAATGATTGAAGAAATATAGGAAAGCGAGCCAAGCTTAAATTTATTTAAGGCTTTTTTTGATGACGATTCGTTGGTTTTTTCCACGATTGCCGCATCTAATCCTAAGCCAACATTATTGGTGGCTAAGCCGATTTCTTCTTGGTTGGCTTCTACATAATGAATCGTTTGAATTTCTTTTGGTCGTCTAGTGCGCAGGATTTGATGCAATGCTTTATCAATATTTCTTGATAATCCCACCCCTCGTGCAAAATCATTTCCAGAGCCACACGGAATGTAGCTTAAAGGAATAGCTGAATCATATGGAAGTAATGAATTAATGACATTATGTAGTGTGCCATCGCCACCTAGCACGACTAGGATTGGAAAAGTTGAAACTTCTATGTCTTCAGACCAAGGAAGTAAAGTTGTTTCTGCAAGTTCCTTCGTCAATTCTTTTTCATGTCCAGCGTAATCAGTGTAAAGAGCCGTATATTTAAGTTCTTGTTGCTTGAGTTGTTGAATCACTTTTCTAGCGACTTTTCGGCCATTGCCGCTACTTGCCTGCTCGTTGATAATAAGATAGTAGTGAATGTTCATTAAGCTCCTCCTTTGAATCGCTATTGTCCATTATACCAGAGGGAGGAACTTCTGCGAATAAAGATTGCTTAAAAAAGTAAAAAATGACTAGAAAAAGGCACGAAATAATGCATGAAAGGTGAAAACTTCAAATAAGTGCAAAGTAAAACAGAGCTTTCGTTGACTATTTTGACTTTCCATATTAGAATGTGAACTGTTGCAATTGTAACCAAGGTTCATCAACCATCCCTTGTAAAAAAACTCGGAGAAAGAAGGAAAAAGTATGCAAAATTCGTTTCAAGCCAATCGAAAGCTAAGAACAGTCTTAGCCAATGGTATCATTATGGGCTTATATATTGTCCTCTCTTTATTGGTTCGGCCAGTTTCTTCTGGTATGATTCAATTTAGAATTTCAGAAAGTTTGAATCACCTAGTCGTTTTCAATCGCAAATTGATGTGGGGTGTTTTAGGCGGCGTTATCTTTTTTAACTTATTTTTTGGTTTTGGTGTAATGGATGCTCTGTTTGGTGGAGCGCAAACATTATTCGCATTGAGCTTAACAGCTTTTTTACAAAAAAAGGTACCAAGTATTCCTGTTAGAATGTGTCTAAATAGTCTATTTTTCACTGTAAGTATGTTTTTTATTGCCTTTATGCTAGTACCAAGTGGCGGTCAAGCATTTTGGACAACTTATGGTTGGTTAGCATTAAGTGAAGCGATTATTATGACGATTTCAGCACCAATCATGTATTTTATCAACAAGTCATTGAAATTTGAAACACGTATTTAATTGAAAAGATGTAGATAGAAATGATTCATCCTTTGAATGGCAGTGAAGAAAAGTGTCGTAGCTATTAGTTAACTAAGTGATAGAATGAACTGTTTCTACCTCGTCTTTTTTACATAAAGAATAAGATCTACATTTTTTCTAAAAATTTTCATGTAAAACTTTACTAGTCTGTTGGAATACACTATGATAGTGTAAGATAAACGGACTATTGGAAAGTCACAGTAGAGGAGTTTGAACATGTACACATTTAAAATCGGTATTCCGGCAGAAGTACACGATACATTTGTTAAAAATCACCCATTATGTAATTTACTCCAGTCATCTTCATGGGCAAAAGTCAAGGATAACTGGGGTTCTGAAATTGTTGGGGTTTATGAAAAGGATACATTAGTCGCATCAAGTTTAGTTTTAATCAAACCATTACCAGCCGGTTTTACGATGTTATATACACCAAGAGGTCCAATAATGGACTATACAAATGAACGTTTGGTCAGCTACTTTATGGCTGAATTGAAAAAATTTGGCAAGAAAAAACGAGCTTTATTTATAAAAATGGATCCAGCGGTTCACTATCAAGATTTCCATTTGGGAGAAGAACATCAACCGCATGCTGAAGCGACATCCATTATTGAGACTTTAAAAAAAGCTGGAGCCAAATATCAAGGACTAACAATGGATATGGGGGCTACCATCCAACCTCGTTTCCAAGCGAATATTTATCGTGAAGATTTTAGTGAGGAACAATTGTCAAAAAGCACCAAGAAAATGATTAAAACAGCCGAAAAAAAGGGGGTCGTTGTGCAGCAAGGGCATGTCGACTTTGTTGATGAATTTGAAAAAGTCATTCAATCAACCATGGAACGCCAACATATTTCTTTACGGAATAGTGATTACTTTAAGAAGCTGTTGAACATTTACCCAGAAGACTCCTTTATTATGCTGGCGCAAGTCAATTTAAAGGAACGTTTAGATAGCACGCAACAACGCTATGATAAAAATCAAAAAGACTTAAGTAATTTGAAAGAAAATCAAGTGAAAAAGCGCCATAATTTAGAAGAATTAGATGCTTCCTTGACTCGGGAACTAAAAGAATTAGAAGAAAATATCGCAGAAGCTGGTGAAATCGTCACGGTTGCTGGCGCCTTGGCTGTGACATTTGGTCCAACAAGTGAAATCCTTTATGCTGGCTTAGATGATCGTTATAAACGCTACATGCCAACTTATGTGACTTGGCGAGATGCTATTCAAGAGTGTTTTAATCGTGGGTGCGAAAGCTGTAATATGGGCGGCTTAGAAGGTAGTTTAAATGATGGCTTAATTAAGTTTAAAGCCAACTTCAACCCAACGATTAATGAATTTATTGGGGAATTTGATTTGCCGGTTAATAAATTATTATTTAAAGCCAGTGAATATGCCTATAAATTACGAAAACAAAAAAATAAATAAAAAACACAAGGACTAAAAATCAAACTCGATTTTTAGTCCTTGTGTTTTTTTCTATAATTTTTGCGTTGCATTCCGTTTCATTAAGCGAAGCAAAACGCTAGCAATTGCTGAAGCAGCTACACCAGCAACAAGAGCTTCTGGCACACCAGAACTGAAAATCGTTGCAATAATCGCTAAGTAAACAGCAGTTCCAGCTTTACCAATAATTTCAGCATAAGCGGAATTAAAAAGAAAATAAATCATGTTCATGACTAAAATGGTATTCGTTGCTGAGCCTAAAACACCAGCCACAAACAAGGAGACAGGTTGCGCTTTTTCCTTCGTTAATTTATTTAGCCATTTGTAGGCGAAATAAGGGACGACTCCAATTAAAATCCGCGGAATGAGCACAATTAAAAGAGCTTTCCAACTACCATGATCGGTACCAATCACAGGAATAAATGGAGAAAAAACAAACGACAAAGGTGTTGGTGCTGTCGTATTTTTAATTAAGCTAATGACCCCAAACGTGCCGCCCAACATACTACCGATTTTTGGTCCTAAAACAATGGAACCAATAATTACAGGAATATGCATCGTGGTCGAATTTAAAGGGCCTAGTGTGATGAATCCTAGCGGGGTTAAAGCCAGTAAAAGTAAGATAGCTAAGAACATTGCTGTTAACGTAAATTTTTTCGTGTTATTCATAAATTACTCCTTGTTATCAGATGCTAAAATTTTCAGCACTGTTTGAATGATATCTTCAACAGTGGCAAGTGCGCCACGACCATAATCGCCACAAGCTAAAAGAGCCTCACGTGGGATTATTTCTTGATAGCCGACTTCTTTTAAAATGCCAATATTGCGTTGGACAATGGGGTTTTGGTACATATACGTATTCATCGCTGGCGCAATAATTTTTGGGGTTTCAGGATAAAGTGCCAAAGCAACTGTTGATAATAAGTCGTCGGCAATCCCATGAGCCAATTTCCCAATTGTATTGGCCGAAGCAGGCGCTACTAAAAATAAATCCGCTTTTTTAGCTAACTCAATGTGATTAATTTTACTGGAGTCAATTTCCATCATAACATCCGTATGCACCGGATTCTTAGAAAGTGATTGTAATGTCAGTGGGGTGATGAACGCCGTGCTGCTTTTAGTCATTAAAATTTCCACATTGTACCCAAGTTTAGTTAGATGACTTGTAATATCTGCTGCTTTATATGCAGAAATGCTGCCAGAGACACCTAATAAAATAGTTTTCATTGTTGTTCTCTCCATTTCTTTTCAACATTTTTAACGATCATTGAACCAATCCCTTGTTTTGAACAAGCTTCTTGGACAATGCCCGTTTCGTTAATTAATAATCCTTCGTGTTCTGTTTCATGAACGTTCATCAAGTCATTGGCTAAGACAAAGTCGCACCGATTTTTAACCAAAGCGGCTTGTGCAACCTGGACAAGTTCTTCTTGTGAAACGTTGACAAGTAATTTAAAGCCCACTAAAACAGTTTGTGGTTGGTTGTCACGAATCATTTGGATGACTTTAGGATTTTTCTTTAGAAAAATTAATAATCGATCCGTATCGGATGAAATTTTTGTTGCTGTTTGAGGAATATCAACAATCTGATTTAATGTGTTTTGAATGATAGTTGCCAAGGCATCTTTGGTCTTTGGCAATGTTTGTTCGCTTAATTGTTGAGCAAAAGAGGCAATAAATTGCTCTTCCGTTTGCGCAGTTTCCGTCGTGAAATCACTGACTGCCATTGCGTGAACAATCGCATCAAATTGCTTTTCAGCGAAGAGTTGTTCTAACGTAGTGGCTAATTCAACCGTTGTTTCTATTTCTTTAATTGATAAGTCCAATTGTTGCGTTGGACGTAATGCATGTTTGGTTGTTACATAGGTTACGGTGTGTCCAGCAGCTAAAAAACTTTCAGCAATTGCTTTTCCTAGTCCGCCAGAAGAATGATTGGTAATTGAACGAACATTATCAATCGGTTCTGACGTTCCGCCAGCAGTAACTAAAACATCCATAATCAAAACGCCTCCTTAAGAAATTCGGACAATAGTCCGTCCAATATGTTGGCCTGCTTGTAATGCTTCAAAAACAGGGGGAAGTTCTTCTAAAGTAATTTCTTGATACACAGCTTTTTCAGTGATGTCTAAATCAGTCGCCAGACGTTGCCAAACTGTTTTTCGTTTGTCCATACCAACATTAACCGAATCAATGCCCAATAAATGAACGCCCCGTAAAATAAAGGGTAAAACGGTTGTCTCTAATGTAATTCCAGCAGCGCGGCCACAAATGGCTGAACGGCCATCATAACGAAGTTGTGGTAAAACAGCAGAAGTAATTTCCCCACCAGTGGTATCAATTGCAAAAGCAAAACGCTGTTTCATTAATGCTTTAACAGGAGTTGCTAAGAAATCTTCTACTAATAAGCATTCACTAACACCTAACTCTTTTAAAAGCTCAAAAGAATCTGGCTTTCTAGTTAATGCAGTGATTGAAGTGTAGCCTAATTGATGCAACATCGCAATAGACAATGTCGCAACACCGCCTGTCGCACCAGTTACAATAATGGGGGCTTCTTTGTCGTCTCGTAAGCCATCGTCTTCTAAAGCTGTGACAGATAATCCTGCCGTAAAGCCAGCAGTTCCGAAAATCATTGCTTCTTTGAGACTCATTTTTTCAGGAAGTGGAACTACCCAATCGCCAGGAACACGCACATATTCAGAATAACCACCAGTATGACTAACCCCTAATTGATAGCCTGTTACGATCACTTTATCGCCTTCTTTGAAACGAGGATCTTCCGATGTGACAACAGTGCCACTGACATCAATTCCTGGAATCATTGGATAATTGCGAATCACACCGCCGTCTTTTTTTGAAGCTAAAGAGTCTTTAAAGTTAACTGAGGAGTAGGCTGCTTTGATTACTACAGTGCCTTCTGATAAATCGTCTAAAGTAATGGTTTCTAGTTGACCAATAACAGATGTACCTTGTTCTCTTAACGTAAATGCTTGAAATGAATTCATATAAAAACTCTCCTTCCAATTATGTAAAAAAGCAACTCGTCTTATTTTATCATATTCTGATTTTTTCGTATCATTTTTCTTCTTATAAACAGTAAGTTATACAGAAAAGAAAGATTGTGTGACAATTAGACTAGAAAAATAAAGAAAAATGGTTGAAATTTTTCAAAAAGTTCGTATACTAAAAAAGGTAAAACTAAACTGTAAGTTTAGTATTACAAAACTTTTGTTGAAAAGATTAGCTGAAAATAGAAACGAGGTGTGCCATGGAAATTGGTGAGAAGTTGAGGAATTTACGCATTCAGAAAAATTTAACGCAAGAAGAATTAGGCGAAAGAACGGATTTATCCAAAGGCTATATTTCCCAATTGGAGCGGGATTTAAGCTCACCATCAATGGAAACATTTTTCTCAATTTTAGAAGTACTAGGCGTGACGCCAGAGCAGTTTTTTAGTCAGCAACCGCTTGAACAGAAAATTGTCTACAATGAAGAAGAAAGTACCCTCTATTATGATGAAGAACATGGCTATGAACTAAAATGGTTAATTCCAGCCTCAAATGAAAAAGAAATGGAACCTGTCATTATTACTTTTGATAAAAATGGCGAATATAAAACGTTTGAACCTTCTCTATCGGAAACATTTATTTATGTGATTGATGGCTCCATTTGTTTGACATTAGGGGAAGCCACGTATATTGCTAAAAAAGGTCAAACCATGTATTACCAAGCAACAGAACCTCACCAAATTAGCAACAATGGTCGAGGAAAAAGTCGTGCGTTAATTGTGGCGACAGAATCGTATTTATAAAGGACGAAATGGAGGAGTTTATCCAGTGAGAAACCATGTGATTTCATTTGAAAATGTTGTCAAACAATTTGACGATGAACCAGTATTAAAAAATGTCAGCTTTGAAATTGAAGAAGGAAAATTTTATACGTTATTAGGACCTTCAGGATGTGGCAAAACAACGATTTTGCGTATTATTGCGGGATTCAATGACGTGACTTCTGGCGATGTTTATTTTGATGGTAAAAGAATAAATGATGTACCTGCCAATAAACGCCAAGTCAATACCGTGTTTCAGGATTATGCTTTGTTTCCTCACATGAATGTTTTTGATAATGTTGCGTTTGGTTTAAAAATCAAAAAACTATCCAAAGCAGAAATTGAAAAAAAAGTGAAAGAGGCATTACGTTTGGTTCAATTACCGGGCTACGAAACACGTGAAATTAGTGAAATGTCTGGGGGCCAGCGTCAGCGGGTCGCAATTGCACGAGCGATTGTCAATGAGCCAAAAGTATTGCTTTTAGATGAGCCGTTATCCGCTTTAGATTTGAAATTACGCACAGCGATGCAATATGAACTACGTGATTTACAACAACGTTTAGGAATTACTTTTATTTTTGTGACCCATGATCAAGAAGAAGCATTAGCGATGAGTGATGAAATTTTTGTCATGAATAAAGGTCATATCGTGCAAAGTGGCACACCAGTCGATATTTATGATGAACCGATTAATCACTTTGTTGCTGACTTTGTAGGGGAAAGTAATATTGTGGATGGCGTGATGCTGGAAGATAATTTAGTTTCATTTGTGGGCAAAAAGTTTGAATGTGTCGATGGCGGCATGCGGAAAAATGAACCTGTAGAAGTCGTTTTACGTCCAGAAGACTTAACGATTACCACGCTTGAAAAAGGCAAGCTAACCGTAACGGTGGACACACAGTTATTCCGCGGCGTTCATTATGAAATTATTTGTTTTGATGAACAAGGAAACGAATGGATGGTGCATTCCACTCGAAAAGCTAAAGAAGGGGCTCAAGTGGGGCTATCTTTTGAGCCAGAAGATATTCACGTGATGCGCTTCAATGAATCAGAGGAAGACTTTGATGCCCGTTTAGAAAGTTACGACGAGTAAACGAAAGGGGAAAATAAAATGAAAACAATGCGTCGAATTTATTCGATTCCCTATGTAATGTGGTTACTTTTATTCGTCATTGCGCCAGTGCTAATGATTATTTATCAATCATTTTTCGATATGAATGGCCAGTTTACTTTGGCGAATTACCAAACGTATTTTACATCAGGAACATATTTAAGTATGACCATTAATTCGGTTTGGTATGCTTTTCTGATTACCATTTTTACGTTATTGGTAAGTTATCCTACGGCTTATTTTTTGACAAAGCTCAAGCATAAACAGTTATGGTTAATGCTCGTTATTTTACCAACGTGGGTGAATTTATTATTAAAAGCTTATGCCTTTATTGGGATTTTCAGTATTCATGGGAGTATCAATCAGTTTATGAGTTTTATGGGTTTGGGCACGCACCAAATTCTGTTTACAGATTTCAGTTTTTTATTTGTCGCAACGTATATTGAAATTCCATTTATGATTATGCCGATTTTTAATGCCTTAGAAGAGATGAATCCTTCATTGATTAGTGCTAGTCGGGACTTAGGAGCTAGCAGTGCGGAAACGTTCCGCCGGGTCATTTTTCCTCTCTCCCTAAACGGTGTGAAAAGTGGTGTTCAAGCTGTCTTTATTCCTTCGCTCTCGCTCTTTATGTTAACGCGTTTAATTGGCGGCAATCGGGTGATTACGTTGGGGACGGCGATTGAGGAACACTTCTTAGTAACGCAAAACTGGGGTATGGGTTCAACAATTGGTGTGATTTTAATTGTTGCCATGTTTATTGTGATGTTGCTGACGGGTGAGAAGAAGAAAGGGCGTGGCAAATAATGCAAAAGAAAAAGTTTAAATGGTCTTATGTGTATTTATTCGTTGTCTTTGCGCTACTGTACGCACCAATCTTTTATTTGATTTTTTATTCGTTTAACGACACGCAAACGATGAATCAGTTTACTGGTTTTACGTTAGATAATTATCGGAACGTTTTTGAAGACACACGTTTGTTAACCATTGTTCTGAATACATTTTTGTTAGCTTTCTTATCGGCTTTAATAGCAACCGTCATTGGAACATTTGGTGCGATGGGGATTTATTATACAAAACGTCGTAAAAACCGGAACACATTGCTTAGCTTTAATAACATTTTACTCGTTTCACCAGATGTTATTATTGGGGCCAGTTTCTTAATTTTCTTCACGGCAGTAGGGTTTATCAGTTTAGGTTTTACAAGTGTGTTATTGTCGCATATTGCCTTTAGTATTCCAATTGTTGTTTTAATGGTTTTACCAAAACTACAAGAGATGAACGACTCCATGGTAGATGCGGCACGGGATTTAGGGGCCAATAATGTTCAAGTGATTAAAAATATCATTTTGCCTTTTTTAGCGCCAGGAATTATTGCTGGCTACTTTATGGCCTTTACTTATTCGTTGGATGATTTTGCCGTAACATTCTTTGTGACAGGCAATGGTTTTTCAACATTATCTGTTGAAATTTATTCACGAGCACGTCAGGGAATTAGTTTAGAAATCAATGCCTTAAGTGCGTTAGTGTTCCTATTCTCAATGATTCTAGTTGTCGGTTATTACTTTATCAGTAAAGACAATACGCCAAAACGTTTAAAGAAAATGCGTCGGGAACAAAGTGAGGTGGCCAAGTTAAAATGAAAAAATTACAGTCACTTTTTATTGGAATTATCGCTATTATTGTCATCTTGTTTTTTGGCGTGCGCCAATTGGAGAAAGCAAGTGGCATGGCAGGAGCAGATACCTTAACCATTTACAATTGGGGGGACTATATAGATCCGGCCTTGATTAAGAAATTTGAAAAAGAAACAGGTTATAAAGTCAATTACGAAACCTTTGATTCTAATGAAGCCATGTATACAAAAATTCAGCAAGGTGGTACAGCCTATGATATTGCCATTCCTTCTGAATATATGATTCAAAAAATGATGAAAGCGAAGATGCTTTTACCACTTGATCACAGCAAATTAAAAGGCTTAGAAAAAATTGATGCACGCTTTTTAGATCAATCCTTTGATCCCAAAAATAAGTTTTCCGTTCCGTACTTCTGGGGCACGTTGGGGATTATTTATAATGATAAATTTATTGACGGCCGTCAGATCCAACATTGGGATGATTTATGGCGCCCGGAATTAAAAAATAATGTCATGCTGATTGATGGCGCTCGCGAAGTGTTAGGATTATCTTTGAATAGTTTAGGCTATTCGTTAAACAGTAAAAACGACCAACAATTACGTCAGGCTACCGATAAGTTAAACCGATTAACGAACAATGTCAAAGCAATTGTTGCCGATGAAATCAAAATGTACATGGCTAATGAAGAAAGTGCAGTTGCTGTAACTTTCTCTGGTGAAGCTGCTGAAATGCTAGAAAATAATGAACATCTACATTATGTGATTCCCAGTGAAGGCTCTAATCTCTGGTTTGATAACATTGTGATGCCTAAGACAGCCAAAAATAAAGATGGGGCCTATGCATTTATGAACTTTATGTTACGACCAGAAAATGCGGCACAAAATGCAGAATATATTGGTTATTCCACACCAAATAAAGAAGCTAAAAAACTATTACCAAAAGAAGTTGCCGAAGATAAACAATTTTATCCAGATGATGAAACTATCAAACATTTAGAAGTTTACCAAGATTTAGGACAAGAATACTTAGGAATTTATAACGATCTATTCTTGGAGTTTAAGATGTATCGGAAATAAAAAAAAGTACCTTCGTAACTTTCGAGCCGCCCCTAAAAGTTAGATTTTTAGTCTAACTTTTAGGGGCGGCTTTTATTCATACAAGCTTCTAATTGAGGCACAAAGAATCCTGTGCTACACTTTGTATAAAGCATAAAAGGAGCAAAGAAAATGAAAAGGAAAACAATCCGAATACTACTAATCAGTAGCGGGCTTATTTTGATCCTGCTGGTTGGCTACCGTTTGTATCTAGAATATCAAACAGATATTCAATTATTTTTGAATCCTAAAGCTAGTAAGACACAATTATTAGAGCGAATTCGTTCACATGGTTTTTCAGCAGCGCTATTGTTAGTTTTTTTGACCGCAATCATGTGTGCAGTACCAGGGCTTCCAACCTCAGTAATTGGTGTGATTGCAGGATTGAGTTTTGGTCCCTTTAGCGGCACACTCATTAATGTTTTAGGGAATAGTATGGGAAATTTAGTTGCGATCTTTTTGATGCATCATATAAAATTTTTAGATAAAAAAACGGAGACAAATCATTGGGTCCAGGCCATTCGGCGGATGAAGCATCCAAAAATGGGGATTATGGTGGGCTACATGATTCCAATTATTCCTTCTTCGGTGATTAATTTTGCTGCGGATACTATGCAGTTGCCATTAAAAAATTTAATAGCCGCTATATTGATTGGCGTGATCCCTTCCTCAATACTTTACGCATGTGGAGGCGAAGCGCTATTTCATGGATATAATAAAACGGCAGTATTGTTAATTGTGAGTGTTCTTTTGTTCGTTGGCTTGGTGGTCATTATTGAGAAAGATAGAAAAAAATTTCAAAAAACTGTTCTTTAAGAACAGTTTTTTGTGCATTTGAACAATAAATCCTGTTAAATTTACAATTTTAAAAAGAAAGGACTTTGATAGAATGAAAGCGTAAACAATTTAAGGAGTTGATTTTGAATGCCAGATATTACAATATCTTGGGTTGCTGCAATTTTAGGATTAGTTGTAGCGATAGTATTAATTTTGAAAAAATTTAATCCTGTGTATTCCTTGTTTTTTGGTGCAATTGTTGGTTGTCTTATTGGAGGCGCTTCCCTGTCAGATACAGTCGCTGTTCTATTAAACGGAACACAAAGTATTATGGGAACCGCAATCCGTGTCTTAGCAGCCGGCATGTTGGCGGGTGTGATGATGGAATCCGGTGCGGCAGAATCAATTGCCAACGCCATTGTACAAAAGCTGGGCGAGAAAAAAGCTATTTTATCTTTGGCATTATCCACAATGGTAATTACAGCAGTGGGCGTATTCATTCCTGTTGCAGTGTTAATCGTTGCCCCGATTGCTCTATCCGTTGGGAAAAGTACGGGTATCAGTAAGTTATCATTATTGATTGCTTTATCAGGTGGCGGCAAAGCGGGCAATATTATTTCGCCTAATCCAAATACTATTGCAGCGGCGAACGGCTTTGATTTACCTCTAAGTGACGTTATGATTGCTGGCTTTATTCCAGCCGTCTTTGGTTTAATTACAGCTGTTGTTCTTGCAAATATCATGAGAAGCAAAGGATCAATGGTCAAAGAGACGGATCTTGTGGAGGAACAAACAAAAGAATTATTACCTTTGAAAAAGGCGTTAATCGCGCCAGTGTTAGCGATTGTCTTATTATTACTTAATCCGATTGGTGCCGTTTTAAATATTTCTTTCATCAAAAGTTTGAATATTGATGCTCTGTATATTTTGCCGTTCGCCTCAGTTGTTGGGACAATTGCGATTGGGCAAACAAAACAACTGGCCTTTTATGCATCTTCTGGCTTGAAGAGAGTAACCGATACCGTTTTAATTTTAATTGGTGCAGGTGCAATTGCTGGATTAATTTCTGTTTCTGATTTATCAACACAAATTGTCCACTTAATTTCTGTTATGGGAATTTCTGGAACCTTCTTGGCACCGATTTCTGGTATTTTAATGGGCTTAGCAGTTGGTTCAACATCCACAGCGGTTATTTTAGCGACAGGTTCTTTTGGACCAGCGATTTTAGATATGGGCACATCTTCACTTTCAGCAGCAGTCATGGTGCATACTGGGGCAACTGTGATTGATAGTGTTCCTCAAGGCAATTATTTCCATATTACGGCACAAAGTATGAATATGACGATTAAAGAAAGAATTCGAGTGATTCCTTATGAAATGTGTGTCGGTGGGGTAATGACGATTATTGCAACCATTTTATATGGCTTTATTTTAAACTAGTTGGAAAGTAGGCGCGAAAAGATGACGAAAAAATTTGTTTTGGCTCCAGACTCATTTAAAGAAAGTATGAGTGCAAAAGAAGCCTGTCTGGCAATGGAAAAAGGGATTTTAGCTGTATTTAAAGATGCAGACATTCAACATGTCCCGATGGCAGATGGCGGGGAAGGAACGGTGGATTCCTTAGTGGATGCAACAGGAGGCATAAGAGTACCAGTGCGTGTGGCAGGACCGCTTCCTGATCAAATCGTTGAAACCTATTACGGCTTATTAGGTGACCAAGAAACGGTGGTCATTGAAATGGCGAAAGCCAACGGAATTGAATTGGTCAAAGCAGCAGAACGTAATCCCTTGATCACTTCTACTTATGGTACAGGAGAAATGATTCAACATGCGCTCAATCATGGGGCAAAAAAAATCATTATCGGTATTGGTGGTAGCGTGACAAATGATGGGGGTGCAGGTATGATTCAGGCACTTGGTGCGCGTTTGTTAGACAAGGAAGGGCAAGAATTGACACGTGGCGGTGGTGCATTAGATAAACTGGCGCAGATCGATTTAACAGAGTTTGATCAACGTATTTTTGCTACCGAAGTTCTAGTAGCAAGTGATGTGAATAACCCACTAACAGGGCCAACAGGGGCGTCTCATGTCTTTGGTCCGCAAAAAGGTGCGACAGAAGAAATGGTGGCTCAATTAGATAAAAACTTAGCCCATTATGCAGCGATTATCAAAAAAGAGGTCGGCATTGATGTTGAGATGATGCCAGGCGCAGGAGCTGCTGGTGGTTTGGGTGCAGGGTTACTAGCATTCACGAAAGCTCAGTTACGCCCAGGGATTGATATTGTCGTAGAAGTGAATCAATTAGAAGAAAAAATAAAAGCCGCTGATTATGTCTTTACTGGTGAAGGTGGGATGGATTTTCAAACAAAATTCGGCAAAGCCCCTTATGGCGTCTCACGTTTGGCCAAGAAGTATCAAAAACCGGTTTTCGCTTGTGCTGGCTATATCGGCAAAGATGTGGATGTCCTTTATGAAGAAGGGATGACGGCTATTTTTGGAATTTTGGCCAAAGCCGAACCATTGGAAGCAGCATTGAAAAATGGACCAGTTAACTTAGAAAGAACCGTTGAAAATATTGCTCGTACATTACAGCTGGTGCCTTGTGACTAAGAACTAACCATGGTATCATCAGTAATGAAAGCTGAAATAAAGATGTTCAGTCGTTGATCTGAAGAATTAAGCGTTTGGGACATAAGTCATTGCGGCTTATGTCCCAAACGCTACTCGCTTTTTAGAAAGTTGGCGATAGCAATGTTAAAATTAGACAAAATCCAAGCAAATAAAATTGTTGAAAAGTTGATGGCAGATATTCCTTATAACATCAATATTATGGATGAACGAGGAAAAATTATTGCAAGTGGAGATCCTGCTCGAATTGGGGAGCGCCATCGTGGGGCAGAAAGAGCCATCAACGAACGAAAAAACATTGAAATTTATAAAGATACTTCTTTAGAGAAAAAAGGCACCAATGAACCGATTATTTTGAATAATCACATTTTAGGTGTCGTAGGCATTTCAGGGGAACCAGACGAGGTGCGCAAATTTACCAAGCTTGTGCGTTCGATTGTTCTTTTACTGACAGAAGAGTTAAATACACAACAAGAACGCGAAAAAAAGAAAAAACAAAAAAATCAGTTTATCCAGCACTTAATGCATGTTGATTCTACTTACTCAGAAGCCTTAAAACTTGAAGCATTGGAATTATATAACCTTCAATTAGATGACCAAAATCATTGTGTACTAACCAAAGATAAGCGCTTATTATCCAGTTATTATCCTAACCATGAAATATTTGAATGGGAGAATTGTTATCTGGTGATTACTTCTGAACCACCTCAGATAACAAAGTCAGTAACAGAATATCTTGTAATAAGTTCGGAAAAAGACACGATTCAACAAATGGTCCAAGAGGCACAAAACACGTATTTACTTCTATCGTTTCTCCAATTAGAAAAGGCCAAGCTTTACCAAGCAGAAGATTTTTTCATTCAAGGAATTTTTAATTTTCCTTTTCATATTGAATTGGATTTTTTTGAAACCATCCAGACGTTTTATGATGAATACTATGAAACCGTTATTTTTTTCGCCAATCATAACTTAAACATCAATGAAACCTCACAAGGATTACATATCCATCGAAATACATTGAATTACCGTTTGAAACGAATTCATGAATTGACGGGGATGGATCCAAAAGTTTGGCAAGATTTTTGGAAATTGTTCTATTATTTTGCCTATTGCTTTAAAGAACGTTTTGAAAAGTAGTGAGGCGCAGGAATGCTTGTTTGTTAAGCAAGTGTCAGCATATTTTTCGCCAGAATCAAAGATATCTTTTATAATAATTGTAAGGAATTAAATGATTTAGTTACGAAATGAGGAGTGGAGCCAGTGAAAAAAGCAGTTTTAATTGTTAACCCCAGTTCTGGTGGTGAAAAAGCCAAAGAATTTGAAACGTTAGCAGAAGAAAAATTAAAGCAGTTATTTGATGAAGTTGTAGTGAAACAAACAGAAAAAGGCGGCGATGCAGAACAATTTGCCCGTGAAGCTGCAGAAAGTCACTTCGACAGTGTTTTCGTAATGGGGGGAGATGGAACCGTTAATGAAGGAATTAGCGGGTTGGCAGAGCAAGCTTACCGTCCAAAATTTGGCTTTTTCCCTTTAGGAACGGTGAACGATTTAGCGCGAGCTTTGAATTTACCGATGGATCCTGAAGAAGCGATTCAACAATTAAATTTAGAAAAAACCAGTGCTTTAGATGTGGGGAAAATCAATGACGACTACTTTATGAATGTCGTTGCGATTGGGACGATTCCAGAGTCAATTAACGACGTGGATGTTGAACAAAAAACGAAGTTAGGAAAACTTGCTTATTTTATTTCAGGTGCCAAACATTTGGCGAATGCTCAAACGTATCCCTTTCATTTAAGATTGGATCAAAAAGAGCAAACTATTGAAAGTAGTACCGTTTTAGTTGGCTTAACGAATTCAATCGGTGGGTTTGAAACATTATTACCAGAGGCCCAAGTGGATGATGGCAAACTTCATTTGGTTTATTTAAAAGATCAATCATTATGGGATGCAGTAAAAGCAGTTCCAGATCTGTTAAAAGGAGTCGACCAGTCCACCGATAATTTAGCTTATCTAACGTTTAAAGAAGGGACAATCTCCTTAGAAAACCAAGAAGAATTAACCACTAATGTAGATGGTGATGAAGGAGCTGCTCTGCCAATTACGCTGGAAATTTTGCCTAAACACTTGACAGTGTATTGCGGTGAAGAACAAACAAAATAGCTGATTTTTTGAAAAAGCTAGAACATTTCTATTTGTTTAAAAAACAGATAAGTTCTAGCTTTTCAAATCATCTAAACGAGAATTAACCAGGGGCTATGTTATACTTTGTTTCTACATATTGATAGATAAAGGAGTTTATTAGATGAGAAGAAAAAAACATAAAAACAAAAAGAAACAAGAACTTTTTGAAGAGCTTGAAAAACAAGAATTAGCAGAACAAGAAACTAAGCAATTGAATGAAGAAATCGAAGATCCAGAATTTCGTTCTTTTTTTCAAGATGTCTTGAAAAAATTTCCACAAAAAACATCTACGGCCATAATGAATGCTTTCGCCACTTCTAAAGGTAAAGCAGAACAATTAGTAACGAATAGTCAAACACAATTCGACAAAGTATTTGATGAATTTTTGGCTGGTGTTTCACCTGACGTGAAAAAGAAAAGTCATCAAACGATTCATTTTGCTGCATTGTCAGCAGCAATTATTGGGTTTTCACCAATTCCATTTTCGGATGCTTTTTTACTGGTACCTGTTCAATTAACTATGATGTCACGGCTGCATAAAATTTTTGGTCAATCTTGGTCTGAAAGCTTAGGTAAAAGTTTAACCAAAGAATTAGTAGTAGTTAGTTTAGGTAAGAGCGCAGTCGGAAATATTCTAAAAGTGATTCCTGTTGTCGGAACGGTGACTGGTGGCATGGTTAATGCTTCAGTTGCGGTAGCAATTACGGAAGCGCTTGGCTGGGTTACCGTCAAAATGTTAAATGATGGTGTCGATATCTTTGATGATGTGATGTCTTTCAAAGGACAATTTTCAACATTATTTAAAGCCATCCAAAATGCTAAAAAGAAATAATCACTGTATCGATTAACTAGGGTGATACACATTTAAACTTTTTTAAGTAATTCGTAGCAAATTTCCAAGGTTTTCGTCACAAATTATTCACAGGTTCTCGTTAATATATAAGCATACCAACAAAACACCCAACATAAACACTTTTCATTTTTACTCCTCAAGTAAAAATAACTCCTTTCCACTCAGTCTACCCAACTGAGTGGTTTTTTTACGAAAAAAGAGGCCGTTGAACAATTTGTTCAACGGCCTCTTTTAATAAATGGGGAAGTCATTTATCCAGAATTACTTTTTCCATTCTGCCACTTGGTCTTTATGTGAATCAACCCAATCGCGTGCAGCTTCTTGTGGGTCTTTGCCTTCGTTAATTTCTAACATGACTGATTCCATATCCTTAGTTGTCCAATGGAAATTATTTAACACTTTGTAAGCTTCTGGTTGATCTTCTTTTAGGCCTTGGCGAGCCATTGTGTGAATCGCTTCTTCGCCGCCCATAGTGCCTTTTGGATCAGTTAAATATTTTAAATCATATTTTGCAAACATCCAGTGAGGAGACCAGCCAGTAATAACGATATCTTCGTTGTTTTTAATTGCTTGTCCTAAGGCAACAGTCATGGCACCTGATGAAGAAGTTTCAACAGACCAATCTTTCAAATTAGGATAAGCTTCTTTAGTGTTCTCTGCTGCTGCAACAACACCAGCACCAGGTTCAATTCCAGTAATCTTTTTCCCAGCTTGATCAGATAAATCTTCGATAGAATCAACATCCATATAAGAAGGGACGACAATTCCTAGCTTCGCACCTTTAAGGTTTTCACCGAGGTCGTCTAATTTATCTTTATATTGTTTATATTGCTCTGCGTGAGTTCCTGGCAGCCACGCACCAACCATGGCATCTGTTTCACCTTTAGCTACAGATTCCCACATAATTGCGTTATCTAAAGGAGTCGTTTTAACATCATACCCCATATCTTTTAAGACTTCGGCAACCACATGTGTGGAGGCTACTTCGGTATCCCATTCCACATAAGAAAGGGAAATTTGCTTATCATTTGTTGTTGTAAAAATTGAAGCACCAACTAAGCCAGCGACAACTACAACAACCGCTGCAATAATCCCGTATTTTTTCTTTTTAGAGGTGGCACCAGCTGCTTTAGGGGCTGCTTTTTTATTATTTAAATGTTGAGTAAAACGGTCAATGATAATCGCTAAAATAACTAAAGCCACACCATTTACGAAACCGTTCCCGACTTGTGCACGTTGTAAAGCGGAAAGGACGCCACGTCCTAATCCAGGCGCACCAATCATTGAAGCAATAACTACCATTGATAGAGCTAGCATTGTGGTTTGGTTAACACCAGCCATAATCGTGTTTTTGGCTAAAGGTAATTCTAATTTGAATAATTTTTGCCAGCCAGTACTACCGTAAGAATCAGCTGCTTCAACAAGTTCATTTGGTACTTGGCGAATTCCTAAATTCGTAAAGCGCACGGTTGGTGGTAAAGCGAAGATAACAGAGGCGAAGACCCCAGGAACCATACCAATTCCGAAGAATGCAACGGCTGGAATCAAGTAAACGAAACCAGGCATTGTTTGCATGAAGTCCAAAATCGGTGTAATGATACTCTTGGCTTTTTCGCTTTTCGCCATTAAAATCCCTAGCGGCACACCAATGATAATGGAAATAACACTAGAAAGTAAAACTAACGTAACGGTACTCATTAAATCGTTCCATAAGTTTTGATTATAGATAAACATTAAGCCGATAAACGTGAATAAACTTAAGCCAATTTTTTTATTAGAAATAAAGAAAGCAGCAATCGTTAAGAGCACGATCAGCACAAGTGGCGGTACGGCTGTTAGTAATGCAGTAATGTTGTCCATTACACTTTGACCAATAGCTTGTAATACGCTGAATAATCCAGCAAATGTTGAAGTTAACCAATCAGTAAAACTTTCAACCCAAGACGCGACAGGTAATTGATACTTATTCATGTTCGTTCACCTCTGTTTCTGCAAGTGCTTCAAGTACGCTACCACGGATGACCACGCCTAATAGTTTGCCGTTATCAGTCACGGCAAGAGGCGTTTGTGCATCATAAATCAGTGGGAAAATATCATTTACCAACATATCTTTATCGATTGTTTGGATTTCTGGATCCACACATTCTACAAGAGAAGTCCCGTTTTTACGCGCTTCTAAAGCTTTTTCTGCGCGTACCACACCTTTTAGTTGGCGTTTTTTATCCACGGCTAGTAACATACTCACTTCTTCTTGACGCATCCGTTTTAAAGCAACAGTTGGGCCATCAATTTCAATGTTAGTAGTTAATGCAGGTACCATAATATTTTGGGCAGTTAAGACTTTTGAACGATCCACATCTTCCACGAAGGTCCGTACATATTCGTTGGCTGGGTTAGTTAAAATTTCTTCCCCAGTCCCGATTTGCATAATTTGACCATCTTTCATCAAGGCGATTCGGTCCCCAATTCGTAGGGCTTCATTCAAATCATGTGTGATAAAGATAATGGTTTTTTTGACATTTTCTTGTAAATCTAATAGTTCATCTTGCATTTCACGCCGAATTAACGGATCAAGAGCAGAGAACGCTTCGTCCATTAATAAAATTTCTGGATCATTAGCCAAGGCACGAGCAAGGCCGACACGTTGTTGCATCCCACCAGATAGTTGACTAGGTAATTGGTCTTTAAAAGCAATTAAGCTAGAATTTTCTAAGGCTTTTTCAGCTTTTGCTTGGCGTTCTTCTTTAGGAACGCCACGGATTTCTAAACCGTATTCCGTATTTTCTAAGATAGTTCGATGGGGGAAAAGACCAAAGTTTTGGAAAACCATGCTCATTTTATTTCGACGTACTTCACGTAATCCTTCTTTATCTAAAGAAGAAATATCCTGTCCATCAATATAAATATTTCCTGAAGTTGGTTCAATCAAACGATTTAATAAACGAATTAATGTCGATTTCCCACTTCCTGATAACCCCATAATAACGAAAATTTCGCCTTCTTCAACTTCGAAATTTACATCATAAACACCGACTGTGGCACCGGTTTTTTCTAAAATTTCTGTTTTGCTTTTGTTGGCACGAATCATTTCAAGTGCCGGTTTGGTTTTCTTACCAAAGATCTTGGTAAGGTGATTTACTTTTACTTTTGGCAAATCATTGTTCCTCCTCAATAAAAAAGTGACTACACCAGACTACTATAAAGTTGTCACTTTGTCAAATTAGATGAAAATCTTTCTGAAAACGAAGAAAAACAGTGCTTTAACTAGGTTTTATAAAGGTTTTTTATGAAAAATAGAAAAAATAAATAAAAAAAGTGACTATTTATCGCAAGATAAGTAGTCACTTTTTTGTTTAAGGATAAAAGAAATTTTGGACACGTTGTAAGGTTGATTCGTCATGTCCAACAAAATAAAGCGTGTCGTTCAACGAAATCTTTGCATATGGACCAGGTGAGACCAGAAGCTCTTCTTTGTGTTTGATAGCGATGATGGTTGCCGAGGTATTTTGCCAAAAATTCATTTCGCTAATCGTTGCCTCAAGATAAGCAGCTTCTTCTGTTAAAACTAATGAATAGGGATTCATTGGATTGAAAGAATCAAAACGCTTTGTTTGTTCAACAAGAGTATCTAGAATGCTAGAAAAATGAGTAAGTTCTTCTTTTTGTTTGGCTACGCTATCTAGCAATTCTTCTTTAATTTCAGCAATCGTTTGAACGTCTTGATATTGTGTTACAAAGTCCTGCGCTTTTTCTTTTGATGCTACATAGAAGCCACTGCCGTGTTTGGCTTTAACGATTTCTAAATCGACTAAAACGATAATGGCTTTGCGGGCTGTTTCTGGCGACACCTGGTATTGGTTAGCCAGGGTAGAACGGGCATGGATTTTATCTCCAACATGTAATTTGCCCTCTGCAATTTTTTCCGCAACATCAACGGCGATTTGTTGATATTTGGGCTTCGTTAAACTAATTTTTTTGGAAGCCATAGTGAATCCCTCCGTTAATTGTTATTTTCCATTTCTTCTAATTCTAAACTGAAATTTTCCCATTGCTCAAGTAGTTCATCTTGTTGCTGACGAGCTTCATCTAATTGTTGGTTTAAGGCCAGCAATTCAACATGATTTTCTAGAATGTCTGGTTGACTCATTTGTGCTTCTAATTGTGCAATTGTCGTATCTAACTGAGCAAGATTTTCTTCGACTTGTGTTATTTTTCTTTGCAAAGTACGGAGTAATTTTTGTTGCTCCTTGTTTTGATAAAAGGTATTTTTGGCTGTGACTGGTTCGGGTTTTTTCACCGCTTCTTGATTAGCTAGGAGAGCAGCGATTTCTTCTTCCTCTTGTTTCTTTTCTAAATAATAATCATAGTCGCCTAAATAAAGTTTGCTACCTTTTTCAGAAAGTTCAACAACTTTTGTTGCAATTCGATTGATAAAGTAACGGTCATGGGAAACGAAGAGGATGGTTCCTTCATAATCAATCAGCGCATTTTCTAAAACTTCTTTATTATCGATATCCAAGTGGTTGGTTGGCTCATCGAGAATCAAGAAATTGTCACGATCCATCGCTAACTTTGCTAATGCCACCCGTGCTTTTTCGCCACCGCTTAATAAAGGAATCGTTTTTTCAACATCATCTCCACTGAAGAGAAAGCCGCCTAAAACACTACGAATCTCTTTTTCAGGTGTGGTTGGGTGTTCATCCCATAATTCCGCTAAGACTGTTTTGTTGCCATGTAAATTCGCTTGCTCTTGGTCATAGTAACCTACAGAAACATTGGTGCCAAAAGTTTTACTTCCTTTAATGAAAGGAATGCGGTCAATAATTGATTTCAAGAGAGTGGATTTACCAATTCCGTTCGGCCCGACTAAGGCAATGGCTTCTTTGCGACGAATATCCAAGTGAATAGGTTCGGATAAAATATGGTCTTGGTCGTAGCCAATAGCGGCATCTTCGACTTGTAAAACAACATTTCCCGAGACTTTTTCACTATCGAAAAGAAAATGCGCCGATTTTTCATCTCCTTGAGGTCGGTCTAAACGATCCATTTTTTCTAATACTTTTCGGCGACTTTGCGCACGTTTCGTTGTAGATGCACGAACCAGATTTTTGGCAACGAAATCTTCTAACTTATTGATTTCTTCTTGTTGCTTTTCATACGCTTTCCATTCACTAGCTAATTGTTCTGCTTTTAACTCTAAGTATTTGGAATAGTTTCCTTTGTAGTGAGTCATTTTTTTGCGGCTCAGTTCATAAACTTCATTAACTACCTTATCTAAAAAATAACGATCGTGGGAAACAATCAATAGGGCGCCGGCATAACTTGGCAAATAAGATTCCAGCCAAGAAAGCGTCTCGATATCTAAGTGGTTTGTAGGCTCGTCCAGAATTAAAATGTCTGGTTTTTGTAAAAGCATTCTCGCTAAGGCAAGCCGGGTTTTTTGACCACCAGATAAAGTTTGAATATCTTTTGTGTAAAACGATTCATCAAAGCCGAAGCCGTGAAGGACTGAGCGAATTTCATTTTCATAGCCATAGCCATTTTTTTCGGAAAACGTATGTTGCAATTGATCGTACTCTTTTAAAATTCCTTCATAAACGGAAGTGGTTGGATCCATTTCACTAATTTTGGTTTCTAATTCTCGCATACGCTGTTCCATTTCTAGGATGTCAGCAAAGGCTTTTGTCATTTCTTCCCAAACGGTTTTATCTGATTCCAAGCCAGTATTTTGAGCTAAATAACCTAACGTAGCGGTTTTATTTTTGGCAATGGTTCCGCTATCGGGAGCATCAATGCCTGCAATGATTTTTAAAAAAGTCGATTTTCCAGCACCGTTACGACCAACTAAGGCAATCCGACTTTTGGTTGCAATTTCTAAATGTATGTTTTCAAACAATGTTTCCGAGCCAAAATGCCGGGCAACTTGATTTGCTTGTAATAAAATCATCAGTAGTCCTCATTTCTAAATTCATTGCCCTTAGTGTAGCATAAAATCTGTTAAAATAGCACGTATCAAAAAATGCTTTGTGAAGGTTTATACCTTTTATCACAAACTTTTGAAGAAAAATGCTATTTTTGAGCCATAGAATTGCTTTTTATTGTGAAAAACTGCTATTATGTTAATGGATAAGATTTAAGTGAAAGTATTGGAGGTCCAATTGTGAAAGATCAAGTTATTCCAAAAGCAACGGCGCGACGCCTTCCTTTATATTATCGCTACTTAAGAATGTTACATGATACAGGAAAAAATAAAGTCTCATCAACTGAATTAAGTGAAGCGGTACAAGTAGACAGTGCGACTATTCGTCGTGACTTTTCATATTTTGGTGAATTAGGTAAACGTGGGTACGGCTATGATGTTGAAAACTTAATGAACTTTTTTGCAAAAACATTGAATGAAGATGAGTTAACCAATGTCGCATTAATCGGGGTTGGTAATTTAGGAAGTGCTTTATTAAAGTACAAATTCCATCAAAGCAACAGTATTCGTATAAGTTGCGCATTTGATGTGAATGAAGATATTGTGGGACGCATTGTTGACGGTATTCCGGTTTATCCAATGGAAGATATGATGGAACAAATCCGTGTTCAACAAATCGAAGTAGCTATTTTAACTATTCCAGCTCGCAAAGCGCAAGAAGTTGTGAACAAACTTGCCGAAGCAGGGGTTAAAGGAATTCTAAACTTTACGGCTGCGCGTTTAGTAGCGCCACCTGAAGTATTAATTCAAAATGTTGACTTAACCAACGAATTACAAACATTAATTTATTTCTTACATCATGACAACGAATTGATTGACGAAGAAGAATAAGCAAAAGAAAAGGGCCTAGTCGTTTAGACGAAGGCCCTTTTCTTATTGAATTGCACCATTATGCAAAAGTAGTTGAACAATAATCACAATCGTATTCATGCCGCAATGGGCAATAATTGAGGTCCAAATTTTTCCAGTTTGCTTGTACAAAAGAGCAAAGAAAAATCCCATAAAGAAATAAACAAAAAAGTGACCATCGGCATGTGCGAGTGAAAAAATCGCCGAACTAACAGTAGCCGCAATCCAGAAATTTGTAAAAGGCTGGATTAAATGGATAAATGCATAACGAAAGACGAATTCTTCCATAATCGGACCACCAATAGTAGTTGCCAAAATAAATAAAGGGTTTGCCAAAATCACCGCTACAATGGCTTGTGTATTTTGAGAAGTAGCTTGTTCTCCTGTGATGGCTACTTCAATGGCAAAAGTAATTCCTTGTATCAGCATAGCAATGAAAATACCACTAACACCTAATAAAAAAATAAAAATAGGTGATTTCAAGGTTGCTGTTTCCTCTAAAGGAGAAGGTTCTGTTGTTTTTAAAAAGATGCCAATCATTACAAGGGCGCCAATAATGTAGAGAGCAGTTGTCACATTAATCGCTGCATTAGGGGAAATACCAGAAAAAAGTAACGGCCCGAAAAAAGCGATAATATATGTGACTAAAATAAATAAACTTGATTTTCTTAAGGTCATGGTTAATCCTTTCTATAATTATTTTTTACGATTATTGCGATATCCTAATAAAAGAAAAACGAATAAGAAAAAGAAAAGAGATTCCCAAAGTGTCGAAACAATCCCTTCTGTGACACTGAAAACAAGATTTCCTAAATTCGCTATCACAAAATAAACGAATGTTGCTATTAGTGCTGTAAGTAAACGTTGTTTCATTTTATTCGCCTCCAATCGTAGTCAATTTATTTTACCATGAATTAAAGAATTGGAAAAACATTCCATGAAAAAAGAATACTTAAAAAATGCGTATCTTATAATTGACAAGAAAAAGAGAGAAAATACTTGCATTTTTAGAGTGAAATGAGTATTATAAGTAGTGTGAGTTAGCACTCTTGTGTATCGAGTGCTAAAATAAGCGAAAACTTTTATTTGGAGGGATTTATTGTGTTAAAACCATTAGGCGATCGCGTCGTAATTAGAGTCGCGAAAGAAGAAGAAAAAACTGTTGGAGGAATTGTTCTTGCATCCGTTGCAAAAGAAAAACCACAAACAGGTGAAGTTATCGCAGTAGGTGAAGGTCGTGTGCTTGAAAATGGCACAAAAGTTCCGATGGAAGTAAAAATTGGTGACACAGTAATGTTTGAAAAATATTCAGGAACAGAAGTGAAATACGAAGGCGTAGAATACTTAATTGTATCAGCCAAAGACATTATTGCTACTGTTGAATAATAAACAACTTTTACAGAATAATATAATAGAAGAAAAAAATTATGAGGTGAAGAAATCATGGCAAAAGAGATTAAATTTGCAGAAGATGCACGTGCAGCAATGCTACGCGGAGTAGATGTATTAGCAGATACAGTGAAAGTAACATTAGGCCCTAAAGGTCGTAACGTTGTTTTAGAAAAATCATTCGGTTCACCATTGATTACTAACGATGGGGTAACAATTGCTAAGGAAATTGAATTAGAAGATCATTTCGAAAACATGGGCGCAAAATTAGTTTCAGAAGTTGCTTCTAAAACGAATGATATTGCTGGTGACGGAACAACAACAGCGACTGTTTTGACACAAGCCATTGTTCGTGAAGGCTTAAAAAACGTAACTGCTGGAGCTAACCCATTAGGTATTCGTCGTGGGATTGAATTAGCAACAAAAACAGCAGTAGAAGAATTACACAATATTTCATCTGTAGTTGATTCAAAAGAAGCGATTGCACAAGTCGCTGCTGTTTCATCAGGTTCTGAAAAAGTCGGCCAATTAATTGCTGATGCAATGGAAAAAGTTGGTAATGATGGCGTAATTACCATTGAAGAATCAAAAGGGATTGAAACAGAATTAGATGTGGTTGAAGGAATGCAATTTGACCGCGGTTATTTATCTCAATACATGGTTACTGACAATGATAAAATGGAAGCTGTTTTAGAAAATCCATATATCTTAATCACCGACAAAAAAATCTCAAATATTCAAGATATTTTACCTTTATTAGAACAAATTTTACAACAAAGCCGTCCACTATTGATCATTGCAGATGATGTTGATGGGGAAGCATTACCAACATTAGTGTTGAACAAAATCCGTGGTACATTTAATGTTGTCGCAGTAAAAGCGCCAGGATTTGGTGACCGCCGCAAAGCGATGCTTGAAGATATTGCTATTTTAACAGGTGGTACAGTAATCACTGACGACTTAGGGTTAGAGTTAAAAGACACAACCATTGAAAACTTAGGAAATGCTAGCAAAGTAGTTGTCGACAAAGATAACACAACAATTGTTGAAGGTGCTGGCTCAAAAGATGCCATTGATGCACGTGTTCATTTAATTAAAAACCAAATCGGCGAAACAACGTCTGATTTTGATCGTGAAAAATTACAAGAACGTTTAGCTAAATTAGCTGGCGGGGTTGCTGTCGTTAAAGTCGGTGCTGCAACTGAAACAGAATTAAAAGAATTAAAATTACGAATTGAAGATGCATTAAACGCAACACGTGCCGCAGTGGAAGAAGGCATGGTTTCTGGTGGTGGTACCGCACTTGTCAATGTAATTGGTAAAGTCGCTGCACTTGAAGCTGAGGGCGATGTGGCAACAGGAATCAAGATTGTCGTTCGTGCATTAGAAGAACCAATCCGTCAAATCGCTGAAAACGCTGGTTATGAAGGATCAGTGATTGTTGACAAACTAAAAAATGTTGACTTAGGTATCGGATTCAATGCCGCTAACGGTGAATGGGTAAACATGGTTGAAGCCGGTATTGTTGACCCAACAAAAGTAACTCGTTCTGCATTACAAAATGCAGCTTCTGTGTCAGCTTTATTATTAACAACTGAAGCAGTTGTTGCAGACAAACCAGAACCAGCTGCACCAGCTCCTATGATGGATCCATCAATGGGCATGGGCGGTATGATGTAAAAATAAAAAAAGTATTCTAAAAGCTTACGATTGAAAAATCGTAAGCTTTTTTTTACATAAAGAATAAATAAACTGAATAATAACCTTACTTGGAGTATTTTCTCAAATATTTGCTCATTTAACAAAAAAGATGATAATTTAAAGGCTTCGTTTTAGCTAGACAGCCTTGTTTTTATTCGATAAAATTTAGTAATAACAATCATTTTTTGAAAACTAGTAGTTGGTAATTTTTATTTATTAATAGAATATAAATAAAAATTATTATATTTTAAAGGAGAATGTTAGGAAGATTGAGGTGAAAAAATGGAAAAATATACAATTGGTGTCGTCCCTTTGACAACTGAAACAAACGAATACTGTCAAAATTGGTTTGTTAGTAATCAAGTAGACTGTCAGATCATCCAAGGCACAAATATCCTTCTTCATTTGCACCATATTGATGGACTAGTGATTGAAGTGACTGACCACCAACAAGTAAATACTTGTTGTGAGTTATTAATGACGATTCGCAAGCAGTCAGACTTGCCGATTTGGTTATTTTCTCGGACAGAAGCAATTAGTAAAGTCAATCGAATTATTTATTTACAATTAGGTGCAGATGGGGTTTTTGATCAATCTTATGATCGTCAAGAATGCGTGTTAAGCATGAGTAATTTATTGCAACGTGTAAAAAGACGTTTTTATCCTAAACTAGCTAGTGCAAACCAGGAACAAACAGTTACTAAGAATCTTTCTGAGAGATTGTATTTAATTGCCCCAAATTTGAGTGTTTGCTTGGGAAGTGGAGAAGAAATTCTTTTAACAAAATTGGAATTTTTCACAATAGAGTATTTATACAAACACGCAGGGCAAACAATTACATATGAAGAACTCTACAAAAATGTCTGGAAAGATACTGCGAATGAACGGAAATACCGTGTTGCTAATGTGATTTTCCATTTGCGCAAAAAAATTGAGCAAGATGTGAACAAACCACAGTATATCAAAACAATTCGCTCAAAAGGCTATATGTTAACGGTGTAAAAGGTACGAAGGGGGAGAAAAAGATGTGGCAATTTTTGACTAAAAACAATGAAGATGGGGAGTATGAGAAGATACCGGATTTTGAAAATGAACAATCGGTGAAAGCACAACCAAAGATAACAGAAGAAGCAATCTTTGATGACGAGGTTGTTTATGCAAAAGAGCAAGCTGCAAAAGTTAAGCAGGTCAAGCAAGAAGTGCCGACTGAACTGTCAGAAGAATCATTTTCTTTTGTTGAAAAATTAGAAGAAGAAAATCAAATTTATCAGCAATCCGTTAAAAAGCTAACGGAGCAATTATTAATGCAAACCAATGAAGTGGAATCATTACAAAAACAAGTAGTCGAAAAAGATGTTCAACTTAAACATGTTAAAGAAACGTTAAGTGATAAAAAAGCAACTATCACTTCTTTACAGAAACAATTGTCTGAAGAAAAGATGCAACAGAGACAGACCAGTGAAGAGAATTTAGACACAGCCGTTACGCTTTCTCAAAAAGAAATTGGCGAAGTGTTATTAGAAGCCAAGCGTCAAGCAAAAGAAACAATTGCTCAAGCTAACCAACAAGTTGCAACAGTTCATGAAGAACTGGCACAACGTCTAGCAACTTTAACGCGCATGAAGCAAGTGGCAAGTGAGTACCAAGCTTATTGTGAACAAATGCTGACCATCAAGAATGAATCAAATGGAATGTACCAACAGATAGAGCAATTATTAGCAGAAATAAAGAGGTAAATGAAGGAGAAATGCAATGAAAAAAAGAAAGGCAAGATATTTGAAGTTGGTATATATTGGAGTCTTAGGAACTTACGTGGGCATCAGTTACTACAATTCGGAACCATTAATCGCTCAAGAAGAGATCGAAACGAGTGACAGAAGCCGACAGCTAGTGTTGGAAGAAAAAATAGCGGACCAAGTCAATCAAGACCAAAGAACCCTTACTTCTTCAACGGAGAACGAAACAATAATAAGTTCGTCTGAACAACAAGAAAGTTCAACACAAAATGACAACAGTGACCAGCGGGAAAATAATATGAAACCTTCAGAACCTGAAAATAGTTCACCGCCACAAGAAAAGACAATTGCTAGTACTAAACCAACCGAATCGTTACAAAGTGAGCAACCAACGTCTGAAAAGCGTAAAACACTCACTGAAAAGCCGCCTCATAATCAGGAATCACAAAATTCTACATTAACTGAAAAGACCAAAGAGCCATTGGTACATTCAGAGATGAACAATAGTCAAGAAAAGGAAAAGCAAGCAGGCATTCAACAACAAGCTGAGGCAAATTTTGTTGTCCAAGAAAATGCTTCTACTTCTGAGTTTATTAGAAAAATCGGTGAAGAAGCACGAGTTATTGGTCAGCGACATAATCTATACGCTTCTGTCATGATAGCTCAAGCTATTTTAGAGAGTGGCTCAGGCAATAGTGCGTTAGCGGTGGCGCCAAATTATAATTTGTTTGGCATTAAAGGCGCTTATCAAGGTCAAAGTGTCAGCTTTTCCACACAAGAAGATGATGGTAAAGGGAAGATGACCACCATTCATGCCGATTTTCGTCAGTATCCTTCCTATAAAGAGTCATTAACAGACTATAGTAAATTAATCATCAATGGGCTGGCGGGTAATCCGACGTTTTATCACGGCGTTTTGAAAGCAAACACGACGAATTATCAGCAGGCAACAAAATTTTTAACAGGTCGTTATGCAACGGATACATATTACGATAAAAAATTAAATGCGTTGATTGAAACCTATCAATTAACTGAATACGATCAAGAAAAGAAAAAACCAGTAGTGACTAATTTGGCAGAAGAAAAGAAACCTTCGTTTGATAAGGAAGCAGTCAAGGCACAGCTAAAAAAAGAAGCGGTCGTCTATGAAGTAAGCAAAGGAGATTCTCTCGCCACCATTAGCCAGACGTTTGGTGTGTCAGCAACAGCCATTTTAAAACAAAATTCAAAGACTCAAGAAATGTTTTATATTGGCCAAAAGATCACGATTCCTCAGCAAACAGCGGTGACTTCTCTAGAACCGAAAGAACAAGCGTTACTTCAATCACTAATAATCAGTAAATCGGTGACTAATGCTTTGAAGACAGCAGAGCAAACAAATGGTAAAGCGAGGGACTCAAAAACAGAGTCTACTGAGTATTATGAAGTAAAAAGAGGAGAGACACTCGCGAAAGTTGCTAAACAAACTGGCTATTCCTTAACCGCGCTCAAGCAGGCAAATGACTTAACGTATTCTCTATTAATCGAAGGACAAAGGATAGCACTTCCTGAGCTAAAGGACTAATGCTGATTTAACTTATCGGTCAATGGAGTCAATATGTTATTAGAGTAAGAGTAGAGGGGAAGTTCATTCATGGATGAACTTTTCCTCTACTCTTTTACTCTGTTTTTCATAAATACTTAATAAATAGTAAAATTAGCAAGAGAATTGTGTCTTTACACAAAATAGATAGGTTTTTTTTCCGAAGTTTGATAAAATGATTAGTTGAAAGGATGCGTGAAAATTGAAAGAATTATTTCGTAAATACCGAGAAGTACTGGCTTATTTATTTTTTGGTGGTGCAACGACTGTCGTCAACTTAGTTGTGTTTTTTGTTTGTCAAAATGTGTTAGGGTTGGATTACAAGATAAGTAACACAATTAGTTGGTTTTTATCTGTTTTATTTGCCTTTTTCACTAACAAATATTGGGTATTCGCAAGTAAGCATGAAAGCATAGCTGGTTTTTTTAAAGAAATGGGCTTATTTTATTGGTACCGAATTTTATCTTTTGTGGCTGATATGGGTTTAATGATTCTCCTAATTGATGGCATTCATTTTTCATCGTTTTGGGCGAAAATGATTACACAAGTTGTAGTAGTAGTTTTAAATTATTTCTTCAGTAAATTTTTTATTTTTAAAGAAAAAGAGGTCTAAGCAGATTTTAGGCTAAAAAAATTTTTTTTGTTATAATATAAACAAGTTTTTAATACAAAGAATAGAGGTAGGAAACGATGGACTATACATATGCAGATGATAGTTTGACATTGCATACAGATATGTATCAAATCAATATGATGCAAACATACTGGGAATTAGGGAGAGCAGATTTACATGCTGTTTTTGAATGTTATTTTAGAGAGATGCCCTTTAATCATGGCTACGCAATTTTTGCCGGTTTAGAACGTTTAATCAATTATCTCGAAAATTTAACGTTCACAGAATCTGATATTGCATACCTCCGAGAAGTTGAAGAATACCCAGAAGATTTCTTGACGTATTTAGCGAATTTTGAATTTAAATGTACTGTACGCTCTGCTTTAGAAGGGGATTTAGTTTTTAATAACGAACCGCTAATTCAAATTGAAGGTCCTTTGGCACAATGTCAATTGGTAGAAACAGCCTTGCTAAATATGGTGAATTTCCAAACATTAATTGCGACAAAAGCGGCTCGAATTAAATCTGTGATTGGCGATGATCCTTTATTGGAATTTGGAACACGCCGGGCCCAAGAATTAGATGCTGCCATTTGGGGCACAAGAGCCGCCTATATTGGTGGGGCGGACGCGACAAGTAATGTTCGTGCCGGTAAAATTTTTGGTATTCCAGTTAGTGGAACTCATGCCCATTCATTGGTTCAGTCGTATGGAAATGATTATGAAGCATTCATGGCGTATGCCAAAACACATCGGGATTGTGTTTTCCTTGTGGATACGTATGATACCTTGAAAGCGGGAGTGCCAAGCGCAATTCGAGTGGCTCGAGAAATGGGTGATAAAATTAATTTCCTAGGTGTGCGGATTGATAGTGGCGATATGGCTTATATTTCTAAACGAGTTCGTGAACAATTGGACGAAGCTGGCTTTACCGAAGCAAAAATTTATGCATCGAACGATTTAGATGAAAATACGATTTTGAATCTAAAAATGCAAAAATCAAAAATTGATGTCTGGGGCGTTGGCACCAAGCTGATTACCGCCTATGATCAACCAGCGTTAGGAGCGGTGTTTAAATTAGTTTCAATTGAAGGTGAAGATGGTCAAATGAAAGATACCATTAAACTATCTAGCAATGCTGAAAAAGTGACAACACCAGGAAAAAAACAAGTCTGGCGTATTACACGTAAATCTGATAAAAAGTCAGAAGGGGACTATGTGACACTTTGGAACGAAGATCCTCGCCAAGAAGAAGAAATTTATATGTTCCATCCCGTGCATACCTTTATTAATAAGTATGTCCGTGATTTTGAGGCACGGCCAGTACTCCAAGACATTTTTGTTGAAGGAAAACGTGTGTACGAATTACCAACTTTAGATGAAATTAAACAGTATGCAAAAGAAAATTTAGATTCACTTTGGGAAGAATACAAGCGGGACTTGAATCCGCAGAAATATCCAGTGGACCTTTCAACAGATTGTTGGAACCACAAAATGAATTTATTGGAAAAAGTGCGTAAAGACGTTAAACATTTAACGGAAACGGTGAATAAGGAGGCCTAGAAATGACAACACTTCAAGAAAAAATCATTCAAGAGTTAGGTGTTTTACCGACAATTGATCCAAAAGAAGAAGTTCGTAAAAGTATTGATTTTCTGAAAGCTTATTTAACTAAACATCCTTTTTTAAAAACCTTTGTCTTGGGAATTAGTGGCGGACAAGATTCAACATTGGCTGGGCGCTTAGCACAATTAGCGATGACTGAAATGCGCGAAGAAACAGGAGATATGTCGTATCAATTTATTGCGATTCGCCTTCCTTACGGTGAGCAAGCAGATGAAGCTGATGCACAAGCCGCGCTAGCCTTTATCCAGCCAGATGTTTCTTTACGAGTGGATATTAAACCCGCAGTGGATGCAATGGTTGGTTCGCTAGAAAACGCTGGTGTTCAAATTAGCGATTTTAATAAAGGGAACATGAAAGCACGTCAACGTATGATTGCACAATATGCAGTAGCTGGCGAAAATGCTGGCGCAGTAATTGGCACAGACCACGCAGCCGAAAATGTGACAGCTTTCTTCACCAAATATGGCGATGGCGGAGCGGATATTTTACCGTTATTTCGTTTAAATAAGCGCCAAGGAAAAGCCTTGTTGAAAGAACTTGGGGCACCAGAAGCCTTGTATCTAAAAATACCAACAGCTGATCTAGAAGATGACAAACCGTTAGTTGCAGATGAAGTTGCCTTAGGTGTCACGTATGATGCCATTGATGATTATTTGGAAGGCAAAAAAGTCTCAGAAACAGATCAACAAACAATTGAAAACTGGTATCAAAAAGGACAACACAAACGGCATTTACCAATTACAATTTTTGATGATTTTTGGAAATAAAAAACACAGACCATCGGCGAATGAACGATGGTCTGTGTTTTTTTTTACATAACTACTTTTCAGAAAGTAAACGTTGCTACAGCAACTATTTTATGATAATGAAAGTCGTTTTCATTTAGGCGTTTTCACTTTCTTTTTCAAAACAGAAAAGGTACGCTCAATAATGTAAAGTGAATGATGGGAGAGAAAAAGAGATGAAGCATGTAACCAAATTAGGGATTACAATTATAACAGGCGTTTTTGCATTATTATTTGAATTTATTTTACAGCAGCCAAATTGGGCGTATGGCATTATTTTAATAACAGGTTCTGTAATGGCGTTAATGATGTTCTGGGAAATGATTCAAACCTTACGTGAAGGAAAATATGGTGTCGATATTTTAGCGATTACCGCTATCGTTGCAACCTTAGCTGTGGGAGAATACTGGGCCAGTTTGATGATTTTAATTATGTTGACTGGTGGCGATTCGTTAGAAGACTATGCCGCTGGAAAAGCAAACCAAGAGCTGAAGTCGTTATTGGATAACTCGCCACAAAAAGCCCATCGCTTGAATGGGGAAAATTTAGAAGATGTTTCTGTTGAGGAAATCAATGTTGGCGATGAATTAGTAGTAAAACCAGGGGAACTAGTTCCAGTTGATGGCTTGGTGAAAACTGGGACATCAACAGTTGATGAATCTTCCTTAACAGGAGAATCAAAACCAATTGAAAAAAATCCTGGTGACGAGTTAATGTCTGGTTCCGTGAATGGTGATGGCTCTTTGAAAATGGTTGCGGAAAAAACTGTAGCAGACAGTCAATATCAAACAATTGTGAACTTAGTGAAAGAATCTGCGGCACGTCCAGCTCACTTTGTACGTTTAGCAGATCGTTATGCGGTACCTTTTACGCTAGTTGCCTATCTAATTGCAGGTATTGCTTGGTTTGTTTCAAAAAGTCCGACACGTTTTGCGGAAGTTTTAGTCGTTGCTTCGCCATGTCCTTTGATTCTATCTGCCCCAATCGCTTTAGTGGCAGGGATGGGTCGTTCAAGTCGTCATGGGGTCGTTATTAAATCGGGAACGATGGTCGAAAAATTAGCTTCTGCAAAAACGATTGCGTTTGATAAAACGGGTACGATTACGAAAGGACAACTTTCTGTTGATCAAGTCCAACCAATCAATGCTGAAATAACTGCTGCTGAATTAGTGGGATTGGCAGCAAGCGTGGAACAAGAATCAAGTCATATTTTAGCTAGATCAATTGTTGCTTATGCCAGAAAGCAAGATGTCCCATTGAAAAATATCACAAATTTAGCGGAAGTTTCTGGGGCTGGTGTGAAGGCATTTGTGGATGGCGCTGAGATACGGGTAGGCAAAAAGAATTTTGTGACACAAGACTCTGAAACAACTGAAAAAATTGATAAAACGACCATTCATATTTCACGTAATGGCACATATTTAGGTCGAATTACTTTTACGGACACGGTACGGCCAGAAGCAAAAGAGACCATGGAAAAATTACAACAAATGCATCTTCAGCGAATTTTAATGCTGACTGGAGATCAAGAATCTGTCGCAGAAACGATTGCTGCAGAAGTGGGGATTACCGAAGTTCATGGGGAATGTTTACCACAAGATAAATTAACTATTTTAGAAGAATTGCCCAAAGAAAATCATCCGGTCATCATGGTCGGGGATGGTGTAAATGATGCACCTTCGCTCGCTGCTGCAGACGTAGGCATTGCCATGGGCGCTCATGGAGCTACTGCGGCTAGTGAAACTGCCGACGTTGTTATTTTAAAAGATGACTTAAGTAAAGTCAGCCAAGCGGTCGAAATTGCCCAAGATACCATGAAAATTGCGAAACAATCTGTGTTAATCGGAATTTTTATCTGCGTTTTACTAATGCTAATTGCTAGTACAGGGATCATTCCGGCGCTATTTGGGGCTATGCTACAAGAAGTCGTGGACACTGTGTCAATCTTATCCGCTTTACGTGCTCGCCGAATTGGCAAATAAGGCGGAACAATTAATTGCCTGAATATCTAACTTAGTGATAAAATAAAGGTACGTTTTTAATATTAGTAAGTTACAGGGGAGAGATTGTACAATGAAAGGAAACCAAATAGATGGGCAACCGGTCACGGAAGAACAACTATTAGAAGAAGGCTACCGTAAATATACTGGAGAAGGAATTGATATCTTTTATAATAAAGATATTTGTGAACATATTGGTAATTGTGTTCGCGGCAATCCAGAAGTCTTTGAAGTTGGCCGGAAACCATGGATTATTCCAGATAATGGAAGTGTTGAAAATGACATGATTGTGGTTGATTCATGTCCAAGTGGCGCTCTAAAATATATTCGGAAAGCAGGGAACGAATATGCAAATTAAAGAAGAAAACAATCGTTTTGCTCTATATAACGATGAAAATCAAGAAATTGGTGAAATGACCTGGTCGGATGCTGGCGAAAGCATGATGATTATTGATCATACGTTTGTTGATCCAACTTATCGTGGACAAAAATTAGCTGAAAAACTTGTTTTTGCCGGTGTTGAAAAAGCGAGAAAAGAACATAAAAAAATTATTCCGCTATGCCCATTTGCCAAAAAAGAATTTGATACTAAACCTGAATATGGAGACGTATTGAGAAAATAAAAAAGAAGCTAGCAACAGCCGCAAGTAGAAATCTGATTCCTACTTGCGGTTGTTGCTATTAGAGACAAATAGGGAAAGACATTAAATTTCGCTGGTGTTTACAGATAAAATATGCTACATTAAAGTAGATGAATTTCGCATATTTGTATAAAAAGGAGAATTAACGCATGTATAATCTAATCTTAACGTTGGTCATCATTTTATCTGTTTTAATCGTCATTACTGTTATGATGCAACCAAGCAAACAAAACAGTGCAGCAAGTGCCTTCACTGGCGGTGCAGATAAATTATTTGGGAAGCAAAAAGCGCGCGGTTTTGAAGCTGTTATGCAACGCTCAACAGCAGTTCTTGGCGCAATTTGGATGATTTTATTATTTGTTTTGGCGTTCTTATCTTCAAAATAAGTACGTAATCTTTTAAAATGACAAGTTTAGAACAGAGAGATGAGTGCGGACACTTATTTTTCTGTTCTTTTTCTTTCTGAAAAAGTCTTTGAAACTTATCATTTCGGAAGGTTTTCTTTTGAGAATATGATAGAATGAAGCTGAGGTGAGCGAAGTGGCAAAAAAAATCAATTTACCGAAGCCGTTATTTTCAGAAAAAGGAAAACGGGCGGTCCTTTTATTACACGCTTATTCTGGCAGCAGTAATGATGTACGGATGTTAAGCAGACGTTTAGAAAAAGAAAACTATACTGTCTATTCGCCTAATTTTTCAGGACATGGCACGCTAGTTCCTGAAGATATTTTAGATCAAACAACGGAACAATGGTGGCAAGATACACAAGAAGCAGTCGCTTTTTTGAGAGAAAGAGGCTACCAAGAAATTGCCATTTTTGGTTTATCAATGGGCGGGATTTTCAGTATGCATGCATTAACGGAACAATTAACAGGATTAATTGGTGGTGGATTTTTCTGTTCACCTATTTATCCTGTCGAAAATAAAGTCCCAGAAAATTTTGTATTATACGCAGAAAACGTGATGAAAATCGCAGAAGTTCCTGCAGAGGAACAACAAAGCCGGCTGCAATCGATTGAGCAACGAGTCAAACAACAATTAGGAACGATTGAAACGATTGCTAGTCAGACGGCTGACAAACTAAACAAAATCCACGCCCCCCTATTCTTAGCGCAAGCTGGCAAAGATGAAATGATTGAGCCGATGGGCGTCTACCAAACGGCCCAAGCGCTAACGCAAGCGCGTGTGACCTTACAATGGTACCCAAACAGCGGACATGTCATTACGGTGAGTGGAGAACATAAACAATTAGAGCAAGATGTGGTGCAATTTTTAGCAACACTACCTTGGAATGAGGAGAAATAATGACAAAACAAACAATTAAAGAGCAAATTTTACATTTCATGGAAAGCCAAAAAAAGAAAAGCTTTTCAATGGAAGAAATTGCCCAAGGCTTGAATTTAGAAAAAAGTTCAGATTTTAAAATTTTAGTGCAAACCATTGCACAAATGGAACGAGAAAAGTCAGTTAGTTTCAACAAAAAAGGCAAAGTCCTATTACCAATGAAAGACTTATTAATAGAAGGAACGTTTCGTGCAAATGAACGAGGCTTTGGTTTCGTGACCATCGATCCGGAAGAACCAGATGTTTATATTCCGAAAGAGGCAACAAACTTTGCGATGGATGGGGATACGGTTTTAATCGACGTGATCCAACATGCGGATCCTTTTTCAGATCGCGGAGCAGAAGGTAAAGTCAAAGAAATTAAAGAGCGAGTAGTGAGCCAAGTTGTCGGAGAATTTGTGGCATATAGTGAAGAAGAAATGGCGGAAATGGGGCTGTATGGCTACCTAATTCCCAAAGATAAGAAATTGAATCAGTATACTGTATCAATTGCACCTGAAGGGATTAAACCAGTAGATGGCAGTATTGTCATTGCTGAAATTACCTATTATCCAGATCAAGAATATCCAACGAGTATGGAAGGACTAGTCAAACAAGTGATCGGTCATAAAAATGATCCAGGAATGGATATTTTATCAATCGTGGTGGCTCATGGAATTCCCACAGCATTTCCCGATGAAGTTTTGGCTGAAGCGGATCAAGTACCAGAAACTATTGCAGAAAGTGATTTAGTCGGTCGTCGTGATTTACGTGATCAGTTGATTGTGACAATTGATGGAGAAGATGCGAAAGATTTAGATGATGCGGTAACGGTACAAAAGTTGGCGAATGGCAATTTCTTTTTAGGGGTGCATATTGCAGATGTTTCTTATTATGTAACTGAAGGAAGCCAATTGGATATGGAAGCGTATGAACGTGGCACAAGTGTCTATTTGACAGACCGTGTTGTACCAATGATTCCGCAACGATTATCAAATGGGATTTGTTCGCTAAACCCACATGTTCCACGTTTAACCATGAGTTGTGAGATGGAAATTACACCAGAAGGAGAAGTTATTTCGCATGATATTTTCCAAAGTGTAATCCAAACAACAGAACGAATGACTTATACTGCAGTCAATGAAATTTTAGAAGAGCAAAAACCTGAAACGTTAGAACGCTACAAAGAGCTAGTTCCCATGTTTAAAGAGATGGGCGAGCTGCACCATATATTAGAAGAGATGCGTATGCGCCGTGGTGCGATTTCCTTTGAAGATCGTGAAGCCAAAGTCCTAGTTGATGAAAATGGTCATCCCCAAGATATTCTTTTACGCACGCGTGGCGTGGGTGAGCGATTAATTGAATCCTTTATGTTGGCAGCCAATGAAACTGTGGCGCGTCATTATCATGACTTAAAACTGCCGTTTATTTATCGGATTCATGAACAACCAAAAGAAGAAAAAATGCAACGTTTCTTTGACTTTGCCGCAGTACTGGGCATTCTTGTTAAAGGAACAAAAGAAAACATTTCACCGAAAGATTTACAAAAAGTTTTAGAGCAAGTTGAAAATAAACCTGAAGAAGTGGTGATCAATACGATGTTGCTAAGAAGTATGCAACAAGCGAAATACTCAGAAGACAACTACGGACACTATGGGTTGGCCGCTGAATATTATACGCATTTTACTTCACCGATACGTCGTTATCCAGACTTAATTGTCCATCGTTTGATTCGTAGCTATAGCCAAGATCAATCTGAAAAAAATCAAGAAAAATGGAATGAAGCATTACCAGAAATTGCCAATCATAGTTCAAGTATGGAACGTCGCGCAGTTGATGCAGAGCGTGAAGTGGACGCCATGAAGAAAGCCGAATTTATGGTAGACAAAGTGGGAGAAACGTATGACGGAATCATCAGCTCAGTCACAAAATTTGGTATCTTTGTGGAACTGCCTAATACAATAGAAGGCTTAATTCACGTGAACAACTTAAAACAAGATTATTTCCACTTTATTGAAAATCATATGGCGTTAGTCGGTGAACGGACGGGAATGACTTTGAAAATTGGTCAGAAAGTTCAAATCCGTGTTGAAAAAGCTGATCCAGAAACAAGAGAAGTTGATTTTGAATTGATTTCAGCTGAAGAAGTCGCGCCAGTAGAAGGACCAAAAGGACGTAAAAAAGGGAAAGTCAATTCTTCAAATCGTTCAAATAATGAACGAAGAAATAAAAAAGATGAATCATTTGATGGTCAGAAAAAGAAAAATAAGAAAAAAGGCAAAGGCAAAAAACAACCTTTTTATAAAGAAGCAATGAAACAAAAAAATAAAAAAGGGAAAAAGAAGAAGTAGAGGAGGTCGCTTATGCCAAAAGGGGAAGGAAAATTAATTGCACAAAACCGCAAAGCTAGACATGATTATTCAATTATCGATACGGTTGAAGCTGGGCTTGTTTTACAAGGAACAGAAATCAAATCTATTCGTAATGGTCGTATCAATTTAAAAGATGGTTTTGCACGAATTCGAAACGGGGAAGCTTTTTTATATAATGTTCATATTAGTCCATATGAACAGGGCAATATTTTTAATCATGACCCATTACGTACCAGAAAATTATTATTACACAAAAAACAAATTAATAAGTTAATCGGCGAAACCAAAAATACAGGTATCACATTAGTGCCTTTGAAGGTCTATATTAAAGACGGCTATGCCAAAGTTTTGATTGGTTTAGCGAAAGGGAAAAAGCAGTACGACAAGCGTGAAGACTTGAAACGTAAAGAAGTTGACCGACAAATCAGCCGAACATTAAAAAATAACCGACGTTAAAAATGTAAATTTATTCTTTTTCGCATATTTGCTTGCCTTTCTTCGGATTAGGTGTAAAATCTGGTAAGTGTTGAGTAAATGAATGTAAATGATTCATTTTTTAATCGCTTCGGAAAGCAGTACCACCCTGGATTAGATTGGTTTATGGAAAAGGTTTTCCAACCAATTTTCAACACATGAAATTTTAAAAGTAAACTATTTGTAAATTATCAACAAGTGGTGGTACGATAGCTTTGCCAGGGATTATCACTCAGGAGTAGGATGAAACTTCTGAAAGATTGTTGGAAAAGAGGTGAATTGATTTGGAAGAGAAGAAATTACTCTTCAATATCGGACCAATTTGGTTTGATGGAACCATTGTTTTGATGGTGCTGTTGACGTGTATCATTGTTTTCGCCTTTGTCTATGCTTGTACGAGAAATATGAAGCTACGACCTAAGGGCAAACAAACGGTCATCGAATGGTTAGTGGATTTTATTCGTGGAATCATTACAGACAATTTACCTCGTAAAGAAGTGAGCAATTTTCATTTAATGGCGTTTACCCTGTTCATGTTTGTGCTTGTTTCAAACATCTTGGGTCTCGTTACAAAAATCGTTGTGGGCGACGATCTTAGCGTTTGGAAAAGTCCAACCGCCGATCCAATCGTAACCTTAACGTTAGCGATGATGATGATTGTCTTAACACACTTCTTTGGTATGAAACGCTTTGGTTTTAAAGGCTATCTAGTTAATAGTTATTTAAGACCCGTTGGTTTCTTACTACCGGTAAAATTAATGGAAGAATTCACGAATCTATTAACATTAGGCTTGCGTTTGTACGGAAACATTTTTGCCGGCGAAGTTCTATTGGGCTTAATTGCTGGAACTGTAGCAAGCGTCGGATTATGGGTTATCCCACTAGCAATTCCGCTAGAAATGATTTGGGTAGCATTCTCAATCTTTATTGGATGTATCCAAGCGTTTATCTTTGTGACACTTTCAATGGTTTATATGTCACACAAAATTGAAACAGAAGAATAATCAAGAAATACGAAAGACAAAAATTATCTTTTAGGAGGATTTTACACAATGGAAGGATTAAATTTTATCGCAGCAGCAATTGCAATTTTCGGTTCAGCTATCGGAGCCGCTATCGGTAACGGACAAGTTATTTCAAAAACAATCGAGTCAATGACTCGTCAACCAGAAATGTCTGGTCAATTAAGAACAACAATGTTTATCGGGGTCGCTTTAATCGAAGCTGTGCCAATTTTAGGTGTCGTTGTTTCTTTATTACTTTTATTCAGATAAGCAATAAAATGGAGGCAGGACGCTGATTATTATCGGGACCGTCACTGCTTTCTTCTATCTTTAGCCTTTTCAATAGCTAGTGATAAAGCAGTTGAAGAAGCTAAATCGATTTTTGCAGGAAAGGAAGTTGAGACTTCATGCTACTTACTACATTGGTAGTCGGTGAAACGGCTCCTAGTACCACACTAGGCACGATGATTGTTGTCAGTGGTGCATTTTTAATCTTGATGCTCTTATTAAAGAAATATGCATGGGGAGCAATCGTAGATATTTTGACACAACGTGAAGAAAAAATTGCCAACGATTTAGACTCTGCAGAACAATCTCGCGTAGCAGCAGCGAAAATGGAAAAAGAACGTCAACAACAATTACTTTCTTCCAGATCAGAAGCAGCTGAAATTATTAAAAACGCGAAAGAAAGTGGAGAACAGACTCGCCAAAAAACATTAAAAGAAACAACTGCGGAAGTTACTCGCTTACGCGAAAAAGCTCGGACAGATATTTCTCAAGAACGTGAAGAAGCATTGTCTTCAGTAAAAAATGAAGTGGCAGATCTTTCTCTTCAAATTGCAGCCAAAATTTTAAATAAAGAATTAACACCAGATGCACATGAAGCATTGATTGATTCTTATATTGAAAGTTTAGGTAAAGCAAATGAAACTAGATAAATATACAGTTGGTAAACGCTACGGCAAGGCTTTGTTTGAGTTGGCAGTTGAAAAGAACCAAGCTGAAGCAATTTATCAAGAATTATTGACGCTTCGCGAAGTCTATCACCAAGTACCTGGTATTGGCGATATTTTAAGTGATGATCGCTTAGAACCTTATGAAAAAGACAGCATCATGGAAAAACTAGTAACAGGTTTTAGTGAAATGATGCAAAACTTTTTGCGCGTGGTTTACGAATATCGTCGCATGTACGATCTGCTCTTGATGATTGATGAATATGAACGACGTTATGATGAGCACCAAGGACTAATTTTGGGTTCAGTGACAACAGCCATTCCTTTATCAAAAGAACAACATCAAGCAATGGAAGAAAAAGCTGCCCAATTATTAGGGTATGAACAAGCGCATTTAGTCAATTTAATTGACCCGTCAATTGTCGGCGGAGTGGTTATTGAAGCAAACCATCAAGTAATCGATGGTAGCATCCGCAAACAATTAGAACATATGCAGCAGAAGTTATTAAAATAATCTTTAGGACTACAAAGAGGTGAATTGAATGGCTATCAAAGCAGAAGAAATCAGTGCCTTGATTAAAGAACAAATCGAAAACTATCAACAACAGCTTGCTGTTGAAGAAGTTGGAACAGTCACTTACGTCGGCGACGGGATTGCCCGCGCCCACGGTTTAGAAAATGCCATGAGTGGAGAACTTGTTGAGTTTTCAAACGGTTCATACGGAATGGCACAAAACTTAGAAACAAATGATGTAGGGATTATTATCCTTGGCGATTTTGAAACCATTCGTGAAGGAGATAAAGTACAACGCACAGGTAAAATCATGGAAGTACCCGTTGGGGAAGCTTTGATTGGCCGTGTTGTTAATCCATTAGGTCAACCATTAGATGGTTTAGGCGAAATTAAAACAGACAAAACACGTCCTGTGGAAGCAACAGCTCCCGGTGTTATGCAACGTCAATCTGTTGCTGAACCAATGCAAACCGGCTTAAAAGCCATTGATGCCCTCGTCCCAATTGGGCGTGGACAACGGGAATTGGTTATTGGAGACCGTAAAACAGGGAAAACATCGATTGCAATTGATACAATTATTAACCAAAAAGGACAAGATGTAATTTGTATTTATGTAGCGATTGGTCAAAAAGAATCTACTGTTCGTAACCAAGTAGAAACACTTCGGAAATTTGGTGCTTTAGATTATACAATCGTTGTGACTGCAGGGGCTTCACAACCAGCACCATTACTTTACATTGCACCATATGCAGGAACTGCAATGGGTGAAGAATTCATGTATAACGGCAAACATGTCTTAATTATTTTTGATGACTTATCAAAACAAGCCGTGGCTTATCGTGAACTTTCTCTACTATTACGCCGTCCACCAGGTCGTGAAGCTTATCCAGGGGATGTCTTCTATTTACACTCACGTTTATTAGAACGTGCAGCTAAATTAAGTGATGAATTAGGTGGCGGCTCAATGACAGCTTTACCATTCGTTGAAACACAAGCAGGCGATATTTCTGCTTATATTCCAACAAACGTTATTTCAATCACTGATGGACAAATTTTCTTAGAAAGCGACTTGTTCTATGCAGGGACTCGTCCAGCCGTTGATGCTGGGTTATCTGTTTCTCGTGTCGGAGGATCAGCGCAAATCAAAGCAATGAAAAAAGTTGCCGGAACGCTTCGTTTAGACTTAGCTAGTTACCGTGAGTTAGAAGCCTTTACACAATTTGGCTCTGATTTAGATGCGGCAACACAAGCTAAATTAAACCGTGGTCGTCGTACGGTAGAAATTTTAAAACAAAAACTACATGCGCCACTGCCTGTAGAAAAACAAGTCTTAATTTTATATGCGTTAACACACGGGTTTTTAGATAGCGTGAGCGTAGATAAAATTTTACACTTTGAACAAGATTTATTCGATTATTTTGATGGCAAACATGCAGACTTACTGGAAACCATTCGCACAACGAAAGACTTACCAGATACTGATGCATTAGATGCAGCAATTACAGAGTTTTCTGAAATGTTTGCAGCGGCAAACAACAGCGGAGATTCAGCCAAAGAAGCTTTAGAAAAAATCGATAACGCATAAGAGAGGTGAGCAACATTGGGTGCTTCATTAAATGAAATCAAACAACGCATTGCATCAACAAAAAAGACAAGCCAAATTACCAAAGCGATGCAAATGGTTTCTGCAGCCAAATTGACCAAGTCAGAAGGCGCCTCTAAAAGCTTTCAAGAATATTCTTCAAAAATTCGTAGTGTCGTTACGCATTTAGTAGCTGCTCAGTTAAGTGAATTACGTGAAACAGAACAATCTTCTCTTAGTGAAGGGAACTATCATGTGATGTTAGCACAACGACCTGTCAAAAAAACAGGCTATATCGTTATCACTTCTGACAAAGGATTAGTTGGTGGCTACAATAGCTCAATCTTAAAACAAACCATGAGTATGATTCAAGAAGACCACGATTCTAATAAAGAATATGCCTTAATCGCCATTGGTGGTACAGGGGCGGATTTCTTTAAAGCACGCGGAATCGATGTTTCCTATGAGCTAAGAGGCTTAACGGATCAACCAACGTTTGAAGAAGTCCGTAAGATTGTGACAACTGCAACGACTATGTACCAAAACGAAGTGTTTGATGAATTGTATGTTTGTTATAATCACCACGTTAACTCACTAACGAGTCAGTTTCGTGTGGAAAAAATGTTGCCAATTACTGATTTAGATCCATCAGAGGCGACCTCTTACGAACAAGAATATCTTTTAGAGCCTTCACCTGAAGCAATCTTGGATCAATTATTACCACAATATGCAGAAAGCTTAATTTATGGGGCGATCATTGATGCAAAAACAGCAGAACACGCTGCTGGGATGACCGCCATGAAAACAGCCACTGACAATGCGCAAAATATTATTAGCGATTTAACAATTTCTTATAACCGTGCTCGTCAAGGGGCGATTACCCAAGAAATTACAGAAATTGTTGCTGGTGCAGCTGCACTAGAATAATCTAGTCTTACGTTTGAACGTTTGTTAAAAAAACGTTCAAAGCGTGTGACTTTATGAAGACTGGAGGAAAGAAATTATGAGTTCAGGAAAGATTGTTCAAGTAATCGGTCCCGTTGTTGACGTGGAATTTTCATTAGATCAATCCTTACCCGATATTAATAACGCTTTAGTCGTTTATAAAAATGGCGAAGCAAAACAAAAAGTAGTACTTGAAGTCGCTTTAGAACTAGGTGATGGAGTGATTCGTTCTATCGCCATGGAATCGACAGATGGTTTACAACGTGGAATGGAAGTTATCGATACAGGAAAATCAATTTCAGTTCCTGTTGGTAAAGATACATTGGGTCGTGTGTTTAACGTTTTAGGAGACACAATTGACTTAGAAGCGCCATTCCCTGCAGATGCTGAACGTAGTGGGATTCATAAAAAAGCGCCAGCATTTGATGAATTAAGTACCAGTAATGAAATTTTAGAAACAGGGATTAAAGTTATTGACTTATTAGCACCTTATCTAAAAGGTGGTAAAGTCGGACTTTTCGGTGGTGCCGGTGTTGGTAAAACCGTCTTAATCCAAGAATTAATTCATAATATTGCCCAAGAACATGGAGGGATTTCCGTCTTTACTGGTGTTGGTGAACGGACACGTGAAGGGAACGACCTGTACTATGAAATGAAAGATTCAGGCGTTATTGAAAAAACAGCCATGGTTTTCGGTCAAATGAACGAACCACCCGGTGCACGGATGCGTGTGGCTTTAACTGGGTTAACGATTGCTGAATACTTCCGTGATGTGGAAGGACAAGATGTGCTATTATTTATTGATAACATTTTCCGTTTCACGCAAGCCGGTTCAGAGGTTTCTGCCCTTTTAGGTCGGATGCCGTCAGCCGTTGGTTACCAACCAACCTTAGCGACTGAAATGGGTCAATTACAAGAACGGATTACTTCAACGAAAAAAGGATCAATTACCTCTATTCAAGCAATCTATGTGCCAGCCGATGACTATACCGATCCGGCGCCAGCAACAGCGTTTGCCCATTTGGATGCAACAACTAACTTGGAACGTAAATTAACCGAACAAGGGATTTATCCAGCGGTAGATCCGTTAGCTTCATCTTCTAGTGCCTTGGCTCCTGAAATTGTTGGAGAAGAACACTACGAAGTGGCTACCGAAGTACAACATATTTTACAACGTTACCGTGAATTACAAGATATCATCGCTATTTTAGGGATGGATGAATTATCAGATGACGAAAAAGTACTTGTTGGTCGGGCACGCCGTGTTCAATTCTTCTTATCTCAAAACTTTAACGTTGCTGAACAATTTACTGGTCAACCTGGTTCTTATGTACCAGTTGCGGAAACAGTTCGGGGCTTTAAAGAAATTCTTGAAGGTAAACATGACAATCTGCCAGAAGAAGCCTTCCGTAGTGTCGGTAAAATTGAAGATGCCATCGAAAAAGCGAAACAATTAAACTACTAGAAAGGCGGCAAACACAATGGATAGTCTTACTGTGAATGTAGTAACGCCTAATGGTCTAGTTTATGACCACCATGCAAAAATCGTTGTGGCGAAAACAACAGATGGTGAAATTGGTATTTTACCAAAACATGCGCCAATCATCGTTCCGCTAGCGATTGATGAAGTCCGCATCAAACGGACCGATTCAGATACACATGTTGACTGGGTAGCTGTAAATGGTGGTATCATGGAAGTCCGTGATAATGTCGTTTCTATTATTGCCGATAGTGCCGAACGTGAACGAGATATCGATGTACCTCGTGCTGAACGAGCAAAACAACGAGCAGAACGTTTAATTGAAGAAGCCAAAGCAAAAGACGACCGCGATCAACTACGTCGTGCGACTGTTGCTTTGCATCGTGCAATCAACCGGATCAACGTATCGAAACATGGGTAAAAAAGGCTGAAGGTTTCAGTCACTTTTGTAGAGTTTAAGGCACTCGCTATTGAGCCAGTGCCTTAAACTCTATTTCTTCGTATTTTTTAATAAATAGTGTCAATTTTTGGTATTTCAAGTGGATTAATTATCGGTTTTTATTATTTTGTGATAAAATGTTCCTACGTTAGAAAAAAGGAGGCTCCTTATGCAATACTATGGAGTAGATGCTATTGTTCGAATCGTTAGTCATCTTATGTTCATTTACATAAGTTTTTGGGCGCTGCAATCATTGCGTATTGAGCAATTTTTCAAAACCCAATTCACACCGCAAATTAGAATGTTGATGGTGTTTTTCGCCATCGCTATCGGATACACAGTTAGCTCGTTTGCTTTAGAAGTGGTTGCGCTTTGTCGAAATCTTTTCATTGTGTATTTTCCTTAAAAATTGAAAAATAAAAAAAGGTACAATTTTTAGTTGAATAATGGTATAATAGTAAAGATTTTGAATAGGAATACCTATTCTCATTTTTTTGGGGGGAACAAAATGGAACAAATTATTGTTCATGGTGGTAATACAAAATTAGAAGGAACTGTAAAAATTGAAGGCGCCAAAAACGCTGTTTTACCAATTTTAGCAGCTACTCTTTTAGCTGAAGAAGGCATTACTACTTTAAAAAATGTACCAATTTTATCTGATGTATTTACAATGAATCAAGTAATTAAGCATTTGAATGTAGCCATTGATTTTGATGAAGACGCGAATGAAGTAACAATAGACGCAACACAACCTTTAGGGATCGAAGCAAACTATGAGTACGTCAGTAAAATGCGTGCTTCTATCGTTGTAATGGGACCTTTATTGGCTCGTAATGGTCATGCCAAAGTGGCAATGCCAGGTGGCTGTGCCATTGGTAAACGCCCGATTGATTTACACTTAAAAGGTTTCCAAGCATTAGGTGCAAAAATCATCCAAAAAAATGGTTATATTGAAGCAATTGCGGATGAACTAATCGGTAATACTATTTACTTAGACTTCCCAAGTGTCGGCGCTACGCAAAATATTATGATGGCTGCTGTTCGTGCAAAAGGAACAACCATCATTGAAAACGTCGCTCGTGAACCTGAAATCGTTGACTTAGCAAACATTTTAAACAAAATGGGGGCCAATGTTATCGGTGCTGGAACAGAAACGATGCGTATCGAAGGCGTCGATAAATTACATGCCGTAGAGCATTCAATCGTTCAAGATCGAATTGAAGCAGGTACGTTCATGGTAGCTGCAGCAATGACTGAGGGAAATGTTTTAATTGAAGAAGCAATTTCTGAACATAATCGTCCGCTAATTTCTAAATTAACTGAAATGGGTGCAATCATTGAAGAAGAAGAAAATGGCATCCGTGTAATTGGACCAAAACATCTAAAACCAACAGATGTTAAGACAATGCCACATCCTGGTTTCCCAACAGACATGCAAGCGCAAATGACAGCAATCCAAATGTTTGCTGAAGGAACAAGTATCGTGACAGAAACAGTCTTTGAAAATCGTTACCAACACTTAGAAGAAATGCGTCGAATGAACGCTGACTTAAAAATTGACGGCAACATTGCGGTTATTAATGGTGGTAACGAGTTACAAGGAGCAGCAGTGGAAGCCACTGATTTACGAGCAGCTGCCGCATTGATTTTAGTGGGGTTACGTGCAAATGGCATTACACGTGTCTCTAATTTGAAATATTTAGATCGTGGCTATTATGAGTTCCATAAAAAACTTCAAAAATTAGGCGCGAATGTTGAACGTGTCAATGATGAAAAAATTGAAGAAAAACAAGCAACGACAGTAATCTAAAGGAGTCAAACGCATGAGTTCATATCGTTATATTTTAGTAACATTATTGAAAATTCTAGTGGTCATTTCGTTAGTCATTATCTTATTTGTTGTGGGAACAATGATTGGTTATGGTTTGATTGGAAATGGGAATCCAATGGATGTCTTTAATGAAAAAATTTGGACTCATATTATGAACTTTTTTAAATAAAAGTTGCCTTTATCAAAAATATAGTTAAAGATGAAAAACCCAGAGAGAAAAACCTCTGGGTCTTTTTTTGTCATTTTTTTAGAAAGTTTAGATTAAGAAATGTAGAGAAAAAATCAAAAAATAGGTGATTAGATTAAATATCCTGAGCGTTTACGGGTATTTCTTAAGAAAAAATCATCCTGAAAAGAGTATGTTTGGTAAGAAATAAGCTGTTTTTGAGGTGATTTTATGCTAGAAACCTTGCTAATTAAAGGTTTTTATTTTTTATAGATAGAGCAAAAAAAACGTAGTATTCTTTCATTTGTTTTTAATATATACTATTCATACTAACATAAAAGGAGCATAAAAATGGTATATAATCAATTATCTAAAATACAATTAGCGCGGCTACTCGGTTTTATAGCTATTGTTTTTACTTTTTTATTTAGCCTAACAAACGAAAGCTTTGCTGAAACAACGATTGTGGATGTGACAGACAAAGAGCTATTAGGTGAGATAGCGCTAGTACCAAACAGTGAAGAAGATCAATCTGCAAAGTTAACAGCAATTATTGCGAAATATCGTTATAATGACCCAGAAATATTAACTTTTCCACCAGGTGTTTTTATTCTCGATAAAGATATTACTATGAGAAATAATATTTCTTTAAAAGGTAGTTCGGAAGCACCAACAGTTATTAAAAATACTACTGATAAGCGAGTTCAGTGGTGGGAAACAACGTCTGGCTGGAATCGCAATATTGCCATTACAGATTTCTTTTTTGATGGTGTAAGTATCAATTTTGATTTCACAACAGATATTTTTATTAGAAATAATGTTTTTTACAATACAAGAGTTCAGATGTTTCTTCGTGCCAGAGCTGGGCATAATACTGAAATTAACGGAAATGTTTTTTTACGTGGAAAAGATAGTGGCAAATATTATAATACTAGCGGACGAGGCGATCAATATGGAGGAATATTTGTAACGGGAATTGCGAATGGAACAAAATCCTATGTCCCAATGGAAGACACGCAAATAAATGATAATATTTTTGGAATGAAGCTAGATGAACTGGACCAGTTTATGAGTATCGGCTCTCCAGAAGTAAATAAGATGTTACATAGATTAGAAGAGGCCCAAAAATATTCTTATGTAAATTTTGATGGGGGAACAGAACAGAATTATTTTTCGGTGGGAATGAATACATTAGCTGCACTTTGGCGTACAGAATTAATGAATAATATTTTTTATGGCCCTTACGAAAATGAAGACCGTCATGGCGTAAGTAGTGATCATATGATCTACACAAAGGGCGTTGTGGATATGGAAATTGCGGGGAACTATACTCGTGGTTACCATGTAGGTGCCGCTGGCGGTTTTAAACTTCGTTCGAGTCGTCGTGTCGATATTATGAATAATTATTTTAATGATACAGGGCTTATTTTAAATGCTACACAGGAGCAAGGGTACTATGATTCTTATGGTGCCAAAGGAGAAATTACTAACACTGCTGTGATAAATAATATCTTTAATATGAAGACAAGGATTGGTGCCATTGGGATAGTTTTTGACAATGCTATTGCAGGGGGCCAAACAGAAAGAGAAATAAGAGACAATGTTTTTGTAGAGAATAAATATATAGGTTATCGAACTTGGGGTTTGGGGGATGGGAATCCAATGGATTTATGGAATACCCAACATCAATCTGGTTTTAGTCCTCAAACCACAGCATATTATAAAAACACGCGAGATGATCGAGATGACTTTATTTTGGGTGTTCGTAGATGGACCGCAGAAGACTTAGCGATAGCCACAAAACTTGGCGAGAATTGGCAACAAGTCTATACACCTGCAAACTATGAAAAACTTAGAAAAATTCGTATTCCCTTTAAAGATGTTTTACTAAAGAAAAAGTCAACCATTATCCTTCCACAATACACAGCTGCTTCACAAGTGACACTGGCTGATTTGTTTACAGAATACACAAGTATTAATGTTGAAAATGCAGAGCTACAAGTTTTAAATCCAGAGATATTGAATAACACAGGCAAACAAACGTTGAAAGTAGGTGTCAAGTTAACGTATCGTATCAATAAAGGTTCAGCTGAATTTCAACAAGATTTTATTGACGATATGGTAGTCGCTGTGCCAATTGAAGTCACTCCAACAACAGGAAAAATGACCTTGTCTGTGAAAGATGAAGAAAGACAACCGTTAGCGGGGGCAGTATTTACTTTGAAGGATACAGCCGGGAAAGAAATTAAAAAAGAGTTAACGACAAACGCTGAAGGCCAAGTTGAGCTTTCAGAGTTAGCATACGGCGAGTATCAATTATTTCAAACCCAAACAGCAGCAGGGTACATAGTCACAGCAAAACCAATCGAAGTAGTAATTGATAAAAAAGAAACAGTGATCGAAGTCGTCAATACAAAAGAACGACCGAAAACAGGCCAAGTTACAATTCAAGTAAAAGACGCACAAAACCAAGCAGTGGTCAATGCAGTGTTTAAAGTAGAAGATGCATTGAACAACACTGTAAAAGAGAAAATCACAACTAATGAGCACGGAGCAATTGTTTTAGAAGAGATTCCCTTTGGTCAATACAGACTGGTTCAATTAGAAGCGCCCGTGGGCTATGAAATGAGTGAAGATACTATTTTTGACGTAAATGCAGAAAAACTTTCAATAGCAATTACGAATGAGAAAAAAAGTATCATTGGAACGGGTACAGTTATTTTGACATTAACAGATAAAATGACAAAAGCACCGATTGAAGGAGCCGTTTATACGTTGCAAGATGATGCGGGAACAGTACTTCAAGAAAACTTAAAAACGAATGAGCAAGGTCAATTAACAGTTAATCAATTAATTGCGGGAAATTATCAGCTTGTGGAAACACAGGCAGCGTCTGGTTATCATTTAGAAGCCACATTTTTACTGTTTGAAATTTTACCGAATACTTCAGAAAAAGTTTTAGTCAAACATGAAAATCAAGCAATTAAAAAAGAAGAAACAACGATTGTTGGCACGCTTAATCAATTACCCTCAGTGGAATTAGAAAGCTTAACAGAAACAGTAAAAGTCCAAGCACAAGTGACATTTGGCTCAGATGCTGTCACGTGGGAACAAGCGAAAATTGTCTATAATGTGAATCCGTTGTTTACACTGTCGCCAATCACTATTACTAACGAAAAAGGGGAGGATGTTAGTAAAAACGGTGTGCTAGCACATGTAGGGAATCAAGTAAGTATGACATTTAATAAACAAGCAGAAGAAGCATCTTTAAAGATACAAAGTAAAACAGTAGAAAATTTTGCCTATTTAGTTGGTCAAACGTATACAATGACGTTCTCAGTGACACCGAAGACGCCTTTAAACGAGACGGAAGAGACCAGCCTGATAACAGAAGGGGCTATTTTCCAAGCCGAGATGCATTATGGGCTGGACCAATTACTTAAAGCAGAGCCAACGGTTATTAAATTAAAAGACGCTGCTAGTGAATTAACTGATGATTCCGCCAATGAGTCAAGTGATCCAACTAACACAAGTGAAAGTACGACACCAAGCACAACGAGTGATCCAAGTAGCACAAGTGAAAGTACGACACCAAGCACAACGAGTGATCCAAGTAGCACAAATGAAAGTACGACACCAAGCACAACGAGTGATCCAAGTAGCACAAGTGAAAGTACAACACCAAGCACAACGAGTGATTCAAGTAGCACAAGTGAAAGTACAACACCAAGCACAACGAGTGATCCAAGTAGCACAAGTGAAAGTACAACACCAAGCACAACGCGCGACACAAGTAGCACAAGTGAAAATAAGTCACCGAGTGCAACGAGCGATACTAGTAACGCAAGTGAAATTATTACGCCATTAACAAAAAGAGAGCCAAGTCAACGTGAAAATACTCAGCATGCAAAAGAAAATTCAGAGAACTCTCAAAGTTTGGCTTCTAAGAAATTACCCAAAACGGGAACTAAAAAATCCACGCTAGTAGTATGGACAGGCATTCTTTTCATCATCATAGCTCTTGTGACTCTGAAAAAGAATCGGAAATATAGAGTGTAAGTAGTCAAAAAACAAGATGTCATCCTAAAGACATCTTGTTTTTTATTTTTCTACACGGGAGGAGTTGGTTGTATCTTTTTCCTGAATATCTATTTTATTCTATGCTATAATAATAGAAGTAAGATAATGAAGGAGTGGGATGGAAGATGCAAGCAACAGTAACAGAAATAGGCAAACATGCAATCGATGATTCAGAAAAATTGATTATTCTTTTTGGAGAAACTGCTACCGATACCTTGAAACAACATGCGGTTATTCAATCATTCCCAGAAAAAGAACAAGTCACCTTGTCAGAAGGGGATCATCTGAAAATTGGCGAGACAAACTATACAATCACAAAAGTGGGTTCTTTTGCCAATAGTAACTTGCAAAGTATCGCTCACAGCACTTTAATCTTTGCTGATGCACCAACCGACGAGGAAGAAGTTATCCGGAACGGTGTTTATTTAACGCCCCATCAGTTACCAAAAATAACGATTGGAACAACAATTGATTATTTAGTAAATGGAGCGTGAATCAATGGAGAAAAAACAAACGACTGACAAACGCCTGTCTTGGTTTTGGCGTTGGTTTTTAAATAATCAAGTAGTAACAGCCTTACTGATTGTCTTATTGGTGCTGTTAATTATTCTAACTTTTACGAAAGTTTCTTATTTATTTAAGCCCGTCTGGCAGTTTTTCGGCGTTGTCGGCTTACCAGTAATTATGGCGGGGATTTTATATTATTTATTAAATCCGATTGTCGATTATTTAGAGAAAAAACAAATTTCACGTGTGTGGAGTATTATCGGCCTATTTATTTTAATTGTGGCACTACTCATTTGGGGTGGCATTGTAATCGTTCCTAAAATTCGCGAACAATCTGTCAGCTTTGTGAATCATTTTCCTCAATATATTGATACAATTGATCAAAAATCACAGGAAATATTAAGTGATCCACTTTTCGCGCAATTTAGAGAACAACTTGAAGCGGCAGGCGATAAAGTTGTCAGTTCATTAGGCACCATTATTAAAAACGTCTCAACGTTCACAGTACAAGGAATTGGTAATTTCTTTGGGGCGGTGGCTACGATTTTTGTCGCCATCATTACGATGCCATTTATTCTATTTTATTTACTGAAAGATGGTAAAAACTTAGCGCCCTATTTAATGAAGTTTTTACCAGTGAAGATGCGCAAACCAACCCTAAAAGTCCTTACAGAAGTCAATGATCAAGTCTCTTCTTATATTAGGGGACAATTAACTGTCGCTTTCGCAGTGGCAATTATGTTTATGATTGGTTTTTCTGTAATTGGCTTAGATTATGCAGTCACTTTAGGTATTGCAGCAGGCTTTTTAAATTTAATCCCTTATTTAGGATCATTTTTAGCCATGATTCCAGCAGTCTTTTTAGGAATTGTCAGTGGGCCAGCTTTGTTAATTAAAGTCTTGATTGTTTTTGCCATTGAGCAAACAGTTGAGGGGCGTTTTATTTCGCCACTTGTCCTAGGCAGTCAGTTATCCATTCATCCAGTCACCATTTTGGTTGTTTTATTAACGTCTGGTAAACTATTTGGGATTGTCGGCGTGATTTTAGGAATTCCTGTTTACGCCGCAGCTAAGGTGATAATTACTCACATTTTTGAGTGGTACCAAATTGTATCAGGTTTGTATGATGAAGATAAGCCAGATCAACAAGAATCTACGTAACAAAAGAGACAAGCAGTGAACGAACTGCTTGTCTCTTTTTGATGTAAATCACTCGGAAAATTTAGAATGTTTTACCGTATTCAGTTGCTTTAGTCATGGCAGTATTTAAAAGTTCTTCCGCACGATCAGGGAAATGATCAATTCCTTCGATGAATAAACTGTCAACTTGATCAACACCAATGAAGTTTAGAATGGCTTTAATATATTGAGAAGCAAAATCTTTTCCTTCGTAGAAGCCACCATTTGATTGGATGTGTAAGGCTTTTTTACCACTTGTTAGCGGTTTTGGTCCTTCTGCTGTATATTGGAAGGTTTTTCCAGCAACGTTGATTGTATCTACCCAAGCTTTTAAGCGTGTCGGTACGTTTAAGTTCCACATTGGATTAGCAATTACTACTTTGTCTGCAGATAAAAATTGATCAGTTAATTCATTAAAACGAGCTACTTTTTGTTGTTGGTTTTCGCTTAATGTTTCAAATGCTGCACCAGCGCGAAGTGCGCCCCAAGCAGATAATAATTCTTCATCGATTTCCGGCATGTTTGTTTCTGGTGCATAAACATCTAAAATTTCGATTTCATCTGATGGATTTGTTTCACGGTATGAAGCTAAAAATGTTTCTAACGCACGAACTGAGCGTGATTCTTCTTTTGTTAATGGATGTGCTTTAACAACTAATAATTTTGACATTGTGTAATCTCCTTAAAATAAATAGTTTAAAAATTCAACATCTCTATTTTACTAATAAAAAGTAAGAGAAAGCAAGTCTTTTTTTGAGATTTAGTCAACTTTTTTTCAAAATAGCCTAAAAGACGAAAAATATTTTTTGAAAAGGCTTGCATATTAAAAAAAAGCATGCTATTATTACTTTGTAAATAAGGATTGTTACTGCTTTGCAGGCAAAACCAGAGTCTTCCATTAACACAATCAGTGGAGGGATTCTGGGCTTTTTTTATAAAAAAGTGAGGTTGCATTCATCATGAGGATTGAAAAAGTTTTAAATAATAATGTCGTGCTTTCAAGAAATGAGCAAGGCGAAGAAATTGTTTATATGGGACGCGGCTTAGCCTTTCAAAAGAAGATTGGAGACACGATCAATCCAGATTATGTTGAAAAGGAATTCGTGTTAAAGGACTCCGCTATGGCAGGACAATTCCAACAGTTGTTTGAAGACGTTCCCACCAAAGAAGTAGAAGTCGTCAAACAAATCGTTGATTTAGCAGAAAAAACGCTAGCGATTGAGCTTTCATCAAATATTTATTTAACTTTAACGGATCATATTCACTATGCGTTACTTCGAGCCAAAGAAGGAATTGATATTCCGAATCCTCTTGTATTCGAAACACGCAAATTTTATCCTAAAGAATTTGAAATTGCTAAGCAGGCATTAACGATTATTGCTGAAAAGCTAACGGTTCAATTTTCAGAAAATGAAGCGGGCTTCATTGCTTTTCATATTGTGAATGCTGAACAAGGAAATGGCAATATGGAAGTTACCATGGAAGCAACCAAAATGGTTCGAGATATTTTAACGATTATTAGTCGCTACTTTGGACAAGTGTTTGACGAAGATTCATTGAACTATCAACGAATTGTTACACATCTTCAATATTTTGCGCAACGTTATTTAAAACAAGAAGCGCATGATGAAGAGGATGAATTTCTTTTTGCATTGGTCCAAGGAAAGTATCCTAAGGCGTTTCAAGCGGCCCAACGTATTAATGAGTATTTATTAAAAAGCTATGATCGACCAATTGATCAAGCGGAAATGATTTATTTAACCATTCATATCCAAAGAGTGGTCAATGATAAAAAGACATAACAACCAATAATCGCGGATTGTTACTGATAATGCAGGCAAAACCTAGATTGAAAAAACCGATAACGATTTTCGCAGACTGCGCAGCTGTGAAGAGAAGGATCTGGCTCTTTTTCAATGTAGGTTTTTTTGATATTAAAAATTAATGGAAATGAGGACCTAGAGATGAGTAAAAATCAAGAAATTGCAGCACGTGTGTTAAAAGCTGTTGGGGGCGAAGGCAACGTTAATAGTGTTGTTCACTGTGCTACGCGCTTACGTTTTAAATTAAAAGATGAAAATAAAGCAGATACAGCTGCATTGAATGCTGACCCAGATGTTATTCAGGTAGTTCAAAGTGCAGGACAATATCAAGTGGTTATTGGCAGTCACGTTAGTGATGTCTATAAGGATTTGATGGCCAACAGTGGACTAGGTAATGATTCTGATACTAGAGAAAAAGAAAGTGGCGGAAATGTCTTTAACCGTTTAATTGATATTATTTCTTCTATTTTTACACCGTTTTTAGGTGCAATGGCCGGTGCTGGGGTTCTAAAAGGTTTCTTAACCTTAGCTGTCACTATGGGCTGGTTAGCTGACACTTCAGGCGTATATCTTGTGCTCTTTTCGATTGCAGACGGGTTATTTACTTTCTTACCAATTATGTTAGCGTTTACGGCTGCTAAAAAATTCAATACTAATCCCTTTTTAGCGGTTGCTTTGGCGATGGCCTTGGTTCATCCCAGCATTACTGCTTTAGCAGGCAAAACAATTAGCTTTGCTGGTCTTCCAGTGATTATTGGGCCAAGTGGCTATACTTCTTCGGTTTTACCAATTATTTTGGCTGTTTTTGCACAAAGTTATGTTGAACGTTTCTTCAAAAAAGTAATTCCGAGTTTTCTACAAATTATCTGCGTTCCGTTAGCTGTTTTCCTTATTATGGCACCTGTTACCTTCTTAGCTATTGGTCCTATCGGGACGGTCATCGGCGATTGGTTGGGACAAGGATACAACGCAATTTACGCTTTTAGTCCAATTATCGCAGGGTTATTAATGGGTTCTTTGTGGCAAGTCTTGGTAATGTTTGGTATGCATTGGGGCTTTGTACCAATTATGATGTTAAACTTAACACAAGGTGGCGATACGATGGTACCAATGTTATTACCAGCCGTTATTGCACAAGGCGGGGCTGCTTTAGCTGTCTTTTTCCTAACAAAAAATGTGAAACTAAAAGGTTTGGCTTTGTCTTCAAGCATTACAACTATTTTTGGAATTACTGAACCAACTGTATATGGCGTGACTTTACCATTGAAAAAACCATTTATTGCGGCTTGTATTGGTGGCGGTATCGGTGGTGCATTTGTGGCTATGAATCACGTGAAAAACTTTACGTTTGGCTTGGTTAGTATGTTGAGTTTGCCTGGCTTTATTCCTGCAGAGACAAAAGATACTGCACCGATGATTACTGGTGCGATTGGTGCCGGAATTGCCTTTATCATTGCGTTTGTCTTAACGTTTGTCTTACGTTTTGAAGATCAACCTAATCCAGAAACAGCAACTGAAAAAACAGAAACTGATAAGATGGTGGCACCTGTAAAACCGAATCAAGAAGACAAAATTATTTTAGCAAGTCCAATTCAAGGTGAAATTTTACCGCTAGAAAAAGTACAAGATCCTGTTTTTGCTTCAGGTGCTTTAGGAAAAGGTGTTGCAATTGAGCCGACTGAAGGCAAACTGTATGCACCCGCAGATGGTGAAATCACCACATTATTTCCGACAGGACATGCTGTTGGCTTGACGACAACAGAGGGTGTTGAATTATTAATGCATATTGGCATGGATACGGTCGAATTAGATGGTAAAGGCTTTGAATTATCAGTGAAACAAGGAGATTCTGTTAAAAAAGGAGATTTACTGGTTACTTTTGATATTGCTGCCATTAAAGAAGCTGGTTATCCAGTAGTTACGCCGATTGTGGTAACGAATACGAAGGATTATTTAGATGTTTTGGATATGAACCAAACAGATGTGTTACATGGTGAAGACTTTTTAGCCATTATTAAATAAAAGATAATTGGAGGAGGAACAAGCATGACAACAACGACAAAATTTCCAAAAGGATTTTTATGGGGCGGTGCGACCGCAGCCAATCAATTAGAAGGGGCTTACTTAGCCGATGGTAAAGGTTTATCTGTGGCAGATGCGATGCCGGGAGGAAAACAACGTTTCGCTATTTTAGGAGATGAAGCGTTTGATTGGACGATTGACGAAACGAAATATCGCTACCCTAATCATACAGGAATTGATCACTATGATCGCTTTAAAGAGGACATTGCGTTGTTTGCTAAAATGGGCTTCAAATGTTACCGGTTTTCAATTGCGTGGTCGCGTATTTTTCCTCAAGGAGATGAAACACAACCGAATGAAGCCGGTTTGAAATTTTATGATGCGGTTATCGATGAATGCTTAAGCTATAACATTGAACCAGTAATTACGATTTCTCATTATGAGATGCCACTGCATTTAGCGAAAGAATACGGCGGGTGGAAAAATCGTCAATTGATTGACTTTTACGAACGTTTTGCGGAAACTGTATTAACCCGTTACCACCAAAAAGTTAACTATTGGATGACATTCAATGAAATTAATTCAGCTTTCCATTTCCCAGCACTTAGTCAAGGATTGGTGAAAAGTAATGGAGCCAATGATTATCAAAATATTTTCCAAGCATGGCATAATCAATTTGTTGCAAGCAGTAAAGCTGTAAAAATTGGTCATGAATTAAATCCAGAATTACAAATTGGGTGTATGATTATTTATGCAACAACGTATGGCATTGATTCGAATCCAGTCAATCAAGTTGCTACAATGATTGAAAACCAAGAGTTTAATTATTATTGTACAGATGTTCAAGTTCGTGGTGAATATCCAGCATACGCAGAACGCATGTATCAAAAATATGCGGTGAAAGACTTAGTCATTGAAGAAGGAGATTTAGAATTATTAAAAGAATACCCAGTGGATTACATTGGCTTTAGTTATTATATGTCGACTGCTGTCGATGTTACTGGTACTACCAACGATACAGCAAATGGGAATCTTTTAGGCGGCGTTAAAAATCCCTTCTTAGAAGCAAGTGAATGGGGTTGGCAAATTGATCCCGAAGGTTTACGAATCGCCCTAAATGAATTATATAATCGTTATCAAAAACCTTTATTTATTGTGGAAAACGGCTTAGGTGCAATTGATAAAGTCGACGAAAATTTCTATGTGGCAGACGACTATCGGATTGATTATTTGCGTCGTCATATTGAAGCAATGGCAGAAGCAGTTGCAGACGGCGTCGATTTAATGGGCTATACGCCGTGGGGCTGTATTGATTTAGTTAGTGCTTCCACAGGTGAAATGAGTAAACGGTATGGGTTTATTTACGTTGATTTAGACGATGAAGGAAATGGTACTAAAAACCGTTATGAAAAAAAATCGTTTAATTGGTACAAACAAGTTATTGAAACTAATGGACAAAACTTAGACTAGTTATTGTAATTAAACAAAACAAGATAATCGTAGTAGATTGTTGCTTCTGTTCCTACCGTTTATCACTTTTTAAGCTTGGGCCAAAAATCCAAAGTGATTTTTGGCCCAAGCTCTTTTTTGTCAATTTTTCAAAATAGTGCACAATACGTTATAATAGAAACAACTGAGAGGAGCGTTTCTAATGAATAAGCAATTACAACATCCGTTTTTTGTTATTATGGGTCCTAGTGGTTCTGGCAAGACCGCAATTACAAGTAAGGTTTTTCCGAAAAACTATAAAGTTATCTCGCATACTACGAGGAAAAAACGATTGGATGAAGTGGATGGTGTGGATTACTATTTTGAAACAAAAGCAAGTTTTCAAACCTTGATTAAAACCAACCAGTTAGTGGAGTATGATTTTTACCACGGAAACTATTACGGTGTCGGTGTAGCTGCCATCATTGAAACAACGAAAGAGCATCCAGCCTATAATGCGTTAACTTTTCCAGGTTTTCAAGCGGTCTTTGAGCGTTTCGGCGAGTCCGTCATTCCAGTTTTTTTTGACGTTTCCAAAGAAAATATTTATCAACGCTTAAAGCAGCGGGAATCCGATCCTAAAATTATTGAAGAACGTTTAAACCTATATGATCAAGAAATTCTTATCAAAAACCAATTGGAACAATATCCTAATTATCAACGGATAGATGCCAATGGCTCAATAAAAGAGGTCGTTGACTTTTTACAAAAGTGTATCAAGCAATATTATTAATCAAGTAACTGATAAGACAAAATCTAACATCAATTTTGTCTTACTAGGCGCTTGATTTTTTTTTGTAAAAAACTTGCATTCTGAATAGAGAGTGCTATAATGACATGGTGTCATATGACGATGTGTCATAAAAGGGAGGAACACAAATATGCCTACGAATACGTTTTTTCATTTGCCAGAAGAAAAGCAACAACGGTTACTAGATGCTGCGCAGATTGAATTTTCGCGCCATTCTTTACAAGAAGCGTCAATTGCAAATATTGTTAAATTAGCGGAAATTCCTCGTGGTAGCTTTTATCAATATTTTGAGAACAAAGAAGATTTGTATTTTTATTACTTTGCGACATTAAGAAAAAATAGTGAACGAGATTTAGAGAAACAAATTATTGCAGAAGATGGCGATTTAATCAAAGCCATGGATGTCTATTTCTCCAAAATGATTGTCGAAGTGCTAACTGGAGAGAATGCTTCTTTTTATCGGAATTTGTTTGTCAACATGGACTATCGTGCTTCACGTCGGGTGACGGATAATTTAGCGACTGGGGAAGAAGAAAAAAATAGGAAACAGCATTGTCACAAGCATAGAGAAAGAAAAGGCCATGCTGCCTATGCAGAACATCTTTATCAAATAATCGATCGTTCGAAATTAACTATTGAAACGCCAAAAGAATTCACGTGGTTCATGCAGACGGCGATGCATGCCGTTTTCTCAACAATTGTTGATGGGTATCGTCAACAAAGAGAAAATCCCGCCTATGATTCAACTGAAGCAGTCAAACAATTAAAAATGAAATTAAATTGGTTGAAAAATGGCGCTTATAAGTAACAAAAAGGAGGAGAAGTTAGTTGATTAAACTAGTCAAACGAATGTCGTTATGGTCAGTCTTTGCAGCAGTTTTATTTATGATTGTACAAATTATCGCAGATTTATATCTGCCCACTTTAACATCTAATATCATTAATGACGGTGTTGCTAAAGGAGATATTAACTATATTTGGAGTACAGGAGTTGTCATGTTAGGCTTTTCTTTGATTAGCATTGTCGCTTCTATTGGAAATACCTTTTTTGCCACCAAAGAATCACAAAGTTTAGGAAAAAAATTACGGACCGATATTTATCGAAAAGTTGAAAATTTTTCTAATAATGAATTTGACAAATTTGGGACAGCTTCGCTAATTACACGAACAACCAATGATGTCAATCAGATTCAAATGGTTATGCAAATGTTTTTACGTTTAATGATTAATGCACCTTTAACGTTAATTGGTGCAAGTTTTATGGCGTATAACAAGGACCCACAATTAACGAAAATTTTTCTATATGTTTTACCAATTATGGCTGTTTTAGTGGGCGGTATCATGTTTTTAGCGGTTCCGTTATTTAAAAGCATGCAAAAGAAAACCGACCGTTTAAATTTAGTTTTTCGTGAAGGACTGACAGGGGTTCGTGTGATTCGGGCCTTTGGCAAAGCAAACTATGAAGAACAACGTTTTGATGAAGCCAATAAGGATTATACACAAACGGCGATTAAAGTGAATACGATTGTCGCTTTGATGATTCCTTTAATGACACTCATTATGAGTGGTACCAATATTGCAATCACCTGGTTTGGCGGTCATTATATTGCGGAAATGCAACTTGAAGTAGGGAACTTAATCGCCTTTATGACTTATGCCATGCAAATTCTGATGAGTTTCATGATGTTATCCATGATTTTTGTCATGGTACCGCGGGCGCAAGCTTCTGCTGATCGGATTAACGAGGTGCTAAATACTGATTCAGAAATCAAAGATGTACCTAACCCAGAACTGCTCTCTCTAAAAGGAGACGAAGCAACATTGGCGTTTGAACATGTTAATTATCGTTACCAGCATGCTGAAAACTTAGCACTGGAAGATATAGATTTTTCAGCAAAATCTGGGGAGACGGTCGCAATTATTGGTGGGACTGGTTCTGGTAAAACAACGCTGGTTAATCTTTTACCACGTTTTTATGATGTTGAATCTGGCAAGATTTTGCTAAATGGTAAAAACATTAAAGATACGTCACAGCATAATTTACGAGAAATGATTGGCTTTGTACCGCAAAAGGCTGTTTTATTTACAGGAACGATTCGTGAAAATATGCAATACGGCGCCCCAAATGCGACCGATGAAGAAATTTGGCAAGCCTTAGAAATTGCGCAGGCAAAGGCGTTTGTTTCAGAATTGGCAGAAGGTTTGGATAGTCATGTCGAACAAGGCGGCGGTAATTTTTCTGGCGGACAACGCCAGCGGTTGGCTATTGCTCGTGCTTTAGTAAAACCAGCAGATGTCTATGTTTTTGATGATTCCTTTTCTGCATTGGATTTCAAAACAGATGCTAATTTAAGAAAAGCCTTAAAAGAGCAGATGACGGATGCAATTGTTGTTTTAGTGGCCCAACGTGTAAGTACGGTTATGGAAGCATCGACAATTTTAGTATTAGACGAAGGGAAATTAGTTGGTAAAGGAACGCATGAAGAGTTATTAGCGAATAATCAAACGTATCAAGAAATTGTACATTCTCAATTGAGAGAGGAGGACCTTGCATGAGTAGTCGACCAAAAGGCGGACCAATGGGCGGTGGACCAGGACGCAACATTGGCGCAAAAGGGCCAAAACCAAAAAATTTCTGGAAAACAGTGAAACGTTTATTTCGGTACATGTCTAAACGAATGCTGTCAATTATTGCAGTCTTAGTATTAGCAATCGCAGCCGTCGTTTTCCAAATTCAAACACCAAAAGTATTAGGACAGGCAACAACTGAAATTTTTAAAGGCGTCATGAAAGGCGCTGCTGAAATGAAACAAGGCTTAAAAATAACATCTTTTCCAATTGATTTTGACAAAATCGGTCAAATTTTATTAATTGTTATTGCCATGTACCTTATTTCGGCTGTCTTTAATTTCTTGCAGCAAGTAATTATGACACGTGTTTCACAGCGAACAGTTTATGAATTACGTCAAGAATTAGAAGCGAAAATGAACAAAGTTCCAATTTCCTATTATGATACTCATAGTAATGGGGACATCATGTCGCGGGCAATTAACGACATGGATAATATTGCGAGTACTTTACAACAAAACTTAACCCAATTAATTACCAGTATCGTGACATTTGTGGGCGTACTTTGGATGATGCTGACCATTAGCTGGCAGTTAACACTAATTGCCTTAGCAACAGTGCCATTAAGTTTAATTGTTGTGATGGTTGTGGCGCCTCGCTCGCAAAAACATTTTGCGGCTCAACAAAAAAGCTTAGGATTATTGAATAACCAAGTCGAAGAAACCTACGGTGGTCACGTAGTAGTAAAAAGTTTCAACCACGAAGAAAGTGATCAAGAAGTATTTGAAAAAGAAAATGAAAAATTATACCATGCTGGTCGCAAAGCACAATTTATTTCAGCAATCATTATGCCTTTAATGAACTTTATCAAAAATCTAGGCTATGTGTTTGTTGCAGTCCTTGGTGGCGTAAAAGTAGCGAATGGTATGATGGATTTAGGGGATGTCCAAGCATTTCTTCAATATACCAATCAATTTTCACAACCGATTACTCAAATCGCTAATTTAATGAATACAATCCAAGCTACGGTGGCTTCGGCAGAACGTGTCTTTGAAGTATTAGATGAAGAAGAAATGGTGGATGAACCTTCTGGAGTACCAGTGGAAACAGATAGTCCTTATCGTGTTTCTTTTGAACATGTTGCTTTTGGTTATTCACCAGAGAAATTATTAATGAAAGATTTCAATTTAAATGTTAAACCTGGGGAAATGGTCGCAATCGTGGGCCCAACAGGTGCTGGGAAAACAACCCTAATTAACTTATTGGAACGCTTCTATGATATTAGTAGCGGCAGCATCAAATATGATGGCGTTGATACGCGCGATTTATCTCGCGAAGAGTTGCGAGCACACTTTTCAATGGTTCTTCAAGATACTTGGTTGTTCACTGGAAGTATCTATGACAATATTCATTATGGCAATGACCAAGCGAGCGAAGAAGAAGTGATCCGTGCGGCGAAAGCAGCCCATGTGGATGACTTTGTCAGAAAATTACCAGAAGGCTATCAAACGATTTTAAATGAAGAAGCCAGCAATATTTCTCAAGGTCAACGACAATTAATTACAATTGCTCGAGCATTCTTAGCAAATCCAGACGTTTTAATTTTGGATGAAGCCACCTCAAGTGTGGACACTCGAACAGAAATACTGATTCAAGCAGCAATGAATCGTTTATTGGAAAATCGGACCAGCTTTGTAGTTGCTCATCGCTTGTCGACTATCCGTGATGCCGACACGATTATCGTTATGGCAGAAGGATCAATTGTGGAAACAGGAACCCACGATGAATTAATGGCGAAAAATGGTTTTTATGCTGATTTATATAACAGTCAGTTTTCAGAAGAAGTAGCCTAAAAGGCGAAGCAAAAAAAATAGTAATTCGTGATGGGGCTGACGGAGCCATAGTCGTAAAGACTGGTTCCTGAAGCCTTATTTTTTTGACAAAAAGTTAGTGAAATTGAAAAATTTCTATTTTCTTTTGAGAAAAACAGGATATTACTTGATGAAATAGCAAGAGATGTATAAAATGGGAGAGAAGAAAATGGAGGTAACAGAAAAAATGACTGAATTTCAATTAGAAAAAGCTGCGACATTAAAAACAATTGCTATCCGTGCGAAAAAAGTTGGCGAAATGGTCGACTTTTATAAAAAAGTAATGGGTTTTGTTTTAAAGTCAGAAGAAAATAACCTGTCTATCTGGGGTACACGTGAAGCAGGAACGCAATTATTAATTTTAGAAGAAACCAGAAAAGCCGAAGATTTTCATAATGAAGAAAAGCAAATGGCTTATTTTTCAATTAAAGTTCCTACGGAAAAAGAATTTTTACAAATTGCTAAACGAGTGCTTGAACAAGACTATCCAATTGATGAAAGTTTCCAAATTGGCACACGTCAAAGCATGTTCATTACTGATCTTGAAGGCAATCAATTTGAGATTTTTCACGATGAAGCAACAGCAAATTCGACCTCTGAAAAGCAACCGATTGTGCTTAAAGATCTTATCAGTGAGGACTTAGAACCGCATCAAGGTTTAGCCGCTGGGACATATTTAGCGCATGTGCAATTAAAAACAAATAATCAAAAAGAAATAAAAGCTTACTATGAGGAAGTTCTGGGTTTAAAACGCAATGAAAAAGATCAATTTGTTTTAGAAGATGGCAAAGCGACCATTGGATTCCAAAAACCTGAAACAAGTGAAGTTGATCAATTACCTGATCCACACTTAGGTTTAGATTTCTTTACCATTAAGCTCTCTGATCAAGACCATATTTTAGCAATAGAACAACAATTAACGGCGAAAAATCAAGAATTCTTTATTGACCAGAAAAAAGCGATTGTCACTGTGTTTGATCCAATTGGCTTGGAATGGTGGTTTGTCTTAAAATAAACGCTTAGACAGACAAAATAAGCTTGTTTTAGCAAGTCTGGAATAAAGTCGGAATAAAAGTTTAACGATACTTTTGTTCGGGACTTATTCTAGACTTTTCCTTTAATATTAAAAATAGTAGGTGAAAAAATGTACGAAAAAACAAAGTCGAAAATTAAAAAAATGATGAAAAAAGGTGTTTTTTCGGGCGCTAGTTTTTGTTTCATTGAAGGTGAAAAAGAGGAGACCAATTGTTGGGGACTCGCACAAGTAAAACCCACCAAAGAACAATTAACCTCAGCTATGCTCTTTGATGTGGCTTCTTTAACCAAAGTAGTCGGCACCACCACCGTTATTTTGCAACTAGTGGAGGAAGGAAAAATTATTCTAGATCAACCGTTACAAACCTATTATCCTTCTTTTCAAGATTCCAACATTACAATCCGTCATTTGTTGACACATACAGCAGATTTACAAGGCTATATTCCTAATCGTGATCAGCTGAATGCCCAAGAATTAAAACACGCTTACAATCATTCTTTTCACGCAGGCAAAGCAATAGGTAAAAAAGTCGTTTATACAGATGCAGGGACTATTTTATTAGGCTTTATGTTAGAAGAAATGTTCCAACAATCAATGATAGAAATTTTATCTGAGCGAGTATTGCTTCCTTTAGGGATGAACGAAAGTACGTTTCTACCAAAAAATCCTTTAAACTGTGTGCCAACAGAATTACATGAACAAAGAGGGGTGATTCGAGGCGCAACTCATGATCCTAAGGCATTTGTTTTACGGGAACATGCAGGGAATGCCGGCTTGTTTAGCAATGTCTATGATTTAACAAAATTTGTTCGAATGTATTTAAATCGAGGTAGTTATCAAAATTATCAATTTTTGAAAAAAGAGACAATTGATTTGCTACTAGTTAACCAAGTGCCAGCTGCAGATAAACCGCGTTCTTTAGGATGGGATTTTAAATATGATGTAGCTACGCAACGGCCAGTATTATTCCATACGGGTTATACAGGTACTTTTTTGCTAATTGATGTGCCACAACAATCAGCGTTTATCTTTTTATCCAATCGAGTTCATCCAGATGACCACCGAAACGCTTATATCGCAGAAAGAGATCAATTGCTGGCAACCTATTTGGGGGAGAAATCTTCAGTTTCAGATGAAATGACTAGTTTTTAGTGATATAATGAGAGCGAATTCAATTTGGGAGGTCACAGTCAATGCAAGAACCATTATTTTTACAACCTGTTTTTCAAGAAAAAATTTGGGGCGGCAATCGTCTGCACACGCTATTTGGTTTCGATTTACCGAGCGATAAAATAGGTGAAGATTGGGCAATCAGTGCACATCCACATGGTGTTAGTACTGTTTTAAATGGCGAATTTAAAGGAAAAAAATTAGATGAATTGTGGGCAGATCATCAAGAGCTATTCGGACATGCAGGTGGTGCTGTCTTTCCATTATTAACGAAAATTTTAGATGCTGAAGATGATTTATCCGTGCAAGTTCATCCCGATGATGCATATGGCCAAAAACATGAAGGTGAGCTAGGCAAAACAGAATGTTGGTACATTATCGATGCGGAACCTGGCGCTGAAATCATTTATGGCCATCATGCGAAAACAAAAGAAGAACTAGCAGAAATGATTAAAGAAGGTCGTTGGGACGATCTTTTAAGAAAAGTACCAGTGAAAAAAGGCGATTTTTATTATGTACCCAGCGGCACTATTCATGCCATTGGCTCGGGTATTTTAATTTTAGAAACGCAACAAAGTAGTGACACGACGTATCGGGTTTATGATTATGATCGAACCGATGATCAAGGAAAGACCCGGGAATTGCATATTCAACAATCCATTGATGTGACAACCGTTCCGGCAAAGGACCCCGACCTCTCTATTCAACAAGAAAATCAAGGACAATCAAGTATTGTTACTTATGTAAAAACAGATTTCTTTAATGTTTATGAGTGGCGTGTCAGTGGGATTCTAAAAGTTAAAAAACAAGCACCTTATACATTAGCAACAGTTATCGAAGGTGTAGGTCGCTTGATTACAGAAGATGCTACAAAAGCAGATGTGGCTACTTTTGATTTGAAAAAAGGCGATAGCTTTATCTTTCCAACAGATATTCCGAGCTGGCGTTTTGAAGGTGATTTAACGATTATAGCTTCAGAATCTGGCAGTCGCTAAAAAAATGAGGAAATCATCAACAGATGATTTCCTCATTTTTTTAGCATTAAAACAGTTTATTTTGTTATAAAGGAACGTTTAGGTAAGGCAGCGATAACAGTTGTGACGATGATGACTGCTAGCAGACGATCCCCATAATCTGTTATTAATTGAACCAACAGGACGCTTGTTAACTGATTTAAACCTAAACCATATAAAAATTGGACAATTATGCTGGAACCAGCAGAAGTAATTCCACCAAATAAACAAACTGTAATTACGGAAGAAATCACTGTTCCTGGTATTGTTAACCACAACGTTTTAAAGGGTAATTTGGTTACTTTTAACTGCTGATGAAGGAGCAAACCTGCTAAAATTCCTGTGCAGAGTTGGACAGGTGAATAATACAGAGAAAAGATATCCGTTGTCAATCCAGTTAGTAGACTTGTTAAAATACCTGTTAGTGCACCAAAGAGTGGGCCTAATAACGCACCTGTAAAAATAGTTCCCACGCTATCAAGATAAATTGGTAAGCGAAGGAGCAACGCAATGGTACTGCCAAGATAGTTTAAAGCAACACTAAAAGCGATAATTGTAATGATTCGTGGTGTTATTTTTTTCATGGTTATCCCATCCTTAAATTTTTGAAATCCTTTTCGATCTCATCTATTTGTACATTTAAAAGAATGGATAGAAACTTCACGAAAAACCGTTGACTATCAACCGTAGTCAAGACATGACAATTGGCTGGTTGCTGTTGGAAATGATATTGATCGATCATTGATTGCCCCATAGCAATGCCATCAGGAACAATTTGTCCATAACTAGAAAAGCCTTGGCAGAGCGTAGGATCAATAAAATAAGCAACCGCTAAGGGATCATTGATAACACACCCTAAAATACGTTCATATTTCCAATGAAAATCAAAATAAAATTGAGTAATCTCAGCGAGGTAATTCCCCATTTTGGGGTTGAGTCGTTGACAATAATTGAGAATTGTTGGTGTAAAAACAATTTCTCGTGTGACATCTAAGCCGACCATCTCAATTTGTGTACCTAATTCCTCAAAAACCCAAGCTGCTGCATCAGGATCACACCAATAATTAAATTCTGCAACAGGAGAGCAATTGCCGTGGCTTTTAAAGGTCCCACCCATTGAGACAAAACGTTGAAGATTTCGCCCCAGAAGAGGTTCTTTTTGTAAAGCCAACGCAATGTTTGTTAAAGGACCAAGGGCAATGATTGAGCAATCGGTGGCTTGTTGAAAAGTTTGTGCTAAATAGTCGGTAGCAGAAAGAGCTTGTGCTTGGATTTTGCTAGTTCTTTGTAAATAAGTTTCACCTAAACCATCCATACCATGTGTATCTTGTGCACTAACAAATGGCCGTTTTAAAGGGCTAGCAGCTCCTTGGTAGACAGGAATATCTAAGCGATTAACTTTTTCCAAACATTTAAAAACATTTTCCACACCGATCTCCACGGGGACATTTCCGCAGACAACGGTAATCGCTTGGACATCTAACTCTGGTGAAGCAAGTGCGTACAAGAGAGCAAGCGTGTCATCAATTCCGGGATCACAATCAATAATTACTTTTTGCATTTTTTCCAATCCTCCTTTTTCGTTAACTGCAAATGATAACTCGTGTTAAAAAAGCTATGACTTGAGTTAGTCTTGAGAGATACTTAGTTTTTTATTCTGGGAAGTTTCCGAACCAGTCCGAGAAATTCTCGATTTTAAATGCACCTCTTTATCTTACTATATTTTGTAAAGATGTAAATAGTTGTCGGAGAAATGAAAAAGAATCTAGCCCTATATGTAGGAACTAGATTCTTCTTTTATTTATAAAGCGTTTCAGGAATAGCAATCGGTTCACCATATTTTTTCTCTAAAGCGGTCCGAATTAACCGAATCCCTAGATTTTTGTTGCGTGCTAAGATTGGACCGTGGAAGTAGGAGCCAAACACATTTTTATAGACAACGCCTTCGCCGTTATCTTGACCGTTATTGCCTTTGCCTTGTTTGACTGTTCCTAAAGGTCGTTCACCTTCACCTAAAAAAGTCATGCCATTATGATTTTCAAAACCATAATACGTTTCATCAAATTCTTCATTGTAAATTTCGATATCGCCAATGAAACGATTGTTGTCTTGGCTCAGAGTGTAATGATCTAATGCACCGATTCCTTTAATTTTTTCGCCTTGTGCGCCGACATAGTAATGTCCTAGAAGTTGATAACCACCGCAGATAGCTAACAAGACGCCATCATTTTCAATATAAGAAGTCAAAGCTTCTTTTTTATTCTGAATGTCTTCTGAGATGATCAATTGTTCAAAGTCTTGCCCGCCACCAACAAAGACTAAATCATATTTTTCGGGATCAAACGGTTCGTAGATACTGATAATTTCTGATCGGAAGGTAACGCCCATTTTTTCGGTTAAATATTTAAGCATCAATAAATTTCCGTTATCTCCGTAAGTATTTAATAAGTTGCCATATAAATGACAAACGACTAATTCTTTAGACACCATTCATTCCCCCTTGAATATACCCTTGGGCTGTTAATGATTTTCTTAATTGCAAAACAGCAGTATAGGTTGCCAAAATATAGACATGATCTGTCGGCAATGTTTTAATTTCTGAAATTACTTGCTCTAAATCAGGAATTTCTAGTAATTTTTCTTCAGGAATACCCGCAACTTTTAAACGCAAGGCCATATCTTCATGGCGATCACCGCCAGCAATTACTTTTGGAATGTCCATATTAGCAAAGGCTTCATGATTACCATCCCAAATCCAACTGACATCAATCCCATCTGCATAATTGGCATTTAATAATGAAACCAGCGAGAAAGAGTAAGGGGCTAAGCCCATCATATCAATGACCTGATTTAAACCAACGGGATTTTTTACTAAAACTAACGTACATTCTTTGTCGCCAACTTTAATGGTTTCTTGACGCCCAAAAACTTTTTCGTCATAAGCTAAGCCTGCTCGGATTTTATCTGGTGCCACCTGATAATATTCTGCTACCGCCGTGGCCGCTAGCGCATTATAAACATTATACATACCACCAACAGCAATCCCGTATTCTTCGCCATCAATCACAAAATCAGCAGATGTGTTATCCATCCGGACCATTTCCGTTAACTGCACATCCAATTCAGGCCGTTTAAAGCCACAATTTGGGCAATAGTAATCACCTAAATTAGCATACGTAATCATTTTATAATGAAGAATATGATTACATTTTGGACATAAAACCCCATCTGTATTGTAATGAGCCAATTGCTCTTTCGGTGGTAAATGATTAAATCCATAGTATTTGCGAGGATTCACAGTTTCTTTTGAATTAAAAATTGGCGAATCACCATTGCATAAAATAGTTGCTTCAGGAGCAGCAGCGGCGCCTTCCATAATTAAGCGGTACGTCGTATAAATTTCACCATAGCGATCCATTTGGTCGCGGAAAATATTCGTAAAAACAAATAATTTTGGTTGAATATATTTAGTGACACGGCTTAAACTTGCTTCATCAATTTCTAAAACCGCAAATTTCTTTTGTCCTTTTTTCGCCTTGGCATTTAAAAAAGTAGAGACAATTCCTTGCTCCATGTTAGCGCCGGTTGGATTTGTTAATACCTCATCAAATTCTTGGCGTAAAATGTTAACAGTTAAAGCAGTTGTCAATGTTTTGCCGTTCGTTCCAGTGACTACGACAATTTCATAGTCTTTTGCCAATGTATCTAAAATTTTAGGATCGATTTTTAGGGCTAATTTCCCTGGGTAGCTACTGCCGCCTTTAAAAAATGTTTGTAAAACCCATTGCGAAGTTTTGCCTGCAGCAATTGCTAAATGACTTCGAATCCCCATTTGTTGTCCCCCAATTTCTATATCTTTAATTTTTCGTTATTTTAAATTAAACTCAATCTATCATACCATAACTAAAATAAAAAATTAATTCCTTTTACTTTTTCTTACTATTATTTAAAAAGTCTTTTAGAAAAAGTAGAATAGTGAAGAAAAAAAGAATAGGGCCTGGGACAAAAATCACTTTGGATTTTTGTCCCAGGCTTAAAAAACTGATAAACGGCGGGAACAGAAGCAACTCCTTCGGAAATAAGCAGAAATTCTCCAAAAATTAAAGAACAATTTTCGGAAATTCCTTCTTATTTCTTGGAGTTAAACACTTCTGTCCCGACCTCCATCGATTTCCATTTTTATTTCGCATCAATATAACTGTATAGCGTATATTTAGAAATATTGAAGAAGTTAGAAACTTTGTCTCCAGATTTAGTGACTAAGAAGGCGCCTTTATTGTTTAAAAATTGAATACACTTGATTTTATCGTCCTTCGTCATTAATGGGACCGGCTTACCAACTAATTTGACTGATTCGTGAATTAAATCGTCTAACAACTCATTCACATCCTGAGGAATGTAATCAGGGTCTTTATCTTCTTCAGGTTCTGCAGTGGAAATCAAAGATTTTAAGTTCGACTCTGCAGCAATCAATGTAGTGATGTCGTAGTTAATAGCAAAAATACCATCAAGTCGACCATTCTCATCTTTAAAATACATTGTACTAGATTTTAAAATACGACCATCATGGGTGCGGGTCAGATAATTAATATGATCATTCAACTCACTGGGGTCTTTTTTTAAGGCTTCTAAGACTACTTGAGAAGGTCCATCGCCCAGATGACGAGAAGAGACATGACCATTTTCGATGGAAACAATAGAATTGTTAATATTGTCTTCATTGATTTGGTGGATAACTACTTCGCAGTTTTCACCAAATTGACCAGCTAAACCTTTAGCAATTTGTGTTAAAAAAGTAAGTTTTTCGTCGGATAACATAAATAAGCTCCTTTCTAATGTGCCTGGCACAAACAGTTTTTATAAGATTGTGTCAAATTTAACATAATATTTTTAAATGGAATAGGCAGGGCTAAATCCTTTAATGTCGCGTACTACCTGTTCTGAAAAATAATGATAGCATGATAAAAATAATAATACAAGATAACGGCAGTCAAAATTCTAAAAAATATTTTTTAGGTAGCATTGTTTTTTTTAAGGTAAGGTGATATACTTTAATCAAGTTAATGAGTTCGTTAGTAAAAAATGCAGGCGCTTCAAATACTTTTCGCAGGAAATATAGATTAGCCAAGCTAGTCAAGCTATATTCGTGAATGATTGAGCGATATATTTGTAAGCGTTTGCTGAATGTGGGATATAGGTTGAAAAATAGGAGGAGAATACATGTTATTAATTGGAAATGGGCGTTTAATCACTCGGGATGTGCAGAATCATTTTTTTGAAAATGGGTGTGTGGCGATTGATGGTCAAGTTGTGAAACAAGTCGGAACGACAGAAGAATTAAAACAAGCTTATCCAGAAGCGACATTTATTGATGCTACAGGTGGAGTGATTATGCCAGGCTTTATTAACATGCACAATCATATTTATAGTACCTTTGCACGTGGGTTAAGTTTAACGAATTATCATCCCAAAAATTTCATGGATATTTTGGTAGATCAATGGTGGCGAATTGATCGTGCCTTGACATTAGAAGACACTTATCAAAGTGGTAAGGTTGCTTATTTAGATAGTATTCGAAATGGTGTTACAACTGTCTTTGATCATCATGCTAGTTACGGAGAAATTACAGGGAGTCTAACCCAATTATCTAATGCAGCGGACGAGTTAGGGATTCGGACCTGCCTTTGTTATGAAGTTTCTGATCGCGACGGTGAACAGAAAATGCGGGAAGCAGTTCAAGAAAATGCCGCCTTTATTAAAGCTAGTTCCTTAAGAAATGATGAGATGCAAAAGGCGATGATGGGCATGCATGCAGCATTTACTTTATCAGATGCTTCTTTAGAATTATGTGCAGCCAATACGCCAGATGGGATTGGCTATCATATTCATATTGCAGAGGATTTAGCCGATGTTCATGATTCTTTGAAAAAATATGGGAAGCCGATTATGAACCGATTATTTGATTTAGGAATTTTAGGAAAACAGACAATGGCAGGTCATTGCATTCATATTGGACCTCATGAGATGGAATTACTAAGAGAAACAGACACAATGGTGGTCACGAATCCAGAGTCGAATATGGGGAATGCGGTCGGGTGCCCACCTGCGATGCGCATGTTTAATGAGTATGGTATTTTGATGGGTCTTGGCACAGATGGTTATACGAATGATGTGACGGAATCCTATAAGGTAGGAAATGTTATCCACAAACATCATTTAGCTGATCCAAATGCTGCTTGGGCAGAAATTCCCACAATGTTATTTGATAATAATCCGCAAATGGCTAATCGATATTTTAAAACAAAGCTAGGGGTTTTAGAACCTGGTGCCGCAGCGGATGTCATCATTGTTGATTACCATGGCCCGACGCCAATGACAAAAGAGAATTATAACATGCACATTTTATTCGGCATGAATGGTGGGATGGTCACTGACACGGTGATTAATGGAGAAATTCGGATGCGTAATCGTGAAGTTCAAGGAATTGATGAAGAGAAAGTTTGGCATGATGCGCAAACGCAAGCACAATCTTTCTGGAAACGAGTAAATCAATAGCTTTCATTATAATTAAAAGGAGTGACGTTAATGAGTGATATTATGCATCCCATCTCAATTGATGCTTTATTAAATTGGATTTTTAGTGAGTATCAACAAGATGGCACAATTTTTGGCATTCGTAAATTTTATCATGCGGATCCTGCAAAAACGATTCCGTTATTTGGAGAAAAAATGGAAACCCCTTGTGGTCCAGCAGCAGGTCCTCATACACAATTAGCACAAAATATTATTGCGGCCTATTTAACAGGTTCTCGTTTTTTTGAAGTTAAGACAGTCCAGACACTGGATGGAGAAGATTTACCTGTAAGTAAACCATGTATCGCAGCAGCAGATGAATGTTACAACGTTGAATGGTCCACAGAATTGCGCGTACCTCAAGCTTATGATGAATACGTCAAAGCATGGTTTGTTTTGAAGTTACTGAGTAAAGAGTTTGAGCTAGGTGACCCGAATGGTTTCATTTTTAATATGAGTGTTGGTTATGATTTGGCTGGGATTCAATCACCAAAAATTGATCGTTATATTAACGAAATGCAGAACGCAGAAGGAACGCCGATTTGGGCGGAATGCCAAGCAGCTGCCAAAAAATATCTATCTTATTTTAAAAATGTAGATGACTTATATATCGAAGCAATTAGTCCTAAAGTCTGTCATTCTATTACGCTGTCGACTTTACACGGCTGTCCATCAGACGAAATTGAACGAATTACGGCCTATTTATTAAGTGAAAAAGGGCTCCATTCTTTTATTAAATGTAATCCAACCATGTTAGGTTATGAATATGCGCGTCAAACGATGGATGGGTTAGGGTTCGATTACATGGTTTTTGACGATCACCATTTTAAAGAAGATTTACAATTTGAAGAAGCAGTACCGATGTTACAACGTCTGCAATTATTAGCCAATAGTAAAAATCTAAGCTTCGGAGTTAAAATTACGAACACTTTCCCAGTAACGATTGCTGCAAATGAATTACCTGGTGATGAAATGTACATGTCAGGACGTTCGCTATTTCCTCTTAGTATTTCATTGGCACAAAAATTATCAGAAGCATTTGATGGGAAACTACAAATTTCTTATTCTGGCGGTGCAGATATTTTCAATAGTAAAGAAATATTTGATGCTGGGATTTGGCCAATCACTATGGCAACGACTCTGTTGAAACCCGGTGGCTATCAACGAATGAATCAAGTTGCTAATGTTTTAAGCGCAGCAAAATATCCTCACATGGTTCATGTCAACTTGGATAAATTAGTCCAAGTTGTTGAGAAGGCTAAAACACAAGCGCGTTACCAAAAATCAATTAAATTATCAGAAAGTACCAAACTAAGAAAAACAGTTCCATTAACGGATTGTTATATTGCTCCTTGTCGAAGTGACGGCGGTTGTCCAATCAATCAGGATATTCCTGCTTACCTTCGTTATGTAAGTGAAGGCAATTATTTAAAGGCCTTGCAAGTAATTGTCGATAAAAATCCGTTGCCTTTTATTACTGGAACCATTTGTGCACATCCTTGTATGACCAAATGTACACGTCAATTTTATGAAGAATCTATTCATATTCGGGAAGTGAAGTTAGAAGCAGCTGAACATGCCTATGATGAATTATTGACGACACTAGAAAAGCCACAGCCAAAAGAAAATGCACCTAAAACAGCTGTTGTGGGTGGAGGCCCTGCAGGGATCTCTGCTGGGTATTTATTAGCACGTGAAGGCATGCCTGTTACCGTGTTTGAAAAATCCGAGACAATTGGGGGCGTTTGTAGCCAGATTGTACCAGAATTTCGAATTTCGATGGAATCTGTTCAAAAAGACGTTCAGTTAGCGGAATTTATGGGAGCCGAATTCCGTACAGGGCAAGAGGCGCCCTCATTGGCAGAATTGAAAAACCAAGGCTATACGAATGTTATTTATGCCATTGGTGCGTGGAAACATGGGGTCCTTCGTTTAGAATCTGGGCGAGCATTGAACTCGCTAGAATTTTTAAAAGCAAACCGAGAAAATCCAACGATTAATCCTTACGGAGAACAGATTGTCGTCGTTGGTGGTGGAAATACAGCTATGGACTGTGCTCGTGCAGCCACAACATTACCTGGTGTTAAAAAAGTCTCAGTGGTTTATCGTCGGAATAAACGTAATATGCCAGCAGATGAAGAAGAACTTTATTTAGCCTTAGAAGATGGTGTCGACTTTTTAGAATTACTTTCGCCAATTAAACATGAAAATCAACAATTAACTTGTGAAAAAATGGTCCTAGGTGAACGAGATGCTTCTGGACGCCGTCGTCCAGTTGGTACAGGAGAAATGATTGATATTCCTGCTGATACAGTGATTGCCGCTGTTGGCGAAAAAGTAGATACAGAATTTTACCAAGCATTAGGCATTCACACAGACAACTATGGGAAAGTCGTTTCAAATCAAGAAACCTTGGAAACAAATATACCAGGCGTCTATGTCATTGGTGACGCTAATTTAGGACCAGCCACAATTGTTGAAGCAATCGCTGATGCAACAAAAGCGGCCAATAATATTTGTCTTGTCCACAATCATCACTATGAAAAAGATAATTTAAATAGTGATGTTGCATTTGTTAGAAACAAACGAGGTATCCTGGTGACAGACGAAATGTCTTGTAGCCAAGCTAGCCGTTGCTTAGAATGCTCTACAATTTGTGAATCTTGTATGGATGTCTGTCCAAACCGAGCAAATATTGTTGTGTATGTCGAAGGAAAACCACAAATTGTCCATGTTGATCGGATGTGTAACGAATGTGGTAACTGTGAAACATTTTGTCCTTATGCAAGTGCCCCTTACAAAGACAAATTTACCTTATTTAACAGTGAAGCTGATTTTTATGATAGTACTAATTCAGGTTTCTATGTGCAAAATCCTGTGGATAAAATTTGTTTACTGCGTTTATGGGGAACGGTGTCAACGATTCAATTAACGGATCAAGGATTAGATGTACCAGAAGATTTAATCGCATTAATGGTAACCATGATTGAAGAATATGCATATTGTATGCAAGCATAAAAGGAAATTTACGACTGGGGGATAAATGAATGTCTATTCTGCTCAAAGGTGGAACCGTCGTATCTGCATATAATCGTCGTCAATTGGATATTCGAATTGACGGCGAGCAAATTGTAGAGATGGGGGCAAATTTACCAGTAGAGAATTCTCAGATTGAGGATGTTACGGGGTGTTATGTATTACCAGGCTTTATTGATGCGCACACGCATCTGGAATTAAATAATGGCAAAGGTTCGTTAAGTACGGCGGATAACTTTACTACTGGCAGCCAAGCGGCGGTGGCCAAAGGTACGACTACGGTTATTGATATGGCTACACCTAATAAAGGCGGCTCATTGAAAGACTGCTTGGCTGCTTGGAATCAATTGGCTGAAGGCAAGAGTTCATGTGATTATACTTATCATATGTCCATGATTGAATGGAAACCAACGATAGCTGCTGAAATTCGGGAAATGATTGCTGCAGGTATTACTTCCTTCAAAATGTATATGGCTTATGATAACTTGCGGACCACAGATGCGGAAATTTTTGAAGCGATGAAGGAAATAAAAAAAGTTAATGGAATGTTAGGCGTTCATTGTGAAAATGGTGATTTAGTAGATGAATTAGTTCAGTCATATGTCTCTCAAGGAAAGCTAACCCCACACTATCATCCGTTATCAAGACCGGCGGCTGTTGAAGCAGAAGCGGTAGCAAGATATTTGATGATAGCAGAAATGGCTGATTTGCCGATTAATATTGTGCATTTAAGCACAAAACGATCGTTAGAAGCGGTGGAACGGGCTCGTCAAAGAGGACAATCAGTCTATGTAGAAACTTGTCCTCAATATCTTTTATTAGATGATCACTTGTATGATGCGCCTAATTTTGAAGCAGCAAAATATGTCTGCTCACCGCCACTACGCAAACGAGAAGATCAACAGGCTTTGTGGCAAGGGATTAAAGAGGGGGCAATCAATACAATATCGACAGATCACTGCAGTTTTAATTTTCACGGACAAAAAACAGTTGGCAAAGATGATTTTAGTAAAATTCCCAATGGGATGCCAGGTGTTGAAACGAGACCAGAATTAATTTACACGGAAGGTGTGACGAAGGGCCAAATCACCTTGGAAAAAATGGTTGCTTTGCTTTCTGAAAATATTGCTAAACAATTCTCAATGTATCCACAAAAAGGTGTGGTGCAAGAAGGCAGTGATGCCGATTTAGTTGTTTGGGATCCCAGAACAACAGGCGTGATTGCTGCGAGAACGCAGTTACAAAATGTCGATTATACGCCGTATGAAGGATTTGAAACACAAGGACAGGCTCGAATGGTTTATTTAAGAGGTCAAAAAGTTGCTGAAGCTGGGCAAGTCATCTTGGCAAACCAAGGAAAATTTGTTTTTCGTAAAGCAACTTAAAAATAGAAGGAGGAGAAGTATTTTTGGAAAAAATTAAATGGACAGCAAATGAAATGCCGAAGACGGAGGATAAGTACTTACCTCTGATGTCTAAAGAAAAAATCGAGAAAGCTTTAGCTTTTCACAAAAGTTTTCCCCAGTATTCAGAAACGCCATTAGCAGAATTGAATCATATGGCCGCTTATTTGGGGTTAAATGATTTCTTTGTTAAAGATGAATCTTATCGCTTTGGTTTAAATGCTTTTAAAGTCTTAGGTGGTTCGTTTGCCATGGCTAACTATATTGCCGAAAAATTAAAGAAAGATGTTTCGGAACTAACATATGATGAATTAACTTCTGATCAATTACGTTCAGCTTTTGGACAAGCTACGTTTTTTACAGCAACTGATGGCAACCATGGACGAGGAGTCGCTTGGGCTGCGAATAAATTAGGTCAAAAATCAGTTGTACTCATGCCTAAGGGTTCAACACAGACGAGAAAAGAAAATATTGAAAAAGAAGGCGCAATCGTCACAATTGAAGAAGTTAATTACGATGAATGTGTACGAATGGCTAATAAAATGGCTGAAGAAACTGAAAACGGTGTCATGGTTCAAGACACCGCTTGGGATGGATATGAAAAAATTCCAACTTGGATTATGCAAGGATACGGAACGATGGCGTTAGAAGCCTCTCAACAATTAAGAAAATTTGGCTCTGAACGACCTAGTCATGTTTTTGTTCAAGCTGGTGTCGGCAGTTTAGCTGGTGCGGTCATTGGTTATTTTGCTAATGCTTTTCCAGAAAACCCACCGATTATGGTCGTGGTTGAGGCACAGGCCGCTGACTGTTTATATCAATCAGCAATTAAAAAAGACGGAGAAATTCGCTTTGTCGATGGTGATTTACAGACAATTATGGCTGGCTTAGCATGTGGGGAACCTAATACGATTTCTTTTGATATTTTAAAAAATCATACAGCCTTCTTTGTTTCAGCACCAGATTGGGTTTCTGAAAAAGGAATGCGTATGTTGGGCGCGCCATTAAAAGGGGATCCGCAAGTTGTATCAGGCGAATCTGGGGCAGTAGCAATGGGCTTAGTAGCTACAGTGATGCAAGATCCCGATTATCAAGAATTACGTGAGGCATTGCAACTGGATGAGACGTCAAACGTTTTAATGTTTTCTACCGAAGGGGACACTGATCCAGACAATTATAAAAAAATTTTATGGAGGTAAAAGGAATGGATTTTAATGCAGTAAATGCAGCAGCAGAAGGTTACAGAGAAGATATGGTCAAATTTTTAAGAGACCTTGTCAAAATTCCAGGAGAAAGTGCAGAAGAAGGTAACAAAATTGCGCGAGCAAAAGCCGAAATGGAAAAATTAGGCTTCGATAAAATTGACATTGATCCTCAAGGGAATTTACTTGGCTATATGGGGTCTGGTGAAAAATTAATTGCTTTTGACGGGCACATGGATACTGTCGGAATTGGTGAAATGAGCAACTGGGAATTTGATCCTTACGATGGCTATGAAGCAGAAACGGAGATCGGTGGTCGCGGTACATCTGACCAAGAAGGCGGGATTGTTTCGGCTATTTATGGCGCTAAAATCATGAAAGATTTAGGTCTATTATCAGAAAAATACACTGCTTTAGTAACAGTCACTGTCCAAGAAGAAGACTGTGACGGCTTATGCTGGCAGTACATTATCAAAGAAGACGGTATCCGTCCAGAATTTGTTGTTTCAACAGAGCCAACAGATGGTGGGATTTATCGTGGTCAACGAGGCCGCATGGAAATTAAAGTTGATGTCAAAGGCGTTTCGTGTCATGGTTCAGCACCAGAACGTGGAGATAATGCCATTTACAAAATGGCGGATATCTTACAAGATGTTCGTGCCTTAAACAACAATGGAGATACAGAAAGCACAGCGATTCGTGGTTTAGTTCGTATGTTAGATCCTAAGTACAATCCAGAGTGGCAAGAGGCTCGCTTCTTAGGACGTGGTACGGTGACCGTTTCGCAAATTTTCCATTCTTCACCAAGTCGGTGTGCTGTTGCGGATGGCTGTACCGTTTCACTAGACCGTCGAATGACTGCTGGAGAAACTTGGGAAAGCTGTTTAGAAGAAATTCGCAATTTACCAGCTGTTAAAAAATATGGAGATGATGTGACGGTTTCAATGTATAACTATGATCGTCCTTCTTATACTGATTTAACTTATGAAATTGAATGTTATTTCCCAACATGGGTAATTCCAGAAAATCATGATGTAACAAAAGCCTTGATGGAAACGCATAAAAATCTCTATGGTGAAACACGGAAAGGCTCTGTAGAAACAGTGGAAATGCGTGAAGAACGCCCATTGTTAGATAAGTGGACCTTCTCAACAAATGGCGTTTCAATTATGGGACGTAATGGCATTCCTTGTATTGGTTTCGGACCAGGCGCCGAAGCACAAGCACATGCACCAAATGAAAAAACTTGGAAAGATGATTTGGTTCGTTGTGCAGCCGTTTATGCGGCATTACCAACGGTCTATTGTGGTTAAGTAAAGGATTATTAGACAAGCAAAAAGGAGCAGATGGAATGGAAACGTTTAAAGAATATATTGAGAAATTAGATAAATTAGAATTTGAAAAAATGTACGAAAATGACTTTTTCCTAACTTGGGAAAAAACAAGAGATGAATTAGAAGCTGTTTTCACAGTTGCCGATACATTACGCTATTTAAGAGAAAATAATATTTCAACTAAAATCTTTGATAGTGGCTTGGGGATTTCTTTATTCCGTGACAACTCTACAAGAACACGTTTTAGTTTCGCTTCAGCGTGTAATCTTTTGGGCTTAGAAGTTCAAGATTTAGACGAAGGAAAAAGCCAAATTTCTCACGGAGAAACTGTTCGTGAGACAGCAAACATGATTTCTTTTATGGCTGATATCATTGGTATTCGTGATGACATGTACATTGGTAAAGGCAATGCTTACATGCACGAAGTATCAGAATCTGTCCAAGAAGGATATAAAGATGGGGTATTAGAACAACGCCCAACGTTAGTGAATTTACAATGTGATATTGACCATCCGACGCAAGCAATGGCGGATGCATTGCATTTAATTCATGAATTTGGCGGCATTGAAAACCTGAAAGGGAAAAAAGTTGCCATGACTTGGGCGTATTCACCATCTTATGGAAAACCATTATCTGTTCCTCAAGGAATTGTTGGTCTAATGACCCGTTTAGGAATGGATGTCGTCTTAGCACATCCAGAAGGATATGAAATTATGCCAGAAGTAGAAGAAGTTGCGAAGAAAAATGCGGCAGAATTTGGTGGAAACTTTACTAAAACGAATAGTATGGCAGAAGCATTCAAAGATGCGGATGTTGTTTATCCGAAAAGTTGGGCACCTTTTGCGGCAATGGAAAAGAGAACTGAATTATATGGCAATGGTGATCAAGCAGGAATTGATCAATTAGAACAAGAATTACTTTCTCAAAATAAAAAGCATAAAGATTGGGAATGTACAGAAGAATTGATGAAAACAACAAAAGACGGCAAAGCTTTGTATATGCATTGTCTACCAGCTGATATTACTGGCGTAAGTTGTGAAGAAGGCGAAGTGGAAGCTTCTGTTTTCGATCGTTATCGGGTCGAACTTTACAAAGAAGCTAGCTACAAACCGTATGTTATTGCGGCTATGATTTTCTTATGAAAAACGTGGCATTGCGTTAGAAGTGCCTGAGTGGCAAATGGATAAGTGTACGATGTGTAATGAATGTGCCTTTGTTTGTCCGCATGCGGCTATTCGACCATTTTTAGCGGATGAAGAAGAACTGCAAGAAGCACCTGCAGGTTTTGCTATGCGCGAAATGCGTGGCACAGATGGATTGATGTATCGTATCCAAGTTTCTTTAGAAGATTGTACAGGTTGTGGTCTTTGTGTTCAGGCTTGCCCTGTGAAAGACAAGGCGATTTTAATGAAACCTTATGAAACTCAGAAAGAACAAGCGATGAATTGGGCCTTTGCGGTGACTCTTAAACAAAAAGCCAACCCGATCAAAAAACTTTCTGTTAAAGGTTCTCAATTTAATCAGCCATTGATGGAATTTTCAGGTGCTTGTGAAGGTTGTGGTGAAACACCTTATATTAAGTTGTTGACGCAATTATTCGGTGATCGGATGATGATTGCTAACGCAACAGGCTGTTCATCAATTTGGGGTGGTTCGTCACCGGTGACACCTTATACAACGAACGAATGTGGCCAAGGACCAGCTTGGAGTAATTCGCTGTTTGAAGATAATGCGGAATATGGTTATGGTATGTATATTGCCAATCGAACGAAACGTCAACATTTAGCTAGTCTGGTTGAAGAAAGTCTTGCTAAAAATGTCGGATCAGATTCACTTCAAGCCTTGTTAAAAGATTGGTTGGAACACATGACTGAAGGGGAAGGAACACAACAGCGAGCAACCAAATTAGCGGCGGCATTAAGTGAAGAAGCCGATGAAGATCCACTTTTAACAAAAATTTACGAACAAAAAGATTTACTAGTAAAAACAAGTCAATGGATTGTCGGCGGCGATGGTTGGGCCTATGATATCGGGTTTAGCGGCATTGATCATGTTCTGGCTAGTGGGGAAGATGTTAATATTTTTGTTATGGATAACGAAGTATATGCCAATACAGGCGGGCAAACATCTAAAGCTACACCAGCTTCAGCTATTGCCAAATTCTCAGCTGGTGGGAAACATACCTCTAAAAAAGATTTAGGGATGATGGCAATCACTTATGGCAATGTCTATGTTGCACAAGTGGCTTTAGGCGCAAACTCAATGCAAACGATTAAAGCAATTGACGAAGCGGAGCGGTACCCAGGCCCATCAATTATCATCGGTTATACCCCATGTATTAATCACGGGGTCAAAGGCGGAATGGTTCGGACGTTAGATCAAGCCAAAGAAGCCGTTGAATCTGGCTATTGGCCACTTTATCGCTATAATCCAGAGTTAGTTAAGAAAGGCAAAGATCCGATGGTCATTGACTACAAGAAAACAAATTTTGATAAAATGCGTGATTTCCTTGAAAAACAAACACGTTACTCTGCGTTGCATACAATTAAAAAGAATCAAGAAGTAGTCGAACATTTACTTGATAAAACTAAAGAAGATGCAATTGAACGTTCTGAAAGTTATCACAAACTAGTCACACATATGAAAAAATAAAAAAGAGTCTGGGACAAAAATCACTTTGGATTTTTGTCCCAGGCTTAAAACCTGATAAACGGCGGAAACAGAAGCAACTCCTTCGGAAATAAGCCGAAATTCTCCAAAAATTAAAGAACAATTTTCGGAAATTCCTTCTTATTTCTCGGAGTTAAACACTTCTGTCCCGACCTCTTTTTTATCCAATAATAATTTTTTCTGAAGGGTATTCGTAACCTAAGTCACGTGTTTCTTTTGGTACAAAAATCATTAAGGTATAAAGCATACCGATCCGTCCAATAAACATTAATAAAGCAATCATTAATTTACCTATTGTTGTTAAATCATCTGTAATGCCTAAAGAAAGACCGGTTGTTCCAAAGGCAGAAGCGACTTCCACAATGATTGAAATCAAGGGCAGATTTTCAGTGGCTGACAAAAAGACGACAGCGAAAAAGCACATAATCAAAGATAACATGAAAACGACAATCGATTTTTTGACATCATCGTCATCTATTTTACGGCTAAAGACGCTAATATCATCTTCACTTTTTAAAAAGGCTAACAAATACAAGCCAATAATCGCAACAGTCGTTGTTCGAACACCACCACCAACAGAGCTCGGACTACAGCCAATAAACATTAACACAGAAAAAATAATCAACGTTGTAATTTGGAAGTCTCCTAAATCATTAATTTGGAGGCCAGCGTTTCGTGTAGTCATCGAATAAAACATCGAACTTACCCAACGGCCACTTTCATTCATTGTCAAAAATAGGTGATCTTTTTCTAATAAGTAGATCAAAATAGTCCCACCAATAAACAGAACGATAAACGCTAGTAAAGCAATTTTACTAAATAAAGAAAAGCGGAAAGGCAAGCCTCGTTTCTTCTTACGAAAATTCTTTTTCTTAAAATGCAACCATTCATGAATTTCCAGTAAAACGGGAAATCCAATCCCGCCAATAAAAATCAAGAACATAATTGCTAGTAAAAAGAGATAATCATGAGCAAAAGGGATAATTGAATCACCTGAAATATCAAAGCCTGAATTAGTCACTGCAGAAATAGCTTGATAAAATCCATAAAATATTGCATCTCGCCAGTTCGTATAATAACCACTTATATAAAAATAAATCGAAAAGAGCGAACCGAAGATTACTTGGAACCAAATTAAAATCAAAAAAGTGGTTCGGATCAGTCGAACAATTCCGCTCAGTCGTGGTTGATTCATGTCAGTCATAATTAACTGACGTTGCTTTAATGTGATTCGCCGTTTTGATAAAATAAAAAAGACCGTTGAAATCATCATAATCCCTAAGCCACCAACTTGGAAAAGAACCTCCAATAAGACAATCCCACGATCATTAAAAACCGAATTGATATCGACTGTGGTGAGTCCGGTAACACTAACTGTACTGATTGCTAAGAAAAACAAATCAATAAAAGGAACATGCGAGTCAGGTTCTCTGAAAATAGGGAGGCAAAATAATAAATAAGAAATAACCGTCATTAATATGTAATAAGCGACGATGATTTGAATAGATGAAAAATTTTTGCGAATAAATCGATCGCTTTTTCGCTGTGCCAGCCACAGCAAACGTGTATGGTTCACTAGATAACCTCCCAATTCTAATTAAACTAAGTATACCAAAACTTTTCGCCTCAAACGAATAATTCTGCCAGAAAATCCTTGAAATGACAAATAAAAATAAGAAATTCGTTAGAAATAATTGGAAAACATCCACAAACAAGCGTGAACATGATATTTTATGAAAGAATAGAAAAATAGGTTGTTCCCCAAACAACTTATTGCTAATTGGTCAGTTTGTCTAACGATACAACTTTAAAAAGTAGTGGTAGCTTTTTTATTTCGGTTGATATGTGAATGTGTTCACTTTGTGTAACAAACTGTTATTTTTATTCAAATGAAAAATAAGAAATTGTGTTGGTAGAAATCAATAGTTTATAAGGTGGGAAAACAATGAAAAAAGTGTTAATGGGAGTTCTTTCCCTAGGGTTATTATTAGGTGCAGCAACAGGTTGTACAAGCGATCAAGAAAAAGCCGCTGGTAAAACAAAAGCGTCTTCTGAAAAAACAGAAGCAACATCTGGTGCCTCTGCTAATGGTTATACAGATCCAAGTGAACTAAAAGACAGTTATGATGTTGTTATTGTTGGTTCAGGTGGTGCGGGAATGACCGCTGCATTACAAGCCAAAGAAGCTGGCATGAATCCAGTTATTCTAGAAAAAATGCCTGTTGCCGGTGGGAATACGATTAAATCGTCTTCAGGAATGAATGCTTCACAAACAAAATTCCAAGAAAAAGAAGGCATTAAAGATAGTAACGACAAATTCTTTGAAGAAACACTAAAAGGCGGTAAAGGAACCAACGATCAAGAATTACTACGTTATTTTGTTGATCATTCAGCTGAAGCAATTGATTGGTTAGATACAAAAGGAATTACATTGAGCAATTTAACGATTACAGGTGGAATGAGCGAAAAACGCACACACCGACCTGCTGACGGATCAGCAATTGGGGGCTATCTAGTTGACGGTTTAGTACGTAACGTTCGCGAAGAAAAAATTCCATTGTTTGTTGATGCTGACGTCACAGACTTAGTTGAAGAAAACGGTCAAATCGATGGCGTAAAAGTGAAAATGAAAGATGATAAAGAAAAAACAGTTAAAGCAAAAGCAGTCGTTGTCACAACAGGCGGTTTCGGTGCCAACGAAAAATTAATTACACAATACAAACCAGAATTGAAAAACTATGTTACAACGAACCAAGAAGGAACAACAGGTGACGGTATCCAAATGATTCAAAAAGTTGGCGGTGCGTTAGTGGATATGAAAGAAATTCAAATTCACCCAACTGTTCAACAAAGCGATGCTTTCTTAATTGGTGAAGCAGTTCGTGGAGAAGGCGCAATCTTAGCTTCTCAAAAAGGAGAACGTTTTGTTAATGAGTTAGATACACGCGACAAAGTTTCTGCAGCAATCAATGCCTTACCAGAAAAATCAGCTTATTTAGTTTTTGACCAAGGCGTGCGTGACCGTGCGAAAGCCATTGATTTCTATGATCAAAAAGGTTTCGTGGAAAAAGGTGAAACGATTGAAGAATTAGCTGAAAAAATTGACATGCCTGCTGATACATTGAAAGCAACGATTGATACTTGGAACCAAGATGTTAATGCCAAAGATGACAAACAATTTGGCCGGACAACTGGAATGGAAGCTGACCTAAGCACAGCGCCTTACTACGCAATTAAAATTGCACCAGGGATTCACCACACAATGGGTGGCGTGAAAATCAATACGAAAACAGAAGTTTTACGTGAAGATGGCACACCAATTAAAGGTCTATATGCTGCTGGTGAATTAACAGGCGGCTTACATGGCCAAAACCGTATCGGAGGCAATGCCATCGCCGATATTATCATTTATGGTCGTCAAGCAGGTACGCAATCAGCAGAATTTGCCTCTGCTCAAAAATAACTAGCATTAAAAAGTCTGAAATTGTAGTCAAATAATTACAATTTCGGGCTTTTTTATTGCTCACTAGCAGGATCATTGGTTGGAGTATAAACCACCCTGCTAAAATGACTTTGGCGTAGATTCTGTTTTTTTCAGAAAAATGCACGACCATTTTAGCTAAAAATACTGCTTTTTTGCTGAAAATATAGTAAAATACGTAAGGAACTAACGGAAAGGTGTAGTGAACATGGCTCAATTATTTTTCAAGTATGGCGCAATGAACAGTGGTAAAACCATTGAAATCTTAAAAGTAGCACACAATTACGAAGAACAAGACAAACCAGTTGTTTTGATGACCAGTGGACTAGATACACGTGATGGTGTTGGGAAAGTATCCAGTCGCATCGGATTACGCAGAGATGCTATTCCAATTTTTGAAGAAACCAATGTCTTTGACTTGATTAATGATTTGTCTTACAAACCTTTTTGCGTATTAGTCGATGAATGTCAATTTTTAAACAAGCATCATGTCATTGAATTTGCACGAATTGTTGACGAATTAGATATTCCAGTAATGGCGTTTGGTCTAAAGAATGATTTTAGAAATGAATTATTTGAAGGCTCAAAGTATTTACTTTTATATGCAGACAAATTAGAAGAATTAAAAACGATTTGCTGGTTCTGTCACAAAAAAGCAACTATGAACTTGCATTATATTGATGGCAAACCCGTTTATGAAGGGGATCAAGTCCAAATTGGTGGGAATGAGGCCTACTATCCTGTTTGTCGCAAACATTATTTTCATCCAAAAACAGTGAATGAAGAACAGTAAGGAGAGACACTATGTACGATCAATTACAATCTATTGAAGATCGCTATGAGGAATTGGGCGAATTATTAAGTGACCCAGCAGTCATTAGCGATACAAAACGTTTCATGGAATTATCAAAGGAAGAAGCTAATACACGTGAGACGGTTGAGGTTTATCGCCGATATAAACAAGTTGTTGAAGGGATTAGCGATGCCGAAGAACTTTTAAGTGAAAACTTAGATGCGGAAATGGCCGAAATGGCGAAAGAAGAACTTTCTGATTTGAAAAAAGAAAAAGAAGTGTTAGAAGACCGCATTAAAATTTTATTATTACCAAAAGATCCAAACGATGATAAAAATATCATCATGGAAATCCGTGGTGCAGCTGGTGGCGATGAAGCCGCACTTTTTGCTGGTGACTTATTTAATATGTACCAAAAATATGCAGAAGCACAAGGGTGGAAAGCGGAAGTTTTAGAAGCGAATGTTACTGGAATCGGTGGATATAAAGAAGTAATTATGATGATTTCTGGTGATAACGTCTTTTCAAAATTAAAATACGAAAGTGGCGCTCATCGCGTACAACGAGTTCCTTCGACAGAATCACAAGGACGGATTCATACATCGACAGCAACCGTTGTAGTTATGCCGGAAGCGGAAGAAGTCGAAATCGAATTAGCTGATAAAGATATCCGTGTCGATATTTATCATGCAAGTGGTGCTGGTGGACAGCACGTCAATAAAACCGCTTCGGCTGTTCGTTTAACCCATTTACCAACAGGGATTGTGGTCGCAATGCAAGATGAACGTTCACAGCTAAAAAACCGTGAAAAAGCAATGAAAGTTTTGCGTGCGCGTGTGTATGACCAAATTCAACAAGAAGCACAAAGTGAATATGATGCTAACCGTAAATCGGCGGTGGGGACTGGAGATCGTTCAGAACGAATCAGAACGTATAACTTCCCACAAAATCGAGTAACGGATCATCGTATTGGTTTAACCATCCAAAAACTAGACCAGATTCTTGCTGGTAAATTAGACGAAATCATTGATGCATTAGTCTTATATGATCAAACATCGAAATTAGAAGAGATGCAAAATGGCTAAACGTTACTTTGAAGTCCTTAACTGGGCTTCTTCTTTTTTAGAGGCGCAAGGCAAAGAAGGCTATGCTATTCGCTATGTTTTTTTAGAACGTAAAGGTTGGGATAAAACGCAGTGGCTCCTGCACATGCAAGAAGAAATGCCCAAAGAAGAAGAGGAACAATTAAAAACGGATTTAGCCCAATTATTGACAGATTACCCAGCACAATACTTACTGGGACAAGCTGAATTTTATGGACATTCCTTTATTGTTAATGAACATACTTTGATTCCTAGACCAGAAACAGAAGAATTAGTCGAGCGTTGCTTAAAAGCCAATCCAGATACTCCTTTGACGGTCGTGGATGTCGGAACAGGGACAGGGGCCATTGCGATTAGCTTGAAACTGGCACGGCCCAACTGGCGAGTTATTGCCATTGATCTTTCAGAGGAAGCGTTGACTGTCGCTAAACAAAACGCGCAAGCATTAGGTGCTGGCATCGAATTTTATCAGGGGAATGGCTTACAGCCAGTTGCTTCTGAAAAAATTGATCTGCTTATTTCTAATCCGCCCTATATTAGTGAACAAGAATGGCCTTTAATGGATGCAAGCGTCCGAACGTATGAACCTAAAACCGCTTTATTCGCTGAAAATAACGGTTTGGCCTTATACCAACAATTAATTCATGAAAGTCAAACGATGCTTAAAGCAGATGGTAAAATTTATTTTGAAATAGGGTTTCAACAAGGCGCGGCCCTCCAAGCATTATTGAGCGCCGCCTATCCACAAAAAACAATTCAAATTGAAAAAGATTTATCTGGCAACGATCGTCTCGCGATAGCCGAATAACCAAGGCTCTTCGTCGCCACTTTTCTAGAAGGAGCGATTTGCAATGGAAACAAAAAAATTAACCAAACAAGAAATAGCCCAAGCAGCAGCAGCCATTCAAGCAGGCGAGCTAGTGGCTTTTCCAACAGAAACTGTTTATGGCTTAGGTGCCGATGCCTTAAATGAAGCGGCAGTAAAAAAAGTTTACCAAGTAAAAGGCCGTCCCAGTGATAATCCATTGATTGTTCATGTGAACAACGTTGAAATGGTCAAAAAATATGTAGCGACCTTACCAGAAGTCGCTACAAAATTGGTGTCTGCCTTTTGGCCGGGACCATTAACTTTAATATTTAATGTGACTAGCGATACATTTTCTAAAACAGTAACAGGTGGTTTAGAGACAGTCGCTTTTCGTATGCCAGATAACCAAGCGACCTTAGCCTTGATTGAACAAGCCAATGTTCCATTGGTCGGACCAAGTGCGAACACTTCTGGCAAGCCTAGTCCAACATCTGCAGAGCATGTTTATCATGATTTGCAGGGGAAAATTGCTGCTATATTAGATGATGGCCCAACACAGATTGGGGTGGAATCAACGGTCTTAGATTTAACGGCGGAAGATGGTGTGCCAGTTATTTTACGACCAGGAGCAATTACCAAAGAGCAGTTGGAAAGCATTATTCCCCAAGTGAAAATCGATACACATTTGATTAGTGAAACTGCAGCACCCAAAGCGCCAGGGATGAAATACAAACACTATTCTCCTGATGCGGAAGTTTGGATTATAAGCGGTCAAACAGCAGACTGGCAAGCGGCGATTCGACAAGCAAAAGAACAAAAGCAAAAAATCGGCTTATTTTTAAGTGATGAGCAGGCAGCACAACTAGATACAGAAAATGTATTTGTTTATTCTTATGGCACAGAAACGGTTGAAAACGCCACAAAAGAACTATTTGCAGGGTTAAGAGCGTTAGATGAGCAAGGAGCTACCACAATTTTTGCACAAGGATTTGCAGAAACTGGTTTAGGCACTGCTTACATGAATCGCTTGAAAAAATCAGCTAATCAAAAATTTTTTGAAAAATAAGAGGTATTTGTAACGAAGCTGACACAGAAGTATGATACAATCAGACAAAAGAAAACAAAATGGAGTGTTGTTTGAATGGATTACAAAACGTATGACCCAGATTTATGGAATGCAATTGCAAGAGAAGAAGAGCGCCAAGAAAATAACTTGGAACTAATCGCATCTGAGAATGTCGTGTCAAAAGCGGTTATGGCTGCCCAAGGAAGTATTTTAACGAATAAATACGCAGAAGGTTACCCTGGCAAACGGTACTATGGTGGTTGTGAATTTATCGATATCGTAGAAAATTTAGCTATTGATCGTGCCAAAGAATTATTTGGCGCAAAATTCGCGAATGTACAAGCCCATTCAGGTTCTCAAGCCAACACAGCGGCATACCTTTCATTGGTTGAACCAGGTGATACCATTTTGGGGATGGATTTATCAGCTGGTGGTCACTTAACACATGGTTCGCCCGTTAACTTTAGTGGAAAAACCTATAATTTTGTCAGTTATGGAGTGGATCCTTCAACAGAAGTAATCGATTACGATGTCGTGCGAATTTTAGCAAGAGAACATCGTCCAAAACTAATTGTTGCTGGCGCAAGTGCGTATTCACGGACGATTGACTTCAAACGTTTCCGTGAAATCGCTGATGAAGTAGATGCCAAGTTAATGGTTGATATGGCGCATATTGCAGGCTTGGTAGCTTCAGGGTTGCATCCAAACCCAGTTCCGTATGCTGATATCGTAACAAGTACGACCCATAAAACATTGCGTGGTCCTCGTGGCGGTTTAATTTTGACAAATAGCGAAGAATTGGCGAAAAAAGTAAATAGTAGTATTTTCCCAGGTATTCAAGGTGGTCCATTGGAACATGTGATTGCTGGAAAAGCCGCAGCTTTTAAAGAAGCATTGGATCCAAGTTTTGCTGAATATAGTCAGCAAGTGATTGCAAATGCGCAAGCGATGACGAAAGTTTTCAATCAAGCCCCAGAAGCTCGTTTAATTAGTGGGGCAACAGACAACCACTTATTACTGATTGAAGTGACAGGTTTTGGTTTAAATGGAAAAGAAGCAGAAGCTATTTTAGATAGTGTAAATATTACTGTCAATAAAAATTCAATTCCGTTTGAACAATTAAGTCCCTTTAAAACAAGTGGTATCCGTATTGGAACGCCTGCGATTACTTCACGTGGTTTTAAAGAAGAAGATGCGGTAGAAGTTGCCAAATTAATCGTTCAAGTCTTAAAAGATCCAGAAAATACAGCAGTTCATGATGAAGTCAAAGCAGCTGTAGCAGCGCTAACAAAAAAATATCCATTATATAACTAACATCAGAGATAGCTGAAGCGCGATTCTCTGAACAAATAAGAGTCGGAGCTTAGGATTTAAGGAATTCAACTTGTGTCCTAGGCTCTTTTGTTTTACAATAAGAAAGAATAAAATAATGAAGGAGAATAGATATGGGAAAATTTCAAGTAATTGATCATCCGCTAATTCAACACAAACTAACAATGATTCGCGAAAAGAACTGTGGGACAAAGGTTTTCCGCGAAGTTGTCAACGAAATTGCTATGTTAATGGCTTATGAAGTATCACGGGATATGCCTTTAGAGGATGTTGTCATCGAAACACCGATGGGTAAATCAACACAAAAAACACTTTCAGGAAAAAAAGTAGCAATCATTCCTATTTTACGTGCCGGCATTGGCATGGTTGATGGGATTCTAGAATTAATTCCAGCAGCGAAAGTTGGACACGTTGGACTTTACCGTGATGAAGAAACATTGCAACCACATGAATACTTTGTGAAATTACCTGAAGATATTGCAAGTCGTCAATTATTTGTTGTTGACCCAATGCTAGCAACAGGTGGTTCCGCAATTATGGCCATCGATTCATTAAAAGAACGTGGTGCTAGCAACATTAAATTTGTATGTCTAGTGGCCGTTCCAGAAGGTGTGAAAGCTTTACAAGAAGCGCACCCAGATGTAGATATTTATACAGCAGCTTTAGATGAGCGCTTAAACGAAGACGGCTATATCGTTCCTGGTTTAGGGGATGCTGGTGACCGTTTATTCGGAACAAAATAATAACAAAAAACCGTTAGATAACCGATTATGGTTACTAACGGTTTTCTTTTGCTTAAAGAACTTTTCTAGGTGTATAATAAAAAAACAAAGGAGGAGCTATGAAAAAGAATAAAAAAGTCTTACACGCTATCGCTGTGATTGCTAGTGTGATGTCAGTTTTGATGTATGTTTCATATATTCCACAAATTTATGGAAATTTACATGGGGAAAAAGGCAATCCGACGCAACCATTAGTGGCAATGATTAATTGTATTTTTTGGACGATTCATGGGTTATATGGAGACGATGGAGAAACACGAGATAAGTCCATTATTTTTGCTAATGTGCCCGGAATTATTTTTGGTTTTTTCGCTTTTATTACAGCATTATAGTTTCCGACGAATTGGAAAGTATTCCAATTCTGTACATAAAAAAGAGCGGGGGAAATTTCCCACGCTTGAAGAATTAAATCTTTTTCAATTGTTTGTAATTAATAACAATCACACCATTGCTGTGCACCATTAAGTGATTGTTTTTTTGCGTTTCGTCAATTTCGACGACAGCGGCATTTTTTAATTGTTTCGTAACAACGCCTGTTTGTGGCTGTCCGTGAACAAGAAAAGTAACATGGGTGTCAACGGCGAAATCCTTACCAGCATCCGATGGAACAACAGGAGTAACCATACCATTAAAATTTGACATACAAAAAACCATCCTTTCTTGATATCTCTATTATACCACATTTTCAGAAAAAAGTTTGTAAAGTCGCTATTTGGCTTATTTTAAAGAGATTTTGCATAAATAAATAACAAACAGACTTTACAAATAAAGTAGAAAGTCCTATAATAGATTTGTTTCAGGCCAGCTTAGCTCAGTTGGTAGAGCAACGCACTCGTAACGCGTAGGTCACAGGTTCGATCCCTGCAGCTGGCATCTAAAAAACAGACAGGCACTACCAGATGGTAGTGCCTGTCTGTTTTTTTAGATAAAATATTGGATTAGTGCAAATGAAGCAATACCTACAATTACAATAATCAATAAGTTTTTAGTAAGTATTGCGGCTAAAATGGTAGGGAATGAAGCAAATAAATAAGGAAGATTGAGGCTTGGTAAATGCCCCATTCTTTGTTCAAATAAGCTACTAAACCATAAGGCGGACATAATCACAATGGGAACAAAACTTAGATATTCTAATAATTTCTGTGGCAGGCTGACTTTTTTTAAAAGTAAAAATGGCAGTATTCTTGAAAGCCAAGTTGCAGCGGTACAGCCTAAAATTGTTAAAAAGAGATACTCAGAAGAAGGCATGTTTTATCATCACTCCTATTCCACAACCGATTAACGTGACAACTAAGACAATTAAATTACTGGGAATAAAAATTAGACCAATAGACATCAACCCAAAAGTAATCAGGACCATGATGAGTTGTAAAGCGATTTTCATGGAACGATCACTAATTATTTGCAGATAGAGTAAACCAATGAACATAGCCACGACCGCAAACTCAAGACCTAGTGCTTGAGGATTTGCAATAAAGCGCCCTAGATAGGCACCGATGATCGTCGAAAAGACCCAAGTTGCATAGGAAATCAAATTGGCAGCATTAAACCACTCAAAACTTAAAAGTCCTTTGGTGTGGTTTAATTTGTTCATTCCTAGTGCAAAACTTTCATCCGTCAGTAAGGTTCCCAACCAGAGATTTTTACCGAGAGATTCGGCTTTAAAGTAAGGTGCAATGGTCATTCCCATAAGAATCATACGCGCATTTACTAAGAAAGTCGCTAACACAATAGATAAGATAGGGCTGCCGCCAGTCAACATACTAACTGTTACAAACTGAGCAGATCCTGCAAAAATAAAAAACGACATCGCACTAACCATAAGAGGGGAAAAACCTGCTGCTTGTCCGACGATACCAAAAGCAATGCCAATACCAATATAGCCAAAAACCGTTGGCAAGGCTTCATGAATGCCAGTGCGTGCATCTAATTGGTGGTTCATTCTCTTTTTTTCCTTCTTTCTGTATAAAAATTAAACACGTGTGTATGAAAATCTAGACCTTCGATAATAAGACACAACGAGCGAATGAGCGTTTTCATGATTAACCACTCCTTTTGAACAACTAAGATATATATTGTATAATACAATAAAGAATACTTTTGTTCAATATATTAAACTTTTAGATGATAAAAAGAAACAGAAGGAGCAACTATTTTGGAGATTAATACAATTATTGGCAATAATTTAAAAAAAATTAGACAAGAAAAAAAACTTACGTTAGATGAACTAGCTGGGATAACCGGAGTGAGTAAAGGGATGCTTTCGCAGATTGAAAAAGGAACCACCAACCCTACCATAAATACAATTTGGAAAATAAGTAATGGTCTCAATGTTCCATATACGTATTTATTAGAAGATGATTATGTTAAAGAAAATCCCGTGGTTAAAAAAACTGAGACGGTAACACAACATTCTGAAGATCACTCCTATCGAGTCTTTAATTACTACTCAGACAACCAAGAAAGAAACTTTGAACTCTTTCAGTTTGAATTAGATCCAGGGAAAAAGTATCAAGCTGTTGGGCATTCAAAACGTTCGACAGAATATGTCATGGTTATTCAAGGAACATTAGCTATTGAAGTGGGCGGTCAGAGATACCTTCTTCCAAAAGACGCCGCTATGTATTTTGATGCTAATCAAGTACACACGTATATAAATGACGGAACAGAGAAAGTCCAAGCAGTCGTCATTAACTATTATACGTAACAGTGGGAAATAGACATTAGGAAATTGCTACATCTGTTATTTTATGGACAAAAAAAGTAAACAATGCTACCCTAAAAATAATAGAAAATGAAAGATAAAAGAAGAGGTCAAAATGAATAAAAAAATTGAAAGTCTTGGTAATACAGCATTAAGTTTACTAAGTAATACGATTATTGTTGTGCCTTATTTACTTTACATTCAATTGAGTGATGGACACAACCTTTTAACAATTTTACCATTTGTCTTATTTTATACATTGCGTATGACAGGCATTTTTCTAGTTCGAGGAATTAATTTGTCTTTAACTAGTCTAGGTCTACTAAAGATTTCTCTATTGTTAGGCTTGGCAGGCTCCTTAATTGGGATTGCCGGCGCTTATTCTTTCCCGCTTTATAGTATTTCAGGAATGTTGTTAGGACTTAGTGGGGCGTTGTTGCCACCAAGTAATCAATCAATTCGCTTTTTCTTAAAAGAAGAAGGTCAAAAAATCAGTCATAGCAATCTTTTAACGACAGTCTTATTGACCGCTGTTTTATTTGGCGCTTTATTTTTTAAAGCGACTGAGATTGGACTGGCGTTATTGGTGTACGCGCTCTATTTTCTGGTTGCTTTAGTAGCAATCAAGAGCTATCCTGTTTCATTAAACGAGCTAGAAGAAGAATCAGCAGAAGTTTCACGAAAAGAATTAATTCTGTTTGTTATCTTTTTTGTGTTATTACTTTTATTAAGAAGTGGTCGCTTATTAACGAATGCGGTGGAATTTGATTATGCGATTGTTGGTGCCTGCTGTTTCTTTGTGGTGGCTGTCCTTTTCGTGAGTCATTATGGCAAACGCGGCGCGTATAAAGTATCGTTAGAAATGAATCTTGCGACCTTGATTAACGGGATTGTCGGGAACTATTTATTTTTATTTGGTTCCATTTATGTTGCAGGGGTTTACGGCAGAGCTCACATGGGCATCTATCTCTATTTACCTTATGTTTTAGGGATGATTTTTGCAATGATTGTAGCTAGTAAAACGAAACAATGGTCAAACAACATACCGATGGTTGGTCTGGCGGGAAGTTTGGGAATATTACTTCTTACTTCGTGGACTATTTTAGGCCTGTTTCTCTTGAGTTTTTTCAAAAGCACATTGAACAGCTTTTTAGCTAGGCGATATTATCAAGAGACAGATTTGCCTAAAGATAGCCGCATCCTTATCAAATATACAACACAAACAAAAGGGAGTTTATTCCATCAATTTATTTTGATGGCGCTTATGTTAGTCACTGTAGTAGGCAAAGGTGGCACGACACAATTTTTATTAGAATTGACTGGCGACAAAGGCATTTCAATGCAAACAAGTCAATTTTTAACTTTCATTAAAAATAGTAACTCGCTCTTAGTGTTATTGTTTATTGCAGTTTATTTCGTGGTCGTTTTTCGTCAAAAGAAACGATAATTTACAAATATTCATAAAAAAATACTTGGAAAAACAGTGATTGTGGCTGATTTTCCAAGTATTTTTTTATGAAAAGATGTTTTTTTTTTTTCGAAGATTCAAAAAAAATTAATCAATTGTTTCATTTTTAACAAGCTATTATTAGGTTATATGAATTTTATTGAAAGGGGATTAGTATGAAGAAAAAAACTTTTTCTTTTGTGATGTTAAGTATACTTCTCGCACAAAATTTCGGGTTTGCCGTAAATGCCTATGCTGTAACAACGACAGAAGTACAAACAGAGACCACTGATACAGCAGAAAAAGAGACAGAATTACCGAATACAACACCAGCTTTACCTTTAGCACCAACGACTACTTCAGAAATGAATCAACCAACTGCAACAACTGAATCGCAAACCACAGAGGCGAACACAACAGCTGCCAGTGATGCTGTTAAACCAGCTGAACAACAAACAACGGAGGACACCTCACTTAATGAAAAAGCCCTACCGGATGTTCAAGCGTCAATTACAGATGAACTACTTGACAGTATGAGTCTTGCGCCGATCGGTGGAACAGAATACAGCCAAACAGAGGTTCACCGCGAATTAAATACAACACCGGTAACCGCCACGTTCCAATTTGCTGTTGGCAACACAGGTTATGCACCTGGATCAGTTTATACAGTTCAATTACCAGAACATTTAGGTTATTCAACTGTCAGCGGAGAAGTGACGGGCATTGGCGCAACTTGGGCAGTCGATGCAACGACCAAAACATTAAGTATTACGTTTAATCAGCGAGTTTCGGATACCTCCTTTAAAGTAGAATTAAAAAGTTATCTAACAACGGAAGCGGAACCATTAATCAAAATTGAAACTCCAGGAAAAAATAAAAAAACCTACTCGTTTGATTTATATGAACAAGTGGAACCAATTCAATATAAAGAACGAACCAGAACGACGGGGTTAGATGGCGAAATTTTTTATAATTTAGACCGGACGTTAACTGGCAGTCAAACATTAGAATTGTTAACAACAGAGACGCCAGGCGCTGTCTTTGGAAAACAAGATAACTTGGAACCTCAAGTTTTCAGTTACGATGTTGACATTAATGGTCAGATTTTACCAGAAACGCAAGCCCTGTTAACAGCTGGCAAAGATTATACATTAAGTGATAATTCACTCGGGCGGATTGCTGTAACTGTTCCAAACATGAATCAACAAAAAGCCTATTCCTTATCGATTAATCGGACAATTTATTTAGAGAGTGCTTCGGACTATATCTATTCATTTTATCAGCAATATCCAACAACCAAATTAGGTTCTCTTTATTTGAAAAATACGACAGGAACTAAACAAACAACCGATTTTACTGCTAAGACGAGTCAAACAAGCAAAGTAGTTGCTGATCGTGAAATGCGTAGTATGTCCTATATCAGTTTTCAAAGCAAAGGGAAATATTATGTAACGATTTATGATACGGTGACAGAAACAAAAGCAGGTCAACAAATCGTATTAGAGAGTACAAACGGTCAAGAAATTAAGAATCCTCAATTTATGGCGTATGGTCCTTTATATGAAAATGTAAAATTGGAAGACTATTTTGATATTAAAACTGAAGGTGGCAAGCTCATCTTAACGGCCACAAAAGATAGCTATTTAAGAATAAATATTTCTGATTTAACAATGGATTTTGATAAGAAAGATATTAATCTATCATTAAGTACACCTGTAATTGGTCCCAATAAAGCCATTCAACTACTATCAGATCAATATGTGGAGCCAATCGCTATGTTAAATCCTACGCGTGCGGAAGCTACATGGGGAAATTATGATCGGAACGGTGCTTATATGAGCGATACCGAAATTGCTGTAGCAGGTAGTAAGGCCAGCCCCATTGAAAATTTAGAGATTAAAATAAAGCATCCACAATATTTATCTGTTAGAGCCACAAAAGATATTTATTTTTCATATTATATTTTAGGGAAAGATTATACAGTCACGCCAACCTCAGATGGTTCGATTATTAAGTTCACTACGCCGATTACAAATGAACTTGAAATTCCAATTGGATTTAATTATGTGCCAGATAGTTTACCAAAAGATAAAAGTATTCCTTTTGATAAAATTCCTGTGACAATGAGTGCTGATGGCATTCCCTCTATCGAAACAGAAGTAACTACTAATCGACGCAGTGGTTCTGAACGAACACTTCAAAGTAGTAAAAATCAATTCCTTGTCAATGCACGAAATGATTCTTTTGACTCACTAAGCGTTCGTACAAAAATTCCAGCTGGCGCCGATGTTCTTTTTGACATTTATGATGTTTCAAACGATCAGGTAGATTCAATTTATCCACAATACTGGGACCGCGGTCAATATTTTGATAAACCAATGACGCCAAACAGTCCTGGATACCCAACGATTACTTTTGACGAAAATACCAATAGCTACACGTTTAATTTTGGAAAAACTAACAAACGTTACATTATTGAGTATAAAAACGCCAATGGCTGGATTGACGTACCGACTCTTTCTATAACAGGGACAGCTAAAGAACCACAATCGAATAATAATGAAGGCTCTACTTCGGTTTCTGTTCAAAATGAAGTGTTAGACATTTTGAGTGCAACACAAGCGGCGAATCCAACATTAAAAAATGTAACAAAAACGACCGTAACAACAAAAAATATTGATAATAAAACACATCGTGTGAAAAATCCAACGATTGAATTAACACCAAAAGGCACAACCAACGCTCAAATCGATTTGAATTCTATTACCGTGAAAGGCGTGTCAGAAGATGCTTATTCATTAGAAAAGACTACAAACGGTGCGAAAGTTATTTTTAAAGACTATACATTAACAGAAAACATTACGATTGAATACAATACTGTTTCTGCAAACGCTGGCCAAATCTATACAGAAACAACAATCGACTCTGAAACATTGGACCAGATGTCTGCTAACAAGAAAAAAGTCACTACTGCACCAATCATATTGAAATTCTCAGAAGGCGATGCGGAAGGTATTGTTTATTTAGCAACTGCTACATTCTATACGTATAACGTAGAGGATGAAAACCAAGCAATTGCCAAGGTTTCTTTTGAACTAATTGATAATGTCACGCATACAGCAACCGAATTTACAACAAACGAAAAAGGTCAATATTCCTTTGATGCCATCATGACAGGTGATTATACTTTGCGAGTAACGAATGTACCACGGGAATATTCCGTGGATGAAGAGTATTTGACAGGCAAAGCCATTAAGCTGGTCAAAGGAGACAATCAACTAAAAATTCCATTAACTAAAACAATTGATCACAGTCGTTTACAAGTCAAAGATACAACGATTTATGTTGGTGATAAATGGAAACCTGAAGACAATTTCGTTTCAGCAACAGACAAAACAGGTCAAGATGTCCCCTTCGCAAAAATCACTGTTTCAGGTCAAGTTGATAACACCAAAGCAGGTGTTTACCCAATCGTATACAGTTACGAAGGTAAAGAAGAAACAGCTCATGTGACCGTCAAACCCGACCAATCTAAGTTAGAGGTCAAAGATACAACGATTTATGTTGGTGATAAATGGAAACCTGAAGACAATTTCGTTTCAGCAACAGACAAAACAGGTCAAGACATTCCTTTTGAAAAAATTGACGTTCAAGGAACAGTGAATGTCTATAAAACAGGCGATTATGAAATTGTCTATAAAACTGGCACCAAAGAAGCGAAAGCAATCGTTCATGTCCGTGGTGACAGTCGTTTAGAAGTCAAAGATACAACGATTTATGTCGGCGATGAATGGAAACCTGAAGACAATTTCGTCTCAGCGACAGATAAAACAGGCCAAGATGTCCCATTCGCAAAAATCACTGTTTCAGGTCAAGTTGATAACACCAAAGCAGGCGTTTACCCAATCGTATACAGTTACGAAGGTAAAGAAGAAACAGCTCATGTGACCGTCAAACCCGACCAATCTAAGTTAGAAGTCAAAGATACAACGATTTATGTTGGTGATAAATGGGAACCTGAAGACAATTTCGTCTCAGCGACAGACAAAACAGGCCAAGAAATTTCTTTTGAAAAAATTGACGTTCAAGGAACAGTGAATGTCGATAAAACAGGCGATTATGAAATTGTCTATAAAACTGGCACAAAAGAAGCGAAAGCAATCGTTCATGTCCGTGATGACAGTCAGTTAGAGGTCAAAGATACAACAATTTATGTGGGTGATAAATGGGAACCAGAAGACAATTTCGTCTCAGCGACAGACAAAACAGGTCAAGACATTCCTTTTGAAAAAATTGACGTTCAAGGAAAAGTAAATGTCGATAAAACAGGCGATTATGAAATAGTCTATAAAACTGGCACAAAAGAAGCGAAAGCAATCGTTCATGTCCGTGATGACAGTCGTTTAGAAGTCAAAGATTCAACGATTTATGTCGGCGATGAATGGAAACCTGAAGACAATTTCGTCTCAGCAACAGACAAAATAGGCCAAGATGTCCCATTCGCAAAAATCACTGTTTCAGGTCAAGTTGATAACACCAAAGCAGGCGTTTATCCAATCATTTACAGTTATGAAGGTAAAGAAGCAACAGCCCATGTGACCGTCAAGCCCGACCAATCTAAGTTAGAGGTCAAAGATACAACGATTTATGTTGGTGATTCTTGGAAACCAGAAGATAATTTCGTTTCAGCAACAGATCGTGACGGTCATGCTATATTCTTTGATAAGGTTCAAGTAAAAGGGGAAGTTGATACAAAGAAAACAGGAGAGTACCAGATTTCCTATACCACTGAGCCAGTTAATGAAACAAAACCAGCGGTGCAGTCACAATTTTTCTCAATGTTTTCAAAAGAAACACCCCGTCAATTGACGACAGTAGCGACTGTTCATGTGATTGATCGTAAGCCTACACCGCTACCAGATAAAAATGAGAACAATCAGACTAGTTCATCAACGAATCAAACCACGATAAAAAGTAGTCAATACGTCACACACATTGTGAAACCAGACAAGCAGGGACGTTATCCAAAAACGGGAGAACAAATTAATGGTCTATATCGTGTGCTAGGACTTGTTGTGTTACTTATCGTGATTATTAGTGGTATAGTCATCAAGAAGAAACGAAGATAATTAAATGAGCGTGGGGCGAAAGTTTAAAGTAACTTTTGTTCCACGCTTAAAAGATGATAAGTACCTGAATGAGTGTAGCTGTCTTCCTTGGAAAATAGGAAGTTTTACAAGTTACTTATTTTAAGAACCTATTAGCAGGATTTTCTGTTCAGATAGTTGTTTTTATGAAATGGTTTGGAGGAATAATAAACAAGATGAACCAGCGAACTATTTATTATGGTAGTATTGGCACAGCCTTATTTCTTTCTTCAGGAATGTTGATTGCTTCAGTGAATAGTTATGCAAACGAAGCGACAACGCCAGGAAAATACACCGTGACTTATGAAGTGGATGGCAAAATTGAAACAGCAACCATTACGGTCAAAGAAAATCAAACGGAACTTAAATTAAAAGACACGTTGTTAGAAGTTAATCAAGAATGGTCACCATTAGACAATGTCGTTTTTCTAAAAGATAAAGAGGGACGCCCGTTAAATTTAGAAAATGTAATTATAGAGAATAATGTAAATACTCAAAAAATAGGCCTTTATTTTGTAACCTTTCGTTACGGATCATACCTTTCCATTGCAAAGGTATATGTCACCCCCGCTAATTTTAATGTAGAGGGGACTACGCTTGCAGAGCGTCCTTATAGTCAAGCAATGATTGGCCCAGAAAGACCAATTATTGCCTCGAGACAAGACAAGGAGCAACACACCAAACAGGAGAAAAAGAAAAATAAAATTGAACAGGAACGAGCAAATAAAAAAGTGCTGTTAAATGATGAGTTGTTGAAAAAAATAGATACGATAGCCCCAGTGGAAGTTACTGGAGGAGCGGCAAGTGGGCCCTCTCAATTTGGCACCACTTTAAGCTTCCTGTCAGGCTCACTTTTGTATGGAACAAGGAGAGTTTAAATGGAATTCTTGTTATTAGATGATCGGGAAAATTTAAAATTAGCGATTATTAGAAAGTTAGAGCAACAATATTCATTTTCTGAACGAAAAGATCGTTTATGTAAGCAATTAGCTATTTCTCCTTATTTGCTGGAGCGGAACATAACAGAAATCAATGCAGATTTGCAACGCTTTGGTCTGATTAATGAGATGAAAATCAGTGAAAAAAATAATGAAATTTTGTTATCTCAAAGTCTTCGTATTTCTTCAAGTATTATTGAAGAATATTATTTAAAAGACTCGTTAGAATTTAATTTATTAAAAACGATTTTCTTTCATCAGTTTACCTCAATCAAAAAATATGGTGAAAAGCATGGGATGAGTCGAACGGTTGTATACAAAATTGTTGACCATATTCGGAAAGAATTAGGTCAATACGGTATTAAGTTATCCAAAAATTTACAACTTAGCGGCAATGAAATGGCAATTAGACAATATTTTACTATGCTCTATTACCGAATTTACAAAGATTCTGAAGAATTATATAATCAAACAGATCTTCGCGCAGTGAACCAATTATTGGCTCAATTGAAAGGCTCTTATGAAAATATCACTAATTTTCATTTATTTAAACATTATGTATTGGTGGCGTTAGAACGAACGCAGAGAAAAGCTAATTATTTTTTATCCCAAGAAGAAAATCCATTCGTTTTTGACGAAGGGAGTTCGATTTATCATGAAATTCAGTGTTGGATTAACGAAGTGATGAAGGCGACTCATGCAGAGAAAAATGCAGAAATTCAAGGGATTATCGGCAATTTATCGGTCTATCAAAGCGAACTTATTTCGGAACATTTGCTGATTTCTCACAATGAGGCAATTACGGCTACGAAAACATTATTCTTTTCTTATATGCCGTTTACAATTTCGGAAGAAGAATTTTATCAAGAAATTGTTCCGATTATTTATCAACATCGTTTTATTACGCCGTTTATCGATATCACCTTACGAATTATGGATTTAGAATTTTTTCAGGAACGCTACCCAATTGTTTTTGATAGCTGTCGTCAGTTTTTATTTGCGTTGGATTGCTCGGCGTTTGAGTTTAGTAAGCTTTCTTTATTTTTTGATTTGCTATTAGTATTATCCCGTCTTTATGACCAAAGGAATGAAAAAAGTACGATCAATCTTTATGTGAATTTTACGCAAGGAGAAAAATATACTCAGTTTATCAAAGAACAAATCAAAATATTCGATTCTTTCAGTATTCACTTTCATTCAGCGATTCGACCAGATACTGATTTAGTAGTTTCGGATTATTTACCAAAAACGTTATTTTCAGTAAAATGTTTAATTTGGCTAGCGCCCCCGCGAGCCAGTGACTGGCAAAATTTTGGCAACGAGATTGTCCGAATTAATAAAGAGCTACAACAAACAAAACAAAGAAAAAGCGAATAAAAACAGTTGCAACGTAGTTTAGTTGCGACTGTTTTTTGTTACTGAATGTCTATAGTAAACTTCCTCATTTTCACTGATGTAAAAATTTTAAATAAAAGCAAAATAGGATGGAAGAAAAAGAAAAAAATGCTAGAGAAACACCAATTCTCTAAAGTTTTTCTCAAATATAGTAGAATTCCTTTCTTTTCTTCTGTGAGAAAGATATAATAAAAAACGTATGAACAAAGGAAAAGGGATGACGAATGAATAGAAAAGAGAAAACAAATTTAGATAGTCGAATTGATTACGGCGTGATATTACCAGTTTTTCTTTTATCACTAATTGGTATGCTATCGCTGTATGTAGCGCTTTACAATGATCCAAGCAAACCTAAAATTGGTAGCTTGTTAATGAAACAAGGACTGTGGTATTTAGTCGGAGGATTAAGTATTGTCATTATTATGCATTTCAGCTCAAAATTACTCTGGCGTTTAACGCCCGTTTTTTATGCACTTGGATTAGTATTAATGGGATTACTACTGAAATTTTATGATCCCGTGTTAGCAGAACAAACAGGATCTAAAAACTGGATTCGCTTTGGTGGCACCACGTTTCAACCATCGGAATTAATGAAGATTGCGTTTATTTTGATGTTGGCCTATATAGTGACCATGCATAATGTCAAATATGTGGACCGAACACTCAAAAGTGACTTTTGGCTAATCGCTAAAATGCTATTAGTGGCGATTCCGGTAATTGTTTTAGTACTTTTACAAAAAGACTTTGGGACGATGTTAGTTTTCTTAGCCATTTTTGGGGGAGTTTTCTTAATGTCTGGCATTACTTGGAAAATTATTGTGCCCGCCTTTATTATAGCTGCTCTAGTCGGGGCAGGAACCATCTACCTAGTGACAACAGAAACAGGAAGAGACTTATTGTCTAAAATAGGTATTAAGGCTTATCAATTTGATCGCATTGATTTATGGCTAAATCCTTTCCATACAGATCCAGATCGCTCATTCCAACCAGCGCTAGCATTAACAGCAATTGGTTCTGGGGGTCTTTTCGGAAAAGGCTTTAACGTGAGTGATGTGTATGTCCCTGTTCGTGAGTCAGATATGATTTTTACAGTTGTTGGTGAAAACTTTGGCTTTATCGGTGGCTGTTTCATTATTTTGTTGTATTTTATTTTAATCTACCGCATGATTCGCGTTTGTTTTGATACAAATAATGAATTCTATGCCTACATTGCCACAGGAATTATCATGATGATTTTATTCCATGTTTTTGAAAACATTGGAGCGAATATTGGTTTACTACCATTAACTGGGATTCCATTACCGTTTATTAGTCAAGGTGGTTCTTCCATTTTAGGTAACATGATTGGGGTGGGCTTAATTATGTCCATGCGTTACCAACAAGAAACGGTTCGCACCAGAAGCGGTCGTTAAAGAAAGAAGAAAGAAGGGGTAGAAATGTACACACTTTATGAATATCCTAAATGTTCAACTTGTAAAAAAGCGAAAGCGTGGTTAGACCAACAAGGCGTTAAATACCAAGCCATTGATATTAAAGCAACACCGCCTAGTAGTGAACAATTAGCAAAATGGATGAAAGAAACCGGCTTGCCTGTTCGTCGTTTTTTTAACACAAGTGGGGTTTTATATAGAGAACAAGGCTTAAAAGATCTTGTTGACAGTTTTTCTATTGAAGAAGCAAGTCAGCGTTTAGCTGAGGATGGCATGTTGATTAAGCGACCAATTCTCTTAAAAGACAATACATTTCTAACGAATGGTTTTAAAGAAGCAGATTACGAAGGAGTGATTGGAAAATGAGTGAAATGAAACAAATCGATCAATTATGGATTTTACCAACAGAAGCAGGCTATAAAATTGGTTTAACTGCCGAAGCCCAAGAGGATTTAGGGAAGATTACTTTTGCAACATTTCCAAAAGTCGGACAAACATTAGCTAAAGGCGACTCTTTAATTGAATTAGAAGCAGAAAAAGCAGTCAGTGAATTCAGTAGTCCATTATCTGGTAAGGTAGTTGCGATTAATGAAGCGGCTGATCAAGAGCCAAGTGCGTTAGATGAAGAAAATGCCTGGATTGCTGTTTTAGCAGATGTTGAACCAACAGAATTTGAAAATCTTTAGTCTTACGTTGACAAGGCCAATGTTTATTGCTATAATTTTCTCAATCTAATCAAAAAGAAAGCTTTGAAAAGAAGAGTACATGTTAAGGACGTTTGAAGAGAGCCCTGTTTGCTGAGAATGGGTAACAGATTTAAGATGGAAGATGGTCTTTGAGCAGAGTAAGTGAGCGAAGCAGTGAACTTACTACGGGGCGCCCGTTACAGCCAACGGTATGCGAAGAATCAAGTACCGTATGAGGTTATTATTGAGAAATAATAGCGAACTAAGGTGGTATCACGAAATGACAAACTTTCGTCCTTTTTGCTGTAATAGCAAAAGGACGGAAGTTTTTTTGTTTTTATTAAGCAAATTCGTTTCATAAAAAGTGAGAAACCTTCAAAATAAGAAAGTAGAACAGAAAGAAGAGGAGAACAAAATGGCATTAATTGAATTACGTCATGTAAAAAAAGAGTTTTCCGGTAAAGCGGGTAAAGTCACGGCTTTAAAAGATATTGATTTAACGGTTGAATCAGGTGATATTTATGGCATTATTGGCTATTCAGGTGCAGGAAAAAGTACGTTGGTTCGCCTATTGAATGGACTTGAAACACCTACAGAAGGTGAAGTAGAAATTCAAGGACAAGATATTGCATTGTTGCCAAATAAAGAACTACGAAACTTCCGTAAAAAAATTGGGATGATTTTTCAACATTTTAATTTATTATGGTCACGGACGGTCCTAGAAAATATCATGCTACCGTTGGAAATTGCTGGCGTTCCAAAACAAAATCGGAAAAGCCGCGCAGAAGAGTTAATCAAGTTGGTTGGTTTAGAAGGACGGGAAAATGCCTACCCAAGTCAACTCTCTGGTGGACAGAAGCAACGAGTGGGGATTGCCCGTGCCTTAGCTAACAATCCTGATATTTTACTTTGTGATGAAGCAACGAGTGCTTTGGATCCGCAGACAACCGACGAAGTGCTAGAATTACTACTAAAAATCAACCAAGAATTAAATTTAACGGTTGTATTAATTACCCATGAAATGCACGTGATTCGTAAAATTTGTAATCGCGTAGCCGTGATGGAATATGGTGAAATTGTTGAAGAAGGTAAAGTAATCGATATTTTCAAAAAGCCCCAAACAGAAATTGCGAAACGCTTTATCCAACAAGAAGCGGATAAAAACATTGAAGAAACGGAACTGGTTGTCGAAGAAATGTTGGAACAATATCCAAACGGAAAAATTGTTCGCCTACTTTTCCACGGCGAACAAGCGAAATTACCAATTATCTCGCATATTGTCCAAGAATATCAAGTAGAAGTTAGTATTATTCAAGGGAACATTCAGCAAACAAAACAGGGCGCAGTGGGTTCTCTTTATATTCAATTATTAGGCGAAGAGCAAAATATTCTAGCAGCCATTGAAGGATTACGAAAACTTCGTGTAGAAACAGAGGTGATTGGAAATGAATAATCGTGGCTTAGCAAGTTTCTTTGATTTTTCGCAAATTGATATAAGTAAACTACAAGAAAAAACGATGGAAACACTCTATATGACAGGGATTTCAATCATAGTGGTCGCCATTTTAGGGTTGATTTTAGGACTACTACTTTTTGAAACGTCAGGCAGAAAAGGTATTTTGAGCCGATTACTGTATTGGCTAGTAGCCATTTTTGTAAATATTTTCCGTTCGATTCCGTTTATTATCTTAATCGTTCTGTTAATTCCTTTTACAAAAATTATTTTAGGGAGTATGTCTGGTGTCAAAGGCTCATTACCAGCATTGATTATTTCCGCAGCACCTTTTTATGCTCGCATGGTCGAAATTGCTTTTCGTGAAGTCGATAAAGGCGTGATTGAAGCAGCCAAAGCAATGGGGGCCAATCGTTTCCAAATTATTTGGAAAGTTCTATTACCAGAAAGTCTGCCAGCACTTGTTTCTGGCTTAACCGTTACAACCATTTCCTTAGTGGGCTACACTGCAATGGCAGCTGCTATTGGAGCGGGCGGTTTAGGAAGTTTGGCGTATCAAGATGGCTTCCAACGTGGTCAAAATACAGTTACTTTAGTAGCAACGATTTGTATCTTAATTATTGTCTTTGCGATTCAATGGCTTGGGGATACAGTCGCTAAAAAAATAGATAAACGATAAATGGAGGGAATAAGATGAAAAAACGTACATTATGGTCAGTAATTACTGTAGCAGTAGCTGTCTTACTTTTAGGGGCGTGCGGCAATAAAAAGAGTGATGACTCAGTCTTGAAAGTTGGGGCTTCACCAGTTCCACATGCAGAGATTTTAGAACATGTAAAACCTTTATTAGAAAAAGAAGGCGTAAAACTAGAAGTGACGACTTACACAGATTACGTGCTACCTAACAAGGCGTTGGAAAGTGGCGATATCGATGCCAACTATTTCCAACATGTGCCGTTCTTTAATGAAGCGGTGAAAGAAAATGATTATGACTTTGCGAATGCAGGTGCGATTCATTTAGAACCAGTTGGGCTTTACTCGAAAAAATACAAATCGTTACAAGAAATTCCTGATGGTTCAACGATTTACGTTAGCTCTTCCGTTTCAGATTGGCCACGTGTTTTAACTATCTTAGAAGATGCTGGTTTAATCACGCTGAAAGAAGGGGTAGACCGGACAACTGCCACTTTTGATGACATTGATAAAAACACTAAAAAGTTGAAATTCAATCATGAAAGTGATCCAGCAATCATGACCACTCTTTATGACAATGAAGAAGGGGCTGCGGTTTTAATTAACTCAAACTTTGCCGTGGATCAAGGATTAAATCCGAAAAAAGATGCGATTGCTTTAGAAAAAGAAAGTTCACCTTATGCCAACATTATTGCGGTTCGTAAAGAAGACGAAAACAATGAAAATGTAAAAAAATTAGTCAAAGTGTTACGTAGCAAAGAAGTCCAAGATTGGATTACGAAAAAATGGAACGGTGCCATTGTTCCAGTCAATGAATAAAGAGAAAAAGACAAAACGATAAAAACTTGAGGTCGGGACAGGAGTGTTAAGCTTCAAGAAATAAGAAGAAAGTTCTGAAAGAGGCTTTTTGTCTCTCACGAACGTCCAGCTTATTTCCGAAGAAGCTGTTCCTGTCCCGTTGTTTATTTAAAATTTTAGGGCTAGGCAGATAAATCATGTTGATTTACCTGCCTAGTCTAAGGTTTTTTCTTTTAAAAAAAGACCATTAATGGTAAAGTTACAAGGAATTTCTTAATTATCAGGAAAATTCAGGGACTATGCATAGGCATTTCCATTAGTTATTGTTATAATAATTAAGATAGATTTTTTGGAATGGAGGGAAAAAGATGTTACGTTTTTTTCCGCAAAAAAATAAATATGTAGAAGAAGCAAGTCAGTACGCCTTTGATAAAGAAGGCCAAATCCCGCAGCACATTGCCATTATTATGGACGGAAATGGCCGGTGGGCACAGAATCGAAGACTACCGAGAATTGCTGGACATAAAGAAGGCATGGATACGGTCAAAAAAATAACGAAGCATGCCAGTCATTTAGGCGTTAAAGTTTTAACGCTTTATGCATTTTCAACGGAAAATTGGAAGAGACCAACAGATGAAGTCAATTTCTTAATGCAATTGCCTGTTGATTTTTTTGATACATTCGTACCGGAATTAATTAAGGAAAATGTTAAAGTCAATGTAATGGGCTACCAAGAGTATCTACCAAGTCATACGCAAGATGCCGTTAAGCGAGCCATTGAGCAAACCAAGGATAACACGGGCATGGTTTTAAACTTTGCTTTAAACTATGGGGCGCGTGCGGAGCTACTAACTGCCATGAAACAGATTGCTGCAGAGGTTTCAGAAAAAACATATACGGCAGATGAGATTACAGAAGAAACGATCGCAGATCACTTAATGACTGGCTTTTTACCCACGGAACTTCGTGATCCAGAATTGTTGATTCGAACAAGTGGTGAAGAGCGAATTAGTAATTTCTTGTTATGGCAAATTGCTTATAGCGAGTTGTTTTTTACAAAAGCATTATGGCCTGATTTTTCAGGGGATACTTTAGAAACTGCGATTGCTTCTTTCCAAAATCGTAATCGCCGTTTTGGGGGTCTAAAAGAAATTACAGAAACAGAAGGGAGCGATCCGCAGTGAGACAACGTGTCATCACAGCTATCGTCGCATTAGTCATCTTTATTCCAATTATCTGGTATGGTGGTTTTGCAATTGAGATTGCCGCTGTTGCTTTGGCAGTAGTCGGCGTGTACGAGTTATTCCGTATGAAGGGACTAACATTATTAAGTTTTGAAGGTGTTTTATCAGCATTAGGGGCCGTTTTTTTAGTTATCCCAACAATTAAGTGGTTAAACTTTTTACCAGAAATGCAAACAAATTTCATTTTATTTTATGTCACTGTGATGTTGTTGTTAGGAGCTTCGGTGATTTCTAAAAATACATATACGATTGAAGAAGCTGGCTTCCCAGTTATTGTCAGTTTATATGTAGGGATGGGGTTCCAGAACTTTATTAGTGCCCGTTCCGCAGGTTTTGAAGTCTTGTTATTTGCTTTATTTATTGTCTGGGCAACGGATATTGGTGCATATCTAGTGGGGCGCCGATTTGGTCGTCATAAATTGATGCCCGATGTCTCACCCAACAAGACAATCGAAGGCGCACTCGGTGGTATTTTATCAGCCGTCATTATAGCAGCGTTGTTTTTAGTTTTCACAGCTAATAAAGGGCTATTTCCTTATCCAATGCCGGTGATGCTCGTATTGACGGTTCTATTTTCTATAGTGGGGCAATTTGGTGATTTGGTTGAATCTTCTATCAAACGTCATTATGGCGTGAAAGACTCCGGTAACATCTTGCCAGGTCATGGCGGTATTTTAGATCGTTTTGATAGTTTATTATTTGTTTTCCCAATTATGCACTTATGCGGATTATTTTAAATTGATCAAAAGAATTTAAAAAATAAGATAAGTAAAAAACCAGAAGAGCGGATCTTCTGGTTTTTTATTTACTTGGTTAGTTTAGGTAACTCGTGATTTATTTTATTATTAAGAACAATTATGTAAGGATGGATAAAATTTCTAAAAATTAAATAGGAGATTGTATATTAAATATCTGAATATTTAGAAGGGCATTATATTGTTAAAAATTAAATTATATCAAGCGAATAACGCCGAAATGTTTATTTTAATAAAGCCATTGACGTTTAGCATAGATAAATTTATACTTAAAAGAAGAAAAGCAAAATAACGTATTTTATATACTTGTTTAATCGTGGCGAGAGTTATTTATGAATTTAAGTAAGGAGAAGATGATATAGAGAAATGTGAACGCGTTCTTCGTACAAAGTTATAGAGTAGGATTATATTTTTGATAATTTAATGTAAAGGATTAATTTAATGGAAAAATTTTTTGAGAAAAGTATACATCAAGTAGTAAAAGCTTGGTTTTTCTTTTTAGGTAAACTGCCTAAAAAGAAGTTATTTATTTTTGAAAGTTTTCATGGAAAACAGTACAGTGATAATCCACGTGCAATTTTTGAGTACATAAGAGATAACTGTCCTGAATATCAATGTATTTGGGCAGTCAAAAAAGGATATGAGATGCCTTTTGTAGAAGAAAATGTTCCTTTCATTAAACGATTAAGTTGGAAATGGCTATGGTTGATGCCAAGAGCGCAATATTGGGTTTTTAACACACGGATGCCAGAGTGGATGTATAAGAATCAAGCAACACTCTATATACAGACGTGGCATGGGACTCCTTTAAAAAAATTGGGCTTAGATATTGAAACAGTAAAAATGCCAGAGCATGAAACAGAGAGCTATAAACTAGAAGTTATTCAAGAAGCAAAGCGTTGGGATTACCTCATCTCACCTAATGCATACAGTACAAGAGTGTTTCGACAGGCCTTTCATTATGAAGGGGAAATATTAGAAATAGGTTATCCGAGAAATGATTTGCTAGTTTGTGAAAATAAGGACAAAATAGCTTTTTCTGTTCGCGATCAGTTAGGTCTTGCAGCGAACAAAAAAATCATTCTTTATGCGCCAACTTGGCGCGATGATGAGTCAATCCGAAAAGGGGCCTATCGTTTTTCCAATCATTTACCAGTTGAAAAACTTTTAGAAATTGATTCTTCTATTGTCATACTTACACGATTACATTATTTAATTGCAGAAAGTTTTAATGTAAGTACATTTGGTTCACGTGTAATCGATGTTTCTTCTTATCCAGATATCAATCAACTTTATTTAATCGCTGACTTATTAATTACAGATTATTCATCGGTTATGTTTGATTTTGCATTAACAAAAAAACCGATGCTATTTTTTATGTATGATAAGGAGAAGTATCAAAATAGTACCAGGGGCTTCTATTTTGATCCAACAGCAATTTTGCCTGGAAACATTGTGACAGATGCGGATAGCTTAGTAATGTCTGTAAAAAACGTATTATTTTCTAAAGTGGAACAGGAACAACGATTATATGTGCAGTTTTTTCGTGAATTTTGCCTTGAAAATCAGGATGCTACTAGACAGCTGATTTCAGAAATTTTAAAGAGATAAAAAGCCGGAGGGTGTAGGTTGGAAAAACAAAAAGAATATGAAGAGTATCAATATATGTTAGATGATGAAACGTGGAAAAAGGAGTTAAGTCAATTTAAGCTGTTTTCATCAGAAAAAATATCAAAAAATCCTAAAGTCTCAATCATTATTGCTAATTACAATAATGCACCATATCTTAAAAAGATGATGGATTCTCTTGTTCAACAAACCATTGGGATTGAGCAATTGCAAGTGATGTTTATTGATGATTGTTCTACAGACCATTCGTTAAAAGTAATCGAGCCGTATCTTGAAAGATATCCAAATATTGAAATTTATCAGCTACTTGAAAACACTGGAGGCGCTCACGGACCAAGAAATGTAGGAATTATCAATGCACGTGGTGAGTATAGTGTCTTCTTAGATGCAGATGATTGGTATGATTTAAATGCATTGAAATATTTATCAGATCTACTAGATGACTCTCACGATGATTTTGCTGTTTCTGGTTTAATACAGAGTACGGATGGCCACTTAATGTTGAAAAGTAAGCCCTATTATGTGGACGGATCTTTTAAAAATCGGTCTATCCAAGAATTGCCAGCTGAATTTTATGGTTGGTTAGGACCGCAAGCTATCATGTTAAGAACTTCACTGATACACAATAATAATTTACACTTTGTTAATCAACGGGTGGCTGATGATGTGCTGTTCTTTTATGAAGCTATGCGATTTTCAAAAACCATTACACAAGGGGAAAGGTTAACGACTTATTTAAATCGAGATGCAGATAATGAAGGTTTGAGCAAATCAATTAATCGGACATTTATGCTTTCTTGGTTGCGTGCGTTAAGTTATATCAATCAACAGTTTCCAGATGATTTGTCTAAAGAGCGGATGTTAGCCCGCCGTTTAGAATGGCTAATCTATGATTTTTGTATTCGAAGGGATACGGGGTATCCGTTTGGTAAAAAACGATTACAGGACTTTAAAGTACAGATGGATCTGTATTTAGGCAAATTAAATTTTGATCCTAGCCCGTATTTTAGAAGTGATGTGCGCCAAATTATTTGGACATTTTTACAAGCTAACGATATTGATGGTTTGTATTGGTTTATTCAATGTCAGTCCATTCGTTGGGTGTTAGTCAATCGCTTTGGGTATGTTTCAAAAACAGAGAAAAGTTATTATTATCCGAGATTAATGAAACGATTCCCAGCAGTCCGTATGAATGCTTATGCAGAAGCAACACATCGTGAAGGTAATACGCTCTTTTTAAATGTACATACACACCAAAAGATTACAGGATTTGAAATAAAAGAGCTGAAAAATCCTTTTGAAACAAGACAAAGACTGGCGTTTAAAAAAATTAGTGAAACGAGTTATCAGATAGAGTTACCAGAAAAATTTTCAAATAAAGAAAGTAGATTTACGATAGTTTTTGATAATTATTTAGAAATTGGGGTTAAAGATTTTAGTAAATTTTTTGCTTAAATTTTGTCCGTTCAAATCAGGATATTTTGAGTATACAACTATAAATGATAAGTGAGGGAAATTTGTTTTATGGAAAATGTGAAAGTGTCAGTCATTGTACCCGTCTATAACGTAGAAACCTATTTAGAAGAGGCATTAATGAGTTTGAAAAATCAAACATTAAAAGAAATTGAATTCTTAATTATTAATGATGGCTCTACTGATAATAGTCAAAAAATTATTGAAGAAATTGCACAAGACGATCCACGTTTTCGCGTTTTCAATGTTAAAAACGGAGGGATTGGAAAAGCCTTTAACTTAGGTGTTTCCGAAGCAAAAGGTGAGTATATTGCTGAATTTGAAAGTGACGATTATGTTGCGTTGCATGCCTACGAGCGTTTATACAATACGGCTAAAAGTCATCATGCAGATGTTGTCCGTTGTAACTGGGTTGAATTTTCTTCTGAAGAAGAGGTTGAGCGAGATATATTATGGCAATATCCCGATAAATACAATCAATTGATTGACTTAAAAACGACGGATTTAATTGTACAAGTTTATCCATGGAATGCCATTTATAAAAAAAGTATGATTGAGAAAGAAAACGTAACTTGGGATGAGGAGATTAAAAGTTATGGGGACACTGGTCTATTTTGGAAAATCAATTCAGCATCTCAGAATGTTATTTTTATTAAAGATTGTTTGTATTTTTATAGACAAGATAACCCAAATTCGACAGTAAATAATGTGGCAACAAAGGTTCCTTTCTTGTTTCAACAATTTAAACTAATTCGTTCAAATTTAATTGAACAAAATAAATTTGAACGCTACAAAGGTTATTTTTATAAACAAATGTTCGAAAAATACTTTTGGGCGATTGAAAAACTAACACATTTACGTGACGAGTCGGTTTATGAAGTGATTCAAGAGGTGGCTGCAGACTTTAAACAAGCTATAGAAATAGACCAGCTGAATGATATCGATTTTGAATACATTAAACAATTTTATCAAATTGCGAATGATCCAGTAGCTTATTATGAGGACTACTTGAAAAATCTGTATAAAGTTAGTGTTGTCATGCCGATTCACAATGCGTCCAAATATTTAAGACAAACATTAGAAACTGTTTGTGGGCAGTCTTTACGTGAGATTGAAATCATTTTGGTAGAGAATGGCTCTACGGATAATACTATGGATATCATTAACGAATTTGCCGTAAAAGATCCGAGAATTATGGGGATTTCTATTGGTAAAAGTAATCCTGGACACGCAAGAAATGTGGGCATTTCGATGGCACGAGGACGGTATTTGCAATTTCTGGATGCAGATGATCATTTTGAAGCGAATTTATTACAAGACGCTTATTATCGTGCATATGATAGTGCAACAGATATTCTGTTATTTGGCATGAAAGAAAAGTTACCGAATGGAGAAGTGCACGTTGTTCACAATCCATTATTAACTAATGGCGGACGTATGTCAGGTGAAGAAATTTCATTGGATGAAGTAACTCCTTATCTATATGACAAATTATTTTTATTAGAATACATCAAAGAAAATAACTTGGTAAACTTAGAACAATTTGTTGGTGAAGACGCTTATTTTACTTATACAGCATTATTAGGTACCGAAAAAATTGTTGCGCTAAACAAATATTTGTTGACTCGAATTGTTAGACAAGATGGTTTGATGTCTACGTATGGAATGAATTATCGTGATGAGTTCAATTTACATGACAAAATGTTGGAGTACTTAAAACACCATGCGCCAAATCGGATTGAAGCATATCGTTTAAAAATTATTAATACATTAAACTGGTTTATTTTTGACATGAATCGTGTTGATCAAGCATTTAAAGAACGTTTCTATCAAGAATTAAAAGAGAAATACATCCAACAATTAGGGCTAGACTTAGTGAAAAAAGAAAAATATTCTAATGATCCAGAACAAGTAGAGCGTATCACACGAATCCAAAATATTTTACAATACAATCTAGAAATATATCAAAGTATTTATAAAGATTTTGGAATGAAAAAAACCTTCATTATCCCGAATGTTCATATTCAAGAGCGTGGAGGTAAAGTAATTTTTGGACAAGAGAAAGCCCAAGGGAATGGAACTGCAATTGAAATGTTTTCAATTATTATTGCAGATAACGATACAAGCAATGCTAGCGGAGTGATTGATTTCGTTTATATGGGTGACAATACAAAAATAATTCATGATAGCTTATTAGTATCTTTATTAATAAAAAAAGAAGGTACTACTTTAAAATCGATTGTTTTACAAGCCGAGTGGGAAAGAGGCTATACCTTACTACAAGAAAATATGTATTATACTTTCGTAGACAATGTTTTTACAATTTGGGCGGGCTATACTCAAAAATATGCAGCATTTGATTACAGTGTTCGAATTTTGACCTCTCGAGAAGGGGAAACACATTTTAGTGTCGTTCGACAAAACCAAGGCTATATCCAAGATACAATGACAAGCATCAGTAACGAATTAACACCTATTAATAAAATTGAAGGAAATGAACCCACAACAATTAAAAAAGCCGTATCAAAAAGCCTTAAAAAAGCAAAAGGGTTATTGAAATAACATGTAAAAAAGATTCTTAATCGTGGACGAATAATTAAGTCAACTTGAGATTAAGTAACAGAGAAAGTAGGAGCGGAAAAATGAAAAAAGCAGCAATTATGGGCTGGTGGTATAACCAAAATTACGGATCAATTCTAACGTACTATGCTCTAAACAAATATGTACAGAATAAAGGGTACGAGACAGTTATGATTGATGGACCACTAGGTTATAAAAATAGAAGTAACTTTCGAGCATGGATGCCTTTAGCGTATAATTTTTTTAAGAAAAATAATATGCCTTATACCGAGCAACTAACAAAAGAAACGTTACCGACACTGAATGATTTAGAAAATCTAGATACTTTTATTTTAGGTTCTGATCAAATGTGGAACCCATGGAATGGTTGGGTAGACGACGATGATTTCTTAGATTTTGTTTATCCTCGTAATAAAACAATTGCTTATTCTGTTTCATTAGGAAAAGCAGATACAAGTAAATATGATCTCAAATGGGTTGCAAACCGCAAAAAAGATATTACACAGTTTAATCATGTTTCTATGAGAGAAGATTTTTCTGTACAAATTATGAAGGACATTTTTCAAGAAGAAGTTATTCAGGCTTTGGATCCAACCTATCTTGTTGAAAAAAGTGAATATGATTCTTTAGCTGATCAAGCTACGTATAAACGACAAGAATCAGGAGATTATATGGCTGTCTTTTTCTTGGATATTAACAAGGAAAAAGTTCGTGTAGCACTAGCGATTGCAGAAAAATTGGGACTGAAATTAGTGGTCTTGCCTAATCCTTTAAAAGGACGTGAACTAGCGAAAAAAACGTTTCCTAATACAGTAGAATATGTTTCTGAAGATACACCAGAAAATTTCTTAGCTGTTTATCGAGAAGCAAAATATATTATTACTGATTCGTTTCATGGCACTGTTTTTGCGACTATTTTCCAAAAACCTTTTTCAATTTTTTATAATGAACAACGTGGAATTGATCGCTTTAACAGCCTGATGAACCTGTTTGAGCTTGGCGAAACTAGACGTGTCTATGAGCAAAATACAAAACAAGAAATTGAAGAAAATAAAAACATTAGTTTAGCACTTGATTATCAAAAGACCGCTGGAAAGATTGCCAGAGAAAAAGAGATTTCAGATAAGTGGTTAACCGATGCGCTGACAAGTAAATTTAGTCCAGCTGAAGACGAAGTATATGATGAATTTAGACGATATATTATCAATAAACCTTTGGATTTTTATCGAGCTAAAACAACTACTCCGATTTCCGCAGCAATTGTTTTATCGCCAAATGGTACGATAAAAAATTCCAACCCTAATGAAAGCTTTTGGAAGCTAACAGATAAAGAATTAATTTTTATGAATAATCATCGTGAAGTTACCACAAGATTTAATCGTGAAAAGTTTAAGGGAAAGGAAACGTTCAGTCCTTTTAGAATCGTCGGTAAATATGTGAAAGATGAAAAAATCGAACATGTTATGTATTTGCATCCGATACAAAAACCTAAGCCTAAACCGAAACAAGACACAGAAAAGAAAGCATTAGCAATTCCCGAGAATCTTTTAACAAGAAAACAATTAATTATGAAAATTGTGCAAAATGAGAGAATTCGTTCGTGGAAACAAGATCTTTTAGAAGAATTACCAAGTTTAGAGTTATTTGTAGGTCGTGAATTAAAAGAATATGCTTCGAATTTTGTTGGTGGTCCAGCAGACCTTTTAATTTTTCCAAAAACGATAGAAGAAGTTGCTTTAATTGTAAAATATGCTAAAAATAATCAGATTCCTTTAACTGTTATCGGTAAAGGTTCAAATATTTTAGTTCGTGATGGTGGTATCCGCGGGATTACTTTAAATATGACTGCGTTGAATTATCGTAAAATTACAGGGAATGTTTTAACAGTTTCGGCAGGTGCTAGTTTAATTGAAACATCTTATTATCTACTAGAACACTTGAAATGCGGTTTAGAGTGGGCAGACAATATTCCGGGAACCATTGGTGGCGCAGTTTATATGAATGCTGGAACAGTTAAGGATATTAATAGTATGTTTCTTGAAGCTACGATTGTAGATGAAAATGGGGAAATTAAAGTTTTAAATAAAGAAGATGTTCAATTTAGTCATCGCTATAGTTCATTTATGGATCATCCTGAGTGGATTATTCTAGAAACCAAATTACAGATTGCAGAAGGTAATTTAGAAAACATGGTAAATGATATGGTAGGAACTGTCGAAATTAGAGAAAGGATGCATCCACTGACACATCCAAATCATGGGTCAACTTTTACTTGGGGACGGGCGCCTCGATTAATTCAACAAGCTGGTTTAGTTGGTACTAGAATTGGTGGAGTAAAAGTATCTGAAAAACATCCAGGTTTCTTTATCAATGTTGAGCAAGCCTCTGCTCAAGACTATGAAGCATTAATTTATTTAATTATTGCAAAAGTTTATGAATTTTCTGGATTTTTATTAAAACCAGAAGTGAGAATTTTAGGGGCAAATATGTGGGAAGCAAGTTTAACTTTTAAATAAACAGAGGAGTGTATGACATGAAGAAGATAATCACGATAATTGTGTCTTTAGCAATTGGTATTGGTTGTGGTTTTTGGTCAGGATATTACATTAGTAAAAAATATTCAGAAAAGCAAGAGACAACTATTTCGAAAAGTACTAACTCAGAACAACCTTTGATTGCAAATGGAGAGTATCAAGTAACAGCTAATTGGGATTGGAAAACATTAGTTGTTAAAGATAATGTGTGGACATTGGATGGCAAACGTATTTATGATGTTTCCACTACAAATGATAATATTGTGATTTTAAAGGGAAAAAATTTGAAATCACTTGTAGTTTATAAAATAGAAAAAGATAACGAAAAAATTAACTTATATTCTTACACAAAAGAAGGCGTTGGGAAAAAGGTACTGGCTACTCTAGTGAAAAAATAAATAATGCATTTGGTGTTTGAAATAAATTGAAAGTTACTTTGTTAGGAGAAGTTAGTAAATGAAATACAATACGAAAAATTATGACTATTTAATTGTTGGTTCGGGACCTTTTGGGGCAACGTTTGCTTGTGAAGCAGCTAAACGAGGAAAAAAAGTATTAGTTATTGAGAAACGTGCTCATATTGGTGGTAATATGTATACACATAAAGAAAATGGTATTAATGTCCATGACTATGGTGCCCATATTTTTCATACTGACAATAAAGAAGTATGGTCTTATGTCAATCAATTGACGGAATTCAATGGCTACATCAATCAAGTAGTTGCTAATTACAAAGGGGAGCTCTACAACCTACCATTCAATATGAATACGTTCTACCAAATGTGGGGGGTAAAAACACCAGCTGAAGCACAAGCAAAAATTTCAGAACAGCGGGAGGCAGCTGGAATTAAAGGAGCTCCAAAAAATTTAGAAGAACAAGCGATTCGTTTGATAGGAACAGACATCTATGAAAAATTAATTAAAGGCTATACAGAAAAACAGTGGGGACGTAAGGCTACGGAATTACCAAGTTTTATTATTCGCCGTTTGCCAACTCGTTTTACTTTTGATAATAATTACTTTAACCATCGTTATCAAGGCGTACCTGTCGACGGTTATACAGCTATGTTTGATAAATTGTTAGAGAGTGAATTAATTGATATTCAATTGAATAAAGACTTTTTAGCAGAGAAAGAAACTTACTTATCAGAGTTTCCAAAAATTGTTTATACAGGGATGATTGATGCATTTTTTGATTATTCTGATGGCGAATTAGAATATCGTTCAGTACGTTTTGAAAATGAAACAGTAGATTCAAACAATGCACAAGGCAATGCCGTAATTAATTATACAGATGCGGAAACCCCCTATACACGGATAATGGAATGGCGACATTTTGATCAAAAGGCCGATGAAAACAAAACGATTTTGACGAAAGAATACCCACAAGATTGGGATCGTTCAAAAGAAGCGTATTATCCTGTTAATGATGAGAAAAATTCACTTTTGTTTAGAAAATATAAAGAAAAAGCAAACGCTCAAGAAAAAGTTATTTTTGGTGGACGTTTAGCAAATTATCAATACTATGATATGGATCAAGTTTTCGGAGCAGCTTTGAAAGCAGTCGCTAAAGAATTTAGTGAAATGGCCAACTAGTGAACGGTTAGACTCGGAGGATCAAATGGAAAAGGAACTGAAAGTCAGAACAAAATTACTTACCAAAGAATATAGTTTAGCACAAACACGTATTGACAAATTAAAGACACTTTTTAGTGTTTTTCAAAACAAAGTTCCCACATTTTGGGCGTTAAAAGGTGTTAGTATTGATGTATATGCTGGCGAAACGATTGGTATTATTGGTTTAAATGGTTCAGGCAAATCCACTTTATCAAATATTATTTCAGGTATTACGCCTCAAACATCAGGAGAACTTGAAATAAATGGTGAAGTTTCAATTATTTCGATTGGTGCAGGACTAAACAATAATTTGACAGGTCGAGAAAACATTCGAATGAAATGTTTAATGTTGGGGGAAAAAAATAAAGAAATTGATGCCAAAATCGATGATATTATTGAATTCTCAGAATTGGGTGTTTTTATCGACCAGCCTGTTAAAACTTATTCTAGCGGTATGCGTGCTAAGCTTGGTTTTTCAATTGCGGTCCATCAAAATCCAGATATTTTAGTGATTGATGAAGCGTTATCTGTAGGTGATCAAACCTTCTATAATAAAGGTTTAAAAAAAATGCTTACATTTAAAGAGCAAGGGAAAACCATCTTTTTTGTCTCTCATTCTATTCAACAAGTAGAGCAAATTTGTGATCGTGTAGCTTGGATGCATTATGGTGACCTACGTGCGTTTGGTGAAACTAAGCATATTTTAAAGGAATATCGTGCTTTCTTGCACCGTTATAACAATTTCACTGAACCACAAAAAGAATCATATCAGAGAGATGGCAAGGCCAAACAGAGGAATTTTTCTTTGGAACAACTTCAAGAAACAATTCTTGAAAAAGCCAATCAACAAGTAGGCAGTCGCCGGACGACTAAAGAAGTTATTAAATTTACTACTAAAAATAAAATTGGGGATAAAATGACTCTTGGAACAAAGACTTTGTTAATTCTGCTACTTTGTATGATTTTTTATGTAAGTCTTACCTTTGTAAAAGGTATTTCATTAACAACAGCCTTCGTTCATCCAGCAGAAACAATTCAACGTATATTTGTTCCTGAGAAAGTAGCAAGCAAGGATCCAAGCGCTGTGAAAACGACTAAAACTAAACCAACTTCAACAAAAGAATCTAGCCAGCAGCAAGAAGCACAGTCTAGCTCAACGAACGTACCAGAAAATAATACTAGCGAACAGACTGTGTCAACGTATACTGTGGAAGTTGGAGATTCAGTCAGTTTGATTGCTGAAAATCACGGACTCACTATAGAACAAATTCAAACGTTGAATCCAGAAATCACAGAGGTACCTATTTATCCTGGACAAGTGTTGAAATTGAAAGAGGTGACTGAATAATGCGCGAGGTAAAATTAATTTTAGCTGAACAGTTTTCATACTTAGGCGTTGCACAACGAATTGCTAAGTACAGTAATAAAGCATTATACCAAAGCCACATCTTAGGAAATTTATGGCAAATTTTAAGTCCTTTAATTCAATTAGGTGTCTATTATTTTGCTTTTGGGATTGCTCTTGGCGGTGCTCGAACCGTAAAAGGAGGAGTATCCTATATTGCTTGGTTGATGGTAGGATTAAGTACATGGATTTTTTTAAGTACAGTAACGAAACAAGCTTCTAGTTCTGTTTATATGCAAGTGGGCATGGTCTCTAGAATGAAGTTTCCAATAAGTATATTGCCAATGGTTAAAATCTTTTCTGAGTTACCAAGTTATTTTGCATTCACTACGTTAGCAGCAATTGTATCAATCTCGACAGGCGAAAAGATTTCTATTTATTGGATTCAACTACCTTACTATATTGTAGCGATGATTATCTTTTTATATAGTTTTAGTCTGATTAATTCAACGATTGCTGCGTTAATTAGGGATTATCAAATTTTCTTGAATTCTATTATCCAAGTATTAATGTATATGTCAGGGGTCTTTTGGGATTTGAGTACAAAGAATTTACCATCTTGGTTATCAAAAATTCTTATGTTGAATCCTTACGCATATATTATTAATGGATTTCGAGATACTTTCTTCTATAAAAGATGGTTTTTTGAAGATAAGCCACAGTTTATTGTTTTTTGGCTAACAACATTAGTTATATTCATCGTAGGGGCTCATTTACATGTTAAGTTCAGAAGTAAATTCGTTGATTATATGTAACATATGAAGAAGCAAAAACACCGTATACTAACAAGAATACGGTGTTTTTGCTCTTTAATTGACAATAGCCTTCTCTTTGAAGAGAAGGCTATCTAACGAATCAATATTATTATTTTAAAGTTGGATCAGACTATTTCTAGTATTCAAGTATTTTTCATTTAAGCGATGTATTCCCTACCTCTAATACATCCTTGTATCTCTCTAGACACGCCAGTTTTGAATAAAATCATCAAAACAATTGAATGGTTCGTTTAAAAATATTTTTCGTGTTCTAATTATTATAACATAAAACTAGTCAACTGACCACTAGTTGACTAGTTCGTAGGTTTTCCAGATAAATAGACAGCCGTTTTCCGCCGACTGTCTAAGATTAAGATAGATTTGTAAAGAAGTGAATAAATGCTTCCTACCATCTCTTTATAACATGAGGAAAAGAAAACTGCAAAAGATAGCTGTATTTAAAAAAAAAAGATCAGCTGGTTTCCGCCAGCTGATCATCCGTTGAAAAGAGATATAAAGAAGTGAATAAAGCTTGCTTTACCTCTATTTTATACCATGTTTTGATTTAAATAACTATTCAGCATTAGTTATACTTAAATAATAAATATGTATACGAATTTATTATTTTGAGGTATAGTCATAGAGAAAAGAGGGAACATCTATGAAAAAATTTTGTTTAAGTTATAGCTCTGGTAAAGATTGTTTATTGGCGATGGATCGATTGGTACAAGCAGGAAATCAGCCAGTTGCGTTAGTGACAACATTAAGTGATGAAATTAATCGTTCTTGGTTTCACGGTGTACCAATCTCCGTCTTAGAAGCAGCAGCCGAAGCGTTAGATTTACCACTTGTTATAACACATAACAATGAAACAAATTACACAGAAAAAGTGGTTGAGGCACTGCATGAAGCCAAAATATTGGGTGCAGAAACGGTTTGTTTTGGTGATATAGATATTGAACAAAATGGTGCTTGGGATCGTCAAGTGGCATTAAGCGCTGGACTTGAACCACATCTACCTCTTTGGCAGGAAAATCGCGAAGCACTTGTGAAAGAATTCTTGGCAAAAGGGTACACAGCGATTATCAAAACGGTCAGCAAAGAGGCAGGCATTCCAATAAAATTTTTAGGAGAACCGTTAGATGACACATTTATCACGTACCTTAAAGAGCATCAACTAGATATTTGCGGAGAAAACGGGGAGTACCATACGTTGGTAATTGATGGTCCACTATTTAAAAAGAGGCTCAGTTATCACACTTCAGGAATTTATGAAAGTCCTTATGCTTATTCTTTGATTATTGATGCTTAAATGAAAGTAAAAGGGCACAACCAGCCACTTTTTCTAGGGATATGCTATAATTAGCTTAAGAAAAGTAGAGAAAGTGAGTGGTTAATTATGGAAGAAACTGTCTTTTTTAATTTAGGGAATGCCCTTGCTTCAAAAAGAGATCAAAAAGAATTAATTAAAGAAGCCCAAATTGCGAAAGATACTCGAAAGATTCCAGGAAAACTAATTATCGTTGAAGATGAAGAAAATGGTACCCATATTTTATTTGAATTAGCTGATCAAACAGAACCATCTGATGAAACAAAAGAATTCAAAGTGAAAAAAGTGATTGATTAATAAAATAAGCAACGAATTTTTCTAAATTCGTTGCTTTTATATATTTTTTACACAAATGATACAAAAAGCATATCAAAATCAAATAAATGATTAGTATACTTGAAGAAACAAATAGGAAGCAAAGCCAACGTTTTGAGGTGTTCTTTCATGGAAAATCGAGGAATTTTATTTGATAAAGATGGTACGTGTATTCGTTTTGACACTCTTTGGCAAGCAGGTTTGAAGGCTTGTTTTGAAACACTAAGTATGTTAGCTCCTCATCATTCAGCAGAAATAAAAAAAATATTAGCTATTCAGGAGCAACGTTTTTTGCAAAAACATTTACTTGATGAAGTCCTTTATCAGGAACTGTTTCAGGAATTGGCGCAGTTTGAGGAATTAGTCGAACAGGGAGTCAGCAGTCGATGGCTGGAGCAATTTTTTTATGATTATTTACGAAAAAATCTGAAAAAGATTGAACCAATTGGCGATTTAAAACAGTTATTTCTTGAGCTGAAACGGAAGAACTATAAAATTGGATTAGCAACTTCAGATACTCTGCCAGCGACTATGTTGATTATAGAATCTCTTGGTTTAACAGAAATGTTTGATTTTATTGCGACAGGAGATCGTTATTTACCGAAACCAGATGCGGACATGCTCCAAGCCTTTTGTCAGTCATGTCAATTGAAGCCGACAGAAGTAATTATGGTGGGTGATTCGCTCGTGGATGTTTTCATGGGAACTTGTCATGGCAAAGCAGGAATTGGTGTTTTAACAGGCAACTGTCAGTCAATTGATTTTGAAAAGTTTGAAGTAGCTTATTTTCGTGATATCCATGAAATACCCTATCAAGAATTATGGGAAAATACCAAGAATAAAAAAGTCCTGAAAAGATGATGAGTCTTTTCAGGACTTTTTTATTAATCTAATTGAAGCAATTGCTGTTTCTTTTGTTGAAATTCTTCTATTAGAATTCCTTAATCAACTAACAGTTTTAAATTTCTTAATTCAGTCATTACGTCTTCAATAGCGCTAGATGATTTTTTTGTGAATCAGATAGCTTTGGTTCAATCAGTTGGTCTTTATCACTCTTTATAGGAGTGAACATTTCTTCGAAAAATCTAAAAACTTCGACCGCCACCACCAAATGTGCCGCCGCCAGTTGAGTGGGTGGTGCTACCGCCACCGCCCATGCCGCCACTGCCGCCATTATTTTTAGGAATACGACGAGTAGTGATGAAAGAGTTGGTTAACTGGTCTGTGCGGGAGGTTAAGTTTAACGTTGTTTTTTCCCTAAAGGGATATTGATAACTTGAAAATTTTAATTGGTATTTAGAAATATTGATGCCTAAGAAGACCAAACTGAGTATCAGTGCAGCAACAAAAGCAATTACCATTTCCAGCGGGGTAATGACTTTATAACGGGTGATTTTACCTGTTTCGCTGTCCACACGATAGTGACCCCCAGGAACCCCTTTGTCAACAAACGCTTGAGTTTCCTGAACAAAGGTTTGAGCAGCTGCGAAATAATTTCCTTGTCTCATCCCATCCATTACTTTATCTAAGGTATCATCAATTCGTGCATCCGTCATATAATCAATCATGTTTCCAGAAGTAGAGATGTAGACTTTCCGTAAGTCCATATCAATGAGAAAAAGAATCGCATTTTGGTCCTTGCCAACTTTATTTAAAAGATAATGATCTGCATATTCTTGTTCATCGCCATAGGTATTGTTATTTGTGGTCACAATAAAGACAGAGGCTTTTGTTTTTTCTTCTAAAGGTTGTATTTCTTGTTTTAGTTGGTTAGTTTGATCAGGTGTCAGTAATTGTGCGCCGTCATCAATTGAATTTTCAGCCGCCGAAACGGGCAGGGCAAGTCCAAAGGCCAGAAGTATTAGGAAAAAAATAGGTAAAAGTCGTTTTTTCATAGGAAATACCCTCCTAATAAAAAGAGTGCTAAGAGGCCAGCGAAAATGCCTAACGTCGCTAGCCCTAAACGAGTGTAACTAATTGGAAGCACACCGCTTACTTTGCCTGTTTGTCCATTCATGGCGTAATAATAAACTTTTTTTGATTGTTCCTGACTACGATAGGTAACTAACCAAATTGGCAAAAGCATATAATGGTTAGTTTCTTGGTTTAGAGAAATATCCGTGCGAACATTTGTTAACGTAGTATAACCAGAAGCAGAGTCCCGTAACAATGATTCCGAATAATCTTGTAATTCTTGTTGGACGTGTTTTTTGATTGCTTCATATTCAATATCGCGTTTTTCTGCTTGGAAACCTGCTAGGTATTGGCTTTTGAACGGCACTGCTTGATCAATTAAAAATGGTTGAACGCCTTCCACCATTTTTTGTTGGACGTTTTTTGACAAGGCATTTTTAACTAATTCTTTAAAAGATAATTTTCCTGAACGCCCTACATTGAAACGTTTTGTTTCGGTGTATTCAATATCACCTACGCGCCAAATGCGAATACTTGTGCCAGTAGCTTGGAGTTGTCCGTCGACTTCTGCATCAACGACCCAATAGGGGAAATAAACTCCAGTTAATTTATCGATTTGATTTTTGCTGAAAAAATCTCGAGGAATGAACCATTTTTTCTTGGTCCAAGCGAGAAATTTTTCAATCGCTTCGTCTTTTTCAATTGTAAAAGGTAAGACGTTTTCTGGTAAAAATTCGCCACTTAATCGACCAGCCAAGACAACTGGATTATGGCAATAATAACAGTAAGTGGCTGCCGTTGTCGCATCGGTGACAATTTGAGCGCCACAGCTTGGACAATTAAAAATTTCCATTGTGCCTGCATCTGTAGTTGTTTCCTTCTCAGTGGTCTCTGTTTGTTGCGTAGTAGAGGATTCTTCTTCCGCCGTGAAAGTCAAATTTTCCTCGGCAGTCGTTGTTGAGGGTTTCTCTAAATGCGCCTCATGTTGCTGTTGCTCATAACGAGTCACTTCTTCTTCCGTGTAAATATTTAAACAATATTCACAATGAAATTTTTGGTCTTTGGGATTAAATAAGAGCGGGCCGCCACAGTTGGGGCATTTATGGGTAAATGTTGTTTCCATTGCAACCGTCCTTTCTAATAGAGTGAGTAAATAACAGGAATCTGATTCAAAGAAAAAGGGTAGACTTGTGCCTGACCCTTTTCTTTAATTGTTCACTACTTGCTTATAAAGGAACCCCTTGGAATGGTTTACCACAATGTGGACAGAACTTAGGAATACCATTACTTAAGTCAACAATTTCGCTACATTCACTACATTTCATTTCTAATTTTGGTTTCTCATTCGTTGGTTTTGGTGTACCACAGTTTGAGCAAAACTTCCCAGTGTTTTCAGTCCCACATTGTGGGCAAGTCCAAGTATCTGTAGCGCCTTGTGCATTTTGCTGGTTTTGTTTTTCCTGCATTTGTTGTTGGTTTGTTTGCGACGCTTGCGCAAAGTAGTTACCATTCGCATTCATACCCATACCAACGCCCATAAAGCCGCTCATAGCGCCACCTTCATTTTTACCAGCAGCCTCCATACCACGAGCCAAGGAACCTTGAACATAGCCTTCGCGAACACCTGGATCGCTGAGCATTGCTCCTTCATTTCGCATGTTGATTAATTTTGTTGAATCATCTGTATAAGAAATGCTCGCAACTGCTACAGAAACAATTTCCATACCGCGATTGGTACGCCAATCCTCGTCGAGTGCCGTTTGCATATATTTGCTTAATTCAACACTTTTTGAAGGAACATAAGAAATACGTTGCCCATCAGCAGACATTTGATTGATTGCAGCTTGCAATGCTGTAATGAACTCTGCTAAATATTGTTCATTAATATCATTAATATCTACTTGTGTTTGATTTTTAGGAATCGCATTAGTATAAAATAGCAAAGGATCTGTAATTTTAATTGAGTAATTTCCGTGTGCACGTAAGAAAAGTTCGGCATTATAAAAATTATCAAAATAGTTTAATGGTGCAGGTGTTCCAAATTTAATGCCTTTAATTTCTTGCAAGTTAATATAAAAAACTTGTTGTTTTTGTGGAGTTACACCACCAAACTTGAAACGACTGAAGGTCTCAGCAATCGCATCTTTTAAAGAACCGTTAAACATTGAAGGTGCAGAATCATTTTTAACTGTATAGTAGCCTTCTTCAGCAGTGTAATCGATGATTTTTCCACCATCAACAAGAAGCATCATCATGTTGGGATAGACATGTACAACAGAACCATCTGTTAAAACATCTTCCGTTCCTTTACGATTAGAACCACGTTTATCATCTTTACGTACAAAAACACCTTTTGTCATGACGGTTGTATCTCCCATATTATCAGGTTCAATAACCTCTAACCATTGATCGGCCAAGCCACCGCCAACTGAACTTGTTGCTGCTTTAATAAGTCCCATGTTCATTCCTCCTAATAAAAAACTAATTGTTACAGCTAGTATACCACACAATGAATGCAGAGAAATCCAACGAAAGCCTGATGAAATGGAAAAATTTGATCAAACTTTATTAAGAAATTAAAAAAAGTCTAGGTGAAACACAAGCATTTTAAAAAAAGTTACGTATAATAGAAGAAAAGACATATTATATAGTTGGGGGATTATTGAATGGAACGAAGCAATCGTAATAAAAAATCTTCAAAAAAACCACTTATTCTTGGCGTTTCTGCCTTGGTTCTGATCGCTGCTGTCGGTGGTGGGTATTATGCTTATAGCCAATGGCAAGCCAAACAAGAATTAGCTGAAGCGAAGAAAACAGCCAATACATTTTTAAACGTATTGTCAAAACAGGAATTTGATAAGTTACCATCCGTTGTTCAAGAAACTAGCTTAAAGAAAAATGGCTATGATACTAAATCTGTTGTTGAAAAATACCAAGCAATTTATTCAGGGATTCAAGCAGAAGGGGTCAAAGCTAGTGATGTTCAAGTCAAAAAAGGGAAAGACAACCAATACACATTTACCTATAAATTATCGATGAGCACTCCTTTAGGCGAAATGAAAGATTTGTCTTATCAATCAAGTATCGCCAAAAAAGGCGATAACTACCAAATCGCTTGGGCACCGTCTTTAATTTTTCCAGATATGTCAGGAAATGATAAAATTTCGATTCAAGTAGATAATGCCAAACGTGGAGAAATTGTCGATCGTAATGGTAGTGGGCTAGCAATTAACAAAGTGTTTGATGAAGTGGGCGTAGTGCCTGGCAAACTCGGTTCTGGCGCAGAAAAAACAGCCAATATCAAAGCTTTTAGTGATAAGTTTGGCGTTTCTGTTGATGAAATCAATCAAAAGTTAAGCCAAGGATGGGTCCAAGCAGACTCGTTTGTACCAATCACAGTTGCTTCTGAACCAGTGACAGAATTACCAACAGGGGCTGCGACAAAAGATACAGAGTCACGTTATTATCCATTGGGGGAAGCAGCTGCGCAATTAATCGGGTATACGGGCACTATTACTGCAGAAGATATTGAAAAAAATCCAGAGTTAAGTAGTACGGGCGTAATTGGCAAAACTGGCTTAGAACGAGCGTTTGATAAAGAATTAAGAGGACAAGATGGTGGTTCACTAGTTATTTTAGATGACAAAGAGAATGTCAAAAAAGCTTTACAAACCAAAGAGAAAAAAGATGGTCAAACAATTAAATTAACGATTGATAGTGGCGTACAACAACAAGCCTTCGCTATATTTGACAAACGTCCTGGTAGTGCGGTCATTACCGATCCTCAAAAAGGCGATTTACTAGCGACGGTTAGTTCACCTTCGTATGATCCTAATAAAATGGCCAATGGCATTTCTCAAAAAGAATATGATGCTTACAATAACAACAAAGATTTACCATTCACAGCACGTTTTGCGACAGGCTATGCACCAGGCTCTACCTTTAAAACAATTACCGGTGCCATTGGTTTAGATGCAGGGACATTGAAGCCAGATGAAGAGCTAGAAATTAATGGCTTGAAATGGCAAAAAGATAAATCTTGGGGCGGCTATTTTGCGACACGTGTAAAAGAAGCAAGTCCAGTCAATCTTCGTACCGCTTTAGTTAATTCAGATAATATTTATTTTGCCCAACAAACATTACGGATGGGGGAAGACAAATTTAGAGCGGGTCTTAATAAATTCATTTTCGGTGAGGAACTAGATTTACCAATTGCCATGACGCCTGCTCAAATTTCAAACGAAGATAAATTTAATTCTGAAATTCTTTTAGCAGATACAGGCTATGGCCAAGGCCAATTGTTAATTTCGCCAATCCAGCAAGCTACCATGTATAGTGTTTTCCAAAATAATGGAACATTAGTTTATCCAAAATTAGTTTTAGAGAAAGAAACGAAGAAAAAAGACAATGTAATCAGCGCCAACGCAGCGAATACAATAGCCACAGATCTTTTAGGTAGTGTGGAAGATCCTTCAGGTTATGTTTATAATATGTACAATCCGAACTTCTCATTGGCTGCCAAAACAGGAACAGCTGAAATAAAAGATAAACAAGATACAGATGGCAAAGAAAACAGTTTCCTTCTAACGTTAGATCGTAGTAACAATAAATTTTTAACAATGATTATGGTTGAAAATTCAGGAGAAAATGGTTCTGCAACAGATATCAGTAAACCATTAATTGATTACTTAGAAGCAACCATTAAATAAAAAGAGAAAATGAACGAAACGAGGTTTCTGTAAAAAGAAACCTCGTTTTCCCTTTTTAGAAAAAGGAAAGTGTGCTACAATGAAGCGACTAAATTGTAGAAGGAAAGGGATTCGTGTGCGAATTTTAGCAATAGATACATCTAACCAAACATTGAGTATTGCTGTGTGTGAAAATCAAAAAATTCTGGGAAGTTATACAGCAACGGTTAAAAGAAATCATAGCTTAACATTAATGCCGGCAATTGACTATTTGATGAGTCAATTGAACTTGGCGCCAACGGCAATTGATCGTTTTGTCGTAGCAGAAGGACCTGGATCATACACTGGTTTACGTTTAGGCGTGACAACTGCCAAAACATTGGCCTATACTTTAAAGAAAGAGCTAGTAGGTATTTCCAGTCTACAAACGTTAGCTGCCAATTGTGTTGGGCAAACCGGTTTAGTTGTGCCTCTTTTTGATGCGCGTCGTAAAAACGTCTATGCTGGTGCTTATCGGTTTGTCGATGGCGTGTGGCAAAATGAGTTACCGGACCAACATATTTCACTGCGGGAGTTATTAGAACAACTAAAAAATGAACCAAATCTTTTTTTTGTTGGTGAAGATGTTGAAAAATTCACTGAAGAAATAGCTCAAATCATTCCTCATGGGGAAATTTGTGATGTCCCACAATGGCAAATTCCTAATGCCGCAGTTTTGGCTGCGTTAGGCAGTGTAGCTGAGCCTGTTGAAAATGTTCATGGGTTCTTACCTGCGTATTTGAAAAAAGTAGAAGCGGAAGAAAATTGGTTGAAGACACACACGCCTAATGGAGAAAGCTATGTGGAAAAACTTTAATTTTGTGACAAAATACTTTACAAAAAGACGGCAACGGTATATAACTAAAACCATTGCAATGAACCAACAAGAATTTCAATTGCGTGAAATCACCTACCAAGATATTAAGGATTTACTAGCAATTGAACGTGAAGTTTATGCTGGGGAACTTCCTTGGACGATGTCTGCTTTCATGGCAGAACTTGGCTCAAAAGCGCCGCATCTCTATTTGTTAGCGGCAATTAACGGAAAAACAGTTGGCTTTATTGGTTGTCGGATTCAAGGAACGGATGCACACATTACGAATGTCGCTGTCCACACAGCATACCAAGGCTTAGGTTTAGGTCGTTCTTTAATAGAAGAAACGCGAATTTTTGCCAAGAAAAATCGTTGTGAAACCTTATCGCTAGAAGTACGAATGAGTAATGTTAAAGCCCAACGTTTGTATCGAAAAATTGGCTTTGCCTCACAGACGGTGAAAAAAGGCTATTATGACGAAAATAATGAAGATGCATTAGAAATGATAATTGATTTAAAAGAAGAGTGAAGTAAAAATGTTAGTAACAAAAAAAGAAATATCTGTAGCAAATATTGGCGAAGAATTATGGCGTTTTAGTAATTCTTCTTATACAACTGGTTCCCCTTGGACAGAAGCACAATTCGCGGAAGATTTTGCTCAGGAAAATAGCGAATATCTTTTTTTAGTTGAAAATGGCCAGTGGTTAGGCTATATTGCCTACCATTTTATTTTAGATGAAGCAGAAATTAGTCACGTTGTTGTGAGTGGTCAGAAACAACACCAAGGAATTGGTTGTCAATTAATGAAAGCTTTTAAAGAATATGTTAAAAGTCGTGACATTACACAAATTTTCTTAGAGGTTAGAGAATCGAATACATTAGCTCAAAAACTTTATGAGAAAACAGGTTTTCGAAAAGTAGCTGTTCGAAAAAATTATTATAAAGAACCTCAAGAAAATGCCTTTGTAATGTGTGCGAAATTAAGGAAGGAAGCCCGATGACAATTTTTACAAAAGAACGTAAGTTATTATTAGCTGTGGAAAGTAGCTGTGATGAAACAAGTGTGGCTGTCATTGAAGATGGCGACAAAATTCTTTCCAATATTGTTGCTTCACAAATTAAGAGCCATCAACGTTTTGGTGGAGTCGTTCCAGAAGTTGCGAGTCGTCATCATGTTGAACAAGTGACGATCTGTATTGAAGAAGCATTAACAGAAGCAAAAGTCACACCAGAAGAGCTTAGTGGCGTTGCTGTGACCTATGGGCCTGGGTTAGTCGGTGCTTTATTAATAGGACTTTCTGCAGCAAAAGCATTTGCTTGGGCGCACCAATTACCACTTATTCCAGTCAATCATATGGCTGGACACATTTATGCTGCCCGTTTTGTGGCACCGCTCGAATTTCCATTGATGGCCTTACTCGTTAGTGGAGGACATACGGAATTGGTCTACATGAAAGAAGATGGCTCTTTCGAAATTGTTGGTGAAACACGTGATGATGCAGCTGGTGAAGCGTATGATAAAGTCGGACGTGTGTTAGGGTTGCCTTATCCTAGTGGCAAAGAGATTGATGCTTTGGCCCATGAAGGCACAGATACCTATCAATTTCCACGGGCGATGCTAAAAGAGGATAACTATGACTTTAGTTTTAGTGGCTTAAAAAGTGCGTTTATTAACACGGTTCATAATGCAGAGCAACGTGGTGAAGCACTGTCGACAAAGGATTTAGCCGCAAGTTTTCAGGCGAGTGTAGTAGAAGTATTAGTGACTAAAACCATTCGTGCTTGTCAAGAATATCCTGTTAAACAATTGCTAATCGCTGGGGGCGTTGCTGCGAATCAAGGATTACGAGAAGCAATGAGACATGCAATCAGTGAACAATTGCCAACAGTAACATTACTTATTCCGCCATTAAAACTTTGTGGGGATAACGCGGCGATGATTGGCGCTGCCGCCTTTATCGAAGCTGAAAAGAATCACTTTGCTTCGTATAACTTAAATGCAGAACCTGGCGTTAGTTTTATGACAATTAGTGAAGAAGGCTAGCCAGCTAGACAAAAATTTGCTATAATGAAGCCAGTTTAACAATGACATTCGATGATAAAGAGAGTACTTATTTCAACGTCAGCTTAGCGATCTTGGGAAGGTGGGAGCCAAGAGTGATCGGAATAAGGAAGCGCACTTTTAGAATTCTGCTGAAAGCAGACGGCAATCACCGTTATCGATGAAGCAGGTCTATCCAAGTAGTATAGACAATTAGAGTGGTACCGCGGGTAAATTCTCGTCTCTGACAAAACAAATCATTTTGTTTTGTCAGAGACGTTTTTGTTTTTTTATACTTACAAATTAATCAGGAGGGTTCTTATGAACAACAAAGAAATCGTAGCAAAAGCGTTACATGATGTTTTAAATGAAGAATTAACGATGGATCAAATCGAACAATTATTGGAAAATCCTAAATCAGTTGATCATGGAGATGTTGCTTTTCCAGCCTTTTCATTAGCTAAAATCTATCGTAAAGCACCACAACAAATTGCAGCGGAATTAGCAGAAAAAATTGATGGTACAAATTTTGAAAAAATTGAAGTGGTAGGACCTTATTTAAATTTCTTCATGAATAAAGAAGCAGTCAGTCAAGATGTCATTGGCGCAGTTGTCAAAGAAAAAAATAACTACGGAAACAGTACTTTTGGTAATAATGGCAATGTTCCTATTGATATGTCTTCACCAAACATTGCTAAACCAATTTCTATGGGGCATTTACGTTCTACGGTAATTGGGAATTCAATTGCCTTTATTTTAGAAAAGATTGGATATCATCCAATTCGGATTAACCATTTAGGTGACTGGGGTACACAGTTTGGTAAGTTAATTGTAGCTTATAAAAAATGGGGTTCTGAAGAAGCAGTTCGCCAACAACCAATTAATGAATTATTGCGCTTATATGTGCAATTTCATGAAGAAGCAGAAGAAAAACCAGAATTAGAAGACGAAGCACGTGCCTGGTTTAAAAAATTAGAAGAAGGGGACCAAGAAGCCAATGAATTATGGAAATGGTTCCGTAGCGAGTCTCTAAAAGAATTTGATAAAATCTATTCCATGTTAGAAGTTGAATTTGATTCTTATAATGGTGAAGCCTTTTATAATGATAAAATGGATGAAATTGTTACTTTATTAGAGGAAAAACATTTATTAACAGAAAATCAAGGAGCAGAAATTGTTGATTTGACAGAATACAATTTAAATCCAGCACTTATTCGTAAATCAGATGGTGCAACGTTATATATTACACGGGATTTAGCTGCTGCGCTTTACCGTAAACGGACGTATGATTTTGCCAAATCACTTTATGTCGTCGGCAACGAACAAAGCAATCACTTCAAACAATTAAAAGCAGTCTTAAAAGAACTAGGGTTTGACTGGTCAGATGACATGGAACACATTCCGTTTGGTTTAATTACTCAAGGTGGTAAAAAATTATCTACACGTAAAGGGAAAATTGTTTTATTAGAAGAAGTCTTGAATGAAGCAGTTACTTTAGCAGGAAATCAAATTAACGAGAAAAACCCAGACTTAGCAAATCGTGAAGAAGTGGCGAAACAAGTAGGGGTAGGAGCGGTTATTTTCCACGACCTTAAAAATGATCGTCTAAATAATTTCGATTTTGTATTAGATGAAGTTGTACGTTTTGAAGGCGAAACTGGTCCATATGTTCAATATACGCATGCTCGTGCGATGAGTATTTTACGTAAAGCAAACTTTACACCAGATGCTACACATAGTTATGCACTAAATGATAAGGATAGCTGGGAAGTCGTGAAGTTGTTACAAAAATTCCCTGAAACTGTGATGCAAGCCGCTGAAAAATATGAACCATCTGTCATTGCGAAACATAGCATTCATTTAGCGCAAGCATTCAATAAATATTATGCCCATGTTCGGATTTTGGATGAAGATGATCAAAAAGAGGCACGCTTAGCATTAGTTTACGCAGTAGCCACTGTTTTAAAAGAAGATTTACGTTTACTAGGATTACATGCACCAGAAGAAATGTAGAAGTTTTTGTGAAAATTTTGCTACGTTGAGCGCTAAACTTATTAAGCAAATATTAAAGTTAAGTTACAGATTGGGAAATTCATAGTAATTAAATAGCTAGGGTGCTATACTCGAGTCAAGTTATAAAAGGATTAGAAAAGGTGGCACCCAATTATATGACAGAAAAATGGCGTGAAGACGAAGAATATCTTTCTTATGTAGAAGATTTATTAGCAACCGAAGAAGTCCAAAAATTAGCAGAATACACACAACATATGCATTCAACTCGTTTAGAACATTCAATTAGTGTTTCCTATCATAGCTATAAATTAGCAAAGCGTTGGAACGGCAATGCTCGTGCCACAGCTCGTGCTGGTTTATTACATGATTTGTTTTACTATGATTGGCGCACAACAAAGTTTGACGAAGGCTCTCATGCCTATGTTCATCCACGAATTGCAGCCAAAAATGCTGAAAAAATTACAGAGTTGTCTGATTTAGAACGAGACATTATTATTAAACATATGTGGGGTGCAACTATTGCACCACCAAAATACAAAGAAAGTTACATTGTAACCTTTGTTGACAAATATTGTGCTGTGAAAGAAGCGGCGTTGCCGATGACGACAGCCATGAAAACCAAATGGCGTCAGTATTTTGGCCAACAGTCAATCTAAAAAAAGCTTATCCGTAAGGATAAGCTTTTTTTGTTTAACGTTGACTAAAAAGTCTAGCATTCATCTATTTAAAATAAATATTAAAAGTAATTTTGTTCTGTTAATTTCTTTTGAGCGTATCGAAAGACTGCTTCTTGATTTTCAGTTGTTAATTGTTTGTAAACGTTCATAATATTGGTTGGGACAACAAATGGCGTTTCTTCCATTTCAGGAATACCTAAGATTTCAAGAGGTGATACATCTAAAATTTTAGATAAGGCGACAATTTTATCCCTCCCCATATTTTCAATCATTCCAGTTTCCCATTTCCTGACGGTACTTTTTCCAACACCAACAAAATTTCCAACTTGTTCTAATGTAAGATTTTTCTCCATCCGTTTTTGCTTTAAAAAATTCTCTTTCAAAAAAATCACCTCCGTAAAAACATTCTAGCACAAAAAGTGTCGCAAAAGAAACATGTTTTACTATATACATAAAGCGATAAATAACCATTGAAGAGGCATATATTGACGGTTTTTTCACAAAATGATATACTTCCAGTGTCTAATAAGACACTAAAAAAGGGTGAAAAGGAGGAGTAAAATGGAATCAAATTTAATTCATTCAAAATTGAAATTAAAAGGGAAAAATGTTGAATGGTTAGCAAGTGAAATGACAGCTGTAGGTCAACCAATCTCAGCTTCAACAATTTATAAGAAATTAAAAGGAGAGGTTGTATTTAAAGCTTCAGATATTAAATTGATTTCGAAGTTGTTGGAATTAGAAAGTGAAGAAATCATGGTTATTTTTTTTAATGAACTGGTGTCCAAAAAGACACATGGTGGTTATTAAAAGTAATGATTCATTCTTCTATTGCACTTTCCAAAGTTGCGTGGTATTATTTTTAATAGTTTAATAGCAACATGGTGATGGTGTTCACCACGAACTATTTATTGGACGAATAAATTAATGACGCCTACCAAACGGGAGAAGTGTACCCTTTGGTAGGCTTTTTCTGTACGCTAGGATCAGCGATAAGAAAATTGTAAAGGAGCATGTAGAGTGAAAAAAGAAACAAAGCAAGGACTATCAATTGGCGGTTATATGGCAAAATGGTTGCTCATCACCGCACTTATTGGTTTATTTATGGGGGCGTTATCCGCCTTTTTCTTAAAGAGTCTCACCTATGTAACAGATGTTCGTTTAGCAAATCCTTGGTTACTCTTTATCCTACCAATTAGTGGCGTCGTTTTTACGTATTTCTATACGCGTTTTGGGAAAAATGCTAGCCGAGGAAACAACTTAGTGATTGAACAAGGCAATGGTGGGGCAGAAGATATTCCCTTGCGCTTAATTCCTTTAACGTTGTTTGGCACGATTACTACGCACTTATTTGGTGGTTCCGTTGGTCGTGAAGGGACGGCGGTGCAAATGGGGGGCGCAATTGCTAATGCTGTCGGAAAAGTCTTTAAGCTGTCCGCTTTGGAGCGACAAGTAATTATTATCAGTGGGATTAGTGCAGGTTTTAGTTCAGTTTTTGGCACACCATTAGCGGGAACGGTTTTCGGATTAGAAGTTTTGGCGATTGGAAAAGTTCGTGCAGAGGCACTTTTCCCAAGTTTTTTTGCAGGTTTATTTGCTAATTTTGTGACTGAAAGTTTTGGTGTAACACATACGCATTATCCGATGGGCAAAATTCCGACTTGGTCCGTTGATCTATTTGTAAAATTATTTTTGGCATCGATTTGTTTTGGCTTGGCAGGTTGGGTTTTTAGTCGTTCCATTGTCTTTTTAAAAAAGACCTACGCCAATTGGTTTGCGAATGTCTACCTTCGTGCGTTTCTAGGGGCGTCCATTGTTGTTCTGTTTGTGCTCATCTTAAACAACCAACGTTATTTAGGCTTGAGTTTACCTTTATTAGAAGATGCTTTTGCAGGCAATGCGCAGCCTTTTGATTTTGTTGGGAAATTATTCTTTACGGTGTTATCCTTGGGTGCCGGATTCCAAGGAGGAGAAGTGACGCCATTGTTTGAAATTGGGGCTACGTTAGGTAGTTCTTTGGCCCCTTTGTTACATCTGTCAATTCCTTTTTTAGCAGGTTTAGGATTTATTGGTGTTTTTTCTGGCGCCACGAATACGCCGATTGCTTGTTTCATTATGGGCATTGAACTATTTGGTAGTGACGCGGCGGTCTATTTTTTCATGGTCTGCTTAATCAGTTTTATGTGTTCTGGGAATAGTGGTATTTATGCTTCGCAACAAAGTTTGTATCGTAAAGGAACAGCAGAATATCCTCTCTTTAATGCATTAAAAAATCGACGTAAATAAGATGTTTTTCTATGAAAATATGCTAAACTAGAGAAGACGAGGTGAAGACATGAAAGACTATCAATATCCATTAGATTTAGATTGGACAACAGAGGAAATGGTGATTGTCACAAATATGTGGACAGCAGTTGAGCAAGCCAATGAAACAGGCTTACCTGTTGAAAAATTTTTAGCAACCTATGGACAATTTAAAACGGTCGTTAAAAGTATCGGTGAAGAAAAACGCTTAGGTCGTGAATTTGAAAATGCTTCAGGATATTCATTATATCGCACGCTTCAACAAGCCAAAAAACAGGGAAGCGGCAAACTAAAGCTGGGGGATGATTAGATGACAGAAATGCAAAAATTTGTTCAAACAATTCAACGTTGGCTTTTTGAAGCAGCCGATGTGATTCGCATGAACTTGGAATCAGAGTTAACCGTTCAACAGAAAAATGGCCGCACCGATTTAGTGACAAATATGGATGAACAAACCCAAGAATTTTTAATGCATAAAATCCAATCAAATTTTCCCGAAGATCAAATTTTAGGGGAAGAAAAAGGCTACAATACTTTAAAAAGTTTTGCTGGTCGCGTGTGGATTATCGATCCGATTGACGGCACAATGAATTTCGTGATGGAAAGAGAAAATTTTTGTATTATGTTAGCTGTTTATGAAGAGGGCATTGGTAAATTAGGCTTTATCTATGATGTGATGCGAGAAGAACTTTATTGGGGCGGCAAAGGTCTTGGCGTTTATCGGAATAATCAAGTATTAAAAGCGCCTACTATGAAAGCTTTGGCAGATGGATTATGGGGCATGAACGCTTACATGCATGGAAAAAATATTCATCACGCAACGGACATCGGACAAGCCAGCATGGGCGTGCGTATTAGCGGTTGTGCAGGCTTGGAAATTATCGCCATGTTAAAAGGCAACCATCATGGCTATTTATCTAATCTAAGTCCTTGGGATTATGCAGCAGGCTTAGTACTTTTGGAGGAGTTCGGGTTTAAATACTCTGGTATTACAGGAAAACCATTAACTTTTGCTGGTCGTGAATACTTTATTGCAGCAACTCCTGAAACCTATGATGAAGTATTTACCCGATATTTAAATGAATCGGAATAATCAAAGAAGAGCGTTGCTGAAAGGTAAGGCTCTTCCTCTTTTAAAAGAGAAAAATTTGTAAAAAAATGTCCTTGTTTTCAGAAAAAGCCGAATAATTTCTAAAACTTTCATTATTTTTGCAGGCGAAAGCCTTTTTTTAATGAAAAAAGTTTGCTATAATAAGCAGTCGGCTTTTATGGACTTAAGTAACATAAGCGTATATAGATAAGGAGCAATTAAATTGAAATACAGAGATGATATTCGTAACGTGGCAATTATCGCCCACGTTGACCATGGTAAAACAACCTTAGTAGATGAACTTTTAAAACAATCTGACACTTTAGATGGACACACACAATTACAAGAACGTGCAATGGATTCAAATGCACTTGAAAGTGAACGTGGAATTACTATCTTAGCAAAAAATACAGCCGTAGATTATAACGGTACACGTATCAACATTCTAGATACACCAGGACACGCGGACTTCGGTGGTGAAGTAGAACGTATCATGAAAATGGTAGACGGTGTTGTTTTAGTTGTCGATGCGTATGAAGGAACAATGCCTCAAACACGTTTCGTATTGAAAAAAGCATTAGAACAAAAAGTAACACCAATCGTGGTTGTTAACAAAATTGACAAACCTTCTGCTCGTCCGGAACACGTAGTAGATGAAGTTTTAGAGTTATTCATCGAATTAGGCGCAGACGACGATCAATTAGATTTCCCAGTTGTTTATGCTTCTGCTTTAAACGGAACTTCAAGTGAATCAGATGATCCAGCAGATCAAGAGCCAACAATGGCCCCAATTTTTGATAAAATTATTGAACATGTGCCAGCTCCAGTTGATAATTCAGACGAACCACTTCAATTCCAAGTATCATTACTAGACTACAACGATTACGTTGGACGTATTGGGATTGGCCGTGTGTTCCGTGGCACAATGAAAGTCGGCGACCAAGTTGCGTTGATGAAATTAGATGGCAGCGTGAAAAATTTCCGTGTAACGAAAATTTTAGGTTTCTTTGGCTTACAACGTGTGGAAATTGATGAAGCAAAAGCGGGCGATTTAATTGCCGTTTCTGGAATGGAAGACATTTTCGTTGGGGAAACAGTTGTAGATGTTCACAATCAAGAAGCATTACCAATTCTACACATTGATGAGCCAACCTTACAAATGACTTTCTTAGTTAACAATTCTCCTTTTGCGGGACGTGAAGGAAAATACATCACTGCTCGTAAAATCGAAGAACGTTTAATGGCTGAATTACAAACAGACGTATCTTTACGTGTTGATCCAATTGGCCCAGATTCTTGGACTGTATCAGGCCGTGGCGAATTGCATTTATCAATTTTAATTGAAAACATGCGTCGCGAAGGTTATGAACTACAAGTTTCTCGTCCAGAAGTTATTGAGCGTGAAATTGATGGGGTTAAATGTGAACCATTTGAACGTGTTCAAATTGACACACCTGAAGAATACATGGGCAGCGTGATTGAATCACTAAGTTTACGTAAAGGCGAAATGCAAGATATGATTAATGCCGGTAATGGACAAATGCGTTTAATCTTCTTAGCACCAGCTCGTGGCTTAATTGGTTATTCAACAGAATTCTTATCAATGACTCGTGGTTATGGTATTATGAATCACACCTTCGACCAATACTTACCAATGATTCAAGGAACGATTGGCGGCCGTCATCAAGGTGCGCTAGTTTCAATCGATACTGGTAAAGCAACGACTTACTCAATTATGAGTATCGAAGAACGTGGTACAGTTTTCGTTGAACCAACGACAGAAGTTTACGAAGGAATGATCGTTGGAGAAAACAACCGCGACAACGATTTAACTGTTAATATCACAAAAGCTAAACAAATGACTAACGTTCGTTCTGCGACGAAAGACCAAACATCAGTCATCAAAAAACCGAAAAAATTAACGTTAGAAGAATCATTAGAATTCTTGAATGAAGATGAATACTGTGAAGTAACACCAGAAAGCATCCGTTTAAGAAAACAAATTCTTAACAAAAACGAACGCGAAAAAGCAAGCAAGAAAAAGAAAAAAGCTGAATAATTTTTCGACAATTAAACATTTAAACCAACTATGCTCGTTTTACTACGAAAATAGTTGGTTTTTTTAATGAAAAAAATGGATTAATACGTATTTTAAGATAAGGATATTTTTTTATGTGTGGATAACTACTCGTTATCCACAACAAGCAAATGTCACTATTTTTAAAAGCTTTTGATAGCAAGCTTTCAAAATTTTTCATTCTTTTTGATGTTTCACGTTAACTGGTGTTTCACGATTGTGTCTTGTTTTAACACACCTTGTTCCTGTTAGATTAGCGTGTTAAAATGACTTGTAGAACAAAGATTGGAGCGCAATAAATGAGTGCATTACAAGAATTATTAAAAGATACATTTGGCTATGATGATTTTCGGCCAGGACAAGAAACGATTATTCGTCATGTATTGCGACAAGAAAATGTCTTAGGCATTATGCCCACAGGTGGAGGCAAATCGATTTGTTATCAGTTGCCAGCCTTACTTTTGGATAATTTAACATTGGTGATTTCCCCATTAATTTCTTTAATGAAAGATCAAGTAGACGCCCTGAATTTAATGGGGATTCCAGCTACATATATTAATAGTACCATTTCTTATCAAGAGATGAATCATCGTATTCAATTAGCGGTTAACAAAGAAGTCAAGCTATTGTATGTTGCGCCAGAGCGATTAGAATCTTATGATTTTCAACAGATGCTGACACATGTACCGATTGATTTATTGGCAGTAGATGAGGCACACTGTATTTCACAATGGGGTCATGATTTTCGTCCAAGCTATTTGCGTTTAGCAGAGATTATCGATCAATTTCAACAGCAACCAACTGTGATTGCACTAACAGCTACAGCAACGCCACAAGTAGCGGAGGATATCGTCAAGCAATTAAGAATTCCATCAGAAAATGAAATCAAAACAGGATTCGCTCGAGAAAATTTATCTTTTCAAGTCGTGAAAGACCAAAACAGAGACGTTTTTCTTTTGGAATATTTAAAGATGAATACTGGGCAATCAGGTATTATTTATGCAAGCACGCGGAAGGAAGTTGAACGAATTTATCATTTATTAGAAAGTAAAAAAATTGCGGCTGGGATGTATCATGGGGGCATGAGTGAACAGTTGCGCAGTGAAAATCAAGAAGCGTTTTTGTATGATCAAGTGCAAGTGATGGTAGCGACTAATGCCTTTGGTATGGGGATTAATAAGAGTAATGTACGTTTTGTCATTCACGCACAAGTACCAGGAAATATTGAATCTTATTACCAAGAAGCTGGCCGAGCTGGTCGTGATGGTCTGCCTAGTGATGCTGTATTAATGTTTGCCCCACAAGATTTACAAATTCAACAATACTTTATTGAACAATCTGAAATGACCATTGATTATAAGCAGAAAGAGTACTTGAAATTACGGAAAATGTCACAATATGCGAATGCACAAATGTGTTTACAAAAATATATTTTACGCTATTTTGGTGAAGAAGGGACAGACTGCGGTCGCTGCTCGAATTGCTTAGATAATCGAGAATTAGTCGATATTACGGTCGATGCCCAAAAAGTCTTGTCTTGTGTAAAACGTATGGGGGAACGTTTCGGTAAGGGTTTAGTTGGTAAAGTCTTGACTGGCTCAAAAGACCAAAAAATTGATCAATGGCATTTTGATCGGTTGCCAACATACGGACTAATGAAAGGTCGCACCCAAAAAGAAGTCACACAGCTGATTGATTATTTGACAGCAGAACGTTATTTAATTCCTTCTGATGGGCAATTTCCGTTATTATCAGTCTCGACAGAAGGTGTTCAGGTGCTCTTAGGGGAACGGAAAGTCTTCCGAAAAGAAGACCAAAAAGTTCGAAAAGTAGCAGTGGATGATGACTTGTTTGAACGATTGCGCGAATTACGTATGGACATGGCTCAAGAAGCAGGCGTGCCGCCATATGTAGTCTTTTCCGATAGTACACTTAAAGAAATGTGTGAAAAACTACCGCAAACAACGATTCAATTATTGCAAATAAAAGGGGTCGGTCAAAATAAATTAGATAAATATGGAACCGCCTTTTTAGAAGTAATTAAAGAATATCAAGAGATAAAAAAATGACATAGTTTGTTATTTTATTTAAAATTAAAAGCAGGAAATAAGAAAAAAGTCTTTTAATGTATTTGTTGTTGTATTGATAAAATAAGCTTGTTATATAAAGAGATTTCTTGCTTAATATATTGCTTGGTTTTAGAAAATTTCTTAAAGGAAATTTTCTGAAATCATCATGTATCTAACTGAGAATTATGTTATAATTATTTAATTAAGATAGGGAGGTTCTGTACAAATGGACGAAGGAATTTCAAAGAAATTTGCCATTCAATTATTAGAAGACGATGCAGAACGCATTAAAATGCTTATTCGTAATCAAAAAAACAGTTTGTGCATTTCTCAATGTAAAGCATTTGAAGAAGTGGTGGATACACAAATGTATGGTTTTTCAAGACAAGTGACCTATGCGACCCGTTTGGGGATTTTAACTAATGATGAAGGACATCGCTTACTAAGTGATTTAGAACGCGAATTGAATCAATTATATACAGATGTTTATGAAGAAACACAAGAAAAAAACGAGATTGGCAAGGAGGGTTAAGCTTTGCCAAACAAAGTAAAGAAACGGCATTTGCTAGACTATAGTATTTTTATTCCATATTTAATTTTAAGTATCGTGGGATTGATTATGGTATATAGTTCCACATCCGCATTACAAGTAATGAAAGGTTTTTCACCTACCTCATTCGTTATTAACCAGGTTGCCTTTTGGGTAGTAGGGTTAGTTGCAATGTTTTTTATTTATAAGATGAAAACATCCGTTTTCCAGAATCGAAGTTTTATCATGTTTGCCATTGCAGTAATTACGGTTATGGTTTTAGCCGTTCGGATTCCTGGTATCGGGAAAGAAATTAACGGCGCACGTGGTTGGATTGAGATTGGTGGATTTTCGATGCAACCAGCTGAGTATTTAAAAATTATGGTTGTTTGGTATCTGTCTTATATTTTAGCGCGGCGACAAAAGACAATTAATGGAGGTATGGATCAATTTAAACAAGCTGCTGGGCGGCCGTTAATGCTCGTTTTTGTATTAATTGCTCTAGTTGCCATCCAGCCTGACTTCGGGAATGCGGCCATTTTAACATTAATTACCATCGTGATGGTTTTAGCAAGTGGGATTAATTATATGTATACCTACTTGGTCGGTGGCTTGGGTATTTTAGGTAGTATCACGGCAATTCAGTTATTAATCATGTCTAAAGGAAAAATTTTCCCAGCGCGTTACCAATATATTTATAATCGTTTTGCTGTTTTTAAAAATCCATTTTTAGATGAACGGAACTTAGGGCATCAGTTAGCTAATTCTTATTATGCAATTAGTAATGGCGGCTGGTTTGGTAAAGGTCTAGGGAATAGTGTTCAGAAAAAAGGCTTTTTACCTGAAGCACATACGGACTTTATCTTTGCGATTACTTTAGAAGAGTTAGGCATTATCGGTGGTCTAGCGATTTTAGGATTGTTGATGTTTATGATTGCGCGAATTATTTTAGTCGGTGTACGCTCGAAGAAACCTTTTAATTCACTAATGTGTATTGGAATTGGTACAATGTTATTAATTCAAGTCTTTATTAATGTTGGTGGGATTACTGGGATTATTCCCTTAACAGGAATTACTTTCCCGTTCTTGAGTCAAGGTGGGAATAGTTTGCTGATTATTTCGATTGCTGTGGCCTTTGTCCTAAATATCAGTGCAGATGAAACACGGCAGAAATTAGAAAATGAGTACTATTTATCTTTAGAACAGAACCAATAAATTTGAAGGAAATTGATGGTAGGAGTGACGTTATGAAAAAGGTATTAGTTGCCAATCGTGGCGAAATTGCGATTCGAATTTTTAGAGCTTGTACAGAATTAGATATCCGTACAGTAGCGATTTATGCTGCAGAAGATGAGTATTCTGTTCATCGTTTCAAAGCAGATGAAGCGTATTTAGTTGGTAAGGGGAAAAAACCAATTGAAGCCTATTTAGATATTGAAAATATTATCCAAATTGCCAAAAAATCGGGAGCAGATGCCATTCATCCTGGTTATGGCTTTTTATCTGAAAACTTGCACTTCGCCGAACGTTGTGAAGAAGAAGGCATCATTTTTGTCGGACCTAAAACACATCATTTAGATATTTTTGGCGATAAAATTAAAGCAAAAGAAGCAGCTGTAGCTGCAGGGATTGCTTCGATTCCAGGCTCAGATGGTCCAGTAGCAACGGTGGAAGAGGTCGTAGCCTTTGGCGAAACGCACGGCTTTCCTATCATGATTAAAGCAGCTTTAGGTGGCGGCGGTCGCGGGATGCGCGTTGCTCATGATGCTAAAGAAGCACGAGAAGGTTACGAAAGAGCAAAAAGCGAAGCGAAAGCAGCCTTTGGTTCTGACGAGGTTTATGTTGAAAAGTATATTTCTAATCCTAAACATATCGAAGTACAAATTTTAGGCGATCATCATGGGAATGTCTTGCATCTATTTGAACGTGATTGTTCCGTTCAACGGCGCCACCAAAAAGTGGTAGAAGTCGCACCATGTGTATCGATGAATGAAGAGCAACGAGCAGCTATTTGTTCGGCTGCTGTACAGTTAATGACACATGTCGGCTACGTGAATGCGGGAACGGTTGAGTTTTTAGTAGAAGGGGACCAGTTTTATTTTATTGAAGTGAATCCTCGTGTTCAGGTAGAACATACTATCACAGAAATGATTACAGATATTGATATTGTGATCTCTCAATTACAAATTGCGCAAGGGCTTGATTTGCATAAAGATATGCATTTGCCAAAACAAAACGAATTGACATTAAAAGGCGCGGCTATTCAATGTCGGATTACGACTGAAGATCCACTGAACCAATTTATGCCAGATACAGGGAAAATCGATACGTATCGTTCACCAGGTGGGTTTGGTGTGCGTTTAGATGTAGGGAATGCTTATTCTGGCTACGCTGTGACGCCCTACTTTGATTCTTTATTGGTTAAAGTCTGTACGCATGGTTTCTCTTTTGAACAGGCAATCAGTAAAATGCAACGCTGCTTAAAAGAATTTCGGATTCGGGGCGTGAAAACAAATATTCCGTTTTTACAAAATGTTGTGAGCTATCCAGCGTTTCAATCTGGCGAAGCCAAAACAACCTTTATTGATAATACACCTGAATTATTTGAATTCCCTCGTATGCGTGATCGTGGCAATAAAACGATGAAATACATTGGAGAAGTAACGGTCAATGGCTTCCCTGGCATTGAAAGAACGGAGAAAAAATATTTTGAAGCTCCGCGCGTGCCGACAGATATTGAAGTTCCAGAAAAAGTGCTTACAGCTAAAAATATTCTAGACGCTCAAGGAGCAACCGCCGTTATCGATTGGGTTAAAAATCAAGAAAGCGTGTTAATGACAGATACCACGTTTCGTGATGCGCATCAAAGTCTATTAGCTACTCGTGTGAGAACACAAGACTTTAAAGCGATTGCTGGTCTAACTGATGCAGCCCTGCCTGAGCTGTTTTCTAGTGAAATGTGGGGTGGCGCTACGTTCGATGTTGCCTATCGCTTCTTAACCGAAGATCCATGGCAACGTTTAAGAAAAATTCGTCAGTTGATGCCAAACACACTTTTACAAATGCTGTTCAGAGGATCTAATGCGGTAGGCTATCAAAATTATCCTGATAATGTTATTGAAGAATTCATTAAAGAATCTGCTCGCCAAGGAGTCGATGTTTTCCGAATTTTTGATAGTTTAAACTGGATTCCTCAAATGGAAAAAAGTATTCAAGTCGTTCGGGATACTGGAAAAATTGCGGAAGCAGCAATTTGTTATACTGGGGACATCAATGATCCAGCCCGAGCAAAATATAATGTTCAATATTACCTTGATATGGCTAAAGAATTGGAAAATTTAGGCGCACAAATCATTGCGATTAAAGATATGGCTGGCTTATTGAAACCACAAGCTGCCTATCGTTTAATTAGTGAATTAAAGGCAGCCACGGATTTACCAATTCATCTACACACTCACGACACTAGTGGCAATGGGATTATCACTTATTCAGCAGCTACTAAAGCGGGCGTTGATATTGTTGACGTTGCAATGAGTGCGATGAGTGGCGCAACTAGCCAGCCAAGTATGAACAGTTTGTATTATGCTTTAGTCAATGGTGAACGAACACCAACTATTAACATTGATAATGCGCAGAAAATCAATCATTATTGGGAAGATGTGCGCATGTATTACCAACCATTTGAAAATGGGTTAAATGCACCGCAAACAGAAGTCTATATGCATGAAATGCCTGGTGGTCAGTACTCTAATCTGCAGCAGCAAGCAAAAGCGGTAGGCTTAGGGCACCGTTGGGATGAAATCAAAAAAATGTATCACACAGTGAATTTAATGTTTGGCGATATTGTAAAAGTGACGCCATCTTCAAAAGTCGTGGGAGACATGGCACTCTTCATGGTTCAAAATCATCTGACAGAACAAGATGTTTATGCGCGTGGCGAAGAACTAAGTTTTCCTGAATCAGTTGTGACTTTTTTCCAAGGCGATTTAGGTCAACCAGTTGGTGGGTTCCCGAAAGAGCTCCAACGAATTATTCTAAAAGGTCGACCAGCCTTCACAGAGCGGCCAGGTGACTTAGCAGCACCTGTTGATTTTGCGAAAGTACAAGAAGAATTAGCTGAAAAAATTGGGTATCAACCTAAAATGGAAGAAGTTTTAAGTTATTTAATGTATCCACAAGTATTTTTAGAGTATCGCCAAAAATACGAAACTTTTGGAGATATAACCTTATTAGATACGCCGACATTCTTTAATGGTATTCGTCAAGGAGAGACATTGGAAGTTCAAATTGAACGAGGAAAAACGTTAATTATTCGTTTAGATGAAATTGGCGAACCTGATATTGACGGAAACCGTGTCTTGTTCTTCAATTTGAATGGGCAACGTCGTGAAGTTTTAGTTAAAGATGCCTCCATTAAGTCTGCTGTTCAAGTAAAACAAAAGGCGGAACCAACTAATAAAGAACAAATCGGCGCAACGATGTCTGGTTCTGTTCTACAAGTATTGGTCAAACGTGGCGATAAAGTAGAAAAAGGTCAGCCGTTGCTGATTACAGAAGCCATGAAAATGGAAACGACTATCGAAGCACGTTTTGCGGGCACGGTAGATCACATTTATGTTGAAGAAGGCGAAGCAATCAGCTCAGGTGATTTGTTATTAGAAGTGAAAGAAAAATAAGATGAGAGGGGAAAAAATGAAGCGATTTTGGGCCTTTACTGCTGTTTTTTTTACAGTTCTACTCATTGGATATTTAGAGCCAGTTTTTTTCCCTGCTGAAAAACCAACCGAAACAGCTCAGAGTGGGCGCTTATCCAGCGCTCACACCGCTGTTCCTCATGAAGAATTGCCAGCTTCTGGCTACGCAGTATACATAGGGAAAGATGTGGAAACCTTTATCCGCCAGTTTGGCAATCCTAAAGAAAAAATTAAAACAGGTCGTACGTATGAATTATGGACGTTCGGTTTGACGATGAATGATTACTTAGAAGTCAACGTTCGAGAAAATAAAGTCATCGCAATTAAGGCCTTCAACAATAACCAAATGATAGAACCGTTTAAGATAGATATGAAGCTTGCTGACTTGTCTGATTTAATGACGATTTATTCGAATTTTGCATTTAATTTTCATCATGAAGCTTACGACGTCGAGCTGATGGAAGAAGATATGAACTATCGACCACTGGTTGCTTTTGATAATGGTAGTTTTGCAGTGTTATTTTTTAATCAGCGGACAGGTGGTTTAATGGCAGTTAATTATGTCAACAAAGAGACATTGCTCACAGAAATGCCTTATCAATTAAATGAAGGTTCTCCTTTGCCAGTAGATATAACGCAGTCAATGACCTTCGATCCTGTTCAAAGTAACCAAGCGATTTATGTCATGAATCTGGTTAAACACCAAGAAAATCAAGTTGCTTTTTCAGTTTCCACACAAAGTCAAAAAAATGCCCAAACATTGTATCAAACAATGGCTGACCATACACCAACAATTTTGTCGGCAAATCGACAAGCGGAATTGTTACAAACGAGAGAGGAACATACAGCCATTCATCCCTTTCAGTTGACTAAGGACGAATTTTCTTTATTAGTTAAAACGAGTAAACTTTCGTTGAGAGAGCCGGCAGGTATTTTCCAAGAGCCTGTTTATGATAGTACCTTTACTATTTTGTCATGGTTTTCGGACCCGCAATATGATAGCTATTTTGCTGAGTCAGAAACGACAGAATTGGGCGTTGCCTTTTCTAATGAAGGTGTGTTAGTCTTATTAGAGAAACGACCAGAAAATAGGCAAATCACGGAGAGTAGTGAAAAGTTATGATTGTGACAGAACATTTATTTGCAATTGAAGATCAAACAGAATGCTTAATTTCAGCACTTTTAGAAAGTGATGCTGTTCAAAACTATAAAGAAACAAAAAAAGTCATGTATGCTTCGGCGGAAGTTGCTCAGTTACAAAAGGCATTTTTAGAAGCTAAGTCAGCTTTTGAGCGAGTAGAAGCTTATGGAATTCATGCACCCGACTTTCGGGAGAAACAACGAGCCCTACGTAAAGCAAAGCGGGCGCTTGATTTAAATGAAATCGTTGCAAACTATCGTTTTGCTGAGACAAACGTTCAAACGTTGCTAGATACAATTGGTTTAAAGATTGCGCAACTAATTTCTGAAGATATTAAAGTCGATGCTGGAAATCCTTTCTTTGAACGAGGAAAGAAACATTCAGGTTGTGGAGGAAGCTGCCATGCAAGCTAAAGAAGAAAAAGAATTTACGCTTCAAGAGCGTCGTTGCCTAATTGTTTGGGTATACACATTAAAACCGTTAAAACAGTTACGCCGATATGGACTGATTCACTATGTTTCACGAAAAATGAAATATGTGGTGATTTACATGAATGAAGAAAATATTGAAAGTAACATGGAAAAAATTAATCAGTTACATTTTGTTCGTAGTGTCGATAAATCGTATCGACCAGATGTCGAAATGAATTTTGCTGAAAAAATTGGCACCAAAGCGGCTTATCAAGAACAAGAAGACGACGGCTATGTAGTAGAGGAATTATCTACAGAGATTCGCTTAGCAGAAAATGTCTAATGCAAAAGAGTGAGAAATGTTATGAGAAATTTCAAACATTTTTCACTCTTTTTGTTATAATGAATTATAAAAGAATGATTGATAAAGGAGTCGAAACAATGCGTGTTATTTCTGGAGAATATGGTGGCCGACGCCTGAAAGCGTTAGATGGCGACAATACTAGGCCCACAACAGATAAAGTAAAAGAATCTATTTTTAATATGATTGGCCCATATTTCGACGGTGGAATGGCGCTGGATTTATATTCAGGAAGTGGTGGGTTAGCGATTGAAGCCGTTTCTCGTGGGATGGACAAAAGTATTTGTATTGAAAAGAATTTTGCTGCACTAAAAGTAATTAAAGAAAATATTGCAATCACAAAAGAACCAGAAAAATTTGAAGTTAAAAAAATGGATGCTAATCGTGCCTTAGAACAGTTTTATGAAGAAAAGTTGCAATTTGATTTGGTCTTATTGGATCCGCCCTATGCTAAACAAGAAATTGTTTCACAATTAGAAAAGATGTTAGAACGACAGTTATTCACAAACGAAGCCGTTATCGTTTGTGAAACAGATAAAACTGTCAAGTTACCGGAAACGATTGGTACACTAGAAAAAATAAGAGAAACCGTTTACGGAATCACTCAAGTAACGATTTATCGTCAGGAGGCGTAGGATGAGTAAAATTGCTTTATTTCCCGGAAGCTTTGATCCGATGACAAATGGTCATTTAAATTTGATTGAACGCAGTGCGAAGTTATTTGACGAAGTCATTATTGGCGTTTTTATAAATACAAGTAAGCAAACATTATTTACGCCAGAAGAGAAAAAATATTTAATTGAAGAAGCAACTAAAGAAATGCCCAATGTGCGTGTTATTATGCAAGAAACCCAGTTAACTGTGGAAAGTGCAAAATCATTAGGAGCTAATTTTTTGATTCGTGGCATTAGAAACGTCAAAGACTACGAGTACGAGAAAGACATTGCTAAAATGAATCAACATCTAGCGCCTGAAATTGAAACGGTTTTTCTATTAGCAGAAGAATCATATGCACACGTAAGCTCCAGTTTACTAAAAGAAGTTTTACGTTTTGGGGGCGATGTGTCTGACTATCTTCCTCCCAATATTTATCACGCGTTAAAACAAAAGAAGAATGACTGGAGCTAAAATAATGAATAAAAAAACAGAAAAATTTTCGTTTAAATCACTCATTCCAATGGTATTGGCATTGCTGCTAATTGGTTTGTTTATCGTCCCAATTCCTTATTATATTGAAGGACCAGGAACGACAGAAAATTTAAAAGAGTTTGTAACTGTTGATGGGAAAAAAGATACGCAGTCAGGTGCTTTTTATTTAACAACGGTGGGCATTCGTTCGGCCACTATTTTTTCTGCCATAAAAGCAAACTTTTCGGATTTTCAAGAAGTCATGTCCAAAAAAGAATTAATGGGGGATAGTAGTAATAGCGAATATAATCGAATTCAACAATATTATATGGATTCCTCAAAAAACGCTGCAATTGAGCAAGCCTTAAAATTAGCGAAGGTTCCATATGAGATGAAATTTAAAGGCGTCTATGTGTTAGCGTTGGAAGACAACTCAAGTTTTAAAGGAAAAATTGAAGTTGGCGATACCGTGACAGGCGTAGATGGTAAATCTTTTAAAAGCAGTGAAGAATTAATGAATTATATTAAAGCACAAAAAGTGAATCAAAAAGTCACTGTTCAATTTATTCAAGATGGCAAAGCAAAAGAAGCGAGCGGCAAACTAATTGAATTGCCAACGGATAAAAAAGCGGGGATTGGTATTGGTTTGACCGATCATACAGAAATCGATTCCTCTGTCCCAGTATCTATTGAAGCGGGGGATATTGGTGGGCCATCGGCTGGTTTAATGTTTACTTTGCAGACCTATGAACAATTAAGTCATAAAGACTTACGTAAAGGTCATGAAATTGCTGGAACAGGTACGATGAACAGTCAAGGAATCGTTGGTAGAATCGGAGGCATTGACAAAAAAGTTGTAACTGCCAGTGAGAACGGCGCAGAAATTTTCTTTGCACCTGATGATGAAATAACTCCAGAAATGAAAAAAGTTGAACCAAAAATCAAATCGAATTATCAAGAAGCACAAGAAGCTGCGAAAAAAATTGGGACAAAAATGAAAATTGTCCCAGTAAAAACGGTTCAAGATGCCTTGAACTATCTAGAGAAATTAAAATAAAAGTGCGCCTGGGAAAAAATCCAAAGTGATTTTTTTCTCAGGCGCATTTTTTTGTTAAAAAATGCGTAATTATATTTTGAAGGGAGGACAAACGATGGATTGGTTGAAACAGTTACCCAAAAAGTGGCTATTGCTAGGTAGTAGCGCGTCTGTGGTTATTTTGATAACTCTATTAGTGGGCATTTATTTGATGGTTAATAAAGAGCCACAAGTAGACACCACAATGTGGGAAGAAACAAGTCTGACCACTACGACAGAGGTCGCAACAGATGCCACAAAAGAAATACCAGAAACAATGATTTATGTTGATATTAAAGGCGCAGTGAAAGTACCCGGAATCTATCAACTAAAAAATCAGCAACGGATTTGGGATGCTTTAGCTTTAGCTGGAGGCGTGAGCGAGGAAGCAGATACTGCCCAGGTCAATTACGCTCAAAAAGTAAAAGATCAAATGATTATTTACGTACCCAAAAAAGGAGAATCAGTGGCACAGTCATTAGAAACGCTGCAGGAATCAGCACCTGCTCAGCAAAATCAGGAGGAAAAGATCAACCTTAATACGGCAACAGAAGCAGAGCTACAAACGATTTCAGGAATCGGTGCGAAAAAAGCACAAGAAATTATTCGCTTTCGTGACGAACAAGGACCGTTTAAAACCGTCGAGGAACTGAAAAATGTTCCAGGTATTGGAGAGAAAACAGTAGAACGTTTAAAAGACATGTTGACAGTGACTGGCTAACTTTTAACAGAAAATTCCTGAGAATTCTTGACTATGGGATGCGGATAACATACTATTTGTAATAAGATTAAGTGATTTGGCAAATCGAACACAAGAGTCATTAAAAATAAAGGAGGGTTATTATGGAACGAATTCCATGGGACCAATATTTTATGGGACAAAGCGTCTTATTATCATTAAGAAGTACTTGCACCCGTTTAACTGTCGGAGCGACCATTGTTCGCGACAAACGAATTATTGCAGGAGGTTACAATGGTTCAGTCAGTGGCGGAACGCATTGTATTGATGAAGGATGTTATGTTGTTGATAATCATTGCGTTCGAACAATCCATGCAGAAATGAATGCAATTTTACAATGTGCAAAGTTTGGCGTCCCTACTGAAGGGGCCGAAATTTATGTGACACATTTCCCGTGCCTGCAATGTACAAAGATGATTTTACAAGCAGGGATTAAAAAGATTTATTATTTAAAGGATTACCGTAATGATGAGTATGCCCTAAATTTAATTGAACAAGTAGGTGCGACGGTTGAAAAAGTGACTTTAGTACCAAAATATTTTGCCGAATTACAATGGGGAGAAGAATTTGCCACACTTGAGGACAATCCTTCCTCAGCTGAGGAATAATTGGTTCTTCGTAGCTCTGCTGACTAGTTGTGGTCTGTGGTGTTTTTTCGCACCTAGTCTATTAGGAGCTTTTCTTCTTTCTATCACTGTTATCCGTATTGTCTGTACAAAAAGTTTTCCTGTTATATTGGGAGGTTTTTTGTGCAGTTTTTTAATAATAGGAGGCGTATTGATTTTCCAGTGGTTAAAGCCAGTCTCTTTGTTGCCTAAAGAAGTCCGCTTGTCAGGACAGCTAACGATATTGCCAGATGAAATACAAGTAGATGGCGATCAGGTAAAATTTCCTGCCAATTGGATCGTAAAAGGCAAAAGGCAGAAAGTAATGGCATTTTATCAATTAAAAAGTGTGAAAGAAAAACAGCAATGGCAACAACTAACCACAACGATTCAGGCAGCCGCTGTAGGTATTTTAGACTCGCCCCAAGGTCAAACCAACAAAAATGGCTTCAATTATCAACTATTTTTAAAGAATCAAGGAATCGAAGCTATTTTATTCATTGAGGAGATAGGACAACCACGTTCCTTTTTTTCTTGGCGGTTTAAAGAAATCATTAGCGGCTGGCGGAAATGGGCGATGGTACATATTCAGAAAAATTTTGGTGATACTAGTGCAATGTATATGAATGCGTTGCTTTTAGGTTTTCGTAATGAAGAATTTGCTGAAATAAGTGATAAATTTTCAGCATTAGGCATTTTGCATCTTTTTAGTTTGTCAGGGATGCATGTTTCTTTTTTCCTTCGTTTATTTCGCTTGCTGATGCTAAGAATTGCTCGCCGAACGCAAGAAAGTTATTTTTTGTGGCAATGCGTTTTTTCACTGATATATGCTGGTTTAACAGGATTCTCAGTCAGTGTCATGCGGGCGCTTTTACAAACAAACCTCAATACGCTCAATCAACGTTTTAATTGGCAGGTTCCGGTCCTCGATTGTTGGAGTTTAACCCTCTTGCTGCACTTGATTGTTCAGCCAACCCTCTTTTTTTCAGTCGGCGGTCAATTTAGTTACTTACTTTCTTTTGTTTTGCTGTTCTTAGAGCAAACATTGGTTGGTTATTCTTCGTCTTTTATTAAAAATTGTTTAAGCTCCTTCATACTGACTGTGGCTTCCTTACCTATTTTAGTCCAATCATTTTATGAATGGCCCTTGTTAGGAAGTTTCTTAACATTTCTCTTATTACCAATTTTTGAACGGTTTTTGTTACCATTGTTGACGTTTAGCTTTTTTCTAGTGATTATTATGCCAGCACGCTATTTAGCAGCCTTGCTCGAACCACTATTTTTAACAATGAATGGCTTATTTGAGTGGGTGTTAGTTCACTTAAATCCGAAGCTGATCATCGGCTATTTAAATTCTTGGATACAAATTAGTTTGTTATTATTAATCGGTCTTTCGATGATTTATTTAGCAGACAAGTCTAAAAAAATTTTTTTCTCAATCGGACTACTAATTGTTTTGATAAATAGTAAATACCTTTCGCCAATTGGCATTGTTGCAATGATTGATGTAGGCCAAGGAGATAGTTTGTTTATCCAAGCGCCTTTTCACAGAAAAAATACATTGATCGATACAGGGGGTCGGTTGTCTTTTGACAAAGAAGCTTGGCGGCAACGGAAAAATAGTCGTTCAGGAGCGGAATATTCAGTGATTCCTTTTCTCAAAAGTCAAGGGGTCAAACGCTTAGATGAAGTGATCATTACACACGCACATGAAGACCATTTTGGCGATTTATTAGCCATTGCGCAGAAGGTTCCAATTTCTGTTCTTTATTTTCCTAAAGGAGCAGCTGAAGCCAATTTTTCGTTTCGCCAAGTCTTGAAAAAACTTCAAAAAAGCGGGACAGACTGTCGGCCAATTTTAGCGCCCAAGCGAATCAATGGTCCCGTTTCTTTTCAAATTTTATCACCAAATAAGAGTAGTATTGGGGGCAATAATGACTCGATAGTGTTTTCCACACAATTAGGCGGACGGCATTTTTTATTTACTGGTGACTTGGAAGCTGAAGGAGAAGAACAAGTGTTGGCTCGCTATCCCCAGTTGAAAATCGACATCTTGAAAGTCGGTCATCACGGCAGTCAAACGTCGTCTACTAAAAGATTTATCAAACAGCTTAATCCGCGAGAAGCATTGATTTCAGCTGGACGGAATAATCGTTTTAAACATCCTCATCAGGAGACATTAGCGACGCTGGCGGAGCAAAAAATAGATTATTATCGGACTGATCTTCAAGGAATGATTTATTATCAATGGTTACCTTGGCAGGGGCTTTCTAAAGCCAAATTTGTTAAAGAACAAGACTAGTATTTCCAGAAGTAACATGATAGGATAAACAAGAGAAACGAGAAAAGGAGCGGGCCAATGGAGTTACAAAAAGCTTTGAAAGAAGTGCGAGAGCAAAAAATCGCTCCAGTTTATTTATTAATAGGAACAGAACTTTATTTATCTGAATTATTTAAAACAACATTGATGAAAGAATTGCTGACGGAAGAGGATGATCAATTTAACTTTTTCTCATTTGATATGGAGGAAACACCTTTAAGTGCAGCGATTGCTGAAGCGGAAACAATTCCATTTTTTGGTGATTATCGCCTTGTCTTTGTGGAAAATCCTTACTTTTTAACTGCCGAAAGAAAAACAAACGGTGTGGAACATGATGTCAATCTTTTATTGAATTATTTGGAAAGTCCATCGCCAACAACTGTTCTTGTTTTTATGGCCTCTTATGAAAAATTAGATGAACGCAAAAAAATTACTAAAGCATTGAAAAAAAATGCCACAGTGGTTGACGTCAATCCAATGGATGAAAAGGCTATTCGTCAGTACATTTCTCAAACGATTGAGAGCGAAGGGTACACTATTCGTTCCGATGCTTTTGATTTATTACTTCAATTGACAGACTTGAACTTATCAAAAATTATGGGAGAATTACAGAAGCTGTATTTATATGCCCTTGAAACGAAGACAATTACACGAGAAGCGGTTCAAGAATTAGTCCCTAAGTCTTTGGAACATAATGTTTTTGATTTAACCAACGAAGTACTTTCTGGAAACAGTGAAAAAGCTGTTCAATTGTATGAAGATTTACTTTTACAAGGAGAAGAAACCATTAAGTTAAATGCAATCTTATTGAATCAGATTCGCCTTTTTCTGCAAACAAAAATTTTGGCTAAGATGGGCTATCAACAAGCGAATATCGCTGATACATTAAAGGTTCATCCTTATCGAGTAAAGTTAGCGTTACAACAGGTCCGACGATTTGAATTGTCTCGATTAGAAAGACTTTATGATGAATTAGTTGAAAATGATTACCGCATGAAAACAGGAAAAATGAATAAAGAATTGCTGTTCCAATTATTTATTTTAAAATTGACTGCGCAAGCAAAATAAGAAAGTGCCAGAGACAATCGTCATACAACGATTGTCTCTGGCACTTTCTTATTATTTAGCTCCTAATAGTTCTTCTTTTCCGTGAACCAGTTGTGTCAACATGGCACAGAAAGGTGTTGCTACGTTGTATTTTTGTCCTTTGCGCCAAACAGCACCATTAATGTAATCAATTTCTGTGAGACGATGATTTTTAATTAAATCTTGATACATAGACGGATAGTGCAAGCCAATACCGTTTGGATCATAAGTTTGAGCAATATGTGTATAGACTTCTGCTTGATCTAAATGAATGGCTTCTTTTTCTGCGACTGCTGCAAATTCACTGATTAATGTTTTAACAAGGGATTCACTAACAGGTAATGCACCAAATTCGGCAATATTACAATCAAGGATTGTACATAAACCATTTAGCGTGCCATTGACACAGGCTTTCCGCCAAATAGAGTAGCGAACATTGCTACTATAGCTTGGATTTAAACCAGCTTTTTGGAAGACATCAACGACTTCTAAAGCAAATTCTTTACCAGAAGGATCAATATTTTCTAATTCAATTTCGCCATCACCTAAAAGTTTAACACGTCCCGGTCCTTCTAAACCAGCTGTCCACATGGTAATGCCAACCAAGATGTTTTCTTTTGGCACATATTTTTCTAGTACGTCTTCATGACCTAAGCCATTTAATAAACATAGTACATACGTTTTTTCAGTAATCATTGGTTGAATCGCTTTAAACATTGCATCTAATTGTTGTGCTTTAGTTAAAGCGATAATTAAATCTACTTGTTCATTTTGATGGTCAATTTCTTCTGGTGAGAAGATTGGTAGTTTTGCGACAACTTCTTCTCCATTAAAATCAGCGATTAAACCATTTTTACGAATGGCCTCAATGTGCGCGGGCCATTGATCGATTAAAGTTACATCATTTCCGCCTTGATGCAACATAATTCCTAAACGGCTGCCCATAGCGCCGGCACCAGCAATTGCAATTTTCATGTGTATCCATCTCCTTAAAAGTTCTTTAACCGTTATTATTATACAGCAACTTTCCTAAAAATGAATAAATGGGACTTGTAAATTTGTTATTTTTTAAATGTTTCCTAAAAAGTAAGGATTGCATCAAATGGTAAAGTAAGCTAAAGTAAAGCGTGGAAAAGTTTATAAATGAAAGTAGAGGAACCGTTAATGACGAAAGAAAAATTTTGTCGAGAATCACGAGTGATTCAAACACACCGTGTATTTCCCTTTGATTTAAATCCCTTTGGTGCACTATTTGGTGGGAAATTAATGTCTTTAATTGATGATGCCGCATCCATTTCCGTTTCACGCCATTGTCGGAGAGGGGCAGTTACAGCATCTTTAGATAACTTGAATTTTTTAAAACCTTTAAAAGAAAATCACTCAGTGTGTGTTGAAACGTTTGTTTCTGGCGTGCATCATAAATCGATGGAAGTGTTTGTTAAAGTGGTAGGAGAAGATTTAACAACTGGAGAGCGTTATTTAGCTGCGACTTGTTTTACAACTTTTGTAGCCATTCCGTCTCATATGAATCCCGAAAGCGACTTCCAATTAGCGGCAGTCGTCCCAGAAACTGCAGAAGAAAAGTTGATTTGTTCCAATTATGAAACGAGACGACAACAACGTTTAGCTTTGCGAGAAGAGACTAAATTATTTAGTCAACATCTCACAACAGATTTGCCGTGGATTGATTCACCTTTATAAAAAAATGTCCGAGTCTTTGTAAAAACAGACTTGGACATTTTTTGATGAAAAAAGAAGCTAACATGAATGCTAACTTCTATCTCACATTATTTAGCTAATTTGCTTAAACGAATTTTATCGCGGTTAGCTTTGTTTTTATGGATTAAACCTTTAGTTGCAGCCATATCAACAGCTTTAACAGCTTCGTTGTATAAAGCATCGACGTTATCAGCTCCAGCAGCTACAGCTTCTTCAAATTTCTTGATTGCTGTACGCATTGCGTTTGTTTGAGATGAATTTTTCGCATTCGCGTTAGCACTTGTACGTACGCGTTTGATTGCAGATTCGATATTTGGCATTTGTTTCACCTCCGATGATTTAGGTTTTACACTGGTCAGCCAATGTAATTCAACAGTAATCATTATACCTAATCCATTGTTCCATTGCAATAAAAGACGACAAGTTTTTTTCCTTAACAGACAATTTCAAGAAAAAAATAAGAAAATTGGCCAGAGGCTTAAGAAAAAAGCATACATTTTTTTTAAAACATGCTATGATAAAATAGATAAATGAAAAATGGTGGTGTCTTTGTGAGTATTGCATTATTGGTAACGATTACTTTGGTAATGGGTGTGATTTTTGTTAACGGTTGGACGGATGCGCCGAACGCAATTGCAACCGCTGTCTCGACTCGCGTGTTAAAGCCGAATGTCGCAATTTGGATGGCTGTTGTGATGAACTTTTTAGGGGCATTAGTCATGACCTTTTTTAATGCTCAAGTAGCTGAAACGATTAGTAACATTGTCAGTTTTGACGCAAATGGAAACGCTTCACAGGTGGCTTTGGCTGCTTCACTTTTTTCAATTGTGGTTTGGGCAGTTGCTGCGTGGTATTTTGGTATTCCCACAAGTGAAAGCCATGCGTTAATTGCCGGCTTGACTGGTTCGGCAATGGCATTAGGTGGTTTGGGTGCAGTCAATGGCTCGGAATGGATCAAAGTGCTGGTTGGCCTAGTTGTTTCTACCGTTATGGGCTTTGGCGGCGGTTATTTGATTGCCAAACTTGTTGTGAAAGCTTTCTCGGCTGTGCCTAGAAGAAAAGCCAACAAATTTTTTACAGTTGGGCAAGCCTTTGGTGCGGGAGCTAATGCTTTTTTACATGGTGCGCAAGATGGGCAAAAATTTATGGGCGTGTTCATGTTAGTGCTTTTTTATAATAATTTAGTCGAAAAAACAGGTGGCGGTTTTGTGATTCCAATATGGGTTATGGTTCTGTGTTCTATTACAATGGGCATTGGAACTTCTGTGGGCGGCATGAGAATCATTAAATCAGTCGGGATGGATATGGTAAAACTCGAACGCTATCAAGGTTTCACTGCGGATTTAAGTACGGCTATTTGTTTATTTTTAGCATCGGCTTTCGGGATTCCAGTTTCAACTACTCATACAAAAACAACAGCGATTATGGGAGTAGGTGCTTCTAAGCGAATCTCAAGTGTTGACTGGCGTATCGTGAAAGAAATGCTGATAGCATGGATTTTAACTTTCCCAGGATGTGGGCTGATTGCTTATGTGATGTCAAAATTATTTATTGCAATTTTTTAAGGAGAGAAAAACATGGCACGTAAAAAACAATTTGATTATTTTGGAGAATTAAACCAGTTAGCGACAAATGCTTATGAAGCAGCAAACGTTTTGCAAGAAATTGTAGAAAATTATTCATTAGAAAACTTAGTAAAAAAATCAGAAGCAATTCATCAATTGGAAAAAGAGAATGATGAAATTGTTCGCAAAATTTTAAATGAACTCTATATTTCCTTTATTACGCCGATTGATCGAGAAGATATTGTCGATATTACAGATCACTTAGACAACATTATCGATAGCATTAATAGTTTGTCTTATTTACTTGATCATTTAGTTGTCGAAGAAATGATTGCGCCCGCGCTAGAATTAACTGCTTATATTGTTAAAGCGACAGAAGGCGTTAAATCAGCAACGAAGGAATTTGCAAAATTTAAAAATTCTAAAACGTTAGTTTCATTGATTGATGAAGTGAATACGATTGAATCTCAAGGTGATAAATTATACAGTAGCGCCATGAAAGATTTGATGACTAACGAAAAAGATTTATTAAAAGTTATCAAGTGGAAAGATGTTTACGATCAGCTTGAGCGCACAATTAATGATTGTGAATCAGCTGTTAATATTATTGTCGGAATTGTCATCAAAAATACGTAAAGAAAAGAGGGGGAGCTGTTGGTTAAAGTAATTATTGATGCTGATGATTTTGGGATGTCAGAAGCGATTAATCATGGCATTCTCAAAAGTTATGTCGATGGATTAACGACGTCGGCACTTTTAATGCCCAATTTACCAACAGCAGAACATGCCGTTGCGTTAGCAAAAAATTATCCAGGGTTATTTGTTGGCCAGCATACGAATTTTTTATTAGGGAAACCTTGCGCAGACCCTTGTATGATTCCTTCACTGGTGGATGAACAAGGCAGTTTTCATCGCTCTTCTTATTATCGTCAACAAAAGCAAGTAACCTTCGTATATGAAGAAGTACGACTTGAAACGATCGCGCAATTGACGCGCTTTAAGGAACTAACTGGACATTATCCTGAACATTTTGATTGCCATTCGATTGGGGATGAAGTGGTTGATCAAGTATTTTTAGAATTAGCAGAAGAGTACGGACTTCATACAACCCTGAAATATAGTGGGGAAAAAGAATATCCACCGCAACAAGGCTATTTCCAGGTGACACATTTGTTAGAGTCTGGAGCGTTATCTTATATTCACGAAGGCGTATCAGTGGAGAATTTTTTAGAAGATGACTTTGGTTTATTAAGGATGCCGGAATCAGCAATTGCCGAGATGCATTTTGATGTTGGGTATTTGGATCAATTTGTGTTAGACAATTCTTCTTATACAACTTTACGCTGTAAAGAATTAGCAACGCTTTGTGATCCCCGTGTTCGTCAGTGGTTTGAAGAACAGGGGATTGAGCGAATAACGTTTGGCAATCTAAAAAAATAAAACCGCTGCTTTCACTGTTGAAAGCAACGGTTTTATTTTTATGAGAATAACCAGTAGCCGATTAAAATTGCACCTAAAATTACGCGATACCAACCGAAAACTGTAAAATCGTTTTTCTTCAAGTAATTCAATAAGAATTTAATCGCAATGATTGAAACAACGAAGGCAATAATAGAGCCAGTTAATAAAATAATGATTTCTTCTGATCCAAACGTATTTCCTTTGGCCAGGAATTTAAAAATTTTTAAAAAACTTGCCCCAAACATTACTGGAATTCCTAAGAAGAATGAAAACTCCGTTGCAACAAACCGCGAGGCCCCAATTAAAATTGCCCCTAAAATGGTCGCTCCTGAACGAGAAGTTCCTGGAATTAAAGCCAGTACTTGGAAAGCACCAACGATTAAAGCGGCTTTATAAGTGAAATCTTTTAGATTAGTACACTTCGGTGCAACATTTTTATTTCTTTTTTCAATGATAATAAAAGCAATCCCATAAACAATTAACATAATCGATACTGTTAAAAAGTTATAAAAATGTGCATCTAAATAATCATCAAATTTTAGACCAATAACTGCCGCTGGTAAACAAGCGACTAAGACTTTAGACCAAAGAACCCAAGTATCTTTTTTCTCTTCGCCATTTTTCTTTGGTGAGAAAGGATTCAATTTGTGGAAGTATAAAATAACAACCGCCATAATCGCTCCCAATTGGATAACGACGTTGAACATTTCCATAAAATCTTTACTTAGATTGAGTTTAATAAACTCATCCACTAAAATTAAATGTCCGGTACTACTAATTGGAAGCCACTCGGTAATTCCTTCGATAATACCAAGAATAATTGCTTTCCAGAGGTTAGCAAAAAGCATGTCACCATTCCTTTCTGAAATAAATGCAAAACACATCAAGTATAAGTATACCCGCTGACAAAGTAAATGCCAATGCAAATTCTTATTTTAAAATAAATTTTAGAATTATACAAAGGTGCCACTTGTAATTCATGAAACTTTTTTCTATACTAGTGATACTTTAAAAAATGGGGGAAGAGAAATGTTTGGATTTTTGAAGAAAAAGAATGAAGTTGTCGAAAATAATACAATGTATGCTGTTGCCAATGGAACCGTTATCCCAATTAGTGAAGTGAATGATCCTGTTTTTTCACAAAAAATGATGGGAGATGGCTACGCAGTAGTTCCAGAAAATGGTGAAATTTATGCACCCATTGAAGGAGAAGTTTTAAGCGTTTTCCAAACAAAACATGCTATTGGTTTAAAAATGACAAACGGTCTTGAAATTTTATTACACATGGGTATCGATACGGTGGAATTAAACGGGGCACCTTTCACTATTAAAGTGAAAGAAGGCGACCAAATAACTGCAGATACGGTGGTCGCAATTGCTGATTTAGAAGCAATTAAAGCAGCTGGTAAAGGAACTGAAATGGTTGTCATTATTACAAACATGGATAAAGTAGCACAATTTTCGTTAGAGAAAGCTGGCGTAGTTACAGCTGGTACACCAGTTGGCTCTGCCACAGCCAATTAATGCATTAGACAGATATTTCTAAAAAGAAATATCTGTTTTTTTTCGAACAATAATAAAATTTTATTTTGAAATTAAAAAATATTTAGAAAAATAGTTGAAATTTTATTTCAAACAAGTTATAATGAGAGCGTATTAGAGAGGAGCTAAAAAGATGTATGGTATTTCAGTTTTTCTTGGTGAAGAGATTACAAACGATACAATTATTTATATTAAAAAGATGAAAGCGCTTGGATTTGATGGTATTTTCACTTCTTTACACATACCAGAAGATGATACTTCCCTTTACCGCCAACGCTTGACTGATTTAGGGGCAATTGCTAAGGCAGAAAAAATGAAAATTATGGTAGATATTTCAGGTGAAGCGTTAAAAAGAGCCGGTTTTTCTTTCGATGAATTAGAGCCTTTAATCGAGTTGGGCGTAACTGGCCTCCGGATGGACTATGGCATTACGATAGAACAAATGGCTCATGCTTCACATAAGATTGATATAGGATTGAATGCTAGTACCATTACACTGGAAGAAGTGGCTGAGTTAAAGGCTCACCAAGCGGACTTTTCTCGCTTAGAAGCTTGGCATAATTATTATCCAAGACCTGAAACAGGCATTGGAACAACATTTTTTAATGAAAAGAACCGCTGGCTTAAAGAATTAGGCTTACAAGTTTTTACTTTTGTGCCAGGTGACGGGCAAACAAGAGGCCCAATTTTTGCTGGTTTACCAACATTAGAAAAACATCGGGGACAAAATCCTTTCGCCGCTGCCGTTGGCTTGATGGCTGACCCTTATGTTGATGCTGTTTATATTGGTGATCCCACAATTAGTGAGCGAACCATGGTTCAATTTGGTTATTATCACCAAACCAATCAATTTCTGTTAGAAGTAGCACCTAGCGAGAGCCGTTATTTGAAGCGAATACTTGGAACTCATACCAATCGTTTAGATGCTGCAAGAGATGTTTTGCGAAGTGAATTATCAAGAACGAGTGAAATGTTCAGGAAAGATGAAATTGCAACGATTGAGTCAGAGCAGACTGAAGCCCGTGCTGTTGGGACCGTAACGATTGATAATGAAAGGTATGGTCGCTATATGGGAGAAATTCAAGTCACACTTGTGGACTTGCCGAAAGATGAAAAAGTTAATACGATTACACGAATTATTGAAAAAGATCAAACGATATTGCCGTTAATTAAGGCGGGCAATCAATTTAAGCTAGTCACGGAAGGAACGATAGAGAATGAATTTAGAAAACTTAACGACTGAACGTAGAAATGAAAATACAATGGGTTTAGATGAAATGAGTATCAAAGAAGCTTTACAAAAAATGAATCAAGAAGACCAAAAAGTTGCAATTGCAGTGGGTCAAGAATTAGCGGCCATTGAACCAGTGGTAAAAGCTATCATCAAAAGCTTCAATCAAGGCGGCCGCTTAATCTATATGGGTGCTGGTACGAGCGGTCGATTAGGTGTCTTAGATGCAGCCGAATGCGTACCAACTTTTGGCGTCGAGCCAGAGATGGTTCAAGGCCTCATCGCTGGTGGCCAAAAAGCAATGACTGTTGCAGTAGAAGGGGCCGAAGATTCAAAAGAACTAGGTCGTCAAGATTTAATGGATTTAAAATTATCAGCAAATGATATTGTTGTCGGGATTGCGGCCAGTGGTCGGACACCTTATGTAATTGGCGGTTTGGAATATGCTGCAACAGTGGGTGCCGCAACTGCCACAGTGTCATGTAATAAAAATGCTGAAATTAGTAAGTATGCACAAATGCCTATTGAAGTAGATGCAGGACCTGAATTTTTAACAGGTTCGACTCGCTTGAAATCTGGAACAGCTCAAAAATTAATTTTAAATATGTTATCAACTATTTCCATGATCGGTATTGGGAAAGTCTACAATAACTTAATGGTTGATGTAAAACCAACCAATGAAAAATTAGTGGAGCGTTCCAAACGGATTATTATGGAAGCAACTGGTTGTAGCTATGAAGTTGCCGAACTAAAATTTGTAGAAGCAGAAGAAAATGTGAAATTAGCAATTGTGATGATTTTAACCGATAGTACCAAAGAAGAAGCAACACAAAAATTAATTGACGGGAATCAATTTATCAAGAATACATTAAATTAAGGAATTAGGAGGGTGTTTTAACATGGCAGAAGAAAGAATTAAACGCATTGCTGATGGGATTTATAAAGAAGTTGGTGGTCAAGAAAACGTGGACAAAGTTATCCATTGTATGACTCGAGTTCGTATGGATATCCGCGATTATGACAAAGTGAATATTGAAGGACTGAAAAAAATTGATGGCGTTATGGGTGTCGTAGAAGATGATACGTTACAAGTAGTTGTTGGTCCAGGGACTGTTAACAAGGTTGCGCAAGAAATGGTAGATCAAGCTGGTGTCAAATTGGGAGAACCATTCAATCATGGCACCGCAACTGATGATTCAGCAGGCAAATCTGGAAAAGATTTAGTAGAAGAAAAAGCCGCTCAAATGAAAGCGCAACAAAAAGCGAAGCAAAATAACACTTCACCATTTAAAAAAGTGTTAAAAGCCATTTCTAGTATCTTTGTTCCGATGATTCCTGCCTTTGTTGGGGCTGGTATTATTGGCGGGATTGCAGCTGTTATGTCTAACTTAGTTGTTGCCGGTGATATTTCAGCTTCATGGCAACAATATATTGATGTCTTAAATATCATTAAAAATGGGATTTTTGCTTATTTAGCTCTTTATACTGGGATTAACAGTGCCAGCGTTTTTGGTGCAACACCAGCATTGGGTGGTGTTATTGGGGCAGTCACAATGTTAACAGGAATGAATCCAGATGCACCAATCAGTAATATTTTTACTGGTGGAACATTATCTGCAGGGCAAGGCGGAATTATCGGTGTTATTTTTGCTGTATGGTTATTATCATTGTTAGAAAAACAATTGCATAAAATTGTTCCAGAATCAATTGATATTATCGTAACGCCAACCATTTCACTTTTAGTGATTGGCTTAGCAACTATTTTCTTAATCATGCCTGTAGCCGGAGCTATTTCTAATGGCTTGGTGGGTATTATCAATGTTGTTTTAGAAAAAGGCGGCATGTTCGCTGGCTTTACTCTTGGTTTAACTTTCTTACCAATGGTAATGTTTGGTTTACATCAAATTTTGACACCAATCCATATTGAAATGATTAATCAAACAGGGATGACTTTGTTATTACCAATCCTGGCAATGGCTGGTGCAGGACAAGTCGGTGCTGCTTTAGCTTTATGGATTCGTTGTAAATCAGATAAAAAATTAGTTGAAATGATTAAAGGAGCCTTACCAGTTGGGATTTTAGGTATTGGTGAACCATTAATCTACGGAGTTACTTTACCATTAGGACGTCCATTCATTACTGCTTGTATCGGCGGTGGTATTGGTGGTGCGGTGATAGGCGCTTTCGGTAATGTTGGGGCGATTGCTATTGGACCAAGTGGTGTGGCTTTAATTCCATTAATTGCCAACAACCAATGGCTGGCTTATGTATTAGGTTTATTGGCCGCTTACGCAGGTGGTTTTGTAGCAACATTATTCTTTGGGATTCCTAAAGATATGCAAACAACTAAATAATAAATAGAAAAAAGGAGAACTTGGCTTCTCCCTTTTTCTTTGTTAAAATTTAATTGCGTAGGAAATCGTGTATCAGGAGGGGTGTTTATGCAACAAAATATTGTCTTATCTATCCAAGATCGTCTACAACAATTACCAAAATCAGAACGAAAAATCGCAGAATACATTTTAAAAAATACAGAAACAGTTATTTCAATGAATGCACAAGAGTTAGCAAAACAAGCTGGATCAAGTCCAGCAGCAATTATTCGCTTTTGTCATTCTATGGATGTGAATGGTTTTACAGAATTGAAACTTTTATTATCAGCAAATCTGGGCCAAATGAAACAGCAAATGTACACAGAAGTTACTATGGGTGAATCAACAGCTGACATTAAACAAAAGCTACAAGCGCGCTTTGTTCATGTGGTCGAGCGAAGTGGTCAGACATTAGAGGATGTCGCGGTGAATGCAGCCGTTGATTTGTTGGAAAAAACAGAAGTAATTTTTGTCTACGGTCTGGGGGCCTCTTCGTTAGTTGCTCAAGATATTTATCAAAAGTTTACGCGATTAGGCCGAACGGTATTTACAACATTGGATCATCATTTATTTGCTTCTATGTTAGGCTCAACAGAGAAGCCTAGTGTTTTTATTGTTATTTCTAATTCTGGAACGAATAAAGAAGCAAGTGCTTTAGCTGATTTAGCGAAGCAGCAAGGGATTCCTATTATTAGTATCACACAAGATGAAAAATCAGTAATTGGTGAAAAAAGTGATATCGTCCTCCAAACCTCTAGTGGGGAAGACGTGCCACTGAGAAGTGCGGCTACCGTTTCCTTGGTGGCGCAATTGTATGTAGTCGATGTTTTATTTTTTGCTTATGCAGCAAAAAACTATAAGGAAACCTTAGAAAAAATTCAAATCTCAAGAAAAAATGTAGAACGTTTAAAAGAATAAACAAAAAGAGAAGGTTATCTGTCATTTTGACAGATAACCTTCTCTTTTTGTTTACTATGAACGGCGCTTTTCAGCGATCTTTTTTCCTTTTTCGATATAAGAAATATCATTAATTCCTTGAATGGTAAATGTTCCTTTTTCGTAAGTTAAGGTCGTTACGCTACCATTCTCCAACGCCATCTGCATAGGCAAACTTGCATCAATTAAGGAAAGTAAAAAGGAAATTGTTAATCCATGGGAAACCACCATGACTTTGCCGCCACCATTTTTTTCCCGATGATGAGCGATATCTTCGAAACCAGACCAAACACGATCACGAATAACTTCATAAGGCTCCGCCCAATCAGCCGTATCGGCTTCAATAATAGCACTTGCTAAATCGCGATAGGTGATTTTTGTGGTCATCATATCCTCATAACTTTTAAAAGCTAGAATGCGCGGCACCACACCCCAAAGTTCACCATCATAGCCACCATCTAAAGAACCAAAACACCACTCACGAATCCGTTTATCGGTTAGGTAAGGAATCTTTTGGTGGTTTTGATGTTCTTGTAAAATAATTTGAGCGGTTTGCATGGCACGGCCACTATCACTACTATAGGCTTCCTTAAAGTCTATGTCTCTAAGACCTAAGCCTAAATGATAAATGCCTTCTTCTCCTTGTTTGGTTAAGGGGGTATCTGACCAGCCTTGGGTACGGCCAATCGTATTAAACATCGTTTTTCCATGACGAATAATATAAAGTGTCGTTGCTTCAGTCATTGCTACTCCTCCTAGGTTTCTTTAAATAGTGAATAAATCTCTAATTAAAAAATGGGTTTGTGGCTTTTTCGTGTTGAATGGTTGTGGCATCACCGTGACCTGGATAAACAGGAAATTCTTCCGGTAAAGTGAATAGATAGGTCGTAATGCTGTGTAGTAATTGTTGCATATCACCAGTGTGTAAATCGGTACGACCAATACTGCCTTTAAACAACGCATCCCCAACAACGACAAAATCATCAAACACAAAGCTGACGCTACCAATTGAATGACCAGGTGTTGGGACTACGGAAAATTTCATGCCACCAATTTCATAATCGGTCAGTTTAAATTCATGTTCGGCGGGTTGAACAATAATATTTGCTATATCATCATGTCTGCCTAATCCTGAAAGATTCAAAATAGGATTGGAAAGCCACGCTTGTTCTAATGGACTAACATAAACAGGGATGTGATAATGATGTCGCAATTCTTCTACCGCACCAATATGATCATAGTGAGTATGTGTTAATAAAATAGCGGCTGGTTTCTTCCCTAAACGGGTAATTTCTTGAATTAGTTTTGCTCCCTCTGCACCTGGATCAATAATTAATAATGCTTCTTCATTATAAACAAGATAACAGTTCTCTTGAATAACACCTGTTCTAATTTGTTCAATCTGTATCATCTCAGGACCTCCTAAAGTTCTAACGATTCTCTTTAAGTATACCGAAGAATCTTAAGAATAGAAAGTTTTCTTGTATATCCAAAGAAAAAATATATCTTTCTTAGAATGTTCGGTTTTTGATTGTTTCAACGTGGTTTTTTTAAAAAAAACCACATTTTTATAGTTATTAAGCGAAAATTTATGTATAATCGTCATGTGATAGTAAGGAGGAGTGTTAAATGTTTCATTTTGTAATAAAAGGAACCGGTTTTTCTAGTAAAAATTTGCAAGAGATTAAAGTTTATGAAGAGACACTTTTTTGTATAGATGAGGCAGGAGTAATTCAGGAAATAATTGAACCAGATGCTGAAGCGTATGAAACTGTGCTAGCAGAACAAAAAGAGGCACAACGTTTTCAAGAATTGCCCCAAGATTCTTATCTTTTACCTGGCTTTGTTGATTTACATGTCCATGCACCTCAGTGGGCACAATCTGGGACCGCCTTGGATATTCCATTGTATGAATGGCTGAATACGTACACGTTTCCTTTGGAGTCCAAGTTTGCAGATCTAACATTTGCCCAACAAGTCTATGATGAATTGGTAACCCAATTGTTAGCTAATGGGACAACAACAGCCCTTTATTTTGCAACCATTCATTATGAAGCCAGCCGTCGTTTGGCAGAGATTTGTGCGGAAAAAGGGCAGCGTGGCTTAATTGGTAAAGTTGTAATGGATGATCTTAATGAGAATCCTGAGTACTATCGTGATCAAACAACGCAACAAGCATTAGAAGAAACGGAGCGGTTTATTCAAGAAATTCAAACATTAGCGCAGCAAACAAAACAAGGTGTGTATCCTGTTGTAACTCCGCGTTTCATTCCTAGTTGTACAGAGGAAGCACTTAAAGGATTAGGAGAATTAGCAGCGAAATATCAAGTCCATGTTCAAAGTCATTGTAGTGAGAGTGATTGGGAACATCAATTTGTTCAAGAACGTTTTGGAAAAAATGATGCGCAAGCATTGAATGATTTTGGTTTATTAACAGAAAAAGCAGTGATGGCACATGCAGGCTTTTTAGAAGAAGCAGATATGAATTTATTTCATGAAACAGGGACGGCTGTGGCACACTGCCCAATCTCCAATGCTTATTTTGGCAATGCAGTAACGCCGATTGCAAAATTAATTCATCAACATCAAGTAGAAGTTGGTTTAGGTAGTGATCTTTCAGGTGGTTTTTCACCAAGTCTTTTTGACAATTTAAAGCAAGCGGTTATTTCTTCTAGAATGTTAGAAGATGGCGTGGATGCTACAAAAAAACCAGAGGTACGAGGTGTTAAAACAGCACGGATCACAGTCAATGAAGCGTTCTATTTAGCTACGGCTGGCGGTGGTCAAGCGCTAAGTTTACCAATTGGGAAATTAGAAAAAGGGTATGCTTGGGATGTTCAAATTATTAATACAAGTTTGTCACAAGCACGAATCCCTAAAAATCCAGGTGAATCATTGCTTGATATTTTCCAAAAAATCTTATATTTAGCACGACCAGAAAATATTCGAGAAGTCTGGGTCCAAGGTGAAAAAGTACATGATAAAAATTTAATGTCAGCAACTAAAGGAGCATAAAAAATGAGTGAAAAGAAACAAACTAATCTTCATTTAACAGTGGGGCCAGAAGATTCAGTATCTTTTGGGCAGGCCACTATGTTAGGGATTCAGCATGTCTTAGCGATGGACGTGTACGTCGTACCTGTGATCATTGCTTCAATTATTGGGATTAGCACAGCACAAACGTCTTCTTTAATTCAAGCAACATTCATAGCAGCCGGACTTGCCACGATTATTCAATCACATTTTTGTATGAGATTACCAGTTGCGCAAGGCCCTTCATTTATTCCAATCGGGGCAATTGCAGGAATTTATTTTGCCAATAACCAACAAGGAAATGGCTGGGGCGCAGTTTTAGGTGCTAGTTTAGTCGGGGCGATTGTGGTTATTATATTAGGATTTACTGGTATTTTTAATCGTTTAATCACTAAATTTGTTCCACCAATTGTGGGAGGAACAATTATTTTTGTGGTGGGCCTCTCTTTAATGCCAGTCGCTTTGTCGGATAATATTTACCATGCAAAAGGAGAATTAGGACAAAATATTTTATTAGCATTTATAGCAGCGGGGACGTTGATCTTCTTTGCACTTTTAGGTTCTGCTTTGAAAAAAGGGCGGATTTTCCGCGTTTCTTCTGTCATTTTGGCATTATTATTTGGGAGCATCGCGGCACAATTATTAGGAGTACTTGATTTATCGGCCGTTAGTGAAGCGGCTTGGTTTAGTTTGCCTCAGTTACCATTAGTTAACTTTTCTTTCCAATTTGATTGGTCAGCAATTGCCACGATGTTAGTTATTTATCTGGTTTTAATGGCGGAAACAACAGGCACTTGGTTTGCTGTGAGTCATGTTGTCGCTGAACCTTTGACCGAAGAAAAAATTAATCGCGGCGTAATTGGTGAAGGCTTAGGTTGCTTAGTTTCTTCATTCATTGGCGGCACGCCAGTAACTAGTTACTCTACAAATGCTGGGATTATTTCAATCACTGGAGTTGCTAGTCGCAAAGTTTTTGTGGCTGCAGGTGCGTGGTTTGTCTTATTTGGCTTATCCGGAAAACTTTCTACCTTAATTTCGGCCATTCCGGCGCCAGTTATCGGCGGTGTTTTTGTGGTTGTTTGTGGCATCATTTCTGTAAGTGGAATGAAAGTTATGAGTGATGTAACGATTCATGAAAAACAGATGTATGTAATTGCCGTTCCGATTATTATGACGTTAGCGTTAACATTGTTACCAAAAGAGTTTTTGGAAACTTTACCACAATTTTTACAATATTTGTTTAGTTCACCCGTGGCAACTGCCTCGATTGTTGCTATTTTATTGCAGGCCATTTTGCCAAACGTTCAAGAAGGTTAAAAAGGTTAATTTTCGGTAAAACACCTTTGACAAGTGGTAATAAATAGTGTAAATTAACAATGGTGTTTTTAAACACGAACGTTAAATAACCGAATGTTCGGTTTTTACGTTATTTTTGTAAATAACTAGGAGGCTGTAAGTATGAAAGTTTTTGATTATGAAGATGTCCAATTAATTCCCAATAAATGTATCGTGAATAGTCGTTCTGAATGTGATACGACGGTAACTTTAGGAAAACATTCGTTTAAAATGCCTGTTGTTCCAGCGAATATGCAAACAATTATTGATGAAACGATTGCGGAAACCCTTGCTGAAAATGGTTATTTTTATATCATGCATCGGTTTGATGAAGAGGCACGAATTCCATTTATTAAAAAAATGCAACAAAAGGGCTTGATCACGTCAATTAGTGTGGGTGTGAAAGAAGGGGAATACGCTTTTGTTGAAACGTTAGCACAAGAAGGTTTAGTCCCTGACTACGTGACGATTGATATCGCACATGGACATTCAAATGCGGTGATTAACATGATTCAACACTTAAAAAAATCTTTGCCAGAAACGTTCGTTATTGCTGGTAATGTTGGAACACCAGAAGCCGTTCGTGAATTAGAAAACGCTGGGGCCGATGCCACAAAAGTTGGGATTGGACCAGGAAAAGTTTGTATTACTAAAATTAAGACTGGCTTTGGAACAGGTGGCTGGCAGTTAGCGGCTTTACGTTGGTGTGCCAAAGCTGCTCGGAAACCAATTATTGCAGACGGTGGGATTCGGACCCATGGAGACATTGCAAAATCTGTGCGTTTTGGTGCAACTATGGTTATGATTGGTTCATTATTTGCCGGACATGAAGAATCGCCAGGTGAAACAAAAGTGGAAGATGGCGTTGTTTACAAAGAATACTTTGGTAGCGCCTCTGAATTCCAAAAAGGCGAAAAGAAAAACGTTGAAGGCAAAAAAATCTGGTTACGCCATAAAGGGAAGTTGGCAGATACTTTAGTCGAAATGCAACAAGATTTACAATCTTCCATTTCATACGCAGGTGGTCGTGATTTAGAAGCGATTCGTAAAGTTGATTATGTGATTGTAAAAAATTCCATTTTTAATGGTGATACCATTTAACATTCAACGATAGACTGAAAAGAAGACAGCACGTAGTGCAGAAATCAAAATGATTTCTGCATTACGTGCTTTTTTTACTTTACCTATCGTAGTAATCATGTTAAGATAATTACAACGACAGACGTAGTACGATAGTTGAAGTACTTGAGGGAGGAATTTATGTGATTGGTAGTGATGCAATTCGAGGATACAACGATACCTTTATTCTCTCAATCTTACAATCCGGCGCTTCATATGGTTATGCGATTTCTAAACGCATTCGTGAAATTTCTAAAGAACAATATTCGATTAAAGAAACGACACTTTATTCTGCTTTTACACGTTTAGAGAAAAATGGCTACATTGAATCATTTCCAGGAGAAGTAACGCATGGCAAAAAGCGGACCTATTATCAAATAACCCATGCAGGAGAGTGTTATTTAGAGGAAAAGTTACTAGAATGGGAAGTAACAAAAGACGTCGTCGAAGCATTTGTAAAGGAGATGGGAAAATGAAAATTATAGAAGAATTTATTGATAGCTTATTTTCAGGCGTTGTTGAAACATCTGAAACAAAACAATTAAAGGCGGACTTATTAGCAAATGCTGAGGATCGTTATGAAGATTTGCTCAGCCAAGGAAAATCGGAAAATGAAGCAATCGGTACAATTATTTCTGAATTTGGTACTATTGATGAATTAATGGAAGAATTGAATTTAGAAAATAAACATGTTAATGAAACAAACGATTCAATGAACGATTTGCCAGAAATTTCAGTGGAGGAAGGACTTGACTATTTAGCTGTCCAACGCAAAGGTGCTATTCAAATTGGTCTTGGCGTTGTTGCAATCATGGTAGGTGTTGGCTTGCTGGTTGGTATGCGTGGTGTTCTTTCTAACGGTCTTGGTTTAGTTTGTCTTTTCATAGGTGTGGCAATCGGCGTTCCATTATTTATTGTTGCTGGTAATCGGTTTGTTGCAATGGACAAACAACTGGGGCAACGATTGATTCCGATTAAGTTAAAAAAAGAAGTTGCACAAAGAGAACAAAGTTTTCAACGATCATTTATTTTTTGTATGGCAGCGGGGGTAGTTTTTTGTATTTTGGGTTTAATCCCAGTTGTTGTCTTTAGTAGTGGCCTTCATCTGATGATGCGCCGTTCCATGCATCAAATGATGGGCGGACAATATTATAATGGAACGCTGGGGATTAGTTGGCTCTTCTTTTTAGTATCGATTGGCGTCTTCTTGTTTATATTTGGTGGAGTAATTAAAGGAAGTTTTAATAAATTGTTGAATGAAACTTATTTTTATTCAGAACATGTTGGTCATCCTGATTTTGCGCCTCAGCAAACTAAAACAGAGGAAGGACCTGCGGGAAATCCTGTCGGTGCAATTATTGCATCCATTTATTGGCCCTTAGTTGTTGCACTCTATCTATTTATTAGTTTTGTTTTAGGGGATTGGCGGTTTAGTTGGTTAATCTTTATGTTCGCAGGAATCTTTTATAACACCATCCAAGCATTTTTACACAAGTATTGAGAAAAACCTGTTAATAGTAAAACAGAAAAGTAAGGGTGTTTAAAAATTGGGCTTTCTTCTTACGAAAGGGAAATACCAAAGTATGGTTTTGAAGATGAAAGTGCTAGCAAATATGCGGACAAAATTTTTCGAAAATCACCAGTATACAACGAAGCGATATAAAAAAATTTATAAAGTACTTTCCGATATAGACATTTTCTAGGTCGATTATTAATTTTAAAAGCAGGTGATTTAATAAAGTCAGCTGAAATAAGTGTAATATCAATAGGTTTAGGAAGAGCGTGGGGTAAAAATCACTTTGGATTTTTTCTCCACGCTCAAAAGCTGATTTTAGTTTATCTAAAGTATTATTCCAATCACTAGTAGGTAGCCTCTTTTTATATATTCAAAAAATTAAAAGTTTTTCTCCTCACTTTTTTTATTTTCTTTACATTGTACTCTATCTTGTAGGACTTCTATTGGGTCTACCGTCTTGACATCAAGTCAAGGCTTATCATTACTACCATCGTTTTATCCTTTCGAATTTTCGTGTATTCAGTTTCTTATTTTACACATCAATTTTACTTTGAAAGTTATTAACCTCATTCAAATGTCACTACCTTATCAGAATATTCATCAAATTCATCTTTATGAGTGATAACTATTGTCGTTAAATCATTTCGTTTTAAATATGAAGTTACTCTCAATGCTATATTTGTAGATAAGTCCTTATTCAAAGAACTCGTAGGTTCATCTAAAATGAGGAATTCTGGTTTTCTTAATAACACTCTTGCTAAACTTATGCGTTGCTTTTGACCACCACTAACATTTCCTCCATTATTTTCAATTAAATAATTCCATCCTTTTTCGTTAATTAAAGTGTCTAATCCAACAAGCCTTACAATCTCTAGCAACTCTTTTTCAGAATACTCTTTAAATAATGTTAAATTTTGTTTTATCGTACCTTCAAATAAAAATACGTTTTGATCCATCTTATTTGCTTTTTGATAATATAATTTTTCATAGAAATTTTCTATTTTTTTCCCATTCCATAAAACATCTCCTATTAAATATTCACGGGAAATTTGATTCATAAGTAAGTTTCCTATAGTAGATTTCCCACTACCACTAGGCCCTTTGATTACTATTAGTTCTCCTTTACTAATCAACATATCCAGATTCTTAATAACAGGATTGCTTGCATCGGAATACTTATATTCTTTAATAGTTAACTTCATACTATTAAACTTAGGAATATCTCTTTCCTGACTCTTAAAATTACTAGCAGATTTTTCTTGATAGATATCTTTTATTCTATCTTGCGTTTTAATTGCTAGATTTTTACTACTAATTTGATCTGCAATTACTCGTATAGGTTCATCTAACATTCTACTGACAGAATATATAGCAATTATCGATCCAACAGAAATAAGGTTTAAACTTGCTAAATAACTAGCTAATAATAATGCTAGAAGTGGTAAGACCATTGCGACAAAAGCAGAAGTTCCTACATATAGAGAAAAGTATAACGATATTTTTTTACTTACTGGCAATCTTTTTTGAAATAAGTCCACTTCAATTTCTTTTGAAAAATATTTTTCCATTGAAAATTGTTTGACATCATAAATACCAGAAACTGATTGTGTCATTTTTTGAAAAATGCGGCCTTTTAATTCTTGATCATACTTAGTAAGTGTGCTCATTGTTTGACTTATTTTATGTATCAAAAAAAAGCAAACAAACAATAGTACACTTAATATTATTGCGATTTCATAACTATAATAAATAAGAACTGATATACTGCTCATTAATATAAAAATTTGTGTGACTAACATTACTTTTCCCTGTGACATCCAATCAGATATTAAGACACTATCTGACGTTATTTTAGAAATTATTTCTCCTAAAGAGTTTTTTTCAAAATATAATACACTCTTTTCTAAAATACTTTTAAATAAAAAATTATTTAATGCATAATTTCCCGTAAAAAACAGCAAACGAAGAAGATATTGAGATAAATATATACATGCGCTATATGAAATAACTAAAAAAATTAAAATTACTATTTCTTTATCATTCATTGTTTCTTCTTTTTTCACGATATAATCCACGAGATTTTGTATAGCAAAAATTATATATAAGTTTAATACAGTCCGTACCATTATAAAAATAATTGCTTTTAATTGTATTTTTTTCATACTTTTATACTCATTTATTATTTCTATATCTATTTTTCTGTTCTTCCCCATATTTCTCGCTCCTTCGTCATTCTTTGTCATTAAATTATAAAACAGTTGCTAAATGATTACAAATAAATTATAATAAAGTTATAAAAAGTTAAATTATATTAAAATGTTTAGGAGGAAATTTTTATGGTCGAATTATTAGTGAAAAAAGAAGCCGCGCTAAAAGAATTAGGAAAGTTTTTTGCACTTGCTGGTGAGAATGTCCCTGACCTTATGATGCCTAACAGTTTTATTGACGAAGAATGGCATGCTATGTTAAATAATCCTGCAACATATGAGAAGTTCTGTTTACAACATGCTGGAACTCTATTAAAACATGAACCTAGTGGTGGCGTTGATGAATTTACATGGGTTAAAAATTATGAACAAAAGTATGGGAAGTTAAACATTATTTGGTTTATTGACTCATCTGGTACTTTCAATGAAAAAGCTTATGAAGAATATATCAAAAATGGGATTGTCAAAATGTCCTGGGATTGCAAACCAGCAAATTTACACACATAAGGTGGTTCAACCTTATGAAAAATACCTTAAAAAATTATTTGAACAATATGTAGAAAAAACATATGACTATTGCCCGTACCTTGAATCTGCTAATAGAAAAAAATTCGTTAAAACTGATGTTTTTCTTTTAAAAACAACTGATCCCGAAAAAATATCTGAAGAGTTATTCTATTACTTTTTAGAAAAAATTGAGCTCTTCAGATTTAATCGTTCTCGATTGACTAAAGACTCTATTCCTTTTTATACACTAAATATTATTTTCGATGTAGAGCTCGAAAAAAGTATAAATTTAGATTGGGAAACTATCATTAGTTGGCCACACTATATGGTTAAATATTTATACTCAAGTGAACAAATAATGTTCGGAAAATTCTGGAAAAATGAAATAACCAAAAGTAAATTTAAAGAAGGCAATATTCCTATCCCTAGTATAAACTTTTTATCCATTCGCACAGCTATAAAAAAAAGAGATCCCTTATTATTATCTAAAACGAAAGATTTAGCCATACAAATAGAGAATAGTGTTATTACAAACAATAGTGTCATTTACATCAATGGTACTCGTATTGATATTGTCACTCCAGATGAGTTAAAAGAAATGGATTATTATAATTATCTCAAAAAGACTATCTTACAAACGAATTAAACATATAGATAGTTATGTTCGCAAAAATCATCAACTTAAAAAGAAGCAATTAGTAAGCCGACCCCCAAAAGACCTAGAAATCTAACTTTTGGGGGTCGGCTTAGTTTCAGTGCCTTTTTCTTGTATTTTAGATTGACAAAAGCATCTAACTGGATTACTTTTAACTCATCCAATTGTTGAGGTGATTGCTATGTGGCAACTTAAAAAAGAACAAAATGTTCCTATTTATCGCAGTATTATGGAAATGATTGTTCAAAAGATTCAAACAGGCGAATTATTACCAGGCGAAAAAATCCCTTCGGAACGAAAACTGGCAGAATACTTGTCTGTCAATCGTTCCACCGTTGTTCATGCATTAGATGAACTGGTGGACTTAGGCTGGATTTTACGAAAAAGAGGGAGCGGAACGATTGTCAACGAAGGGAAATGGGGGGTAATGATGACGCCACGAACAGATTGGCATCGTTATTTAGAACAAAATGTGTTCAAACAAGTTCATCCCTTGGTGGCAGAGATTGAGTTACGAGCTAAACAAAATTTGCCGACTGACTTAGATATGTATACAGGTGAGTTGCCGTTAGACTTAATTCCCAGTTTCGATTTTCCAGCATTAAATTGGAAACAATTTTTAAAAGAGGAAGCACAAGATGAATTAGGTTATTTGCCGTTAAGAAAAGAAATCCAAGCCATTACAGCAACGGAATATCAGCTTCATTTACCAAGTGAAAGTTTATTGCTTACTTCAGGTGCGCAACAAGCACTTTTTTTAGTTTTGCAAGTTTTATTGAGACAAGGAGATAGTGTTGCCGTAGAAGATCCATCTTTCTTCTATGCCTTACCAATTTTCCAAGCTGCTGGTGTGCGCTTATTTGGTGTGCCCATGACAGAGGAAGGGATTGATCTTGAAGCGCTAGAACAAACAATTCGACAACATCGCATCAAAATGGTTATGGTTAATCCTTCCTTTCAAAATCCCACTGGGACAGTGATGCCTTTAAGAAAAAGAGAACAGCTTGTGAAAGTCTGTCAAACGTATCAAGTTCCTATTTTAGAAGATGATGTTTTTGGGCAGTTAAGTTTTATCCCGAAAACAGAAATTCCTCCTTTAAAAAAATTAGATCCAGATAATGTCTTGTATATCGGTTCGTTGTCAAAAATTTTAGGTTCGACCACGAAAATTGGTTGGTTAAGTGCGCCCGCCTCCGTGACGAAACAAATTGCAGAAGCCAGAAAAATGATGGATGTATCGTTGAGTATTTTTCCGCAGATGCTCGCTAAAATGGCGATTGAAGATCCTTCTTTTTCTGAAAAAATTACGTTATTAAATAAACAAGTGGAACAACGAGCAACAGCTGTATATCAAGTGTTTAAATCGTTGCCAGAATGGGAAGTTTCGCCAGTAAAAGGTGGTTTTTATTTATGGGCACATTGGCGTCAAGGGGTGCTTAAGCCAGAAGATTGGCAAGTATTTTTACGAGAAGGTGTTTTGGTAGCGCCAAGTGTAGCTTTTAGTGAAAAACGTGGAAGTATTCGCTTGAACTGTTCCCGGATTTCACCAGAAGAAATGCCTCTTTTTTATGAGCGAATGGTACGGATTACACGACAGCTTTCTGAAAATAGACAAACAAAAATAGAACAGTAAGTAAGATTTTTCTTATAAAAATCATTTGCTGAGAGAAAACGCTACAACTTCCCTTTTCTAAACGAATATCCAATGCTATACTTAAAAAGTAAAAACAAAAAAACAAATGAGGTGTTTTCCATGTCTTGGGAACAAGTTTACCAACAATGGTTAAATGAAGAAAATATTCCAGAAAATTTAAAAAATGAATTAAAGGACTTAAATACAGACCCTAAAAAATGTGAAGATGCATTTTACGCACCATTAGAATTTGGGACTGCCGGGATGCGCGGGCTTTTAGGCGCCGGTATTAATCGAATGAATATCTTTACGGTTCGTCAAGCGACAGAAGGGCTTGCACGTTTTATGGATACGCAAGATCCTGAAACGAAACGTCGCGGTGTAGCCATTGCCTATGATTCACGTCATATGTCTCCAGAATTTGCAATGGAAGCAGCTAAAACATTAGCTAAACATGATATTCCTTCTTTTGTATTTGAAAGCTTACGACCAACACCAGAATTATCTTTTGCGGTCCGTTACTTTAAAGCTTTTGCGGGAATCATGATTACGGCGTCTCACAATCCAGCTGCCTATAATGGCTACAAAGTCTACGGTGAAGACGGTGGTCAAATGCCGCCAGCTGATGCTGATGCATTAACTAAATATGTTCGTAGTATCGAAAATCCTTTGAAAATTGATGTCTTATCAGATGAAGAAGTTGCCCACAGCGGTTTAATTAACATTGTCGGTGAAGAAGTCGATAACGCATATTTGAAAGAAATTAAAACAGTTACGATTAATCAAGAATTAATTAACGAAATGGGTAAAGAATTAAAATTAGTTTACACTCCCTTACATGGAACTGGGAAAATGTTAGGAGAAAAGGCATTAAAACAAGCCGGTTTTGAAAAGTTTGTTTTAGTACCTGAGCAAGCCGTTGCTGATCCTGACTTTACTACAGTTAAGTCACCAAATCCTGAAGAACATTCGGCATTCGAATATGCGATTCGTTTAGGGGAAAAAGAAGGCGCTGATTTATTGATTGCAACAGATCCAGATGCTGATCGTTTAGGCGCTGCTGTGCGGATGCCAAACGGCGAATACCAAGTATTAACAGGAAATCAATTAGGCTCAATTATGATTCATTATATTTTAGAAGCCCATCAACAAGCAGGCACATTGCCTGAAAATGCTGCGGTTCTAAAATCAATCGTTTCTAGTGAACTTGCTACAGCGATTGCCGAGAAATATAATACGAAGATGTTTAATGTTTTAACAGGTTTCAAATTTATTGCGGAAAAAATTCAACAATACGAAGAAGACCACAGTCAAACGTTTATGTTTGGTTTTGAAGAAAGTTATGGTTACTTAGTGAAACCTTTTGTTCGTGATAAAGATGCGATTCAAGCGTTAGTTTTATTAGCGGAAGTAGCGGCCTTTTATAAAAAACAAGGAAAAACGTTATACGATGGCTTACAAGATATCTTTGAAGAATTTGGTTACTTTGAAGAAAAAACCATTTCAGTAACAATGAGTGGAATTGAAGGAAGCGGTAAAATTAAAGCTTTAATGGCAAAATGTCGTGAACAAGCGCCAACTGAGTTTGCCGGGATTCAAGTTGCTCAAACGGAAGACTTTAAAGAATTAACACGTACTTTTGCAGATGGTCAAACAGAACAATTACAAACGCCTCCTTCTGATGTGCTGAAATATCATTTAGAAGATGGCAGTTGGATTGCTATCCGACCATCAGGAACAGAACCAAAAATTAAATTCTATCTAGCGACAAAAGCAACAAGTAGTTCAGAAGCTTCTGAAAAAATTGCTGCGTTTGAAGCAGTCGTTAATGAATTAACAAAATAAAATAAACGAAACAGGCTGTACGGAAAAAAGTACGAATGTTAGTGTTTGTGTCAAAAGCTTATTGACTTTTGACACAAACACTTTATTTAACTAAGGAGGGAATGCTATGAAAATTGGCTTTATCGGTGCTGGCAGTATGGGCGGTGCCATGATTAAAGGGTTACTGAAAGCTGAGGCAGTCAAGAAGGAAAACTTATATGTTAAAGGTGGTTCAAGCGGAACAGCCGAAGCTCTTCAAAAAGAGTGGGGCTTTCAACTTGTCACAGATTATGCACTTTTCCAAGAGTGTAAGATTATTTTTATTGCGACAGGAGCAAAGGTCGTGTTACCTGTCCTTCAGGAATTAGCTCCTCATTTTTCCAACGAAAGTCTATTGATTTCTGTTGCAACAGGTCATACCATAAAAGAAGCCCAAATGGCCCTTGGCAATAAAGAAGCCAAAGTTGTTCATGCCATTCCTAATACACCAGTTAGCGTGAATCAAGGCGTGCTTGGTGTAGCCTTGGCACCAACAATTGAAGGCCAAACGAAGGAACTGGTAATGGAACTTCTTGCTACTTTAGGGTTAGTCAAAGAAATTCGCGAAGCGCAACTGGAAACTTTTGGTACTGTGGCTGGTTGCAGTCCAGCTTTTGTTGATATCTTTATGGAAGCATTGGGAGATGCAGCAGTTTTAGAAGGGTTACCAAGGGACTTATCTTATGAAATTGTCGCTCAAATGATAAAAGGAACGGCGACCTTAGCCTTAGACACGAAAAAACACCCAGGAGCATTGAAAGATGAAGTGACTTCTCCAGGAGGAAGTACGATTCGCGGTGTCGTAGCTCTAGAAAAAAATGGCTTCCGTTATGCCGTGATGGATGCAGTTCAGCAAGCCAACCACGAATAGATGAAGAAAGTTGGAAAATCGACAAGTTTGTCATTTTTCCAACTTTCTTTGTGCCATATTTTTCGTAGGAAAGAACAATCGCAGTTCTTATTTTAAAAAACTCTGTGTTATAATGAGTGCAAAGTGAGGCGACTATAATGAAACAAATGGAAGAAATCAAACAAGTAAGTCAATTATATAAAGTATTAAGTGATCCAACACGTTTAAGAATTTTGCTACTTTTAAAAGAAGGCGAGCATAACGTAACGGCGATTAGTGAACAATTGGGAATGGAACAGTCCGCCGTTTCTCATCAACTAAAATTATTAAGAGATAGCCGCGTTGTCAAGGCACGTCGCGAAGGAAAAACGATTTTTTATACATTGGATGATCATCATGTAATAGATATTTTAAATCAGACCTTTGAGCATATTGAACATCGATAAAAAGTAGGAAAAAATAGCGTAACTAGAATAGCGCTGTTGATGGAGGTAAAAATGAAGGATACCTTAAAGATTGGGTTACTAGGATTAGGGACTGTAGGCACTGGTGTTTTAACTCTCTTGAAAGAACATCAAGAGAAAATTTCACAAGTGACAGGAATGAATGTGCTCATTGAAAAAGCATTTGTCCGAAATCTTGAAACGAAACAAGCGCAAGCGGAAGAATACGGTCTTTCTTTAACAACTTCAATTGATGATATTTTAGAAGATAAAGAAATTCAAATCGTTGTGGAATTAATGGGAACCATTGAACCAGCCAAAACGTATATCATGAAAGCTTTAGAAAAGGGCAAACATATTGTGACTGCCAATAAAGATTTACTGGCGCAACATGGGAGTGAATTAGTAGCGTTAGCCCAAAAACATCATTGTGATTTATATTACGAAGCAAGTGTTGCTGGCGGGATTCCTATTTTAAGAACGATTGCTAATAGCTTAGCAGCAGACAATATTCAACAAGTTTTAGGGATTGTGAACGGTACGACGAACTATATGCTTACGCAAATGGTTTCTGCTGATAAAAGTTATGAAGAAGCTTTAGCAGAAGCGCAAGCGTTGGGCTTTGCTGAAGCAGATCCGACAAATGATGTCGATGGAATTGACGCAGCCTATAAAATGGTTATTTTAAGTCAATTTGCTTTTGGGATGAATGTTTCATTACCACAAGTTAATATTCGTGGAATTCGCGGATTGTCTTTAGATGATGTCGCCATGGCTAAACAACTGGGGTATGAAATCAAATTGATTGGCTCTGCTGAACAAAATGAGCATAGTATCTCGGTGGAAGTGGCGCCTATGCTAGTCAATCAAAAGCACCCTATTGCATCTGTTCGGAATGAGTACAATGCAGTATTTATTAAAAGTGCAGGCGTGGGCGAATCAATGTATTACGGTCCAGGAGCTGGAGCTAAACCGACAGCAACCAGTGTGGTCAGTGATTTAATTACGATTGCTAAAAACATTCGCTTGGCAACGACTGGCCATATGTTCAATTCGTATCAACATAAAACCCAATTGACGAGTTCCGAAAATGTATTTGGGCAGTACTATTTTTCGTTAGATGTTCCAGATACGCCAGGACAATTTTTGCAGTTGACCCAATTAATGACTACAGCAGAAGTCAGTTTTGATCAATTAGTTCAACAAAAATCGGATGGACAGCGAGCAAGAATTGTTGCCATTACGCACCAGATATCAAAAGCACAAATGCAACAAGTTGTGACAGCTATTCAAAATACGGAAGCCTTTCAGTTATTGAATGTAATGAAGGTTATAGGAGATGAGTAAACATGTATGAAGGTTTGTTAAAACAGTATCAAGCGTATTTGCCAGTAACAGAAAAAACACCAATGATTTCTTTAGCTGAAGGAAATACGCCACTGATTCCTTTACCTAATTTATCCAAAGAATTAGGTATTCAATTATATGGAAAATACGAAGGCTTAAATCCCACTGGCTCATTCAAAGATCGCGGGATGGTGATGGCTGTAGCAAAAGCGGTAGAAGAAGGTGCCAAAGCGATTGTTTGTGCTTCTACAGGAAATACTAGTGCCGCCGCTGCTGCGTATGCCACACGAGCAGGCATTAAAGCGTATGTAGTGATTCCAGAAGGTAAAATCGCACTGGGAAAATTAGCGCAAGCTATTATGTATGGGGCGGACATTATTTCGATTCCAGGTAACTTTGATGAAGCATTGAAAGCGGTGCGAGAAATTGCGAAAACTGAGGCAGTTGCGCTAGTTAATTCAGTGAATCCTTATCGTTTAGAAGGGCAAAAGACAGCAGCTTTTGAAGTTTGTGAACAATTGGGTCAAGCGCCTGATGTTTTAGCGATTCCAGTTGGAAATGCCGGCAATATTTCCGCTTACTGGAAAGGCTTTAAAGAATGGCATGAAAAACAAGGAACAACTTTACCAAGAATGCATGGTTTTGAAGCAGAAGGTGCCGCGGCAATCGTGAAAGGCCAAGTGATTGAGCAACCTGAAACCGTGGCAACAGCGATTCGGATTGGAAATCCTGCTAGTTGGCAATTAGCAGAACAGGCACGCGATGAATCGGGTGGTTTCATTGATGCCGTGACAGATCAAGAAATTTTAACGGCTTACCGAAAAATTGCTGCTCAAGATGGGGTTTTCATTGAACCTGGTTCGGCTGCCTCATTAGCTGGAGTTATTCAACACGTTAAAAGCGGTAAAATCAAAGCAGGTGAAACCGTCGTGGTAGTCTTTACTGGTAACGGACTAAAAGATCCTGATACAGCAATGGAGACAGAAGTAGCTATTTCAAAAATGAGTGACGTGGAAGAAATGCGTCTGCACTTACGAAAAGGAGTCGCAACACTATGAAAATAAGAGTACCTGCCACTAGTGCCAACTTAGGACCTGGCTTTGATTCATGTGGCATTGCATTATCCGCTTATTTAACAATCAACGTTTTAGGTGAAAGTGAATTTTGGGAAATTCAACATTCTTTGGGAGAAGAGATTCCTACTAATGAAGAGAATTTATTAATTCAAACGGCATTGAAAATTGCACCAGAATTGACACCAAAAGTTATTCGGATGGTTTCTGACATTCCCCTTGCAAGAGGCCTAGGCAGTAGCTCAAGTGTGATTGTAGCAGGCATTGAATTAGCTAATCGACTAGCACATTTAAATTTGTCGCCTAAAGAAAAAGTCCGTTTAGCCACAGAGATGGAAGGCCATCCAGATAATGTTGCCCCAGCTATTTTAGGGGATTTCGTGGTGGCTAGCCATGTAGAAAATCAAGTCTACCATGTCAAACATCACTTTCCGATGTGTGATGTCATTGCTTTTATTCCAGAGGAAACGTTATTTACCGAAAAAAGTCGCGCTGTTTTGCCAGAAAAATTGGATTACAAAGAGGCGGTCGCGGCCAGTTCAATTGCCAATGTTATGATTGCCGCAATTTTAAACGGGGATTTACCTTTAGCAGGCAAAATGATGGAACAAGATAAATGGCATGAAACGTATCGACGTTCCTTGGTTCCTCATTTAAAAGAAATTCGTCGTTTAACTCAGCAAAAAGGTGCTTATGGCTCTTTCTTAAGCGGAGCTGGTCCCACTGTTCTGATCTTGTCGCCAGAAGAACGAACCAACGAAATTGTTCAAAGCTTGGAAAAATTATCTACCAAAGCGAGCATCCAAATTTTCAATATTGATCAAGAAGGCGTTCAAGTCTTTTAAAAAAACGAGAAAAAATCACTAGTGATTTTTTCTCGTTTTTATTAATCCTCGGATGTTTCCGTGGAATAATAACTATGATCTTCTAAGTTCAAAGCATTAAGAATCATTGAGGCAGTTTCTTCAATTGAAAGAGAAGCGACATCAATAACGATACAACCTAATTTTTGGTAAAGGTCATTAGCAAAAGCCAGTTCTCGCCGAATTTTTTCAATATCTGAATAAGAAGTATTTTCAGGTAAACCATATGCGCGCATTCGTTCTTTACGAATCCCGTTTAAAACATTGGGATCGTTGGTTAAGCCAACAATTTTTTTAGGGTCCATTTCGAATAATTGTTTCGGTAAATGTGCTTCAGGAATTAGTGGCAAATTAGCAACTTTTAAGTTCTTGTTGGCTAAAAAGAGACTTAGCGGTGTTTTAGAAGTTCGGGAAACGCCAAGAAGTAACACATCCGCTTCTAAAAAGCCTCGTGGGTCCTTGCCATCGTCATATTTGACAGCAAATTCCATCGCTTCAATTCGTTTAAAATAATTTTCATTCAGATGATGTAAGGCACCTGGTTCCCGCATAGGTGCGACACCTGTTAATCGTTCGATTTCCGCAACTGGTGGTGTCAAAATGTCAAAATGAAACAATTGATGCTCATTGAAAAATTGATTAGCAATCGCCACGAGATGATCATTAATGATAGTATGCAGTACCATGGCCTCTGCTTTTTTGGCATCTTCTAACGCTTGCACTAGTTTATCTTCGTCTTTAACGAATGTTCGTCTAATTAAAGTAAAATCAACAGTGGGGTACTGAGCCATTGAGGCAGCCGCCAATTTTGAAGCGGTCTCGCCAGCAGAATCTGAGATGACAAAAATCGTCACACATTTTTTTTCTTCAGAAATAGTCATAGAGGGTAAGTCCTTTCTTGCATTTTTAATAATTTTATTATACCATAAGTCCAGAATCTATTTCGTAATGATTCTGATTTAGGTTGATAAGGGAGGAAATGGCGATGGCACCAGTAAAGACTAATATTGAGCAAGCCTTAGAAACCATGAAAGCCAGTGGATTAAAATATACCAAAAAACGAGAATTGCTGATGAGTTATTTGATTAAGCGAAATCGCTATGTTTCTGCACGTGAAGTGTATGAATTTATGAATGAAACCTTTAAAGGAGTCAGTTATGATACGGTTTATCGCAATTTACATGACTTTGAGCGCTTAGAATTACTGGAAAAAACAGAATTAAATGGCGAGCAAAAGTTTCGCTTCCGTTGTTGCCAAGAGGTGGAACATCATCATCACTTTATTTGTACGGTTTGTGGCAAAACGGAAGAAATTCACATGTGTCCGATGAATTTTTTTGAAGAACAGTTAAAAGGTTGTTCAATTGAAGGACATCGCTTTGAAATACTTGGTCGTTGTGCCGATTGTTGCGAAAAATAGCGAATAAGACGAAAAATCAAACAAAAATTTCGTATTTTATCAGTAGAGTGGTTGACGGTTATTTATGCTTTAGCTATAATATAACAAGGACAGTATTTTAATTTGTGGGTTTTTCCCACAAATAAGAAAAACGGTTACTTTTTAAGCTCGGAGGGAGGGAATAACATGTCAAAAACAGTCGTTCGTAAAAACGAATCTCTTGATGATGCTCTTCGTCGCTTCAAACGTTCCGTTTCAAAAGCGGGTACTTTACAAGAATCACGTAAACGTGAATTCTACGAAAAACCAAGTGTAAAGCGTAAGAAAAAATCTGAAGCAGCTAGAAAACGTAAAAAATTCTAGTTTTGAATGAATTGGAGTTGGTGGTATGTCATTGCTAACCACATTGAATGACGACATTAAAACAGCGATGAAAGCTAAAGACAAAGAAACTTTAGCCGTGCTTCGCATGTTAAAGACTGCCATTCAAAATGATCAGATTAAAGCGGGCCGTGAATTGAACGGAGAAGAAGAACTCACTGTATTGTCTCGTGAGATGAAACAGAGAAAAGATTCTTTATCAGAGTTTGAAAAGGCGGGACGCGACGATCTTGTTGAAAAAGTAAAAGTTGAAATAGCAATTGTTGAAAAATATATGCCTCAACAACTAACGGAGGAAGAAATTCGTCAACTAGTTCAAGAGGTAATGACGCAAACTGGCGCCACTTCACCAAAAGATTTTGGTAAAGTGATGGGCGCTATGATGCCGAAAGTCAAAGGCAAAGCCGATGGCAACCAAGTTAACGCAATTGTGAAAGAATTATTACAAGAAAACTAAGAGCGTTATCGAAACTAGGACAGGATACTGTCCTAGTTTTTTTATGCAAAGAGAAAACCGGTAGCTTTTTACGGTTTTCTCTTTTTTGACTTTCAAAGTCAAATCAGGTACGACTTCTTTTTAAACAGATAAGAATGTGGTATCATTGTAAAGGACTATATAATAAAGGAGATGGACGTTTTTTGACAGATAATCAGTCAAAATCTTTGGAATTAATACTTACTGATTCTGATGATGCACACATGCTTTTAGGAACACATGATAAACATATCAAATTTTTAGAAGAGAATACCCACGTAACGATTAATAGTCGTGGCGAAGTTATTCAGTTAATTGGCGAATCATCAGAGGTAGAGTTAGTCGCTTCCGTGTTAAGAGCGCTACAAACATTAATTCAACGAGGCATCAAAGTGCATACGCCAGATGTCGTTTCTGCTTTAAAAATGGCCAAAGCTGGAAATTTAGAGGCGTTTATTGCCATGTATGAAGAAGAAATTATGAAGGACCATCATGGTCGGGCCATCCGAATTAAGAATGTTGGTCAAAAAAAATATATCGATGCAGTTAAAACCCATGACGTCATTTTCGGGGTGGGACCCGCGGGGACAGGGAAAACCTTTTTAGCCGTGGTGATGGCAGTAGCAGCCTTGAAAAAAGGCGAAGTACAAAAAATTATTTTAACTCGTCCAGCGGTGGAAGCTGGCGAAAGCTTGGGCTTTTTACCAGGTGACTTAAAAGAAAAAGTCGATCCTTATTTACGTCCAGTTTACGATGCCTTGTATCAAATTTTTGGTATGGATCATACAAATCGTTTAATGGAACGCGGCGTTATTGAAATTGCCCCGCTTGCTTATATGCGTGGTCGTACATTGGATGATGCTTTTGTCATTCTAGATGAAGCACAAAATACCACGGTTGCCCAAATGAAAATGTTTTTAACTCGTTTAGGGTTTAGTTCAAAAATGATTGTTAATGGAGATACTAGTCAAATTGACTTGCCACGTGGTGTAACAAGTGGTTTAGTTAACGCCGAGCGTACGTTAAAAGACATTGAAAAAATTGCCTTTGTAAATTTTGAAGCCAGTGACGTTGTGCGTCATCCGGTTGTAGCACAAATTATTCAAGCCTATGAAAAAGAACAACAAAAGCATTCCTAAGCAGTTAGGGAAGGAGTGAAAGTACCTTTTGAAAAAAGTACTTACAAAGTTAGGGGATCGTTTAGGTAAAGCCTATTTGCCTATTTTATTAGCCGTTTTTTCTCTTCTTTTATTTATGATTATGTTTGGCAGTGTCCATCAGAAAAGAGTAGAAATTAAAGAAGGTCAACTGGCCGAGAAAACTATTCGTGCAAATAAAAATATCGAAAATACCTACGAAACAGAACAAAGAAAAAAATTGGCAGCAGAAGCTGTCACACCCGAATATATTTATCAAGAAGATACGGCATCTGTCCAACATAATCGTATTGATAAATTATTTAAATTGATTGATTCTGCGAATGAAAAAGTAGACAAAGAGTATAGCAATAAGCAAGCGAAGGCCAAAAAGGAAGAAACGATTCCTGCGCCGACCGTAGAAGAACGAGTAGCTAGCTTAAAGTCATTGTTTGAATCTTTACCGCAAGATGAAGTTACGTTTTATCAAAGTTTTCCTAATGTTTTTTATCAAACAATCTTTACATTAACCTCTGAGCAATTGGATAAGGTTCGTTCAGAAAGTTTGATGTTGGTGGATGACGCAATGCAAAATCACGTTCGAGAATCTGATTTGGATAAAATTCGCCAAGAAGCTAACGGTAAAATTCAATACTTAGATATTACGAGTACCATGCAACAAGTCATTCGTTACATTGTTAACCAAGGGATTGTGGTAAACGATATTGCCAATGAAAAACGAACAGAAGAGCTACGCCAAAAAGCGATGAATGCTGTTCAACCCGCAATGATTTATCAAGGCGAAATTATTGTTCGTGAAGGTACTCAAATTGATGCAAAAGCGGTCGAAAAACTTGAGTTACTAGGAATGACTAGTCAAAATACGTCTATTTTTCCGATGGTGGCATTAGCATTAGCTATTTTACTTCAAGTTGAAGTGTTGATTTTCTTTACAAAACAAGTGACTGAGCCTTCGCGACAACGCTCGTTTATTATCTTTTACACGGGTGCTATGCTAATCAGTGTTATTTTAATGAAATTCTTCCAGATTTTCCAAACCGAGCAGTTGATGTATATTCCCTTGTTCTATCCAGCAGCCTTTGCACCGCTGATTCTAAATCATTTTGTGAATCGTCGTTCAGGGATAATCGCTGCCATTTTCCAAGTCGTTTTTGCGTTATTTATCTTTTATAATTCTATTGGCACAAACTCGTTGACGGTTATTCTGATTATGTACTTATTCTCAGGATTTCTAGCAACAGTTGTTAAACGGAAACGGATGAGTGAGCAAGTTTTCCCAGCTTTAATGTGGGTAGTTGTCTTTCCTGTTTTCATGGCGGTTGTCTTAATGATTTATCAAGGGATGAGTTTAACAGATGGTAAAACGTGGACGGCTTTAATTTGTGCAGGTGCAGGAACGGTCCTTTCATTTTTAGCAACAATGGGCTTGCATCCATATATCGAATTATTAGTGACCGATGATAGTATGATTGTCTTGAATGAATTAAGTAACCCGAACCATCCGTTGTTAAAACAACTGTTAGAAGAAGCGCCAGGTACCTATCATCATAGCATGATGGTGGCTAGTTTGAGCGCTAACGCTGTTGCTGAGATTGGCGGTCGGTCGCTATTAACACGAGTTGCTTGTTATTACCATGACATTGGCAAAATTAAACACGCAAATTTCTTTGTGGAAAACTTACCTGCTGGAGCAGAAAATCCACATAACTTTTTATTACCAGAAGATAGTAAACAAATTATTTTTGGCCACGTAATTGATGGCGCCAAAATTTTAGAAGAGTACAATATGCCGCAAATGGTTATTGACATTTGTCGTCAACATCATGGCACAACATTGATGAAATTTTTCTATGTGAAAGCAAAAGAACGCAATCCTGAAATTAAAGAATCAGACTTCCGTTATCCTGGACCACGTCCACAAACACGAGAAGCAGGGATTGTTAGTATTGCTGATACTTGTGAGGCTGCTGTGCGGGCGATGGATCATCCGACCAACGAAAAAATTCAAGCCTTTGTGCATAATGTGATTCAAGATAGAATTTCAGATGGCCAATTAGATGAATGCGGGTTAACGATGAAAGAGATTCGCATCATTGAAAAATCATTAATTAATGGATTATGCAGTACCTTCCATTCACGGATTAAGTATCCAAAAATGAAAGCTGAAGCAGAAGAAATGAAAGATGAACAAGAAAAGAGAGATGACTAATGGATATTACTTTCATTGATGAAACCGAGAAAGTACCAACAGAAGAAATCAAAGAAATCGAAAACTTGCTGCAATTTGCAGCGGGTTTTCTAGAAATTGCCGAAGATACGGAGATGTCGGTGACTTTTACAGATAACGCAGGTATCCAAGTGATTAATCGTGACTATCGGGGCAAAGATATGCCTACAGATGTCATCAGTTTTGCTTTAGAGGATGAAGGGGAAGACGAATTGCCAATTATTTTTGATGATGAAGAAATGGCAGAGCTACCACGGAATCTAGGTGATTTAATTATTTCAACAGAGCGAGCAGCAGAACAAGCAGTTGAATATGGGCACACATTGGAGCGAGAAATGGGCTTTTTGGCAGTACATGGCTTTTTACATTTGAATGGATACGATCATATGGAACCTGAAGATGAAAAAGAAATGTTTGGTTTACAGAAAGAGATTTTAGATGCGTATGGCCTTAAAAGATGAGCAAACAGGAAAAAATAAACATTTTATTCATTCATTAGAATTTGCCTGGCAAGGAATCAAAACAGTTTTTCGAGAAGAACGTAATATGCGCAAACATGTGGCGTTTGGTGTCACTGCCATTGTGTTTGGTTTCTTGTTTTCCTTAACACTTGCTGAATGGCTGTGGTTGTTATTGGCCGTTTTTCTTGTCTGGTTGGCAGAAATTATCAACACAATTTTTGAAAATGTCGTAGATATGTTTACGGATTTTCACTTTCATCCAATTGGAAAAAAAGTTAAAGACATGGCCGCAGGAGCTGTTTTATTAACAGCCGGTTTCGCAGTGCTAGTAGGACTAATTCTATTTGTACCAAAAATTTTACAAATCATTCAAATGTGGAAATAAGAGGAGAAATACAATGACAACTGAACATAAATCTGGTTTCGTAGCCATTGTCGGCAGACCTAATGTTGGAAAATCAACATTGTTAAATCGAATTGTCGGCCAAAAAATTGCAATTATGAGTGACAAAGCACAAACAACTCGTAATAAGATTCAAGGAATTTATACAATTCCTGAAGCACAAATTGTTTTTATCGATACTCCAGGGATTCACAAACCTAAACACCGCTTAGGCGATTTCATGGTGGAAAGTGCCTACAATGCGATGCGTGAAGTAGATGCTACTCTATTTATGGTAAGTGCTGATCAAAAACGCGGGAAAGGTGACGACTTTATTATTGAACGATTGAAAAATAATAATAGTCCAGTCTACTTGATTATTAATAAAATTGACAAAGTCCATCCAGATGATTTATTGAGTATTATTGAAGACTATTCGAAACAAATGGACTTTAAAGAAATTATTCCCATCTCTGCCACTGAAGGAAATAATTTTGAGCATTTAATGGATGTTCTCGTTGAGCAAATGCCAGAAGGACCTCAGTATTTCCCTGATGACCAAATTACAGATCATCCAGAATATTTTATCGTTTCCGAATTAATTCGTGAAAAAGTGTTACTTTTAACAAGAGATGAGATTCCTCATTCTGTCGCTGTCGTTGTGGACTCAATGAAACGGGATGAAAACGATAAAGTCCATGTCCAAGCAACCATTATTGTGGAACGGGACAGTCAAAAAGGCATCATCATTGGCAAAGGCGGAAAAATGCTGAAACAAATTGGTACCAAGGCGCGTCAAGATATTGAATATTTATTAGATGACAAAGTGTATTTGGAGTTGTGGGTAAAAGTCCAAAAAGACTGGCGTGACAAAAAAATCTATTTACAAGATTTCGGTTATCGCAAAGAAGAATATTAAGAAAGTAGTGTTTGGGAAGCGAGTGTATAAATGAACTTCCCAAACACTACACTAATTTACATAAGAAATGGAAGTGAATTGAATGGCATTAGGGGAGACTAAAGGTATTATTTTATTTACGAAGGATTTTAAAGAGAAGGATAAACTCGTCAAAATTTTTACAGAATCCTATGGAAAATTGATGTTTTTTGTGAAAGGCGCGCATCGAAAAAATAATCCTCTTTTGCCAGCGATCCTGCCATTTACAGAAGCCGTCTACATCGGAAATTTTAGAGAAGAAGGCTTATCTTTTCTCAATAGCAGTAAAGAAGTTCAACCTTTTCGAAACATTCAACAAGATATATTTATTAACGCGTATGGAACATATATTTTAAACTTAGTCGATGCAGCAATTGAAGATCAGCACTATGATCCGAACTTATTTCAATTTACCCACATGGCATTATCCGCTTTAAATGAGCATAAAGATCCGGAAATCATTACAAATATTTTTGAAATTCAATTGTTAGAACGGTTTGGTGTACGACCAGAATGGCATCATTGTGTGGCTTGTGGCGAAACACAAGGGAAATTTGATTATTCCTCAAAATATAGCGGTGTGCTTTGTGAAAAACATTGGCATTTAGATGAACAGCGCTACCATGCAGATCCTAGAGCAATTCATTTTATTCGCTTATTTTCGCAAGTCTCCTATGAAAAAGTCCAAAACATTCAAGTAAAAGAAGAAACTAAGAAGAGTATTCGAGAAACGATTGATATGTTATACGATGAATATGTTGGTTTGCACTTAAAAAGCAAAAAATTTATTGATCAAATGAAAACGTGGGAAAATACGCTAAAAATTCCGCCACGAAAGAAGGAAGAAAAAGAAACATAAACAAGCAGTCATTTTTCTAAAAAAAATTTGACAACTTCCCTCAGACACCGTATTATGATAGAGAAGTTAAATACGTACGAAGAAAAAGAGAAGTAAAAAGAACCCTCTGTTAAGCGAATCTGGGAGAGTGGGAGCCAGAAACACGGAACTTTTGAAAGGCACTTTGGAGTACGACAAACGAAGCTGCCGATGAACGCATCGGAAGTAGGGTGGAACCGCGATAATTATTCGTCCCTATGTCTATTAATAGGCATGGGGACTTTTTGCTGTGAATCACTACGATTGGCGCAAAGGCGACAGAGTAGATGATGAACAGCACAAGGTGACCAAAGGGAACGTTGTAACCGAATAAAAAAAAGCAAACAGTTAACACCAAAAGAAAAAATAGTAACGTTTATTCAAAAAAGCTCAATTGGCGCAAAAGTGTCAGAGCAGATGTGGAACAGCACAAGGTGAGCAAAGGGAACGTTGTCTCCTCTATTTTAAAACAAACTGTTTAGCCAAAAACATGGAGCAGATGTGGAACGTTGTAACCGAATAAAAATTATCCTATTCTACAAAATTGTTTCTCTGTAGCCCTTTTTAAATTTACATTCCCGAAGCAAAGCCAATACCTATGTCTATAAAAAATATTCCAAGGAGGAAAACAATGAAAAACAAGTTAACCGTACAAGAAATGATTTTAACCTTGCAAAAATTTTGGTCATCTAATGGCTGTATGTTAATGCAAGCCTATGATACAGAAAAAGGAGCCGGTACCATGAGTCCTTACACGTTTTTACGTGCCATTGGACCTGAACCATGGAACGCTGCCTACGTAGAACCTTCTCGTCGTCCAGCTGATGGACGCTATGGTGAAAATCCGAACCGTCTATACCAACATCATCAATTCCAAGTTGTAATGAAGCCTTCTCCTGAAAATATCCAAGAACTTTATCTAGAAAGTTTGAAATTATTAGGAATTGATCCATTAGAACATGACATTCGTTTTGTAGAAGATAACTGGGAAAATCCTTCAATGGGTTGTGCTGGTTTAGGTTGGGAAGTTTGGCTAGATGGCATGGAAATCACCCAATTTACGTATTTCCAACAAGTTGGCGGCTTACAATGTCATCCTGTCACTTCTGAAATTACTTACGGGTTAGAACGCTTGGCATCATATATCCAAGAAGTCGAAAGTGTCTATGATTTAGAATGGACACAAGGCGTTAAATATGGTGAAATTTTTGTCCAACCTGAATATGAGCATTCAAAATATTCCTTTGAAATTAGTAACCAAGAAATGCTTTTAGAAAACTTTGACAAATTTGAAAAAGAAGCTAAACGCTGTATTGAAGAAAGCTTAGTTCATCCAGCCTATGATTATATTTTAAAATGTAGCCATACATTCAATTTATTAGATGCTCGCGGTGCTGTCTCTGTAACAGAACGTGCAGGATATTTAGCCCGCATTCGAAATATGGCTCGTTCCGTGGCGAAAATTTTTGTGGCTGAACGTGAAAAATTAGGGTTCCCATTATTAAATAAAGATCAACACGTATCCAAGGAGGCAGAATAACATGGCAAAAGATTTATTATTAGAAATTGGCTTAGAAGAAATGCCCGCACATGTTGTCACACCAAGCCGTATCCAACTTGAAGAAAAAGTAATCAAATTTTTAGATGAACATCATTTAGACTATGAGACAGTGCAATCCTTTGCCACACCTCGTCGTTTAGCCGTGAAAGTAACTGCGATTCCTGAAAAACAAGCGGATGTTGAAGAAGAAGTAAAAGGTCCAGCGAAAAAGATTGCTTTAGATGCTGAAGGAAATTGGTCAAAAGCTGCACAAGGTTTTGTACGCGGCCAAGGAGTCACAACTGAGGACATTGTTTTCAAAGAATTAAATGGTGTCGAATATGTCTATGTGACGAAGTTTACCAAAGGCCAAAGTGCCAAAGAGGTATTAACAAAATTAAATGACGTGATTACAAGTCTAACTTTCCCGGTAACAATGCACTGGGCAAACTATGATTTCGAATATATTCGTCCAATTCACTGGATTGTGGCACTACTTGATGATGAAGTAATTCCTTTCAAAGTGTTAGACGTGACGACAGGGCAAACTTCTCGTGGCCACCGTTTCTTGGGAGACGATGTGACGTTCCAACATGCTAATGAATATGAAGCAAAATTAAAAGAACAATTTGTAGTGGTTCAACCGAATGAACGGAAACAAATGATTGTTGATCAAGCGAACGCACTCGCTGCAGAAAAAAATTGGCAGTTAGCTTTAGATGAAGAGTTATTGGAAGAAGTTACGAATTTAGTGGAATATCCAACTGCATTTGTAGGCAGTTTTGATGAAAAATATTTATCTGTTCCAGATGAAGTATTAGTGACTTCTATGAAAGAACACCAACGTTACTTTGAAGTTCGTAACGACCAAGGCTTATTAATGCCGCATTTTATCGCTGTTCGCAATGGGGATAATGTTCACCTTGAAAACGTGATTAAAGGAAATGAAAAAGTGTTAATTGCTCGTTTAGAAGATGCAGAATTCTTTTACAATGAAGATAAAAAATTAACGATTGAAGCATGTGTTGAAAAACTAAAAAATGTGACTTTCCATGAAAAGATTGGCTCAATTTATGAAAAAATGCAACGGGTTGCTTTAATTGCACAAATCATTGGTAGAAAAGTTGGCTTATCTGAGGAGGAATTGGAAGATTTAAAACGTGCCTCTGAAATTTATAAATTTGACTTAGTAACAAATATGGTTGGTGAATTTCCAGAATTACAAGGAATTATGGGAGAAAAATATGCCTTATTACAAGGCGAAAAATCAGCCGTAGCAACGGCTATTCGAGAACATTATCTACCAACTTCCAGTGAAGGTGAATTGCCAGAAACAGCAATCGGGGCTGTTTTAGCCTTAGCCGATAAGCTTGATAGCGTCTTTTCATTCTTCTCAGTTGGTATGATTCCAACAGGTTCTAACGATCCTTATGCACTTCGTCGTCAAACCTATGGCGTTATCCGAATTATTGAAGATAAAGGCTGGACCTTCCCATTAGTCCAATTACAAACAGAAGTTGATGAAGCAGTGAATCAAGATGTTGAAAAATATGGCGTTTTACTAAACGAAGGACAAGCAGAAGTCGTTGAATTTGTGAAAGCTCGCTTACGTCAATTATTAATGACGAAAAACGTTCGCCATGACATTATCGATGCAGTGGTGTCTGCTGAGCAAGCCGATTTATCGAAATTATTTGCTTCAGCGAATATTTTAAAAAGCCGTTTTGAAGATCAAGATTTTAAACCATCAATGGAAGCCTTAACGCGTGTTATTAATTTAGCGAAAAAAGGGCAAGAACTTTTAGGCGATGCTGAAGAAGGGATTGATCCAAGTCTGTTTGAAAATAAGGCAGAAAAAGAACTATATCAAGCGGTTAACGATTTGTCAGAAGCTTTTGCGACACGCACGATTGCAGAAAACTATGAAGCACTAGTAAACCTACGTCCGTTAATTGATGCGTACTTCAATGAAACCATGGTCATGGTTGAGGATGAAAAAGTCAAACAAAATCGATTAAAACAATTAATGCAAATTGCTAAAATGGCGTTATCAATTGCTAGCTTAGATTTATTAATTGTAAAATAAAAAGCGTTGCTTTTCGACCGCTAAGGAGGAACCACCAGCATGTCAGAAACAACGTTGGAACAAATTTTAACGCAATTATCAAAGCCAGCTGTTCGTGCGCTAACGAATGAAAAAATCGATAGTGTGGATGAACTCTATGCACGAGGCCGAGAAGCGTTACTTTCGTTGCACGGCTTTGGTCCTAAGTCTATTCGAACCATTGAAGAGATGACTGGCAAAGAATTGAAATAAAAAAAGGATCGCCTCTCAAACGGCGATCCTTTTTTTATTTACGTTTTTGTTTTCCAGCATTGCGACCTTTATTGCCGTTTGCTTTTGGTTGGTTCGTTTTTTGCGTTACTTTGTTTGTTTCTTTGGGTGTCACGTCCTTAATAGGAGTAACCACTTGTTTTGGTGGGTTATTTTTCAATTCTTCTTGTACTTGTTTTTTAATTCTTGGACGTAAGAGGATATTTGTGATGGCAGATTGAATACATGTGAAAATACCACCAACTACCCAGTAAAGCGCTACGCCTGCAGGTGAGCTAAAGGACATGAAAACAATCATTAATGGTGAAACAATCAGCATTGATTTCATTGTTTTCTTTTGTTCTTCAGGAATACCAATCATTGAAATATAGCCTTGAGCTAAATAGGCTAAACCAGCTAATGCCACTAAAATCATACTTGGTTGCCCTAAATTCATTCCTAAGAAGCTTGCTGTGGCAATACCTTTTGTATAACGAGCAGCAAAGAACAGAGAAGAGAAAATAGGCATTTGAATTAATAAAGGCAAACAACCAATTCCGCCAACCATACTCACATTGTTTTCTTTATAAATCTTTTGTAGTTCTGCTTGTGCGGCCATTTGTTCTTCACGCGTACTTGCTTGTTTCATTTTTGCTTGTGCAACATCCACTTGAGGTTTGATTGCTTGCATTTTTTCCGTTTGGATAAAGCTTTTTTTCGATTGATGTAAGCCTAACGGTAAAATAATGATCCGTACAATAATGGTGATAAAAATAATCGCCCAACCATAGTTCCAATTAAAATTATCGACAAGATAAGTAATTGCATTACTCATCGGTAAAACAAGGAAGTTATAGACAAAACCTTCACCAGTTGGTTGTCCATCTGCTCCTGTTTTCACACAGCCTGATAAAAACATTACTAAAAATAGTAAGCCAGAGCCGTAAAGCCATCGGTTTAATTTACGCATGTAATTCGGTCCTTTTCTAAAAAATTTTTACATGGTTAACTATACTTGAAACAGCGCTCTTTTTCAATCAAAATCGCAAAGAAGCTCTCACAAAAATCAATAAAAAGCAGGAACTACTTGCTGTTCAAGGCTTCTTTCCAAAGGAATCAATTGTTAGAAAGTAAGTTTATTGAATCACTTTAAATTGTTCCGTCTCTTCTAACAAAGGGTCATCTTGAATATCAACATACGTTACACGTCCCGCTGGACTGGGGGAATCTTTGATTTTTTTGATAAATGTTTCCATTATGTCTTCAGGTGCAATTGCTGTGATTGAAACGGACCCGTCGTCTTCGTTCTTCACTGAACCAGTGACACCTAATTGATCTGCCACCATTTTGGTCATGTAGCGGAAGCCAACACCTTGGACACGCCCTTGTACATTCATTCTTAGTTTTTCCATGAGAGACACTTCCTTTGCTTTTTTCTTTATGATAGCGATTTTTCTTGGTTCTAGCAAGTATCCAAGCAAGCTAGAAGCATGCTATAATACAAAGGCGAGGTGACTTATGAAAGAAATTACATCAACGAAAAATAACCAATTAAAAGAATGGAAAAAATTACACAAAAAGAAGTACCGAGAAGAACTGAACCAATATATAATAGAAGGATTTCATTTAGTTGAAGAAGCCGTGAAGGCCAATGCCAATGTCCAGTGGATTTTGTTTAATCAAAGAGGTCAACAAGAATGGGGAACTTGGTTAGCTGAACAAGAAACAGAAAAATTAATTTTTGTAAGTGATGAGGTTTTAAATAGTTTGTCGGAGCTGCCAACTTCACAAGGGATTTTGGCAATTGTCACCTTGGAAACGCAACAAGAGCAGTCGCTTTCTTTTAAAGGTGGTTGGTTACTTTTAGATAATATCCAAGACCCTGGTAATGTTGGTACGATGATTCGCACAGCTGATGCAGCAGGTTTAGCAGGCGTGATTTTAGGTAAGGGCACAGCAGATATTTACAATACAAAAGTGTTGCGCTCAATGCAGGGAAGCCACTATCATTTACCAGTTCTCCAACGAGAGTTGACTGAAGTGGTTCAGGCATTCAAGAAGCAAGGTCTACCAGTTTTCGGTACAGAACTAAATGAAGCTGCGATTGCTTATTATGAACAAGAGGCAGCGGAAAATTATGCGTTGATTTTAGGCAATGAAGGTAGCGGGGTTTCGCCAGAATTGTTAGCAGAAACCACGAAAAATCTTTATATTCCAATGAAAGGTCAAGCAGAATCATTGAATGTCGCTATCGCAGCGGGTGTGTTAATGTTTTATTTTGAAAATAATCAATAACAGAAACGAGTGTCAAAAAATGCTGACTATCAAAAAGACAACCCAGTTAACAGAAAAAGAATTAGAAACCATTATGGCTATTTGGCTGCAAACGAATCTAGAAGCTCATCCATTTGTCGCACCAACTTATTGGCAAGAAAATAAGGCATTAGTCCGCGCTGCGTTACCAAAAGCAACACTAATCTTAGCAGAAGAAGCGGGTCAGATAATTGGGTTTTTAGGCTTAATGGATAACTATATCGCAGGAATTTTTATAAAAAAAGCGTTTCAAGGTAAGGGCATCGGTCAGAAATTACTGGAAGTAGCAAAAGAAGAACAGGATGTCTTATCTTTGGCTGTTTACAGGGAAAATCAAGCAGCTTATGCTTTTTATCAAAAACAAGGATTTGTCGAACAAAAGCGAACCACCGATGAAACAGGAAACGAAGAATGTCAGCTTGTTTGGCAAGCGCAGTAGGAGCGATATTTCTAGTTTTAAGGCTTGCTATTTTTCTGAAAATATCTTATACTGTTAAAGGTGTGATTTTCACACACGAAATCCACATTCTTTTCCATCTGCGAAGTGGTGCTACTGCGGTAGTTCTTCAAGGAGTTGACGAAAAGAAGAGGAAAATAAAAACCAAACTGGAGGAAACACAACATGGCAGTAATTTCTATGAAACAATTACTAGAAGCCGGCGTACACTTTGGTCACCAAACTCGTCGCTGGAACCCAAAAATGAAGAAATATATCTTCACAGAAAGAAACGGTATCTACATCATTGACTTACAAAAAACAGTGAAATTAGTAGATGCAGCTTACGATTACATGAAAAACGTTGCAGAAGAAGGCGGCGTTGCTTTATTCGTAGGAACTAAAAAACAAGCACAAGAAGCAATCAAAGATGAAGCAATCCGCGCTGGTCAATACTATGTAAACCATCGTTGGTTAGGTGGTACGTTAACTAACTGGGATACAATCCAAAAACGTATTGCTCGCTTGAAAAAAATCAATGCAATGGAAGAAGACGGCACTTTCGAAGTTTTACCTAAGAAAGAAGTTGCTGGCTTAAACAAAGAACGTGAACGTTTAGAAAAATTCTTAGGTGGTATCGCTGATATGCCAAGAATTCCAGATGTAATGTACATCGTTGACCCACGTAAAGAACGCATTGCTGTTCAAGAAGCACACAAATTAAACATTCCAATCGTTGCAATGGTTGATACAAACTGTGATCCTGATGAGATCGATGTTGTAATCCCTTCAAATGATGATGCAATCCGCGCCGTGAAATTAATCACTGCTAAAATGGCTGACGCTTTCATCGAAGGTAACCAAGGGGAAGACCAAGCAACTGAAGAGTTATTCGTTGAAGAAACACCAGAAGCAACTTCAATCGAAGAAATCGTTGATGTTGTTGAAGGAAACAACGAATCAGCTGAATAATAATGATTACGGAGCTGTCTCAAAGGCTAGGCGACAAAAAGCCTGATTCTCCTTTGAGATAGCTTTTTTAAAAAGAATTGATAATATCCGAGGAGGACACAAATAATGGCAGACGTTACAGCTAAAATGGTAAAAGAATTACGCGATATGACTGGCGTTGGAATGATGGACGCTAAAAAAGCATTAGTAAAAGTAGAAGGCGACATGGAAAAAGCCGTAGACTTTTTACGTGAAAATGGTATGGCTAAAGCAGCGAAGAAAAATGACCGCATTGCGGCTGAAGGTTTAGCAAACGTAGCAACTGTAGGTAACGTTGCAGCAATCGTTGAAGTAAACTCAGAAACTGACTTCGTTTCTAAAAACGAAATGTTCCAAGATTTAGTTAAAGATATTGCGACTAAAGTTGCTGAAAACAAACCAGCTACGATGGAAGAAGCAATGGCTATTAAAACTGAAAAAGGCACAATCGAATCTGATTTAATCGAAGCAACAACTGTTATCGGTGAAAAAATCAGCTTCCGTCGTTTTGAAGTTGTCGAAAAAGCTGACAATGCTGCATTTGGCGCTTACTTACACATGGGTGGCCGTATTGCTGTATTAACAGTTATCGATGGCACAACTGACGAAGAAGTAGCGAAAGATGTTGCTATGCACATCGCGGCAATCAACCCTCGCTATGTCAACGAATCTCAAATTCCTCAAGAAGAATTAGAACACGAAAAAGCTGTGTTAACTGAACAAGCATTAAACGAAGGTAAACCAGCAAATATCGTTGAAAAAATGGTTGTTGGTCGTCTACAAAAATTCAAAGCAGAAATCGCTTTGGTTGACCAACCATTTGTTAAAGATCCAGATATGACTGTCGAAAAATTTGTTGCTTCTAAAGGCGGCGAAGTGAAATCATTCGTACGTTTTGAAGTTGGCGAAGGTATCGAAAAACGTGAAGATAACTTTGCGGATGAAGTAATGAGCCAAATGAAAAACTAAGAGCATCGAACGCTCGGTTGAAAAGCCGTGAATCATAAGTATCTAAACAGACAGCGCTCCCCAAAGGAAGCTGCATAAATTGATTACTGCTTGATTCAAGGCAGTCTTTCAGCCATTTGGGAACGCATAACTTTGATATGCGCTCCCTTTTTTTAGGCAAAACCAGTGGATCGCACTGCTTGGTCTAAAAAATCATTTTGGTGAAAAGTCATCTAAATGAGGAATTGAATGATTTTTAGAGAATCTTGGAGGGAATTATGATGGTTAAACCTAAGTATCAACGTGTCGTATTAAAGTTAAGTGGAGAAGCGCTAGCCGGAGAAGACGGTTTTGGCATTAAACCACCAGTCATTAAAGAAATCGTCCAAGAAATTAAAGAGGTCCATGAACTAGGTATCGAAATGGCCATCGTAGTTGGCGGCGGCAACATCTGGCGTGGACAAATTGGTGCTCAAATGGGCATGGAACGTGCACAAGCTGATTATATGGGCATGTTAGCTACTGTGATGAATGCCTTAGCATTGCAAGATACATTAGAAAATCTTGGTGTGCCTACACGTGTTCAAACATCAATTGAAATGCGTCAAATTGCAGAACCATACATTCGTCGTCGTGCAGAACGTCATTTAGAAAAAGGCCGCGTTGTTATTTTTGCCGGAGGAACAGGAAATCCTTACTTCTCAACAGATACAACGGCTGCTTTACGAGCTGCAGAAGTGGATGCGGACGTCATCTTAATGGCGAAGAACAATGTTGATGGTGTTTATTCTGCGGATCCACGTGTGGATGAAACAGCGACAAAATTTGAAGAACTAACACATTTAGATGTTATTTCTAAAGGGCTGCAAGTAATGGATTCAACAGCAAGCTCATTAAGTATGGATAACGATATTCCTTTAGTTGTCTTTAACCTAAATGAAGCAGGAAATATCCGTCGTGCCATCCTTGGTGAAAATATCGGAACAACTGTAAGGGGGAAATAAAAAATGTCTAAAGAAGTTTTAGCAACAGCCAAAGAAAAAATGACAAAAGCGGAAGAAAGCTTACGCCGTGAATTAGGTCAAATTCGTGCTGGTCGTGCGAACGCAAGTCTATTAGACCGTATTCAAGTAGAATATTATGGTGCACCAACACCAGTTAACCAATTAGCAAGTATCAATATCCCAGAAGCACGTGTATTAATGATTACACCGTTTGACAAAAATTCTATCGCTGACATTGAAAAAGCTATTCAAATGAGTGATATCGGCATTAGCCCAACCAATGATGGAAATGTCATCCGTTTAGTGATTCCACAATTAACGGAAGAACGTCGGAAAGAATTAGCCAAAGACGTGAAAAAAGAAGCGGAAAACTCAAAAGTTGCTGTCCGTAACGTTCGTCGTGATGCAATGGATGAGTTGAAAAAAGCTCAAAAAAATGGTGACATCACTGAAGATGAATTACGTTCATTTGAAAAAGATGTTCAAAAATTAACAGATGATAGCATCAAAAATATCGATGCGATTACTGCTGAAAAAGAACAAGAACTTTTAGAAGTATAAAGCCAATCGCTAATAAAAAATATTGAATCCAGAGAAGCCAATGCTCTGGATTTTTTTGTATAGATGAGGAAGGCGTATCTCAACGCTCTCTTTGCAAAAGTCATTCTAAAGTAATTATCCAAGAAAACGCTTTCTTGAATAAATTTTTTTATTCTACCAGAATTTTTTTCTTTGTGTAGGGACGATCACTTAAAAATGGAGGAAAACTTTGAAATATCAGCCTTTTAAAATTTTCCTTCACAAATTGAATCCTAAAATTTGATGATAAGAGTTGTTATTTTTAGCAATTGTAATTTGCGATTCATTCTCAATTAGGCTAAAATGAGTGAGAACGGAAAAACGATTAAAACAAGTTGGAGGGAATTGTACATGTCTGTGTTAGAAATCAAAAATTTACACGTATCAATTGAAGATAAAAAGATTCTAAAAGGGGTCGATTTAACGATTAATACTGGAGAAATCCATGCAATTATGGGACCTAATGGAACTGGTAAATCTACTTTATCAGCAGCAATTATGGGAAATCCTAATTACGAAGTCACAGAAGGAGAAATTCTATTTGACGGCGTCAACGTCTTAGATTTAGAGGTAGACGAACGCGCTCGCTTAGGCTTATTCTTAGCAATGCAATACCCAAGTGAAATTCCAGGAATTACCAATGCTGAATTCATGCGTGCAGCAATCAATGCAAAACGTGACGAAGACAACAAAATGTCAGTCATGCAGTTCTTAAAAAAATTAGATAGCAAAATGGAATTATTAAATATGCCTGAAGAAATGGCTGAGCGTTACTTAAACGAAGGCTTTTCTGGCGGCGAGAAAAAACGAAATGAAATTTTACAATTATTGATGTTAGAGCCAACGTTTGCCATTTTAGATGAAATTGATTCAGGCTTAGATATCGATGCGTTAAAAGTAGTTTCTAAAGGGGTTAATGAAATGCGCGGCGAGAACTTTGGTGCGTTAATTATTACCCACTATCAACGCTTATTGAACTATATCACGCCAGATGTTGTTCATATTATGATGGAAGGCCGCGTTGTGAAAACCGGTGGGGCTGATTTGGCAAAACGTTTAGAAACAGAAGGCTATGCTGGTATCAGCCAAGAATTAGGTATTGATTACAAAGAAGAAGCGTAAGGAGGACAAGATAAATGAAAAAAGTAAATCTAATGGATTATCTTGACGAAGTCACCGCTTTTTCACTAGAACATGAAGAACCAGCTTGGATGACTGAATTGCGAACAACGGCTTTAAGAAACGCTGACGAAAGTGAGTTACCACATATTGATCGTGTGAAATTTCATCGTTGGCCTTTATTAAATGTTCACATGGAAAGTTATGTGCCTTCTGAAGGAAATGTCGCAAGTTTTGATCAAATGAAAGACAATCCTTTAATTGTTCAACAAGGATCTTTTCATGCTTTTGAGCAATTGCCAGCCTCATTAGCGGAACAAGGGGTAATTTTTACAGACATTTTTACTGCTTTACAAGAGCACCCAGAATTAGTTAAAGAATACTATATGACTAAAGCCGTATTACCAGAAGAAGATAAGCTGACAGCAGCTCATGCAGCTTTCATGAATAGTGGTGTTTTCTTATACGTTCCTAAAAACGTAGTGATTGAAGAGCCCATTGAATCTTTGTTTATTCAGGATTCAGATAGCAACCAACCTTTCTTTAAACATGTTTTAATCGTTGCAGATAATCATAGTGAATTCAGTTATTTAGAACGTTTTCAATCTACTGGTCATCACGCAGAGAAAGCTTCTGGAAATATCGTTGTGGAAGTAATTGCCAAAGATGGCGCAAAAGTTAAATACTCAGCCGTGGATCAATTAGGGCAAACTGTAACGACTTATATGAATCGTCGTGGCTATATTATGCGGGATGCCTCTGTTGATTGGGCTCTAGGCGTCATGAATGATGGTGATGTTGTGGCTGATTTTGATTCTGATTTAGTTGGCGAAGGCGCTCATTCAGAAGTTAAAGTCGTTGCAATTAGTGCAGGTAAACAAACACAAGGCATCGACACACAAGTGACAAACAAAGCGCCACATTCGATTGGTCATATTTTACAACATGGAGTCATTCGTGAACGTGGTACTTTAACGTTTAACGGAATTGGCCACATTTTAAAAGGGGCAAAAGGAGCCGACGCACAGCAAGAAAGTCGTGTTTTAATGCTGTCTGATAAAGCTCGTGGTGATGCCAATCCAATTCTTTTAATTGATGAAAATGAAGTGACTGCTGGACACGCAGCCAGCGTTGGTCGAGTAGATCCAGAAGAAATGTATTATTTAATGAGCCGCGGCTTGCGTAAAGAAGAAGCAGAACGTTTGGTGATTCGTGGCTTCCTAGGTTCTGTCATTACAGCAATTCCAGTTAAAGAAGTACAAAATGAATTCGTAGAAGTAATCGAAGGGAAGTTAAACGCATGATGGATGCAGCAACCATTCGTCAATCGTTTCCTATTTTATTTCAAGAAGTTAATGATGAACCGCTAGTTTATTTAGACAATGCTGCAACAACCCAAAAACCAACGGCAGTGTTAGATGTTTTACGACATTATTATGAAATCGATAATGCCAATGTTCATCGTGGAGTGCACACGTTAGCCGAACGAGCAACGAAGGACTATGAAGCCTCCCGCGAAAAGGTTCGCCAATTTATCCATGCCAAAGAAACAGCGGAAGTTTTATTTACACGAGGAACAACAACCAGTTTGAATTGGATTGCCAAAAGTTATGGTGACTTGGCAGTTACAGCTGGGGATGAAATCGTCATATCTTACATGGAACATCATTCAAACATTATTCCCTGGCAACAATTAGCCCAACGCACAGGCGCCATTTTGAAGTATATAGACGTCACTGAAGATGGCTTTTTAGACATGGCGAGTGCACGTCAACAAATTACGGAAAAAACGAAAATTGTTTCGATCGCTCATGTTTCAAATGTTTTAGGGGTCATTAATCCGATCGAAGAATTAACACAATTAGCCCATCAAAATGGCGCTGTGATGGTGGTAGACGGCGCGCAAGCAGTTCCTCATATGCCTGTGGACGTTCAAGCCATCGATGCTGATTTTTATGCATTTAGTGGTCACAAAATGTGTGGACCAACTGGAATTGGTGTCCTATATGGTAAACGTCATTTATTGGAACAAATGGAACCTGTGGAATTTGGTGGCGAAATGATTGATTTTGTTCATCTTCAAGAAAGTACTTGGAAAGAGCTTCCTTGGAAATTTGAAGCTGGCACACCTAATATTGCCGGAGCAATTGCCTTAGGTGCCGCCATTGATTATTTAACAGAAATTGGTTTAGAGGCCATTCATCAACATGAAGCAGCCCTTGTTCACTATGTTTTGCCAAAGTTGCAAGCTATCGAGGGTTTGACGATTTATGGTCCACAGGATTCAAAAGACCACACTGGTGTGATTGCTTTTAATATTGAAGGTTTACATCCACATGATGTGGCTACGGCGTTAGATATGGAAGGGGTCGCTGTCAGAGCGGGTCACCATTGCGCGCAACCGTTATTAAACTATTTGAGCGTGCCAGCAACCGCACGGGCAAGTTTTTATTTATACAATACCAAAGAAGACGCAGATCGCTTAGTTGAAGCGATTAAAGCGACAAAGGAGTTTTTCCAGCATGGCACTTTCTAAATTAGATAACTTATATCGCCAAGTCATTTTGGACCATTCTAGCCACCCACATCACCACGGAACGCTAGATGCGTCTAGCCAAACAATTGAATTGAATAATCCTACTTGTGGAGATGTGATTGAACTGGATGTGGCCATTGAAGACGGTGTGATTAAAGATATCGCCTTTCAAGGAAGTGGCTGTTCCATCAGTACCGCAAGTGCTAGTATGATGACTGATGCGGTCTTAGGAAAAACAATCGCCGAAGCAACGGCCTTAGCAGAGGATTTCTCTCAACTTGTTCAAGGAAATGAAGTGGCCGAAGATGAAAAATTAGGCGATGCAGCAATGTTAAGCGGCGTAGCTAAATTTCCAGCTCGGATTAAATGTGCAACCCTGGCTTGGAAAGCCTTAGAGCAGGCTGTTGCTAATAACGGCCAAGGCGAAGCCGGTCATTTACATTGTGAAAAATAAAGAAAGGGTGACGACGAATTGAGTACAGTACCTGAATTAGAAGAATATAAATTTGGCTTTCACGACGATGTGGAACCAGTCTTTAGTACCGGAGACGGCCTAACCGAAGACGTCGTTCGCGAAATTTCTCGCGTGAAAGGCGAACCAGAATGGATGCTTGACTTCCGTTTAAAATCGTTAGAACAATTCAATAAAATGCCCATGCAAGAATGGGGTCCAGACCTGTCAGATATTGACTTTAGTAAAATTAAATATTACCAAAAACCGAGTGACAAACCCGCACGCGATTGGGATGATGTACCTGATAAAATCAAAGAAACTTTTGAAAAAATTGGGATTCCCGAAGCTGAGCGTGCTTATCTAGCTGGGGCTTCTGCTCAATATGAATCAGAAGTTGTTTACCACAACATGAAAGAAGAATTTGAAAAATTAGGCATCATTTTTACAGATACTGACTCTGCTTTAAAAGAATATCCTGACCTATTCAAAGAGTATTTTTCAAAACTTGTGCCACCAACAGATAATAAACTGGCCGCTTTAAACTCAGCTGTTTGGTCAGGTGGAACCTTTATTTATGTACCAAAAGGTGTTCGAGTTGATGTACCATTACAAACATATTTCCGAATCAACGCGGAAAATACCGGCCAATTTGAACGGACCTTGATTATTGTCGATGAAGGGGCCAGCGTTCACTATGTTGAAGGCTGTACGGCACCCACGTATTCAAGTAACAGCTTGCATGCGGCCATCGTAGAAATTTTCACTAGAAAAGATGCTTATTGTCGTTATACGACCATTCAAAACTGGTCAGATAACGTCTACAACCTAGTAACCAAACGTGCTAAAGCTTACGAAGGTGCCACTGTCGAATGGATTGATGGTAACCTAGGAGCTAAAACAACTATGAAATACCCAAGCGTTTACTTAGATGGCAAAGGCGCCCGTGGCACGATGTTATCGATTGCCTTTGCTGGCGCTAACCAAATCCAAGATACTGGGGCCAAAATGATTCACAATGCGCCGAATACCTCTAGCTCAATTGTTTCAAAATCAATTGCTAAAGACGGCGGCGAAGTTAACTACCGTGGCCAAGTGACTTTTGGCAAAGACAGCGCAGGCTCGATTTCCCACATCGAATGCGACACGATTATCATGGACGAAAAATCAAAATCAGATACGATTCCGTTTAACGAAATCCATAACAGCCAAGTGTCCTTAGAACACGAAGCCAAAGTTTCAAAAATTTCTGAAGAACAATTATATTATCTAATGAGTCGCGGCTTATCTGAAGCCGAAGCGACAGAAATGATTGTTATGGGCTTTGTTGAACCATTTACGAAAGAATTACCGATGGAATATGCGGTTGAGTTGAATCGCTTGATTAGTTATGAGATGGAAGGCAGTGTGGGGTAAAAACTCAAACCAACAACATACTTCAAGAAACCAGCGTCTAACGCTGGTTTCTTTCTTTAACAACTACCGTTCTGCCTTGCAGAAAACAAATAAGAAATTCCCTTATCTACTCAAAGATATTTCTATTAGAACCAATCAACTATAGCTTATATTTTTTTCTATAACGAGCTAAACAAACCACATTCTTATTGAATTTTTAAAGCAACGTTCTCAAATTAACGGATTTTCTAAAAAAACACAAAATATCCAGACGAACTGGTCAAGTCCAATGGTTATTTATGAGTGAATATGCTAAAATAAAACTTGTCTTACATAAGGAAAGATTTGTTCACTAACAGTGGCAACTGTTCTCAGTAAACAGTTGCACTGGTTTATCGGGAAGGGAACAGAGCAAGTTTTACGAGACTTTCCCATGTAATAATAAAAAGCACTGAACGTCAGTGAATGAAGGAAGAAGGACATCTATGAAAACAATTATCACATTCATTATTGTCTTCGGTATTCTTGTCCTCGTACATGAATTTGGCCACTTTTATTTTGCAAAACGAGCGGGTATTTTAGTTCGTGAGTTTGCAATCGGAATGGGACCAAAGATTTTTGCGCATCGTGGAAAAGATGGCACCACTTATACGATTCGCTTATTGCCGATTGGTGGCTATGTGCGAATGGCTGGGATGGGCGAAGACATGACAGAAATCACACCAGGTATGCCTCTATCTGTTGAGTTAAATGCCGTGGGTAATGTGGTTAAAATTAATACAAGTAAAAAAGTACAATTACCTCATAGTATTCCGATGGAAGTCGTTGATTTTGATCTTGAAAAAGAATTATTCATCAAGGGCTATGTCAATGGAAACGAGGAAGAAGAAACCGTTTATAAAGTTGACCATGATGCAACGATTATTGAAAGTGATGGAACCGAGGTGCGGATTGCGCCACTAGACGTTCAATTTCAATCAGCAAAATTATCGCAACGCATTTTGACGAACTTTGCGGGACCCATGAATAACTTTATCTTAGGGTTTATTCTGTTTACGTTAGCGGTCTTTCTACAAGGAGGCGTTACTGATTTAAACACGAATCAAATTGGACAAGTGATTCCTAATGGCCCGGCGGCAGAAGCTGGGTTGAAAGAAAATGATAAAGTCTTATCGATTAATAATCAAAAAATCAAAAAATACGAAGATTTTACAACCATTGTGCAGAAGAACCCCGAAAAGCCGTTAACGTTCGTAGTTGAGCGTAACGGCAAAGAAGAGCAACTAACAGTGACACCAGAAAAACAAAAAGTGGAAAAACAAACGATTGGTAAAGTTGGTGTTTATCCTTATATGAAAACCGATTTACCGTCAAAATTGATGGGTGGTATTCAGGATACTTTAAATAGTACGACACAGATTTTTAAAGCACTCGGCTCACTATTCACAGGCTTTAGTTTAAACAAACTAGGTGGGCCAGTCATGATGTTTAAGTTATCGGAAGAAGCATCCAATGCTGGAGTAAGTACAGTTGTATTCTTAATGGCCATGTTGTCAATGAACTTAGGGATTATTAATTTGTTGCCGATTCCAGCTTTAGATGGTGGGAAAATTGTCTTAAACATTATTGAAGGTGTACGTGGAAAACCAATTAGTCCTGAAAAAGAAGGCATCATTACGTTAATTGGCTTTGGGTTTGTCATGGTGTTAATGGTGTTAGTTACTTGGAACGATATTCAACGCTTTTTCTTTTAAGGAGAAAGCTTAAGTAAAAAAGTGTGTAAAGAAATCAAAAATAATTGATTTTAAAATAGAGGAGAGTTTTAATGAAACAGTCAAAAATGTTAATTCCAACGTTAAGAGAAGTACCAAATGATGCAGAAGTCTTAAGTCATCAAATTCTTTTGCGCGCAGGTTATATTCGTCAAGTCGCTGCAGGGATCTATTCTTATTTACCTTTAGCCAATCGTGTTTTAGAAAAATTAAAAACGATTATGCGAGAAGAATTTGAGAAAATTGATGCAGTTGAAATGTTAATGCCTGCGTTGTTACCCGCAGAACTTTGGAAAGAATCAGGCCGTTATGAAACTTATGGCCCTAACTTGTATCGCTTAAAAGATCGCAATGATCGTGACTATATCTTAGGCCCAACGCATGAAGAAACCTTTACAGAATTAATTCGTGATGAAATCAATTCTTACAAACGATTACCTTTGAATTTATACCAAATTCAAACAAAATATCGTGATGAAAAACGCCCACGTTCTGGCTTATTAAGAGGCCGTGAATTTATCATGAAAGATGGCTATTCTTTCCATGCCGATGAAGCTAGTTTAGATCAATCATACCGTGATTACGAAAAAGCTTACTCACGCATTTTTGAACGCTGTGGACTAGAATTCCGTGCCATTATTGGGGACGGTGGTGCCATGGGTGGTAAAGATTCTAAAGAATTTATGGCGATTTCTGAAATTGGGGAAGACACTATTTGCTATTCAACAGAAAGTGATTATGCTGCCAATTTAGAAATGGCAACAAGTCTTTATACGCCGAAAAAATCACATGAAACACAATTAGATTTAGAAAAAATTGCAACACCAGAAGTGGGTACAATTGCCGAAGTGGCAAACTTCTTTGAAGTTGAGCCACAACGTATTATTAAATCAGTACTATTTATTGCCGATGAAGAGCCAGTAATGGTCTTGGTTCGTGGCGATCATGATGTCAATGATGTCAAATTGAAAAACTTCTTAGGCGCTGATTTCCTAGATGAAGCAACAGAAGAAGATGCTCGCCGTGTCTTAGGAGCTGGCTTTGGTTCAATTGGTCCAGTCAATGTTTCCGAAGATGTTAAAATTTATGCAGATTTAGCCGTTCAAGATTTAGCCAACGCCATTGTTGGGGCTAACGAAGATGGCTATCATTTGACAAATGTAAATCCAGATCGTGACTTCCAACCAATTAGTTACGAAGATTTACGCTTTGTTCAAGAAGGCGATCCTTCTCCTGATGGTAATGGTGTCTTAGCCTTTACTAAAGGAATCGAAATTGGTCATATCTTTAAATTAGGAACGCGTTACAGTGATGCTATGGGCGCAACAGTTTTAGATGAAAACGGTCGTGAAAAATCAGTGATTATGGGTTGCTATGGTATCGGTGTTAGTCGTTTACTTTCAGCAATCGTTGAACAAAACGCAGACGAGCGCGGTATTAATTGGCCAACAGGAATTGCGCCATTTGATTTACACGTGGTCCAAATGAATGTGAAAGATGAGTATCAAACTAAACTATCACAAGAAGTTGAAGCAATGATGACCAAAGCGGGCTACGAAGTATTAGTTGATGACCGCAATGAGCGCGCAGGTGTAAAATTTGCTGATGCTGATTTAATTGGTTGTCCAATCCGTATCACAGTCGGTAAAAAAGCAGTCGATGGTGTGGTAGAAGTCAAAATCAAACGTACTGGTGAAATGTTAGAAGTACGCAAAGAAGAATTAGAAAGCACACTTTCTATTTTGATGAACACAACATCAGAAGCGGAATAATAATGAAAAGGGCGGACAGAATGATTAGGATAAACTGTTTCCGCCACTTATCAGCGTTTAAGCTTGAAGCAAAAATCTAAAGTGATTTTTGTTTCAAGCTCTTCTTAGCTCTTTTTAGAAAAGAAACAAGATTGTTTTTTTACAAAAAACGAGTATACTTAATAGAGAAGCGAATGCAGAGAAACCGAAAAAAGGCACTTGACAGATTTGTCTGAGGGCCTTTTTTCAATGATAGAAGGAGGTTCATTTTGTGACAGAAAAAGCACGCGATTTATTTGATAAACTGATGACGCAAATTCAGTTAGATGACACAGCGAAAGAACATCCCTTAATTCAAAATGGCCGGATTGACAAGGTCATTGTTCACCAACAAAGTCGCTTATGGGAATTTCATTTAAGTTTTGATGAATTGATGCCAGTGATGCTATATCAAACATTTATGCAGCAATTGGAACTAGCTTTTCAACAAATTGCGCAGGTTTCCGTTCAAATAACTACAAATCAGACAACATTTACAGAGGAACAATTAACGGATTATTGGCAGTTGGCCTTGTTAAATAGTCAATGCAATACGCCGTTAGTTCAGAAAGTCTTAAAAACACAGACACCACAATTTGAAGATCGGAAAATTATCTTACCTGTTGATAATGAAGCAGTTATTCCTTATTTGAAGCAACAATATTTACCAATTATTGAGGAACTTTATTTCTCTTACGGGTTTCCTAAATTTCATATTGAACCAAAAATGGATCAACAGCAAGCTGCAGAAGTGCTGAAAAAGTTTGAAGAGCAAAAAATAGAACAAGCCGCAGTCTTTCAACAACAAGCTGCGGAATCGCTTGTTAAACATGAACAAATGAAAAAAGAAAAACAACAGCAAGCGCCTACGTTTGATGGTCCAATTCGTTTAGGGCGGAATATTCCCAATGATGAACCCATTATGCCAATGGGGAACATTCTGGAAGAAGAACGTCGGATAACGATTGAAGGCTTTATTTTTGATAAAGAAGTGCGTGAATTGCGTTCTAAACGAAAAATTTTAATTTTGAAAATTACCGATTATACATCTTCTTTCGTGGTGAAGAAATTTTCGAATGGGGAAAAAGATGAACAAGTTTTTGATGCGATTCAACCGCAAAGTTGGATTCGTGTCCGAGGTAGCGTGCAAGAAGATACCTTCATGCGTGATTTAGTCATGAATGCTCAAGATTTGATGGAAGTCGCCCATGCGCCAAGAAAAGACTATGCGCCAGAAGGTGAAAAACGTGTAGAATTACACATGCATAGTAATATGAGTACGATGGATGCGACCAATAAAGTCGGTGACTTGGTGGCGCAAGCGGGGAAATGGGGTCATAAGGCCATCGCAATTACGGACCATGGCGGGGCCCAAGCGTTTCCTGATGCCCATGCTGCAGGTAAAAAAGCAGGCGTTAAAATTTTATACGGCGTGGAAGCCAATATTGTTGATGATGGTGTACCCATTGCTTACAACGAAGAACATATTGAATTAACAGATGCTACCTATGTGGTCTTTGACGTGGAAACAACGGGGCTTTCCGCTGTTTATGATACAATTATTGAATTGGCCGCTGTCAAAATGCACAAAGGAAATGTCATTGAGACATTTGAGCAATTTATTGATCCAGGCCATCCATTATCTCAAACGACGATCAATTTAACTGGGATTACAGATGAAATGGTGCGCGGTTCAAAATCCGAAGAAGAAGTTTTACGCATGTTTAAAGAGTTTTCAGAAGGAACTATTTTAGTGGCCCACAACGCTTCTTTTGATATGGGGTTCTTAAATACAAGTTATGGCAAACATGGAATACCTGAAGCGGCTAATCCCGTCATCGATACATTAGAATTATCCAGATTCTTGTATCCTCATTTCAAAAGTCATCGTCTAAATACCTTATCGAAAAAATTTGGCGTCAACTTAGAGCAACATCACCGCGCCATCTATGACTCGGAATCAACAGGTCATTTGTGCTGGATTTTCTTAAAAGAAGCGAAAGAAAATCATGATATGCATTTCCATGATGATTTGAATCGTCATATTGGCGAAGGAGACTCATACAAACGAGCTCGACCTTTCCATGCAACAATTTTAGCAACAACTCAAGCAGGATTAAAAAATCTTTTTAAATTGATTTCTATGTCCAATGTCGATTATTTCTTCCGGGTACCGCGGATTCCTCGTTCGCAATTATCGAAGCTAAGAGAAGGGCTTTTAATCGGTTCTGCATGTTCGAACGGCGAAATTTTTGAAGCAATGATGCAAAAAGGTGTCGAAGAAGCAAAAAATCGTGCCAAATTCTACGATTATATTGAAGTTATGCCCAAACCAGTTTATGCGCCGTTAATTGAACAAGAATTGGTGAAAAATGAAGCAGATTTGGAAGAAATTATTAGTAATCTAGTGAAAATCGGTGACGAACTTGGCAAACTGGTTGTTGCCACTGGCAATGTTCATTATTTAAATGAAGAAGATGCCATCTATCGGAAAATTTTAGTCGGGTCCATGGGTGGCGCTAATCCGTTAAATCGCCATAGTTTACCAAAGGTTCATTTCAGAACCACCGATGAAATGTTAACGGAATTTCAATTTCTAGGACAAGACGTCGCTAAGCGAATTGTAGTAGAAAATCCCAACAAAGTCGCTGATTTATGTGAAGAAGTTATTCCAGTAAAAGACGATTTGTATACGCCAAAAATTCCTGGGTCTGAACAAGAGATCACTGATTTAAGCTACAATCGTGCGCGCGAATTGTATGGCGATCCTTTACCAGAAATTGTTGAAAAACGGTTAGAAAAGGAACTGAATTCGATTAACGGAAATGGTTTCTCGGTCATTTATTTAATTTCTCAAAAACTGGTGCATAAAAGTAATGAAGACGGCTATTTAGTTGGCTCACGGGGCTCTGTCGGTTCGAGTTTTGTTGCGACAATGACAGGGATTACTGAAGTAAATCCTTTAGCGCCACATTATTATTGTCCTGAGTGTCAATATTCTGAGTTCTATGAAGATGGTTCCTATGGTTCAGGTTTTGATATGCCTGAAAAAGCTTGTCCAAAATGTGGCGCTCGATTGTTTAAAGATGGTCACGACATTCCTTTTGAAACGTTCTTAGGGTTCCATGGCGACAAAGTTCCCGATATCGATTTGAACTTTTCTGGCGATTATCAAGCCGAAGCCCATAACTACACGAAAGTTCTTTTTGGTGAAGAATATGTCTACCGGGCAGGAACCATTGGTACAGTGGCCGACAAAACAGCGTATGGCTTTGTTAAAGGGTATGAAAGAGATCATAATTTACATTTGCGCGGCGCTGAAATTGATCGTTTAGCCAAAGGCTCAACAGGGGTTAAACGGACGACTGGGCAGCATCCCGGCGGTATTATTGTTATTCCTGATTACATGGATGTTTATGATTTTACGCCAATCCAATACCCTGCAGATGATCAAGAGGCAGAATGGAAAACCACACACTTTGATTTCCATTCCATTCACGATAATATTTTAAAACTTGATATTCTGGGACATGATGATCCGACCGTGATTCGGATGTTACAAGATTTATCTGGAATTGAACCTAAAACCATCCCAACGGACGATCCAGAAGTGATGCGTATTTTTGAAGGCCCAGAAGTTTTAGGTGTGAATGCTGACCAAATTTATTCTAAAACAGGAACATTAGGAATTCCTGAATTTGGGACACGTTTCGTTCGAGGGATGTTAGAACAGACCCATCCATCAACTTTTGCAGAATTACTTCAAATTTCTGGACTGTCTCACGGAACCGATGTGTGGCTAGGGAATGCAGAAGAATTGATTCGCCGTGGCGAAGCCAATCTTGCTGAAGTAATTGGTTGTCGGGATGATATCATGGTTTATTTAATTCATGCTGGCTTGGATAGTGGGATGGCCTTTAAGATTATGGAAACGGTACGTAAAGGACAGTGGAATAAGATTCCTGATGAACTACGGGACACGTATTTAAATGCGATGAAGGAAAACAACGTCCCAGACTGGTATATTGATTCTTGTTCTAAAATTAAATATATGTTCCCGAAAGCCCATGCGGCAGCATACGTATTAATGGCGTTGCGGGTCGCTTACTTTAAAGTTTATTTCCCAATCTTATATTACTGTGCGTTTTTCTCCGTTCGGGCGGATGACTTTGACTTAGTGGCAATGTCACAAGGCAAAGAAGCTGTGAAAGCACGAATGAAAGAAATTACGGACAAAGGGATGGATGCCTCCACCAAAGAGAAAAACTTATTAACGGTTTTAGAATTATGTAATGAGATGTTGGAACGTGGCTATAAATTTGGCATGATTGATTTGTACAAATCGGATGCTGAAAATTTTGTGATTGATGGAGATACCTTGATTGCACCTTTCCGAGCAGTGCCAAGTTTAGGACTCAACGTAGCGAAAGCCATTGTCGCTGCCCGTGAAGAGCAACCGTTCTTGTCGAAAGAAGATTTGGCAACACGAGGTAAAGTTTCTAAAACGTTAATTGAATACATGAATGAAAATGGTGTCTTAAAAGACTTGCCAGATGAAAACCAATTATCACTATTTGATATGTTATAAAAGAAAAATCTCTTAGAAAAGGGGCGGTGAAGCGACTTATTCACCGCCTCTTTTTTAGCAATCAAATAAATTAGAAAACCATTGCTAGAAGCGTTTTAATTACTTATTAAAAAGCCATCTTTATTTAATTATGTTAAGCTTGTGCATAAAAAGTAAAATGCTTATGATAAATGAAGAGCTTTATTTTTTTATTAAGAAAGGAATTGGTTATATGGACAAAAAGCAATTACGATGGTTTACCGTCGGGTTAATTGCCTTTAACATGGTCTGGGGTCTTGGAAATGTTGTGAATAATTATGCACAACAAGGGATTTCAGTGGTCACTTCATGGCTTTTGATTTTAGTTTTATATTTTATTCCCTATGCGTTAATCGTAGGACAGTTAGGTTCAACATTTAAAGACAGTAATGGTGGGGTTAGTTCGTGGGTGCAAAATACCAGTACCAAACGTCTAGCCTATTATGCAGCATGGACTTATTGGGTAGTGCACATTCCTTACTTGGCACAAAAACCACAAGCGATTTTAATTGCTTTAGGTTGGGCAGTTCAAGGGAATGGAAACTTAGTCAATACGATGCCAATTGTAACGGTATCATTTATTTCATTAATAATTTTCTTGGTTTTCTTGTTATTATCAACAAAAGGGTTAACCACCTTAAAAGTTATTGGTGGTTTAGCTGGAACCGCCATGTTTGTGATGTCTATTTTATTTATTTTATTAGCGGTAGGCGCACCATTTATTAATTCAACGGTTGAATTTGCGACACCGAACATGTCACAAGTCAGCACCTACATTCCTAAATTTGACTTTAGTTATTTTACAACCGTATCGATGTTAGTTTTTGCGGTAGGTGGCGCTGAAAAAATTTCTCCTTACGTAAATGCGACTAAAAATCCAGCCAAAGAGTTCCCTAAAGGAATGATTTTCTTAGCAGCAATGGTTGGTTTATCGGCTGTTTTAGGTTCATTTGCTATGGGAATGTTATTCTCAAGTGACAATATTCCTAAAGATTTAATGGCAAATGGTGCCTACAGTGCCTTCCAAAAATTAGGCGCGTATTATGGTGTCGGTAATCTCTTAATGATTGTTTATGCTTTAACGAATACAGTGGGCCAAGTGGCTGCGTTAGCCTTTTCAATTGATGCTCCACTGAAAATTCTTTTAGCTGAAGCAGATCCAGAATTTGTTCCAAGTTGGTTACGTAAACGTACGAAAAAAGGTACGTTAATTAATGGTTACCTATTAACAGGTATTTTAGTAAGTATTATTATCGCTTTACCAATGTTTGGGTTGAAGGACATGAACGAAGTGGTTAAATGGCTAACCAACTTAAATTCTGTGGTTATGCCAATGCGTTACTTATGGGTCTTCTTTGCCTATATGCTTCTAAACAAAGCCTACAAACAATTTAATTCAGAATATAAATTTGTTAAAAATCCTAAAATTGGTTTTGTGTTTGGTCTTTGGTGTTTCTTATTTACAGCCTTTGCTTGTATTCTAGGAATGGTGCCTAAATTTGAGTATGCCTCAGATCCTCAAGGCTGGTTGTTCCAATTAGCATCTAATATTGTGACACCAATCGTCTTAATTCTATTAGGAATGATTTTACCAGCAATTGCACGTCGCGAGAAAAAAGACACGATTTTGCCAATTGATTCAGCAGAATAATTGGTTGCATGTGCCAAGGATAAAATAGTCAGTTTAAGTATTTTACGTGAGATAAATGGTCAATAGGACTGTTTATCTCACGTTTTTCTCTGTCGAGTTTTCTCTAAAATTTCTGTTGACTCTTAAAAACATGAGAAAACCAGAAGAATTTCTCCTGTATACTAAAGGTATCTATCATTAAAAAATGGTTATTAACGGAGAAAAAGGAAGTGAACCTCATGACTAAAACACTTGAAACACAACCAGAAGAGAAAACAGTCTTTCTTTGTAAAGAAACGAATCCAGATTTTTTAGGACGAGAAATTTATGCGGATAATGTCGAAACACCGTATAATTTTTACTTAATTCGCAAGCTTTATTTAGCGAAAGAGTACCAAAATTTAGCAGAAGGGGAACAATTTTTTGAGGCTTTATGTGAAAGCTGGGATGAATCAGAACAGTTCGAAGAGTTAATTGTTAAAAAGATTTATGTCTATGTTGAAACGGAGTTAATGTACTACACTGTTTATTTTGGAAGCTTTGAGCCGACCACTCGTGACTTACGATTCGCGCTGAAACAATGGATGCGCGAAATACCGACAACTAAAAATAAAAAAACAGTCCGTACGAATGAAGCTAATGTGCAAGTAGTGCCACAAGAAAATCAATTAACGGAATTAGCTGGTGAAATTGCTGTCTTACGGGAAATGTTGACACTTTTAAGAGAGAATTTGGCCTCCTTAAATAATGCCGTTAATCAAACGAGAAATCCCGTCATTTCTAGACAAATAAAAACGATCCATTTGAAAAGAGCTTCTCCTGTGATAGCCGCAGAACAGGCATCGCTGAAAATATCAGAGGATACTAATCTGGAACAACCAGACGTCAATCTCTCGCCTGATAATCTGGAAAAGCAAGAAGTTGAAACAACTGTAGCACCAAGTGAAGCAGTGCTTCCTGTTAACAAACCAGCGCTTGAAGAATCAGCGAAAGAACCAGTGTTATCTGAACCAGCGCCATTTGAAGAAGCGCTGCCAGAAGAACCTCAAGAAAACCAGGAGAACGCCGCGGCAAAACATTTATTTACTTTTGCACAAGAAACTGAAAAAATCTCACTGAATTCAGCGAATGATTCTGCCAAAAAAGAAGAGGATCAGAAGCCAGAGAAAGAAGCTGCCCCTATGGAAAATGAAGAAGAAAGTTCAGCAAGTCGACCAATTCCTGCAGACTTTCAACGACAATTGGACGAATTAGAAGAGGAAATTTATCGCCGCTTTATGAGTCGCCAGTTAGAGGATACTGATGGAAATCAAGCAGTACCGAAAATAACGATTGAAAAAAGACAGCTAGAAGAACAAATGATTGAAGCAAAAGCATTCTCACAATCGTTTAAACAAGTTCAAAAGAAAAAAGCAGGAGACATGCGAATTTGCAATCAGTTAAGTTGTATGAAATTAGAAAAAGGATTAGATAAATTTTTAGACGAAGTTACAGAATATGTTGAAAAGCGGACACTGTTTAATAAAAAGGTTCGTTGTCCACTCCCAGTAATCAGAGAATTGGAAGGCTATGGGCAATTAAACCAGTATATGCAGAAAATCCTTGACTGTTATTAATCGTTTATTTAGAAAAAGGTAAGACAAAAACATTCTGTTTAGCAGCTTTTAAGCCTGAGACAAAAATCACTTTGGATTTTTGTTTCAGGCTCTTTCTTATCATAATTGGAAAAGATTTCAAGAGAATTTTTGAAATACTAGTGAAAATCCTATAAATTGTAGTATAATTTTCAAAGATGAATGAAAGGCGTGAAGTCATTGAAAGACAAACAAGTGTATGCAGTAGTTGACCTTGAAACGACTGGAACAGATCCTACAAGTGATCGGATCATTCAGTTTGGATGCGTTCTCGTTCAAGATGGAAAGATTATTGCGAACTTTGCGACAGATGTGAATCCCAATCAAGTAGTACCAAAACAAATTCAAAGTTTAACGGGGATTAGTAATACGCAAGTTCAAAAAGCGCCTTATTTTGAAGATGTAGCACATACAATTTATCATTATCTGGAAGATACTATTTTTGTGGCGCATAACGTCCACTTTGATTATAATTTTTTAGCTCGTGAACTGGTACGGTGTGGCACGCCGCCACTTACTATTCCAGCCATTGATACAGTGGAATTGGCACAGATTTTTTTACCGACAGAAAAAAGTTTCCGTTTAAGCGATTTGTCCGAAAGCTTAGGTTTATCTCATGAGAATCCCCATCAAGCAGACAGTGATGCGCAGGTTACAGCCGAACTTTTGTTATTAATTCAAGAAAAAATGAAATCTTTACCATTAGTCACTATGGAAAAAATTGCGGAATTAAGCCAACAGACAGCGCGGGAAACCAGTGCCTTTATTCAACAAACATATGAACAAATGAAAAAACAAGTGACACCATTAAATCCAGCTTATCAAGTGGTCAGTGGCATTGCTTTACGCAAAAAAGAAGTCCCTCTTTTTGAAGAAACGTTCTATCAGACTAGTACGTATCCCAAAACTAAAAAAGCCAAAGAAAAACTATTTGGCGAACGTTTCGCTTATCGTACGGAACAGAGTCGGATGATGAATTTAGTCTATAATCATTTTACAGAGGGAACGACAAAAGATTTATTTATTGAAGCAGCGACTGGAACGGGAAAAACATTAGGCTATCTGTTGCCAATGAGCTATTTAGCAACGCCAGAAAAACCAGTCATTATTTCAACTGTTTCGATTGTTTTACAAAATCAATTAGTGGAAAAAGATTTACCGTTAGCTAATCAAATCTGCCAAGGAAAATTACGAGGCATTGTTATTAAAAGCCATCGACATTATCTTGATTTACAACGCTTTAAGGCAACCTTGAATCAGCCAACACCGCAAAAACAATACGCTCTTTATCAAATGGGCGTTCTCGTCTGGTTGCTAGAAACAGAAACGGGCGATTTAGATGAACTACAATTGACGAATTTAAATCATTTATTCTGGAAAGAAGTTACACATCGCGGGTTGGATTTTCTTTCAAAAAAAGATGAACTTTATGAAGTTGACTTTTTAAGACATCTGTATAAAAAAGTCGCTCAAAGTAACGTGTTGATTGTTAATCATGCATTTTTGGCGCAAGAGTCACTAAGAAAACAACCGTTATTACCTGAAAGTCCGTGGCTAATTATTGATGAAGCACATCATTTACCAGACATCGCTAGTCGGATGGCAAGCGAACGAGTAAACAGTGTGATACTAAAAAAACAAGTCACGCATTTTATTGAAAAAGAACAACTTTTTGTTGCTTTACAGCAAATTTTTCAACAGTTTTCTGAAGAGCAGCGGTTTGTAAAAATTTATCAGCAAGGTTTACTGGATTTTGTGGATGAATGGCAAGATTTTCTTTTTGAATTGCATCGTTTATTTAGTAAAACGCAGAAGCGGATAGACCATCAGGAGTTGCTTTTAACCAAAGAACGCATTGATTATTTATCTGCTGCAGGAGAAAAACATAGTCAAACGCTCCAGCTTTTACTGCAGGAGCTGTTAACTATTCAAAGTAAGTTACAGCATACAATTATGAGTCAGTTGGAAACCTTTAGTTTGGCTGATCGCATCGTTTTTGTTCGCTTATTTCAATTTTTTGATGAAATTGAACGTATTCATCACTGTTTTACCATTTATCTTGATGATTGGCGTCCACGTTGGGTAAAAGAATATTTACCACAAAATGAAGACCATGGCTTGATTGAAATTCATGACTTAGAAGCTAGTTTGCTTCCTGAAACAAAGTGGTATCCGCGGTATGAACGAATTATTTATACAAGCGGCACATTGAAGTTTGGCAACAATAAAAAGTATTTACCGCAACGGTTAGGTTTAACAGAGGTGACGTTCAAAACCCTGCCAACGCCATATAACTATGCAGAAAATGCGCGAGTCTATGTACCGGAAGAAGCAGTAGCCATTCAAAATGCCTCTTCCTATGAAATGGGTCAATACATTTCAGATACCATTGAAAAATTGATGGCGCAAGAGGAACGTTCGATGTTGGTTCTTTTTACTTCGCATGAATTATTGTCCACCGTGTATCATCAAGTCCAGCCAAGATTATTGGAAAAAGGACAAGAGGTCCTCGCCCAAGGGATTAGCGGCAGTCGTGAAAAAATTCTTAAACGGTTCTCTAATGGAAAACCAAATGTCTTGCTAGGAGCCGATAGCTTTTGGGAAGGTGTGGACTTACCAGGAACAACTTTACAGTTATTGATAGTTACGCGTTTGCCTTTTGAAAACCCGAAACGACCACTTGTGCAAGCAAAATACGCCTATTTAGAAGCAGAAGGGATACAACCATTTGCTCAAGAAGCGGTACCGAAAGCAGCCTTACGTTTGCGACAAGCACTGGGCCGTTTAATCCGTTCTGAAGAAGACAGAGGGGCATTGCTGATTCTGGATCGTCGTTTAGTCACTGCAAAATATGGCAAACGATTAATCAAAGCGTTTCCTAAGGGACTCTCAGTAAAAGAAGCGCCCATGCCTGAAATTTTAGAAGAATTAAAGGAATTTTTAAACAAATAATCGATTATTTTTAGGTCATATTTGTGAAAGGCCGCTATTTTTCTGCTATAATAAGACCCAGTAAGTTTAGAGAGGATGGAAGGATTTTTGGAGGAATTAGAAGAAAAGAAAGAGAAGAAACGGATTACTGTCCTTTTAACCCTATTGGCAATCCTTTTAGCAATTCTTGTTACAATAATTATCTTTTTTGTACGAACCAATCAACCAATGGCTCAAGCCAAAAAAGAAGCAACCGCAATTGCCAAAACTTCTGCTAATTTAGAAAAAGTTGATAAATTTTACTGGTTTACACGCAAAAATACGTATTTTACTTTAACCGGCAAAAATGATAAAGGCACAGAGATTGTCGTGATTGTCCCTAAATCGGGAGAAAAAGTCACGGTCTTAAATCAAAAAGATGGTCAAACTGAACAACAAATAACAGACATTGTTGCTAAAGCCCATCCCGATGAATCGGTGATTAAAGCTACGTTAGGGCTTTATGATAAGCGCCCCGCATGGGAAGTGGTCACCGAAAATGATCAAGGAGTCCTGACGTATTATCTGATGAGCTTTGATAAAGGCGAAGAGATCAACGTTGTCAAAGATATTTAATTTAGATAGGTTTTGATGAAAGTGGGAGTGAAAGGTGTATGAACGTATCAAATCGAGCACAGCAATTGACTCCTTCTGTTACATTAGCAGCTGCCGCCAAAGCGAAAGCATTAAAAGCAAAAGGTGTAGATGTTTTAAGCTTAACGGTCGGGGAACCAGATTTTGTAACCCCGAAAAATATTCAAAAAGCAGCAATTGCTTCAATTGAGGATGGAAGAGCAAGTTATTACACACCTTCTGGCGGTATTCCTGAATTAAAGCAAGCAATTGTTTCTTATGTGGAACGAGAATATCAACTTCGTTATCAACCCAAGCAAGTTATTGTGACAGATGGTGCCAAATATGCGCTGTATTTATTATTTCAAGCCATTTTGAACGTTGGGGACGAAGTGATTATCCCTGTCCCTTATTGGGTAAGTTATGGTGAACAAGTCAAGTTAGCAGAAGGCAAGCCAGTATTTGTATCAAGCACGCAAGAGCAATCATTTAAAGTGTCAGTCGCACAGTTAGAAGCTGTACGAACAGACCAAACAAAAGCAATCATTTTAAATTCACCATCTAACCCAACTGGCGTTATTTATACGGAAGAAGAATTACGCCAAATTGGTGAATGGGCAGTTGCCCATAATATCCTCATTATTGCAGATGATATTTATGGTCGTTTGGTGTACAATGGACATCGGTTCACACCAATTGCAACCATCTCAGAAGCAATTCGTCAACAGACAATCATTATTAATGGCGTTTCCAAAACATATGCAATGACAGGCTGGCGCATTGGTTTTGCAGTCGGGGATGAAAAAATTATTCAAGCAATGACCCAACTCGCTTCACAATCCACCAGTAATCCAGTCGCAGTTAGCCAATATGCGGCAATTGAGGCTTTAACAGGTGAACAGTCGACAGTCGAAGATATGCGTCAGGCCTTTGAAAAACGCCTGAATCATATCTATCCAAAAGTAGCAGCTTTGCCAGGTGTATCGCTAATAAAACCTGAAGGCGCCTTTTATCTATTCCCGAATGTCAAAAAAACGTTAGAAATTTGTGGGTATGATAACGTGACTAACTGGGTGGAAGATTTATTACAAGAAGCGCATGTTGCTCTGGTAACGGGAGAGGGCTTTGGTGCACCAGAACATGTGCGGATGAGCTATGCGACAGATTTAATGACGTTAGAAAAAGCGATTGAGCGAATGAACGACTTTATAGAAAAGAAACGGATTCAGCACAACGCCTAAAAGAATAAACTAAGAAATGAACGGAGAGACAAACGTGGAACAAATTCAAATTATTGATTCAAACAAACATGTTGGAGAAACAGTAAAAATTGGCGCTTGGATTGCTAACAAACGCTCAAGCGGAAAAATTGCTTTTTTACAATTACGTGACGGGACAGCCTTTTTCCAAGGTGTCGTGTTCAAACCAAACTTCATTGAAGCCTTCGGTGAAGAAGCTGGTACAGAAAAATTCCAAGAAATTAAACATTTATCACAAGAAACAGCAGTCATGGTTACTGGTGTTATCAAAGAAGATAGCCGTTCTAAATTCGGCTATGAAATGGATATCACTGATTTAGAAGTTGTTGGCGCTTCAGAAGATTACCCAATTACGCCGAAAGAACACGGCACAGACTTCTTAATGGATCATCGTCATTTATGGTTACGTTCAAGCAAACAACATGCGATCATGTTAGTTCGTAACGAAATTATTCGTGCTACTTACGAGTTCTTTAACGAACAAGGATTCATTAAAATTGATAGCCCAATTTTAACAGGCTCAGCACCAGAAGGCACAACAGAATTATTTGAAACAGATTACTTCGGACAACCAGCCTTCTTATCACAAACAGGTCAATTATATGCAGAAGCTGGTGCGATGGCATTTGGCAAAGTCTTTACTTTTGGACCAACCTTCCGTGCGGAAAAATCCAAGACTCGTCGTCACTTAACGGAATTCTGGATGATTGAACCAGAAATGGCATACACAACTCATGAAGAATCACTAGATATTCAAGAAGCCTACGTAAAACATTTAATTAAATCGGTATTGAAAAATCAACAATATCCATTGGATGTTTTAGAACGTGATACAGCGTTACTAGAAAAATATGTTTCGGAACCATTCAAACGTATTACTTACGATGATGCGATTGAGTTATTACAAAAAGAAGAAGCAAACAATGATTATGATCACATTGAATGGGGCGAAGACTTTGGTAGTCCACATGAAACCTTTATTTCAAATTACTATGGCGTCCCAACGTTCATTTTAAACTATCCAAAAGCAATTAAAGCCTTTTATATGAAACCACATCCAACACGAGAAGATGTTGTAATTTGTGCCGATTTAATTGCACCAGAAGGTTATGGTGAAATTATCGGTGGTTCAGAGCGTGCAACTGATTATGATTATTTGAAAGAAAAAGTAGCTGAGTTTGGCTTATCAGAAGAAGAATACAGCTGGTATTTAGATTTACGTAAATACGGTTCTGTGCCACATTCTGGCTTCGGGTTAGGTTTAGAACGTGCTGTTACGTTCATTACTGGTAATGAACATATTCGTGAAGCGATTCCGTTCCCACGTATGTTAAATCGTATTTATCCATAGAGAACAAATAAAAAAAGAGAACTTCAGCTTTTGCTGAAGTTCTCTTTTTTACGCCTGCCATAATTTTTGCATCTGGTCCAAAATATCAATGACTTCTGTCGTGAAAAATAAGGAACGGTTGGGTTGTGTACCTTTGATTGCTTCAACCATATTGTAGATTTCGTAATTCATGGCTTCAGCTGAGTACCCAGAAACAATGGTCTCAACCGTACCGTCGTTGTAGTGAACAATCGCTTCATCTGCGCGTGGATAATCTGTAATGGTAATATAGGCATCCTCAAAAGCAACAATTCCTTGCTTTGGCATTTTTGCTTGGAATGTTAATGAAATAGTAGCCAACTCATTTTCTTTATTGCGAAGCAACGTCACCGATTGTTCATCAACGCCAGTAGAGAAGGGAACCATGCTAGAAGCTAAAACGTCTGGCTGTGAGCTGAGAAACCAACGAGCAAACGAAACCGCATAAGTACCAATATCTAACAATGCGCCGCCTGCTAGGTCAGGATTAAAAAAACGATTTTTAGGATCGGGTTCTTTGTAACTTCCAAATGGTGCTTGAATCATTTTTAACTGACCAAATTTGCCAGCATCCATCAAGCGACGTAATTCGTCGTATAGTGGCATGTTAAAAATAGTCATGGCTTCTGCTAAAATAAGGTTATTTTTTTCTGCAACTGCCAAGGCTTGTTTTAATTCTGCAGCGTTCATCGTAATAGCTTTTTCACACAACACATGTTTTCCAGCCTGGAGCGCTTTTAAAATGTGTTCAGCATGTTGTTTATTTGGCACTGCTATATAGACAACATCGATCGTTTCATCTGCTAGTAATTCTTCATAAGAACCATAGGCTTTAGGGATTGAATAATCAGAGGCAAATTGTTCTGCTTTAGCCAATGTCCGTGAAGCAACAGCTGCAAGTTGGCTAGTTTCTTGTTTAAACGTTGAAGCAAATTCGTGGGCAATCCCACCTAATCCTACGATGCCCCATTGATATAATTTTTTTGTCAAAAGAAGTCCTCCTAATCTATGCAATTTCTTCAAATCTTCTTCATTATTTATTATACTGTAAACAAGAGAAATTAGAAAACAAGGACAATTTTGTAAATATGATAAAATCCAGAGATAAAAAGATGCTTTTTTTAGAGAATTTCAGTAAAATAGAAAATGGAGGCGAATGATTATGCATCAAGTTTATGTAGATATTATTGTTGACGCAATTATTGAACAGTATCAAACAGAAGAAAATTTTTACTCCGCTTATCAAATTCAAGCAGCCGATTGGCAAGCTTGGAAAGAAGGCCAATTTGGTTTGGACAATGAAGTCATGCAAAAAATTAAGAATTTGTTTACGGATTATGAGTGGATGCTGACTCAAAAAATACTCCGTCAAACCATCTTATTTCCGGAAAAACGTAACCTAGCTGTTTCGGAATATAAACGGCTAAAAACAACAATTGCCAAAAAATGGCTGCAATCTGATTTGGGCGTTGTAGAATTGATTCCTAACAATAAACAGGAACAAGAAATTGCCGCTGGTTATATCGATTTGAAAGTGACACTGGCCTATGGGGAATGGGGTTTTGATGATATTATTACATTCCGGTTACCCGCTACGATTCAACGACAATTAGAAGGCTCAAAAGTTGAATTATTAGATTGGGTCAATGAAAATCTGATGGATACTTACGTAGGTGAATAACGAATAGGAAGGATGGTCTTTTGAAATACACAATTGCTGGGATTTTATCTGTGATTATTATGTTTGGTGCGGTAATTTTTGTCTTTTTTGGCAAAAAGCCAGTTGAAGAATCTGTTCACACATCAACTGAAACAACAGTGAAATCATCCACTAAAATTTCTGAAAGTAGTACAGTTTCTTCAACTGCTACCACTGAATCAAGTACTGAAATCACGAGCGTAAGCAGTGATGAAAGTTGATAATTTTCTGTGAAAATGATACAATTATTCGGTTATAGTAACAAATGAAATCAATCACGAAAGTGAAAGATAGTGAAACATTTTATCGGAAAATAAAAGATGAAGTGGGGAATTAATGAAGTGAGCAACTATCAGAAAAAAAGAAAAAAGCAGCTGAATTTGCCAAAGTTATTCTTAGGCGTAGTTGTCGTCGGTTTGGCCTTTGTCTTTTCGTTATCTGTCCTTTCTGATTCAGATAAGGGACAAAGCGAGTCAGTCAATCGCCAAAATGAAAACATCTCAAAAGAAGAATTTGTTGCTGAAATCACACCATATGCACGTGAATTACAAGAATCTTACGGGGTGTTACCAAGTATTATTATGGGGCAAGCAGTTTTAGAATCAAATTTTGGACAAAGTCAATTAGCATCGAAATATAACAATCTTTTTGGGATTAAAGCATATGGCAATCAACCAAAAGTCAATTTAGAAACAAAAGAGTATGTCAATGAGGTCTGGATTACGATTCAGGGTGATTTTCGAGTTTATGACAATTGGGAAGAATCCATGCGAGATCATACCAAGTTATTTGTTGATGGGGTCGATTGGGATCCAAATTTATATGAAAAAGTCTTGTTAGCCAAAAATTATAAAGAGGCTGCACAAGCGCTTCAAGATGCTGGATACGCAACGGATCCTACATACGCTGATAAGATCATTCATGTAATTGAAGAATACAATTTAAATAAATACGACCGTTAAGCATGGAGGAACGATGACAATGAGCGAAAAGTGGATTCCAGAAATTATGACGCCGCTGAAACAAGATATTGTAAAAATGCCAGAGATTATTCGGCAAGCCAGTGGCATTAAAATTTTTGGCCGTAAAATAAAATCAATTATTTTTACGACAGATATTGCGATTATCCGCAATACGGATGCACAGGCAGTGATTGCTGTATATCCTTTTACACCGCATCCAGCGATTACAAAAGGCATTATTGAAGCAGCGGATATTCCTGTCTTTTCAGGAGTCGGCGGCGGTTTAACGCAAGGCATGCGTTCTGCTTATATGAGTTTATTTGCAGAAGCACAAGGCTCAATGGGTGTCGTTTTGAATGGTCCTACACCAATTGAAACAATTAAAATGGTGGATGAAGCAATCGATATTCCTATTATCAGCACAGTAACTTCTATTCATACGCCAATTGATGAAAAACTTGCGGCTGGCGTGGATATGATTAATATCAGTGCAGGAAAAGACACTGCAGCCACTGTACGCTATTTTCGTGGCAAGTATCCAGAATTACCGATTATTGCAACAGGAGGACCAACTGAATCGAGTATTCATGAAACCATTATCGCCGGAGCGAATGCTATTACATATACGCCCCCTAGTAACGGTGAATTATTCAGCAAAAAAATGAAAAAATATCGTGAACAAGAAAAAGCAACCGATGAAGAATAAAAAACGCTTTGGCAGGATAGACTGCCAAAGCGTTTTTGGCTATTTAATGTTCGCTTTTACGGAACAATGGAAGAATGAACCAATTATTTGAAAATTCTAATGAAAAAAAGTTGTTAAACCATTGAAAGTTAGAGATTTTTGTACTATCCTAGAGAAACATAGAAGCTTGTATAAGGTCAAAATACGGTTGACCGTCTCTACCCAGCACCGTAAATGCTGGTCTATAAGTGAAGAAGAGCGGATAGCCCTTTTTTGCTTTGGCAAAATGGGCTTTTTTCTTTTGTTAGAACACGAATATAAATAGCACTTTGTTTTATTTCGTTCGTTTTTAACGAACCGTCCTTTCCTCAGGATGAGAACAAAGCATCTATCGAAAAATAAGTAAAGGAGTTCATATTGTGAAGGAATTAGTCGAACGTATTAAAAATGATGGCCGTGTATTAGGTGAAGGTGTTTTAAAAGTAGATAGTTTTATTACGCACCAAGTGGATCCAGAATTGATGGAGGCTATGGGTAATCGTTTTGCTGAGGTTTTCGCAGAAGCAGGCATTACCAAAGTAATTACAATTGAAGCATCAGGAATCGCTCCTGCCTTATACGCAGCGCAAAAATTAGGCGTGCCAATGATCTTCGCTCGTAAGGCAAAAAGTTTAACCATGGATGAAGAGCTTTTAACGGCTTCAGTTTATTCATTTACAAAACAAGTGACCAGTCAAATTTCAATTTCAAGAAAATTTTTATCTGATGCTGATAAAGTGTTGATTATTGATGACTTTTTAGCTAACGGACAAGCTGCCAAAGGATTGGTAGAATTATGCCAACAGGCTGGTGCAAAGGTTGAAGGAATTGGTATCGTAATTGAAAAATCATTCCAAGATGGTCGTCAGTTATTAGAAGACATGGGCTTAAATGTAGTCTCTTTAGCACGTATTGCTTCATTAAGTGAAGGAACGGTGACGTTTTTAGAGGAGGATGCATAATCTTGGAAACAAAACAATTGAATACACCACAACAGACGGAAACACCAAATGGGAAAGCCGCCGTTTTAGGATTGCAACATTTATTAGCGATGTACGCTGGAGCAGTTGCCGTTCCTTTATTAATCGGAACCGGCTTGAATTTTGATTCGCAACAAATGACGTATTTGATTTCAATCGATATTTTTATGTGCGGCGTTGCGACACTTTTACAATTAACGGTGAATAAGTTTTTTGGGATTGGCTTGCCAGTCGTTTTAGGTTGTGCCATTCAAGCAGTTGCACCTTTAATCATGATTGGTACGAACAAAGGGGTTGGGGCAATTTACGGTTCAATTATTGCTTCGGGCATTTTTGTCGTTCTGATTGCAGGATTTTTCTCAAAAATTAAACGTCTATTTCCGCCTTTAGTCACCGGCACAGTTATTACAGTTATTGGTTTGACCTTAATTCCTGTTGCTGTTGAAAAAATGGGTGGCGGCTTAGCAACGGACAAAAATTTTGGTGATCCTAAAAACTTGCTCCTTGCATTTGTAACAATTGCCTTAATCATTGTTGTACAAGTTTGGGGACGTGGCTTTATCAAGTCAATTGCCGTGTTAATCGGCCTAGTCGGTGGCACAATTTTAGCTGCGTTTCTGGGATTAGTTGATTTGTCACCTGTTGGTCAAGCTACGTGGTTTCATTTTCCGCAACCATTTTATTTTGGCAAACCAACGTTTGACCTTTCTTCTATTGTGTTGATGATTATTATTTCAATTGTTAGTATGGTTGAATCAACAGGTGTTTATTTTGCTTTAGGAGACATTACAGGGAAGAAAATTGGCGAAGATGATTTACGTCGTGGGTATCATGCAGAAGGTTTAGCCGTTATTTTAGGTGGGATTTTTAATACGTTTCCTTATACAGGTTTCTCTCAAAATGTCGGGTTAGTTCAATTATCTGGGATCAAAACACGTCGACCAATTTATTTTTCTGCTTTTTTCTTAATTATTTTAGGCTTATTACCAAAAATTGGTGCGATGGCTCAAATTATCCCGGAGCCAGTTTTAGGCGGTGGAATGCTGGTTATGTTTGGAATGGTGGCTGTCCAAGGAATGCGCATGTTGTCAAAAGTTGATTACTCAAATGACAAAAATTTATTGATTATTGCCATTTCGATTGGCTTTGGTTTAGGCTTTAATATTATGCCGACGCTCTTTAATAAAGTACCAGAAACTGTTAGCATGTTTACTGGTAATGGGATTGTCATGAGTAGCATTACCGCGATTGTTTTAAATCTTTTATTCAATGGTTTAAAAGAAACCCCAGAAAGTAACGAATAGTTTCAAAAAAGTATGATAGATAAGGTCAGGTGGCTTTTCTTTCATACTTTTTTGGCCTAATCATCGTTTAGAAAAATTTAATGTTTTCATCAATTTGAAGAGAATAAGAGAAAAAAGCTTGGTTCCAAAGAGACGAGTAGTAAGTTACCGCTGTTTTATCCTAAAGTACGTTAATAAATTCTGATGAGAAAACCTAATGGAAACACTGCTGGCACTTGAAGTTGAGCCTTTTTCCTTGTATCATGTAAAAAGAGCACTCTTAAAGGCTAGACTGCGACGAGAAACCGCAGAAGGATTTTAAGGATAAAACTGTGATGGAAAGTTGTGATGAACTTGGATAAACCACTATTACCTGGTCAAGTGATTGGTATCATTGGTGGCGGACATTTAGCAAAAATGATGGCCCTTAGTGCAAGAGAAATGGGGTTTCGAGTGGGTGTGCTAGATCCACAAATTGATTGTCCTGCTGCACAAGTTGCCGATTGGCAATTATTAGGAGCATATAATGATCCTGAAGCGTTAGAGAAATTGGCAAAACGTGCCCAAGTGATTACGTATGAATTTGAACATGCAGATGTTGATGCGTTAACAGCGATTCAACATTTGGCGAATATACCGCAAGGAACAGACATTTTAGCGATTACGCAAGATCGTTTAATGGAAAAAAGTTTCTTGGAAGATAATAATATTGTGATTGCACCTTATGCAACGATTGTTAGTCCGACTGATATTCAAGAAGCAATTGATGGCATTGGTTATCCGTGTATCTTGAAGAATACGCGAGGGGAAGGTCGTTATGTACTACATAGTACTTCAGACTTAGCGCCATCCATGAATCTTCTGAGAGAAGGAACCTGTGTCTTAGAAGCTTGGATTCCTTACGAAAAAGAATTATCTGTTCTGATTTCTGGTAATGGTCGTGGCGAATTTGCGACATTTCCAGTTGTGGAAACAATTAAAAAAGAGCGTAAGCTACATGAAACGATTGCACCAGCCCGAATTGATGAAGAAGTCAGTGGTGAGTTGCAACGAATTGCTAAGGTGATTGCTAAAGCAGTTGGTTTAGTCGGCACCCTTTCAATTGAAATGTTTTATACAGAAACAGGCGGGATTTATGTAAATAAAATTTTACCTCGTCCAGAAGATGCCGGGAATTTTTCAATAGATGCTTGTTCTTTTAGCCAATATGATACGCATATTCGTGGTTTATGTAATTGGCCAATGCCAACGATTCAACTGTTGTCTGAAGCGGTCACGGTCAATGTGCTTGGAAATGAAGCCTATGAAACAATGGACATTATTAATGAACATCCAGATTGGCATTTCCACTATTATGGCCACAGTGAAGCAAAAGCACAACGAGCGATGGGGCATATTACTATATTAACCAGAGAAATCGATGAAACACTGGAAGAAATTAAAGAAACAAAGATTTGGTCGTAATTATTTTTCAAAAATTGAGGAGTAAAGAGGGGATAAGGCACAATGATTGATCGTTATACAAGACCCGAAATGGGCGCAATTTGGACAGATGAGAACCGGTACAAGGCATGGCTAGAAGTTGAAATTTTGGCGGATGAAGCTTGGGCAGAACTTGGCGAAATTCCTAAAGAAGATGTACAAAAAATCCGAGAAAATGCATCATTTGATGTTGCACGTATTTTAGAAATTGAAGCAGAAACACGTCATGATGTTGTCGCTTTTACTCGTGCCGTTTCAGAAACGCTTGGTGAAGAGCGAAAATGGGTGCACTATGGGTTAACCAGCACAGATGTTGTGGATACTGCCTATGGTTATCTATTGAAACAGGCGAATGATATTTTACGGAAAGATTTACAAACATTTACGGAGATTGTCGGAGCCAAAGCTAAAGAGTATAAACATACGGTCATGATGGGAAGAACGCATGGTGTTCACGCAGAACCAACTACATTTGGTTTGAAATTAGCGTTGTGGTATTCTGAAATGAAACGCAACATTGAACGTTTTGAACATGCAGCCAAAGGTGTCGAAGCCGGTAAAATCAGTGGAGCCGTAGGTACCTTTGCCAATATTTCACCATTTGTTGAAGAATATGTTTGCCAACATTTGGGGATCCGTGCTCAAGAGATTTCGACACAAGTTTTACCACGTGATTTACACGCAGAATATGTTTCTGCCATGGCATTAATTGCGACAAGTATTGAAAAATTTGCAACAGAAATTCGTGGTCTACAAAAATCAGAAACACGTGAAGTAGAAGAATTTTTTGCAAAAGGACAAAAAGGATCTTCGGCAATGCCGCATAAACGGAATCCAATTGGTTCTGAAAATATGACTGGTTTGGCACGTGTGATTCGTGGTCATGTCATTACTGCCTTTGAAAATGTGAGTTTGTGGCATGAACGAGATATTTCTCACTCGTCTGCTGAACGGATTATTATTCCCGATACGACGATTTTGCTAAATTACATGTTGAATCGTTTTGGTAATATTGTCAAAAACTTAACGGTCTTCCCAGAAAATATGAAACGTAACATGGATGCGACCTATGGACTAATTTACAGCCAACGTGTCTTATTAAAATTGATTGACCATGGCATGACACGTGAAGAAGCGTATGATCTGGTCCAACCAAAAACAGCTTACGCATGGGATCATCAAACGGCGTTCCGTCCGTTGTTAGATGCGGATGAAAAAATCACTTCTGTCTTATCAAAAGAAGAGCTAGATGATGCCTTTGATTACCATTATCATTTAAAAAATGTTGACACGATTTTTGAACGTGTTGGTTTAGGATAACAAGAAAGCGAGAAGAAGGAGGATTCTTCTCGCTTTTCTCTTATAATGTTATAAACTGAAGGATTAAAAAACAAACGTATTGTTAAATACGTTTGTTTTTTCTATACTTTTTTCGATTTATCCTTTACAATGTAACTTAAATAGTTACATTGGCTATTTAATGCAAACAAAGGAGGAGAAGTATGGATAAACAACAACGAGGCATTCAAGTGATTAGAATTTGGCTAGGGGTGACGATGCTAATTCATGGAGTGATGAAAGTAACGTCATTGGAAGATACTTTAGCATTTTTTGCTAGTATTGGTTTGCCAAGTCTTTTTGTTTATGGTGTAGCGGCAATTGAATTAATTGGTGGATTATTTATGATTATTGGCTTTTTAATTCCATTGGTATCAGTAGGATTCATAGCAGTTTTAGTCGGAGCTATTTTTTCTTTTGGTTTGGCAAGTGGTTTTAGTGGTTATGAGTACGAATTATTTTTAGCAATAACCAGTTTGGCTATTTTGGTTAGCTATGCCGATAAAAAGTATCTTACGTTAAAACTTTATTTTTAATAAATCAATGCAATAAAGAGTTGGTCAAACCAGGTGTTATTGCGAAAAAAGCCCTAAAACAGTGATATTTAACTGTTTTAGGTTTTTTTTATCAAAAAGGTCAAAAAAGGTCAATTTATTTATTGACCTTTGCTGACCAATGGAGTATAATAAATTTATAAGGTTTACGAATACCTTAACTTTTGAAGAAATCCATCAAAAGTCGGATAATAATAATTGTAAAGAATGTTAAAATAAAAAAGACAAAACAATAAACGGGAGGGATCGTTTATGAATATTGAAAAAATGACAACCACGCTACAAGAGGCGATTGCTGAAGCTCAAAAAGTTGCGGTGACACGGCAACATCAAGAAATTGATATCGCACATTTATGGAAAATTTTTCTTCAACCAAACCATTTTGGGCGTAATTTTTACACTGATGCTGGTTTAGATGTTGACGCATTTGAACGAGAAGTAGATAACGCGTTAGATGAATATCCAAGTGTGGCGGGCGGTAATGTGCAATATGGTCAAAATTTAAGTCAAAATTTGTTCCATTTATTGCAAGAAGCTGATTCACTTCGAGAAGAATTTCAAGATGAATTTTTATCAACCGAAATTGTACTTTTAGCTTTAATGAAATTGAAAAATTATCGTTTAACAAAATATTTAATGCAACAAGGCATTACTGAAAAAGAGTTAAGAAAAAATATTGAAGAGATGAGAGGAGGAGATCGTGTGACTTCTCAAAACCAGGAAGAACAATATAAAGCACTAGAGAAATACGGTGTCGACTTAGTACAACAAGTAAAAGCAGGAAAACAAGATCCAATTATTGGTCGTGACGAAGAAATTCGTGACGTTATTCGGATTTTATCAAGAAAAACTAAAAATAATCCAGTCTTAATTGGTGAACCAGGTGTTGGTAAAACAGCGATTGTTGAAGGATTAGCACAACGAATCGTTCGTAAAGATGTTCCTGAAAATTTAAAAGATAAAACTATTTTTTCTTTAGATATGGGCGCTTTAATTGCGGGAGCAAAATTTCGTGGCGAATTTGAAGAACGGTTAAAAGCTGTTTTAAAAGAAGTGAAAAAAAGTGATGGCAAAATCATTTTATTCATTGATGAAATTCATAACATCGTCGGAGCTGGTAAAACAGAAGGCAGTATGGACGCCGGGAATTTATTAAAACCGATGCTAGCACGTGGTGAATTGCATTTAATTGGTGCCACAACGCTTGATGAATATCGCCAATATATGGAAAAAGATAAAGCCTTAGAGCGTCGTTTCCAAAAAGTATTAGTCAAAGAACCAACAGTAGAAGATACAATTTCTATTTTGCGTGGCTTAAAAGAACGGTTTGAAATTCACCACGGCGTGAATATTCATGACAATGCTTTAGTTGCTGCTGCTACTTTATCCGATCGCTATATTACTGATCGTTTCTTACCAGATAAAGCGATTGATTTAGTCGATGAAGCAAGCGCAACGATTCGAGTGGAAATGAATTCGATGCCAACAGAACTCGATCAAGTAACACGTCGGTTAATGCAACTAGAAATTGAAGAAGCGGCCTTGAAAAAAGAATCGGATGACGCAAGTAAAAAACGGTTAGCCAATTTGCAAGAAGAATTAGCAGATTTGCGTGAAGAAGCCAACTCAATGAAAATGCAATGGGAAACGGAAAAAGAAGAAGTTAATGCGGTTTCCAACAAACGTGCAGAGATTGATAAAGCAAAACATGAATTAGAAGATGCTGAAAATAATTATGATTTAGAACGAGCTGCTGTTTTACGTCATGGAACAATTCCGCAATTAGAACATGAATTGAAAGAATTGGAAGAAAAGAACGCCAAAGATAACGTCAAAATGGTACAAGAATCGGTTACTGAAAACGAAATTGCGCAAGTGGTCGGTCGTTTAACCGGCATTCCTGTGACAAAATTAGTTGAAGGCGAACGAGAAAAATTAATGAAACTGAATGAAACATTACACAAACGTGTGATTGGTCAAGATGAAGCTGTGGATGCTGTTAGTGATGCGGTGATTCGTTCAAGAGCAGGCTTACAAGATCCAAATCGCCCACTTGGTTCGTTCCTTTTCTTAGGACCAACTGGCGTTGGTAAAACAGAACTTGCTAAAGCTTTAGCTGAAGATTTGTTTGATTCTGAAGATCATATGGTACGGATTGATATGAGTGAATACATGGAGAAACATGCCGTATCTCGTTTGGTGGGTGCCCCTCCAGGCTATGTTGGTTATGAAGAAGGTGGCCAGTTAACGGAAGCTGTTCGTCGAAATCCATATACAATTGTCTTATTAGACGAAATTGAAAAAGCGCACCCAGATGTCTTTAATATCTTATTACAAGTTTTAGATGATGGTCGTTTAACAGATTCTAAAGGTCGGGTCGTCGACTTTAAAAATACAGTTTTAATTATGACAAGTAACATCGGTTCTCAGCTTTTATTGGAAGGTGTGACACCTGAAGGAACAATTCCAGAAGAAGTTGAAAATCAAGTCATGAATATTCTAAAAGGACACTTTAAACCAGAGTTCTTAAACAGAATTGATGATACCATTTTATTCACACCATTAAGCTTGGATAATGTGAAAGGAATCATTGGTAAAATGACCGCACAACTTGCTCATCGTTTAGAGCAACAAGAAATTGTATTGGAAATCACTGATGAAGCTAAAACATGGATTGCTGAAAATGGGTATGAACCAGCTTATGGGGCTCGTCCATTAAAACGTTTCATTACTAGTGAAGTCGAAACACCATTAGCAAAAGAAATTGTTTCTGGTCGAGTAATGCCAAAAACAAAAGTCACGATTAGTCTATTAGACAATCAATTAGTTTTTGAAAATGAACCAATAGAAGAAGTATAAAAAAGAACGAGCGCATGCGCTCGTTCTTTTTTATTATGACAATCGTTGCTTAATTTCTTCCAACAAGTCCTCTTCTGAAGAAACTACCCGCCCATTCAATTTAATCAAACCAACTGTGTAAAGATTTAAATAATGGAACTGATTTTCAGCGACTTCGTTCAAAGCATCAAGCTTTTGGTGATTATCAGCACCTTGTTGGCGGCTGTCTGTGTAAAGGGCAACCACTGGAATTCCTTTGGCATAAGCAACGCCAATTTCGGAAGCTACGCCCACATCAATGGTTGGGCCGTCTAATAAAGCAACCAATAAATCGCTAGTAAGGACGTTTTCTGTATCTGCTAAGGCGATCATTTTACTATCGGCATAAGCAGATTTGTCGTTAATCGCCGCATTTTCTTGTGGTAAATAAAGATCGATTGTTTTATCCAATTGTCGAATTTGTTCGACTAAATAGGCATTATAACGTAAGTCAGCTTGCGAAAATAAAGGTCCTGCAAAATAAATTTTTGTCATTTGTCTGTCTCCAATCCAAGGGTTTAGAAATAATCACTGAAATAAGCTTCTTGGTCAGGAAAAATCCGTTCCAAAGAATTTAAAGTTTCTTTATCTGTATCAATGCGCTCAATTCGATGTAAGTACGAAGGGCGTCGGTAATTCATGACTAAACAAGTTAGTGTTTGAATATCTAAGTGAACGGAGGTGCCTAGAGGTTCATCCGTAATGGTTACTTGATCATTTTCATCCCAAATTAAGCCAAAAATACCATTATTCCACTCAGCGACAGGATCTTTAACGACAAAATGGAATGGCTTAGCCGTACTTTCAAAAGGAAAATTTTCTAAAAAGGCTTTGACATCAACAATTCGAGCCATATAATAGGGCTCAATGCTTTCTTTAATTTGACTATCTTCTAAAAGAAAGGCTAATGGTTCGTTTTTATAGATATCGCCCTTGACCCAATAAACCATCGAAAAATGCGCAGTAATAAAATTCCACAAGCCATTTCGGGCTTCTTGGTTTAAGTAAAACATTTCCTTAATATGGAACACCTCATCGGCCACCCAATAGAAAAGTACTCCTAAAGGTTCTTGATTGGCACCATAATAGACAGCAGCAGTCCGTTCTTCCTCGTTTTCGAAACGCCAATATTCTTCCCAGTTGAAGGCACTACGAATGAGCGCGCCGTGATTTTGACGAGCGAATCGTGCATAGACATCAAAGACATCCGGGTGATCGACTGCTAACCGTTCAATCATTCCTGGAACGGGAACGGTTTTTGGTAATTGCGTATCCCGAATTTTAAAAGATAACTTGTCAGACATGATTTCCCAACCTTTACGTCGGTAATAAGGAATGTTGTAAGGGAAAAGATAAGAAATCCACTGTTTATCTTGGCGCATTTCTTCTAATGCCGTTTGAATCAAATCTTTCATTAAACCGTGGTTGGCATATTCAGGATAGGTACCGACACCAGTAACGCCGCCCATTTTATACAAAGCACCATGGATATTGACTTCGCATGGATAGATAGCAATTTGTGAAATTAATTGATTTTCGTGAAACCAGCCAAATACTTTTGAAAGTTCTAAAATCGGTTGTTTTGATTTGATAAATGCGCGTTTGTTTTCAAAACCACTTTCTTCAATATCTGCTTCAGTCACTTGAAAAACATAGGAAAGAAGTTCATTAAATTGATCAATGTGTTCTTCCTCAACAGGCTTTAAGGTCAGTTGCTTGCGAAATTCTTGTTCATCCATTTTTCCATCTCCAATAAATTTACTGTTTTTAGTATACCAAATTTTTCGAAACTCTGTCAGCCTTTCGATACCAAAAGAATAAAAGGGAAGTGCTTTAAATCTTCTTCAAAAATTGGTATAATGAAAAGTGCTGATTATCCTAGACCTTTAAACATGATAATTTGATAAAAAAGGCAACTAAAATATAACAATTGATTGATGAAGCTAGCAGGGAGCTAGCTTTTCTTAAAAGAAATGAGGCAAAAAATGAACAGTAAAGAAATGAAAGCAAGACAAGAGAAAATTCGTAATTTCTCGATCATTGCCCACATTGACCATGGGAAGTCAACTTTAGCCGACCGGATTTTGGAAAAAACAAATACAGTTAGCAGTCGAGAAATGCAAGATCAATTACTTGATTCAATGGATTTAGAGAGAGAACGCGGCATTACCATCAAATTAAACGCAATTGAATTAAACTATACAGCCAAAGATGGTGAAACCTATACTTTCCATTTGATTGACACACCAGGGCACGTCGATTTCACCTACGAAGTTTCTCGTAGCTTGGCAGCTTGTGAAGGGGCTGTTCTAGTTGTTGATGCGGCGCAAGGAATTGAAGCGCAAACGCTAGCAAATGTCTATTTGGCATTGGATAATGACTTAGAAATTTTACCTGTTATTAATAAGATTGACTTACCCGCCGCTGATCCCGAGCGTGTTCGGACAGAGATTGAAGACGTAATTGGAATTGATGCATCGGAAGCTGTTTTAGCAAGTGCAAAAGCAGGGATTGGGATTGAAGATATTTTAGAACAAGTGGTGGAGTATGTACCAGCTCCATCAGGCGATATTGAGGCTCCTTTAAAGGCTTTGATTTTTGACTCTATTTACGATAGTTATCGGGGGGTCGTTTTAAATATTCGTGTAATTGACGGTGTCGTTCGTCCTGGGGATAAAATCCAAATGATGAGTAATGGTAAAACGTTTGATGTAACAGAAGTCGGCGTTTTTTCACCGAAACCAATCGCTCGTGATTATTTAATGGTTGGTGATGTGGGTTATATCACCGCTAGCATTAAAACGGTTCAAGATACACGGGTCGGGGATACAGTGACTTTGGCCGACAATCCAGCAGCAGAAGCACTACCAGGCTATCGCAAAATGAATCCAATGGTATATTGTGGCTTATATCCAATTGATACATCGCGCTACAATGATTTACGGGAAGCATTAGAAAAATTACAATTAAATGATGCGGCGTTACAATTTGAACCGGAAACATCACAAGCTTTAGGGTTTGGTTTCCGTTGTGGTTTCTTAGGTTTGCTGCACATGGATGTTGTTCAAGAACGTTTGGAACGAGAATTCAATTTAGAGTTAATTACAACAGCACCGTCTGTAATTTATCATGTTAATAAAACCGATGGGACAACCGTCGTTGTTGATAACCCAGCTGAATTTCCAGAACCAGTAACGATTGAATCTGTGGAAGAACCTTATGTTAAAGCACAAATCATGGTGCCAAACGATTATGTAGGAGCAGTAATGGAATTATCACAACGTAAACGTGGCGAATTCATTACAATGGATTACTTAGATGATTATCGTGTAAACGTAGTTTATGAAATTCCGTTATCTGAAATCGTGTTTGACTTTTTCGATAAATTGAAATCAAGTACAAAAGGCTATGCATCCTTAGATTACGAAATGGCTGGCTATCGTACCAGCCGTCTAGTGAAAATGGATATTCTATTAAATGCTGAAAAAGTGGATGCGTTAAGCTTTATTGTTCACCGAGATTTCGCATTTGAGCGTGGGAAAGCGATTGTTGAGAAACTGAAAAAACTAATTCCACGTCAACAGTTTGAAGTCCCAGTTCAAGCGGCGATAGGTCAAAAAATTGTGGCTCGTTCAGATATTAAAGCCTTACGCAAAAACGTACTGGCTAAATGCTATGGTGGCGATGTTTCTCGTAAACGTAAATTGTTAGAGAAACAAAAAGAAGGGAAGAAACGGATGAAACAAATTGGGTCCGTGGAAGTTCCTCAAGAAGCCTTTATGGCGGTTCTGAAAATGGATGAAGATGATCAGAAAAAATAAACAGAAAAACAAGACAACCTTTTTTGTTGTCTTGTTTTTCTAAACTACTTAAAAATGATAAAGGTGTGTAGACAATGAATACTATCTTAACAGGTGATCGTCCAACTGGTAAATTGCACTTAGGACATTACGTAGGTTCTTTAAAAAAACGAGTAGAAATGCAAGCAGACCCTACAAATCAATTATTTGTCATGATTGCAGATTTACAAGCATTAACAGATAATGCAAAAAATCCTGAAAAAGTTTCAGCCAATGTTTTAGAAGTTGCTTTGGACTATTTAGCAGTTGGTTTAGATCCTACGAAAACAACAATTTTTATCCAATCGCAAATTCCACAGTTAGCTGAATTAACGATGTACTATTTAAATTTAGTGACCACATCACGTGTTCGGCGGAATCCAACGGTCAAAGCAGAAATTGAGCAAAAAAAATTTGGCGAAGGTGTTCCGACAGGATTTTTTATTTATCCCGTTTCACAAGCTGCTGATATTACTGCCTTTCAAGCGAGTTTAGTCCCAGTTGGGGAAGATCAAAAACCAATGTTGGAGCAAGCGCAAGAAATTGTGCATAGTTTTAATCAGACCTACGGTGAAGTTTTAGTTAGACCGGAAGCAGTTTTACCACCAAAAGGTATGGGACGCTTGCCAGGAATTGACGGCAATGGAAAAATGAGCAAGTCTTTAGGCAATGGTATTTATCTTTCAGATCCAGCTGAAGTGGTCCAGAAAAAAGTAATGAGTATGTACACCGATCCAAATCATATTCGTGTAGAGGACCCAGGACAAGTTGAAGGAAATATGGTCTTTACTTACTTGGATGTTTTTGGGAAAGATAAAGAATATATTGAAGAATTAAAAAAACACTATCGTCATGGTGGTTTAGGTGATGTGAAAATTAAACGTTACTTAATTGAGGTCTTAGAAGAAGAACTTGCACCGATTCGTCGACGTCGTGAAGAGCTAGCTAAAAATCCAGAAGCAATTATGGAAATGTTGCATAAAGGGAGTCTTGCTGCTGAAAAAGTGGCAGCACAAACCTTAACGGAAGTCAAAAAAGCAATGGGAATTCAATACTTCTAAGCAATAAAAGAACTGGAACGAGTCAAAAGAAGAATGACTCGTTCCAGTTCTTTTTAAGTGGTTTGAAATTGACTATTATATAAGCTGGCGTAAAGAGTCGGAGCTTGTAATAGTTCCTGATGCGTTCCTTTTTCAATAATATCGCCATTTTTCATCACTAAAATTAAATCAGCATTTTCAATAGTGGATAATCGATGAGCAATGACGAAGCTTGTTCGATTTTCTGTGACAGTTTCCATAGCTTTTTGAATATGAGCTTCTGTTCGTGTGTCCACACTCGAAGTTGCTTCATCTAGAATAACAACAGGAGGATTTGCTAAAATGATTCGGGCGATGGTTAATAACTGTTGTTGCCCTTGTGATAATGCGCCATTTTCACTAGAAATGATTGTGTCATATCCTTGAGGTAGAGTCCGAATAAAATGATCACATTGGGCAATTTTAGCCGCTTCAATTATTTCTTCACGAGAAGCGTCCTTTTTGCCATAGGCAATATTATCTGCTACAGTTCCTTCAAATAACCAAGTGTTTTGTAAAACCATGCCAAATAAATTTCTTAGATTTTGTCGAGAAAGTTTCGTAATATCAATCCCATCAAAAGTAATGGTTCCATGATTTATTTCATAGAAACGCATTAATAAGTTAACTAATGTTGTTTTACCAGCGCCAGTTGGTCCCACAATGGCTACTGTTTTTTTCGGTTGAACGGAAAAATCAACATTCTTCATTAAAATTTTCTCTGGTGTATAGCCAAATTGCACATTTTTAAATTCAATGGCTCCTTTAGGAGAAGAAATAGTTTCTAAATGAGTCGCTTCTGGCTGTTCATCAGCTTCATCTAAGATAACAAAAATCCGATCAATGGAAGCCATTGCTGCTTGAATTGAGTTAATGACATAAGAAGCGGTAGAAATCGGCTCAGAAATTTGGTTGATATATTGCAAATACGCTTGCAAGAAACCAATCGTGATACCACCAGATAAAACGAGCATTGCGCCTAAAATAGCACTAATGATAAAAGCCAACTGATTGATAAAACGAATGGCTGGATAAATCGCAAAATTTAGAAACTGTGCTTTTTTAAAGGCACGATAATGTTGTTGATTAACGGCACCAATTGTTTTTTCAGCATTTTGCTGTTGGTTAAAGGTTTTTGTGACTAAATTTCCTGCTAAATATTCTTCCATTTTATTATTTAATTGACCCAATTCAGCTTGACTTTGATCAGCAAATACCTTATTTTTATTCGCAATTTTTGTTGTAATGAAGGTACTGCCGCCAATTAGGAGTAAGACTAAAATGGTTAATTTTGCATCAATATAAAATAACATAATGCCGGCAGAAAGGATAGTCACAACGGAAGTGAAAAATTGGTTGATTCCTGTTAATAGAACTTGCGACAATTGGTTTAAACCGCTTGTCGAGCGACTAATGATATCGCCCACTTGATGACTGTCAAAGAAAGCCATTGGTAAAGTTTTAAACTTTTTTGTCACTTCTTTTCTAATTCTTAAAGTAACCCGTTCGCTTAAGGAAGCCATTGCTCGTTCCTGAATAAAAGAAGCGATACTACTTATGATTGAAAAGAGAATTAAAAGCAAGACAGGACCTAAGAGCGCTTGCTCAACTAAAGGAAGCGTCATGCCTTTGAGGCCGACACGTTTGATAGTTTCCAAGAGATTATCAATCCCGATTGCCATAATAAAGGTCATGGCAACAATTAATAAGTTTCCAACTAAACTGCAGATCATTAGACCATAAAAGATTGGATGCTCAGGTTTAATCATTTTCCAGAAACGTTTAAAGCTTTGAAGATTCATTGTGTTTTTCATTGTATGGCTTGAAAAGAAAGCTTCCTTTCAAGCAGTCACATCCTTTCTTTAGTTATTTGGGTAAGATACCTTGCGATTTAGCAAAGTCTTGGTAATAGCTATTAGTGGCCAGTAAATCAGCGTGAATACCTTGACCAACAATTCTTCCTTCATCTAGGACGATAATATTGTCCGCATTCATGATGGTACTTAACCGTTGAGCAACAATGAGTAAAGTTTTGTCCGACATTTGTGCATGTAAAGCGGCACGTAGAGCGGCATCAGTTTTGTAATCTAATGCGGAAAAGCTGTCATCGAAAATATAAACGTCTGCCGGTTTGATTAAGGCTCGCGCAATACACATTCTTTGTTTTTGACCACCAGAATAGTTGGAGCCACCTTGTGCTACGAAACTTTCAATCCCTTGTGGTAAGGAATCGATGAACTCAGAAGATTGAGAAATTTCTAGGGCCGCTTTTATTTCTTCTGGAGTTGCTTCAGCGTTTCCCATTAATAAGTTTGATAAGATTGTCCCACTGAAAAGAAAGGCTTTTTGTGGCACATAACTGATGACTTGGCGAATCGTTTGCTGAGACAATGAGCGGATATCTGTGCCAGAATAGCTAATCGTGCCAGCTGTGACATCGTTTATTCGTAAAAGTAACTTAACTAAAGTACTTTTACCAGCGCCAGTTGCACCAACAATCGCCGTTGTTTTTCCTTTAGGGATGACAAAACTAACATTTTCTAAAACAGGATCAGCTGTTTCTGTGTATTTAAACGTGACTTGATCGAAGCGAATCAAGGCTTTCTCAGGATGATAAGTAATGGTTGCTTCAGTAAGAGGATCGCTAATTTCAATTTCTTCTGACAAAACTTCCTGCAATCGATTCAAGGAAGCAACGGACCGTGGAATGACAACTAATACCATAGCTGCGATCATTAAGTAGGCCAAAGTTAGAAGCGTATATTCAATAACAGCTGTAACGGTACCAATTTGTAGGGTGCCTACCGCAACTAAATTACCGCCAAACCATAAAATAGAGGCGTACACAATGCCCATTAATAAAAAGGCAACGGGAGTAATCCAAGCAAAGATTTGATTCACTTTACTCATGCGTTCAGCGTAATTTTTAAATGTTTGATTGGTTCGCTGCTCTTCAAAGTCTTGATTATTGAATGCACGAATCATATTAATTCCAGTAAAGAACTCTCGTAAAGTCGTAGTAATTCGATCCATTTTTGGTTGGATTTTTAAAGATAAAGGGGTGCCTTTTTTCATTAAGAAATAAACGACGACTGAATAAAATACGATTGAAGCCAATGTTACCCAAGCTAATGAGATTGAATAAGAAAATGTCATCACTAAGGCAAACAAACTAATAATAGGTGCTGGAAAGATTAATTGGCAAAACAACACAATCATTGTTTGAACATTGTCTACATCGTTGGTCATTCTAGTTAGCAAAGAATTTGAACCAAATTTATCAACATTTTTCATCGAGAATTGTTGAAATTTTTTAAAGAACAATCCTCTAACTTGAAAACCGAATTTAGCAGCTACTAAAGCAGACAAATAGCTAGAAATAATTGCAGCAATTGTTCCAATGAATGCCACAAGTAACATTTGTAAGCCAATCGCTTTAATCACTTGTTGATCACCACTAACGATGCCCACGTCAATCAACTTGCCAACTAATTTAGGGACGCCAAGGGTTCCTGCAATTTGCAAACAGATGCTTAAAGTTGTTGCAAGAACAATCCATTTATTTTCTTTAATAAATTCTTTCATTAATTTCATGAAACTTCCTCCTTAAACACTTCCGTTTTAGCTGTTACAAGGAGTCATTGTACACGTTCAAGTAACTTGAATGTCAACAGTAGAAATGCTAAACTTTTTGATGGAGGGAATAGGATGGAAAAAAATTACACAATAAAAGATGTCTCTGAGTTGTTAAATATCCCCAAGTCCACGATTCGTTATTGGGACGAACAAGGGTTGATTAGTACAACACGCAATGAAGAAAACGGGTATCGAACCTTTGATTTAGAAGATTTATTTAAAATATATGATATTGATTTTTATCGAAAAATGGGGATTCCTATTAAGGATATGTTGAATTTATATAAAAAGACACCTACCGATCTTTATGCCACAATGGAAGCAACAGAAGAACAACTGGGACAGGAAATAAAAAGGCTTCAACATAAATACCAAGAAATCAAAAAAAGAAAGTTACATTTACATGCGTTAATTGATTTAGAAACATTGGTTTTTTCAGATGAACCAATTCCTTTTGATAAAATTGTTGTTGTCGATATTGAGAATCCAGAAGAGATGAAGGTTTACATGGAACATATTTCAACTTTAGGAATCTATGGGGATTTAAGTAAATCAAATGAACTGACATATGGGATTTGTTTGGCGAACCATGTGAATAAAAAAAGTTTAGACAAAGTGATTTGGCACAAAGAATCAAGTAGCCAATACAAAGGCTTTATTTTAAAAGTCAATACGCAAGATACCCGTTTGAATAATATCGAAGAAGTAAAGAAGCGTTTAGCAAAAGAAGGATTTGAAACAGGCGTTGTTGTCGGAGAACATATCTTGACACAACTAGAAGAGGATAATCAATATATTGAATATTATTGTGGTTGGATTGAAATTTTAGAGGAAAAGTAAAACAATTTAAACAAAAAAAGGAACTAGCAATGGCAAATGTAGCCAAGTTAGTTTCTTTTTTTGGTAAATGTAATGAAAATTACATGAAAAAAGTTTTAGTTTTTAAAACAATTTAGAACGAATGTTATTAAAGGGAAAACAATAAAAAAATTGCTTTTGAAGTTAGAACTTGTCTATACTTGTGCTTTTTAGTGAAAGTCAATATATTTGCTTGACATAAAATATGTTATTTAATTTTTGATATTTTGTTGAAATATCGGTCTTTTTTCTTTTTTTAGATAATAAAATATGTTACTTTTTGGTTATAAGGAGAAACGGAAAATTGTACGTTTAAAAAAGTTGTTGTAGCTAAATAAATAAAAAATTGAAGGTTGAAAAAGTATTTCATGGAGGTGGATATTAAGAACTAATTAGTAATTGTAAAAGTTGCTTGAAGATTATTTTTTTAATTAAATAAAAAGAACGAAGGAGAATGTAAATGAATAAAGCAGTTAAAAATTTTGTCAGCTATCTAATGATCATATTGCTATTTATTTTAAATTTGTTACCAATGATGAGTGCGTTTGCTCAAGAAGTAACAGATGATACTAGCAATACAGTTGAAAAAGAAGGACTTAAAGTAACAGGAAAAGTAAAAGATACATCAACTAAAGAAGATTCTAAAACTATTACTTATGAGATTATGAATATACAAGATGTACCAATCAAAAACATCATTTTAAAGCAAAAAAATAACAATGATAGTCCAATCAAATTTGTATTAGATACTTTAAGTGAAGAGAGAGGACCTACGGCTCTAGAAGAGCAAGTAAAAGTTGAAACAAATGAGGAAGATCAAACAACTGATATTATGATTCCTAACCTTCAACCAAATACAACAAGAAAGATTACCATAAATGGGCAAATAACGACAAAAACGACAAGCAAGTTATTAGTGAGCGTACTAGTAAATGATAGTGAAAAAGGAACGCTAGCAGTTGATTTACTCACTAAAGATATATTAGCAGACAAAGAATTAGTATCGAAGGAAAAACAGGAAACTTCTGAAACAAAAGTAGAAAATCAAGTAAGCGAAACAGTTTCTTCTACAAATGAAAAGACCTCAACTAATAGCAACGAAACAAAGCCTGAAGCAGGAAAGGCGACAGAAAGAATCCAAGAGACAGCACCAACAGAGGATACCGAAAGTGCTGAGCAATCTCCGTTAAAGGCACAACCCACTGGGCCATTAGTACCACCAACACCTGGACGGGGCTTTGATACACCAATTTATCAAAGTGTTCATAGAGGAGAACTTTTTTCAACGGGAAATACTAATCTAAAAATTGCGAATGAAAATACGGCAGCTGCTCAGACGTTTTTAAACACACGAGGAGCAAGTAGTGGTTATGCAATTAACAATTTTCCTTTAGAATTTGCAGATGTTGACAATGATCCAAATACGTATAACTCTAGTCGGGCTTATATCGATTTAAATGGTGCAAAAGAGATTGCTTGGGCGGGCTTATTTTGGAGTGCGTCTAGATATAAAGGTCCTGCTTACGGAACGAATCTTTCTGATGAAGAAATTAGTGCACCAGTACAATTTACAACACCAAATGGAACTGTACAGCGCGTTTCGCCCCAAAGGTACCATCGTATCGATCAAGATGCAACAAACCCAGGACAACGTTTCGGTTACAATAATACTGGATTTTCTAATTATGCAGATGTAACTTCAATTTTACAAGGAGATAAAAGTGCGACCGGAAGTTATACGTTAGCAGATATTCCTATGACAAGTAGTTTAAATGGTCAATATCAATATTATAACTTTAGTGGTTGGAGTTTATTTGTTGTTACGAAGGATCAGGCAAGTAAATCAAGAGCTTTTAGTATTTACTATGGAGCACGTGGCAATGCTGCTGGAACCAATAATGAATTTACTATGAGCAACTTTTTAACAGCAAAACAAGGAAAGCTTGATCCAATTGTGACCTGGTTTACTGTTCAAGGAGATAAATACTGGACTGGAGACAACGCACAGATTAAAAATAGCGCAGGAACTTGGGTAAATATTTCGAACACGCTCAACCCAGTTAATAATGCTATGAACGCAACTGTGACAGATAACGATGAACATATGGTAGACAAATATCCAGGGAAATTTGCACCAGATTATCCTAATTTTTTAGATATTGATATCGATCGTATGGCAATTCCCGAAGGTGTTTTAAATGCTGGACAAAACCAAATTAATTTTAGAACAACAAGTAGTGGTGACGATTATTCTACGAATGCGATTGGTTTTGCTGTAAACGCAGAAACGCCTGAATTTGAAATTAAGAAAGAAATTGTGGAACCAAAAGAAACTTACAAAGTTGGTGAAACGATCACGTACCGTGTCTCACTAAAAAATACAAAAGCTGATTCAGAAGCGATAAATTCAGTCTCGAAGGATGCACTAGATACTCGCTTAAATTATGTGCCAGGCTCTTTAAAAATTATTAGTGGACCAAATTCTGGTGAAAAAACGGATGCTTCAGGCGATGATCAAGCTGAATATGATGAAACCAATAAAGAAATTATAGTCCGTGTCGGTAATGGTGCAACTGCTACACAAGGAGGTAGCTACAAAGCTGATACAGCAGAAACAATTTACGAATTTAAAGCTCAGATAAATGAACGAGCAAAAGCAAATGAATTAGTGCCTAATAGCGCAACCATTGAGGCAGTAGATATTTTAACATCTGCAAAAATCAACGAAACTTCTAATATAGTAGAAGCAAAAATTGCAGACGAAGAAGTAACTGGCAAACTAACCGCTACAAAAACCGTTAATACCGCCAAACCAAAACTAGGGGAAGAAATCGAATACACCATCAGCTTCCGCAACACTGTCGAAAATGGTGTCTTAAACAAAGTGGTTATCACAGACCAACTACCAAAAGGACTGACGTATGTCAAAGATAGCCTGACAAGTGTCGGTGATGAACCCAAGCCAGCCAGCTTGACAGAAACCAACGGCACAATCACAGCGGAATACCCAAGTATCACGGATACGAAAGAGCGGAGTATTCGCTTCAAAGTGATCGTCAATGAAGAAGCTAAGGCAGGCGAAACAATTCTTAACAAAGCCAAAGTAGATGACACAGTCAATCCGCCTGAAGAACCAGAGGTGCCGGTGGTGCCAGAAGCGAAAGCAGGCAAACTAACCGCTACAAAAACCGTTAATACCACCAAACCGAAACTAGGGGAAGAAATCGAATACACCATCAGCTTCCGCAACACTGTCGAAAACGGCATCTTAAACAAAGTGGTTATCACAGACCAACTACCAAAAGGACTGACGTATGTCAAAGATAGCCTGAAAAGTGTCGGTGATGAACCCGAGCCAACTAACTTGACAGAAACCAACGGCACAATCACAGCGGAATACCCAAGTATCACGGATACGAAAGAACGGAGTATTCGCTTCAAAGTGATCGTCAATGAAGAAGCTAAGGCAGGCGAAACAATTCTTAACAAAGCCAAAGTAGATGACACAGTCAATCCGCCCGAAGAACCAGAGGTGCCGGTGGTGCCAGAAGCGAAAGCAGGCAAACTAACCGCTACAAAAACCGTTAATACCGCCAAACCGAAACTAGGGGGAGAAATCGAATACACCATCAGCTTCCGCAACACTGTCGAAAACGGCATCTTAAACAAAGTGGTTATCACAGACCAACTACCAAAAGGACTGACGTATGTCAAAGATAGCCTGACAAGTGTCGGTGATGAACCCAAGCCAACCAGCTTGACAGAAACCAACGGCACAATCACAGCGGAATACCCAAGTATCACGGATACGAAAGAGCGGAGTATTCGCTTCAAAGTGATCGTCAATGAAGAAGCTAAGGCAGGCGAAACAATTCTTAACAAAGCCAAAGTAGATGACACAGTCAATCCGCCCGAAGAACCAGAGGTGCCGGTGGTGCCAGAAGCGAAAGCAGGCAAACTAACCGCTACAAAAACCGTTAATACCGCCAAACCGAAACTAGGGGAAGAAATCGAATACACCATCAGCTTCCGCAACACTGTCGAAAACGGCATCTTAAACAAAGTGGTTATCACAGACCAACTACCAAAAGGACTGACGTATGTCAAAGATAGCCTGAAAAGTGTCGGTGATGAACCCAAGCCAACTAACTTGACAGAAACCAACGGCACAATCACAGCGGAATACCCAAGTATCACGGATACGAAAGAACGGAGTATTCGCTTCAAAGTGATCGTCAATGAAGAAGCTAAGGCAGGCGAAACAATTCTTAACAAAGCCAAAGTAGATGACACAGTCAATCCGCCCGAAGAACCAGAGGTGCCGGTGGTGCCAGAAGCGAAAGCAGGCAAATTAACCGCTACAAAAACCGTTAATACCGCCAAACCAAAACTAGGGGAAGAAATCGAATACACCATCAGCTTCCGCAACACCATCGAAAATGGCGTCTTAAACAAAGTAGTTATCACAGACCAACTACCAAAAGGACTGACATATGTCAAAGATAGCCTGACAAGTGTCGGTGATGAACCCAAGCCAGCCAGCTTGACAGAAACCAACGGCACAATCACAGCGGAATACCCAAGTATCACGGATACGAAAGAGCGGAGTATTCGCTTCAAAGTAATCGTGAACGAAAAAGCTAAGGCCGGTGAAGTAATTCTTAACAAAGCCAAAGTAGATGACACAGTCAATCCACCCGAAGAACCAGAGGTGCCCATTACACCCGAAGAACCAATCACACCTCGAGTAAAAGCAGGGAAACTAACCGCAACAAAAACCGTTAATAACGCTAAACCAAAACTAGGGGAAGAAATCGAATACACCATCAGCTTCCGCAACACTGTCGAAAACGGTGTCTTAAACAAAGTGGTTATCACAGACCAACTACCAAAAGGACTGACATATGTCAAAGATAGTCTGACAAGTGTCGGTGATGAACCCAAGCCAACTAACTTGACAGAAACCAACGGCACAATCACAGCGGAATACCCAAGTATCAACGATACGAAAGAACGGAGTATTCGTTTCAAAGTAATTGTTAACGAAGAAGCCAAAGCGGGCGAAACCATTCTCAACAAAGCCAAAGTAGACGATGGCATCAATCCGCCCGAAGAACCAGAGGTGCCCATTACACCCGAAGAACCAATCACACCTCGAGTAAAAGCAGGGAAACTAACCGCAACAAAAACCGTTAATACCGCCAAACCAAAACTAGGGGAAGAAATCGAATACACCATCAGCTTCCGCAACACCATCGAAAATGGCGTCTTAAACAAAGTAGTTATCACAGACCAACTACCAAAAGGACTGACGTATGTCAAAGATAGCCTAACAAGTGTCGGTGATGAACCCAAGCCAACCAGCTTGACAGAAACCAACGGCACAATCACAGCGGAATACCCAAGTATCACGGATACGAAAGAGCGGAGTATTCGCTTCAAAGTAATCGTCAACGAAAAAGCTAAGGCAGGTGAAACAATTCTCAACAAAGCCAAAGTAGATGACACAGTCAATCCGCCCGAAGAACCAGAGGTGCCGGTGGTGCCAGAAGCGAAAGCAGGGAAATTAACCGCTACAAAAACTGTTAATACCGCCAAACCAAAACTAGGGGAAGAAATCGAATACACCATCAGCTTCCGCAACACTGTCGAAAACGGCGTCTTAAACAAAGTGGTTATCACAGACCAACTACCAAAAGGACTGACATATGTCAAAGATAGCCTGACAAGTGTCGGTGATGAACCCAAGCCAACCAGCTTGAAAGAGACCAACGGCACAATTACAGCGGAATACCCAAGTATCACGGATACGAAAGAACGGAGTATTCGTTTCAAAGTAATTGTTAACGAAGAAGCCAAAGCGGGCGAAACAATTCTTAACAAAGCCAAAGTAGATGACACAGTCAATCCGCCCGAAGAACCAGAGGTGCCCATTACACCCGAAGAACCAGCGGAAAATAAAAAGGAAACAAAAAAAGTTGTTACAGACAAGAATAAACCTACAAAAAATAGTAAAAATGAAATTGCCATAAACAAGAAAGAAACGTCTAAAACATCCTATTTACCAAAAACAGGAGAAAAAGTCCAAAAAATATTTGCGTATCTGGGTGTAGGACTGATCTTAATTGTATTAATTCTCTATGTTATAAAGAAAAACAAAGAAAAAGAGGAGTAAACAAAATCGATTGCTTTAGAGCGACTAATTAGCTGAAAATTTAAGAGTTGGAAACATAAGTCAAAATGACCTATGTCTCCAACTCTTTTTGATTTATAACAAGAAACCCAACATATTATTAATAATATGAATAGCCATGACAAATACAATCGAGCGATTTGATTTTAAATAAGCCGCAGATAATAAAATAGCTCCAGGCAGATAAACGAGAAAATCAAGAGGCTGTTGTATATGCATAAAGGTGAACAGGGAAATTGAAATCACGGTTGCGAAGGCTATACCGATTGTCTCTGATAAACAATTCATTAGCACTTGTCGGAAAACTAGTTCTTCGACAATTGGCCCTAATATCGCTAAAAAGAATAAAATAACCAATAAAGGCACTTGATTACCGAATGAAAGAACTTCTTGTTGATTACCGCTTTGATAATTACTCATTATTTTTTGAATAATGACATCGACTAAAAAAATCAGTCCCACCCATAAGAAAATGCTAAAAATACGCCAAAGGGTCTCTTCTTTAAAATAGTCGAACCCTGCAACAATTTCTTTCCAAAATAAAACTATTCCCACAATAGCAGTAATAGTCAAGCCTGTTACGAGATTTGCAAAAGATGATTCTACTAAATTATTATTAAATAGTAGTGAAATAGCTAATAATAATAAAGAACCAGCTTGCATTAAAACTGTGAAAAAATAAACCACAATTAAAATAATTGCTCTAGTGTTTTTACGGATAAAATTCAAAAATAGTCCTCCTCAAAAATAATTAGATAATATCCTTTGTGAAAATAACAAGTTCTCAGCTTTTATACAACAAATACGCACTAGCGAAACCGCTTTATGAGTGAGATTTATCCAATTATTTTTAAGGTTCTTAAGCAGTTGTTAAAAAAATATCAGATAAACGTTTTCACAAAGAAAAGTCTATTCGGCAAATTTTCACCTTAAAATGACACAAAATCTATAATTTGTTTCTCAAATCCTATAATTTGTTCCTTAAAAAGCTATTATGAAAACGCTATTATATTTATGAAAGGAGCGAAACGAATGAAGAAGAAAAACGGGTTTTTTCAAAATGTATGGCGTTATAAGGCCTTAGTCCTTATGGCGTTACCAGGATTTATCTGGTTTATATTTTTCTTCTATATACCAGTCTTAGCTAATGTGGTCGCATTTAAAGATTTTCATATTTCGCCAGATGGTTTCTTAGCTAGTTTAAGAGAAAGTCCTTGGGTTGGTTTTGAAAACTTTAAATTTTTATTTGCATCAAAAGATGCTTGGTTAATTACTAGAAACACCATTTTGTACAATGTCGTCTTTTTAGCCTTTAACTTATTCTTCGCGATTGCTTTTGCTATTATTATGAGTGAATTAAGAAATCGTCGCTTGGTTAAAGTTTATCACACGATGTCATTGCTACCATATTTCTTATCTTGGATGGTTATTAACTATTTTGTTTATGCCTTTTTAAGTCCGGATAAAGGGATTTTGAATCAATGGATTACTGGTAATGGCGGCACAATGATTAACTGGTATGCAGATCCACGTTGGTGGCCAGTAATTTTTGTCTTCCTAAATGTTTGGAAGAGTCTAGGCTACAACAGTATTATCTACTATGCTTCTGTGATGGGGATTGATCCGACATACTATGAAGCAGCGATGGTAGATGGTGCCAACAAATGGCAACAAATAAAAAATGTTACGATTCCACAAATTTTACCAATGATGTCTGTTTTATTAATTTTAAACATCGGCGGTATCTTCAGAGCAGACTTTGGTTTGTTCTACATCGTACCAAGAAACTCAGGTGCGCTTTACAACGTGACAAGTGTGTTAGATACCTATATTTACAATGGCTTAACGGCTACTGGTGATGTAGGCATGACGGCAGCTGCAGCGTTATATCAATCTGTCGTTGGGGCATGTTTGTTATTAATTGCGAATTTAGTTGTTCGTCGAATTGAACCAGATTCAGCACTATTTTAGGAGGAAGGATTATGAAAAAGAAAAAAGTCACTAGCGTTAACGTTCGATCCTTCAATCCGACAGCGAATTTGATTTTCAATATTGTCATTGCTATTTTTGCTATTTCCTGTGTGGTTCCGTTTTTCTTTGTTATTATGATTTCATTGACAAGTGAAGGATCATTAGCAGCAAACGGCTACCGGTTTTGGCCAAAAGAATTTTCATTGGAGGCCTATCGTTACATTTTCCAAGGGGCAATGAGTCAACGCATTATTCATGCCTTAGGGGTAACGGTCTTCATTACGGTGACAGGGACGATTGTCAATGCAACAATGACGTCATTATATGCCTATGTCATTTCTCGTTCCAACTTTCCATTTAAAAAATTCTTTACATTGTTTGCGTTAATTACAATGTTATTTTCACCAGGGATGGTTGCGAACTATTTAGTAATGACAAACTTATTGCAATTGAAAGATACAATTTGGGCGTTAATTTTGCCTTTAGCTTTAGGACCATTTAATATTTTAGTGATGCGAACGTTTTTCAAGAAAACCGTGCCTGACAGTATTATTGAATCAGCGCGTATTGATGGCGCAAGTGAAATGCGCATTTTTGTCAGCATTGTGTTACCACTAGCCGTTCCAGGGATTGCCACAATTAGTTTGTTTGCGGCTTTGGGTTATTGGAACGATTGGTTCAATGCATTACTTTACATTCAAAAAGATTCCTTGGTACCATTACAGTACTTATTGATGAAAATTCAAAACAACTTAGAGTTCTTATCAAGAAGTACGGATATGGGTGCAGCAGCACAAGAAGGGTTAGGCGTTCTACCAAGTGAATCGGCTCGAATGGCGATTGTTGTCTTATCTACGTTACCAATTGCGTTAACTTATCCATTCTTCCAAAAATATTTCGTGGGTGGTTTAACAATCGGTGGCGTGAAAGAATAAAATTGTACAGGAGGAAATAAGGAATGAAAAAATGGCAAAAAGGATTAGCCGTAGCTGGCGCAGCAGCTTTAGCTGTAGGATTGAGCGCGTGCGGTAAATCTTCAAAAGATGCAGCGTCAAAAGGTGATGATAGTACACCAACGTTATTAATGTATCGTGTTGGGGACAAACCAGATAATTATGACCAATTAATCGATAATGCGAATAAAATTATCGAGAAAAAAATTGGGGCAAAATTAAAAATGGAATTTGTTGGTTGGGGCGATTGGGACCAAAAAATGTCAACAATCGTTGCTTCTGGTGAAAGCTATGATATTTCATTAGCACAAAATTATGCAACGAATGCACAAAAAGGCGCCTATGCTGATTTAACTGAGTTAGCACCTAAATATGCCAAAGAAGCCTATGATCAATTGCCAGATAACTATATTAAAGGAAATACGATCAATGGAAAACTGTATGCGTTCCCAATTTTAGGTAACTCTTACGGTCAACAAGTTTTAACTTTTAATAAAGAATATGTCGATAAATACAATTTAGATATTAGTAAAGTTGATGGTAGTTATGAAAGTGCAACGGAAGTTCTAAAAGAATTCCATAAAAAAGAACCAAATATTGCTGCTTTTGCTATCGGCCAAACATTCTTTGCAACAGGTAATTATGACTTCCCTATTGGTAACCAATATCCATTTGCAGTAAAAACAACTGATACTGGCTCACCAAAAATTATTAACCAATATGCCGACAAAGACATGATTAATAATTTAAAAGTCTTACATCAATGGTATAAAGATGGCTTAATTCCAACAGATGCTGCTACAAGTACAACACCATATGACTTAAATACCAATACTTGGTTCATGCGTCAAGAAACACAAGGACCTATGGATTATGGTGATACAATCTTAACACAAGCTGCTGGCAAACCACTTGTTTCTCGCCCACTAACAGAACCATTAAAAACAACATCACAAGCGCAAATGGCTAACTATGTTGTTGCCAATACGTCTAAAAACAAAGAAAAAGCTGTTGAATTGCTAGGCTTATTAAACAGCAATCCAGAATTGTTAAACGGACTTGTTTATGGTGAAGAAGGCAAACAATATGAAAAAGTTGGCGATGATCGCGTGAAATTATTGAAAGATTACACACCAACAACTCATTTGAGTGCTTGGAACACAGGAAACAACTTAATCATTTGGCCAGAAGAATCTGTCACTGAAGAAATGGTTAAAGAACGTGATAAGAGCATCGAAGAAGCAAAAGATTCACCAATTCTTGGTTTCACTTTTGTAAATGATAAAGTGAAAACTGAAATCACTAACGTTGCTACAGTTATGAACCGTTACGCAGCAAGCTTAAATACAGGAACTGTTGATCCAGAAGAAACACTTCCAAAATTAATGGATGACTTGAAAACAGCTGGCTGGGATAAAGTTCAAAAAGAAATGCAAACACAATTAGACGAATATATCCAATCTCAAAAATAATCACAGGAGGCTGAGGCATTAGCTGAGCGCTTTTGGTTCAGCCTTTTACATAATAGAAAGGAAGAGGAAGATGGAAAGTACAGGGATTCAACGGTTGTTTTACCTTTCCTGGACAGTAATCAAACTAAATTTACTGTTTGTGTTATTTAGTTTAGCTGGAGGGATTATTTTTGGTGTTGGTCCAGCACTCCAAATGATGACTGATTTCATTTTGGAAGAGGGCATGAATTATCAAGCAATCACCGTTAAACGAGCATTTGAATCATGGAAAGCACATTTTAAAAGAAGTAACTGTTATTTTTTACTTTTTCTCTTCACTTTAGGATTTATTTTTTATAATATTTATTTAGCCGTTCAATTTACTGGGATAATGTGGTTAATTATTACTTTTATTTTATTTTTTGTTTCACTAATACTCGTTATTTTTTATATTTATATGCTACTATATGAAGGAAGCTATTTTATCTCAACTATTGATTTAATGAAGCTTTCATTTATCAGTATCTTTTTAAACCTCGGTGTATTTTTTAAAGTCTTATTCGGTGTAATTAGTATCGTTGCTTTAACTTGGAAGATGAAAGGACTGCTACTATTTGCTTCGTTTGCCTTAATTATGATGTGGTGTGCCTATGTCACGCGTAAAAATCGCCAGTTTATTGATGGAAAGTTGGAACAAAATGAAGCGAATCTTCAAAAAACTGTTTAAAAAAAAATATTTATTAAATCGATTAGTACAAAAATACAGTCTACTGTTAACAAGTATTATTTTGTTAACGGTGGCTGCTTTGTGCGTTTATGTTACTTATACAATTAAGTTATCCATTGATTCACAAAAAAATAACGCCGTTTCCCAAATTGACAGCTATGTAACGAATAAAAATAATGCAGCGACGAATATGATTAATGAATTAGCTGGCTCTGCAAGTAAAATTGAAAACATGCGAAAATATATGGAACTTTCTCCTCCTGAGTATTTTGACTATACTTATAGCCAATGGTCGGAAGATCGGGTCAGTACCCACTTTGGAAATAATTTAAGTACTTTATTTAGCACGTTTCCTGACTTAGAAGAAGTGATTATTCGTTTAGATGAATTTGATCAGGTTTTGTTCGCCAATCGCACAGCTACAAATGGGAAAAAAATGGATATGTCATCAATTAAAAAACATGGTTTTCAACTAATGCGAATTATCTCCGATCCTTATACAGGACAACCGCTGGGAGAATTGTACACTGTGTTTTCAAGTCAAGAGTTACTAGGCAATCAAGCAGACTTATTGAAAAAATCAGGCATTAATGCGTTTATCTATGATAGTGCTGGGAATCAAATTTTTTCTGAAAAAGCGCAATTTACTAAAGAAGAAGAGCAGCAACTAGATAAAAGAATGCACACCGATAGTGACATCCAACAGGTTTTTCATACTCGCTATGATATTACGGAAATAGAAAGCAGTGGCCGGAGCACCATTCTCTTGTTAACAAGCCGCCGAGTCTTATTTCAACAATTGTTTATGAACTATGCGGCCATTTTAGGGATTGGTTTACTTTTGATTGTTATTTTATTAGTGGGCTTAAACCGCTTGTTTAAACGCTATTCTCAACAAGTCCAATTAATTTTAGAAGCGACACGAGCCATTGGCGATGGCAATTTAAAAGAACGAATTGATACGAATCAAGTTCAGGAAGAGTTGAATGATATTGCTTCCGCGATTAATTTTATGGTAGACAGTTTAGATCAATACATTCACGATATTTATACTTTAGAAATTAAGCAACGTGATGCCCACATGAGAGCGTTACAGTCGCAAATTAATCCTCATTTTCTTTATAATACGTTGGAATATATTCGCATGTATGCCTTGAGTCGGCAACAAGAAGAACTAGCTGATGTTGTCTATGCTTTTTCAACACTACTTAGGAATAATATTAACCAAGAAAAAACCACGACTTTGGCAGAGGAAATCTTATTTTGCGAAAAGTATGTGTATTTGTATCAAATGCGTTATCCCGATCAATTTGCCTATAAGTTCGAAATAGAAGAAACAATTGCTGATGTTGAAATTCCTAAGTTTATCATTCAGCCGCTTGTCGAAAATTATTTTGTGCATGGAATTGACTATCAACGACAAGACAATGCTATCAAGGTCCACGCCTACCGAGAAGGCGAAAAAATTATTGTGGCTGTTGTGGATAATGGAAAAGGAATTACCGCCAATCGGTTAGAGGAAATTCGCGAACGTTTAAATCAAACAGAAATAGAAACGGAACAATCCATTGGGTTAAGAAATGTTCATGAACGTTTACAACGCTTTTTTGGGGAGAGTTATGGTTTAACGATTGAAGGGAAAGAAGGAGAAGGGACGACAATTCGTCTTTCTTTTGTAGCATAAGGGGTGAAAAAATGTATCGAGTGATGTTTGTTGATGATGAATATATGATTTTAGAAGGCTTAAAATGGATTATTCCTTGGCAAGAGTTAGGCTTTGAAATTGTTAAAACAGCGCGTAGTGCGCAAGAAGCATTGGCTTTTTTAGAAACAGAATCCATTGATGTTTTATTAACAGATATTACGATGCCGGAAATGAGTGGGATCGAATTAATTGAGCAAGCAAAGAAAAAAGGGCATCAATTTATTAGTTTAATTTTATCAGGTTATCAAGAGTTTGATTACGTCAAAAAAGGCATGGCTTTGCAGGTCCAAGATTATCTTTTGAAACCAGTCAATAAGCAAGAACTATTAGCCAATATCCAGAGAATTAAAACAGAATTGGACCAACAAAAAAAATCCCATGCCCGCGTGCGTCTATATCTAGAAAATGGCTTGATGCGTTGGCTTAATGATGAAATCAGCGAAGGGGAATACGAAGAGTTAATGCAGCAATTTGCGACTATAAAACTAGGTGATTTCACCGTTTTATTGGTTGAAGCTGAGATGCCATTTTTAGAAACAATCAAGGAACTATTTATGAAAAAAGGCCAACTGTTATTCATTGAAAGTTGGATGAGTACGTACCACCAATTGTTACTTATCTATAAAGGGGCCAGACAAGAAGCGTTCTTATTTATTCGTGAAATAGAAGCTATTCTAGCTGGTCAAGGTCAGATTTTTGTAGGGGAATCTGTCAACGAATGGGAAACGGTTTATGAAAGTTATGAGAAAGTAAAACAGTTGCAAGCAATTGAAACGTTCTATCAAGAATTTCTGCCAAATAATCAAAAAGAACAAATGAATCGTTCGGCAGAAGATTTTACTTTTCTAGCGTTTAACCAAGCCTTGATGATTGGGGATATGCAGACCATTCAACGGGAATTAGATGCCATTTTCAATCAGTTAAGTCAACAACACGCTACACCAGAATATGTACGCTATGTAGTCTTTTTACTTTTTTCAGATATTTCTCGTCAGTATCCAACTGTGTTAGAAGAAAACTATGAAAAAATCGTGGAAGAAATTCGAGCTAGCAACAATCTTAATACACTGTATGCGTTAATGCAGCAAGTCTTAACAGAAGTGAAAAATAAACCTAAAATAAAAAAATATTCAGAAAGTGTTAGCCAAGCTGTAGAAAGAATTGAACAAGGCTATTTAGAAGAACTAAACTTAAAAATGGTGGCGGATGAGCTTCATTTGAACCCTAGTTATTTAGGCCAAATTTTCAAAAAAGAAACCAAGCGGAGTTTTTCTCAATATTTGAATCAAGTGCGTACCAAGCATGCCCAGAAATTATTATTGTACACGGATGATACAATCAACGAAATTTCAGAAAAAGTAGGGTTCAATAATACCAATTATTTTTCAAAAATGTTTAAAAAATTAAATGGAATTACGCCAAAAGAATTTCGAGAACAATACCAGTCAAATTACGCAGGTGTCGAAGAATAAAAAGAAAGATGTTCATAAAAATTGAACATCTTTCTTTTTATTATTTTTCCGTACTTAATGAAAACGGTCGTTCTGCTGTGTTTTGTGGATTCGGGACGATCCCTAATTGATAATCTAAAGTCCCGCCGTTTAATAGTTCTTGATGAGTAAAATAAGGTGCAGTATGTTTTTCTTGGTTTAACTGAATTTCATGAATAAATTGTTGTTGGACTTTGTTCGGTGATGTCTGAATGGTTAAGTGTTTACCATTTGACAGTTTTACTTCCGCCGTCTGGACTAAAGGCATCCCGATTACATATTCACCAGTTCCTGGTGTGACTGGATAAAAGCCTAAGCTATTAAAAATATACCAAGCAGACATACTACCATTGTCTTCATCGCCTGGATAGCCAGTTGGTGAAGCATTAAATGTTTGCATCAATTGTTTTAAAAGTGGTTGAGCCATCTCTGGTTTACCAATGTAGCTGAATAGAAACGGATAATGGAAACTTGGTTGATTTGAGATAGCTAATTGACCAAAATCAATTGCCGCCATTTCACTCATTTCATGAATTTCAAAACCATAGCCTTCAACGTTAAAGTTAGGCGCTTGATTGCAAAGCTGAATTAATTTTTTTTCGAAAGTTAACTCGCTACCATATAGCTTAATCAAACCTGCAAAATCTTGATAGACCGCAAAACTTGATTGCCAAGCACTTCCTTCGGCGTAATCTTTGCCCCAACGAATATCTAAAAAGTCAGGACGGAAATTGCCTTCAGTATCCTTTGCTTGCATAAAGCCAGTTTCAGGATTAAAAAGTTGTTGATAATTCAAGGCTTGTTGACGATAAAACGTTGCTGTCTCTAAATCATTCAATGTTTTTGCAACTTGTGAAATACAGAAATCGCTATACGCATAGTCTAAGGTATGATTGACAGATTCATGATAGGTTGAAGGAACATAGCCATATTTTAGATAATCCAGAGTTCCTTGACGTCCATAATTTTCTCGTTCGCTTTGTTGTGTGGCGCCTTTTTTCATCGCTTCTAGGAACTGAGGCATCAAGTCAGGACGAATCTTTTTCACGGCGGCATCAGCAATGACAGCGTCAATCAAGGTGCCAGGCATTAAACCACGCTCATCTGGCGATAACCATTTTGGCAAGAAACCTGTTTCGTTGTAACTATTTAAAAAGCCTTCTAGCATCTCTTCGTATTTTTCCTGAGCAATCAGCGAGAACAATGGGTAGACCGTTTTGTAAGTATCCCAAAAGCCATTATTGGTATATAGCACACCAGGGCGAACAGTTTGTGAAAACGTATCATAATGAATTGGCTGCTGATTTTCGTCCAATTCATAAAAGGTTTGTGGAAATAGGAATGTTCGATACAGTGTATGATAAAACGTTTTAGTATGTTCAGGATTTTCATGCGTTACTTTAAGGCGATCGAAATAATTCTGCCAATCTGCGATTCCTTGTTGTAGCATCTCAGTAGAACGGAAAGAGATTTCTCGCGCTAAATTTAACTGCGCTTGTTTTTCAGAAATAAATGAACTACTAAAATGAACAACTTGTTGAGCAATATTTCCAAAAGAAAGAAGGATTTTGCCATCTTCGCCTGAAGAAGGGGCAAACCATTTGGTCAAAGGCTGTTCAAAATGAAGCACAAAATAAAAACGAAAATCTGGATCTTCACAACCAGAATAGTTGATGACTTTTACAGCCACTTGATGGTCATCTAATTGTTTTACTTGATAACGTCCAGGCAGAGTTAGTAGTAAGTGATTATCTTTTTGTTGATAATCCATGGTTAAGATACCACCATACATGCTTGGGATTAATTGAGAAGTTATTTGATAGCGTAATTGAGTTAAGTTAATTTCGACAGGAGAAAAAAGGCTTTCTTCTGGACGATAAGAACTTTGGGCATGGAATAAAGAAAGTTCCGACAATGAACCACTGACAGGGGTCATTAATAAATGGCTAAAATCACCCATCCAAGGACTTGGTTGATGCGTTACTCGATAGCCTTGAAATGTTCGATCTTCTGGATGAAACCACCAGCTGCCTTTTTGGTCGGTTGTTTGCGGGGCGTAAAAGTTCATCCCAAATGGCACGCCAGTATAGGGTAGACAATTCCCATTTGAAAAACTATGTTGGTTGGCAGTTCCGTGTCGCGTATCAATCGCTTGAATATTCATGAAAGTAGCTCCTTTGTTTTAAATGATATATCATATAGGCTGATTATAGCACAAAAAACGAGAAATGAAAGCGTATTTATTTGCTTTTTTATTTATTTTTAACGAATTGGTATATTCAATTTGAAGAGGGAATTGACAAGCATGTTACAATGGATAAGGAATCGATATTGGAGTGATTGTTATTTATTTTTTTAGTACAAAAAGTCAGCAATTTTTTGCGTATGTTGGGGCCATTTTCCCAGTCATCGCCTTTTTTTTGGTTAGTTTTTATACATTGGATTTTTTATTTTCCCCAAGCTATTTAATTATGGTGCCTGTATTTACTATTATGTTTAAAATTAACTATAAAAAAGATTATTCGTTTGTAGCGCTGCTCAAAATGAGTATCAGGCAATTTGTGATCAGTTTTTTAGCATTTATAGCTAGTAGTTCCTTTAGCTGGTCTATTATTTTAAATAGTAGTGTGACATTTTTAATTGTTTATTTATTTTATTCATCTGCGACGCCGATGCGGTATCATAGTTACTTGATGATGTTTACGTTTTGTCAGTTAATCCAGGTTAAAGGAAATACATTTTTGATGCAATCTCAAGTTGTGGCCTTTTTAATTGGTCTTTTTTTATTGGCTTTAACACTAAACGCTTGGTGGCAAACAGGATTAAGTCAGCTAACCAGCTTAAAGAGTAGAGGCCATAAAAGCATTCAATTAAATATGAAGCAACAAAAATTGGCGGTTATTAATTTCTGGCACGACTTACAACAGACTTTTTTGGGGATCACAAGTTTCAAACAATTTTTAGAAAGTCCTGACGAAAGGGTGCAACGATTTCGTTTAGCTGTTCGGATGAGTTTCACTATTACGCTGAGCTTTGTTTTAATGTGGAGTGTCGGAGGTATTAAAATAATTTGGATTCCGATGAATGTTTTTCTACTCCTGCATCCTGTGAAAGCAGAAATGAACACACGTATTAAGACGCGTTTTTGGGGAACTCTTTTAGGGTGTTTTCTTAGTTTGTTTGTCGTGAATTGGCTTCAATTGCCACTGACACACCTGGTTGTTTCTAGTTTGATTGGCATTTTTGTTTATGCCCTAAAACCAGGAACTGTGTTACAAGTGACAATGGCAACGATTTTTGGGTTATGTTTGGCAACAATTAGTTTGCGAGGGATGTACGCTGCAGAATTGCGGGTCTCTTTTGTATTATTGGCAATTTTTGTTGTTTGCTTAATTGATTTAGTTGTTTACTTATATTTTCGTTTGCTAGAATAATAATATTAATATACTAAAAAAAGATTCGTTTTTAAAACGAATCTTTTTTTTGTTCAAAATAATGTGGGTATTATGAAGATAATAGAAGAGTATAATGAGGAATTCTCAATGGTTTTTTTATGCTTCAATTGTTAATAAAATAGTAATTTTAATTTTTTTATGGAATGAATAGACAATTTAATTGTATTGTCTAAAACGATCGTTATATAAGAAAGATTGATTAGGATATTATTTATACTCCTAGTAAAATAGATATACTCACCTTTCAGTATAAAAGAAAAGATAACGAATAATTGAGAAATAGTGGTAGCTTTTTGTCTACGATTATCCTAAAAACGTGCCTGAAAATTGAGTGTTTTGTTAGAAAAATTATTTGGGAGGAATTTTAATGACAATCAACAACAAACAAAAAAAGGAGACGAAGAGCCGCAAAGTCTTGCTTTGGTCGAGTGTTTTATTAACGTTAGGCACCTATTCAGCAACTACCTCAAGCCTGGTTGCTCATGCAGAAGAAGAACGGAATTTTACAACGGTTGCCAATGAAATTGTACCGAAATTTCCCCCGTCCCCTCGAGGTGTTTCGATCACTGGGTTGGATACATTACGTTCAGGCTATTTCAAACAGCCAATGAGTACCGTTGCTGATATTAATACGACAGTAACTTTAAATCCTTCTGCTGATTGGACTTTATTAGATAAGCCAAATCTTTTAGCCGTTTCAAAATATCAATGGTATCGTTCCACAGATGGAAAAACATGGGAAGTTGTGCCGAAAACAGAAGGTGGCGAGAGCAAAAAATTAACAGTCACTTCTGATAAAGTCAAAACCACTTATTATCAACAACATACTTGGTGGGAAGGACGGTTGATTGGTCGTGGTGGTGACTTGTATTCTAATGTTGCTTCGATTGAATTTATTGTGGAACATCCTGTCTCAAAAATTGTTGTCGACACGCCACGTGATTACTATGTGAATAACCAATTAACGACAGAAGCGTTACGTGAAGGGATTTTAAAAGGCGGTTTTGATAATATTCAGGCTGAATCGATTGTTGTTCAGCCTAGCGTGCAAATTATCCCAACAAATGGTCAAGGAGAAGTTAAATGGTCGATTGATAATCCTGAATTAGGAACAATTGATCCCAAAACTGGTCGTTTGGTTTTAACTAACGATAAAACGAAGTTTGGTCCCTTAACGATTACAGCGACTGTTGATATTGGTGATGGAAAACCAATTTCTGGTTCAAAAACAATTTTAATCGGAAACGGAATTGATCCAAGTGCCGACAATCAACGTGTCGTTGAAGGAGATGACGCCAAGTTCACTATTTCAGGATATGATGAAGAATGGTTCCAAGATGCCAATGACCCAAATGTGAAAAATGGGTATTATATTCAATGGTTTAAAGGCGACCCCTCTCAAAAGAACAAGGGACAAAAAATTATTGGTGAAACTGGACGTACATTGGTGTTAAAAAATGTTCAATTAACTGATGATTTTAGTCAATACTATGCCCAATTAATTGTGAAATCAAACGGAGTGAAAGCGACTGATGTTTTAAGTGAAGACCAAGCAAGTATTTATACGAATGCTGGTGTTTTGACGGTTATCCCCTTAAGTGAAGCACAAAAAGATGCGATTGAAGCAATTCAAAAATTACCGAATTTATCACAAGTAGAAAAAGATGAATTTGTTCAAAAAGTGAACCAAACGAAAAATGGTCAAGAAATCAAAGACGTTGTTAAAGAAGCTAATGAAAAAGATGCACAGAATTTAGCTAATGCAAAAAAAGAAGCCAAAACAGAAATCAACCAATTGGTTTTACCGAAAAATTGGCAAAATAGTTTTACAGAACGAATTGAAAATGCCGAGACCATTGCGGAAATTGAAACCATTATCAAAGAAGCCGAAGAACGTGCAGAAGCCATCAAAGTCTTTGAAGAAGCGCAAAAACAAGCGATTGATGCAATTAACCGCTTGAAAGCTTTAACCAATGAAGAAGGAACCTTTAATGGCTTAACACCAGAAGAAAAATCACAATATATTGAATGGGTAAAAGAAGCCAAAACAATTAACCAAATTCAAAATATTGTCGTAGAAGCAATCGAAGAAAATACCCAAAAAATCTTGTCGCAAGTCCAAAAAGATGCTTCTGAAAAAATTGATAAATTGAATTTAACCAGTAAACAAAAGACGGAATTTAAAGAGAAAGTAATGAATGCCAAAACGGTTGAAGAAGCGCTAAAAATCTTAGAAGACGCACGTAATTTAGCAGATCCAACGCGTAAACCGAAAATGGACGCAAAACAAGAAATCAATCAGCTGCCTGGTTTAACAGAAGAGGAAAAAGCCGGCTTTGCGAAAAAGATTGATGCAGCCAAAGATAACAAAACCATTTCGACGATTCTGGAAGAAGCCACAAAATTAAATGATACAAGAATCGAAGCGGCTATTAATGAAGTCAATCAGTTGAAGAATTTAACAAATGAAGAAAAACAAGCAGCCGAAAATAAAATTGATGAAGCGACGAATTTAGACCAGATAAATAAAGTAGTTGAAGAGATGAAAAATTTGGATGCTGCTCGCCAAGCAACGCGTGATAACGCGCAACAAGAATTAAATAACTTAAAAAACCTAACAGAAACAGAAAATAATCACTTTAATGAACGTTTAAACGACGCCAAAAGTGTCAAAGAAATCAATCAAGTTGTGGAAGATGCACGACAAACCGATGAAGCTAATCATTTAGCTAAAGAATTAGAAGCAGCGAAAAAAGATGCGCAAAATAAAATCAATGAATTAAAAGATTTAACAACTGAAGAAAAAGCTACTTTTGGTGATCAAGTAAATAACGGCAAAACAGTCGATGAAGTCAATCAAATTGTTGAAGAAGCAATCAAACAAGACGATACAACACGTCGTGAAAAAGAAAAACAGTTTGAAGAATTAAAAAACAAAGGAAAAGACAAAATCAGCAATGAATTTGTCGACTTAACGCCAGCGGAAAAAGAAGGATTCATTGAACAAATCGAAGCATTAAACAATCCTGATAACGATTTAGACGCGTTAAAAAATATCATCGATCAAGCACAACAAAAAGACGAAGCGAATCGTTTAGAAAAACAATTAAACGAAGCCAAAAATAAAGCAAAAGATATGATTAATGGTTTGGATAATTTAGATAAAATAACAAAAGAAAAGCTGATTGAACGTATCAATAATGCACAAACAGTCGATGAAGTAAATGGTATCCGTCAAGAAGCGTTAGATCAAGATGAGGCTCTTCGTCAAGAAAAAGAATTAGCTAAGGATAAAATTGCCAAAGAATTAAATCATTTAACGGCAGAAGAAAAAAAAGAATTTATCACTAACATTGATAAGGCTCAAACAGTGGAAGAAATTCAAGGGATTTTAACCGATGCAGAAACAAAAAATCTTGAAAATCAAGAAGCACAAAAACGCAAAGAATTAAATGAAGCAAAACAAAAAGTTCAAGAAATTTTAGATGGCTTAGAAAATCTATCACCAGAAGAAAAGGATCGCTTTGAAAAAGAAATAAAAGAAGCCACAAACCAAGAACAATTGGAAAAAATCAGTAATGATGCAAAAAACAAAGATACAGAAAACTTCATTCATCAAAAAAATAACACCAAAGATACCATTAATAACAATGAACATCTAACTGATACTGAAAAAGAAGAGTTGAAAAAACAAGTAGATGAAGCAAAAAATAGTACAGAAGTCAAAGGTATCGAAGACAAAGCTAAAAAACAAGGCGAAGCTAACAAAGCAGAAAAAGAAGCGAAAGAGTTAGAAGACGCTAAAACTAAAGTTAAAGATTCAATTAATAACAATAACGACTTAACTGAGTCAGAAAAAGATTCACTAGCTAAAGAAGTAGACGACTCAAAAACAATTGAGGAAGTCAACTCAGTTGAAGACAAAGCCAACAAACAAGGCGAAGCTAACAAAGTCGAAAAAGAAGCGAAAGAGTTAGAAGACGCTAAAAATAAAGTTAAAGATTCAATTAATAACAATCCTGACTTAACCGACGCAGAAAAAGATTCACTAGTCAAAGAAGTCGAAAATTCAAAAACAATTGACGAAGTTAATTCAATTAACGATAAGGCAAACAAACAAGGTGAAGCTAACAAAGCTGAAAAAGAAGCCAAAGAGTTAGAAGATGCTAAAAATAAAGTCAAAGATTCAATTAATAACAATCCTGACTTAACCGACGCAGAAAAAGATTCACTAGTCAAAGAAGTCAAAAATTCAAAAACAATTGACGAAGTAAATTCAATTGCAGATAAAGCGGATAAACAAGGTGAAACCAACAAAGCAGAAAAAGAAGCGAAAGAGTTAGAAGACGCCAAAACTAAAGTCAAAGATTCAATCAATAACAACGGTAATCTAACCAAAACTGAGAAAGATTCCTTAACAAAAGAAGTGGAATCGTCAAAAACAATTGACGAAGTAACTTCAGTTGAAGACAAAGCCAACAAACAAGGCGAAGCTAACAAAGCCGAAAAAGAAGCGAAAGAGTTAGAAGACGCTAAAAATAAAGTCAAAGATTCAATTAATAACAATCCTGACTTAACCGACGCAGAAAAAGATTCACTAGTCAAAGAAGTCGAAAATTCAAAAACAATTGACGAAGTAAATTCAATTGCAGATAAAGCGGATAAACAAGGTGAAGCTAACAAAGCTGAAAAAGAAGCGAAAGAGTTAGAAGACGCTAAAACTAAAGTTAAAGATTCAATCAATAACAATCCTGACTTAACCGACGCAGAAAAAGATTCACTAGTCAAAGAAGTCGAAAATTCAAAAACAATTGACGAAGTAAATTCAATTGCAGACAAAGCTAAAAAACAAGGCGAAGCTAACAAAGCCGAAAAAGAAGCCAAAGAGCTAGAAGATGCCAAAACCAAAGTTAAAGATTCAATTAATAACAATAACGACTTAACTGAGTCAGAAAAAGATTCACTAGCTAAAGAAGTGGACGACTCAAAAACAATTGACGAAGTTAATTCAATTAACGATAAGGCAAACAAACAAGGTGAAGCTAACAAAGCCGAAAAAGAAGCGAAAGAGTTAGAAGATGCTAAAACTAAAGTTAAAGATTCAATCACCAACAATCCTGACTTAACCGACGCAGAAAAAGATTCACTAGTCAAAGAAGTCGAAAATTCAAAAACAATTGACGAAGTAAATTCAATTGCAGACAAAGCTAAAAAACAAGGTGAAGCTAACAAAGCTGAAAAAGAAGCCAAAGAGTTAGAAGACGCTAAAAATAAAGTCAAAGATTCAATTAATAACAATCCTGACTTAACCGACGCAGAAAAAGATTCACTAGTCAAAGAAGTGGACGACTCAAAAACAATTGACGAAGTAACTTCAGTTGAAGACAAAGCCAACAAACAAGGCGAAGCTAACAAAGCTGAAAAAGAAGCCAAAGAGTTAGAAGACGCTAAAAATAAAGTAAAAGATTCAATTAATAACAATCCTAACTTAACCGAATCGGAAAAAGATTCTCTAACAAAAGAAATGGAATCATCAAAAACAATTGACGAAGTAACTTCAGTTGAAGACAAAGCAAACAAACAAGGCGAAACTAACAAAGCCGAAAAAGAAGCGAAAGAGTTAGAAGACACCAAAAGCAAAGTCAAAGATTCAATCAATAACAATCCTGACTTAACCGACGCAGAAAAAGATTCTCTAATAAAAGAAGTGGAATCGTCAAAAACGATTGACGAAGTAACTTCAGTTGAAGACAAAGCTAAAAAACAAGGTGAAACCAACAAAGTTGAAAAAGAAGTGAAAGAGTTAAATGACGCTAAAAATAAAGTTAAAGATTCAATCACTAACAATGAGAATTTAACAGAAACTGAGAAAGAATCGTTATTGAAAGAAGTAAACGACTCAAAATCAATTGAAGAAGTAAATTCAGTTGAAGATAAGGCAAACAAACAAGGTGAAACTAACAAAGTTGAAAAAGAAGTGAAAGAGTTAAACGACGCCAAAAATAAAGTCAAAGATTCAATCAATAACAACGAAAACTTAACAGAAACTGAGAAAGATTCGCTAATCAAAGAAGTCGACGACTCAAAAACAATTGAAGAAGTCAATTCAATTAACGATAAGGCAAACAAACAAGGTGAATCTAACAAAGCCGAAAAAGAAGCAAAAGAATTGGAAGATGCCAAGAACAAAGTCAAAGACTCAATCAATAACAATTCTGACTTAACTGATACAGAAAAAGATACTTTAACGAAAGAAGCTGAAGGCTCAAAAACAATTGACGAAGTAAATTCGGTTGAAGACAAAGCTAAAAAACAAGGTGAATCTAACAAAGCCGAAAAAGAAGTGAAAGAGTTAGAGGACACTAAAAACAAAGTCAAAGACTCAATCAATAACAATTCTGACTTAACCGATACAGAAAAAGATTCTTTGATCAAAGAAGTCGAGGATTCAAAAACAGTTGACGAAGTCAATTCAGTTGATGAAAAAGCAAACAAACAAGGTGAAACCAACAAAGCGGAAAAAGAAGCGAACGAATTAAACGACGCCAAGAATAAAGTCAAAGACTCAATCACTAACAATGAGAATTTAACAGAAACTGAAAAAGATTCGCTAATCAAAGAAGTCGAAGAATCAAATTCTCAAGACGATTTGAAAGTAATCGAAGAAAAAATTCAAGATATTGAAAATGATCGTGAAAAACCAGAACCGCCAGTTGATCCAGTTGAACCAACCGATCCAGAAGAAAAAAATCCAGAAAAACCAGAACCACCAATTGATCCAGTTGAACCAACAGATCCTGATAATAAAAATCCAGACAGCGGTGATAAAAATAACGAAAACAATCCTTCAAAAGTAAACAAAGAGCAGTTAAAAGAATTTTATAACAAAGTCATGAACCTGGTTTCAACAGAATATACACCAGAATCATGGCAAGCTTTTAAAGAAAAACGTGAAGCAGCTTTAAAAGTGATAAATGATGTTAATGCCACACAAGAACAAGTCGACACTGCCTTGAAAAACTTAACAGAAAGTCATGCTGGTTTGAACAAAATCGTTCCTGTTAATAAAAACGAACTAAGAGATTTTTACAATAAAGTGACAAATTTAGATTCAACAAACTATCAACCAGAATCATGGGAAAAATTCAAAGCAGCTCGCGAAGCAGCCTTGCAAATCATCAATGATACAAATGCAACACAAGCGCAAGTGGATCATGTGCTGAAAGAGTTACAAGCTGCTCATAAAGGCTTACAAGCACGTGATGTTCAAGTAAAAGTGAACAAAAATGCCTTGCGTTCTTACTACAATCAAGTCACAACTCTACGTTCAACTGATTATACTCCTGAGAGCTGGAACACCTTTAAATCAGCTCGGGAAGAAGCTTTACGTGTCATCAATGACGCCAATACCACACAAGAAGAAGTTGATCGTGCTTTGAAAGAATTACAAACTACGCATAATCAATTACAAGAAAAACCAAAAAAAGTCCCAACAGAAACACTTCCAGAAAAAGAAGAAAATCAAGGTTCCGGAGATTCACATGTAAAGCCAAGTGAAGAACCAAAGTCAGAAATTGAAAACAAACATCCAAAATCAACCATTGACGAACCGACAATTTCTTCAGAAAAAACTGAAACAAACACAACTGATTCAGCAAAACCTGAATCTACAACAGACCTGAACCCACAGAGCAAACCATCAACACCACTCTCAGCAGTTCAACCAAAAACAGCTGGAACATTACCAACAACCGGTGAAAGAAATTCTTCATGGTGGACCATTTTAGGTTCAGCAGTGTTAGCAATGACTGGCTGGTGGACACTGTCCAAAAAGAAAAAAAATAATTAAAAAAATGCGAGCAATGTTAGAATATCGATCTAGCATTGCTCGAGTTTTTTTATTGAATTCGTAATAATTCAGTTACTTTTTCTAAATATCGTTGTTCAATGGAGGAGAAATCAGGTTCGATAAAGTCTTTCTCGGGAGATTCAATTGCTTGTTTTAATCGTTGTAAAACAATGAACCAACCAGCAATATCTCGAAAACGTTCAGTAGTAAAGCTGTCAGGCAAATAGTCACGAAAGGCTAATTCTGTTTCCTGAGTATCCTTTTTTTTCAAAATAAATTGAATATTTCCCGTATCCCAAGTTACATTTAATTGTTTCATTGGTTTAAAAGTGATAAATGGCAATAATTCTTCAAAATCATCGATTACAAAGCGCCAAGCAGTAGGTCTTTCGTTTTGAACAACTTGAAGTTCAGGAAACCATTTAATGATGTTTTCTGTTTCGGTAAAAAAAGTCCATAAATGTTCAGGTGAAGTTTGTATCGTCATAGTGGTTTGATAAATTATGGTTGTGCCTTCTAAAGTAAGTCTTTCAGTCATAAAAATTTCTCCTAACATTTAAAGTAGTTATTCATGAAGTTCTAAAGGTAGCCCATCTGGATCAAAAAAGAAGGTCATTTTTTCACCCGTAAAATCATCTACTCGTAGCGGTTCTGTTTCAATTCCTTGTTCATTTAAAAAAGCAATCACTTCTTCAATATGTTCAACTTTAAAAGCTAAATGACGCAATCCTAAAGCTTCAGGATAAGAGGGACGAGCTGGAAATTGATCAGAAATGAAAATTTCCAATTCATGGCTACCTAATTTTAAATCTAATTTAATATCGTTTTTTTCGGGACGATGATTTTCGCGAAGAATTTCAAAGCCCAACTTTTCGACATAAAAATTTTTAGTTGCTTGATAATTTGAGGCATTAATTGCCACGTGATGAATTTCTTTAAAAAACATTTTCGTACTCCTTTTCGTTTTTTCCTCTGTAGTATAGCAATAAAAAAGCAGCTAAAAAAGCGTTCTGTTTGACTCTTTAAAAAAAGGCAAGGGACTTGTAAAAAATAAAATTACTTTTTCGGAAGAAAGCGCTTGCCAAAAAAAGAATAATAAAGTATGATGTATATACAACTTAATTGTATATACAAGTTTGAGAGGAGAATGTAAAATGGGTAAGTTTCAAAGCGATGCACAACAGTTGTTGAAAGCAGTAGGAGGCAAAGAAAATATTTCAGCTGTTTCTCATTGTGCAACTCGAATGCGTTTTGTATTAAAAGATCCAAAAAAAGCGGATGTACCTGTGATTGAAGATATTCCTTCTGTAAAAGGAACCTTTACAAATGCTGGACAGTTTCAAGTAATTATTGGGAATGAAGTCCCACAATTTTATAATGATTTTTCTGCAATTTCCGGTTTAGAAGGGGTTTCAAAAGAAGAAGGGAAAGCAGCTGCCAAAGATAATTTGAGTCCTGTTCAACGAGTTGTTTCTGTTTTAGCTGAGATTTTTACACCATTAATTCCTGCACTTGTTATCGGGGGATTGATTTTAGGGTTCCGCAATATTTTGGAAGGGGTTCCATTTGGTTTTCTTGATGGTCAAACAATCGTGGAAGTTTCTCAATTTTGGAATGGAGTCAATTCATTCTTATGGTTAATTGGCGAAGCAATTTTCCACTTCTTGCCAGTTGGGATTACGTGGAGTATTACGAAGAAAATGGGGACCACACAAATCTTGGGGATTGTCCTAGGGATTACATTAGTCTCACCACAACTTTTGAATGCTTATTCAGTTGCGACGACTAAAGCAGCAGAAATTCCTTTCTGGGATTTTGGGTTTGCTCAAGTTAACATGATTGGTTATCAAGCGCAAGTTATCCCTGCTATGTTAGCCGGCTTCTTGCTTGCCTATCTTGAAATTTTCTTTAGAAAAGTGATTCCTCAAGCAATTTCAATGATTTTTGTACCATTGTTTGCTTTAGTGCCAACAGTGTTGGCTGCACATGTCATTTTAGGACCAATTGGTTGGACGATTGGTAGTTGGGTTTCTGATATCGTAAATGCAGGATTAACGTCAACATTTAATTGGTTATTTGGTGCTGTCTTTGGCTTTATGTACGCACCATTAGTCATCACCGGGTTGCATCATATGAGTAATGCTATTGATTTACAGTTGATTGCTGACTTTCAGTCAACCAACTTATGGCCAATGATTGCTCTATCAAATATTGCACAAGGTTCAGCGGTTTTAGCGGTTATCTTTATGCATCGTGGAAACAAAAAAGAAGAACAAGTTTCGATTCCAGCGATGATTTCTTGTTACCTAGGTGTGACTGAACCAGCGATGTTTGGAATCAACTTAAAATATGTTTATCCGTTTATTGCAGGCATGATTGGTTCGGCAATGGCAGGTATGTTTGCCACTTTAATGGGCGTTCGTGCGACAAGTATCGGCGTCGGTGGTTTACCAGGAATTTTATCCATTGTCCCACAATATTACTTGCCGTTTTTAGGCGCAATGGTGATTGCCATTATCGTACCAATGGGCTTAACTTATATTTTCAGAAAGAAAGGCATCTTTAATAAAGTCGATCCAGTTGATGAAGCAACAGGTATGTTATATAGCGAAGAAGGATAAGCGCTTTTGGGAGTGAAGGAGAATTCGTAGACAAATGTCTACGAATTCTTCTTCTTTTTATAGAAACTATTGGCTTTTTTCTCTCTTTCAGTTAGACTAAAAAGGTTGAGAAAAGGAGAGCATAAAAATGGATATTTATTTAAAAAAAGCAATTTTACACATTATTGATCGAGAAACTGGGACACCTGTTTTTTCTGAAAAGGAATTAGATTTAACCACTGAATACATTCGAACGTATTTAACTGCAAAAATTTCAAAACTTTCGACTGCACAAACAAAGACTGGAACATTGGCGGAAAATAGTTCCTTTGTTGATACGTTACGTGGGACTCCTAGTGATTTTGTAAAGAAAAGCCAAGAAGTTACCCAACATTGGTATGATGTTTATTCAGGAAGCGAAGATGCGCCTAGCGCCGATATCTTGTTCATTTTATATGAATTAGATACGGTATTACATGTCGCAATGATTAAATTAAATTATAAAGAAAGTTACACACATTACGTCGATTATGAAGAAGAGTCCGTTTATAACAAATTGATTATCAACCGAGCAATTTTGTCTTCAAAATCACAAAAACCAGATGAAGGAATAACGGTTGACTTAGATACATTAGCGTTTGAATTACTAGAGAAAAGATATGAATTTTCAGGAGAAAAAATCTGGTATTTCTCTGAAAAAGTGATAGAAACGCAAGCAGCACCATCAATGGAAGAAAATATCAAAGAAATTAAAAAAGCAGTCAAACGCATTGGAAAGAAATTTAACGAAGATGAGTTTGAACTAATGGCTTCTGTAAAAGAAGCGGTGTATGATAGCATTGAGGAAACGGGAACGATTGACAATGAGCAGATTGCTGAGCAAGTGTTTAAAGAAAATGTATCAGCTAAATTAGCTTATCAAGAAGAAGTGAATGAGTCGAAGTTTGTCGATAAAACACCGCCAGTCAGAGAATCTCGGGAAATTTCTGAAAAGAAATTTGGCAAACAAAAGTTAAAAATGGATAACGGTATTGAATTAATTGTTCCATTAGATGTTTACCGCAATGGCGATTTAATTGAATTCGTTAATAATCCAGATGGCACAGTGTCCATTATGCTAAAAAATATTGAAAAAATTAGTAATCAATTATAAAGAAAAAACCGTTGGTCGATTGCCAACGGTTTTTTTATTTTAATTTTTCTAACGCTTTTTCTGGGACTTCTTTTTCTGTCACTTCATTCCAACTGATCACGCCTTTACGGGGATTAACTTTCAATTTTAGATAGGCTTTCATACGCAACGGTTGATCACGATATTCGTTTAATTCTATGGTCTTTTCTTCGCCATTTTTATTAAACGCGGGTTGTTGATAATAATACATGGTCATCGGTTCACTAGTAGCCGATTTTTCATCTTTCTTTTCACCAGATGTTGTGATTTGTGTATAATAGGCTTCTCCGCCGTAATAGTAATTATAAACGCCCCAGCTACCACCGGCTAAAATGACTAAGGGGATTAATATTTTTAGTAATGTTTTCATTTTCCTCACCTCAAGGAATAGTATGCCTTTTTTTTAGGAAATTTGCCATATTTTTTTCCGTTAATTGAGTGACACTTTTGTTAGTTTTGGTACTTTCTTGAAAAATTCATCATTTTTTTAAACAAAAGACAACGTTTGTCGCTCCCTTTTTTTCACTATCATGCTACAATAAAGAAAAAAAGATGGAGGTAGAGGACAATGATGCCCTTTTATTTTGGAATCGATCCAACCTATATATTGGTAATTATCGGAATTGCGATTTCTGGTGCGGCCTCCGCATATGTTAACAGTACCTTTCGTAAATATGATCAAGTACGAAGTAGTAAACATGTTACAGGCACGCAGGCAGCACAGTATATTTTACAAAAAGAACAAATTAATGATGTCGGAGTTCAGCAAATCGCTGGCGATCTAACTGACAATTATAATTCTGGAAACAAAATGTTGAGTTTATCTGAAGCAACTGCTCAATCGACATCGGTCGCGGCTATTGGCGTGGCAGCTCATGAATGTGGACATGCGGTACAAGATCATACGAACTATGTGCCTTTACGTCTTCGTGCAGCCATTGTTCCAGTTGCCAACATCGGTTCAACCATTTCCTTTCCACTAATTTTGATTGGTGTTTTATTTAGTTGGAATCAAACGTTAATCAATATTGGAATTTTGGCTTTTTCATTAGCCTTGATTTTTCAATTGGTGACTTTACCGGTGGAGTTTAATGCGTCGAGACGTGCGTTAAGTATTCTTTCTGAAGGTGGTTTATTAACTGAAGAAGAAGTCCCAATGGCCAGAAAAGTTCTTTTTGCAGCTGCACTTACCTACGTAGCAGCAGCGCTTTCGACCTTTTTACAACTTTTACGTTTGGTTATTTTATTTGGTGGCAACAACCGACGGGACTAAGTGCTAGCAAAGGTCTTTCTATTACGCATAAAAGTAATAATATGTTATGATTAAAGTAGAAAATAACAGAGGAGCTGAAGGAAATGAAAGCATCAACAAAAATTGGTATCGGTTTAAGCATTGCTGCAGTTGCAAGTGTCTCTGTTGCAGTCATCGCTTCTGAAAAAATTATTAAGAAGGTATCTCATGTTTCCAATCGTTATAAAGTTAAAAAGTTTGTAGACGATAAATTTGATGGAAACCAAAAATTATTATCGATTGTCGATGATTTATCCGATGATGAATTAGATTCTGTTTTAAATGTTGTCGATCGTGTGAAAGATGGCGGTTCAAAATTAGCTGAATATGGCGAAAAAGTTAAAGACAATACAGATTCTTTAAAAGAACGTTTTTTCACATTTATTGAAGATGCAATGAAGTAAAAAAGATGGCCTAGGCCATCTTTTTTTTATAAAAATAATTCTTTTGTTTCGACATAATAGCCTCTACCACCAACTAGAACTTGATCAATTGTCTTTTGGGGTGTAGTGTTCAAACGCACTAAGACTTCTGAAGGAGCGTTTAAGTTATCACCTTGGGCAAAGGTATAATTTGATTTTTGCAAAATATGGTGATGGTGAAGATAACAAGCTAACGCGCCATTTGATGTACCAGTAGCGGCTTCTTCATCAATGTCATAAAGGGGCGCAAAATTTCTACAATTAATATTTTCCTCAGACAAAGCAAAAAGATGCATCCCAATAACTCCATACTTTTGGCTAAGTAACTTAATTTTTTCAAAGTTTGGTTGTAAATCGTGTAATGATTGCGCATTTTTAATGGGAACCAAAATATCTTTTAGTCCCGTTGACACAATCTGGATAGGAAAAGCTGTTGTCACTGCGTTTAAATCAAAGCAGCCGCTCAATTCTTCTAAAGTGAGCGTATCATAAAAAGTTGGGACAGTTTGTTCCATAAATAGTTGTTCATTGTTCGCCGTGATTGCGAGCAAACCGCTGTTGGTTTCGATTGTATATTCTGTTTGCAATAATCTATTTAAGTGCTTCATGATGGTGAAAGCACCAATTGTCGCGTGGCCACATAAGTCGACTTCTTCTTTTGGTGTAAAATATTCAAGGCGAAAATCAGCAATCTTTGAGTCTGAAACAAAAGCAGTTTCCGCAAATCCTAGTTCTTTGGCGATGGCCATTTTTTGGGTTCTCGTTAATGGCTGTGTTATAAAAACAACGCCTGCTTTGTTGCCACCTTCGTGGTTTTTACTAAATGCACTAGCGACATATGCGGTAATTTTCATTGGAACGCCTACTTTCTAATTGGGAATAAAAAACATACAGTAGAAAAATGGACGTGCTACTTTCTTAATAACAAATAACAAAAGATTAAATCATCCATTTTTTTTAAAGATAAGCCAGTTTGTTCAAAAAACTTTTCCAACCGATAGTGTAAAGTATTTCGATGCATAAATAAATCTTTTGCAGTGGAGCTGATATTGCCTTGATTTTTCCACAAAGCGCTGATGATCGGCTGAATATCGGTATCTTTATTTAATAAACGACGATAATGATCAACAAGTACATTTTGGCTCATAGCTTCTTTGGTAAAATAGTGGAGGGCGACATCAGTTAAACTAAAAACAGTCGTTCGACTATAGGGATTAAGTTCTTCTGAAAAAATACGTTGTTCTTCATGGAAACAACGGCGAAGAATATCTTCAGAGGAATAAAAATTACCAACAAAGACAGCACTAGCGCAATCAAAGTCTGTATCTAATGTTAAAAAGATTCCTTGAATTTCTTCTTGTTGAAAGGTATTTTTTGACTGTTCTTCAACTAAAATATACATATTATTGCTTGGACTGAAACAATCAACTGTATCTGGAAACATCTTCGTTAAATTAAATTGCCATTCAGCTTGTAATTCTTTTGTGACATTCGTTTGAATTTGCAACATACGAAAGGTCCCTTCGACAGGTAATTTTGCTTGTTGAAATAAGTAACTGAACCAAGGGTGGTTACCAGTTATTGTTGGATTTTCAGAAACAGGAAAAAGCGCTTCCAACAAATGCTGTTCTTTAATACTTAAAAAAGCTTTATTCACAATGAAAAATTGGTCGTCAACAGGAATTGAATAGGTGGCTTCGGAACCAATTGTTTTTGATAAATAGCCTTTGGGATAAAGCTGAGATAAATTTTCAATAATCATAGACACACCTCACTGATTTATTGTACCATGAAGCAAGACAGAAGTTTAGTGGGAAAAAGCCGAAAGGTGGAAATTAATTGGGAAAAAAAGAAACAACGTTAACACAAGAAGAAAAAGAATTTTTTATGCGAGAAGCCATTGCAGAAGCGAAAAAAGCAGAAGGTTTGGCTGAGGTGCCTATTGGAGCTGTAATTGTTCAGCAAGGGGAAATTATTGGTCGCGGGCATAATCTGAGAGAAGCACGTCAAGAAGCAACGGCACATGCAGAAATGTATGCAATCCAAGAAGCGTGTCGCGGGATAGAAAATTGGCGTCTAGAAGAAACCCAATTATTTGTAACTTTAGAGCCTTGTCCAATGTGTAGTGGGGCGATGCTTTTAGCACGAATTCCAGAAGTCTATTATGGCGCAACCGATCCTAAAGCAGGCACTGCTGGCACATTGATGAATTTATTAGAAGATGAACGCTTCAATCATGTGGCCTATGTCGAAGCAGGAGTTTTAGAAGAAGAGTGTCGCTTATTATTAGTTCAGTTCTTTAAAAAGTTACGGGCAAAGAAAAAAGAAGAGAAACTTTTAAAAAATCAAAAGAAAGACTAGTCAAAAGAATAAAAATACGTTATACTAGGTTTTGCCGAAAGGCTAGGACAATGGCGGGCTAGTGAATTGTGTCAGATCCGGAAGGAAGCAGCACTAAGCAAGTGCCGCCATGTGTCTGATTGAATAAGGAACGTATCAAGGCTGAGAAGCCTTTTTTTATTTGAAATAAAAAGAAGCAAGCCGTTATTTTTTACGGCTTGCTTCTTTTTAAATTTATGCCCAATCGCCATTTCTGAAAACTGGAACAATCGTCCCGTCTTCTTTGATACCATCAATATTCATTTTGTCAGATCCTACCATAAAGTCCACGTGTGTTTGGCTACGATTTAAACCAGCTTCAGCTAATTCTTCTTCGCTCATCTCAGTGCCGCCTTGTAAGTTGAACGCATAGGCGGAACCAAAGGCTAAATGATTAGAGGCATTTTCATCAAACAATGTATTATAAAAAATCAAACCGGATTGTGAAATTGGTGAAGGATCTGGCACTAAAGCAACTTCTCCTAAGTGTTTGGCACCTTCATCAATAGCTAATAGATTTTTCAATGCTTCTTCGCCTTGTTCAGCTGAGAAGTCAACAACTTTGCCATCTTTAAATGTAAATTTCATTCCCGAAATGATTGTGCCAGCATAACTTAGTGGTTTTGTACTAGAGACATAGCCATCAACGCGGCGACTATCTGGGGCAGTGAAAACTTCTTCTGTTGGCATATTAGCCATGAATTCTTCCCCACGTGCGTTATAACTACCAGCGCCTTCCCATAAATGGTTTTTAGGTAAGCCAATCGTTAAATCTGTCCCAGGAGCTGTGTAGTGTAAAGCAGTAAATTGTTGTTCGTTTAATTCAGCCGCTTTTTCTTGTAATTTTTTATCATGAATATCCCAAGCAATGACTGGGTTTTCTTCGTAAATTCGTGTTGTTTTGAAAATTTCATTCCAAAGTGCATCGACTTGTTCTTCACTTGTTGCTAATTCTGGAAAGACTTTAGCTGCCCAGCCTTCACTAGCAGCAGCTACAACAGTCCAACTTACTTTGTTGGCTTGTGTTGCTTTTCGTAGGTTGACGAATGCTTTCCCATTAGCCGCTTGGAAAGTAGCTACACGTTGTGCATCCACGCCAGCTAATGCATCAGGATTAGAAGAAACCACGCTAATTCGGCTTGCGCCTTTAGCAATCCAATCGTCGGTTTGATCAATTTTATATTGAGGAACATTTTCAATACGATCAGTTGCAGCATGAGCTAAAAATTCACGTTGAATGGTTTCGTCGCTCCATTGAACAATTACTTCGGCAGCGCCTAAGCGATAAGCTTCTTCCGTAATTAAGCGGGCAAGGGGCGCTTGATCGACACTGATTTGTAAAACAACCGTATGATTGTCCTGAACATTGACACCCGTTTCAGCAATTAAACGTGCATATTTCTTTAGATTTTCATTAAAATTCTCTAAGGTCATTCGTGATTCCTCCTTCATTTTGATGGGTAATGACTGCTCATATCATAACACGGAAGAGCAGGTAACTCAACGAAATAACGCCTTTATCAACTGTTATTTTAAGTCGGGGTAAAAGTTGTCGTGCTCCCGCTCAGTGAACTTTTGTACAAAGAGTTGTTCTAATTTTGCATAATAGAAAAATCGTGTTACAATAACCATAAGCATTTATTTGGAAGCGTTGTATATGAATGAATAAAGGGGATAGGGAATTATGGCAAGAAAAAAAACCATTACGAAAGAGCAGATTTTAACAGCTGCCTATGAAGTAGTCGCCACTGAAGGATTTTCGAAGTTCACTGCACGTAATATTGCTAATAAAATGAAATGTTCCACCCAACCGATTTATTTGGAATTTAAAAACATGGATGATTTACGCGATGCTTTATTCCAAAAAATTCATAAATACTTAGCGAAAGAAGTATTTCCAGTAAAACATACCGGGAATACAATTGTTGATTTGGCTTTAAACTATATTCATTTTGCGACAAGTGAAAGTAAGTTATACCGTGCGCTTTATTTAGAAGAATATGGTGGCGGCAAAAAAATGCAAGAATTCTCTTATCACTATTTTACTGAAGCGGTAAAAGCTGATCCTGAGTATGCTAATTTAAACGATGTTCAAATTGACTCTTTACACATGGGAACATGGGTGGTCGCAACTGGTGTGGCTGCATTGATGACTTCTGGAATTATCCATCCTTCAGAAGAACAAATCATTCATTTAATGAAAGATAGTATTGAAGCAATTCTTGAACGAGATGAACCAATTGATATTGATTTATAAAAATTAAAAAAAGTGTAACCTCATGCTGATAACTTCTGTGAGGTTACAACAAAAGGCTGTTTCTTAAAAGAACGGTCTTTTTTGTTAAGTGTATTAATGGTAGATTATTCGCAACCATGCTACAGTAAAGAGGAGAAATAGAAAGGAGAAAAAATATGAACATATTAAAAGATAAGCGTTTATGGATAAGTATTGTAGGAATTACTGGGCTAGGACTCTTGTCGGGCTTATTTTCAGTAAATGCGAGAGAATATTATCAAGCGTTGAGATTACCAAGCTTTGCTCCGCCAGGCTGGTTATTTGGACCGATGTGGTTGGTATTGTATATTTTTATGGGCATTACTTTTTATTTCATCTTAATTCATCCAAATAAACAACAGAAAAAACGGATGATTACGCTCTTTATTTTACAATTTATTGCGAACTTTTTCTGGACATTTTTCTTTTTCTCTTTACAAAATAATTTAGTATCTGTGATTGATATCTCTTTGTTATGGCTATTATTAATAGTTCAACAGTGGGACTACTTGCGTTATAAATTAATAACGCGTGGTTGGTTGATGATTCCTTATATTCTATGGGTTACTTTTGCGGCAGCTTTAAATTACAGTATTTTATTTTTAAATTAGGAATATCAAAACACCAGAGAAAAAATGGTTATTTCCATTTTTCTCTGGTGTTTTTGATTTATTTCAACGTAGTTATTCTGCGGCCGTTGCTAATTTTTTCGCAAATTCTTCTAAACGTTGGATGTCGTCTTCTTCAGCGGCTAAATCAACTTTAACGCTGTCGGCGCCTTTTTTTGCCCCAATTTGAGTAAAGACTGCTTCGAAGTCGTCCACAGATTTACAAAAATCATCATAAAACGTGTCTCCGGAACCACAAACGCCGAAGATTTTTCCTGATAAATCAATCTCTTGTAAGTCTTCATAGAAATCGACAATTTCATCAGGTAAATCGCCATCACCGTACGTATATGTAGCCACTACACAGATATCGGCATCTTCAAAATCAGTGGCATCGACTTGCGTACACTCATCAATTTCGACCTCTAATTCTAAATCTTCAAATGCTTCTGCAACAATGTCGGCAATTTCTTCTGTATTCCCAGTCATGCTTGCATACACAATTTTTGCTAACGTCATAAACTTTCTTCCCCCTCATACAATTCTGTCACTTATTATAGCAGATGCGTATTTCTTATAAAAGACTAGCGAGTGCTTTTATTACGGGACTTTTTGAAAATTGGTGTTTGAACAATCTTTTTTGCAAAAAATGTGATAAAATAATTTGAATGAAACAAGTTTAGGAGAGATAGTATGATTACATTAAAATCACCACGAGAAATTGAAATGATGGATGAATCAGGGGAATTATTAGCGGATGTTCACCGTCATTTACGGACGTTTATTAAACCTGGCATTACAAGCTGGGATATTGAAGTATTTGTGAGAGACTTTATTGAAAGTCATGGTGGCGTGGCGGCTCAAATTGGCTATGAAGGTTACAAATATGCTACTTGTTGTAGTATCAACGACGAAATCTGTCACGGATTTCCTCGTAAAAAAGTATTAAAAGATGGCGACCTAATCAAAGTAGATATGTGTGTCGACTTAAAAGGTGCAATCTCTGATTCATGTTGGTCTTATGTCGTAGGTGAATCAACACCTGAAATTGACCGTTTGATGGAAGTAACCAAAAAAGCGCTATATCTTGGGATTGAACAAGCACAAGTAGGAAATAGAATTGGCGACATTGGTCATGCAATTCAAACGTATGTAGAAGGGAAAGGCTACGGGGTTGTGCGCGACTTTGTAGGCCATGGCATTGGCCCAACTATCCATGAAAGTCCAATGATCCCTCACTATGGTGAAGCAGGTAAAGGACTACGTTTAAAAGAAGGAATGGTTATTACCATTGAGCCAATGGTTAACACAGGAACTTGGCGTATGAAAATGGACCCAAATGGTTGGACTGCTTATACTGAAGATGGTGGTCTAAGTTGTCAATATGAACATTCATTAGCGATTACGAAAGAAGGTCCAAGAATCTTAACGTCACAAGGCGAAGAATTGACTTATTAATAAGGAGCGTGTGTGATGAATTTTCTCGACAACATCAAAAAGAATCAATCTTTGATGCGTTTTATTGAGACAACGCAAAGTCACATGGTCACAGCCGAAATAGGCAACAGCTCAGTGGTTGTTGCCTATTATTTATTACTTTCGCTGTTTCCATTACTGATTGCGGTAGGTAATGTTTTACCTTATTTAAGAATTGACCCTAATTCTGTGTTACCTTATATTGCGGAGGCCATTCCCAAAGATGTTTACAAGAACTTAGAGCCAGCGATTCGTTCGCTGTTGACTCAGCGTTCAGGTGGTTTACTTTCTGTTTCCGCTTTAGCGGCATTTTGGAGTGCCAGCCAAAGTATTAATGCACTACAAAACGCGATGAATAAAGCCTTTGGTGTCGAACAAAGGAAAAACTTTATTCTCGTAAGAGTGGTCTCATTTTTAGTTATTTTATTATTCATGGTGGCGATTGTCGGTGTAGTGGTAATTTTAGGTTTGGGTCAGTACATTATTGAATTACTGCAACCAATTTTCCATTACTCAACGTCTGTGATTGATACTTTCCAAGCATTAAAATGGCCATTAACGACCGTTGTTTTATTAGTAATTATGTGTTTGATTTATGCGGTCGTTCCTAATCGAAAATTGTCGTTACGTTCCATCTTGCCAGGGGCTATTTTTTCGACAGTCGGTTGGATGCTATTATCACAAATTTTTGGTTTGTACGTAAAATATTTTAGTTCTAGAATCGCAAGTTATCAAATCATCGGGAGTTTTATCATCTTAATGTTATGGCTGAATTTTGCTGCTACGATTATTATTTTAGGAGCAATTGTCAACGCTGTCGTCGATGAATACTTATCTGGAGATAAAGAAAAAAAACAACCAAGTTTTGAACAACGCTTGTTTAGGTGGTTTAAAAAGAAAAAATAAATGGATTTCTTTAGAAAAGTCTAAACCGTTGCCAGAACACATGTTTCAGCTTGTAAATGCTTCAGTTTACGGTATAATATACCCTGAACGAGAAGAAAGTGGGTTCGACTATGTCACTATTTATTTATGAAGTTTTGATACGTTTATTTATGACATTTATCTTATCTTTGCTATTAACACCACTTGTTAAGCTTCTAGCGTTTCGGATTGGCGCCTATGATGCACCAGGAGAGCGACGAATCAATACCAAAAATATGCCTACAGCAGGAGGACTTGCAATCTATATTGCTTTTGCTAGTTCATGTTTATTGATTTTTCGTTCAATTATCCCACAAGATTATATTTGGCCAATTATTTTGGCTGGTGGAATGGTTGTTTTGACAGGCCTCATTGATGATATCAAAGAGATTACTCCAACGAAAAAAACAATCGGTATTTTGTTAGCAGCATTAGTTATTTATTTTGTTGCTGGAATTAGAATCGATTTTGTGACGTTGCCAATTGTTGGGATGATTGATTTAAGCTGGTTTAGCTTACCACTAACTTTATTGTGGATTTTAGCGATTACGAATGCAGTAAATTTAATTGATGGTTTGGATGGTTTAGCATCAGGCGTATCCATTATTGGATTAACCACGATTGGTATTACAGGGTATTTTTTCCTACATGCTAAAACGGTCTATATTCCAATTGTTATTTTTATTTTAGTTGCGAGCATTGCGGGATTTTTCCCATACAATTTTTATCCGGCTAAAATATTTCTAGGAGATACTGGGGCGTTATTCCTCGGATTTATGATTGCAGTAATGTCATTACAAGGCTTAAAAAATGCCACGTTTATTACGGTAATTACGCCAATGGTGATTTTAGGTGTGCCAATTACGGATACGGTTTATGCAATTATTCGACGGCTATTGAACAAGAAGCCCATTTCCTCAGCAGATAAAATGCATTTGCACCATCGCTTGTTATCTTTAGGTTTTACCCATAAAGGGGCGGTCATGACTATTTATGCATTAGCGTTAGTTTTTTCTTTTGTTTCCTTATTGTTCAGCTACTCAAGTACAGTAGCATCAATTTTATTAATTGTCTTTTGTTTAATTGGACTAGAATTATTTATTGAACTAATCGGTCTAGTTGGCGAAGGGCATCAACCGTTGATGTATTTGTTACGGATTTTAGGGAATCGTGAATATCGTCAGGAGCAAATGAAAAAGCGGCTTGGCAAGCATTCTAAGAGAAAGTAAAGAAATCTTTAGGTTGCTTTGCGAGAGCGTAAACCTATGATATAATTCCATTAAACTTAAAAAAGTATATGTGTGAAACATATGCTTTTTTTTTAAGACGATGTTTCAGTAGTAAGGAGAAATGAGCATGCAAGAAATGGTAACAATCTCGATTGTCACTTATAATAGTCGTTACATTTTTAATGTACTAGACCAATTAAAAGCCGAACTAGGGACTGACAGTATCTATGATATTCATATCTATGACAATCATTCTGAAACAGCGTATCTTGAAAAACTAACAACATATGAACCATTTATTACTATCCATCGCGCTGAAGAAAATCAAGGGTTTGGTCATGGTCATAATCAAGTGTTATTCAATGCTTCGACAAAGTATGCAATTATTTTTAATCCAGATGTTTTGGTTACTAAAGAAGTGCTTGATCGTCTATTAGACCGTATCAAAATAGATAAGAACATTGCAGTCGTTAGCCCCAAAGTGTTAAATGAAGATGGCACGACGCAATATTTAGTTCGTCAAAAATTAGATGTTTTCGATTATATGTTACGCTTTATTCCCTTTCAATTTGTAAAGAAGATTTTTGATAAACGTTTAAGCATTTATGAATGTCGCGATTTGTCGGATACAGAAACAACGGATATTAAAATGGGCTCAGGCTGTTTTATGTTGATTGATCGTGAAAAATTCGTTGGAATTGGTGGGTTCGATGAACGTTTCTTCATGTACTTTGAAGACAACGATTTATGTTTACGTTTTGGCAAAGCGGGCTATCGGATTCTCTATACGCCTTTTGAAACGGTTGTTCACATGTATGAAAAGGGCGCCCATAAAAGTCGGAAATTGTTTAAAATCTTTATGCAATCTATGGGGAAATTTTTCAACAAATGGGGCTGGAGGTTCTTTTAATGAGTCAAAGACTAGCGGTAGTCATCGTTTTATATCAAATGAAAATGGCTGATACGCCGAATTATTTGTTATTAAAAGCAGTGGTAAATCATCCCGAATTGCACTTATTTATTTATGACAACAGCCCACTTCCTCAAGAAGATGCATTATTTTTACAACAAAATGTTACTTATCGCCATAATCCTGATAATCCAGGTCTAGCGACCGCTTATAATGAAGCGATTGCTTTTAGTCAAGCGAATCAATGTGAATTATTGTTGCTCCTTGACCAAGACACAGAAGTGCCAGCCTCTTATTTTGATACGTTGATTATCATGCCGTTAGATCCGACTGTGGCAGTCTATGTTCCAATTGTAGAAGCAAATGGACAACAAATTTCGCCAATATATAGTGATCAATATGTTGGCCTTAAAGGAGAAAAGCCAACAGCAGGGATAGCCAACCAACCGTTGATGGCTATCAATTCTGGAACAGTTATTACGGCAGAAACGCTGCGCTGGTTGGAAGAATTTTCGGAAGAATTTCCTTTGGACTATTTAGATCATTGGTTCTTTTATCAATTGAATCAAGCCAATAAAAAGATTGAAGTCTTACCAATCCACCTAAAACAAGAATTGTCTGTTTTAGATTATCGTACAATGAGTCCTCAACGTTATCGCTCTATTATTGAAGCAGAAACGTTATTTTATCGTCGATATGACCAAGAAAAGTTTTCCCATCATCGACGCCATTTATTTTTACGCAGTAGTAAGCAATTTTTAACTGTCAAAAATCGCCAAATTTGGCGGCAAACATTGGCAGAATTTCTCAAGTTAATGAAAGGATAATCTATGATCTCAGTTTGTATTGCGACATATAATGGAGAAAAATATCTCGCGGAACAATTAGATAGTATTCTTTTACAAGTCAGTGAAGAAGATGAACTAATTATTTCAGATGATGGTTCTACTGATCATACGTTGGAAATTTTGAGGACGTATGCAGCGAATTATCCCCAAATTCAATTGTTACAAGGCCCAGGGCAAGGAGTAATTGCTAATTTTGCATTTGCGCTTACGCATACGAAAGGCGAAGTAATATTTTTAGCAGATCAAGATGATGTTTGGTTGCCAAATAAAGTAACGATGGTGACAGAATATTTTGAAACGCACCCTGACATTCAAGTGGTTATTAGTGACTTGAAAATTGTTGATGCGGATTTACAAGTTACCAATCCCTCTTATTTTAAGTTTCGAAAAGTCAAACCAGGGTTTTGGCGAAATGCAATAAAAAGTGGCTATATTGGGGCAGGTATGGCCTTTCGTCAAGAGATGAAAAACGTCATTTTACCCATTCCGCCAGAAGTTCCGATGCATGATATGTGGATTGGCTTATTAGCTGCACGGAAGAAGCAAACGGGTCTCATTAAAGAACCATTAGTGCTTTACCGAAGACATGGAGCGAACGTCAGCCCCATTATTACCAAAACAAGTTTCCGCCAAAAATTAAATTGGCGTGTGAATTTATTAAAAGCTTTACATCAGCGTTTAAAGGAACAGCGCTAAACTTTTACAGATTTGTAAAATTTACGTAAAAAACATGACAAACCCTATGCATAATGCGATAATAGGGAAGGATATTTGGTTTTATAGAAACTAAAAATAGAAGTATTTAAGGAGATTGTTCATGAAAGGAATTATTTTAGCAGGCGGAAGCGGGACACGCTTATATCCGTTAACAAAAGCAACATCAAAACAATTAATGCCAATTTACGACAAACCAATGATTTATTACCCAATGTCAACGTTAATGTTGGCGGGAATTAATGAAATTTTGATTATCTCTACACCAGAAGATACACCACGTTTTGAAAGTTTATTCGGCGATGGCCATGATTTAGGCATTCATATCGAATACGCGGTGCAAGAAAGCCCAGATGGTTTGGCGCAAGCATTTATTATTGGTGAAGATTTCATTGGTGATGATAGTGTCTGCTTAGTTTTAGGGGACAATATTTATTATGGTGGCGGCTTATCAAAAATGTTGCAACGAGCGGCTTCTAAAGAGTCAGGGGCAACAGTCTTTGGTTACCATGTAAATGATCCAGAGCGTTTCGGCGTGGTAGAATTTGATGAAGAGATGCGGGCACTTTCTATTGAAGAAAAACCAGCACAACCGAAGTCAAATTACGCAGTGACAGGTTTGTATTTTTACGACAATGAAGTGGTTGAAATTGCGAAAGGGATCAAACCGTCAGAACGTGGGGAATTAGAAATAACAGACGTTAATAAAGTCTACCTTGAAAAAAATAAACTTTCTGTTGAGGTCATGGGCCGTGGCTTTGCTTGGTTAGATACAGGCACACACGAATCCTTGTTAGAAGCGTCAACATTTATTGAAACAATTGAAAAACGTCAAAATTTAAAAGTCGCTTGTTTGGAAGAAATTGCTTATCGAATGGGCTATATTACAAAAGAACAATTGGTAGAATTGGCACAACCATTGAAGAAAAATGGCTACGGCCAATACTTGCTACGTTTAGCAGCAGAATAGGAGCGAAGAAACGTGAAAGTTATTGATACAAAATTACAAGATGTCAAAATTATCGAAATGGATGTTTTCGGTGATCATCGTGGCTTTTTTACAGAAAGTTATTCCAAAGCTAAATTTGCAGAACATGGTTTAGACTTTGACTTTGTCCAAGATAATCATTCATTATCAACAGAAGCGGGTGTCTTGCGTGGGTTGCACTTTCAAAAAGGCGAAGCTGCGCAAACAAAACTAATTCGCGTTGTAACTGGTGCGGTATTAGATGTGATTGTTGATATTCGTAAAGGGAGTCCAACCTATGGTCAATGGGAAGGCTACATTTTATCAGAACATAATCACCGTCAGCTTTTAGTACCAAAAGGTTTTGCTCATGGCTTTGTCACCCTGACACCGAACGTGAACTTTATGTACAAGTGTGATAATTACTACAATGCAGCAGCGGACGGCGGTATTGCTTTTAACGATCCAGAGTTAGCTATTGATTGGCCAATTGCGCCAGAAAAAGCGATTACGTCGGAAAAGGATCAAAAACATCCAACCTTAAAAGAATTTGAAGCGGAAAATCCGTTTATCTATGGCGAAATTTAAGAAAAAAGTAGGAGAGTTTCAATTATGAAAAAAATCATCGTAACAGGTGGAGCTGGTTTTATCGGCTCAAATTTTGTTCATTATGTTGTAAAGAATCATCCAGAAGTTCATGTAACTGTGTTAGATAAGTTAACGTATGCAGGAAATGAAAAAAATCTTGAAGGTCTACCGAGTGATCGCGTGGAATTAGTCGTAGGAGATATTGCTGATGCTGAATTAGTTAATCGTTTAGTCGCTGAAACAGATGCGGTCGTTCACTATGCTGCTGAATCGCATAACGACAACTCATTAAACGACCCATTCCCATTTGTTCAAACCAATCTGATTGGGACGTACACATTGATTGAAGCTTGCCGTAAAAACAATGTTCGTTACCACCATGTATCGACTGATGAAGTTTATGGCGATTTACCTTTAAGAGAAGATTTACCAGGACATGGAGAAGGCGAAGGGGAAAAATTCACTGCCGAAACGCCTTACAATCCTTCAAGTCCTTATTCTTCAACAAAAGCAGGATCTGACTTGTTAGTCAAAGCGTGGGTTCGTTCTTTCAACTTACAAGCAACAATTTCAAATTGTTCAAATAACTATGGTCCATATCAACATATTGAAAAATTTATTCCTCGTCAAATTACCAATGTTTTAAGTGGTATTACACCAAAACTTTATGGTGCTGGCAAAAATGTTCGTGACTGGATTCATACAAACGACCATTCTTCGGCTGTTTGGGCAATTTTAACAAAAGGGCAAATTGGCGAAACGTATTTAATCGGAGCCGATGGTGAAGAAGACAATAAAACAGTGATGGAATTAATTTTAGAATTAATGGGACAACCTGTTGACGCCTATGAACATGTCAATGATCGTGCAGGACATGATTTACGTTATGCGATTGATTCAACCAGATTACGCGAAGAATTAGGTTGGGAACCAGAATTCACGAATTTCCGTGAAGGCTTGGCAGAAACAATCAAGTGGTATACAGAAAATGAAGACTGGTGGCGTGCAGATAAAGAAGCTGTTGAAGCGAAATATGCACAAAATGGTCAGTAAATTTTCTGACATGCGAGATAAAAGTCGAAAGGCGATGGCAAAGTACAAAGCTACTTTGCCCTGCCTTTTTTTCAAGAAGGAGCGAAAAAAATGATTTTAATTACTGGTGGAAATGGCCAATTGGGTACAGAATTACGTCACCTATTAGACGAACAAGGAATTGAGTATGTCTCAACTGATTCCACAGAATTAGATATTACTGATGCTGATAGTACGTTGGCAAAAGTGCAAGAAATTCAACCAAGCGTCATTTATCATTGTGCTGCCTATACAGCTGTTGATAAAGCAGAAGACGAAGGCAAGGAATTAGATGAAAAAGTGAATGTAGATGGCACACGTCATGTCGCAGAAGCTGCTAAAGCAGTAGGGGCAACGCTTGTTTATGTAAGTACAGATTATATTTTTGATGGAACTAAAAAAGAAGGCGTCTATGCGACCGATGATCAACCGAACCCTTTAAATGAGTATGGTCGGACGAAGTTATTAGGTGAACAAGCGGTACAAGAAATCTTGGACGACTATTATATTATTCGAACATCGTGGGTATTTGGCCAATACGGTCATAACTTTGTCTTTACCATGCAAAAATTAGCGGAAACAAGAGACCAACTAACGGTAGTGGACGATCAGTTTGGCCGTCCAACTTGGACAAGAACGTTAGCTGAATTTATGGCATTTGTTATTGCAGAAAAAGCGCCATTTGGTGTTTACCATTTGTCTAATGAAAACAGCTGTAGCTGGTATCAGTTTGCTAAAGAAATTTTAAAAGATACTGAAGTGGAAGTACTGCCAGTGGATTCAACTCAATTTCCACAAAAGGCGCAAAGACCACAATATTCTGTCATGGATTTAAGTAAAACAGAAGCGTTAGGCTTTAAAATTCCTACTTGGCAAGAAGCCTTAGCACAAATGTTAGAAAATGTTCAACAATAAATTGCTTTGTGTAAGTGAGGGGTTTTGTTAGAGAAAAAGTGGAAAGGTGTTTCTCTTTATGAAGGTACTTTTAATCATTCCTGCTTACAATGAGGAAGAAAACATTTTGCGGACGATTGCTTCCATTGAAACATTTAAACAGGAAGTTACGCATTTTCAACATGAATTGGATTATGTGGTAATTAATGATGGCTCGACAGATGGAACCAAACAAATTTTAGAAGCCAACCAAATTAATGCCATTCATTTAGTGTTGAATTTAGGTATTGGCGGAGCGGTACAGACCGGCTATAAATATGCCTTAGAAAATGAGTATGATGTGGCGGTTCAGTTTGATGGTGATGGTCAACATGATATCAATAGTTTGCCTGTTTTACTGGAACCATTAGCAGAGGATAAATGCGATTTTTCGATTGGCTCTCGTTTCATTCCTGGAAACGAAGCGGCTTTTCAAAGTACGAAAATGCGTCGTTTTGGCATTCGTTTGTTATCCTTTTGTATTCGAATGGCTTCTGGTAAAACAATTTATGATGTGACTTCTGGTTATCGAGCGGGAAATCGGAAAGTGATTGCTTTTTTTGCAAAGCGTTACCCGACAAATTACCCTGAGCCAGAATCGATTGTTCACTTAATTAAAAAACGCTTTGTGATTGTTGAAAGACCTGTCAATATGATGGAACGGCTTGGTGGTGTTTCTTCGATTCGTGCCTTGGCTTCTGTGAAGTATATGCTGGAAGTCGGCTCAGCAATTCTGATTGCTGCCTTTATGAAGGAGGGAGATTAATGCTACCAACCGTGTTATGGCTAGCTTTATTTTTATTTGCAATTGGCTTTTTCTTATACATTATTCGAGGAATTAATAAAAATATTTTTCTCCTAAAAAATGCTTTGATTTGGTTATTAATCTCAATTGTCTTAATTATTTTTGCTATTTTCCCGCATGTAGCAGAATGGTTAGCAATGGCCGTTGGGTTTGAAACAACATCAAACTTCTTATTATCAGCTGCGGTGATTGTCCTTTTAATTATGGAAATTAAAAATTCTGTGTTGATTTCAAAACACGAAAATCGCATCAAAACATTATTGCAAGAATTATCTATCATGAAATCTGAAGAAAATAAAAAAGATCGCTAATGTGTAGTGACCCTTAAAAGTTGGACCTGAAAGTCTAATATTTAAGGGTCAGCTCAATGAATAGCGATCTTTTTTATTTAAGATTCATAATCACAATGCCGACAATAATAACCACAGCACCAATAAGGGCATTCGTTGTGATTGTCTCTTTTAGAATAAGATTTGAAGCGATTAAAATAGCAATGTTTGTACAGGCAACGCCTAAAGGAACAATGTAAGAAACATCGGAACGACTAATAATTAACATCCATAAAATAAAACTAATTAAATAACAAAATAAACCTAATAAAGAAATAAGTGAGATATTCATTGAAAAGATTGTTTGTTGGAGTTGGATGTTCAAACTGCTAGAACCTAGTTTAAATAAGACCAGACCAGCAGAAGACAGAAATACGTAAATAATAAAAAGAACCATAATTTCCCTTCTCTCAAAAATAGTTTCCGTGCAAAAAAATGCAAGACCTCCATTATTGTAGCATAATCTCCTAAAAATTGGACAAGATTTTTTTATATAGCGAAATCAATTAAATTTTTCTTTATAAAAAGGGGTCTACTATTGAAAACCTAGGCGTTTATCGATAAAATAGAAATGTTGTTTAAAATGGCATTTTTGTATCCAAAAATTTTAGTTAAAAATAGTTTATTACGGAAGGAATAAGTATATGTTTAAAGAAACATTTTCAATTTTCAAGAATATTTTTCAGAACAAAAAATTGTTATTACAATTTTCATTTAATGATTTTAAGGCCAAGTATGCTGGTTCAGCACTAGGAATTGTCTGGGCGTTTTTAACGCCATTAGTAACTGTTTTGACGTATTGGTTTGTCTTTTCTGTAGGCCTTCGTTCTAGAGCTGGCGACAATATGCCATTCATTGTCTATTTAGTAACAGGGATGGTGCCTTGGTTCTTCTTTTCAGATTCGTTATTATCAGCCACGAATGTGTTTCGTGAATATAGTTATTTAGTTAAAAAAGTCGTGTTTAATGTACAAATTTTACCAACGTCTAAAATTTTATCGAACTTGTACACCCACTTGTTTTTCATTCTAATTGGTTTTGTAATTACTACAGCCAACGGTTATTACCCAAGTCTGTACAGTTTGCAATTAATTTACTACTTAGCTTGTTTATTAGTCTTTTTAACAGCAATTACGTGGATTACTGCTTCAACACAACCATTTTTACCTGATATTATGCAATTTATCAATATCATTATGCAAACAGTTATGTGGACATTGCCAATTTTATGGCAACCAACTGGAATGATTGCGACAATCTTAAAAATCAATCCATTATATTATATTGTTCAAGGATACCGCGAATCTTATTTAGGCGGTGCATGGTTCTGGGAACATTGGCAATATAGCTTATATTTCTGGGGAGTTACTATTGTTTTACTATTAATTGGCTCAACCGTGTTTAGACGCTTAAAACCACATTTTTCAGATGTACTATAAGGAGAGAACGACATGTCAGAATATGCAATTGATATCCAACATATTACCAAAACATACAACATGTATAAAAAACCGTCCGATCGGTTTAAAGAAGCGCTTAGTCCAACCAAAAAATCCTACCACGATTTGTTTTATGCATTAGACGATGTCACGATGCAAATAAAAAAAGGCGAGATGATTGGTTTTGTCGGTGAAAATGGCTCTGGAAAATCAACCATGTTAAAAATTATTACTGGAGTGCTAACACCAACCTCCGGGTCAATGGTCATTAATGGTAAAATTTCAGCGTTGCTTGAATTAGGTTCAGGTTTTAACCCTGAATATTCAGGATATGAAAATATTTTCTTAAACGGAATGGTCCTAGGTTTTTCCCGAGAAGAGATGGAAGAGCGTGTCCAAGATGTCATTGATTTTGCTGACATCGGCGATCATTTGTATCAACCAGTTAAAACGTACTCTAGTGGTATGTTTGTCCGCTTGGCTTTTGCGGTAGCCATTAACGTGGATCCAGATATTTTAATTGTCGACGAAGCGTTGGCTGTCGGGGATTTAGAATTTCAATTAAAATGTATGGAAAAATTTACAGAAATTAAAAATTCTGGTAAAACAATTTTATTTGTTTCTCACGATGTAAACTCCATCCGTCGTTTTTGTGACAGAACTTTTTGGTTGCAACACGGGAAAGTCGTTGAATATGGTGATACGATGGATGTGACTACCAATTACGAAAACTTTTTGAAAAAGAAATCAATTAAAACAGTTGACCGCGAAGCGACCATGAAGGATGAAACTCCAACGCCAGATATTATTGAAGTGGATCATGCGGAACTTTTAAACGCGGATTATGAACCATTAGAAATGGTAACACAAGATGAAAAAGTGATTGTAAAAATTGAATATACTGTCAAAAACGACCAAATTAAGAAGCCTGTTTGTGGGGTCGCTATTCGAACAGTGGACAATCATTATGTCTGTGGCTTAAATACGTTGTTAGATGACGTGCAAATTCCTTGGAAAAAAGGACGGAATGTTTTTTATTTAGAATATGAAAAAATGTCATTATTAACAGGTGAATATTATTTTGATATTGCTTTCTTTGAGGAACATGCAACAGTCCCATTAGTCTACAAAACAAAATACGTGACGATGTTTATTACCGGTCGTTATGCCGGAGAAGGAATTGTCATCTTAGATCATAAATGGAAGGATACGACAAAAGATGAAGTATGATTTTGAAATGGAAACAGACGAGAGTACCAGTGTTGGGAAAATCGTAGCACAAATCAAAGAAAATAGTGATGTTTTGGAATTCGGTCCAGGGAATGGGCGGATGACTAGCTATTTGATGGAAGAAAAAAAGTGCCAGGTCTCAATTGTTGAATTAGACAAAGAACTTTATGATCATGTCAGTCAATTTTCAACAGATGCCTTTTATGGCAATATTGATGAAAATGATTGGGTCGAATACTTTGCTGGTAAGACGTTTGATTATATCGTTTTTGCGGATGTGTTGGAACATTTAATGAATCCTCAAAGCGCCTTAGCAAAAGTCAAACCATTTTTAAAACCAGGCGGTCAAATCTTAATCACTTTCCCTAATTTGGCACATAATTCGGTCTTAATTAATTTATTTAATAATCGTTTAACCTGGAATGAAACTGGGCTGTTGGATGCTACGCATAAATCATTCTATTTACAAGAAGGATTTGAAAAAGTTTTTGCAGAAGTTGGATTATACATTGCCAAAGAAGATTTTACATTTAATCAAGTGGGCTACAACGAAATTCCTACGACGTATGAAGAGTTACCTGTAGAAGTACAAGCAGCTTTTAAAGCGCGTCCCTTTGGCGAAGTGTATCAGTACTTTTTTGCTTTGACTGCTGAACCAGTAGAAGAGCCAGAGCGAGTAACACCGATAAATTCATACAATGAAAAAAATGTTCATATTTTGATTAATTGTGGCGAAGAAAAAGAAACCGAGTTGGATCAACCAGTTGATCTACAAAATCCTGAAACAAAACAGTTCCAACTGAAGATACCAGAAGACGCCCAACTGATAAAATTATTCCCAAGTTTAACGGGGACAATTATCAAATTATCTATGACGATAGATGGCGAGACAGTCCCAGTCGCAGCAACAAATGCTTTTCTGGTACAAGAGAATATCTATTATTTCTTAGATACGCAAGTACCGGTAATTGAAGTAACCGATGCCCAAATAGCAGGCAAAGACCTGACGGTAGCCATTGATTATTTCTTTGAAGGCAACTATTCAGAACGTGAAAATACCTTTATTCATGCATTGTTAGATGAAAGAAATCAATTTTTAGAAGAAATGAATAAACAGACGGAGACTGCCCCTATGCCTACTGGAAAATATAAACGAATCACATTAACTAAATTTGATAAAATGATTAATTTGACCATTGATGATATTGCTCGCGATGTAGAAAATAACGTTTCTGTTATTAGAGGGTGGGCGTATGACAAACAAACAAATTATCCGCTAAGATTCGGCATTGCAGAAGCCAGTGAATCAGTCACTTATACGGTGGAAACAGAATATCGTCGTGATGTTATCGATATGTTCGAATTAGAAGGCGATCAAGATTATGGGTTTGTCATTACGATTAAAGATCCAGAAGATTTACCAGCCTACACGTTAAACATTGACACCAAATCTGGACAGAAGGTTCAATACGTAGTGGAGCGTCCAAACATGGTTCAACCAGGTACGAAATTTGATCGAGCATGGCGTTCGATTCAAACACGTGGTTTGATGGGCTCTGTGAAGTGGTACTTTAAACGACAAGAAAAAGCAGAAGACCCTGTTGACGTGGAGGCAGTTTTAGCGGAAATCAAAACGTTCCAATTTCAGCCTAAAATTTCTGTCGCTGTGCCTGTTTATAATGTCGAAGAAAAATGGCTTGCAGCGTGCGTCTCTTCTTTACAAAATCAGTACTATGAAAACTGGGAGTTATGTTTAGCAGATGATGCATCGCCAAGCGAACACATTAAGCCCATGCTAGAAAAATATAAAGAACTAGATCAACGGATTAAAGTTATTTATCGCGAAGAAAACGGACATATTTCAGAAGCAACTAACTCAGCTTTGTCGATTGCTACTGGCGATTTTGTTGGTTTCATGGATAACGATGATGAATTAGCGCCGCAAGCGTTATATGAAGTGGTCAAAGCTTTAAATACAGATCCAACGATTGATTTTCTTTATACTGATGAAGATAAAATTACAGAAAATGGTCGTCGCTTCAATGCGTTTTACAAATCGGACTGGAATCCAGAACTGATTTTAAACCATAATTACATTACACACTTTGTTGTTGTGAAACGTGATTTATTAGAAAAAGTAGGCGGACTGAACTCAGCATATAATGGCGCTCAAGACTATGATTTCGTATTGCGAGCAACGGAACAAGCAACGAAAATCAAGCATATTCCTGGTATGATGTATCATTGGCGTGCCATTGAATCATCGACTGCTCTAAACCCTGAAAGCAAAGGCTACGCCTATGTAGCTGGTCAAAAAGCGGTCCAAGCAGCAACGGAACGCCGTGGTTTAAAAGCACAAGTAGAGATTGCCGAATTTTATGGTTCCTATAAAATTAACTATTTTTATGATCATGTGCCGATGGTATCATTGATTATTACGAATGACACAGAGAATATGAGTAGTTACTTACGTCAATTATTAGAAAAAACTGCGTATACAAATTATGAAATTCTATTGCCTGCACGCTTCGAGAATCAAATAAATATTAAAAACGACCGCCTTCGTTATGTTTCAACAGAAACACGTCATGGCATGATTCAAGCTGCTAAGGGAGAATATGTGGCTTTATTAAATGCTGGTTTGGTACCAACGAAAAATGATTGGTTAAAAGAGTTAATGAACATTGGTCAACAAGAGACCTCTGGTTTAGTGACTGGCCGCGTAGTTGATGCACGCTATCGCGTGGAAACAGTGGGGGTATCGGTTGATACAGACAAAGGGCGGTTGCTTTATCCTGAAAAAGGCACCCCTGGTAAAAGCTTAGGTTACTATTACAGAATTGCTTTACCAAGAAATATTCAAGCAGCAACTGAAGATTGCTTACTATTCAACAAGCAACTTTACCTAAATTTAGAAGGAATTAACGAAAGCTTAGGAAAAGAGTGGATGGGTGTCGATTTATCGTTACAATTTGCTAGCGCTGGTAAACGAAATGTATATGTTTCCTATGCAATTTTGAAAGCAGACGAAAAAATGCAAAATCATGATAAAAAAGGATCTTATAAAGAACTTGCGGAAAAATGGACCGCGGAAGCTTTAGTTGACCCTTACCGAAATCCGAAACATCTATAAGGAGAATGCACATGAATGAAGACATTAAGGTGATCTTTGATAGTATCTATCGCGACAAGACAACGAATAATTTAACCATTACGGGTTGGGCGTTAGATACAATCACTAAAGAAAGCCCAACTTTCACAATTAATAATGAAAACCAAGTGTCCGCTTATAACATTCAGCGCGTTTTACGTGAAGATGTTAATCAAATTTATCAAACAGAGCCTGCGATTGAAGCTGGCTTTGTTGTTACACTTGAAGGAATTAAACAAAAAAAAGTACTCCCTTTTCATTTTCAATCATCAGCACATGTTGTAACGGTGGATTTTCCCTTGAATAAAAAATATCCAGTGATTCCGGGGACAGAAGATAAAGTGACTCGTCTTTGGATAAAAGCCAAAAAAGGATTTAAATATATGGCTAAAAATGGTATTTCTCACACCATTCAACGAGCGAAAATTGAGAAACTAAGAAATCAAGCTTCATATCCTAACTGGTTAGCTAGAAATGAAGTGCTAGACATAGAAGCGATGACACAAGAAATCGCAACATTTCATTATCAACCTAAAATTTCCATTGCGATGCCAGTGTATAATGTTGAAGAAAAATGGCTTCGGTTATGCATTGATTCTATTTTGAATCAAGTCTATACTAACTGGGAATTATGTATGGCCGATGACGCCTCAACAGATCCTAATGTCAAAAAGATTTTAACAGAGTACCAACAATTGGATGAGCGAATTCGGGTCGTCTTTCGTGAACAAAATGGTCATATTTCAGAAGCAACCAACTCTGCTTTAGCGATTGCTACCGGAGAATTTGTCGCCTTACTAGACAACGATGATGAATTAGCAATCAATGCTTTTTATGAAGTGGTTAAAGTGCTTAATGAAAATCCAGAACTGGATTTAATTTATAGTGATGAAGATAAGATTGACATGGATGGAAATCGTTCTGATCCAGCCTTTAAACCAGATTGGTCACCTGATTTACTTTTAGGAACCAATTACATTTCGCATTTAGGCGTGTATCGTCGGAGTATTCTAGAAGAAATTGGCGGGTTTCGAAAAGGTTACGAAGGTTCTCAAGACTACGATTTAGTCTTAAGATTTACTGAAAAAACGACAAAAGAACGCATCACACATATTCCGAAAGTTCTTTACTATTGGCGGATGCTTCCAACCTCAACAGCAGTGGATCAGGGCTCCAAAGGCTATGCTTTCGAAGCGGGTCTAAGAGCCGTGCAAGATGCGCTCGTTCGTCGAGGAATTAATGGCCATGCAATGCATGGGGCGGCGAATGGCTTATACGATGTTTATTATGACATTGAATCTGAAAAGTTAGTCTCAATTATTATTCCAACTAAAAATGGCTATAAAGATGTGCAACGTTGTGTTTCATCGATTATTGAAAAAACAACCTACCAAAATTATGAGATTATTATGGCTGACAATGGAAGTACAGATCCGAAAATGCACGAATTGTATGCAGAATTTGAACAACAATTACCTGGCCGCTTTTTCGTTGAAGCAATCGATATTCCATTCAATTTCTCAACTATTAACAATCGTGCAGCGAAAAAAGCGCACGGAGAGTATTTGTTATTTTTAAATAATGATACCGAAGTGATTACAGAGAATTGGTTAACTTTGATGGTTTCATTTGCTCAGCAAGAACGGATTGGCTGTGTAGGCGCGAAATTATTGTATCCAAATAATACAGTCCAACACGCAGGCGTTATTTTAGGCTTAGGTGGCGTCGCTGGGCATGGTCATTATGGTTATCCCCATGGTGACTTAGGCTATTTTGGTCGGTTAGCTATTAATGTCAATTATTCAGCTGTTACTGCCGCATGCTTACTTATGAAAAAAGCAGATTTTGACGCAGTTGGTGGTTTTGAAGAAGCCTTTACAGTAGCTTTCAATGATGTTGATTTATGCCTGAAAGTCCAAGCTTTAGGACGTGACAATGTTTGGCTTCATGAAGCAGAGCTTTATCATTTTGAATCTCAAACTCGTGGATATGATGATAAAGGCAAAAAGAAAAAACGTTTTGAACAAGAAAAAGTGATGATGGAAGAAAAATGGGGACCTTTAATTGAAAATGATCCATTTTATAATCCTAATCTGACAAGGGATATTCCCAACTTTTCATTACGAATTGACTAGATGCAATTGCGGATGACGAAATGGAGCGAAAAGATGGAACAACAACTAACTACAAGAAAAGAAAAACAACCATTACGCAACCAAGCTGAGCAGAGCGCTCGCTTGGTTGATCATTTGTTACGCTGGCGCTATCTGCTAGCGGCAGTCATTTTTATTTTACTGGTCGCCTTGAAAGTCCATGGTAGTTCATTAAACATGTGGGATGCGTATGTTTCTGAATATGCAGATGGTCAAAAAAGTTCATTAATTGCTGGTGAACCAAGAGGTGTTCGCTCGGATGAATGGCTCGTTCAAACCCCATTTAGCCTCTCGCAAACACAAACAGGTTTGAAAACACATAATGATGTGATTACGTTAAATGGGCAAGACATGGTGGTAGGCTATAATTCGCCAGCGTGGAATTTGGCCACGTTAGCGAAACCTTTTACGTGGGGCTACGTGCTGCTAGGTAAAGAATATGGCTTATCTTGGTATTGGAATCTTAAATTAATTGGCTTAATTTTATTCTCTTTTGAAATTGGCTTGATCGTCACACGGCGGAATAAATATTTAGCTTTGTTAGCAAGTGTTTGGATTCCGTTTTCTTCGGCCCTTCAATGGTGGTTTGTCTCGCCAGTCGGAGATTTAGTATTTTTTGGCTTAGGTTTTTTAGTGGGAATTTATAATTATTTCTATTATCATAGTAGTGTTCGACGTCGCGTTATTTGTGCGATAACGGCTGTTATTATGGCCTCAGGATTTGTTTTAGTGATTTATCCTGCGCTACAAGTACCACTTGGTTATTTGATTTTATTATTTTTGATTTTATTCTTTTTAGAATTTCGTAAAAAAATTAAGTTGGATAAGTGGGATGGGGTCCTGATAGGTGGGGCACTCTTGATGACGGCGATTATTGTTGGCGGCTCGCTATATGGCTCGTTGGATTCCTTAAAAGCAGTAATGGATACCGCTTATCCAGGAAAACGGGTGAGTTTAGGTGGCGATATGCCCAAACGTGATATTTTGTTATTTTTAACAAACTGGAAAATGCCGTTTCAAGATGTTCCGTATTCCAATAATTCGGAAATCAGTAGTTTTTATCAATTATTTTTTGTTATTTTGCCGCTCTCACCATTTATTTTTTATAAAAAAATCAAAGAAAACATTTACGGTTTTGTCTTATTCGTGTATTGTTTATTTAACTTAGTTTGGATGAGCGTGCAATTTCCAACAATTTTTGCTAAGGTCACATTGTGGTCTTATGTGCCAGAACAACGGGCGATGTTATCCTTTGGGTTTGCCGCTGTGTTGTTGAGTTTATGGTTCATCGATTATTTATGGAATCGTCAAGCAAAAATTCCAATGATGGCCTGGTTAGGGGCGCTAGGATTAAATGTTGTTCTGTATTTCTTTGTTTTATATACAGGCAATTTACGGTTATACGTTACACGAATGGACATCATTGGTGTCTTGGTTGTCGCTACCGTTTTAATTGTTGCTTTATTTAAACGTTGGCGCACGTTATTTGTCCTTGTCTTATTAGGGATCATTATGGTTTCTGGTGCCTTTGTTAATCCAATTTCTCGAGGTGTTTCTGCTGTCTATGGAAAAAAATTAGCAGTAGAAGTGGAAGAGATTAACAAAAAAGACCCCAACCAATTGTGGGTGGGCGAACGCTTGATGTATGGTTATTTGCCAATGTTAGGCGTGCATACATTTAACGGTGTTGCTTTTACACCTGACTTAGAGGCTTGGAAACCATTAGATCCAAAAGGAAAAGACACATTTATTTATAATCGCTATGCGCATATCAATGTTGAAGTAGGAAATCAAACACCTGTTTTAGAGTTGATGCAAAAAGATGCGATTATTGCTCGTTTATCTCCAGAAAAATTAAAAGAATATGGGATTAAATATGCGGTCGTTTATAAACCATTAGAACCGTTAGACACACCAACGATTCATTTTGAAAAATTATATGGACCTGATCAGAACGGGGCATATATTTATCGAATAAACGACTAGTGATTCATTCATGGAATGAGGTTTGAATATGGGAAAAGTATTGAATAGAATCGGTCGACTTATTTTATTATTAACAATGATCGGCTCGTATACGATGTGGGTCGTAGGAATTGACGCGCCAGTCACAAAATATATGTATGCCAATAGTTCGATTTTATTATTAATAGCAGTAATACTTGTACTGCTATTAAATTGTACAAAATTAAAATTTATTGACTGGCTGACCATAGCGTTGGCGCTAGCCACCTGGCTCTTGTTTCATTTTACGGAATCGATCCGTCATAGCACGATGCAAACAGATACAATGATTCCTTTAATTATTTTGTTGGTCCTTTGTTTCAAAGTTTGTGTCTTTGACCGCTTGGATCAAACGCTTTTATTAATTGTCTCTTTAATTGCTTTGAGTGCGACTTTGTATCGGATGTCCGTGGAGTTGCCACAATTGATTCCAGCAGACGAAATTTTTAAAGAATCAAATAAACTGGAAAGTATTTGGATTAATACCAATACGATTGGTGCAACGTTGATATTTTCAACAATGATGGCCAGCAGTTTGATCAAAGCATATAGAAATAAGGTTTTTAACTTGCTGCTTTTACCTGTATACATTGGTGGTGTTTTAGGTACATGGGTCAGCCAATCAAAAACCTCTTTTGCCATTTTAGTTGGTTTTATTCTGGTGGATAATCTTTTACCAAAACGTTTCTTGCAACGTTCGAAAGTTTGGTTGTTTAGTTTTGTTGGAGTAGCCGCATTGGGACCGTTGTTATTTTACTTATGTGCAGAATCGGATACTGTTGATTTATTTACAGGAAGAGAACGAATTTGGCATGAGTTTTTTGCTAAATGGTTATCTGATCCTCAACATATTAAAGTCGGTATGGAGCCTTTTGTGGCTTCATGGAAACCGCTGGGGACACATAATGCTTTCCTATTTACGTTAAGTAGTTTTGGCGTCATTGGCTATCTGATTTTATTTGGTTTTTTAGTCAGTATGATTTTATTGATTGGTTTCCGCAAAAAAATATTGGATCGTTTGCAAGTTAGTTTACTTTTAGGCTTCCTTTTAATCTGGATTCATTCATTTATGGAAGATATTTTATTAGCGCCTCATTGGATGCCAATTGTTTATAGTTTCCTTGGGCTAGCCTTCTACTTCCGGCCAGAGAAAAAACGAGGAAGACATGAAAGACCAACGATGCCTAAAAGAAGAAAACGAGTGAAACAAATAAGTCCTATTAGCAATGAAGAGCGCCCAATAGCACCTGTTGACGAAGAGGGCTGGGACCAACCTGAAGAATTAAGTCGTGTCCAAAGACATCGCAGATAATTTTCATCCTATAGAACTTTCTTGTCCGCTGACATTATGGTAATATAGGGATTGCGTGTTATTACAAATAATGTAATTACTGGAAGTGAAGAGAGGAAGTTTTTAATGACATCAAAAAGTGAATGGAGTAATGCAAGACGGATTGTAATTATTTTAGCAGACGTTTTGCTCTATAATTTATCAATCATCTTAGGATTTATAATGAAATTTGGCCGAGCAATACCATCATTTAACTTTGTGGCTTATGAAAAATCTGCAATTTACATTTCAATCTTTTTTATCTTTTTAAATTTATTGTTAGGTGCGTATATTTTTTATAATCGCAAAATTAGTGACATCATTTTTGTCACGGTGATTGGTCAAATTTTAATGACATTAACGATTATGATTGTGACATTTGCCGGACGTTGGTTTACGTTCCCGCGTTCTGTTTTAGGATATTCCTTTATAATCGGAATTATTGTTCTAAGTCTTTGGCGAATTCTTGTTTATTATCTTTACTTAAAGGTCAGCAATGAGCGAAAAGTGGTCTTATTAGGTAAAGAAAATCAAGTCATGCGGTCAATTCAAAACTTTATGTCTGATAAAAATAACAAGCATAAAGTAACGAGCGTTGTTGTCAGCAATTACTATGAAAACTTAAAAAAAATTATCGATGAAATCGATATTGTTTATATTTCAAGTAATGTTGATGAGAACGAAAAAGTAAAATTGTATCAATTAATTGTCAAACACAAGAAAAAAATCTTTTTAGATACAAGTTTTGAGAATCTAATTATGTTAAAACCGAACATGATGAACTTTGAAGATGAAAGTATTATCGAAGTTTCAAATTTTGAAATCCAACCAGAAGAGAATTTTATTAAACGTTTATTCGATATATTAGTCTCAGTTTGCCTATTTGTGATTACCTCACCCTTAATGCTTATTGCAGCAATTTTAGTCAAAGCAACCTCACCGGGACCAGTGATTTACAAACAAACTCGGATTACATTAGATCAACGTGAGTTCTCAATTTTAAAATTTAGAACGATGTCGGCAACAGCGGAAGCAAAATCAGGTCCCGTCTTATCTACAAGTAACGACAGTCGCGTCACTACAGTTGGTAAATACTTGCGTGCTTTACGTATTGATGAGTTGCCACAATTAATCAATGTTATTCGCGGGGACATGTCCATTGTCGGACCACGTCCTGAACGACCATTCTTTGTTGATCAATTTAATCAGGAAAACCCGAATTACTATTTACGTCACAATGTACGTGCGGGGATTACCGGCTATGCCCAAGTTTATGGGAAGTATGCTTCTGACTACAATAGTAAATTGAACTTTGATTTACTGTACATTAAGAATTATTCGTTACTATTGGATATGAAAATTCTGCTTCAAACCATCAAAATTCTCTTTGATAAAGTATCATCAAGAGGATTAGATGAGTCTGAAGAACGTGAAGAATTGACGATGGATTATTGTAAAGAGAACGCTATTAGAATTTACCGTTAAGAGGAGCTGTGGCTCCTCTTTTTTTGAAAAAAAGAGAGACTTCTAACAAAGCTTGAAAAATCAGGTATTCTATGTAAAAATATACAAGCGTGGATGAAAAAAGAAATAGGGGTGAAGAAATGGAAAAGGTACCAGTAAGTGTCTTGCTTTCCATTTATATAAAAGAGCGTCCTGAATATGTTATTGCATGTTTAGACAGTATTTTTAATCAAACTGTAAAAGTTGATGAAATAGTATTAGTAGAAGATGGTCCTGTAACTGAAGAAATGACAGGCATTATAGATAAATATAAAGAAACGCATCCAGAAGTGCTTCATGTTTTACCTCTAGAAAGAAATGTTGGTTTAGGTAAAGCGTTGGCAGAAGGGGTTAAAGCTTGTCGTAATGACCTGATTGCACGAATGGATGCAGATGATATTATGAAGACGGATCGGATTGAAAAGCAGTGGCAATTATTCCAAAAAAATCCTAACTTGGTGATTGTCGGTTCTAACATTATCGAATTTGAAGGGAATATAGAAAATGTTTTAGGTTATCGTAACCTTCCCAGTTCTAATGAGGATATTCGGGAATTTTCCAAAAGAAGAAACCCGTTTAACCATATGACTGTCATGTATAAGAAGTCAGACATTTTAGAGGTTGGTAACTATCTGCCAATGTCAGGATTTGAAGATTATTATTTATGGGTACGATTATTGAAAAACGGAAAGGAAGCGCAAAACCTTTCTGAACATTTAGTCTATGCTCGAACAGGCAGTGATATGTACGCACGGCGTGGTGGTTGGCAGTATTTTAAGTCAGGACTAAAAGGACGCAAAGCAATCTATCAAGCAGGACTTGGTAGTTTTAAAGATTTTTTTGTGAGTTCCAGTGCGCATGTTGTCGTAAGTTTGATGCCAAATACTTTACGAGGTAAATTTTATGAGAAGTTTTTAAGGAAAGAAAAAGATTAAGATTGAGGTAAAATTATGCAAGAGATGTCCCAGACAGATTTAAAAGAAATACAAGCTGTAACATTAACCATGTCCAAATATTTTGTTCAATTTTGTCAAGAAAATAATTTGTTATGTTATTTCTGTGGCGGCGGTTGTATTGGCGCTGTGCGCAGTCAAGGATTTATCCCGTGGGATGATGATTTGGATTTTTTTATGCCACGACCAGACTATGAAAAATTAAAAAAGCTATGGCCGCAGAAAGCAGACACAAATAGATATCCACTATTAGTTGCTTCTAAAACATATAATGATCATAATTCATTTATTACTATTAGAGATACTGCCACTACTTTTATTAAGCCCTATCAAGAGGATTTAGATATCCCTCATGGTTTACCAATTGATATTTTTCCGTTAGATGGTGCGCCAGAAGGAAAATTGCGAAGAAAAATTCAAAAGTTTTGGGCACTGATTTATGCTTTATTTTGTTCGCAAGTTGTTCCAGAAAAACATGGTGGTCTTATGGCTACAGGAAGCAAGGTTTTATTAGGGATTTTTTCTTCAAGCAAAATTCGCTATCATATTTGGCGCTTCGCTGAAAAAAGAATGACTAAGTATTCCTTTGGCTCAACTCCTTATGTTACAGAATTATGTGTTGGACCACGCTACATGGGTAATATTTATCATTTGGAAGATTTTAAATCGGCTATTTTTGTTCCATTTGAAGATACAAAAATGCCAATACCTGTGGGATACAATCGCTACTTAACACAGGTTTTTGGGGATTATCTGCAATTGCCACCAGAGGAAGATCGACAACCTCATCATGAAGCGCTAATTGTTGATGCCAAAAAATCGTATACAGAATATATTTAAAAATTTCAATTATTTATACTGAGGCTGAACGTTATCAATAAATAGCGTTCAGCATTTTGTTGTAAAAAATAAATAACACAATCAATGTAATAAAAAGATAAAATTTAGAAATAAAATAGTAAAAAAAAGTTAGCAAGATTTTCTTGACGTAAGCTGAAATTTATTAGAAAATTATTTGAAACTAGCGTTCATTCTAATCAGCTTTGAGAAATTTCAATTTTAAAAGTAAAAAATTGTTGGTTTCAGATAAAATTTACATACTATAATTGAATGAGGATTAATCGTAAAGAATACGTAAAAAGAAGGGTAAAAAAAATGAAGAGAATAAATAAAATATCTGTTATTACAATGCTAATGTTGATAACATTGGTTCCTAGTTCATCAATAGTGTATGCAATTGATGCATCAAGTAGTGAAAGTGCGGAAGGAGTAATTTCTGCTGATACAGTAGAAACACTAAACTCTACATCATCTAGTGAGGAAACTTCGATAGAAAATTCTTCTAGCACCTCATCATCAGTTCCTCTGGAAACAAAAAATAGTCTGGACACGAGTGGTACTACAGACACTCGGCAATCAAAAGATGCTGAAGAAACTTCGGAAACGACTAATTCTTCAGAAGCTAATAAGAAAGATGAAGACGAAATCGTAATAACAGAGGATATGAACAAACCTATGGGATCAGGAATGAAAGGAACGAGAAGAAAAAGAGCCGCATATGCCTACGGTGATCCTATTAGCATAACAGAGGCAAATCGTCCCCCAAAAAACTTTATTGATGTATCTTCTTGGAATGGTAGTTTAAGTGTAGCAAATTATCAAACTATGAAAAGTTATGGAATAGGCGGAGTGGTCGTTAAAATGACCGAAGCGACAACTTATCAAAATCCAGAAAGATTTGCACAAGTTCAAAATGCAAATGCAGTAGGAATAAAAGTATCCGCCTATCACTATAGTCACTTTACAACAAAAGATCAGGCAATAAAAGAAGCAAACTACTTTGCCGATACAGCAATCAATACTGGATTACCAAAAGACACTTTAATGATTAATGATGCAGAAGAAGGTAGCATGAATAATGGACAATTGACAGCTAATTCAATTGCTTTTGCCAATCAATTAAAAGCAAGAGGCTTTACGAATGTATTACATTATTCAATGGCAGCTTGGTTTACAGAAGGAGTTTTATCGCCGACACAACTAGGGACTGAAAATATTTGGATTGCTCAGTATCCTTTTGAACCGACTGCAGATCAGTTATGGCACAAAAACGAAGGTTATGCAGCATGGCAATGGTCTTCATTATTAACGATTCCAGGTGTTAATATTGGCGTCGGTGTGTTTGATATTAATGCTGATTACACTGGACGATTTACATCTAGTAACGAAAAACAATATGATGTAATTTTAGATGAAAAACAATATGATTACATGGCAAAAGTAAAACCAGCAGCTGAATCAGGAAAACATGGCGTGTTTAATGGGATTATGAATACCGCTCCTGAGATTGTTAATATCGGTATGGGAGATAAATATGCGAACCAAAGCGTTCATATCATAGGATATGCCAAAACAAGTCGGACGGAGTTACTCCATTTTACAGTAGGTGGAAAAGATGTAGGCTGGATGGATAAACGAGCATTTACAGCTACATTAGATAAAGCCACTTATAGTAAAATGAGTCGCAAAGCTAAAATAGGCGATGTAGCAGTTTCATCGAAGCATGGATTATATACAAAACCAAATAATACAGCAGAAGATGGAGAGAAAATAGGCTTAGGCTCTCTATATGCAAATCAAAATGTGCAGATCATTCAATCCGCTAAACTATCAACAGGTGTTACAGCTTATCAATTTCAAATAAATGGACAAACAATCGGTTGGTTGGATAGTCGCGCCTTCAGCAATGTGTATGATGAGCTACTAGATGAAAAACAATATGATTACATGGCAAAAGTAAAACCAGCAGCTGAATCAGGAAAACATGGCGTGTTTAATGGGATTATGAATACCGCTCCTGAGATTGTTAATATCGGTATGGGAGATAAATATGCGAACCAAAGCGTTCATATCATAGGATATGCCAAAACAAGTCGGACGGAGTTACTCCATTTTACAGTAGGTGGAAAAGATGCAGGCTGGATGGATAAACGAGCATTTACAGCTACATTAGATAAAGCCACTTATAGTAAAATGAGTCGCAAAGCTAAAATAGGCGATGTAGCAGTTTCATCGAAGCATGGATTATATACAAAACCAAATAATACAGCAGAAGATGGAGAGAAAATAGGCTTAGGCTCTCTATATGCAAATCAAAATGTGCAGATCATTCAATCCGCTAAACTATCAACAGGTGTTACAGCTTATCAATTTCAAATAAATGGACAAACAATCGGTTGGTTGGATAGTCGCGCCTTCAGCAATGTGTATGATGAGCTACTAGATGAAAAACAATATGATTACATGGCAAAAGTAAAACCAGCAGCTGAATCAGGAAAACATGGCGTGTTTAATGGGATTATGAATACCGCTCCTGAGATTGTTAATATCGGTATGGGAGATAAATATGCGAACCAAAGCGTTCATATCATAGGATATGCCAAAACAAGTCGGACGGAGTTACTCCATTTTACAGTAGGTGGAAAAGATGCAGGCTGGATGGATAAACGAGCATTTACAGCTACATTAGATAAAGCCACTTATAGTAAAATGAGTCGCAAAGCTAAAATAGGCGATGTAGCAGTTTCATCGAAGCATGGATTATATACAAAACCAAATAATACAGCAGAAGATGGAGAGAAAATAGGCTTAGGCTCTCTATATGCAAATCAAAATGTGCAGATCATTCAATCCGCTAAACTATCAACAGGTGTTACAGCTTATCAATTTCAAATAAATGGACAAACAATCGGTTGGTTGGATAGTCGCGCCTTCAGCAATGTGTATGATGAGCTACTAGATGAAAAACAATATGATTACATGGCAAAAGTAAAACCAGCAGCTGAATCAGGAAAACATGGCGTGTTTAATGGGATTATGAATACCGCTCCTGAGATTGTTAATATCGGTATGGGAGATAAATATGCGAACCAAAGCGTTCATATCATAGGATATGCCAAAACAAGTCGGACGGAGTTACTCCATTTTACAGTAGGTGGAAAAGATGCAGGCTGGATGGATAAACGAGCATTTACAGCTACATTAGATAAAGCCACTTATAGTAAAATGAGTCGCAAAGCTAAAATAGGCGATGTAGCAGTTTCATCGAAGCATGGATTATATACAAAACCAAATAATACAGCAGAAGATGGAGAGAAAATAGGCTTAGGCTCTCTATATGCAAATCAAAATGTGCAGATCATTCAATCCGCTAAACTATCAACAGGTGTTACAGCTTATCAATTTCAAATAAATGGACAAACAATCGGTTGGTTGGATAGTCGCGCCTTTAAAATATAGAATAAGTTTATAAAGGTAACGAACAAACAATCTATCGAGGTTCTTTGTCAAATAGTATTGGTAAATAAAAATAGTGAAACATCGTAAAAGTCAGAGGAGAAAACCCTCTGGCTTCTTCATTTTTTATTAAGTGATTCTTATTATGAAATTATTTTTTCTCAAACATATGGTTATGGTCTATTTAACGTATTTGAATAAAAAATAGTATTTTCTGAAATACTTGTATCCGCGACAAATGGCATTTAAGCCGATTTTTACTCACTTCTAAATACGGCTTGAGTTCTACTATTTGAATTCTACAGAATTTTGAGATGTTTTTTGTAAATCAAAAAGTATAGAGTTTTTATCGTTTGTCCGTAATTTTTTTATTAAAATAACGAATAAAAATATTTACAGTTCGATTAAGGTCTACGATAAATTATTGAAACTTACTGTTAGTTATGAGAAAATGTAAAAGATTGAATGCAGTTTTGGCTGTATTGATGAATATATAAGTTAAACAAAATTGAAAATAAAACTAGTTATTGACTAGTTAGGGAAAGGATTTTGTATCAAATGATTACAGCTTTAATTATTGCCGGTGGGGTCGGTAAACGAATGGGGCAGGAAATTCCTAAACAATTTATTATGGTAGAGGAAAAACCGATAATTATCTACACATTGGAATCTTTTCAAAAGCATCCACTCATTGATCGAATCTTAGTTGTGTGTAAAAAAGGTTGGGAACAAACACTAGATGCCTATGCAAAAGAGTACCATATTGACAAATTACAATGGATTATTCCAGGAGGAAATTCTGGTCAAGAATCAATTAACAATGGGGTTAATTTCTTAAAAGAACATTCAAACCCAGAAGATACTATTGTTATCCATGATGGGATTCGTCCATTAGTTGATGAATTAGTTTTATCTGATGTAATTGTTAAATGTCAAGAATACGGCAATGCAGTAACTTCATTGCCATACAATGAACAAATTTTTGTGAAAGAAACTGAGGAAACAACTCGACAATATATTAATCGTGAAACCTTACGTCGCGTGTCAACACCACAAGCCTATAAATTTGAAAAATTAACTTGGGCCTACGAAAAAGCATTCCGTGAGAATATTGGTATTTCTGAATCGTCATACACAAATACTATGATGGTGGATTTAGGCGAAACATTATACTTTGCTTTAGGCTCAGATAAAAACATTAAGTTAACCACACAAGATGACTTACAGTTATTTAAAGGCTTCTTGAAAATGAAAGAAGAGTAGTGGAGGGATACCATGTTATTTACAGACGATAATTATTTATCAGAAGTTGAACGAGTTTTAGAGAAGACACCAGATTGGACGAAAGTAACTAATAAATCTGTTTTTATAACTGGTGCTTCAGGCATGATTGGGACCTTTTTAATTGATGTGCTTATGTACCAAAATAAAACGAGAAATGCGAATATTTCAATCTGGGCGATGGGACGAACATTGTCGCGTTTAGAAGAGCGATTTACTAGTTATCTAGAAGATCCGTTATTCCATATAGTTATCGGAGATGTCACAGAAGAAATTCAGATAGCAGAAGCTTGTGACTATGTGTTGCATTGTGCTAGTAATACACATCCTAAATCATATGCCAGTGATCCAATTGGGACGATTATGACCAATATTGCTGGTACGCAGCATATTTTAGATTATGCGGTCAAAGCGGGTAGTGAAAAAGTGTTATTTTTATCAACTGTTGAAATCTATGGAGAAAATCGTGGAGATGTTGATAAATTTACAGAAGACTATTGCGGTTATATTGACTGTAACACGCTACGGGCCGGTTATCCCGAAGGAAAACGAGCAAGTGAATCATTATGTCAAGCCTATATTCAAAAATATGGTATTGATGTTGTTATTCCAAGAATTAGTCGTACTTTCGGGCCTACGATGTTACTTTCGGATAGTAAAGCTTCTTCTCAATTTATTATGAATGCAGTCCATAAAGAAAACATTGTGTTAAAAAGTGCAGGAACCCAACTATATTCTTATGCATACGTTGCAGATATTGTATCTGCTCTTCTGTTTTTATTAGTTAAAGGGCAAAAAGGGGAAGCTTACAATGTTTCAAACGAACATTGCGATATTACGTTACGCACTTTTGCGGAAACATTAGCCAATGTGGCTGGCACAAAAGTGATTCATGGAGAAGCCACCGCCCAAGAAAAACAAGGGTTTTCTAAAGCAACAAAAGCACTACTAGACAATCAAAAAATCTACGCATTAGGTTGGCAGCCACTGTACGACAGTATGGAAGAACCATTAAAACATACAATTAAAATTTTAGAAGGTAGCGGAAATTGATATGCCCAAAATTAGTATTATTGTTCCTGTATACAATGTAGAAAAATATTTAGAAAAATGCGTACGCTCTATTTTAGCTCAAACATTTACTGACTTTGAATTGATTCTGGTGGATGATGGCTCTCCAGACAGTTCTGGAGCAATGTGTGATCAGTTTGCTGAACAAGATGAACGGGTAAAAGTTATCCATAAAGAAAATGGAGGGCTGAGCGATGCTCGTAATGCTGGAATTGAGATCGCGACAGGTGAGTATTTAGGTTTCGTAGACAGTGATGATTACATTGCGGATGATATGTATGAATTATTATATACAAATATCGTAAAAGAAGATGCTGATTTATCAATCTGTGGTATTTATGATGTTTACGAGGGAAAAGAGCCTGTGGAAAAACAACAGCAATATATAGTACTGGATAAAGTAGCAGCAATGAAAATGATTTTAGAAGCTAAAGTTGTATCTGTTCATGCCGTTAATAAGTTATATAAAAAGAAAATTTTTGAAGATATCCGATACCCTGTAGGCATGATTACAGAAGACGGTGCAGTTATTTTATCTATTCTAGAGCATACAGATAAAATTGTTATTGATACGCAACAAAAATATTATTATTTTCACCGCGCCAATAGTATTTCAACCAATCTTTTTTCTAAGAAAGATTTAGATACAATCAATGTTTGGAAAGAAAATGAAAAATATATCTTAGATCGGTATCCTGAATTATCTAATGTTGTTCATACACGCGTATGTTGGGCAAATTTTATTGTTTTAGATAAAATGGTTACTAGTCAGTTAACGGAAGAAGAAAAAATAATTCAAAAAGAGGTTATTTCTTTTTTGAGGAAGAATTTTCTGTTCATTATGAAAAATAAATATTTTACTAAGGCTAGAAAGATAGCCATGTGTGCTCTACAATTTAGTAAGTGTGCGTATTCTTGTTTCCCTAAATTACAAGAAGCAAATAATAAAAAGAATAGTTAAAATTTAAAAAGTTGTTAGGAGAATATTATGAAAAAAAAGCTTAAACTGGATATATATACAATTACTCAAACCATCTGTATAATTGTATCGATTATTCTTTTTTTCTATGGTAAAGCTAAGATGTTGTACAATTGGCAACTATTTGGTGTAATGTTTTTTTGGACAGGCAATTTGGTTTATTCATTTAAAAATTTCGGACAAAAATCAGTTTTTTTCTTTTTTAATATTACTATTTTTGTCTTCTTATTAAGTCGTCCATTTATTAGTTTCTTTCGTAATAGAATTTGGTGGCATTGGGGGTATTCAGGATCAAATTTTGCGATGAATGTTCTGTATCTAACTTTAATTGGTATCTTAATAGGTGCGATGTTATTTCAAAGGTTTGGACTTAAAGATTTTGATTCTAAGCTGGAAAAACAAAAGTATCCTACTTATCGAATATATTTAATGAAATTTAGTTTAGTCTTTTATTTCATAACATTGATTGTAAGTGTTTATGGTGATATGGAAAAACTAATATTTGTACGTAGTACGTCATATGAAGAGTTCTATGCATCTTTTTCTTCGAACTTGCCAACATATGTGCAAGTATTAGGTTTAATGATGCCTTATGTTGTGTGCATTTATTTAGCTTGTATGCCCAAAAAAGGCATTAGTTACGTGGTACTAGGAAGTTATGTGATAAGCTCTTTTCCAACTTTTTTAATGGGACAGCGAGGCCCGTTAATTTTAAAAATTATCTTTGCGTTACTTTATTTTATTATTAGAGACTATTTACAAGATTCTCAAAAATGGATAAGTAAATTTGAAAAAATTGTAATTATTCTAGCGACACCTTTAATGATTGTATTGATGGGGGCATTTAACTATATTAGAGCGAATTCTTCAATTGAAACAAACGGATTTTTTTCATTAATTGTTGATTTTTTCTTCAAACAAGGAACCTCTTTTGATACAATTATATTTGGGCATGATTTTTTGGACAAACTACCATTTATCGATGTAAAAAATTATACATTTGGAAGTTTTATTGATTCTTTTAAGTATGGATTTATTGGTCAAAAGCTATTCAACGGTATCGGATTGCCTAGCACTAATAGTCCGGAAAAAGGCATGATTAGTAATAGTTTGGCACATAATTTGGCATATGTTTATCGTAAAGATGAGTATTTAGCTGGAAATGGAAATGGTTCTTCTTATCTATTAGAAATATTTGCAGATTACGGATATATAGGGGTTTTTATAGCTAGTATTTTATTAGGAATTATTTTGATTTTTCTTGTAGTAAGTTTTAAAAGAAACAATTTGCTTTTATCTACGATTGCATTGATTTGTATTTCTAATATTTTGTTTATTCCACGTAGTGATGCTACTAGCTGGTTACAATTTATTATGAAACCAACATTTATTGCACCAATGATTATATGTTTTGGCAGTTCATTTTTACTTGCTAAGTTGGAGAGGTTAAGGAAGGTAAGTCGTAAATGAAAAAAATAATTGGGACAATTCTAACAGTTATTACAGTAAGTATTTTATTGAGTGGATGTAGTAAAGCAAAATATCCAATTATTCATTTCACTCAAAAGGAATTTGTAGCAGATGGCAACGGTGTTGTAGAGATCAAAGGGCAATTTTTGAATGGTGAACCAGGTACTTTAGAAGCTAACATAAACAGGAAAGCAGGCAAAGTTAAAGTCGATAAAGATCAGAATTTTCATATTCGATACCAAATGGATTCCATTAAAGATACAGATTTTTATTTAGGACTTAAGGATGAAAAGAATCGTATTGCTGTGGGAACAACTAAAATTGATCCTTCTGAAGTAGAAGCTGTCCGAGACGATTTTGAAGTTATAAGAACAAGTGATATCATTAGTTATTTTAATAAATATAATATAAAATTTTTAGACTATAATGAGAACAATGTTGCAGAGTTATCTGGTTTAACTAGTTCTGTAGTTTTTAATGTAGGAACAAGAATGGATGGGACTCCAATAAAAGAAGGTGTGTATTTATTTGAAGACCAAGAGTCTTGGAATAAAGCCAATTTATCGATTTTAGATTGGTGGAATAAAAAAGTATCCAATTCATTAAATAAAAATTATAATGATTTAGATAAAGATTCATCTGTAAATTTTTTATACGGACCTAATTTTATCGATTCAGCAGAAGAAAAAATGATTAAACAAATTGATTTTTTTGATAATAATCGTTTTTTATGGGCATATAGAGATAAAGAGAAATTTTTAATAGTAGTTTCGGATCCAGAATTAACAAATATTGAACGCGGCAAGAGTATGCTTGCCATTCAAAGCTTATTAATAGATAAAACTTTTAGTTTAGACAAGGATGAAGAAGATTCAGAAAGAGGATAATTTAGCAAAAATCTATTGAATTTTGTACACATTATTATCATGTTTAAAGTCTAAGAAATTATTTAAAATAAAAAGACACTCCTGTAACACAAACGAATATAGGAGTGTTTTTTTGCTCTTTGTTAATAAGGGTTGATGAGTTGTAAAAATGAGCCTGGGACAAAAATCCAAAGTGATTTTTGTCCCAGGCTTAAAATTTGATAAAGAGCGGGAGCAGAAGCAATTCTTTCGGAAATAAGCCAAAATTCTCCAAAAATTAAAGAACAATTTTCGGAAATCCCTTCTTATTTCTCGCAGTGAAGCACTTCTGTCCCGACCTCTTGATACGATTCTACAATATTTATTTACTAACATTTAACAAAGAGCTTTTTTTCATCATATAATAAATAAAACGTATTAATGCCTTTTTTTGAGCTTAGTGATAAGGCTGTTAAAAATGCTTATTACAAATTTAAATTCAGCTGTGCGATAAAATAAAATAACGAAGACTATTGCTCCAATAACAATTCCAGCTAAAGATCTCAATATAATACTTAAAAGAGTTGTAGCAGATATCAAACTAAATAATGGATAAGTAGCTAGAATACCTAATCCTAAGGCTATGCAATACTTTAAAGTGACAAACAAATACTTGCCAAATCTATCATGAATACCATATTTTAAGACTACATACGGTTCATACCAAGAAACTGAGGTTAGAGAAGATAAGATAGTGGCTAAAATAACTCCAGCGATACCCATATCGAAAATTAATAAGAAAATTAAAGAAAATACAATGTTTAAAATGGACTCCACAACAGATTTCCATCTTTGAATCCAAGCTAAACCATATGCAGCTATGAATACTTGCGCAGAATTTCTAAAAACACCAATAACAAAGTTTAAGATGATTAAAGTGAAAATGAAATTATCTAGTTGGTAAGAAGAGCCTACCCACCAAGATATGAATGGTTGTATAGATAAAAACATAACAATTGTTGCAAAATAAATCAGAATAAAATTTATAAAATAGTGTCTGAAAAATATTTCACGACCATTTTCTCTGTCATCTGAGACAGCTACGCTTCCAATGCTAGCTGTTATAGAATTAGTAAACTGGTTGAAAATACCTTTAATACTATTTACAATTAACACATAGTTGGAGTAACGCCCTACTGCAGCTAAATTAACAAATATGGAAATTAAGATATTATCTGTACTCAAAACAACGACAGAACCAATTTTATTAGAAAGATTTCCAATGGTATTTTGTTTTAAAATCTTAATAGTTTCTTTATCCAATTTTTTTATTTCTTGATATTGAAATACGTGTTTGTATCTTTTTTTTACTCGCAGAGAAATATCAATGTTTGAAATTACTGTACAAATAATTTGAATAAGTAAATAAAGTGCGTAATTGCCCGTTGTGTATAATACGAACACCTGAATAACTGTAGCGACAACTAAATAAGCAAACGTGTTAATCACATTGAGGTATCCAAGCTGATCTGCATTAAGCAATGAGCGGTTATAAGTAAAGAAATAGCTGAAAACGGAGTTGGCTAAAAATAATAAATATAAAAGCTGAATATTCGGGATACCTACATCTTTACCGACTATCACAGGTAAAAAAGGAATGAGTAAACAACCTATGATACCTATTGCTATACCTATTATATTGTATATTTTTTTATATAGATGCATTAAAGCTTTAATTGTTGCAGTATCCTCTTGTTGCAATGGTTTGTATAATGAGAAAATGATTGAGGTTCCAACACCTAATTCGGCTAATGACAACATACTAAGTATATTTGTAAATAAGCCGTTTAGTCCTAAGTATTCAATTCCTAGAAAGCGAATGAATATCGTTCTAGAAATAAACTGAATTCCTATGGTCAAAATAAATATTATTGTTGAGATGCTAGAATTAATAATAGAATATTCTAAACGTGATTTTTTTTGCATAATGTTCTGTTCTCCTTATTAAAATGGTTCTACTAAGATAAATAAAAACTTTATTCAGTTGCAATCATAACTTAATGAAGAAAGAATATCAATTCTCTAAGAGATTTTTTCGTAATATATTAATAATTGTTATTCGTTAAGGAACGATGTTTTATGGTTAAAAATATGATAAAATACAATAAATTAATCATTTTAGAAAGTAGGGACAAAAGTGGAATCATTCCTAATCACAGGTGGTGCCGGCTTTATCGGCTCAACCTTAGCAAATTATTATAGTAAAGACAGTCAAGTTGTGGTCATTGATGATTTATCAATGGGCCAAACTGAAAATTTAAACACATCTGAAAATATCACGTTCATTGAAGGTAGCGTGACTGATCAACAATTAATGGAAAAAGTACTGCGAGAGTATCAGTTCGATTACATTTTTCACTTAGCCGCGATTGCTAGTGTAGCAGACTCAGTAGCACGTCCAGTGGAAACACACCAAGTGAATTTTGAGAGTGTGTTACAATTACTGGAATTAATTCGGAAATACCAGAAAGATTTAAAACGTTTGGTGTTTGCTTCTTCTGCAGCTGTTTATGGTGATGAGCCAACTTTACCAAAACAGGAAGAATCAGTAATTCGTCCATTAACGCCTTATGCAGTCGATAAATTTGCTTCTGAAAAATATGTGTTAAACTATTGTCATTTATATGATGTTCCAACAAGCGCTGTTCGCTTCTTTAACGTTTATGGGCCAAACCAAAATCCTAATTCGCCTTATTCTGGCGTTATTTCGATTGTGATGGACTCTTACAAACGCTTATTAGCCAATCAAGAAGTGATATTCAATATCTTTGGTGATGGAAAACAATCTCGTGATTTTGTCTTTGTTGAGGACGTGGTTCAAGCGTTGAATCTTGTCGCTCATTCTGACCAATCACTTGGGGAAGTGTATAATGTCGGGACTGGGAAAGCAACCGATTTAAATGAGTTAATTTCTTCTTTAAATGATATTATGAAAGTCACTTTGCCAGTTGAATACAAAGAAGCGCGAGCTGGGGACATCAAAGATTCCTTAGCGGATATATCTAAATTACGTGCCATTGGTTATGAACCGAAATATAGTATTCAATCTGGTTTGGATAAATATGTTAAGTATGAATTAAAAGATTAAGAGAATAAAAAGACGGATTTGAGACTAAATTGTTTATAAGACTTGGAGAGTGGGACATCATCAGTCGCTTTGATTGATGTCCTACTCTTTCTTTTCGTTTCCCGATATTTGAACCCACTTCACTCCAATGGTACAATAAACAAGATTGGAGTGAGAGCATGACAGATATTATTGCACACCGAGGGAGTAAAGGCACCCATCCTGAAAATACGTGTATTGCTTTCAGAGAGGCTGTTCGTGTTGGTGCTGAAGGAATTGAATTAGACGTTCACCTATCTAGAGATGGTTATTTAATCGTTATGCATGATGAAACGGTGGACCGTACGACAGATGGTCATGGTGAAATCCAACAGTTAACATTAAACGAATTAAAACAACTAGATGCTGGAAGCTGGTTTCAGAAAAATCCTTCTGTTCAATGTGTTCCAACATTGGAAGATGTTTTAAATTGTCTTGAAGAAGAACAATTCAATGGTTTTTTGAATATTGAACTTAAAACAGATATTATCCATTATGAAGGAATTGAGAAAAAAGTCGTCCAACAAATGAAGCAAAAAAACTGGCCGTTTCGTTATTTATATTCTAGTTTTTATTTTCCGAGTTTAGTTAAATTAAAAAAAGCTGATCCTAAGATAGAAATTGCCTTTATTTATGAATCTGCAGAGGATTTAAGTCAAGCGGGACCGGCATTCGCGCTTGTCGATAGTTTACATCCAAAAATGTCTTGGGTGTTGGCTCATGAAAAAGAACTTATCACAATTGGCAAACCGCTGCGGCCATGGACTGTTAATCGGATGGAAGAAATGGAAAATTGTTTTCAGCTAAAATTGGCAGGCGTTCATACAGATTTTCCTGAAGAAGCAAAATTTGCTCGTCAAAATTGGCAAGAAGAAGGAGAAACATAATTGGAGAAAGTATTAGTTATTGTAGGACCCACTGCGGTGGGGAAAACAGCATTAAGTATTGCTTTGGCAAAAAAATTTAATGGTGAAATTATTAGCGGTGATTCTATGCAAGTTTATCGCTCGTTAGACATTGGCACCGCTAAAGTCACAGAAACAGAAAAAGAAGGGATTCCTCACTATTTAATTGATTGCCGTGAAGTCAGCGAAACCTATTCTGCTGCTGATTTTCAGAGAGAGGGCCGTCAAAAAATCAAAGAAATTACTGAAAAAGGGAAACTGCCAATTATCGTTGGAGGAACAGGTTTGTATATTCAATCACTTCTTTATGATTTTCAACTAGGAAGTCGTGAGGTAGATGACTCGCCAGAAATTAGAGAAACGTACAATTTATTTGCGGAAGAAAAAGGGAATCAAGCCTTATGGCAGTTATTAAAACAAAAGGATCCTCTAGCGGCTGATAGCATTCATTTTAATAATCGCAAAAAAGTCATTCGTGCATTAGAGGTCTTTGACAAAACAGGTTATAGTATTTTGACCCCGAAGGAAAAACCAGCTCGTCTCTATGATTATTATTTGTTAGGTTTGGAAACAGATCGTACTTTATTATATGAACGCATTAATCAGCGGGTGGATCAAATGATGACAGAAGGGCTGTTGGAAGAAGCAAAACAGATGTTTCAGCAACCACATGCACAAGCAGCTCAAGGTATTGGCTATAAAGAATTTTTCCCATATTTTTCCGGGGAACAATCATTAGAGATCGCAGTTGAAACAGTCAAACAGCAATCGCGACGATATGCCAAACGTCAATTGACTTGGTTTAGAAATCGCATGGTTGCGCATTGGTGGGATTTGGTTCAGCAGCCAACTGATTTGCCCAAGTTGGAAAAAGAAGTAGCGCAATGGCTACAACAGAAGGAGAGTGAGTAGGCGATGACCACTCATGAAAAAGTGATTTTAGTAGGAGTTGAAACGGAAAAAAATTATCAGACATTTTCTGCATCAATGGAAGAGTTGGCTAATTTAACGGAAACCGCTAATGGAGAAGTGGTGTTTGTTTTAACGCAAAAACGACCACAAGTTGATCGACAAACCGTAATCGGTAAGGGGAAATTGGAAGAATTAATTCAATTCACAGATGCCTATGAAGCGGATGTTGTGATTTTTAATCATGAGCTCACACCTCGTCAAAATCAACTGTTATCTGAAGCGTTAGCTGTGCGAGTAATTGATCGTGTACAATTAATTTTGGATATCTTTGCTTTGCGTGCACGCTCCAAAGAAGGAAAGTTACAAGTTGAATTAGCGCAATTGGATTATTTATTGCCTCGCTTGGCTGGTCAAGGAAAACAGTTGTCCCGACTTGGCGGTGGAATTGGGACGCGTGGGCCTGGTGAAACGAAATTGGAGTCGGACCGCCGACACATTCGGAATAAAATCTTAGGTATCCGTCGTGAGTTAAAAGAAGTCACTGCTCATCGTGAACGAAGCCGCCAGAAAAGACAAAATTCAGAACTATTTCAAATTGGCTTGATTGGTTATACCAATGCTGGTAAATCAACCATTCTTAATATGTTAACAACAGCAGGTACTTATTCAGAGGATCAATTGTTTGCAACGTTAGATCCTTTAACCAAAAAATGGCAATTGCCTCAAGGCATGGAAGTTACTCTGACAGATACGGTCGGCTTCATTCAAGATTTACCGACACAGCTGATTGAAGCCTTTCAGTCGACATTGGAAGAAAGTCGAACGATGGATTTACTGCTTCATGTGGTGGATGCAAGTGCGCCAGATCGTTTACAACATGAACGCACAGTTCAAACATTAATTAAAGAATTAGCGTTGGAAAATATTCCATGCTTGACGGTTTATAATAAAAGAGATCAAGTGGACAGTAAAGAATTTGTCCCAACTTTATTTCCCAATGTGTTGATTTCAACTAAAATTCCTGAAGATAAAGAACGACTGGTTCAAGCTATTCGTGCTCAAATGATGGAATTACTAGCGCCTTATCAATTAGAAATTAGTCCAACTGATGGGCAACTATTAAGTGAACTTCGTCGGATGACGCTAATGATTTCAGAAGAATATGCTGAAAATGAAAATCGGTATATCGTGAAAGGCTTTGCGAAAAAAGAGTCTAAATGGTTGGCTGAATCCGAAAGCGAATAGAAAATGGTAAGTTGATTAGAAATGATTTGTTTTTACAAATCATTTCTATTTTTTTAGTTAACAGGAGAAAATCAGCCGTGAAAAGATGGAAAAGTCCATATTTATCAGGTTTTTTGTTTTATGTTAGAAAATCTAACATAAGTTCTTGACAATTTATCGTTCTATTGTTATTCTAAGAAATAACTAAGAGAGGAGGATGGAGATGAGAGAAAAAGAGTTACGCCGTTCCATGTCAGTTTTTCCAATTGGTACAGTCATGAAACTAACGGATTTGACCGCTCGACAAATTCGCTACTACGAAGAACAGGGCTTGATTCATCCAGAACGTAGTGAGGGCAACCGGCGCATGTATTCCTTAAATGATATTGATGTTTTGTTAGAAATTAAAGATTATTTATCTGATGGATTAAACATGGCAGGGATTAAGCGAGTGTATGAAATGAAATTAGAGGAACAAAAAAACACCGCCGAGGCGACTCGTCCGTTAACCGATGCAGATGTTCGTCAGATTTTATACGACGAAATTCTTTCGCAAGGAGGACTTACTCAGCAAAATCCGTTCCAATCGAATGTACCAAGGCTTTAACGTTTCAGCAGCCAATAAAAATGAAGGATGGGGATCAGACCGATGACAAGAAAAGCTAAAACGGCAGAAGAGATTAAACATATTGCAGAAGAAGAAAACGTACGTTTTTTACGACTAATGTTTACCGACATTATGGGAACAATTAAAAATGTTGAAGTTCCTGTGAGTCAGCTAGACAAAGTATTAGATAATAAAATGATGTTTGATGGGTCATCCATTGAAGGATTTGTTCGTATCGAAGAAAGTGACATGTATTTATATCCTGATCTATCTACATGGATGATTTTTCCGTGGGAAAGCGACCATGGAAAAGTTGCGCGCTTAATTTGTGATATTTACAATCCTGATGGTACCCCTTTTGCCGGAGATCCCCGCGGTAATTTAAAACGTGCCTTAGCAGATATGGAAGAATTAGGCTTTACTTCATTTAACTTAGGACCAGAACCAGAATTTTTCCTATTTAAATTAGATGAGAATGGTGAAATTACCACTGACTTGAATGATAAAGGTGGCTATTTTGATTTTGCGCCAACCGATTTAGGTGAAAATTGTCGCCGTGATATTGTTTTAGAGTTAGAAAGTTTAGGCTTTGAAGTGGAAGCTTCGCATCATGAAGTAGCACCTGGTCAACATGAAATTGACTTTAAATATGCTGATGTAGTTGATGCTTGTGACAATATTCAAACGTTCAAGCTAGTTGTGAAAACTATTGCGCGCAAACATGGCTTGCACGCAACATTTATGCCAAAACCTTTATTTGGGATTAATGGTTCTGGCATGCACTGCAATATGTCATTATTTAATGAAGAAGGTAATGTTTTTTATGACGAGTCAGGAGAGATGGGCTTAAGCCAAACTGCGTATCATTTCTTAGGTGGTTTATTAAAACATGCCCGTGCCTATACTGCGGTATGTAACCCAACAGTGAACTCTTATAAACGCTTGGTACCAGGTTATGAAGCACCTGTTTATGTAGCTTGGAGCGGCAGAAATCGTTCACCACTCATTCGAGTTCCTGAGTCTCGTGGTTTATCGACTCGTTTAGAGTTACGTTCTGTCGATCCTTCAGCGAATCCGTATTTAACAATGGCAGTCTTATTACAAGCAGGTTTGGATGGTATTCGTAATGAACTTACGCCACCGCCAGCGGTTGATCGTAACATTTATGTGATGAATGAGGAAGAACGTCAACATGCACAAATTGAAGATTTACCATCAACCTTACACAATGCCATCAAAGAATTACGTAAAGATCAAGTAATGATTGATGCATTAGGTCGTCACATTTTTGCCAATTTTGTAGAAGCAAAACGAATGGAATGGGCAGCCTTCCGTCAAACCGTTTCTGAATGGGAAAGAGAACAATATTTGGAGTTGTACTAAAAGCCGTTACTCTTAATAATCTTAATGTTTAGAAAGAGGGGGATAAGTCGAAACGCTTATCTCCCTCTTTCATTCTTTAGTTTGTGAACGAATAGATAATTTCTATTTCACAAAATAAAGTAATTTTAATTCAGTGAAATAGTTTGTTTATAGGTGATAAAGTGGTTTTTTTCTCAATTTCTTTTTTATTTTTAAGCAAAAAAATTGACAAAATCTTTCATAATTTGTGAAATTCCGCTATAATAAACAAGAATATGCGTGCAACTATTCTATTTTTTAGATATAAAGGATGAGAAAAACATGCGGAAAATGAAAACAATGGATGGGAATGCTGCAGCAGCTTATATTTCCTACGCCTTTACAGAATTAGCAGCCATTTATCCAATAACACCAAGTTCAACAATGGCTGAGCTTGTTGATCAGTGGTCGGCCGAAGGTAAGAAAAATATCTTTGGTCAACCTGTGAAAGTAGTCGAAATGCAATCAGAAGCTGGTGCTGCCGGCGTGGTCCATGGCTCTTTAAAAACAGGCGCGCTTACCACGACCTATACGGCTTCACAAGGGTTACTTTTAATGATTCCTAATATGTACAAAATAGCTGGAGAACTATTACCATCTGTTTTTCATGTGGCGAGCCGAGCTTTAACTACGAATGCTTTAAATATTTTTGGTGATCAAGGAGACGTAATGGCCGCACGCCAAACAGGCTTTGCTATGTTGTCAGAAAGCAGTGTGCAAGAAGTGATGGATTTGGCACCAGTGGCTCACTTGGCTTCGATTGAAGCGAGTGTTCCATTTATGAACTTTTTTGATGGCTTTAGAACAAGTCATGAAATTCAAAAAGTGGCAGTTCTTGACTATGAAGAATTAGCACCCTTAGTAAATCAAGAAAAATTAGCCGAATTTCGTCGTCGGAGCATGAACCCGAATCACCCTTCCGTTAGTGGAATGAACCAAAATCCAGATATTCACTTTCAACAACGAGAAACAATAAATCCTTATTATGAAAAATTACCTGGTATTGTTCAAAAATATATGACAGAAATTAATCGATTACGGGGCACCAATTATGATTTGGTGACGTACTATGGCGCAGAAGATGCAGAAGAAGTGATTGTCACAATGGGTTCAGTTGCACAAACAATTGAACAGACGGTTGATTATTTACAACAACAAGGAAGAAAAGTCGGCTTCCTTAATATCCATCTCTATCGACCATTTCCAATTGAAACATTTCTCGAAAAAATACCACAATCAGTTAAAGCAATTGCTGTTTTGGATCGGACGAAAGAGCCTGGTGCTGGTGGCGAACCGTTATTATTGGATGTCCAAAGTGCGATGTATGAAGCGGACATTCGCCCAACAATTATTGGTGGGCGTTATGGTTTAGGTTCTAAAGATGTACTGCCAAATCAGATTGTTGCGGTTTTTGATGAATTGATGAAAGAACGTTCTGCCATGAAGAAGCGCTTTACAATTGGGATTGATGATGATTTAACTTATACTTCATTAGAAGTTGGCAAACCACTTGATTTGACGAATCCGAAAACCTATCAAGCTAAATTTTGGGGCTTTGGTTCTGATGGGACAGTAGGGGCGAACAAGTCAGCAATTAAGATTATCGGTGATCATACAGACAAGTATGCACAAGGCTTTTTCTATTATGATTCAAAAAAATCAGGCGGGTTGACCGTTTCTCATTTACGTTTTGGCGAGACACCCATTCGCTCAACGTACCTCATTGAACATTCTGATTTTGTGGCCTGTCATACAGCCGCTTATTTGCATACCTATGATTTAGTAAAAGGGTTAAAAAAAGGCGGTACTTTCCTCTTAAATACCATTTGGAATGATGAACAATTAGCACGATTTTTACCAAATCAATTAAAACGGTATCTAGCTGAAAATGAGATTCAGTTTTATACAATCAATGCAGTGAAATTAGCTAGTGAAGTCGGACTAGGCGGGCGAATTAATACCGCGATGGAAACAGCTTTCTTCAAATTAGCGGAAATTATGCCTTTTGAGCAAGTGTTGCCAATTTTAAAAGAAGAAGCACTGAAAAGTTATGGTCATAAGTCCATGAAAGTTGTCGAAAAAAATATTCAAGCAATCGACAAGACCGTTGAATTGTTGCATCAGGTACCTGTTCCAGCAGAGTGGAGAACGCTTGAAGTTCAACCGCGAAAACGTTCAGAAAATGTTAGTGATTTTGTTCATGAAATTGTTGAACCGATTAATCGTCAAGAAGGCAATGCGTTATCTGTTGCGACACTAGCGAAAAATGGGATGACCGATGGGCGGATGCCTTTGGGAACTGCAGCAGTTGAAAAACGTGGAGTTGCATTAGAAGTACCTGAGTGGATTAGCGATCGATGTACTATGTGTAATGAGTGTGCCTTTGTATGTCCCCATGCGGCGATACGACCATTCTTAGCCGATGAAGAAGAAATGACCGAAGCTCCAGAAGGATTCATTGTGCGTGATCTACGTGGTGCCGACGGCTTGAAGTATCGTATCCAAGTCTCAGTCAAAGATTGTACTGGCTGTGGTCTTTGTGTGGAAGCCTGTCCAGCTAAAGGCAAAGCTTTAGTAATGAAACCTTATGAAGAAGAAAAAGAGCAGGCTATGAACTGGGCGTTTGCGATGACGTTACGTCAAAAGGAAAATCCAGCAAAACCGAATACTGTTTTAGGTTCGCAATTTAATAAACCTTTATTAGAGTTTTCTGGTGCTTGTTCTGGTTGCGGCGAAACGCCTTATGTTAAATTATTGACGCAAATGTTTGGTGACCGAATGATGATTGCTAATGCCACAGGTTGCTCATCGATTTGGGGTGCTGCAGCGGGGGTGACACCGTACACTACTAATGAACAAGGACAAGGTCCAGCTTGGTCTAATTCTCTTTTAGAGGATAATGCCGAGTTTGGCTATGGTATGTTGTTAGCAACGCAAGCACGTCGCGAACGTTTGGCTAGTAAAATGACCAAAGCTTTTTCTGTAGCTAGTGACTCGTTGCGTCTATTGATGGAAGATTGGATAGCACATCTGTCCGAAAGTGAAGGTACGCAACAACGTGCAGCTAAATTACGTGCAGCTTTGCTTGAAGAAAAAACGAATCAACTTTTATTGGAGGCAATTTATGACGATCAAGATCTTTTTGTCAAACCAAGTCAGTGGATGATTGGTGGGGACGGCTGGGCTTACGATATTGGCTACGGCGGGATTGACCACGTGTTAGCCAGTGGTGCGGATGTGAATATGTTAGTTCTAGATAATGAAGTCTATTCCAACACAGGCGGCCAAACTTCCAAAGCAACTCCTGCATCAGCGATTGCGAAATTCGCTGCCAGTGGGAAATATGCCTCTAAAAAAGATTTAGGGATGATGGCAATGACTTATGAAAATGTCTATGTCGCTCAAATTGCTTCAGGTGCAAACCAAATGCAGACGATTAAAGCTTTTGAAGAAGCAGAAAAATTCCCTGGACCATCGATTATTATTGCTTATACACCATGTATTACACATGGTTTAGCAGGTGGGATGAGTCAAACGTTGAAAGAAGCGAAAGACGCAGTTCATTCAGGTTACTGGTCTTTATATCGCTATAATCCATTATTGCGAGAAAAAGGCAAAGAACCAATGACACTGGATTTCAAAAAACCAGATTTTTCATTAATGAAAGAGTTTATGCGCCAACAAGTTCGCTTTGCATCCTTAGAATCTAGTCAACCAGATACAGCGGAATTGTTATTTAATAAAACAATTAATGATGCTAAGAGACGGTTCTATAATTATGCTCGTTTAGCTGGTCAAGAAGAAAAAATTCGAGCAAAACTTGAAAAACAGAGTGAACCAGAAATAAATGCATCGGAGAAAGAGAAACCGCGAGTGAAAAAAGAACGCGTAGTTGATCCGGAAGCGGAAGCGAGAAGGGCTGCCCGCCGTGCAGAACGAGCAGCCAAGAGAAAACAACGTGAGCAAGATTAAATAGAAATCAAAAAAACGTGTCTGAGCTTTTTACTTGGACACGTTTTTTAGTTAGAAATGCGATTTTTTGATGAAAAATTTCAAGTTATTTGAAAAAGTTCCTAAATTTTTTTGATGTTTCCGCTTGCGTTCTGTGATGAAAGAAAATAATGTGGTATACTTGTTAGGAAATCTTGAGAGAGAAGTGAGGGGTATGATGTCGTTTCAATTGAATCAATTATTAGATTTGAATTATTGGCAGCAAGTCATCTCAACGGATTTCTTATCTAAGGATTTTGTTATCAATATCATAGATATCCTAGTCGTATGGTACCTCGTTTACAAATTAATCATGCTTGTTCGTGGAACAAAAGCAGTCCAACTATTAAAAGGGGTCGCTGTTTTTATCATTATCCGCATTCTAAGTGAGATAATTGGTCTACATACATTATCTTGGTTAATGAATCAAGTCATCATGTATGGTGTAATCGCCGCGGTTGTTATTTTTCAACCGGAAGTGCGAAGAGGGCTGGAACATCTAGGGAGAAGTTCGTTTTTCCGCCCGAATAAAGGTGCGCAACAAGAAGATGAGCGTATTATTCAGGCCTTTGACAAAGCCATTCAGTACATGTCAAAACGGAAAATTGGTGCTTTGATAACCATTGAACGCAATACTGGTTTAGATGAATACATTGAGACAGGTATTGATTTGGATGCCGATATTACTGGTGAATTACTGATTAATATTTTCATTCCAAATACACCACTACATGATGGTGCAGTGATTATCAAAAATGAAAAAATTGCTGTTGCTAGTGCGTATTTACCGCTATCAGAAAGCAATTTAATTCCAAAAGAATTTGGAACGCGCCATAGAGCCGCAGTCGGTATCAGTGAAGTCAGTGATGCCATTACGATTGTTGTTTCTGAAGAAACTGGTGACGTTAGTTTGACGTTGAACAATGAATTAATTCCTGGTCTAACGCAAGAAGAGTATTTAACAATTTTGCGTAAGGAGTTAATTTCGGAATCATCGGAAGATAAAAAAAGTGCTTTGCAGCATTTTATCGATGATGTAACAAAGGGGGTTAAACGCAAATGAGAAAAGCCTCCCAAAAAAGCTGGTTTAATGGTTTGCTTTCATTGCTATTTGCATTGTTGTTATTTTTTAATGCCAATGCAACAGGCAATAATCCCTCCAATTCAGGTTCAAGCCAAACGTATAGTGAAACACTGAATAATATTCCTGTCCAAGTCCAATACGATAAAGACAAATATTATGTCTCTGGATTTGAAGAGAGTGTAAATGTTCATTTACGTAGTGCGAACCGCATTCAATTAAACATGGAATCAAATGCTGACACACGAAATTTCCAAGTGGTCGCAGACTTAACCAAATTGCCATTAGGGACTTCGGAAGTACCCTTGACAGTTCGGGGACTAAGTTCAGCTGTTACAGCTGAAATTGAACCGAAAACAGTGACTGTAACGATTGAAAAGAGAGTAACAAAAAAATTCGATGTAGAAGCACAACTTTCTGATAACATTGAAAAAGAAGGCTACAAAGTAAAAAATATTTCTGTGGATCCAAAAACCGTAGAAGTAACAACTGGAGAAGAAACAGCGAAAGCAATTGACAAAGTGATTGCGCCAGTCTCAAGTGCCAAACAAACAATTGATACGATTAAACAAACGGTAAATGTCCAAGCGCTAGATGCCAAAGGTCAAGTCCTAAGTATCGAAAATCCAGCACCACAAGTCAAAGTAACAGTAGGCTTAACTGCGCCAACGAAAGATGTACCACTGAATGTTAGTATGACAGGTACGCCACCTGCTGGGATCGCTCATTACAATTATAGTTTATCAACGTACCAAGTTAGGGTCAGTGGCCCGCAATCAATTTTAGATACGCTAGAATCAATTGAGGTACCGGTAGATATTTCTGATATTCGCAAAGAAACAAAACAATCAGTGACTATTCCCGTTAATGGAGAATACGTAGTTACACCAGATGAGGTTGACGTTTCTTTGAGCCCCGTGTACAATCAACAACAGTCATCAAATACAAATGAAACTTCAGGGGAACCTGCAAGTTCAACAACGGTTGGCTCAGGTAGCCAAGCAGTACAACCAAGTACATCCAGTCAAGTAGAATCAAATACTTCTGAAACAACAAGTGAGGGATCAACAGTAGAAAGTACAACTGCTGGTTCAACTGAAAATACAGAGAATCAAGTGACTAAGGAGAATCAAAATGGGTAAATATTTTGGAACAGATGGTGTAAGAGGAATTGCAAATAAGGAGTTAACACCTGAATTAGCCTTTAAATTAGGGCGTTACGGTGGTTATGTGTTGAGTCAACATGAAGATAGTTCAAGAAAACCTCGTGTTCTTGTAGGCCGCGATACACGTATTTCAGGTGAGATGTTGGAACAAGCATTGATTGCTGGGTTATTATCAGTTGGGATTGAAGTTTTCCAATTAGGGGTGATTTCAACACCTGGTGTAGCATATCTAACTCGTTTACAAAAAGCATCCGCTGGCGTAATGATTTCAGCTTCACATAATCCTGCGGAAGACAATGGGATTAAGTTTTTTGGGGCAGACGGCTTCAAATTAGTAGACGATCAAGAAGCCGAAATTGAAGCATTGTTAGACGCAGAAGAAGATAATTTACCAAGACCTTCTGCAGAAGGCTTAGGCTCACTGGATGAATTTCCAGAAGGCTTACTAAAATATTCGCAATTTTTAGTTCAAAGTATTCCTGGCGATTTAGCAGATATGACTGTTTGTTTAGATGCTGCCAACGGAGCAACTGCAACAGCAGTCAATCGCGTCTTCGCAGATTTAGAGACAGATTTCTATACAATGGGAACAAGTCCGAATGGATTGAATATCAATGATGGTGTGGGTTCCACTCATCCTGAAGCTTTGGCAGAAATGGTAGTTGAAAAAGGCGCCGATGCTGGTTTGGCTTTCGATGGCGACGGCGATAGAATTATTGCAGTCGATGAATTAGGACGAATTATCGATGGTGATAAAATCATGTATATTTGTGCCAAATATTTAGCTGAGAAAAAACGTTTGAAAAAAGATACAATCGTTACAACAGTGATGAGTAATCTAGGTTTCCATAAAGCTGTAGAAGAAATTGGCTTAAAAGATGTGGTAACGCAAGTGGGTGATCGTTATGTTGTAGAAGAAATGCGTAAAAATGATTACAATTTTGGTGGCGAACAATCTGGTCACATGATCTTTTTAGATTACAACACAACAGGTGATGGCATGCTTTCAGGGATTCAATTGTTGAATGTTATGAAGCAAACGGGCAAAAAATTATCTGAATTAGCGGACGAAGTGACGATTTATCCACAAAAATTAGTCAATATTCGTGTCACAGATAAAAATGGTGCAATGGAAGTTCCGGCAATCAAAGCAGTTGTCGAACAAGCAGAAGCAGAAATGAATGGCGAAGGTCGTATTTTAGTTCGTCCTTCTGGAACAGAACCATTGTTACGTGTGATGGCCGAAGCGCCAACACAAGAAAAAGTTGATTATTACGTTGATAAAATTGCCGAAGTAGTACGTGCAGAAATCGGCGTTGAATAAGAACAAATTAGAAACCAGACACTTAATGCTAGCTTGCGTTAAGTGTCTGGTTTCTTTGTTGGAAATCAAAAAATAAAATAGCTAATAAGCTCTGTCTATCATTGACATAGAGCGGTTAAAAGGGTACTATTTTAGAAGTAAGATGCACCGCGTATCTTCTTTTTTTATTCGATAAAATCAAGAAGGGAGCGGCTGTAAATCAATGGAGTTATAGAATGGAGGAGCGAAATGAAAGAAAAAATGTCCGTCAAGACAATTGTAGCAATTGGAATTGGCTCTGCAGTTTTTGTTATTTTAGGTCGATTCGTTGTGATTCCAACTGGAATTCCTAATACGAACTTAGAAACGTCGTATCCATTTCTTGCCTTAATGTCAGTTGTTTTTGGACCAGTAGCTGGAGGGCTAATTGGTTTGATTGGTCACACGTTAAAAGATTTTACCACGTATGGTAGCGCTTGGTGGAGCTGGATTATTTGTTCAGGAATTATTGGTATTATTTTTGGCTTCGCTGGTCGTAAAATGGATCTTCAACATGGTGAATTTACAACAAATGACATGGTGCGTTTCAATATTTTCCAAGCGTTTGGTAATATCGTCGTTTGGGGCTTAATCGCGCCTAGTTTGGATATTTTGATTTATAGTGAACCCGCAAGTAAAGTGTTCACACAAGGAGTATTTGCGACTGTTTCAAATATTGTCGCTGTGGGTATTATTGGAACATTGTTGATGAAAGCTTATGCATCAACAAGAACAAAGAAAGGCAGTTTATCAAAAGATTAAGAAACTGTCGAAATAATTTAAATGGTTAAGGGTCTGCCCTAGTAATTACTTTGCTAATGCTCAGACCCTTTCTTTTATGGAGAAACTGAGGTGAGGCCGAATGAAAAAACCAATCATTACTTTTAATAATTTTTCCTTTCAATATCATAGCCAATCTGAACCAACATTAAAGGGGATTCAATTAACCATCTATGAAGGAGAAAAGGTTTTAATCGTTGGGCCTAGTGGTAGTGGTAAATCAACATTGGCGCAATGTATCAACGGGTTAATTCCCAATATTTATGAAGGTGAAATTCAAGGAACAGCTACGGTTGCTGGTAAAAATATCCAAGAAACAAGTCTGTTTGATCTGTCTTTTGATGTCGGAACTGTTTTGCAAGATACCGATGGGCAGTTTATCGGTTTAACGGTTGCTGAGGATATTGCTTTTGCTTTAGAAAACGATGCAGTTGTACAAGCAGAAATGAAAAAGGCGGTCCACAAATGGTCCGAGATTGTTGAGCTGAATCAGTTATTGCAACACCGTCCACAAGATTTGTCAGGTGGTCAAAAACAACGTGTATCTATGGCGGGCGTTCTAATTAACCAATCAAAAATTTTACTTTTTGATGAACCTTTGGCTAATCTTGACCCACGAGCGGGACAAGAAACAATGACTTTGATTGACACCATTCAACAAGAAACAAAAGCGACTGTTTTAATAATAGAACATCGCTTAGAGGACGTTCTTTGCGAATCGGTTGATCGAATTATTGTCATGAATGAGGGCGCAATTATTTCTGATACAACGCCAGATGAATTGTTACGTCAAGATACGTTGACCCAACAAGGGATTCGTGAACCTTTGTACGTTACAGCCATGAAATATGCTGGGATTGATTTAACACAAGTTAGTCATTTAGACAAATTAGCCGAAGTATCAGGCGAAACGGTTTTGCCTAAAATGACACAGTGGTCTGTCCAACCTAGTTCAGTTAGTGCAGTCAAAGGAGCTGAACTATTGCGTTTGGAACAAGTGTCCTATCAATATGATCGTCACGGTGAAAAAGTGTTAGATGACTTCTCAGTAACTATTCATCATGGAGAAATGATCAGCATTGTAGGAAAAAATGGTGCCGGGAAGTCTACACTTTCTAAAATAATTTGCGGGTTCATCACGCCTCAATCGGGCAAGATTTTATGGGAAGGACAGGATTTTTCCAATTATTCAATCAAAGAACGTGCAGATAAAATTGGTTATGTGATGCAAAATCCCAATCAAATGATTTCTAAAAAAATGATTTTTGAAGAAGTAGCTTTAGGATTAGTTTTACGAGATGTGCCACAAGCAGAAATTGAGGAACGTGTGACGAATATTTTACATATTTGTGGGCTGTATCCCTTCCGGAACTGGCCGATTTCTGCATTGAGTTTTGGGCAGAAAAAACGGGTAACTATTGCATCGATCTTAGTTTTAGAACCTGAATTATTAATTTTAGATGAACCAACAGCTGGGCAAGATTTTAAGCATTATACAGAAATGATGACATTTTTAGAAGAGTTGAACCGCTTAGGTGTGACTATTTTAATGATCACTCACGATATGCACTTAATGTTGGAATATACAACACGTGCGTTAGTAGTTTGTGATGGACGTTTACTAGCAGATGCGACTCCAGTTGCTGTTTTAACAAATGAAAAATTAATTCAAGCAGCTTCTTTAAAAGAAACGAGCTTATTTACCTTTGCTAAAGCGTTAGGCTTGGAAAATCCCTTGCTATTTACAGAAAAATTTGTTGCTTACGATCGTGAGGTGCGTTTTGGATGAGTGAACGACAAATGTTAGGCTATCATCCTGATTCAACCTGGATTCATCGCTTAAATGGCACAAGCAAATTAGTCTTTTTAATCGTTGTCTCTGTTGCTTGTATGACCACTTATGATACTCGTTATTTGTTAGGAATGTCTGTGGTTTCGCTTGTTTTGTTAAAATTATCAAATATTAAATGGCATCAAATATCTTTTGTTATCAAATTTATTGCTATTTTTTCTTTGTTGAATATCTTAACGGTTTACCTTTTTGCACCTGAATATGGAGTTGATTTATATCAGTCACGTACCGTGATTTGGGAAGGAATCGGACGGTTTACTTTGACACAAGAAGAATTATTTTATGAATTTAATTTAGTTTTAAAATATTTCTGTACGATTCCATTAGCATTAATCTTTTTATTAACAACAAATCCTAGTGAATTTGCCTCCAGCTTGAATCGGATTGGTGTGAGTTATCGCATTAGTTATGCAGTAGCGCTGGCTATTCGTTATATTCCCGATATCCAAGAAGATTTTTTTAATATTTCTTTAGCACAACAAGCGCGAGGCTATGAGATGTCTAAAAAGGGGCGGTTAGGCCAACGAATCAAAGGCGTAGCACAAATCGTTTTACCCTTAATCCTATCTAGTTTAGATCGAATTGAAACTGTCAGCACCGCTATGGAATTAAGGCGTTTTGGTCAAAAGAAAAATCGAACGTGGTATGCGCAACAACCTTTTCATCTGCGTGATTTTTCGGTATTGATACTCGCCTTATGCCTATTAGGAATCAGTTTCTGGTTGTTCCATGTGAATGGTGGACGGTTTTATAATCCGTTCCAATAAATAACAAATTGATAAGGTTCTATAAATGGAGCGGATATTTTTTTATTATTAAGAATCTAGTACTTTCTCTTACTATGAGTGTACTAGATTCTTTTTTTACTATTGTAAAGAACTAGACCAATTTAATGTTTTTATATTTTTGTTGACAGGCACCACCTTTTAATTGTATGATTATTTATGTTTCTACTAAATATATTTATAAGGGAGGTATATAGACCAATATTGGATAGCGCCAGACCTGAACGTACAGGTGACGAGGAGAGAGCTTATCGAAGATTCGGCGGGTGGCTCTAGGGACTGCACTCTACAGATAACAAAGAAAAACTAATTGCGAAGTTAGAACAAAGCGGTTATCACGCAGGTAGAAACATATAATGGGATTTACTAGTTAAACAGGACCTAGTAAATACAGAATTTCAATTGGAAAGTAGGAATTAGCATTATGTGTGGAATTGTCGGAATGATTGGGAAAGAAAATGTCACGGAAAGTTTGATTCAAGGATTAACAAAATTGGAATATAGAGGCTATGATTCTGCTGGGATTTGTGTGAATGATCAAAGCCAACAGCCCCATGTAGTTAAGGCAGTTGGGGGCATTGCCGATTTAGCAGCAAAATTAACGCCAGAAATCGATGGAACAGTTGGTATTGGTCATACTCGTTGGGCCACTCATGGCGAACCAACTGTCGCCAATGCACATCCCCATGTTTCCAGCGATCAACGCTTTGCCTTAGTGCATAATGGTGTCATTGAAAACTTTGAAGAATTAAAAGAACAATTTTTAAGCAGTGCTCACTTAATTGGTGATACAGATACTGAAATCGTCGTTCAATTAATTGCTCATTTTGCTGAAAATGGTTTTTCAACAAAAGATGCTTTTAAAGCGGCTTTAGCCGAAATTAAAGGTTCATACGCTTTTGCATTAATGGATAAAATGGACCCCAATACTATCTACGTAGCGAAAAATAAGAGTCCGTTACTTATCGGTCTAGGTGAAGGCTTTAATGTGATTTGTAGTGACGCGATGGCGATGATTAAAGAAACCAATCAATTTGTTGAGATTGTTGATGGTGAAATTGTAACTGTTACAGCGGACAAAGTAGTAATCGAAACGCCAGAAGGACAAGTAATCAACCGAGAACCTTTTGAAGCGCAATTAGATTTAAATGACATTGAAAAAGGAACATATCCGTTTTATATGCTCAAAGAAATTGATGAACAACCTGCAGTGATGCGCAAAATTGTTCAAGCATATACTCAAGGCGAAAAAGTGACTTTAGATGAAGCGTTACTTGAGAAAATTAATCAATGTGACCGAATTTACATTATTGCTTGTGGAACAAGTTATAACGCAGGTTGGGTCGGAAAATCTTTAATTGAAACGATTGCCAGTATTCCTGTGGAAGTTCATTTATCAAGCGAATTTGGTTACAATATGCCTATTTTATCTGAAAAACCGTTCTTCATTTTCTTAAGTCAAAGTGGTGAAACGGCAGATAGTCGCCAAGTACTGGTACAGGTTAATGAATTAGGGCATCCATCACTGACATTAACAAATGTTGCTGGTTCAACATTATCACGTGAAGCGGACGATACCTTGTTATTACACGCAGGACCAGAAATTGCTGTCGCTTCCACCAAAGCTTATACTGCCCAAATCGCTGTCTTAGCTATTTTAGCAAAAGCAATTGGTGAAGAACGCCAAACATTAGCAGCCGTCTCATTTGATGTAGCTCACGAGTTGAGCGTGGTAGCGGCTGTCATGGAAACCTTGATTGATGAAAAACAACAAATGAAAGCCTTGGTGGAAGATTATCTGACGTATACTCGAAATGCCTTCTATATTGGGCGAGGAGTCGACTATTATGTGTCGATGGAAGCGGCCTTGAAGTTGAAAGAAATTTCCTACATTCAAGCAGAAGGCTTTGCGGCAGGTGAGTTGAAGCATGGAACGATTGCCTTAATTGAAGAAGGAACACCTGTGATTGGGATTGTGACAGATGCCAAAGTCGCAGCTCATACAAGAGGCAATTTAAAGGAAGTCGAGAGTCGTGGGGCAAGAAATATTGTGATTGCCTTGGAATCCTTGGCAAAACCACAAGACCAACTGATTATTCCAGATGTTCATCCGTTACTTTCTGCCTTAGTTAGCATTGTTCCAGGCCAATTATTAGCGTACTATGCAACCTTACAAAGAGGCTACGATGTTGATAAACCAAGGAACTTAGCCAAAAGTGTAACTGTTGAGTAAATTAAGAACCTAAGGTAAAGATGTTCAACGGATTCTCATAAGTTTTAATATCTGAGGTCGAGACAGAAGCAATGCGTAGTGTTGCTTCTGTTCCCGCCGTTTATCAGTTTTTGAGCGTGGAGCAAAAATCCAAAGTGATTTTTGTCCCACGCTCAAATATTTTTTATAAAAGAAAGATATTCAGTCAAAAATGAAAGATTCCAAAGAAATTCTTTTTTTCCGTTGAAAACTGTTTGCATTTTAGCAAAATTAGATATAATTAATAAGAACCGAAAAATAAGAATTAGCCAGTGAGGTAACTTTGTTTGAAAGAAAGCAAAAAGTAGGTTAAGCTGAAAAGTGCTAATTTATTTAACAAAAAAAGATTGTGAGTTGTTTGATATGGATCAGTTTAGTACATTAACTGAACAAGAATTTACTACCTTTGCAATGACACATCCTGCAGGTAACTTTTTAGAAACACCCGAAATGAAACATTTATTGGAACGACGTGGCTGGCATTGTGAATATGTTGGTGTCAAACGAGAAGGTCAATTAATTGCTGCGTGTATCCTAAGCAAGAAAAAAGTCAAAATTGGTCATGCTTTCGACATTGACGGCGGAATTTTGATGGATTATACAGATAAAAAATGTGTAGAAGCCTTTTTCACAGGCTTAAAAAAATATGTGAAAAAAAATGATGGCCTTTATTTAACCTTTACTCCAAATAAACAAATTTGTTTACGTGATTTTAATGGTGGTGAAGTTGAAAAGGTCAATCAAGAAACATTTGACTATTTCACATCAATTGGTTTTGAACACCAAGGGTTTGATGTGCACAATTTTGATGGCGCGCCACGTTGGCTGTTTGTCAAAGATATGGCTGGGTTAACAGAAGAAGATCTTTGGAAATCTTATGGAAAAGATGCTAAATATGACATCAAGAAAACATGGGAATATGGAGTAACAACCCGAGAACTTCGTTACGAAGAGTTACCTCTCTTTAAGAAATTAACGGAAGAAACAAGTGCACGACGTAATTTTGAAGATAAGGATTTAGCTTATTACCAAGCGGTTTATGAAGAGTTTGGCGAACGAGCGAAATTTATGGTGGCGGAACTAAACTTTGCTACTTATTTAGAAAATCTTCATGAGAAATTACGCAAATTACAAGAGACACTCAACGAAGTCAATGAAGCGTTAATTGCCAATCCTAAAAGCCGTAAAAAAAATAACCAGAAACGTGAATTCGAAGATGAAGTTCGTACCGTGCGCAAACGGATTGACGAAGCTAAAGAAATGAAAACATCAGATGAACCTGAAATTTTAGCAGGCGCCTTATTCATTGTTCATCCACAAGAAGTGGTTTACTTGTTTAGTGGTACGTATGAAAAATATAAACAATACTATGCACCGTATTTAATTCAACATAAAATGTTAACTTACACAGTAGAAAATAACATTCCCAAATATAATTTTTATGGCGTTGACGGTGTCTTTGATGGAAGTGATGGGGTTCTTAAATTCAAACAATCCTTTGGCGGTCATGTCGAAGAATTAATGGGTAATTTCCAATGGAAAGCCAAACCAATGAAATATGCCTTATACCATGCATTAAAAACAATTAAAGAAAAAGTCTAAAATTAAAACCTAATCCTTAAAAAGGAATGGACAAAGTGAGGCGTTTAAATGGAAAATCAAGTCGAGGTTATGACGTATGCACAGTTAAAAGAAATTATGCAGGCGTTAGAAGCAAACGAAGCGATTACTGAAGATACAAAAGTCTTTATTGATACAGGCTGGGATAGCGTGCAAGAAGTAGCACCAGACGCAGTCAGTATTGAAAAAGTTGCTAAATTTACAGTAGCAGATGTCTTAACAAACGAAAGTTTTGCTGGGTATAGTTTAGAAGAAAAGGCGGAGAAGATGAATGCTGAGGGCGACCTAGAAACGGCAATCATTATTCGTAATCTTTACTAAAAAAGTCCGTTTGAATAGTTAAAATCGGGACACTAGCCATTTAGGCAAGTGTCCCATCTGCTTTAAATAAGAAATAAAGGAGGTTAGATATGACTACCATTCATGAATTTCCAAAAAACTATGAACGTTTTATTGCACAAGGAGAAGAAGCGCTGGTAGAACATAATCAGCTAGCTGCTTTAGAAAATTTTCAACAAGCCTATCAGCTACAACAAACACCGCCAGTAAATCAAAAAATTGTCCAATTATTGTTGGAAATGGGTGAAGCTGACGAAGCACTAGCATTGGCAGAAGCGTTCCAAGAGTCTTATTTCGAGAACCTAAAAACAGCGGCAATTTATATGCAAATCTATAGTCAAAGTCGTCGCTTTATTGAAGGGTATATTTTATTAAAGCAATTACTTCAAACTAAAAAAATAACGCTAGCACAACAAAAAACGTTAGAGCAACAATTAATGCAAGTGGAAGAAGCGTATCAACAATTAGAAACGCAGCAAATTCAAGCAATCAAAAGGAACCTGTTAGTAAGCGATCAGTTGCCTGTTTATCAACAATTAGCGAATATTAAAACCAGTTTATATTTGCCTAAACCAGTATTTGTGGAAGTCGCAAAAGATTTAGTTATGAACCAAGCGCTTAGTTATTTTGCTCGGGAATGGTTTATTGAAGAATTAGCACTGTTGCAATTTTCAGAACCACTGACTTTTCTTTGGTATGACAATCAGCCTCAGACAGTCTTACTAGAAGGAAAAACTGGACCGTTAAATACACCGATCTATTCCAAAATTTGTACGGAACTTAGGAATCGTTTAGAAAATGATGATCCAATTATGCTGCAGCATTTGGAAGAAGAAATTCGGTTGCATCTTGCCTATTTGTATCCATTAGCAGAGACGGTTATTTCAGATCCAACTATCTGGGTCTTGGGTTATTTGGCAACCTATTATCCTGAATATATTGAAAAAGAATTGACTGAAGCAAAAAGCCATCAAATCGATGCTGTTCAAAATGTTCAACAGGCGATACGAACGGCTTTTACACAAATAATGCTTTAAAAAATGGCATGTCCTAAAAGCGAGGACGTGCCATTTTTGGGGTTTCAGAAATTTGCTGAATCTGCTCTAATTGCTTTTCTTGACTGATTATTGCGGATAATAGAAAAAAGCAAGACAGAAATAAGTAAAAAGAATTCCTTGAATCAAGCAAATCACAACGAACAATGGCGTTGCTCCTGGAAAAGAATCAGAAATCCGTGTAATTAAAAATTCAACTAACCATAAAATCATTGAAAATAAAAATAATTTTTTCTGACGAGTTCTCATAGTCCGCAACAACCTTTCTGGTGATTTTCACTTCTCTATCATAACATAGAAAACGAATTGTTTTTTTGCAAAAATTTTGTTACTTCATAAGAAAAATGAGAAATAAACAAGTTTCAGGAAGTAATAGCTGTATCCGAAAAGGATAGTTAATCCATCTTAATCAAACCATACAGTCACATTTATTGCAAAAGAAGTGTTTTTTGATGGAACAAATTATTTCATAAACACAAATATTTCTTTATTGTTTGCATAAATGTCATAAAAGTGATTACTTACTACTTTTTGATTTTTAGACATATCCGTATCGGTCAGTGGTGCCATCTCTACTCCTAAATTCGATGAAGTATTGAACCAAACGTAATTAGGGAAGTATAGACCGTCATTTGGTGGCACAATCTTTGAAAGAATTGGGTAGTTTCGACTTGTATTAGCATAAACAGTTGAATTTTTGAAAAACGTATTTAAATAAACTTTTTTTCGTTCGTTTGTTACAACATTTTTTAAATCATCTGTTAAAACAGCTGCTTGGCGGTTGAATGCCTCTTTTTGATAGTTTAATGTGGAAGAATACACCAAAACAAACGATAAAATATAATAAGAAAATAAGCTGGCCACAAGCAACGAAGTTAGATAAATTGCTTTCACTTGTCGATTGTTAAATAAACTTAACATGCTGATTGTAACGAAAACAGCAAATCCGTAAATATAGCGAGGCGCATCACCTGCGATATTTCTTGAATAGACAATAAAAATACCAAAACTTAAGAAAGAAGCAAGTCCTAAATACAAGATACAATAAAGGAAACTTAGGCCTAAGTTGATTTTGCTATTTGATAGATGACTAATAAAAAATAAAACAAGCAGTAGAAGCAGTAATAAAAGCCATAAACGATTACTTTGGTTCAATAGCTCTGAAAAATAATGGTAACTATTTTGATACGCCACACTGGGAATATCGTGCAAACTTGGTAAGGCCTGACTGCCCCCAATGTTGTTTGTTGCGGAAGGTACAAATTTTAACTCGATAAGGTAGCTGACTATAGAAAGTAGATAAGCGATAGCAGCAAGTGCGACTTTTTTACAAAGAGCGATGAAATTTTCTCCAGCAAGTAACTGCTTGAAAGTAAGGAATAAGACGATAACTATATAAATTCCTGACGAGGCTTGGTAAGTATTAAACATAACAAACAGCGAAAAGACAGAAACCAAGAAAAACGCAAAAGAATTACGCTGCCACCAATAAAAAGGAAGAAACGAACAAAAAATACTCAATGCCATATAGGGACTATCAAACCTGAAACTAAGACATTGGAGGAACCAAGGATTGAGGCCAATTAAAGTAGCTACTAAAGAGGAACCCCAGCTAATTTTTTGGTCATTGATGATATAAATAGCCAGTATGCTTGTGAGAGATAAGATAAGACCTGTTAGAATCGGTGTGGTCAAGCCCAGATCTGTTAAATGACGACTTCCTTGAACAAACCATGAGAGAAATTCACTGCCCCAACGTGCGTAAGTCGTACCAAAATCTGTCATTCCAGCGACTTGGCGAGCATTATCATCTAAGTAAGGGAAATTGATAACGCCGATGGATAAAACTGCCACTTGATAAATTAAAATGATCAATAGAAGATAGGTTTTATTTTCCATACACCAATTCTTCAAATCAAATTTTTTTGATTCTGTAGGTAATTGTTTCATCATTGTACTCCACTCCAATAATTATTTAACAATTAAAATATAACATAACGAGTGGAATGAAGAAATTGCTTTTGTTATTTTCTCATCTTGACAGAACACTAAGTGTGGGCAAAACAAAAAAATCCCAACTCTTTATTAAAGAGTTGGGATTTTACCAAAAAGCCACCTGCCGGGCTTGAACCGGCGACCCCCACCTTACCATGGTGGTGCTCTACCAACTGAGCTAAGGCGGCATTTTCAAAGGCTAAACTAACTCGAGGATTGCAATGAAGTGAAAACCATAGAGTTCACTTTCAAAGGCTAAACTACGAGGAGTAATCGTCAAAGATCCTTTTAAAAAATGGTACAAATCTCGTGCACAAGAAATAGAATAACGTATAGACGAAAGTTTGTCAATTGCTCTTTCGTAAAAAAAGAAAAATGATTTTTTTCTAAGAAAAACTGTTGACAATCTCTTTTTTCTCTAGTAAAGTGTAAATCAACATCACAGATAACTATTCATTCGTTGAAGAGAAGAGTAAATTTTGATGACCTTCAAAAGAGAGTCCTGACTGGTGAAAAGGGACAAGGTTCAGAAAAGTTGAAGATGGCCTCTGAGAATAAATTGCTGATAAGTAAGCAATTTCGGCTAAGCACCCGTTACCATGTGCACCAAGTTAATAAAGACTTGGATAAGAGATGAGATATAAAGAATCAGTTATATTTCGAAAAAAGGTGGTACCGCGAATCATTCGCCCTTTACTAGCAAAACGCTAGTGAAGGGCTTTTTGCTGTGAATCACTACGATTGGCGCAAAGCGACAGAGTAGATGATGAACAGTACAAGATGACCGAAGGGCAGGTTGTGTCATTTGCACGAATCACTACGATTGGCGCAAAGCGACAGAGTAGATGATGAACAGTACAAGATGACCGAAGGGCAGGTTGTGTCATTTGCACGAATCACTACGATTGGCGCAAAGCGACAGAGTAGATGATGAACAGTACAAGATGACCGAAGGGCAGGTTGTGTCATTTGCACGAATCACTACGATTGGCGCAAAGCGACAGAGTAGATGCTGTCTGCGGTTACTCGACGCGTTATGGCCTTTGTAAGTGATGAACAGTACAAGGTGACCGAAGGTCAAGTTGTGTCATTTGCACGAAAGTGTTCCTACGATTCTCGCCACAGTCAAATCCTGTTGAGCACTACGACTGGCGCAAAGCGACAGAGTAGCAGTTATCTGCGATTACTCGATGCTTGAAGGGATAGAAACTCTAGTCTGTTTGATTTTGAAATCAGATGAAAATCAGTTTAGAATGAATAGAAATAAAAAAGCAGTGAGATAGTAAGTACAAGACTTGATCTGTCTAACAGAGAGCCTAGGTAGCTGAGAATAGGTGACAAAGACGTTTTGGAAAATGGCTATTGAGCAAGCGCTCCGAGTGTTAAACACAAGGCGGCGACGGGGGCTCCCGTTATCGAGCTAGGGTATCGAACATGTTGTTCCGTACTTGAAAAGGGAATTTGTGTGAGCAAATTCTGAACATGAGGTGGTAACACGCAAAAAAGCGTCCTCAACGATACAACTCGAGTTGTGTCGTTGAGGATGCTTTTTTCTTTTTTATGAAAAAATGCAGGTTGGTAAGAATGAAGGGGGATAAAGAATGATTGAACTAAAAAATATCAGTGTGACATTTCAACAAAAAAAACAAGAAATTCAGGCCGTCCAAGATGTTTCTTTGACAATTGATAAAGGAGATATCTACGGAATCGTTGGTTATTCCGGTGCTGGAAAAAGTACGTTAGTACGGGTAATTAATTTATTGCAACGACCAACAGCGGGCAGCGTTATTATTAACAAAGAAAATATTTTAACTTTTTCTAAAAAGGAATTACGACAACAACGAAAAAAGATTGGCATGATTTTTCAACATTTTAATTTGATGAAAGAGCGGACCATATTTAGTAATATCGATTTTTCATTAAAATATTCTGGGCTAAGTAAAACTGAACGGCGTCAAAAAATCAGCCGTTTATTAGAGTTAGTTGGACTAAGTGAAAAACGGGACGCTTATCCCAGTCAACTGTCAGGAGGGCAAAAACAGCGGGTTGCGATTGCCCGCGCTTTAGCAAACGATCCTGAAATTTTACTTTGTGATGAAGCGACGAGTGCGTTAGATCCAAAAACAACTGGACAGATTTTAGCCTTGTTAAAAAAGTTAAATCAAGAACTGAACTTGACGATTGTCTTGATCACCCATGAAATGCAAGTGGTTAAAGAAATTTGTGATAAAGTCGCGGTGATGGAAAATGGCTGCGTTGTCGAATCAAACGATATTGTTTCGATTTTTAGTCAACCACAACAACCTTTGACCAAAGATTTTATTCGGACAGCAACCCATATTGACCAAGCATTAACCACGATTCTTGAACATCCTAAATTAGCTGATTTAGATAAAAATCAAGAATTAATTGAATTTTCTTATGTGGGAGATCAAACGAACGAGCCATTAATTGCACAATTGTATAGCCAATATCAGGTATATACAAATATCCTTTATGGCAATGTCGAAATTGTTCAAAATGTTCCTATTGGCCATTTAATTGTGGTGCTTTCTGGTGATGAGGCCCAGCGTCAACAAGCCCTTACTTATTTAGCGAAACAAGGCGTGCGAACCAATGTTTTGAAAACCTATCAGCAAACAAAGAAAAAGCAGAATTTACAGGTGATTTAAAAAAGGAGTGAAATAAAAATGTATCAATTATTTGAGAAATATTTTCCGAATGTTGTTCAATTAAAACAAGAGTTTTTTCAAAGTACATGGGAAACATTATACATGGTTTTTTGGACAGCCTTGATTGCTGGCGTGTTAGGAGTCTTGTTGGGTGTCGTGCTTGTTAGTACTGGGCCCAGTGGTGTTTTGAAAAATTCACCCCTGTATAGCGTCTTAGAAAAAATTATTAATGTTTGTCGCTCCATTCCTTTTATTATTATGCTCGCACTGATTCAACCGTTAACACGAATTTTGGCAGGAACAACAATTGGTACAACCGCAGCGTTAGTCCCGTTAGTTATTGGCGTAATTCCGTTCTTCGCGCGCCAGATTGAAAATGCGTTATTAGAAGTAGATCCTGGTGTTATTGAAGCGGCAGAAGCTATGGGGACGAGTCCCTTAGGGATTATTTTTCGGGTCTATTTAATTGAAGGGTTACCAAGTATTATTCGTGTTTCAGCAGTGACAATTATTAATTTAATTGGATTAACAGCTATGGCAGGAGCGATTGGGGCCGGTGGTCTAGGCAACTTAGCGATTACTCGAGGCTACAATCGGTTTCAAACCGATGTGACATTTATGGCCACGTTAATTATTTTAATTATGGTATTTATCAGTCAAGCCATTAGTAATCAATTAATCAAAAAAACATCACATTAGAAAAAAGGAGAACTGACAAATGAAAAAATTTAGTAAATTAATTGGACTTATTGGAGTATTAGCTTTTACGATTGCAGGTTGTGCATCGGGGACTGCGAAGGATACTAAGACAGAAACTGTTAAACTAGGCGTTGTAGGAACAAAAAACGATGAATGGGAATCGGTCAAAGACCGTTTGAAAAAGAAAAATATTGATTTACAATTGGTAGAATTTACAGACTATACGCAACCTAATGCAGCATTAGCAGAAAAAGAAATTGATTTAAATGCCTTTCAGCATCAAATCTTTTTAGACAATTACAATAAAGAGCATGGGACGAAATTAGTATCAATTGGCAATACAGTCAATGCACCATTGGGAATTTACGCTAATAAATTGAAAGATATCACAAAAATTAAAGACGGCGGAGAAATTGCTATCCCGAATGATCCGACAAATGGTGGGCGGGCGTTAATTTTATTACAAACTGCGGGACTGATAAAAGTTGATCCTGCGAAACAGCAATTACCAACTGTTAGCGATATTACTGAAAATAAACGCCAATTGAAAATAACTGAATTAGATGCTACGCAAACAGCGCGCGCTTTACAAGATGTCGATGCTTCAGTGATCAACAGCGGTATGGCTGTTGATGCTGGTTATACACCAGAAAAAGATGCTATTTTCTTAGAACCTGTAAACGAAAAAGCGAAACCTTATGTGAACATTGTCGTGGCCCGAGAAGAAGATCAAGAGAATAAACTTTATCAAAAAGTTGTAGAAGAATATCAACAAGAAGAAACAAAAAAGGTCATTGCAGAAACATCAAAAGGCGCCAATGTTCCAGCCTGGGAAACATTTGGTAAAAAATAAAGGAGGTATTTATAATGAGTACAACAACGATTCAAACAATCCAAGAAGCTATTGCAACGGAAAAGGAATGGATAATCCATTTAAGACGTCATTTTCATCAATACCCTGAAGCAAGTTTAAAAGAATATGAAACGATTAAGCGAATTAAAGAAGAACTACTAGCCTTAGCTATTCCGTTTGTAGAAGTAGGGGAAACGGGTGTTTTAGCAACCATAGAAGGAGGTCTTGGCGCTGGCAAAACGATTTTGTTACGTGCAGATATTGATGCGTTGGAATTGCCAGATGCAACAGGCGCTGCCTATGCTTCTAAAAATCCAGGACTCAATCATGCTTGTGGACACGATGGTCATGCGGCAGCATTACTAGGTGCAGCTAAAGTGCTCAAAAAACATCAGGATACCTTTTCAGGAACGATTAAACTGGCCTTCCAGCCAGCTGAAGAAATTGGTGCAGGCGCTCGACAATTTGTGGAAGGAAATTATTTAGAAGCAATCGACCAAGTGTTTGGGATTCATTTAGATTCTAGTGTGCCGGTCGGAAAATTAGTCGCTACCAAAGGCGCCACCAATGCCTCTTGCGATATTTTTAAGATTGAAGTCAGGGGTCAAAGTAGTCACGTTGCCCAACCACAGAATGGACGGGATGCTGTTTTAGCAGCAGCCAGTATCGTTGTGGAATTACAAAAAATTGTGGCTCGCGAGATTGATCCTTTAGATTCTGTCGTAGTAGGAATTGGCGTTTTACAAGCAGGAACACGTTATAACATTGTAGCAAACCAGGCAACCATTGAAGGCACTGTTCGAACATTTAGTCAGGAAACGCGCCAATTTGTTTTACAACGAGTAGAAGAAATTGCCCATGAAATTGCTCAGTCTTATCGTACAGAAATTGCTGATTTTTCTGTTTATGCGGCAGCGAATCCATTAATTAATGAAGAACAAGCAACCAACCGTGCACAGCAGGTAGCCAGTGAGATTGTTGGTTTTGAAAATGTTGTGACCGATCATCCTAAAAGTTTAGGGGCGGATGATTTTGCTGATTACTTAGCGGTAATTCCTGGTATCTATGGACGGGTCGGTTCACGAAACCCTGAAAATCCAGCTACTCATTTTGGACACCATCATGAACAATTTGATATTGATGAACGTGCCTTACTTTTAGCGGCAGAGTACCACGTACGCTATGCATTAAACTATTTATCAGAATAATAGGGATAGGGAGCCGACAAAATGATGGTTTGTGGGCTCCTTTCGTTATAAACCAACGTGGCTTGCTTTCTTGTCATTCTATGGTAGAATACAAGCATAAGAAAGGTGATTCACATGTTTTTTGTTTTAACTGATAAATTAACAAGAAAAGTAGCTCCCGATAGTTTAAGAACAGATGAAGCACTGTTGTGGAGCCGAGCAATTAATTTCTTCATCGCTTGATAGGACATTTTTTGACTAGAAAAGCTAGTCTTATTTGAGTGTACGTACAAGCGGTTGTCGGGATTTCTGTCAGGATGGACGACGTGCAGACGTGGTTCTTTTTTTGTTGTCCCAAAATAATCAGTTAACAAGAAAGAAGTGACGAAAATGAGTATTTTAACTATTGAACATTTAACGCATCGGTTTGGCGAAAAGGTCTTGTATGAAGAGGCTTCATTGCAAGTGAATAAAGGGGATCATTTAGGCTTAACTGGCCAAAATGGTGTCGGCAAATCCACCTTAATTAAAATTTTAACGGGGGAAGTATTGCCAGACGAAGGAACGATTCAGTGGCAAAAAAATTGCAAGATTGGGTACTTGGATCAGCATGTTTCTGTAGAACAATCACTAACGATGGTTGATTTTTTGAAACAAGCCTTTCAAGAACTTTTTGATAAAGAAGCGAAACTGACAAAACTTTATGAAGAATACAGTCAAACGGCTTCGGAAAAATTTTTAGAACAAGCAGGCAAATTACAAACAGATTTAGATGAAAGTAATTTTTACCAAATCGACACGATTATTCAGGATTTAGCCAATGGGTTAGGACTACAAGCAATTGGTTTGGATAAAAAGTTAGGGGAGCTAAGCGGTGGTCAACGTTCAAAAGTGATTTTAGCAAAATTATTGTTAGAGGCCCCTGATGTGTTACTTTTAGATGAACCCACCAACTATTTAGATGATACACATATTCAATGGCTTGTTCGCTATCTGAATAATTTTGCAGGAAGCTTTCTATTAGTCTCCCATGATTATCAATTTTTAAATGAAGTGACGAATTGCATCGCAGATATTGAGTTTGGCAAGTTAACCAAATATACTGGAAATGTAGAAAAATCTTTTGCACAAAAAGAGCAGAATAAACAAACCTATTTGAAACAGTATCAGGCCCAACAAGAAAAAATTGAAAAAATGGAAGCCTACATCCGTAAATACAAAGCTGGAAATCGAGCAACGATGGCTAAAAGTCGACAAAAACAATTGGACCGGTTGGAACGATTGACTCCGCCAGGTTCCTTGACTAAGCCAGCGATTGAATTTCCTTATCAAGGGTTAGTTGCAACGCAAGCACTAACGACCCAGAAGTTAGTTGTCGGCTATCGGGAACCTTTGTTAGAACCGTTAGATTTAATGGTTCATGTCGGTGAAAAAGTCGCATTGAAAGGCTTTAATGGGATTGGCAAATCAACATTAATTAAAACGTTAACCAAAGTGATTCCTTCATTAGATGGAGAATTTCATTATCCGCTGAATACAAAAATTGCTTATTTTACCCAAGACTTGGCGTGGCCTAATGAGCAGTTAACGCCGCTAGACTATTTATCAGATCGTTTTCCAGATACAACGATTAAAGAGCGAAGAAGTCATTTGGCTAGGGCAGGTTTACCAGATAAGTTAGCAATGCAGTCGTTAGCCCTGTTAAGTGGTGGTGAGCAAACAAAAGTAAAACTAGCGGAACTAATGATGCAAACAAGTAATTTGTTATTTTTAGATGAGCCAACCAATCATATTGATGAAGCGGCCAAAAAAAGTTTACAAGAAGCAATTCACGTTTACCCAGGAACGGTTTTTCTGGTTTCCCATGAAGCAGATTTTTATGAGGAAATTGTGGATCGAGTAATTGATATTGAGGAATTAGTTAAATAAAGAAGAAAGAACCAAGTTGAGGGGGAGTCAACTTGGTTCTTTCTTCTTTATTATTTATTTACTCATTAAGCCATCATGGATTTTTGTTAAATTCCAGTTCATCATGCTGTAGTACGTATCGCCTTCTGTTCCTTCTTTGGCAAGGGAGTCTGTGAAAAGTGTATCGTAAATTGGTCGTTTCACTTCTTTTGAGACCCGTTCCATACTACGTTTATCGACACTGGTTTCAACAAATAACACAGGTGCTTTTGATTTCTTAATGGTATCAATAATCGTGGTCATTTGTTCAGGTGTTCCTTGACTTTCTGTGTTAATTTCCCAAATATAAGCGGCATTTAAATCATAAGCTTTGGAGAAATATTTAAAGGCACCTTCACTTGTAACTAATAATTTTTTATCATCAGGAATATCAGCAAATTTAGCTTTGGCTTCCTCATGTAGTTTGCTAAGTTTTTCGGTATAATTTTTCGCGTTTTCTGTATAGAAATCTTTATTTTTTGGATCTTTTTCTACTAACACGTCACGAATGTTTTCTACGTATTTAATGCCATTTTCAATGTCTAACCAAGCATGTGGATCTTCTGTTTGTTCTTGACCAGCACTTGTTAAATATTGTGGCGTAACATTTTTGCTTGCGGAAAAGTAATCTTTATTCTCAACTTTTTTGGCCGTTTTCATTAATTTGTTAAACCAGCCATTTCCGCCTGTTTCTAAGTTCAAGCCGTTAAAGAATAAAATGTCCGCTTCAGAAGCTTTAGCAATGTCTTCTGGTAACGGTTCATATTCGTGAGGGTCTGTCCCAATTGGCACGATACTATGCAACTCAATTTTGTCTTGGCCAACATTTTTTACTAAATCGGATAGGATCGAGTTCGTTGTCACAATTGCCAATTTTTCTTTCTTCTCAGCTGCTTGATTCCCACAAGCAGCTAACGCTAACCCTGCTAAAAGGGTTAAAAAAAATAAACTAAATTTTTTCATTCGTTGATTCCTCCATTTCTTTCTCACGGTTTACAAATACTAGGCCTTTCTTTGGTGAGAAAAAGAAAGCCAATAAAAAGAATAAGGCGGCGGTTAAAACAATCGTCGCACCAGAAGCTAAGTTATAAGAATAACTAAAGAACAGGCCAATCACTGAACTTAAAATCCCAAAAGTAGAGGCTAAGCCAATCATTGTTGGTAAGTGGTTTGTTAATAGATAAGCCGTTGCCGCAGGCGTAATCAGCATGGCAATGACTAGAATAGTGCCGACGGTTTGCAAAGAAGAAACAGCGACTAATGTTAGTAAAAACATCAATGCATAGTGGAAAAATTGAATATTTAAACCATAGGCTTGGGCCATTGTGGGATCAAAAGAAGTGATTTGCAATTCTTTATAAAACAATGCCACAAAAATCAAGACAATCACGCCGACGACACAGGTAATTAAAATATCGGTGTCTGCGACCGCTAATACATTCCCAAACAAAATATGATATAAATCGGTGGAACTTTTTGCAAAAGAGATAAAAATAATCCCTAAAGCAAAAAAAGAACTAAAGACAACACCAATGGCAGTATCATTTTTTAGTGGACTTTTTTGGGTAATAAAGCCAATCGATAATGCAGCTAATAAGCCAAAAATTGAAGCGCCAAAAATATAATTGAAACCAAACATATAAGAAACAGCGACGCCTGGTAAAACAGCATGGGAAATCGCATCACCCATTAAAGACATCCCTCGTAAAATAATGAATGAACCAATTACCCCTGAAATGAGTCCGACAATTACAGACGTCAAAAGGGCATTTTGTAAAAATTGATAACGGAATAAACCATCAATAAATGCAGCAATCATTTTGCAACCCCCTGTATTAATAAATCACCTAACAAATCACCGTATGCTTCTTGGAGCGTTTCTGCAGTAAACGTTTGTTCCACAGGGCCCGCAGCAATTAGCCGGTTTTTCAAAACGATTAATTCATCAAAATAGTGGGAAACTTTGTGCAAATCATGGTGAACAATGATAATCATTTTACCTTGATTTTTTAATGATTTAAGAATATCCATAATCACTTTTTCACTAGACATATCAATGCCGACGAAAGGTTCATCTAAAAAAATCACCTCAGCACCTTGGGCCAAAACACGGGCAATAAACACACGTTGCAATTGACCACCAGAAAGTTCGCCAATCTGGCGTTGCGCATAGTCTTCTAATTGCACCATTTTTAATGCAGCCAGGGCTGCTTGCTTTTCTTTCTTTCCTGGGCGTTTTAATAGTCCCAAGTTTGGATAGGTTCCTAGCAAGACCGTTTCAAAAACGCTAATGGGGAAACTAAGATCCAAGGCACTACGTTGTTCTACATAGGCAATGGTTGTTTTTTGTTGGTCAATCGCTTGATTATTTAACAAAACATCACGTTCCTTTGTTTTAATCAAGCCTAATAACCCTTTAATAAATGTTGACTTTCCAGCACCATTTGGTCCGATAATTCCAGTAATTTTACCGGAGGGAATAGTAACGTGGATATTATTTAAAGCGGTCCGTCCTTGATATTGAACGGTTAACGCTTGAACAGCTAAGTTAAAGCTTTTTCTCATGAAATTCCTCCTTTTTAGGTTTGCCTTAAAAATAGTATAAGGGATAATTTGAGAAAATGCAAATTATTTTTAGGCGCACCTAAAAATAAGCGCTTTTTTCACAAAGAAAACCGTTTCTTTCAATAAATTAAGGAGGATCCCATGATTTTTATGACAAAAAATGGTAGAATATGAATGAAAACGACTATTATTTTATATTGACGGAGGATATCATGACCGAAAACTATCAAGATGACACCTTACGCATCTTCAGTTTAAATGCAAATCGACCACTTGCTGAAAAAATCGCAGCATCTGTAGGAACAGAATTAGGAAAAAGTACCGTGCGCCAATTTAGTGATGGCGAAATTCAAATTAATATTGAAGAAAGTATTCGTGGCGATCATGTCTACATCATCCAAGCAACGAATGCCCCTGTAAATGATCATTTGATGGAATTGCTTATTTTAATTGATGCATTAAAACGTGCTAGCGCAAAAACAATTAATGTTATTTTGCCTTACTATGGTTATGCTCGCCAAGACCGCACAGCGAAACCAAGAGAGCCCATTACTGCGAAATTAGTTGCTAATATGTTAGTAGAGGCAGGCGCAACACGTTTGTTGACATTAGACTTGCATACTGTTCAAGTCCAAGGATTTTTTGATATCCCAGTAGATAATTTATTTACAATGCCTTTGTTTGCTCATTATTATCGTCAACAAGCATTAGTAGGGGAAGAAATTGTGATTGTTTCGCCTAAAAACAGTGGCGTTCAACGCGCACGTAGTTTATCGGAGTACTTAGATGCGACCTTAGCAATTGTCGACCATGAAGAGATTGATGGGGTGCGTCAAGAAGGTTACGTTATTGGGAATGTCGCTGGGAAAAAATGTATTCTTGTTGATGACATTTTGAATACTGGTCAAACGTTAGCCACAGCGGCGGAAGTTTTAATGAAAAATGGTGCGCAAGAAGTTTATGCTTGCGCCTCACATGGTTTGTTATCAGAAGGCGCAAAAGCAACCTTAGAAAATGCGCCAATTAAGGAAATTAGTATTACTGACTCTGTTTATACGACAGCAGACCGCCAACCAGCAACCTTGAATATTATTTCTTGCGCTGAGTTAATGGGGGAAGCGTTACTTCGTATTCATGAAAATAAACCAATGAGTCCATTATTCCGTTTAGAACCAAAAGGAGAATAAGTGGTTCCTTAAAAACTAAAAAATAGGTCTAACAACTTTAAGCGTGTTAGGCCTATTTTCTTATCTTTTTTACAAATAGAAGAGAAAGTATTCTGATTTTGTGTTTTAAGCTTTTTATGCTAGAATAACGCCAGAACATAAGGAAAGGGACGAGTCATTTGGAACCCATTTATTTAGATCATGCGGCAACAACACCGCTTCATCCAACGGTCATTCAAGCGATGACTGAAAATATGCAAACGACTTTTGGCAATCCATCAAGTATTCATCAGTTTGGACGAAAGGCACACGGTCTTCTGGAAGAAGTGCGTCAAACGATTGCCGAGAGCTTACAAGCCAAACCCCACGAAATTATTTTTAATAGTGGTGGCACAGAAGGGGATAACACAGCTATCTTGGCAGTTGCTTTTTCTCGTCAAAAGGAAGGAAAACATATTATTACTACGGCAATTGAACATCCGGCTGTGTTACGAACGATGGAATACTTAGAGACGTTAGGCTTTGAAGTGACTTACTTGCCTGTGAATGAAAATGGTCAGATTTCAATGGATCAATTCAAAAAGTCTTTACGCGAAGAAACGATCTTGGTTTCAATGATGTATGGCAATAATGAAATCGGAAATCGATTACCGATTGCTGAAGTTGGTGCAATTCTGAAAAATCATTCGGCGATTTTTCATACAGATGCCGTCCAAGCTTATGGAAGTGAAGTGATTTTACCTCATGAATTGGGGATCGACTTATTAAGCATTTCTGCTCATAAAATCAATGGTCCAAAAGGCGTAGGTTTTTTATTTAAAAGCGATGCAATCCAATTACCACCTCTTTTACATGGTGGGGAACAAGAAGAAAAACGACGTGCGGGCACGGAAAACTTAGCTGGAATTATTGGCATGGGTACTGCCGTTTCATTACTAACTTCTGCAGAAAAGCACGCAAGAAAAACAGCTTATCAAAGTTTTCAAACGATTATTTTAAAAGCGTTAGAAGAAGCCAATATTGATTTTTCAATTAATGGTGAACCAACCAATCGTTTAGCACATGTCTTAAATCTTCATTTAAAAGGAATTCCCAGTGATTTGCTCTTAATGCATTTGGACTTAAGAGGCATTGCGATTTCAACCGGCTCGGCTTGTACAGCGGGAACTGTGGATCCTTCGCACGTGTTGACAGCGATGTATGGAGAAAATTCCTCTGCTATTAAAGAATCGATTCGGATTAGCTTTGGCTACGGGAACACACCAGAAGAAATTGCGACTTTTTCTGAAGTACTAGTTGCAGTGATTCAACAATTGAAAAAATAAACTGATTGCGGCAGCTAAAGGTTTTCGCTATAATGAAGGTAACAATGAAAATAACGAGGTGGAACCCATGGCATTTACAACAACGGCTGCTGTTGAAGGCTCAACAGTTTTTTACAAAGTACATCCTAGTGCAAAACGCTATACATTAAAAGATAACGGCTTTACTGAAACAAAATCAGGGAACTTTCAATTGATTCGTTCCTTAGATCCAACGCCTCAGAGAAATGAAGGCTTCAAATTAAAAATTACGATCACTGCTGATCTGAAAGAATTAAAAATGTCCATTACAACGGCAAATGGTTTAAAACCAATGAATATTTTCAAGAATGAACAACATGAAATGAGTAAAGAAAAATACTTTTTCTTAATGGATGGCTTAATTAGTCGTGGTGTACTAGAGAAAGTAGAATAATTCAGAGAAACCTGAAGAAACAAGTAAAAGCAGCTTGTTCCTTCAGGTTTTCTGTTTACTTGAAAGCAACGGCTTGCTCGCTGTGTCTTTGTTCCAAGTATTTTCTCATTATACGCCCGGCTTGCTTTACTTATTTCAAAAAAATAGTATAATGAAAAGCACTGAAAAGTTACGACCTTCAAATCGTGGATGATTTCAGAATCTAATTGAAATGATGGTGATAAAATGGCAGATAACAGCAAAACGCGTGTCGTGGTAGGCATGAGTGGCGGTGTCGATTCATCTGTCACAGCGTTGCTTTTAAAAGAGCAAGGCTATGATGTAATTGGGATCTTTATGAAAAATTGGGACGATACAGACGAAAATGGTGTCTGTACCGCAACTGAGGATTATAAAGATGTCGCAAAAGTAGCGGATCAAATTGGGATTCCGTATTATTCGGTTAATTTTGAAAAAGAATATTGGGACCGTGTGTTTGAATATTTTTTAGCAGAATATCGGTTAGGACGGACACCAAATCCAGATGTCATGTGTAATAAAGAAATTAAATTTAAAGCATTCCTAGATTATGCTATGCAACTAGGCGCTGACTATGTTGCGACTGGCCACTATGCGCAAGTAGAAACGGATGAAAATGGCGTAGTGCATATGTTACGTGGAATTGACAATAATAAAGATCAAACCTATTTTTTAAGCCAATTATCACAAGCCCAATTGGCAAAAACAATGTTCCCATTGGGTGGTATGGAAAAATCAGAAGTTCGTGCAATTGCTGAACGTGCTGGATTAGCCACAGCCAAGAAAAAAGACTCAACGGGCGTTTGTTTTATTGGTGAAAAGAATTTTAAAGAATTTTTGAGTAATTATTTACCAGCTAAAAAAGGCAACATGGTGACAGAAGATGGTGAAATCAAAGGACAACATGATGGTCTGATGTATTATACTATCGGTCAACGCCAAGGCTTAGGAATTGGTGGTGGCGGTAAAACACAAGAACCATGGTTTGTGATTGGGAAAGATTTAACCACCAATACATTATATGTGGGACAAGGATTTCACCATGAAAAACTATATGCAACACATTTAGAAGCCAGTGAGGTTCATTTTACTGTTGATACACCAATGCCAAAAGAGTTTGACTGTACGGCTAAATTCCGTTATCGTCAAGCAGATATGCCAGTGCATGTTTCCTTATCTGAAGATGGCACAAAAGCAACCGTTACGTTTAAGGAACCAGCCCGCGCAGTCACTCCAGGTCAAGCTGTTGTTTTTTATGATGGAATGGAATGCTTAGGGGGCGGCTTAATTGATCGCGCCTACCAAGATGAAAAAGAACTACAATACGTCTAAAAAGTTTCACGAGTTGTGAAACAAAAAGAGTGGAGTTAACTAAAAGAAAAGCTGATATGATGGTCATAAAACCAGTAAATATCAGCTTTTCTTTTTTATTTAATATGCCTATTTTTTAAAAAATAAGAAAAAGAGAAAAATTAAAAATTCAAATTGTGGATAACTTTTCTGTGTATAACTTAGATGTTTTTTTTCTCTTTTTTTAATTCGGCGGTGCTTCGACGAACCCATAGAAGGTTAATGAGAACCAGACAAGAAGTGGAAATAAAGACACCACGATAACCGAAAGCGGCAGATACGCTTGAACCAATCATAGGACCAATCACATTTCCGGTCGCTTGGAAAGATTGGTTGTAACTGAAAATACGGCCTGCAACATCACTTGGAGAATAACGAGTGATCAATGTTTGAACAGCAGGTAGTAAACAGGCATCGGAAATCCCAACTAAGAAACGAAGTATAGCAAGCTGCCAGACATTTTGAACAAAGGCCATTGGCAGGTAAACGAAAATGGCTAAAATTAAGCCAATTGTCAAGATGCGTTCGCTGCCAATACGATCGCCTAACCGGCCGAAACGAGGGGCAGCTATTAACGTTGCAATCCCTGGAATAGAAGCAATGACTCCGCTAATTAAGGTGACATTTCCGTGACCACCCAACAATTGTTGAATATATAAACTGATGATGGGACTAATTGAATTATTGGAAGCTTGAATGATTAATGTCGTAATAAACATTCCAAGAATCACGTGGGGATGTTCTAGTTTTTTTAAAATTTGTTTCCCAGATGCGGCTTGATTTTTTTCAATTGGCACAAACTCTTCATGGACAAAGACGAGACTCAAAACAAAAACGAGTAATAAAATCGTACCAGTAATGAAAAAGGTTGGCCGATAACCGAAAATAGACGCAGTGACACCGCCCAAAAGAGGACCTAGCAATGTGCCGGTAACAGAACCAGTGGCTAAAGTACCAAGCACTTGACCGCTTTTTTCCTTAGGTGTGCCTGTAGCAACTAACGCAGTTGCATTACTGATATAACCAGAAAAAACACCTTGTAATAAGCGCAAGCCTATCAATTGATAAACACTTGTGACTGCGCCCATTAAACTAATGACGATAGCCATTCCTAATGAAGCACGTAATAACATTAACTTACGTCCTTTTCGGTCGGCTAAACGGCCCCACCAAGGAGAAACAATGGTCGTGACTAAAAAAGTGGAGGAGAATGTGATTCCGCTCCAAAAATTCAATTGTTGGTGGGTAAAAGTACCTAATGTGTTGATATAAAGAGGCATAAATGGCATCACTAAGCTAAAGCCGATACCGGCCATAAATGTGCCAAACCATAAAACGAGCAGATTTTTTTCCCAAGGTTGTCTTGGCCGGAAAATTTTACTTTTAATTAATTCATACATTCTATTTCCTCACTTTCTAGTAAAGAAATTCAAATTTGGCTTTAGCGAGTAGTTGATCATTCAATGCTTGATGCAACTCATTCGCAAAAAAGCCTTCTTTTAAATTTAGTGGATTTTTTGTAGCGTACACATATAACGTATAGGTGTGCACACCAGAGCGAGGACTTAACCCCAGATAACGTTCGGTTAACTCGGGTAACGTTTCAGTGGCAAGCACAGGAAGCATCTGTTTCCCCAAAGGAGAAGCAAGACTATTTTTTCCTTGAATGGTAGGCTTGAGTGCTGTTCGACTATAGTCTTCAGGAATTTCATTGGTTACAGGAACATTGGCAGCTAACCAATGAATAAAAGGGAAACCGATTAAAGGAATTGTGTCATAATCAATTAATTCCCAGGATAAATAACGGGCTTCTTTAGGAATAGCGGCTAAAGAAATAGGAAAAGATAAAATAGGACGTTCGTGTAATAAAAATTCTGCACTGGTTCGTTTGCCATAACGGTCGGCCAAATGAGAATGGTTGGTAATATGCATGCCAAATAGCCTTCTTTCAAAAATGATGTTTACAAATTATTATTATAAACTATAATTTATAGTTTAAAAAGAGTCAATAGATATGATAAACTAATACTTGTCCAAAATTTAAGAATTGGAGGCGTCAGAAAGATGGCAAAAAAACGGAATTTAACGAAAGCCAAAATCCTTGAAAGTGCTCGCAACCTAGCGGAAGAATTGGGCGTTCAACAATTAACCTTTCAAAATTTAGCCGTTGATTTAGGCATCAAGTATCCTTCACTCTATAATCACTTTAAAAATATTGCTGAAGTAAAAAATGCTCTAGTGGACTTGTTAATCCAAGAATTAAATGATGCATTGCGAAGAGCCCTTGTGGGTAAGAGTGGCGCAGAAGCAATTCGGATATATGCTGAAACGTACCAACAATTTGCTTTTGAAAATTCTGCGGTCTATGAATTACTTATCAGTGTGCCGAAAACGCAAAACCAACAATTAATTGAAGGCATTCATGAAACCAATCAAATTATTTTACAACTTTTAGCTTTTTATCCATTTAATAATGAAGAACGACTGCATAAAAGTCGAGAATTACGTAGCTTAATCCATGGTTATATTACCTTACGTTTTTTAGGTTATTTTCAGCGCGAAGAAGCCACGCCAGAAGAAAGTTATCGTCGCATGATTGAAGATTTTATTGCTTCTTTAGAAGTGGCAGGATAAAATAAATTTCAAAAATTTCTCAGTCCGAAACCAAATCCTTGCAACTTTTTCAGAAAGTGACTATGATACCTACAGTAGTAAAAAAAGGAGCGGTTCAATGTATCAAGTAATTACAATGTATGGCGACAATGAACCTTGGTGGTTTTTTGATGACTGGCAAGAGGACATTGTTCAAGAAAAAACCTTCGATAACTTGACCGATGCAGAGACATATTATGTGGAAGTTTGGCAAAAACTTTCTCAGGATTATACATACGTCAATACAAAGCCCAATTATTTAACGGCTTTCTGGAATGATGGGGAAGAACGCTGGTGTGAAGAATGCGATGAAGATTTACAACAATATTTCGGTTTAGCATTACTAGAAAATCATCATGCGGTTACTTTTGAAAATAAAGCTGAGTTTACCACAATCTCCAATCATTTTGGCAAAACAAAATTCTGCAAACGGAAAGTTATTTGAAACGCATGAGTTTAAAGAAAAACCTCAGGGAATTTTCTTTAAACTCTTTTTCTATTCTCGGAATTTAGAGAAAATCGAACCAATATTTGGTATAATACGAAAAGATAGCACTTAAAAAGGAGCGAAACTAGTGGTTGCAAAACAATTAATTATTGCTGAAAAACCTAGCGTAGCAAAAGATTTAAGCCGCGTTTTAGGAGCAAATCAAAAAAATAAGAATTATTATGAAGGACCCAACGTGATTGTCACCTGGGCTTTAGGGCATCTCTTAGGACTAAAAATGCCAGAAGATTTAAACAAAGAATGGCAAACATGGCAAATGGAAACCTTGCCAATGATTCCTAAGAATTTAGGGATTAAACCGTTACCGAAAACAGGACATCAATTAAAAGCGATTAAACAATTAGCCAATCGTAAAGATGTTTCTGAAGCTGTTATTGCCACCGATGCTGGTCGTGAAGGTGAATTAGTGGCCCGCTGGATTTTAGAATATGTCCGTTTTAACAAACCAGTCAAACGTTTATGGATCTCATCTCAAACAGACAAAGCCATTAAAGACGGGTTTAAGAAAATTCGCCCAGCGAAAGACTACGATAATTTGTATGACTCTGCCTTGGCGCGCGCAAAAGCTGACTGGTTAGTGGGGCTAAATGTCACACGGGCCTTGACAGTGAAATATCAAGATAACTTATCCGCAGGTCGTGTTCAAACACCAACTTTAGCAATGGTACGCCAACAAGAAAAAACGATTGAACAATTTAAGCCTCAAACTTATTTTACTATCTCGTTAACTGTTGAATCAGAAAAAGCAAAGATGACCCAAAAAAATCCATACGCTTTAAAAGAACGGCAGGAAGCAGAACAATTAGTCAAAGAACTATCGAAACAAAAGGGCTTAGTTACCGATATCCAAGAAAAAGTCAAAACAGAAAATGCGCCGTTGCCGTATGATCTAACCGAAATCCAGCGTGAAGCCAACCAGCGGTTCCAATTTTCTGCAAAGAAAACGTTGTCTCTCGTACAAAGTTTATACGAAACCCATAAAATTGTTTCCTATCCTCGAACTGACAGCAAATATCTAACAACGGATATGAAAGGAACGATGAAAGAACGACTTCAAGCCATTGCTGATTTTTCACCAGAAGTGAAAGGCTACCTTAAAAATGGGGCCGTTGTTAAACAACAAAAAGTTTTCCAAAATGCAAAAGTCACGGATCACCATGGATTGATTCCAACTGAACAACGTCCTCGTTATGAAAAGCTAAGCAATGATGAACAAAAAATTTATCAAATGATTGTTCAACGATTCTTAGGTTTGTTTGCTGAGCCAAACCAAACCAAACAAACAAAAGTTACCGTCGCTTTTGGGAAAGAAACATTTGTCTTTCATCAAAATAAAGTAGTTGTTGCTGGCTGGAAAACAACAGCAGAACAGCCGCTATCCACTGTCCAATGGCAAAAAGGCATGACCGTTGCGCCAAACTTTACCATTAACAAAGAATTAACGTCGCCGCCAAAACCATTAACCGAAGGAACGTTGTTAGGAAAAATGGAGAAACACAGTTTAGGCACACCGGCAACGCGGGCGGAAATCATTGAAAAACTGATTAAATCAGAATTGATGGAACGAACCAATAGCGGTTTAAGTGTCTCTGCCAAAGGGAAGCAACTATTAGACTTGGTGAATCCATCACTTGTGACACCTGAACTAACGGAAAAATGGGAAAAGTCGCTCGAAGCAATCGCTTCGGGTCAACAAAAGAGTCAACTTTTCTTAAAGGATATTGAAGAGGATACGAAAAAATTAGTCCGTGAAATTAAACAAAGCGAGAAAAAATATCAAGATTTTTCCATTACGCAAAAAAAATGTCCAGATTGTGGTTCAAACTTACGGGAAAAAAATACGAAAGATGGCAAAATTTACGTTTGTACCAATCAAGAATGTAGCTATCGCCGTCGTAAAGACCCGAAAGTCTCCAATCATCGTTGTCCGCAATGTCATAAAAAAATGGTTATCATAGAAGGAAAAAATGGTCGTTCTTTCAAATGTAAATTCTGTTCGATTACTGAAAAAATTCCCGATAAAAAAGAACGAAAACAAAAAATGACAAAACATGAAGAACGTCGTTTGATGAAAAAATATTCACAACCAGACGAACCAGAAGAAAGTGCGTTAGCACAGGCCTTAAAAGCCGCTATGAACCAAGAATAGCAACTTGACGAATTACAGTTAGCTATAGTGTATAGTGGATTTGATTGTTGTTACGTTTTAATAAAGAAGTCCGCTCTTGAAAGAGTGGACTTTCCCTACAGATATTAATGAGTTTGGTATAATAAACGTGAAGAAAAAAATCAGACCTTCTAAACTGAAATCTAGCTATGGATAAGTGATGCGAGTACGGAATCATGGAGAAAAAATAATTCTCCGAGGTTTTAGAGTCATGTTGTTTAAAAACAAACTATCACCTCCAGCAATCCGTAATTTTCATCACAAGATTAGAATTTTTATCATCAAAGAATAGTTGCTTCAATTTTTGGGAACTAATCAAGTGATAAGTCAAAATGTTGATAGATTGAGATTAGTTCTTCCTTTTTTGAGGAAGGGCTTTTTTTATTGATGGAAGAAAGGGAAGAAATCTTGGTAGCACCTAAAAAAATTGTGAGAAATACTTCTGTATTGTTTGGTTTCTGCCTCAGAAAGTTGTATACTTAGATTGGAATTATTCTATATTACATGCATTTTCACACTTTTTGGAAAAGTTCACTTGAATTTTCTTTTAGTTTCGTAGATAAAAGGAGTCATCGCTAATGGAAATGAACAATTCAGGTAAGCTTGTTTCTTTGTGTGGAGGCAAATCAGGGAGGAAATAATATGTTTGATATTGTAACATTGGCGAGAATCCAATTTGCGATGACAACAGTTTTCCACTTTTTCTTCGTACCGTTTTCAATAGGATTAGCACTTGTTGTAGCAATTATGGAAACAATGTACGTTGTGAAAAAAGAGGAACGTTATCGTAAAATGGCCAAGTTTTGGGGAAAGATATTCCTATTAAGCTTCGCTGTTGGGGTTGTAACCGGGATTATTCAAGAATTTCAGTTTGGGATGAACTGGTCTGATTATTCTCGATTCGTCGGAGATATTTTTGGGGCACCGTTGGCTGTAGAAGCGCTCTTAGCCTTCTTCTTAGAGTCAACATTCTTAGGTTTGTGGATCTTTACTTGGGATAAAATGAATCCAAAAGTTCACGTAACGTTTATCTGGTTAGTTGTATTCGGTTCAATGATGTCTGCTTTCTGGATTTTAGTTGCGAATAGTTTCATGCAACATCCAGTAGGCTATGTCATCAATAATGGCCGTGCTGAAATGGTGGACTTTGTAGCTGTCATCAGCAATCCAAAAGTTTGGTATGAATTTTCACACGTTATCATGGGCGCCTTTACATTGGGCGGCATGGCAGTAGCTGGTATGGCTGCTTTCCAATTGCTGAAAAAACGGGATATTTCATTCCACAAAGCATCTATGCGCATTGGCTTATGGGTTACTTTGTTCGGTTCAATCGGCGTTTTATTAGCTGGCGACTTGCAAATGAAAGCTCTAATTGAAGGACAACCAATGAAATTTGCGGCGATGGAGGGGGCCTATGAAGACTCTGATGATCCCGCTGCTTGGACATTGATTGCTTGGGCAGATGAACGAGAACATAAACAAGTTTTTGGTATCGATATTCCGTATATGCTAAGTATTTTATCGTATAACAAATTATCAGGTTCGGTTGATGGGATGGATACAGTCAACAAACGCTTGGTAGAAAAATATGGGGATGATAAAAATTATTATCCACCAGTTAACACTTTATTCTGGAGCTTCCGTATCATGGCTGGTTTTGGTGCCTTAATGTTATTGGTTGCTGCCTTAGGACTATTCTTTACAAGGAAGAAAAAACCATCGCTGTACGAGAAGAAATGGATGCTGTGGATTGTTGCTCTATGTACGTTCGCGCCATTCCTTGCGAATACAACAGGTTGGTTAGTCACTGAATTAGGTCGTTATCCGTGGACTGTTTATGGATTATTTACGATTGAACAAAGTGTTTCACCAAATGTATCGGTTGCTTCATTAATTACGTCAAATGTCATTTATTTCTTATTATTTGCTGGTTTAGGTAGTGTCATGGTTTACTTGGTCATTTTAGAATTACGTAAAGGACCAGACTATGAAGCGAAAAAATTAGCGAAAGAAAATGAACCAGCGTTGGATCCATTTGATAAGGGGGTATTTGGCGAATGAGTACACTACAATTATTATGGTTTGTCCTTATCGGCGTCTTATTCTCAGGTTTCTTCTTCTTAGAAGGATTTGACTTTGGTGTTGGAATGGCCGTTCAAACGTTGGCACACAATGATGATGAAAAAGATCAAGTCGTTGCAACAATTGGACCTGTCTGGGACGGAAACGAAGTTTGGCTGTTAACAGCGGGCGGCGCAATGTTTGCCTCTTTCCCATATTGGTATGCTTCATTATTTAGTGGCTACTATTTAATTCTATTTACGATTTTATTTGGGTTAATTATTCGTGGAGTTTCCTTTGAATTCCGCCACAACATGCCAGAAGGCAAACGTCGTCGGATGTGGAACTGGACGCTATCAATTGGGAGTTTCCTTGTACCGTTCTTCTTTGGTATTTTGTTTATTAGCTTAGTCCAAGGAATGCCTTTAGATGCAAACGGCAATATGCATGCGCAATTTACGGATTATTTTAATCTGTTTTCAATTGTTGGTGGAGTAGCCTTAACATTACTTTGCTACTTACACGGCATGAACTATATTGCTTTAAAAACAGAAGGCCCAATTCGCGAACGTGCTCGAAATTATGCAGAAATTTTATATGGCGTTTTATATGTCGGTTTAGTTGTTTTTGCAGTGTTGATGTACTTCAAAACGGACTTTTATGAAAAGAACTTTACGGTCACTTTAATTTTAACGTTAGCAATTGTGGTCTTAACAGTCATTGCCAATGTTGGGGTGTTTAAACGCAAAGAGATGTTAGCTTTTCTAGCGAGTGGTTTAACGTTAGTTGTATTAGTTGCTCTCTTGTTCAGTGGCTTGTTCCCACGTGTTATGATTGGTAGTGAAGGATTTGATTTGTTGATTAAAGATGCAACAAGCACACCATATACACTAAAAATTATGACGTGGATTTCTTTAAGCATTTTACCATTCGTGTTAGCTTATACTGCTTGGTCCTATTATATTTTCAGAAAACGTATTTCACATACAGCCGTACCAGAGGGGTATTAAATCTATGATTGATAAAGACATCTTACAGATGCCTAAAATCAAAAAAATTCTTGTCTTGCTTGCAGGTTTTTCTTTCCTGCAAGCAGTCTTTATAATTGGGCAAGCTTTTTTTCTTTCAAAAGCCATTGTCGGCCTTTGGAGTGGTGGGCATCTTAACCAACAACTACAGAGTATTTTACTCTTTTTTATTTTTTATCTTGGTCGACATGTTATTACGTATTTTCGTGAGAGCATGCTCGATACATTTAGTTATGAACGCTCAAAAGAATTACGCGAACAATTGTTAACTAAAATTTTCCGTTTAGGGCCAAATGTTGTTCAAAAAAATGGGACTGGGAATATGGTTACCATGGCTTTAGAAGGCATCAGTCAAACCGAAAATTATTTACAATTGATTTTGACAAAAATGATGAATATGATGATTATTCCTTGGATTATTTTGGCCTTTGTTTTTACACAAGATATTCGTTCAGGCGTAACATTGCTGATTGTTTTTCCAATTATTATTATTTTTATGATTGTGTTAGGTTATGCAGCACAAAGTAAAGCGGACAAGCAATATGCGGCATTTCAAATGCTTTCCAATCATTTTATTGATTCCTTGCGTGGGATTGATACACTGAAACTGTTTGGATTAAGTAAAAAATATGCAGGGAGTATTTACCATACAAGTGAACGATTCAGAAAGGCGACCATGAGTACGTTGAAAATTGCCATTTTATCAACCTTTGCGTTAGACTTTTTTACGACATTATCGGTTGCTGTTGTGGCAGTTTTCCTTGGTTTAAGTTTATTAAACGGCACGATTTTATTATTTCCTGCCCTAGTTACTTTGATTTTAGCACCCGAATTCTTTTTGCCGATTCGTGATTTTTCAAGTGATTATCACGCAACCTTAGATGGAAAAAATTCTTTTCAAGCGATCCAAGCGGTATTAGCATTGCCAGAAGCAGAACAAACCGATGTGCTAACGTTAGATGATTGGCATCAAGAAAGTCAGTTGTCAGTCACAGCGCTAAATTTTTCCTATGAAGATGCAACGCAAGAAGCGATTCAATCGTTACAATTCTCTGTTGATGGTCGCAAAAAGATTGGAATTATCGGGGCGAGTGGTTCTGGTAAGTCAACGTTAATTAATTTGTTAAGTGGCTTTTTATTACCAACAGAAGAAACGAGTCAATTGGCGATTAATGGTCAAACGATTCCACATTTTTTACAAAAAGACTGGCAAAAACAAATCCTTTATATTCCTCAAGCGCCATATATTTTCCAAGATACTTTGGCAAACAATATTCGCTTTTATACACCTGAAGCGACAGATGAGGCGATTCAGCAAGCGATTCAGTTAGTTGGCTTAAACGAGCTAGTCAAAGATCTTCCTGAAGGAATTCATACCTTGATTGGGGAAAGTGGCCGAATGTTAAGCGGGGGACAAGCGCAACGAGTAGCGTTGGCCCGCGCCTTTGTCGATCAAAAACGCCACATCTTGTTGTTTGATGAGCCGACAGCGCATTTGGATATTGAAACAGAAGTTGAAATGAAAGAGCGCATGTTGCCATTAATGAACAATCATCTTGTCTTCTTTGCGACACATCGTCTTCATTGGATGGAAGAAATGGATTACATTTTAGTGATGGAAAAAGGGCAATTAGTGGAACAAGGAACGCTAGCAGAATTGATTGAAAAAGATGGCTACTATGTTCAATTAATGAATCAAATGAGAGGAGGACGCCAATGATGGAAAAACAACCGACAACGAAAGATGTTTGGAAAAACGATCAATGGGTTCGTCCTTTCTTAAAACGCTATAAAAAAACCTTGTATTTTGCCTTACTTTTAGGCTTCTTGACGTTTTTTAGCGCAGGGGCATTAATGTTTACGTCTGGTTACTTAATCAGTCGTGCGGCTTCCTTACCAGAGAATATTTTATTAATTTATATTCCCATTGTTTTAACAAGAGCCTTTGGGATTGGCCGTCCAGTTTTTCGCTATGTGGAGCGTCTAACGAGTCATAACTGGGTGTTAAAAATGACCTCTGATCTGCGCTTGAAACTTTATAATGTGCTAGAAAAAGATGCGATTTTCTTTAAGACAAAATATCGCACGGGGGATATCTTAGGTTTGCTTTCGGAAGATATTAATCATATCCAAAACTTATATTTACGAACGATTTTCCCAACCGTTATTGCTTGGATTTTGTATATCTTTTTAGTGATTGCGTTAGGTTTCTTTTCTTGGTGGTTTGCTTTATGCATGTTACTGATGCTAGGAGTGGTTGTTTTTCTATTGCCACTTGTTTCAGTCCTAGTGAATGGTGCGCGTCAAGAAAAACATAAATATGCCAAAAATGAGTTATATCAAACGCTAACCGACAATATTCTAGGTGTGTCTGATTGGGTATTTAGTCAACGAGGTACTGAATTTGTTGCCCGTTATGAAACAGATGAAGCAAACGTTCGTACATTAGATGAAAAAATGAAGCAATTTAACCGTGGCCGAGACTTTGTTTTACAACTTCTTTTTGGTGTGATTGCGATTGCTGTCTTGGCTTGGACTAGCGTGCGGTTTCCAGGCAATCATGGGGGGGCAGCCAATTGGATTGGTGCTTTTGTTTTAACCGTTTTTCCGTTAATTGATGCTTTTGCTCCGCTACCTGCTGCAGCACAGGAAACAACGATTTATAAGGATTCCATTCGTCGTTTTAATGAGCTTCCTGAAGGAGACGGTGACTCAACAGAAGCGCCTGTTCAGCCAAACGGCACCAGTTTATCGATAGAACATTTGTCTTTTGCATATGAAAATCAAGAGAAAAAGGTATTAAATGACTTATCGTTAACAATTCCTGAAAAACAAAAATTAGCGATTTTAGGGCGCAGTGGTTCAGGAAAGAGTACGTTGGCTTCGCTCATTCGTGGTGATTTACGGCCTACTTCGGGAGAAATCCTTTTAGGAAATATCCCAACTGAGGCATTTGGTGAGACGATGACTGAATATATTGGTGTTATGCACCAAGCGCCGTACCTCTTTCGAACAACCATTTTAAATAATATTCGGATTGGTAGAGAAGAAGCGAGCGAAGCAGAAGTTTGGGCGGTTTTAGAAAAAGTTGGCTTAAAAGAAATGGTTGCCCAATTACCAGAAGGTTTACAAACAATGGTGGATGAAGCAGGTTTGCGTTTTTCTGGTGGCGAACGACATCGTTTGGCACTAGCGCGGATTCTTTTACAAGACACACCGATTGTGTTATTAGATGAACCAACTACTGGGTTAGACCCAATTACAGAACAGCAATTGTTGGAAACCTTTTTTGAGGCATTAAAAGATAAAACTGTCATCTGGATTACCCACCATTTGCAAGGCGTAACTTTGATGGATCAAGTGATCTTTATCGAAGACGGCCAATTAGAAATGAGTGGTACGCCAGAGGAATTACTTGCAACCAATGCACATTATCAAAAACTTTACCGAATTGATCGTGGCATTAGTTCTTTAGAGGAATAAAAAAAACGACTGGTTGTTGATTAAAGCAAACAATCAGTCGTTTTTCTATTTCAATTAATGGCAATTCTTCCATAAAACGTTTAAAATGAACGATGTAATAAGAGCTTAGTTAAGGAAAGTAAGGTTTCTTTTGCTGTGCCATCAGGTAATTGTTGAATATCAGTGATTGCTTTGTTGGTTACTTTTTTAGCAAAAGCTTGTGCTTCTGTAACGCCATGATAGTCGTTGACTAGCGCCGCAACTTCAGCTGCCTCTTCTAAGGTAATGGCACGTCCTTTATCCAAATAAGGGCTGAATACGTCAGGTGCTGCTTGATAAGCGAAGAGAAGTGGTAACGTATAGACACCTTGTGACAAGTCTTCTAAAGCGGGCTTTTTCAAGGTTTCCGTGTCGGCGGTATAATCTAAAATATCGTCATAGACTTGAAAAGCAATGCCAATATGGCGGCCAATTCGTTTAGCTAAACGTTGGACTTCTTTTGAACTATGACCGAAATAGGCCCCTTCAAGACAGCTTAGTGAAAAAAGTTCGGCTGTTTTGCCATTGACACTTCTTAAATAAGCAGGAATCGACATACGGCGGTCAAATCGATGACTCATTTGATCGAGTTCACCAAGTAACAACCGTTTCATTCCTTGTGCATTGATTTTCATAAATTCAGAGCCATTCATGGCATCTGCAATCAAAGTAAAGAATTCAGTGAATAGTAAATCACCTGTGTAAACAGCCACGTCTTTACCATATTGTGATTGAATAGTCACAGCGCCTCGGCGCAATGGAGAATCGTCAATAATGTCATCGTGAATCAACGTAGCCATATGTAGGATTTCCAAAGATGCAGCTATTTTTAATAGTTGTTGTTTCTCTTGTTTTTCTTCATCACCCAGTTGAGCAAAAAGAAAGAAAAAAGCGGGGCGTAATAATTTGCCGCCAGAACGAGCCAAAGTTACCAAGGCTTCTTCAATATCTTCGTTGCGTGTATGCAACGTTTGTTCAATTAGTTCACATGTTTCCGTTAAAGAACGTTCAACGTCAGGAAACGACTTCCAAAATGTGTTCATAAATATACTACGATCCTTTCAGTGGTTCAATACTATTTGATTGTATACGAATTGGCGACAGAAATACAGTAATTAAGTTTTAAAAGTAACAAAGTTTGTAAAAAAGTAGCGGAGGGATAGTTTGAATCGAGAAATATTTTTTGAATTAGTAGAATTAAAAGCAAAAACGGCTAGTGTTTTGCCATTTTTGTTAGGAATTTGTTTTAGTTGGTACCAATATGGGCGGCTCCATGTCGGCTATGTTTTAATTTTTTTCATTGCGATGTTTATTTTTAATATGGCGGTCGATATTTTAGATAATTATAATGATTACCATCATGCCACAGAAGTTCATGATTATAAGGAAAAAACGAATATTATCGGTCGAGAAAATTTATCTTTGCCATTAATACGTAAAATGATTTTTTGGATGATTCTCGTTTCTGCTTTAATGGGAATTGGGTTGTCATTCATTGTCGGCTGGCCGTTATTAATTATGGGTCTTTATTGTTACTTAATTGGTATTTTTTATTCATCAGGACCCAAACCTTTGTCTAGCCTACCATTGGGCGAAGTTTTCTCAGGATTTACAATGGGGTTCATGATTACCCTCATTTGTGTCTACATTAATACGTTTGAAGTCTTCCCTTGGTCGGCAGCTAATTTATGGGGGATTTTCTTAGTCGCTTTACCTAACACTTGTTACATTGCTAACTTAATGTTAGCAAATAATATCTGTGACTTAGAGGAAGATGAAAATAACAAGAGATATACATTAGTTCATTACCTTGGCAAAGCAAGTTCTTTGAAATTATTCGTCGGATTAAATACAATAGCAATGTTAGCCATTTTGTTAGCTGTCGGTTTAGGATTAACCCCGTCAACAATGTTACTCATGCTTTTAACTTTACCTTTTGTACGGAAACAAACCCAAGCCTTACTGAAGGAACAAGTGAAGAGTAAAACATTTGTTTGTGCTGTGAAGATCTTAGCTGTGGGAGCAACTGCACAAGTGCTATTTTTCGCCATAGGTTTGTGGTGGCTGTAAATTTTTTATAGAGTGGAAGGGAATCAAAATGAATAAGAAACATGTTGTTATTTTAGGTGCTGGTTACGCAGGCTTAAAAACATTACGCGAATTACAAAAAGGCGCCAAAGACGTCGAAATTACTTTAGTGGATCGTAACAACTATCACTACGAAGCAACGGATTTGCATGAAGTTGCTGCTGGAACACAACCAGCTGAAAAAATCACATACAATATTATGGATGTTGTCGATGAAAAAATGACCACCTTTATCCAAGGAACAGTTAAAACAATTGATGCTGCAACACAAACAGTTGCTTTAGAAGATGGCCAAACAATCAATTATGATTACTTAGTTGTTTCTCTTGGGTTTGAATCAGAATCATTTGGTATCCCTGGTGTGCAAGAACATGCTCTACAAATGGTAGATGTGAAAACGGCTTTAAACGTGTATGAACATATCCAAGAGCAAATGCGTCAATACAAAGCAACTCAAAACGAAGAATTCTTAAAAATTGTTGTCTGTGGAGCAGGCTTTACAGGGATTGAATTATTAGGTTCTCTTGTTGAAAACAAACCAAAATTTGCTGAAATCGCAGGTGTCTCAGCAGATCAAATCCAAATTTATTGTGTCGAAGCAGTTACTCGCCTATTGCCGATGTTTAACGAAAAACTTGCGAACTATGGTGTGCAATTATTAAAAGATTCAGCTATTCATTTATTATTAGGTAAACCAATTAAAGAAATCAAACCAGGCGCAGTTGTTTATCAAGATAACGAAGCAGGCGACTTGGCAGAACTTTCTGCCAAAACAATTATTTGGACAACGGGTGTTAGTGGAAGTCACGTTGTAGGCGATTCTGGCTTTGAAGCTCGTCGTGGTCGTGTCATGGTTCAACCAGATTTAACAGATGCGAACCATAGCAATGTCTATATTATTGGTGACTGCTCGGCAGTGATGGATACAGAAACCAATCGACCTTACCCAACGACAGCACAAATCGCCTTGAAAATGGGCGCTCATGCTGCAAAAAATATTCAAGCACAATTGAAAGGGGAAGCAACTAAACCTTTCAGCTTTAAATCACAAGGTTCTGTTTGTTCTGTCGGAAATACACGTGCCTTAGGAATCGTGGGTAAAACAGATATCAAAGGATACCCAGCTTCATTCATGAAAAAAATTATCATGAACAAAGCGCTCTTTGAAACAGGTGGCGCCAAAGAAATGATGGCTAAAGGTCGTTTCGACTTATACCATTAAGAATCAGCAAAATAAGAAATAATGGAGCAGTGGTCAAGAGACTATTGTTCCATTTTTCTTAAAATGAAAGTTTTTAAAAAATTTCCATGATTTTTCAAGTAAAATGAGGTGGGCACTTTTGTTCGATTCCATTTTTATGTATAATGAGAAGTGATGGAAAGAGGGAAGTTAAATGGCACAAAAAAGAGCAACAAATAAGAAAAAAAGTACGACAAAGAAAAAGACCAAAAAACAACAGCAACAACAAGAACGTTTAAATTATATGTTTCTTGGCCTGATTTTTATTTTATTCGGTGTCTTTGGACTCTTTCGCTTAGGGTTTTTAGGCACGTTATTAGCGAATTGTTTACGCTTAGTCGTAGGTAATACCTTTCCATTTGCAGCGATTTTACTAATCCTGTATGGCTTATTAGTCATGATTTATGGGAAAGATTTTCCGTTAAAAAGAGGGCGCCCTATTTTTGGCGCTGTTCTGATTTATATTAGTATTTTGTTATTTTTACATGCCTTTATGTTTCGGAATGTTAGTGGCAGTCAACCAGATATTTTAGGTAACACTTGGGAATTTTTGCAAAGCGATTTAAAAGCCAACCAAGTGACGCAAAACGTAGGAGGCGGTATGATTGGCGCACTGCTTTATCAAGGAACGTACTTTTTGGTGGCACAATTTGGTAGCTATTTAATTGCTACATTGCTACTGTTAGCGGGGATTTTCTTGATGAGTATGTGGGATTTTCAGCAAATTGTTGATCATTTCCAAAGTATTCAAGATCGCCTAAGCCATGTTTCGGCAAAATCACAGGCGCGACAAGAAGAAAAAGAGGCGAAGCGAGCAGCGAAGAAAGAAGCCAAAGCAGCAGAACGCCAAGCAAAAATTGAAGCCGCTGCCCAACAAAAATTACAAGAGCAGGAACGCATGGAACAAGCGGCAGCCGAGCGCTTAACAAAAACGCCAGTTGAAACCCACCAACCAATGGCAGAAGAACCGGCCGCACCAACGCCTGTTCAAATTGATTCGTTTCAACAGCAAAATCAGGCGATGCCTGTACCGCCAATTACAGCAACAAAACCGCAACGAGAGCAGGAAGAGGAAGCGGCAGATGAAGCTGGTGTTCTCGAATTTGAAATTTCTGAAGAAGCGGAAGATCGTGATTATCAACTACCACCAACTGATTTGTTAGATACAATTCAAGCAACGGATCAAAGTGGTGAATATGAAAAAATCGAAAAAAATATTGGCGTCTTGGAACAAACCTTCAAGAGTTTTGGCGTGGATGCTAAAGTGGTCAAAGCCAGTTTAGGACCATCTGTCACAAAATTTGAAGTTCAACCCGCTGTTGGGGTAAAAGTTAGCAAAATTGTTAACTTGACGGATGACATTGCTTTAGCGCTTGCCGCCAAAGATGTTCGTATGGAGGCCCCGATTCCTGGAAAATCATTAATTGGGATTGAAGTTCCTAATAGTGCAATTAGTACAGTATCCTTTAGAGATATTGTTGAGGCACAACCAAGTCATCCAGATAAACTATTAGAAGTACCTTTAGGTCGAGATATTTCAGGGATGGTTCAAACTGCGGATCTATCAAAAATGCCGCATTTATTAATTGCGGGATCGACAGGGAGTGGGAAATCGGTTGCTATCAATGGCATCATCACAGGTATTTTGATGCAAGCGAAACCCCATGAAGTAAAATTAATGATGATTGACCCGAAAATGGTGGAATTGAATGTGTATAACGGGATTCCTCATTTATTAACGCCAGTGGTTACTAATCCGAGAAAAGCGGCCCAAGCCTTGCAAAAAGTAGTTCAAGAAATGGAATTTCGTTATGAAAAATTTGCAGCAACAGGCGTCCGAAATATTACTGGTTACAATCAATTAATTCAACAGAAAAATGCGGAAGATGGCGAAAATCGTCCGATTCTGCCATTTATTGTTGTCATTGTTGATGAGTTAGCTGATTTAATGATGGTGGCAAGTAACGAAGTCGAAGATGCGATTATCCGCTTAGCCCAAATGGCACGGGCAGCGGGCATTCATATGATTTTAGCGACACAACGACCAAGTGTAGATGTCATTACAGGAATCATCAAAGCAAATGTTCCTTCTCGAATGGCTTTTGCGGTTTCAAGTGGGACAGACTCGCGTACCATTATTGATACCAATGGGGCGGAAAAACTATTAGGTCGAGGCGATATGCTCTTCTTACCAATGGGAGAAAATAAACCAATCCGCATCCAAGGGGCCTTTATTTCTGATCAAGAAGTCGAACGAGTGGTTGCGTTTGTAACGGACCAACAAGAAGCTGAATATCAAGAAAGCATGATGCCAACCGATGAACCGACCACTTCAGGCGGTGGCGAAGCTCCTCAAGATGAGTTATTTGAAGAAGCAAAAAACTTGGTGGTTGAAATGCAAACAGCTAGTATTTCATTGCTACAAAGACGCTTTAGAATTGGCTATAATCGTGCGGCTCGTTTAGTGGATGAATTGGAAGCACACGGAGTTATTGGACCATCAGAAGGTAGTAAACCAAGAAAAGTCTTTTTACAAGCGGAATCAGAAGAGGTAGTGCCTGAGACACCGGAACAATAAACAAAAAGAACAAAAATAGATAAATTTATCTATTTTTGTTCTTTTTTTATAATTTCAGCAAAGCATCATGTTATAATCATCATTTTCTGGTAAAATAGAAAGGAATAGTGCGGTTGGGAGGGAGCGTATCATGAGAAGAAAAAGCGTGCTTTATTTAGAAGTAGCAGATCAGATTAAAGAAGATATTTTGAGTGGCAAGTATCCAGTAGGAACGTTTTTACCAACAGAAACAGAATTGGAAGAGATGTTTAACGTTAGTAAAATTACGATTCGACGGGCAATCGAAATGTTAGCAGCGGAAGAATTTGTTGAGAAAAAAAGTGGCCGGGGCACAACTGTGTTAAGCAATCGGCCCTACAATAAATTATCAAAAGCAGGGACATTCACTGAATTTTTGAATGAGTCAGGTCAGAAAGTAACTAAAAAAGTTTTACAAGTTGAAAACTTGACATTGTCAAAAGAGATGCCAGCTTATCAATTTTTAGGGGAAGAAGTGGTTCACCTTTCACGGTTATATCTAATCGATGAACAACCCTATATTTATTTTAATTACTATTTGCCAGCTGCCATGAAAGACGTATCATTGATTGAATACCAAGAAGAATCCTTATATCGTTTGATGGATCGTCATGCCATTGAAATTTATAAATTTGAAGACCGGTTTGAAGTTGCAACTTTGACAGAAGAAGAACAAAAGATGTTGCAAACAACTGAAACAACGGGCTTAAAAAGAATTCGGCGTTCGTTAAGCCCAACAGGTCATTGCGTAGAATATTCAGAAGCTATTTATAATACGAAGATTCATCCTTATGTGATTGAATATGAAGCGTAACTTTTAAAAGAATAACAGTGCACTTACAGTAATGTAAGTTCATTGTTATTCTTTTCTATTGTCGTTTTTTTTCATTTTCGATACACTAAATGAGTGAGAAGAATAGGAGTGGAAAATATGTTAGAAGTACAAAATTTGAAAAAAGTTTACGGAAACGAAATTAAATATGAAGCCTTAAAAGGGATTAATTTAACTGTCCAAGATGGTGAATTTATTGGCATTATGGGGCCTTCTGGAAGTGGGAAAAGTACACTTTTAAATTTATTGGCAACAATCGATAGTCCAACAGACGGTGAAATACTTTTAAATGGAAAAAATCCAAATAATTTGAATCAAGAACAAATTGCTAAATTCCGTCGTACAGAATTAGGATTTGTTTTTCAAAGCTTTAATTTAATGCCAACATTAACAGTTGAAGAAAATATTATTCTGCCATTGACGCTTGATGGAGAAAAAGTCTCTGTAATGAAACGCCAATTAGCAGAATTAAGTGAGCGTTTAGGTATCAATCATTTGTTGAAAAAACGAATTGCAGAAATTTCTGGTGGACAAGCACAACGGGTCGCCGTTGCTCGGGCAATGATTCATCATCCACAATTATTACTGGCCGATGAACCAACAGGAAACTTAGATACGAAATCATCTAAGGATGTGATGGGCTTGTTACAACAATTAAATGAAGAAGAGGCAGCAACGATTTTAATGGTGACCCACGATCCGCTAGCCGCAAGTTATTGCAAGCGTATCGTCTTTATTAAAGATGGTGAATTAATTGATGAAATTGTCCAAAATGGCAATCAAAAAGAGTTCTACGATTTAATCATGGTGAAACTGGCTGAGATTGAAGGTGTCGATAATGAATTTTAATCAGTTTGTTATAAGAAATACGATTCGAAATAAGCATTTATACTTGGCTTATTTCCTAAGCACAATGTTTTCTGTGATGATCTTTTTTACATTCACTGGTTTTGTCTTTCACCCAGCCTTAGCTAATGGTTTAAATCCTAAAGCACAAATGGGAATGACGGCTGCGGCAATTATTATCTATGGTTTCTCTTTCTTGTTCGTTTTATACTCGATGGATGTCTTTATCCAATCTCGGAAAAAAGAATTTGGAACCTTGATGATTCAAGGGATGAGCCCGAAACAGTTGAAGAAAATGATTTTTATTGAAAACTTAGTGATTGGTTTCTTTGCTACAATTTTTGGTAGCATTTTAGGTGTTGGGTTTTCACAGTTTATTTTATGGATTAGCAATTTATTAATGCATCTAGGTTTAGGTTTTTATTTACCAGTGATGCCGTTTATCATTACTGTCATTTCGTTTGCGGTCTTGTTCTTAGTAATTTCTTTCTTTATTCAATTCCGTTTGCCAAAAGCGACACTTCAAGAGTTACTAAAAGCGGGTGAAATGGGTAAAGGTGAAATCAAAAGCTCTAAAATTAAATCCTTCTTAGCCGTGTTGCTTTTAGTTGTCGGCTATGGAATTGCTTTAGTTGCTAAGGGACAACTAGTTTTAATGGTGATGTTCCCAGTAATTTTCCTAGTTATTTTAGGAACAAAATTCTTATTTGACCAATTGAGTGTTTCTGTCATTGAACGTTTAAAACGGAAACCAAAAATCTTTTGGAAAAAAACTAATATGGTCGTTTTATCAGATTTGGCTTTCCGCATGAAAGATAATGCGCGTTCGTTCTTCTTGGTGTCAGTGATTTCAACAGTCGCTTTTGCTGCCATTGGAACGTTATACGGCGTGAATGAAATGATTTTTAAAGGAATAAGTTCTGTACCATACGAATTGACATTGTCTGATTCTTCCAACCCAGAAAATCAAGAAATGAAACAATTTGCGACAAAAACATTCCAAGAAAAAAATATTCAGTTTGATCAGGTTGATTACACAATGTACAAAACAAGTGCTGGCATCCAATTGATCAAAACATCTGAATATAATAAGTTAGCAAAAATGATTGACGAACCAACGATTGCTGGGAATAGCGTAGTTAATTTAGTACAAAAAGATGCTCCTTCTGCTGCATCAGTAGATGTTAAATCTGTTCAATTGGGAAATGATCAAGTTTTAAACATTGGAAAAACAGAAGAAACCAAGGTATTACCGACTTTTGGCGGTGTGGTTGTTATCCCAGATAGTACCTCAACAGATGGAATCAAAGAGGAAACAGAAACAATTTGGCAACCAAAAGAAGGCACAGATAAAGAAACCTTAATTGATGCTGAAAATATTATTGGTGATAAATACCCAATGTTAACAGGAACAACGGCTACAATTGCAGCCATTACACAATTTTATACACCAGTTCTATTTGTCGGACTATTCATCGGTATCGTGTTCTTTGTCTCTGCTGGTAGTTTCTTATACTTCCGTTTATACAGTGATATGAATACGGACGTTGAAAAATTCAAGATGATTTACAAACTTGGTTTGACGAAAAAAGAATTGAAGAAAATGATTTACCAACAAGTAGGTATTTTATTCTTTACCCCAATTGTTGTTTCATTTATTCATGGAGCTGTTGCTTTGAAAGCAATGTATGCCGTGTTAGATCAGCCAATGCAATTAGCTGGCTGGGAAGTTTTAGGCGTTTTCTTATTGATTCAGGTCGTTTACTATTTAATTGCCAGAACGTTCTACTTCAAGAAAGTTTATCACTTAGTGAAAGATTAATTATAAAAAATCGTTAAGCATGCACGCTTAACGATTTTTTTTGAGGATCTTCGTGATATTGCATTCAAAGTGAGAATACGTTATAGTTATGAAGCGAATGTAATAGCAGAAATGAGGAAAAGAAATGCAGAAAGAATCCATTTATGGACTGACAAGAGAACAGCTTGTGGACTGGTTTTTAGCCCATGGCGAGAAGAAATTTCGCGCAACACAAGTGTGGGAATGGTTGTATACAAAACGTGTTGCTTCATTTAGTGAAATGTCGAACATTTCTAAATCGTTGATGACTTTATTAGAAGAAAATTTTTCATTAAATCCATTAAAACAAGTCATTGTGCAAGAAGCGCAAGATGGTACTGTGAAATATTTATTTGAATTACCAGATAAAAATATGATTGAAACAGTTTTAATGCGTCAAGAATATGGGTTATCTGTTTGTGTGACCACTCAAGTTGGCTGCAATATCGGGTGTACATTTTGTGCTAGTGGGCTATTAAAAAAACAAAGAGATTTAACTGCTGGCGAGATTGTTGCCCAAATTATGTGGGTACAACACTATTTCGATGAACGTGGGTTGGATGAACGTGTTAGCCATGTCGTTGTGATGGGAATTGGTGAACCATTTGATAATTATGCCAATGTCATGAACTTTTTACGAACGATTAATGATGATAAAGGCTTGGCCATCGGTGCCCGCCATATTACAGTTTCAACAAGTGGTTTAGTGCCAAAAATTCGTGAATTTGCGGACAGTGGACTACAAGTAAACTTGGCAATCTCATTACATGCTCCTAACAATGAAGTCCGTACATCAATTATGCGGATTAATCGTAGTTTTCCAATTGAAAAATTAATGGCAGCAATTGATGAATATATTGAAAAAACCAACCGGCGTGTTACATTTGAATATATTATGTTGAGTCAAGTGAACGATCGACCAGAACATGCCCAACAATTAGCAGATTTACTACGGAATAAGAAAAAACTTTCTTATGTTAATCTGATTCCATATAACCCGGTGAGTGAACACGATCAATATAGCCGAAGCTCTAAAGAAGCGGTATTAAAATTTTATGATGTACTCAAAAAGAATGGCATCAATTGTGTTATTCGTAAAGAGCACGGAACAGATATTGATGCGGCTTGCGGACAATTACGTAGTAAACAAATGAAAAAAGAAAAAGTCAAAAACCAATAACGTAGTTAAAATCGGATCAAAAAGGTTTCTTTTTGATCCGATTTTTCGTTTATTTAATGGAAAATCGTCGCTTCCTCAGTTTTTGTTTATAAACAAAAGATGAATGCTCTAAAACTTTTATGACAAATTTTCTTTTTGTAGTTTTCAAACTTGAAATTCTAAAAGAAATAGCTATACTGAAAAGAGATCGTCACAGAATTTTTCATGAAAACAGCTATTATTTTCGTTATCTTTTCAAGAAAGTGAAAATTTTGTAACGCTTGTTTATTTTAAATGAAATGAGGGAGTCTATGGAGAAAAAGCAATTAAAAAGAGAGATAACAACGTTTGGTGCGTTATCCACGGTAATGGGTACGGTGATTGGCGCTGGCGTTTTCTTTAAAGCTGCGAGTGTCGTTGGACACGCACAGTCAGCTAGTTTAGCTATTTTTGCTTGGGTATTAGGTGGTGCCTTAACCATTTGTGCAGGATTAACTAGCGCCGAACTTGCTACAGCAATCCCTGAAACAGGTGGCGCAGTGAAGTATATTGAATATACATATGGGAAACTAGCTGGTTTTCTGTTAGGGTGGGCACAAAGTATTATTTATTATCCTGCCAACATTTCGGCGTTATCCATTATTTTTAGTACACAACTAATCAACTTGTTTCATCTATCGGCAAATTTATTGATACCGATTGCCGTTCTTGCTGGAACCAGTATCACGATAATTAATTTATTAGGAACAAAAATTGCTTCTTTGGTCCAATCCACGACATTGGTGGTAAAACTGATTCCAATTGCCTTGATTTCTTTAGTAGGATTATTTACTCCAGGGCAGGTAGCGGTTTCGCTTTTTCCCATTGAAACAACAGCGAATACTGGCTTTTTAGTTGCTTTTAGTGGTGCCTTAGTTGCAACCATGTTTGCTTATGATGGCTGGCTAGGTGTGGGTAATGTGGCTGGTGAAATGAAGCGACCAGAAAGAGACTTGCCTAAAGCTATTATTTTTGGTTTGTTATTGATTACTTTAATTTATGCCTTAATTAATTTTGTGTTTCTAAAAACATTACCAATTGAGCAAATCGCTGGAAATTTAAACGCTGCTTCGGATGCTTCTGTGGCTATTTTTGGACCAATTGGTGGTAAAATCGTAACTATCGGGATTTTAATCTCTGTATATGGTGCGTTAAATGGTTACACAATGACGGGAATTCGGATTCCTTATGCCTTGGCCTTAGATAATCTGATGCCTTTTAGTCGCCAGTTTCAAAAGTTGTCTAAACGCTTTGTTGTTCCTTACGTAGCTGGAATTTTTCAGTTAGCCGTAGCCGTTATTATGATGTTTTTCGGGACCTTCGATTTATTGACGGATATGTTAGTTTTTGTTATGTGGCTTTTTAATCTATTAATTTTCTTAGCCGTTTTTATTTTAAGAAAACGAGAACCTGAATTAAAACGACCGTATAAAGTTCCTGGCTATCCAATTATTCCAATTATCGCTAGTCTAGGTGGTATCTTTATCTTGGTTACAACAAGTATTACACAGCCTTTTCTAGCATTGATTGGGATTGGGATTACGCTTTTAGGAATTCCAGTTTATTTAGTTAATAAACAAAAAACGAAGCCAAAAACGTAAACGATCCGATCTGATTCTGATAGTTTTCTCAAAGATTTTGTGATTCAGAGAAATTTTTGAAAACTAAAAGCCAGATTTTTTTAGTATAATACTAAGTGTCTAGTAGTTCCACTATTTTGGGGAAGATAGATGGACAGCGCAAACTTCAAAAAAAGAACCTTCATCTTATTGGTGAAGGTTCTTTTTTTTGCTGAAATCATAAAATAAATGCGTAGTTTATTAGTGAGAGGAGGAAATAAATGACTGAAAATGTAAAAAAATTGGCTCATCAATTAATTGAATGGGGCGTTCTTCATGGAGCGCAAGACGTTTATTTTTTACCCAATGATAACGAAATAGCCATCTCTTTTCGGACAGGGATGCAACGGACACCTTACACACAAGTTTCCGCAGAAATAGGTGAAAAGCTAATTTTCCACTTTAAATTTATAGGCGGCATGGATGTCGGAGAAAGACGAAAAGCACAATTAGGTGCGACAACTTATCTAATTGGCGAGACAAAGCAACGCTTGCGTTTATCATCTGTGGGGGATTTTCAGAATCGAGAGAGCTTGGTGATTCGCTTTTTGCATCGATTTGGTGAACAAGCTGAACATTTTTTCTTTCCCGACCAACTGAATGAAATTGAAGCATCTTGTCAGAAACGCGGACTTTATTTATTCAGTGGACCAGTTGGTTCGGGGAAAACAACAACCATGTATCGTGTGGCTAAACAAAGAAGTCGCGAACAACAAGTGATAGCAATTGAAGACCCTGTTGAAATTGAGGAAAAGCAGTTTTTACAGTTGCAAACAAATGAAAAAATTCAGTTAACGTACGAAGCCTTAATCAAAGTCTGCTTGCGACATCATCCTGATATTTTGATTATTGGTGAAATTCGTGATAGTGAGACGGCTCAAGCAGTTATTCGAGCCGCCTTAACCGGTCATACTATTTTTGCGACAATTCATGCGCGCAACTTATTGGGGGTGCAACGCCGTTTGATAGAATTAGGTGGCCCAGAGCATGAATTGAGTGAATGCTTGCAAGGTGTTATTTATCAACAGATCTTGACAACCACGATTAATAAGGAAGAAGTAGCGGGCATTCTTTATGATTATTTCTTTTTTAAGGAAGCCATTATAAAGAGCAGTTGGCAAAAGAATCTAAGAAAGGCGTGGACATATGGGTTTATTACAGAAGAAACGTATTTTCAAACCGTCGAATAAACTAACAAAAAAACAACAGCAGCTTTTTCTGAAACTATTAGCAGATTTACTTGCAAATGGTTTTAATATACAAGAAAGTTTTTCCTTCATGAAAAAATCAAACGCGTTACCTCAGCACAGTATAACTTTTTTAGTCGAAGGTTTTTCCTCAGGTATTGCCTTACAAGCTTTAGTAGAACAATTAGGATTTTCAACAATGGTCTCGGCACAATTGTCGTTTGCTACTGCACACGGGGATTTGGTAGGGACACTACAAGCGATTTACGAACATTTTTTTCAAACGGAAAAATATCGGCAACAGTTCTATAAAATAATTAGTTATCCGCTGCTCCTGATTGTTTTTTTGATTCTCGTCATTGTTGGTATTCGGCAATTTTTATTGCCCCAATTAATGGAAAATGATGCCAATAGTTATTCTAAAAATATTGGGATTCTTCTGATTGTTTACAGTCCATACATTCTGGTTACCTTAGTTTTTGTCCTCTCATTTAGTTTCTTCATTTTAAACCGTTATTTGAAGCATCAGTCTGCTATTCAGCAGGCGTTCATTTATCTGAAATTGCCAATTATCCGTGGCCTTTATCGGGAATACGTCAGTGCTTTTTTTGCACTAGAATGGGGGAAGTTGCTTGCGCAAGGATTAGAAATGAAAGAGGTCATCGATTTGATGCGCCATACAACCAATTACCCCTTAATGAAAGAATTAGCTGGAGCAATTAGTGAAGGACTGCTAGTTGGTGAAACCTTACATAGACAATTAGCTGCTTATCCTTTTTTTACGCAAGCATTGGGTTTAATGATTCAACAAGGAGAAGTCAAAGGAAAATTAGGCAAGGAGTTGATGGTTTATAGTAATGTCTGTTTCCAAGGTTTTTTCAAAAAAATTGAACGAGTCATTACCCTTGTTCAACCATTTATTTTTATCATAATTGCTTGTTTAATTATCGGTGTCTATGGGGCAATGTTGCTGCCTATTTATGGCAATATGGAAGGAGTTTTATAATGAAAAAGAAACAAAAATACGCAGGGTTTACATTATTAGAAATGTTGATTGTCTTATTGATTATTTCCGTATTGATTTTACTTTTTGTTCCTAACTTAGCGAAACATAAAGAAACAGTTGATAAAAAAGGCAATGAAGCAATTGTAAAAATTGTGGAATCACAAATCGAGCTCTATACACTAGAAAAAAATAAGACGCCTTCCTTAAATGAATTAGTCAACGAAGGCTACATTACTAAAGAGCAGTTAGATAAATATACAGCAGAAAAGCAATGAACAAGTCAGAAGGATTCACATTAATGGAAACACTTGCTAGTTTAACAATTATTTGCTTTATGACTATGCTCCCAACACTCGCTATTCACCGCTGGCAAGAAACGTTAAAAATTGAACAGCTTCTTGCTACGGTAGAAAAACAACTTCGTTTTGCGCAACAGCAAGCAATTGTTTTAGAGGAAACACAAGAAGTTTGGTTTTTTGAAGAACAACAAAGCTTTTCATTCCCTGATAAATTGAACCAATCGGCTCGAAGGACTTCGCTAGCTGTACCTGAAAAAATGACAGTGAGTGGCCCAAGCAAGCTCAGTTTTCTTCGCTCGTCAGGAAACAATGGCCGTTTAGTGAAATATATTTTTACTTGGACTGAAAAGAAACAGCAACTTATTTTACAATTTCAGATGGGGAGTGGCAAATATACGAAGAAAATTAACTATTTATAGCGGTTTTATTTTATTAGAGAGTCTCGTTAGTTTTAGTATTGTATGTGTGGTAGCAGGGATATTCTCCCTGACTATTACACAATTAATTCAGCAAAATTATCAACGGGAGCAAGAATTAACGCGCACTCGTCTAGGATACGAAGCAATTTTATTTTTAGAGCAGACGGGTGATTTACGTTTCGAAGAGCGGATATATCAAGGAGAAACTTACCGATTTTCTTTGATGGAGAACGAGGGAAGAAGGATACTAAAAGTCACAGATTCAAGAGGAGCGATTTTGATTGGTCAATAAAAAATATGCGGGTTTTACGATGTTAGAGTGTTTAGTGGCACTAGTCGTTTTAAGTTGTATGTGTCAATTGTTTCAGTTGATGATTCAACAAAGTTTTATCGGAAATCAATATTTGAAAAACAATGATTCGAAATCCTGGCATATATTTTTAATTCAATTAGAAAAAGAATGTCAAAAGCTCGCTTTCCAAACAGGCTCTGCTCAAGAGATTTCTTTCCTCGATTCAGAAACAAACAAGACTATTTCAATTCAAATCAAAGAAGATAAAATTATTAAGCGAGTCAATGGTAAAGGATATCAGCCGCTGTTAATCGGTATCAAAAATGGACAGTTTAAAAATGAAGGGCAATCGTTTACTTTGGAAGTTACTTTTACTTCTGGAAAAACATTTGATAGTTTTTTTCCGATAAAAGGAGAATTACAATGAGGCAAAAATATTCAGGAAACTTATTATTCACGGCCATGGCATTTGTTTATTTGATGAGTTTTCTCACCCTTCAGTTACTAGAAGAACGTCAGTTAACACAAAAATTTACGCAAGCTACACAGGAATACTATACAGTGAAAAGTATCCTTCATTTATTTCTTGCAGATGTTAAACAAAATAGACGAAAGTTAAAAACAGACGAAAGGCTCGTATATGAGCAAGTAACCCTCAATTATACATACAAAAATGAACAATTAAGAATAACTGTTTTATTAAACAAATCTGGTCAGAAATACCAATACCAAGAGAGATTTTCTCATCCAAAAAAAGCGGAAACAATCCTGGAGTAGCGTTGTTTTTCTACAAATTATTAGATTTTAGAAGAAAGACAGTAAAGGCATTGATTATTCTTTCTTTTTTCGTTAAAATAAAACAGGTATGGAAGTTGTTACATTTTGAATAGAATAGAGGTGCTAATTTGTTCCCAGAAAAAATTGAAGAGGCTTTCGAGCCAATGGAACAAGCAATCCAGTTATTGCAACAGTCATTGGATACTTCTTTTTTAGATGCGTATATTGAGAATGGTGAAAATATTTTAGATGATTTTCAAGTACGAGTACTTGACGGAGTACCTAATCCAGAGACAGTGAAACAATTAGAAACGCTGTATCATACGATTAAAAAAATTGATTTAGCTCCTGAAGATGTGCGACGCTTGTCCCAATTACTTTTGTTAAAAGGCACGAGAAAAGAGCAGCTTCAAGCAAATCATCAATTGACGCCAGACGGTATTGGCTTTTTGTTTGTTTATTTAGTAGAACAATTAACAAATAAATCAGAGCCATTAAAAATTTTAGATCCTGCTTCAGGAATGGGAAATTTACTGTTAACGGTTCTGCTGAACCTTGAAACAGCTGGTTACAAAGTTTCTGGTTATGGTGTGGATATCGATGAAACACTTTTGGCAGTATCTTCTGTGAACAATGCTTGGTCACAAGCCAATATTCAGTTGTTCCATCAAGACGGATTGCAAGATTTGTTATTGGATCCAGTTGATTTAGCATTAAGTGACTTGCCGATTGGCTATTATCCAAATGATGAGCGAGCAAAGGGATTTGCTGCTGCTGCTGAGGAAGGCCATAGTTATGCGCATCATTTATTAATGGAGCAAGCTATGAAATATGTGAAGCCAGCAGGGATTGGCTTATTCTTAATCCCAACCAATATTTTAGAGACTGAGCAAAGTGAATTCTTTAAAAATTGGTTGACGAAAAACGTCTATTTACAAGGAATGATACAGTTACCTGATGAATTGTTTAAGTCAGAACAATCACGTAAAAGTATCTTGCTTGTTCAAAACAAGGGTGCAGATGCTGAGCAAGTGAAGGAAGTTTTGTTAGCAAAACTTGCCTCTTTGAAAGATATCAATAAAGTAACGGAGTTCTTTAAACAATTTGAAGCTTGGAAAGCTTCAAATTTAAAATAAAATAGTAACGAAGAGGAGAAAATTATGTCTAAAACAATTGCAATTAATGCAGGTAGTTCAAGTTTAAAATGGCAATTATACCAAATGCCAAATGAAGAAGTGATCGCTAAAGGAATCGTTGAACGTATTGGCTTAAAAGATTCTATTTTCACAATTAAATATGGTGAAGGACAAAAATATGAAGTAATTGTTGATATCGATAACCATGAAGTGGCAGTAAAAATGTTACTAGACCAATTAATCGACTTAAACATTTTAGGTTCTTATGATGAAATTACTGGTGTGGGTCACCGTGTAGTTGCTGGTGGAGAAGAATTTAAAGATTCTGTTGTTATTACAGACGAAGTGTTAGAAAAAATTGAAGCTTTATCTGAATTAGCACCTTTACACAACCCAGCGAATGCGATGGGGATTAAAGCATTTAAACATATCTTACCAGAAATCATTAGCGTGGCAGTCTTTGATACGTCGTTCCACACGACAATGCCAGAACACAACTATTTATATAGTGTACCACGTGAATACTATGAAAAATTTGCTGCTCGTAAATATGGGGCACATGGAACAAGTCATCGTTATGTTTCTCAACGTGCTGCAGAAATGTTAGGTCGTCCAATTGAAGACTTAAAAATTATCACTTGTCACTTAGGAAATGGTGCTTCAATCACTGCAGTTGATGGTGGTAAATCAGTCGATACATCGATGGGCTTCACTCCTCTTGCTGGTGTTACAATGGGGACTCGTTCAGGAGATGTTGATGCGTCACTATTGCCTTATTTAATGACAAAACTTGGCTTGACTGATGTGCAAGACATGGTTGATATTTTAAACAAAAAATCTGGTTTATTAGGTTTAACAAATGGTTTATCAAGCGACATGCGCGATATTCAATCAAACCTAGATAAACCTGAAGTTCAAACAGCATACAACATTTTTATCGATCGTATTCGTAAATACATTGGTAGCTATGTCACTGTTATGAATGGCGTTGATGCGATTGTCTTTACTGCTGGAATCGGTGAAAATGCAGTTGGCGTTCGTAAAGATATTATTGATGGCATGACTTGGTTTGGTTGTGAAATCGATGATGACAAAAATAATGTACACGGTGAAGAAGCAGTTATCTCAACGGATGATTCAAAAATCAAGCTTCTATTAGTACCAACTGACGAAGAGTTAATGATTGCCCGTGACGTAGAACGTCTAAAATAATTAAACGAACACACCTTGTGAGACGCTCTCACAAGGTGTGCTTAATAGGTAAATAAGAAGAAACTGAGCCAACTATCAAAAGTGATAGTTGGCTCAGTTTCTTTTTATTTTTTATTTTTCTTCATTTTTTGGTAATTTGTTGTCTAAATCCGTCCGTACAACGAGAACATCGCAGTTAGCGTTACGGATAACCGATTCAGAGACAGAGCCAATAAATAAACGCTCAACGGCATTTAATCCAGTTGCTCCTAACATAATTAAATCAATGTTGTATTCTTTTGGTAATTCTTTGGCAATAATGTTCTTAGGAGAACCATAGGCTAGAACGCTGGAGACTTTTGTTTGTCCCATATCCACCGCTTGTTGTTGGTAGGTGTCTAAGGTTTCTTTTGCCATTGACATTGCTTCTTCTGCTAGCGCACCATCAAAAGAGGACACTGATTGGAAAGAGCGCGTATCAACAACATGTGCTAATAGTAATTCAGCATCGTTTCGTTTAGCGACGTTGACCGCTTTTTTAAAGGCTAAGTCTGCTTCGTCAGAACCATCGATTGCTATCATAATTTTTTGATATTGTTGTAACATAATAACCGCTCCTTTCAGCGTAAAAAAATCATTAATTGTTTCTATAATAATTGTAAAACAAACAAAGAAAAAAAGAAACTGAAACCGCTTCTTTTTTTCTGAATATTGGCATTTTTTTGTAAAAAAACTTCGTTCAAAAAATCTTTTTGAACGAAGTTTTAAATTCATCGTCTTTTATGACATTTTTTTTGCAAAAGTTAAACTAAACAACGTTGAAAGTAATAAAACAAAAAAGATAAAACCAATTGACAATAACGGGCGATTAAAAATAGCCGCTAGAACACCTAGAATGGCGATAATCAAGTAATAACGCCCAAAACGTTCGATAAACTGTTGACTTTCTGTTGCAGTTTCTTTTTTTAAGAGTGGTAAAAAAGCTGCACTTTTCTTCATCAAATAATAACTGGCTACGCCTGTGACAACGGCGAGTAATAGTACGAGTATACGAATCATCTTGTCCTCCAAAAAAAACAACTTGCCAGAGCAAATTGTTTAGGAATCTACATAAAAATGGTAAAATCCGTCGATGCCGGTAATCGTCCTAGAGTATTGAACCCGCAAGATAAGCAGGTGGGTTCCTCGATCGCAGTATTGAACTACCAAAAGAAAAGGCATGTTACCAACTTTGATACAAGCAGGATCCCTAGATATCAATAAAAATGTTCGGTCAACACAGTGAAAGGACAACGCGTACATCACAGATTTACCATCTTTATAATAGCATACTCTCTCAAAATCGGCAACGAGATTGTTTCTTTTTTTGAAAGCGTGTTATTTTGTTATTTTTTTTGTTTCCATTCTTGGATACGCTTGAGTTGCTGATGTAAGGCTTGCTCATATTTACCAATATCAATCGGTTCGTAATAACGTGCCTCTTTTAATTTGTCAGGTAAGTATTGCTGATTGACCCAACCGTTTTCAAAATTATGTGGGTATTGATAACCAATACCACGGTTTAATTCTTTGGCTCCAGCATAGTGGGCATCACGCAAATGATCAGGAACATCTCCCACAGAGCCTTGTCGAATATCTGTCAAAGCAGCATCAATCGCTGTGACTGCAGAATTTGATTTTGGCGATAAACATAAATCAATGACGACACTGGCTAGAGGAATCCTAGCTTCTGGAAACCCTAGCTTTTCGGCGGCTTGAACAGCGGTGACTGTCCGAGCGGTGGCCGCAGGATTCCCAAGACCGATATCCTCGTAAGCAATGACCATTAAACGACGACAAATAATCGGTAAATCACCTGCTTCAACCAAGCGACCCAAATAATGAAGTGCTGCATCTACATCGCTTCCTCGAATCGACTTTTGGAAAGCGGAAATCACGTCGTAATGGGCATCGCCATCTTTATCATGCGTTAAGGCTTTTCGTTGCACGCACTCTTCAATAATCGGTAAGGTAATCTTAATTTCGCCTTGTTCATTTTTGGGTGTTGATTTAACAGCTAATTCTAGTCCATTTAGCGCACTACGTAAGTCACCGTTCGTTGCACGTGTCAAATGTTGTAATGCTTTTTCTTCTAATTGGACAGGATAATCGCCTAAACCACGTGTGCTATCGGTTAAGGCTTCTTGAATCGCTTGCTGAATGTCTGCTTCCGTTAAGGGCTTCACTTCAAAAATCTGCGTGCGACTACGAATCGCAGGATTAATTGTAATATAAGGATTTTCGGTAGTGGCGCCAATCATGATAATTCGTCCGTTTTCTAAATGAGGGAGCAAAAAATCTTGTTTTGTTTTATCTAATCGGTGAATTTCATCAAGCAGTAAAATCACTGTGCCACTCATTTTGGCTTCTTCAGCAACGATTTGTAAATCTTTTTTGGTGTCTGTAGCCGCGTTCAACATGCGAAAGGCATAATTTGTTGAACCAGCGATTGCGCTGGCAATACTGGTTTTTCCAGTGCCAGGCGGCCCATAAAGAATCATCGATGAAAGCATTTTGGCTTCGACCATCCGACGAATAATTTTACCAGGGCCGACTAAATGTTGTTGACCAACCACTTCGTCTAAGTGACGAGGTCGCATTCGATAGGCTAAAGGTTGTTGCATAAAAGGACCTCCTTTTTCATAATCATCTTATTATAACATAAAGAACGTACATTCGCTTTTTGGTGGTTTTTGGGGTTTTAGATGGATATAGCGGAAGGTTTCGTGTATGATAGGGAGTGGTGAAAGAAATGAAAGAGACGATAAATATCTTTAACAGAAAAACAACTGAAGAAGTGGCGCAATACTTGTTAGGGATGTATTTAGAGCACGAAACAGCAACAGGCGTTTTAGGTGGGTACATTGTAGATGCAGAAGCTTATTTAGGTCCTGATGATGAGGCGGCCCATAGCTTTGGCTTGAGAAAAACGCCACGCTTACAAGCCATGTATGACAAACCAGGCACGATTTATTTATATACTATGCACACGCATTTAATTTTAAATATGGTGACACAAGAACAAGGCAAACCACAAGGGGTGATGATCCGCGCGATTGAACCTGTTGAAGGTGTCGATCAAATGATTGAAAATCGCCAAGGACGTCAAGGCGTGGAATTGACCAATGGACCAGGTAAATTAGTTGCAGCCTTAGGAATTGATAAGCAATTATATGGGCAGTCGATTTTTTCTAGTTCGTTACGGCTCGTGCCAGAAAAACGAAAATTTCCGAAAAAAATTGAGGCACTACCACGAATTGGGATTCCCAATAAAGGTCGTTGGACAGAGTTGCCTTTAAGATACGTCGTGGCTGGCAATCCGTATATTTCTAAACAAAAAAGAACAGCAGTAGACCAAATAGATTTTGGCTGGAAGGATGAAGAAAATGAAAAAAGCAACAATGCTCACATACTTAGAGGAACAACTTGAAAAACACTTAGCAGATTACGAAGTAGGCCTTGATTGGGATCGTAAAAACCATACCATCGAAGTTATTGTTCGTTTATATGCAGAAAACAATGAGCAAGTGGCGATTGATGATGTTGATGGTACGCTTTCAGAAGAAGAATTTATTGAATTTGAAGATGGTTTGTTATTTTACAATCCGCAAAAGTCAGTCGTTGATGACGAAGAATATTTAGTCACAATTCCTTATGAAGGAAAGAAGGGGCTACGCAAAGCAGTTTTAGACGGATTCATTCACTATTTAAAAGTGGTTTTAGATGAAGGGCAAAGTGATTTGTTAGACTTTTTATCAGATGAAACAGCGGAAGTTTTTGAATTGCATTGGGAGCCAGCAGATTTTGAAGCGATGATTAAAAAAGTGGCAGAAACAGAAAAAGAACAATGGATTGCGTATCCAAGTTATTAATTTAGAGGTGAGAACATGAAGTGGACAGAAGTAAAAGTAGAAACGGCTAGCGAAGCAGTTGAAGCAATTTCAAACATTATGATGGAAGCTGGTGCAAGTGGCGTGGCCATTGAAGATGCGTTGGACATTGAAAATTTTGAAAGTGATCTGTATGGGGAAATTTTAGATAAAGAGCAATTCACCCACATTAAAGAAGGGGCGATTGTGATGGCTTATTTTCCTGAAACAACCTTCTTACCAGAAATTTTACCATTTATGAAAGAAAATATTTTACGCTTGCCTGAGTACGGCTTATCCATTGGTAAAAACGAAATGACAATTAGTGAAGTAGCAGAAAGCGACTGGGCAACTGCTTGGAAAAAATATTATCATCCTGTCCGTGTCACACGATTCTTAACGATTGTGCCAAGTTGGGAAGCCTATCACGCACAAGATGAAGCAGAAAAAATTATCACATTGGATCCGGGTATGGCTTTCGGTACAGGCACGCATCCAACGACTCGTTTAACCTTGCAAGCTTTAGAAACTGTTTTACGTGGTGGCGAAACAGTTCTAGATGTAGGAACGGGTTCTGGTGTTTTGAGTATTGCAAGTCGCTATTTAGGGGCTAAAGATGTCTACGCATATGATTTAGATGAAGTAGCAGTTGCAGCAGCAAAAGAAAATATGGATTTAAATCCCATTGCGGCCGATGTTCATGTGTCAGCCAATGATTTACTAAAAGGGATTGACCATTCTGCTGATGTAATCGTCGCAAATATTTTGGCAGATATTATTGTGTTAATGATTGAAGATGCTTGGCGTTTGCTAAAACAAGACGGTACCTTCATTATTTCTGGAATTATTGAAGATAAAAAAGCAATGGTTTTAGAAGCACTAACGAAAGTCGGTTTTGTGGTGGACCAACTCTTTAATCAAGGCGATTGGTATGCGATCATCTTGAAGAAACCAGAGGAAGAGTAAAATGCAACGGTATTTCATGAAAGAAGATTATCAAGAAAAAGATTTGTATAAAGTCGCAGATGAAAACTATCATCATATTGTGCGAGTTATGCGAATGACGCCGAATGATCGTTGTTATTTAGTATTTCAAAATAAAACTGCCATTTTAGCTGAGATTGTGGAAATTGATTCAACGTCTGTTCACTTTAAAGAAATTAGTAAAGAAGAAATGGACAAAGAATTGCCAATTGAAGTGACGATTGCGTGTGGGTTACCAAAAGGGGACAAGTTAGAATGGATTGTTCAAAAAGGGACGGAGCTAGGTGGCAATCAGTTTATCGGCTTTCCTGCGAAAACTTCCGTTGTCAAATGGGACCACAAAAAAAGAGCAGCCAAAGAAAAAAGATTACAAAAAATTGCCACAGAAGCGGCGGAACAATCGCATCGGCAGCAGACACCAAGTGTTTCTTTGGTGGGAAAAACACAAGAAATCATTGCGCAATTTGACTCATATGACACAGTCTTGGTTGCGTATGAAGAATCAGCAAAACAAGGAGAAAAAAGTCAATTAGCACAAGTATTATCCACTTGCCAGCCAGGCACACGTTTATGTGTGCTCTTTGGACCTGAAGGTGGCTTTGCACCGCAAGAAATTGAACAATTTTTGCAGACTGGGGCGAAACTTTGCGGGTTGGGTCCGAGAATTTTACGAGCAGAAACAGCACCGTTGTATCTTTTAAGTGCGGTTAGCTACCAAATGGAACTTTTAAATTAAACGAAAGCCCGCCTGTAAAATTCTTGGAGGCATTCTCTTTGAATAAACAGAGAGTAAAAAAGCGACAGTGATTGAAATTTAAGGGAAATTTAGTATAATAGAGTTGTTGAAAGTGCTACTGTTTCAAGTGGTACTTTTCTTTTTTATTAAAATAGATAAAACGTGAACGAAGTGTTCTTTATCCAAAGGTCACCTTCATAGAGGAGTGAATACCATGCCAAAAGAAGAAATACTGACAGGCCCAGCGGTCATCAAAATTGTAAGTACCTATATGGGACCAGAACATGTTGAGTTGGTTCAAAAAGCATTAACTTATGCTGAAAAAGCACACGAAGGTCAAGTCCGACAATCAGGTGAACCTTACATCATCCATCCGATTCAAGTGGCAGGCATTCTGGCTGAATTACATATGGATCCCCATACTGTAGCAACAGGATTTTTACATGATGTTGTCGAAGATACGGACGTAACACTAGACGATTTAAAAGAAGAATTTGGCGAAGACATCGCAATGTTAGTCGATGGCGTGACGAAACTAGGAAAAATTAAATATAAATCTCATGAAGAACAATTAGCCGAAAACCATCGGAAAATGTTATTGGCAATGGCGCAAGATTTACGGGTTATTATGGTGAAACTAGCCGATCGTTTGCACAATATGCGCACATTAAAACATTTACGTGAAGATAAGCAACGACGGATTGCACAAGAAACCTTAGAAATTTATGCGCCTTTAGCACATCGCTTAGGGATTAGTCGAATTAAATGGGAATTAGAAGATACGGCCTTACGTTATATTAACCCCAACCAATACTATCGAATTGTTAATTTGATGCAAAGTAAACGCGATGAACGTGAAGCTTATGTGGCAGAAGCAGTTGAAGATATTCGTTTAGCTACGGAAGATTTAGAAATTTACGCAGAAATATATGGTCGACCAAAACATATTTATTCAATCTATCGTAAAATGAAAGACCAAAAGAAACAGTTTAATGAAATCTATGACTTATTAGCCATTCGTGTTATTGTCGATTCCATTAAAGATTGCTATGCTGTGTTAGGGGCGATTCATACACGTTGGACACCAATGCCAGGTCGCTTTAAAGATTATATTGCTATGCCAAAAGCGAATATGTATCAATCTATCCATACGACAGTTATTGGACCAAAAGGGAATCCAGTAGAGGTCCAAATTCGGACTCATGAGATGCACCAAATCGCCGAATTTGGGGTAGCGGCTCACTGGGCCTATAAAGAAGGCAAAGCGGAAAAAATTGAAACAGATGAACTGACGAAACAAGTCGATTGGTTCCATGAAATTATTGAATTACAAGATGAAAGCTACGATGCTTCTGAATTTATGCAAGGTGTGAAAGAAGACATTTTTAGCGACAAAGTCTATGTCTTTACGCCAAGTGGAGATGTAACCGAACTGCCAAAAGGCTCCGGACCACTAGATTTTGCCTACAGTATTCATACTGAAATTGGGAATAAAACAACTGGTGCGAAGGTCAACGGCAAAATGGTACAGTTAGATTATGTCCTAAAAAATGGGGATATTATTGAAGTCCTAACATCACCGAATTCTTTCGGACCTAGTCGCGACTGGCTGAAAATGGTTAAAACAAGTAAAGCCAAAAATAAAATCAAACGTTTCTTTAAAGAACAAGACCGTGAAGATAACATTATTAAAGGGCATGATGCTGTCATTAAATACATGACAGAAATCGGCTTTACACCAAAAGAATTTTTAACGAAGAATAAAATGGCGGAAGTGCTAGATAAATTTAAATTTCAAACGGAAGATGATTTATTTGCGGCAGTAGGTTATGGCGAAGTAAGTGCGCAAGTAGTGTGCAATCGTTTAACAGAAAAAGAACGCCGCGAACAAGAGTTAGAACGCCAACGTCAAGAAGCAGAAGAGTTGCTAAATCAACCAGCTAAAAAAGAATCAGAAAAAATGAAAGTTCGTCATGAAGGCGGCATCGTGATTCAAGGGGTGGACAACCTGTTGATTCGTTTAAGCCGTTGTTGTAATCCAGTACCTGGCGATGAAATCGTTGGTTACATTACCAAAGGACGTGGCGTTTCAATTCATCGTGCGGACTGTCCTAACGTACAACATCAAGAAGAATTAGCGCAACGTCTAATTGAAGTTGAGTGGGAAGATACCGAGCACAGTCGCAAAGAATACGCTGCCGATTTGGAGATTTACGGCTATGATCGTAGTGGCTTACTAAGTGATGTTTTACAAGTCATTAGTTCAATGACAAAAAATTTAGTCGGCGTTGAAGCTCGTCCATCCAAAGATAAGATGGCCCAGATTCATGTCACTGTGAAAATTCAAAACCTTTCTCATTTAAAAACCATCGTTGACAAAATTAAAAGTGTACCAGATGTTTATAGTGTTCGTCGAACCAATGGGTAAGTGTTAAAAGTGAGGCAAAAAAGATGAAAGTAGTTATTCAAAGAGTCAGTCAAGCACAAGTCGCGATAGAAGAGCAGATAGTAGGACAAATCAAGCAAGGCTTCATGGTGCTGGTTGGCATCCATCAAGAAGACACGCTAGAAGATGTGGCTTATGTTGTTGGTAAAATCAGCAAATTGCGTGTTTTTGAAGATGACGAAGGGAAAATGAATCGCAGCATTCAAGAGATTGAAGGGTCAATTTTGAGTATCTCTCAATTTACCCTCTATGCAAAAACTAAAAAAGGCAATCGTCCCAGTTTTATTGAAGCGGCTCGTCCAGATGTGGCGATTCCTTTGTATGAATTATTTAATCAACAATTAGAAGCAGAAGGAATAGCAGTAGCCACAGGAGAATTTGGCGCGGATATGCAAGTGTCGTTGACCAATGATGGACCAGTAACGATTGTGATTGATACACGAGAAAAATAATTGATTTTCCTGTCAGAACCCCTTGACTTTCTAAGAGAACTTTAGTAGTTTATAGATAATATTAAAAATCTACGAAGGAACGAGTAAGTTTCATCTGTCTGCGAAGAGAGAGTTGCCGTGGCTGAGAGCAACTTCAACAGTGAAAGTGAAAGACATTCTGGAGATGGACGGAAGAAAAGCCGTCCCGTTACGAGCGTTAATCGTTGAGGAAAGAGTAAAATCTTTCAAAACTAGGTGGTACCGTGTAAAAGAGACTTTTACGCCCTTGTATGTTGAACATACAAGGGCTTTTTTCATTTTTAGAAAAAAGAAAATGGCACACACATTTTTGTGAAATGATAGAAGGAGAGAAAGACAATGAGTTATCAAAAACCAAAAGGAACAAACGATATTTTGCCAGGAACTTCTGAAAAATGGCAATTTGTGGAAGAAACAGCTCGTTTGATTTTTAAAGATTATCAATACCAAGAAATCAGAACCCCAATTTTTGAACATTATGAAGTAATCTCTCGCAGTGTTGGGGATACCACAGATATTGTTTCAAAAGAAATGTATGATTTTTATGATAAGGGAGACCGTCACGTGACGCTACGTCCTGAGGGAACAGCGCCGATTGTTCGGGCCTTCGTTGAAAATAAATTATATGGTCCAGAATACACAAAACCATACAAAACCTATTACATGGGGCCCATGTTCCGCTATGAGCGCCCACAAGCTGGTCGTTTGCGTCAATTCCATCAAATTGGTGTGGAAGCATTTGGTAGTGAAAACCCAGCATTGGATGTTGAAATCATGGCTATGGCTTTGGACTTTTTCAAACAATTAGGGATCCAACAAATCAAATTAGTCATTAATTCACTAGGAGATAAAGAAACACGTGCTACGTACCGTCAAGCATTAATCGATTATTTAGAGCCGCATATGGCAGAATTAAGCGAGGATTCACAGCGTCGCTTACATGAAAATCCATTGCGGGTGTTAGATAGCAAAGATAAAAAAGACAAGGTGATTGTCGCGGAAGCGCCCTCCATTTTAGATTATTTAAATGAACCATCTAAAGCACATTTTGAAGCAGTAACTGATATGTTAGATTTACTAGAAATTCCTTATGAAATTGATAGTAATATGGTTCGTGGCTTGGATTATTATACACACACAATTTTTGAAATTATGAGTGAAGCGCCTAAAATGGGTGCGCAATCAACTATTTGTGCAGGGGGCCGATATAATGGTTTAGTTGAAGAATTAGGCGGCCCAGACACACCAGGTTTTGGTTTTGGTATGGGTATTGAACGAGTGTTGTTAACAATGGAAGCTGAAGAAGTTGTGATTCCAGCGTTATCTGAATTAGACGCATATGTGGTTGGCATTGGTTCAGAAACCAACGTCGCAGCTTTGCAACTTGTTCAAAGCATTCGTAACTTTGGTTTCTCAGCTGATCGTGATTATATGAATCGCAAACCAAAAGCGCAATTTAAAACGGCCGATAAATTACAAGCAAAATTAGTTTTAACAATCGGTGAAAATGAATTGAATGAAGGCATTGTCAACGTAAAATCAATGGCAACACGCGAAGAAAAAGCCTTTCCGTTAAGTGCTATTCATGATTCATTTGATGAAGTGTATGACGAAATGATGACAAAAATGATTGAAGAATAAAAAGGAGAGATTGAGAAATGGCAAAACGCACAACCTATTGCGGCAATGTATCTGCCGAATTTATTGAAAAAGAAGTTGTATTAAAAGGATGGGTTCAAAAACGTCGTGACTTAGGAGGCGTTATCTTTATTGATTTACGTGACCGTGAAGGAATCGTCCAAGTGGTCTTTAACCCAGAAAAGTCAAAAGAAGCATGGGAAATTGCTGATAAATGTCGTAGTGAATATGTCATCGAAGTTAAAGGTCAAGTCGTTTATCGTGATCAAGAAGCGATTAATCCCAAAATGAAAACTGGCGAGTTTGAAGTGATGGCGACCGACATTACGATTTTAAACACTGCGAAAACAACGCCATTTACCATCGAAGATGACAATAACGTTAATGACGAATTGCGCATGAAATATCGTTATTTAGATTTACGTCGTCCATCAATGACAAACAACATTAAATTACGTCACCAAGTAACGAAAACAATCCGTCACTATTTAGATAATCATGACTTTTTAGACATTGAAACCCCTTATTTAGGCAAATCAACACCAGAAGGCGCTCGAGATTATTTAGTTCCTTCTCGTGTCCATGCCGGTCATTTTTATGCTTTACCACAATCACCACAACTCTTTAAACAATTATTAATGGGGGCAGGCTTCGATCGCTATTACCAAATCGTTCGTTGTTTCCGTGATGAAGATTTACGAGGCGACCGTCAGCCAGAATTTACACAAATCGATATCGAAACGACCTTTTTAACACCAGAAGAAATTCAAACATATACTGAAAATATGTTGGCTGAAGTGATGAAAGAGACAAAAGGAATTGAGATTTCTGTTCCATTTCCACGAATGAGCTATGACGAAGCAATGGCACGCTATGGTAGCGATAAACCCGACACTCGTTTTGCTATGGAATTAATTGATGTTGCAGATGTAGTGAAAGACGTAGACTTCAAAGTTTTCCAAGCAGCGTTGGAAAATGGCGGACATGTTAAGGCTTTAAATGCAAAAGGCGCCGCAGATAAGTATTCTCGTAAAGACATGGATAACTTAGGTAAGTATGTGAGTCAATTTGGCGCAAAAGGCTTAGCTTGGTTAAAAGTTGAAGAAGATGGCTTAAAAGGACCGATTGCTAAATTCTTAACAGAAGTTAGTGATGAATTAATTGCTGCAACTAACGCAGAAGTCGGTGATATTTTAATGTTTGGTGCCGATAAACCTGAAATCGTAGCCGCTGCTTTAGGTGCGGTACGTACACGTTTAGGTAAAGAATTAGGTTTAATTGATGAATCGAAATTCAATTTCTTGTGGATTGTGGATTGGCCGTTGTTTGAATATGATGAAGAAGCTGGTCGCTACGTTTCTGCTCATCATCCATTTACACAACCAAAAGCAGATGATGTGGCCCGCTTAGCAACAGACCCAGCCTCTGTGTATGCTGAAGCTTACGATGTTGTCTTAAACGGCTACGAATTAGGCGGCGGCTCATTACGGATCCATACACGAGAATTACAAGAAAAAATGTTTGAAACGTTAGGTTTTACAAAAGAAGAAGCACAAGACCAATTTGGTTTCTTGCTAGACGCATTAGATTACGGCTTCCCGCCACATGGAGGGATTGCTTTAGGGCTAGACCGCTTAGCAATGCTATTGGCTGGGGAAGAAAATATTCGTGAAGTGATTGCCTTCCCTAAAAATGGTAAAGCGATTGATCCAATGAACAACGCACCAAGTTTAGTTTCTCCATTACAATTGTTCGAATTAAACATTGATGTAACAGCCATTGACGAATAAGTTTTAAATTCAAAGAAAGAGTGACCTCATTGACAGATGAGGTCACTCTTTCTTTGGGAAGGAAAAAGATAACGAAAGATTTAAAAAAGTGGCTGAGCTAAAAATCTGCCAATTGGCTGTTTTTTCTTTTTAGAAAACTTTGTATGATAACTGAGTGTATAAAGGAGCGAAACAAATGACAAAAATAATTTTAACAATTGGCGGTTCCGATCCTTTTTCAGGTGGCGGGATTCAAACAGATTTAAAAACGTTTGAAAATCATCAAGTCTTTGGCTTATCAACTTTAACTTGCCTTGCTACAGCCCCTAAGAATCATTTTCAGATTCATGACCTTGAGACTTCTTTGGTGAAAGAGCAACTCGCTTCCATACCTGCCGGGAGTTTAGACGGCATCAAGATTGGCTTGATTCACAGTGAAGAAAGTATGCTACAAATTGCAACCTTTTTGAAAAAGCACGCAGGTCTGCCGGTGGTGTTGGATCCTGTCTTGGCTTTTAAAGAAACGACTTCAGTTTATGAAAAAAGGTACATGCAGTTATTGGTTGAAAAACTTTTTCCATTCGCAACGATTATAACGCCTAATTTAAAAGAAGCAGAATTACTCATTGGCAGAAAATTAACAACCGTCGAAGAAGTCCAACAAGCGGCGGAAGAGTTAAACTCTTTAGGAGCGGCAACGGTGGTGATTAAAGGCGGTAATCGTTGGCTTGGTCAAGAAGCACGTGACTTTTTTTATGATGGACAACAACATATTCAATTGGTCAAAGAAAAAGTAATGGCCCACACCATTGATGGCGCTGGTTGTTCCTTTGCCTCTGCAATTGGTGCGAATTTAGTTAAAGGATATCCGTTAATTGAAGCAGTTGATTTAGCAAAAACGTACGTTCATGAAGCCATTGTTTCTGGGGTCCAGCTAAATGCAGCTTTTGGAAGTGTATGGCATCAAGGATTACTAGCAGGAGGTGTGGCGGTTAATGACAAGAAAAATTAGTCTATATGCAGTAATTACCGCTTTAACAGTGGCTGTGTCAATGGTCTTTATTATCCCCGTCCCAGCAACAAATGGCTTTGTTACATTGGCGGATGCAGGGATTTACATTGCTAGTTTACTTTTTGGTCCGATCGGTGGCTTGACAGTCGGAGCTTTAAGCGGTGGTTTAATTGATTTATTGTCAGGCTATCCACAATGGTTCGTTTTTTCGTTATTGATTCATGGTGGACAAGGTTGGTTAGCAGGGCACTTCTTTAATAAAAATAAAAAGATGCAAACGCTAGGATTACTTTCAGCCAGTCTCCTCATGATTAGCGGGTATGCTTTAGCGACTAGCTGGCTTTACGGCGTGGGTGCGGGGATTGCCTCTTTACCAGGGAATATCATTCAATCCTTATTTGGGGTGATTGTAGCATTGCCTCTTAGTCAAACATTAAAACGTGTGTTACCAAAAAATGGTCGTTTAGAAGAAAGAAGGATGAACAAATGACTATCGATGAAAAAATGTTAAAAGAACAGTTAGTGACACTTACAGAAGAAGTCATTACAGCAGGAAATTTACAAAAAGGGGACCTATTTGTTTTAGGTTGTACCACCAGTGAGGTAGTAGGTGGCGTCATTGGTAAAAATTCCAGTGCCGAAGTAGGACAATGGATTGTTTCAACCTTAATTGAACAATTAGATAAAAAAGGCATCTCTTTGGCTGTCCAAGGATGCGAACATATTAATCGTGCTCTAGCCATGGAACGTCGTGTGGCCGAAGAAAAAGGCTTTGAAATTGTCTCTGTAGTACCACAATTACATGCTGGCGGTTCTTGTTCAGTGGCTGCCTTTGAAAAATTTGATGAACCAGTGGAAGTGGAGCATATTGTTGCTCAAGCAGGGATTGACATTGGCGATACATCTATCGGTATGCACGTAAAACATGTGCAAGTGCCTCTTCGCTTGAGCATTCGAACGTTAGGTGCGGCTCATGTTACAGCATTATATTCTCGTCCTAAATATGTAGGTGGACCAAGAGCCCATTATGAAACAACTCAAGAACGAAATCGTTAAGATTTCGTTCTTTTTTCATTTCTATAAACATTTGATGAATCTTCCGTAAATATTATAGGAATCTCTTTTTTTCTCTCGGTAAACCACGTATAATATGAAAAGAAATGTAATTTATTGAAAACCTGAAACGAGGCTATTATTTATGAAAAAAATTTACGACGGACTGCCAGTTCATGACTATACAACAAAATTTTCCGTGTCGATTGTCTATGCCATTCTTGCATCAATTGCCATGAACTTTTTCTATCAACCAGGAAATATTTATTCCAGTGGCTTAACAGGCTTGGCCCAAATTTTAACAACCCTCTCAACCAAAATTGTCGGTTTTAATGTGCCCGTCTCCATTACATTGTATCTTTTAAATGTGCCGTTATTCTTTATTGCGTGGAAAAAAATAGGTAAGAAGTTTACAATTTTTACTTTCATTACCGTGACTTTAACTTCATTATTTATGCATATTGTTCCGCAAACGGTGATGACACAAGATCCAATTATCTGTGCTATTTTTGGTGGGGCGATTTCTGGATCAGGAATTGGTTTTGTCTTAAAAAACGGGGTTTCTTCTGGGGGCTTAGATATTCTAAGCATTACCATTCGGAAAAAAACGGGGCGTTCCGTTGGCTCCATTTCAATTTATTTTAACGCCCTAATTGTCTTTGTTGCAGGTTATTTATTTGGTTGGCAGTACATGTTCTACAGTGCGTTATCAATTTTTGTAAGTGGGAAGGTCACAGATGCTGTTTACACTAAGCAAAAGAAAATGCAAGTTATGATTGTTACTAAAAACCCAGATCGAGTCGTGGATGAGATTCAGAAGAAAATGCGTCGCGGTATTACAATTATCCATGAAGCAGAAGGGGCGTATCGCCACGACCGCCAAACTGTTTTGCTAACTATTGTGACACGCTTTGAGTTGCCAAGTTTAGAAGCAGCCATGAAAGAAAGTGATCCGAATGCCTTTGTCAGCATCTCAGATAATGTTAAAATTTTAGGACGTTTTTACGAAGAAGATTACAAATAAAAGGGTATGAAGCAACGAGAGAATGGCTGTGTCTATTCTTTCGTTGCTTTTTTTGAAAAATAAGTAAAAAATGCTTTGTGAGAAGACGTAAAATTCCTATTTAAACAAAAAATTAATTGAAAGACGTTCGTGAATTCCTTTGCTTTTGGTTTAATTAGATCTGATTATTCGGAAATAAGTCGCTATTGTTTCCCACAAACGAATGCTTTGTTTGGATTTGAAAGAAAACGATGAAAAAAGAATCATTTTTATTGAAAAGACCTAAAAAAACTGGTACACTAAGTGTGTAATTGATAAGTACTTTTAATACTGTTATGAATAAATAGTAGGAAAAACGAACATCAATTCTATTTTTTTAAAGTTCATAGGTCGTTTTCAGTCTTACTTGGACATATTTCGACCCACAAAAGGAGCGCATCATGTTAAAAGAATTTAAAATGATTGAAGCAGTTGCTCCAGATATGCTCGATGTATTACAAGAAAGATTCCAAATTCTTCGCAATATTTATTGGATGCAACCTATTGGACGTAGAAGTTTATCAGAAACGATGGGAATTACAGAGCGAGTCTTGCGTACAGAAACAGATGTTTTGAAGCAGCTCAACCTGATTGAACCTTCAAAAAGCGGAATGACATTAACAGAACGCGGTTTGGAAGTCTATCAAGGCTTAGAATTAGTCATGAATCAATTGCTTGGCATGCACCAAATCGAAAAAGAAATGACACAGTACTTTGGCATTCAACGTTGTATCGTTGTTGCAGGAGATAGTGATATCCAAAAGAAAGTTCTTTCGGACTTTGGAGATGTCTTAACCAATACGCTGAATTTACTCTTACCAAATGGTGAGAATACAATTGCGGTTATGGGTGGGACAACAATGGCCATGGTGGCCGAAAATATGGGATCACTAGAAACTGAAAAACGTCATAATTTGTTTGTTCCAGCCAGAGGAGGGATTGGTGAAGCAGTTTCTGTCCAAGCCAATTCAATTAGTGCTGTAATGGCCAACAAAACGGGTGGTAACTACCGGGCGTTATATGTCCCAGAACAATTGAGTCGTGAAACGTATAATAGTTTATTACAAGAACCCTCGATTCAAGAAGTTCTTACGTTAATTAGTCATGCCAACTGTGTGGTGCACAGTATTGGTCGAGCGTTGCACATGGCGGCACGCCGAAAAATGTCTGATGACGAAATGGTTATGCTCAAACAAAAAAATGCCGTGGCAGAATCGTTTGGTTATTTCTTTGATGAAGAAGGAAAAGTGGTCTATAAAATTCCACGAATTGGCCTTCAATTAAAAAACTTACAAGAAATTCCCTATGTCGTCGCAATTGCGGGCGGCAAAACGAAAGCCAAAGCCATTCGCGCATACATGAAAAACGCACCAAAACAAACGTGGCTCATCACAGATGAAGCTGCTGCAAACGAGATTTTAAAAGGGGTAACCCTTTAAAATAAAAAATTTTTGATTTTCATAAGGAGGAAATCTTTAATGACAGTTAAAGTAGGTATTAATGGATTTGGACGTATCGGACGCTTAGCTTTCCGTCGTATCCAAGATGTAGAAGGAATCGAAGTAGTTGCAATCAACGACTTAACAGATGCTAAAATGTTAGCACACTTGTTAAAATATGACACAACTCAAGGCCGTTTCAACGGTACAGTTGAAGTTCACGAAGGTTCATTCAACGTTAACGGCAAAGAAATCAAAGTTTTAGCTAACCGTAACCCTGAAGAATTACCGTGGGGCGAATTAGGCGTAGACATCGTTTTAGAATGTACTGGTTTCTTTACTTCTAAAGAAGCTGCTGAAAAACATTTAACTGCTGGTGCAAAACGTGTAGTTATTTCAGCTCCTGGTGGTAACGATGTACCAACAATCGTTTACAACACAAACCATGAAACATTAACTGGAGAAGAAACTGTAATTTCAGGCGCTTCTTGTACTACAAACTGCTTAGCTCCAATGGCTAAAGCTTTACATGACAACTTTGGTGTTGTTGAAGGTTTAATGACAACTATCCACGCTTACACAGGTGACCAAATGACATTAGACGGACCACATCCTAAAGGCGACTTCCGTCGTGCGCGCGCTGCTGCTGCAAACATCGTACCTAACTCAACTGGTGCTGCTAAAGCAATCGGCTTAGTAATCCCAGAATTGAACGGTAAATTAGATGGCGCTGCTCAACGTGTTCCTGTAGCAACTGGTTCATTAACTGAATTAGTTACTGTATTAGACAAAGAAGTTACTGTTGATGAAGTAAATGCAGTAATGGAAAAAGCTGCTAACGAATCTTATGGTTATAACACAGACGAAATCGTTTCTTCTGATATCGTAGGTATGACTTACGGTTCATTATTCGATGCAACTCAAACAAAAGTTATGACAGTTGGCGACAAACAATTAGTTAAAACTGTTGCTTGGTATGACAACGAAATGTCATACACTGCTCAATTAGTTCGTACTTTAGAATACTTCGCTAACTTATAAGATTCATTCTTATCATTAGTGAAATTTGAACAATTGTGAAATAATAAGCGGGGAAGCAACGCGCTTCTCCGCTTTCTTTTTTTAAAAAAGAAAAATCCTAAAATTGACAATACAGGAGGTCTACTCATGGCTAAAAAGACAATTAAAGATGTAGATTTAAAAGACAAAAAAGTCCTTGTCCGTGTTGACTTTAACGTTCCGTTAAAAGATGGCGTGATCACAAACGATAATCGTATCGTAGCGGCTTTACCAACAATCAAATACGTGATTGAAAATGGCGGAAAAGCAATTCTTTTCTCTCATTTAGGTCGTGTAAAAACAGAAGAAGACAAAGCTGGTAAATCATTAAAACCAGTGGCTGAACGTTTAAGCGAATTACTAGGTCAACCAGTTACTTTTGTTCCAGAAACACGTGGTAAAGAATTAGAAGACGCTGTTAACAATATGAAAGATGGCGACGTTTTAGTATTTGAAAACACTCGTTTTGAAGATGTTGACGGCAAAAAAGAAAGCGGCAATGACGCTGAATTGGGTAAATACTGGGCTTCTTTAGGCGATGTATTTGTCAATGATGCTTTTGGTACTGCACACCGTGCACATGCCTCAAACGTTGGAATTGCTTCAACTGGTATCCCAACAGTTGCTGGTTTCTTAATGGAAAAAGAAATTAAATTCATCGGCGAAGCTGTTGAAAATCCAAAACGTCCATTCGTAGCAATCTTGGGTGGCGCAAAAGTTTCTGACAAAATCGCTGTCATTGAAAACCTAATTGAAAAAGCCGATAAAATTTTAATCGGTGGCGGTATGGCTTACACATTCATGAAAGCACAAGGCTATAGTGTTGGTTTATCTTTACTTGAAGAAGATAAAGTGGACTTAGCGAAAAGCTTAATGGAAAAAGCTGGCGACAAATTAGTTTTACCGGTTGATACAGTTGTCTCTAAAGAGTTCAGCAATGACGCTCCTTTCCACACGGTTCCTTCAACTGAAATCCCAGATGATGAAGAAGGCTTGGATATTGGTGAAAAAACAATTGAATTATTCGCTAACGAATTACAAGGTGCGAAAACAGTTGTTTGGAATGGACCAATGGGCGTATTTGAAATGAGTAACTTTGCTAAAGGAACAATTGGTGTGTGTGAAGCGATTGCTAATTTAGAAGACGCAACAACAATCATCGGTGGCGGGGACTCTGCTGCTGCAGCAATTCAATTAGGCTACGAAAACAAATTCTCTCACATCTCAACAGGTGGCGGAGCAAGTTTAGAATTATTAGAAGGCAAAACTTTACCAGGTTTAGCTTCTATTAACGATAAATAATCAGTTTAAAAGACAATATTTTTAAAAAAAGAAAAGGATGTGCTTTTCATGCGCAAACCAATTATCGCTGGTAACTGGAAAATGAACAAAACTTTAAGCGAAGCACAAAGCTTTGCAGAAGCAGTAAAAAATGCTGTTCCATCAAACGACGTTGTTGACGCTGTGATTGGATCTCCAGCATTATTCTTAGCTCCTTTAGCTTGGAACCTAAAAGATTCTGAAGTGAAATTAGCTGCACAAAACTGCTACTGGGAAAACGCTGGTGCCTTCACTGGTGAAAACTCACCAGCTGCAATTGCCGATTTAGGTGTAAACTATGTGATTATCGGACACTCTGAACGTCGCGAATATTTCCACGAAACAGATGAAGATATCAATAAAAAAGCCAAAGCAATCTTTGCAAATGGTATGACACCAATCTTCTGTTGTGGTGAAACTTTAGAAACGTATGAAGCTGGTAAAACAGCGGAATGGATCGAAGGTCAAATCACTAACGGCTTAGTTGGTTTATCAAACGAACAAGTTGCTTCAATGGTTATCGCTTACGAACCAATCTGGGCAATCGGAACTGGTAAATCTGCAGATGCTAATATTGCAGATGAAATCTGTGGTGTTGTTCGTTCAACAGTTGAAAAATTATACGGCAAAGAAGTTTCTGAAGCTGTTCGTATTCAATACGGTGGTTCTGTTAAACCAGAAAACATCGCTGAATATATGGCAAAAGAAAACGTTGACGGTGCTTTAGTCGGCGGCGCAAGCTTAGAAGCAGATTCATTCCTAGCTTTATTAGATGCTGTAAAATAAGAAATCACTAACGGTAACGTTTTCTCAATGACTTTTGCAAAAAATGTTTGCATAGTTTGCGAGAATTAACTACAATCATACATGAGGGAATCCCCTTAGTATAAATACAAACTCAAAGGAGAGACAAAACATGTCAATTATTACTGATATTTACGCACGCGAAGTCTTAGACTCACGCGGTAACCCAACAATCGAAGTAGAAGTTTACACTGAAAGCGGAGCTTTCGGCCGTGGAATGGTTCCTTCAGGAGCTTCAACTGGTGAATACGAAGCAGTTGAATTACGTGATGGCGACAAAGCTCGTTACTTAGGTAAAGGTGTTACTAAAGCTGTAGATAACGTAAACAACATCATTGCTGAAGCAATCATCGGTTACGATGTACGCGATCAAATGGCTATCGATAAAGCAATGATCGATTTAGATGGAACTCCTAACAAAGGTAAATTAGGTGCTAACGCTATTCTTGGTGTGTCTATCGCCGTAGCTCGTGCTGCTGCTGATTACCTAGAAGTGCCTTTATATCACTACTTAGGCGGATTCAATACAAAAGTATTACCAACTCCAATGATGAACATCATCAACGGTGGATCACATGCTGACAACAGTATTGACTTCCAAGAATTCATGATCATGCCTGTAGGTGCGCCTACTTTCAAAGAAGCTTTACGTATGGGTGCAGAAGTATTCCACGCATTAGCTTCAATCTTAAAAGGTCGCGGCTTAGCTACTTCAGTAGGTGACGAAGGTGGTTTCGCTCCTAACTTAGGTTCAAACGAAGAAGGTTTCGAAGTAATCATCGAAGCTATCGAAAAAGCTGGCTATGTTCCTGGTAAAGACGTTGTTCTTGCTATGGATGCTGCTTCTTCAGAATTCTACGACAAAGAAAAAGGCGTTTACGTTTTAGCTGACTCAGGCGAAGGCGAAAAAACAACTGAAGAAATGATCGCGTTCTACGAAGAATTAGTTTCTAAATACCCAATCATTTCAATCGAAGACGGCTTAGACGAAAACGACTGGGACGGATTCAAAAAATTAACTGAAGTATTAGGCGATAAAGTTCAACTAGTTGGTGACGATTTATTCGTAACAAACACAACTAAATTAGCTGAAGGTATCGAAAAAGGTATCGCTAACTCAATCCTAATCAAAGTTAACCAAATCGGTACTTTAACTGAAACATTTGAAGCAATCGAAATGGCTAAAGAAGCTGGCTACACTGCAGTTGTATCTCACCGTTCTGGTGAAACAGAAGATTCAACAATCTCTGATATTGCTGTTGCAACAAACGCTGGCCAAATCAAAACTGGTTCATTAAGCCGTACTGACCGTATTGCTAAATACAACCAATTATTACGTATTGAAGATCAATTAGGCGATGTAGCTGAATACAAAGGCTTAAAATCTTTCTACAACTTAAAAAACAAATAATTCATTTAATGAATAACGCTTAAAGGGACAATTGGTTAATGAATCAATTCTCCTTATACTCGGACGTAAAAACACGCCTTTCTGCAAAGAAAGGCGTGTTTTTTTATATTTATAAAAATATTGAAAAAAATAGATTGGAAATAATTTCAACCGTACATTGCTCTATAATTACTTGTTTAAAAATAACAAAACATTAACAAAATAACATTATATAAAAAATTAATAAAACAAAATAATTGTTATTTTATAATTTTAGTATTGACTGGTTTCAGATAACGCTGTACGCTTAAAGAAATAGTATATAATTTCACAAAAAAATGAAAACACAAATTTAACTTGGAGGATGTTGAGTAGTGAGCAACGGGAAAAAGATTTTTATTAGTCATAGTTCAAAGGATCAAGAATATGTGGATGCGTTTATCCAATTATTGAAAAAGTTTGGGTTTCGAACACAGGATATTTTTTATAGTTCCACTATTGAAACGGGTGTACAACCAGGAGAATTAATTTTTGACACGATTAAAAGGGAGCTAACCAATCAACCTGTCATGCTGTATTTTTTATCTGATCATTATTATCAGAGTATTCCATGTTTAAACGAAATGGGTGCTTCTTGGATGCTATCAGATAAACACTATCCAATTGCGTTAAATAATTTTTCTATGAAAGATATGAAAGGTGTTATTAGCAGCGAGCGTTTGGCGATTGCGTTTAATGACAAGACAAGTACTAATGAAATAAACTGCTTATTAAAAAAGTTATCTCATGACACAGATGTACAAGCTGAACCAGATTTTGAACTAAACGTTGAGAAAAATATTCAGCCATTCCAAAATAAACTGACACAACTGATTCGGCAAGCAAGTTATTTAAAACCTGATGAAAAAGGATATTTTGAAACGACTCTTAGCACTCATCGTCCTGTGTATGGCACAGCAAAAGGGGTGTATGACTGTTTCAAATTACCTAGCTTAATTGAGCCTAAAAGCTTAGGGTTAGACACGCTATCAGAGGATGAAAGCCATTGGTTATTCTTTTTTCTTACGTGGGGAACTTTTCAAGAAGGCGAAAAAGTGCGGTTTAAATTGAAAAAGGATAAGGCGTATAACAATCGGGAATTTAGTGATATTGGTAAATGTAAAAATATTTACGTCTCTTATTTAGAGAAGGTAGAGTAATTGGAGGAGGTAATAAATGAAAATGAATTGGCGTCAGTTGGTTGGTACATATCGTATTTCTGATAATGGCAAACAATATCAAAATGACTGGTTAAATAAGCAAGTTGATTTAGCCCCAGAACTTCGTAAATCTTTTGATAGTGACTATCGTAGAGTAATTAAAAGTGATGCATTTAGACGTTTACAAGACAAAACACAAGTTTTTCCTTTAGAACGTAATGATTTTGTAAGAACGCGTTTAACGCATAGCTTAGAAGTGGCCATGCATAGTAGGGATATACTTAGATTAGTTATTTCACAGTTGAACGAACGAAACATTGAGGTTATGGAATTATCAGAATGCTATCGGTTGTTAGAAACAGCTGCATTAATCCATGATATTGGCAATCCCCCTTTTGGACATTTTGGGGAAGAAGCCATTCGTATTTGGTTTGAAAAAAATGGTCCTTTGTATGCTTGTTGGTCTGATTTTTCGGAGCAACAACAAAATGATTTTCTTAACTTTGAAGGAAACGCTCAAACCATCCGACTTTTAACAAAACTACATCATGATAATGGGACTTCTAAAGCAGGAATGAAACTAACAGCCACGACATTAGATACAGTTATCAAATATACGGCATCTTCAGATCAATTAAATAAGCAACAGCTTTTGTCTAAAAAAGTTGGCTATTTTTACTCGGAAAAACAAGTCTTTAACGCCATTAAATTTGCGACAGGAACACAAAATAAGCGACACCCATTAGTCTTTTTGTTAGAAGCTTCAGATGATATTGCCTATACTTTTTCAGATATCGAAGATGCCTATAATTATGGTTTATACAGCTATCAAGATTTAAAGCAGTTTGTTGATGCGCAAACAGGAACAAAAAAATTTTTAATGTTAGAAAAAGATAAAACAGAAGAAGCTACCTTACAAGAATTTTTGAGAAAGACACAAAGAGCTGTTTGTCAAAGCGTAGCGAAAAATTTTGCTAATCATTATGACTTAATTATGAGAGGTATCTATCATAATGAAATTATAATTGAAGATTGTGATGAAGTGAAATGCTTTCAGGCATTAAAAAACTTTTCTAGAGCCTATGTTTTTCAAACAAAAACAATTTTGGATCAAGAGGTATTAGGCTTCAATATCATCAATCGTTTACTAGATGAATTTGTTCCAGTCGTACTAAAATACGAAAAAGTTTCCATGAATAAGTATGAGGAGCGAATCTTTAATAATATTTCGGAAAGCGCGAAAGCGTTGTATAGAAGAGAAGCAAAGAACGCTACAGAAGCAGAAAAAGACTATTATCGTTTGAAAATGGCGGTGGACTTTGTATGTAATATGACGGATGGATATGCCAAAAAAGTTTATGATACATTATTCACTTAAAATTTGAGAAAAAGTTTCTCAACGGTTGCCGCCGCTAAGAAAACTAGTTCAGTGCACAGGCTGATCGTTTCAGTAAAAATTTTAAAGATGCTAGTAATTTCACTGAAAATCGGGTACACTAAAATTAGCTAGTGTAACTAGCAAAAAAGGCAACTGGAATAGATAGGTTGTGCTGTCTATGAAGGGCTTTGTTTGTCAGGTGGTGCTGACATGCAAAGTGCCTTTTTTCTTTTTCTCAACATTTTAAGGACAAAAAACGATTGCAACATGTCACAATCGCTAACCTCGGAGAAAAAGGAATTTTTCTCCAATGGCCATTTCGATAACCTGTTGTGTGTTTCGAAACATTCAGAACGGTGGTGCATTCTTTCAGTGCCTAATTATCCAATTCGTTTCTTGTTCCTCTATTTACAGTATACTGAATGAAAGCCTATTCTGCAATGATAGAATCAGGTTCCTGTGATTAAATAACATAAAAAATGGGCTCCTTATATAAAGAAAAATAACAAAAGAAATTTTGACTAGAAGAGTCAATTTTACTGCTTTTTAAATTTTTTTACGGCACTTATTGTTTTAACATGTATTAAAGTTTAAATTTAAGAGAAGTATAGTATAATGAGAAGGAGTTATTTTTTCAGAAAGTAGGAAAACCAATGACAAAACCGAAAATCTATACAATGACCTTTGCCAGTGTTTACCCGCTATATATTCAAAAAGCAGAACGTAAAAATCGAACGCAAGCGGAGGTTGACGAAATTATTTACTGGTTAACTGGTTATGATGAAAAAGGCTTGCAACAACAATTGGCTCAAAAAGTAACGATGGAAACTTTTTTTGAAGAAGCGCCCAATTTTAATGAAAACGCCCAATTGATTAAAGGCGTAATTTGTGGCTATCGCGTGGAAGAAATTGAAGATCCTTTAATGCAAAAAATCCGTTACCTAGATAAGTTAATCGATGAATTGGCCAAGGGAAAAGCGATGGAAAAAATTTTAAGAACATGAAGAGGTCGGGACAGAAGTGTTTAACTCCGAGAAATAAGAAGAAATTTCCGAAAATTGTTCTTTAATTTTTGGAGAATTTCGGTTTATTTCCGAAGGAGTTGCTTCTGTTCCCGCCGTTTATCAGTTTTTGAGCGTGGGACAAAAATTCAAAGTGATTTTTGTCCCACGCTCTTCATGTTTTCTTGTACACGGAATTTAACTATTTCCTGTATTAATGAAAGAGGTAACTCTTGCGTGTAGGGGAATTGAATGGCACCTTTCGAGGTTTTAAAAGGGCGTAATTCTTTGCTGAAACGTTGGATGGCTGATGGCGTAGGATAGAAACCTAAATGTTGCTTGGCCGCCGCAAAATGCACTAAATTGCCATTTAAGTAAAAGGTCGGCATTCCATAAGCGATTTTTTCAGTAGTCTCCTGAGGAACAACCGCTAAAATTGCTTGGTAGATTTCTGTTAACTGTGTTTGATGTTGGGGTTGTTGGCGAATATAGTTTGCAATGATGGTCATATAAAAACACCTCCGTTTGTTTCAGTATACTATGTAAAAAATAAAAGGCGAAGAGGATACAAAAAAACCGTCTAGTATTTTTTCTTTACTAAACGGCTTTTAGCTTAAATAACTACCTAAAGGGTCTTGCATGGAAATGTTTGTCACTCCTTAGTTTAATTGTTTTAAGTGTGCAATTGCTTCTTCAATTGTGTGACCAGTTGCTGTTTTACTTTCATTTTTTGCATCAAAAACAATGAAAATATTTTTGTCTGTGTCTAATTGAATACGGTATTGAATGTTTTTTACTTTGTAAGTCATAGTTATTCTCCTTTCATAAAGTACTCTAAAAAGGCGACGATAACTGATAACGAAATTCCATTGTTACTATACCACTGGAAAATTATTTTTGCAATAAATAACATTTTTCTTTACTATTCCTTAGACTTCTTTGTTAGCTACTTCTTTACATTCTTTTTCAAGAAGCATAAAATAAATACATTACTAGTTTTTGAATAGGAGATCGATGTGAAAAAGAGAGTTGAGAAATTTAAACGATGGCCCTACCGCTATCTTCTGTATGGAATCGGGTTCATCATATTAATTATTTTTAGTAACTTATATCTGCAATGGTGTCAGAATAACTTGTCTGCTGATTTAGCCTTCAAGTTTGCTTTTTCGTGGCATACGGAAAAGTTTTTCTTAGGTTGTTTTGTGCTAAGCGTTTTTTTACTTTTTTTATGTAGTTTGGCAGGCTCATTAGGAGTTGGCGCTCTTTTATATAGTGTCATAATAGGGGTTTTAGGATTTGCGGACTATCAAAAGATGTTTTATCGTGTCGAACCTATTTACCCAGACGACTTAAAAATGATCACAGAAGTTAGTTTATTAAAAGAAATGGTTGGTTTATGGCCGTTTATTTTTGTGGTAGCGTTAGGCTGTATAGCACTTTTTTTCTTAGGAAAAGCCTTTTATAAAAGTTTCTTTTTATCGAAGAAAAAACAAACGATTCGTGTGTTAAGTCTTGTACTTTCGATTGGTCTATTTTCATATATTGGTGATTTTAACAATCCGCAAAATTTGTTACGTAAAGCCTATAATAAAACCGCGTTATGGATTCCTTATAGCCAAAAAATGAATTACTACAATACAGGATTTATTGGTGGTTTTCTATATAATTTAAAAGTAGAGGCTATGGATCAACCAAAAGGCTATTCAAAAGAAGCTATTTCAGAAATTACTCAGAAGTATCAAACGTTGGCCAAGGCGAAAACAGTGCAGAGCAAGGAACAACCCAATATTGTGTTTGTCATGAGTGAAAGTTTTTCAAATCCAGATCATCTGAAAGGTTTGTCTATTATCGGTAATCCTTTAACTGATTATCAGCAAATCGCTGATAAAACTTACAGCGGCCAGATGCTTTCACAAAACTACGGGGGTGGAACTGCGAATATTGAATTTGAAGCCTTAACAAGTTTTTCGATGGAATTAATGAATGGCCAAATGACTACCCCTTATACGATGATGATTCCTAAGATGACGGAATTGCCTTCCATTGTTTCATTACTTAAGGAACAAAAGTACCAAACAACGGCTATTCATCCGTACAATACATCTATGTATAAACGAAAAGATGTGTATAAAATTTTAGGTTTTGATCAATTTATCAATGAAAAAACAATGAACTATACAGATAAACTAGAAAATAATCCTTACATTTCAGATCAAGCAGCGTATCAGGAAGTGACGACACTGCTTAAAGAAAAAGAGCAACCGCAATTCATTCATTTAGTTACTATGCAAACACATATGCCCTATGAAAATAAATACCCAACGTCCAATTATTTTTCTCAAGGAAACGGCAATCAAGTCGCGCTCAATAATTATTTGCAAGATATTGCCTACAGTAGCGAAGCTTTGAAAAAATTCCTACAAGAAATCGAAAAAATGCCCAAACGCACATTAGTCGTTTTTTGGGGAGATCACTTACCAAGTATTTATGATGAAAACATTCAAGCGTTGAATGAAGGGGCAGCCCTTCACCAGACAGAATTTCTAATGTATGATACGGCGAACCAGTTAACAGAAAAAAATCAGCATCAAGCTACCATTAGTCCATTTTATTTTGCTCCCTCACTTTTTCAACAAAGCGGCTTACCGCAATCGGGATTTTACGCTATGCTAAATGAGGTACAAGGACAATTGCCTGCTTTTGAAAAGGGGAATTACTATCTCGGTGGGGAATGGAAAAAAACAGTAGAAATGAATAAAAAGCAAGAACAACTATATGAGGAATACCGACTGATTCAATATGACATTGTTTCAGGAAAGCAATATAGTTTAGAAAATCAATTTTTTAGCTAAAAATGAGTTCGGGACAGAAGCGTTTAACTCCGAGAACCAAGTAGGTACTGTTTAACATCTATTTGCTTTGCAAATAGTGTTTCTCAGCAATAAGAAGGAATTTCCAAAAAATGTCATAAAACACAACGAGGTACGAGTTGATGTTGCATGATACACTACACTCCGTTTCGTTCGCATCAATTTCTACGCATGGAACATGCTAGAATTGAAGGACCCGGTGTTCTATAATTTTTGGAGACCAAGTCCTTCAATTCTTAGTGATTTATCACTTAGAGATTGATGAGATCGGAGCTCTGCGAAGTAGGTATTGTTCATCATCGAATCACTACGTTCTTCGTGATTTTCAACAATTTCGGCTTATTTCCGAAGGACCTTCACCAAGTAGGTACGATGATTTCATCTGTTCATGCTTCACAGTGAAACATCGCAACTCTTAGAGCTGTAGCTCTTTTGAAGGCTGTACTGTGACGAGACGCATGTCGAGAAAACACCTTAGAAGTTGTTGAGATCGGAGCAACGCGTAGTGTTGCTTCTGTTCCCGCCGTTTATCAATTTTTAAGCCTGGGACAAAAATCCAAAGTGATTTTTGTCCCAGGCTCGATTTTTATTTTAAAGTTTTACGATAAACAATGACATAATAGCTGAAAGCTAACAGGCAGGCAAAACTAAAAAAGTAAAGTGGTAAGACCCAAATGGTGCCATTGTGAAAGTAACTAATCAAATAGGTAAAGAAACTAACAAACAAGTAATAGACAAAACTAAAAATTCCACTGGCAGTACCAATCACAGATTCATAGCCTTTTAAGGCCATACTTAAGGCATTTGGCAAAGTAATATTAATCCCTAAGAAAAAGAGAAAAATAAACAAAATAAGACCAATGATTGATTCAAATTGTGTCATTATTAATAAACAGCAAGCTGCAAAGATACTTAGCAACAAACCAACAAAGGCAATTTTTTCCGCGGACCAATATCCCAGTAACCAATTGATAAGAACCGCAGCAAGAATACTAGACACAGCTAAAACTAAACCAAGAAAGCCATATTGAACACTGCTAAAGCCAAAGTGATTGATGAAAATAAACGGAGCTTCTGCATAGTAGCTAAACAATAAACCATTAATGCCACCAATCAATAAGCCGTAGCACCAAACTTTTGAATCGAAGGAAAGGCGTTTCGCCACGGACCAAAAAGGCGCTTTCGTTAAGGTATTTTCTAAGTGAAAGGTTTCTGGTAAACGATAAAAACTATAGAAAAGTAATAGAACAGCCATGACAATTAAGGTGCTAAAGACATGCTGATAGCCAAAATAGGTTTGAACAAGCCCGCCGACTAACGGTCCGATGGCAGGAGATAGCGATAGGGCAGCACTTGTTTGAGCAAAAATTTTCCCTCTTTGAAAATCGTTAAAGCTTTCCCGCATCATCGATTGGGTAATGACAGAACCAACGCTTGCACCAAATGCTTGAATTAAACGGAAGAATAACAGCCAAGGAAATGTCGGACTCAAAAAAAGGCCAATATTTCCGATTAAATAGCATAAAATTCCTAATAACATAGCTGGGCGACGTCCAATCGTATCGGATAGAATGCCCCAGAATAAAACACCAACGGCAAAGGCAACAAAATAAATACTCATGGTTAATTGTGCCACGCTGTCGTGAATGTTAAAAGCAGAACTAAGTGCCGGCAAAATGGGTGTGAAAATCGACTCGCTGATTTGTGGAAATCCCACAAGCAAAATAATAATTAGTAATGATGGGACGGTGTTTTGGGTGTTTTTCATGATTTTTCTCCTTAAAAGTTTAATCTAATCAAAAACACCCATTATCTTTTACAACCGCCAAATTTAAAATAAGTAAAATAATGTCACCAACTTTCCTTGAAATTTTTTATTATACAAAGTCTAAATGAAGAAGCGCTTCTTCTTGACTAAATTCATAAGTGTAGCGACCAAATAAACCGGCAAGCTCACCGGATGCTTGAAATAGTTCACCAGGACAGTCTAAAAGGCCCTGTGTAAACGTTCCTTTTTCGCAAGCAGTAAAGGTACCTTTTTTTCCTAAATAAGTTCCTTCGAAATGTAAGAAACCGACCACTTGAGCCACAGCTTCAAGTCCATCAGCCATTGAAGAGCCTTGATAAGTCATTAAGTATTCCACAGAAGCTGTCCCAGATAAGGCACCTGACAATTGATAAGTAGCGCTCGCTTGATTCACTGGGAAATTTTCATTAAGATTGTCAATCGGTTGTTCTTGCCAACTAGATACAGTAAATGATGCTTGCTCCATTGCTGTCCCTTCTTTCTTATTAATAAGAATAGGGTAGCGGGAAGCACACTATTTGTCAACAATCCACCACTTTAACTCTTCATTTTTTGCACAAAAGAATGTAACGCTAAGCGGTTGATGTGATAAGCAGTTCCTTGTTTTTGAATAAAGCCGCGCTCTCGAAATTGTTTGAAGGTATAAATAAGATGGCGATAACTAACCCCTAAGTATTCGGCAATCTCAGTATGTTTTTCTTTATAAACATCTTCGTGATTAGCGGCAACCAATAACAATTCTGCTAACCGATAACTTAGTTCATAGGTCTGATTCGTTGTAAAGTGATCCACCCGTTGGAGCATTTTTTCCCCTAGATAATGGCTGAGTTGTTGCATAAAAAGCACCTTGTTTTTTAAAACAGTTTCTGCGTAAGCTAAAGGTACAGCTAAACAACAGGTTTCTCCTATGGCGATAACGTCCTTGGTTATCGTTTCCGCTTGAACTAATGTTAAATCGCCAATTAAATCACCTGTCGTTAAAAACTGAACAATGGATTGGCGGCCATTGCGTTCTGTTTTTAAAATTTTCGCTTTTCCTTTGATTAAATAAAAAAGATAATTTAATGGCTCTGCTTGGTGATGAATGAATTCTTGATTTTCAAAATCGATAATAAAACTGTGTTTTAAATCAGTTTCATTAAAAAAAGGCGTATTTTTAGCTAATGCTTGTTTCGGTGATCGTTGGTAGGCTGTTTTAAGCATTTTTTCTCCTTATAATAGGAGATATCTCCTATTTTTTTCTTCTATTTTAGCACATAATAGACGTATCAAGAGTAGAGGAGTTTTTATAATGTGGAAGAAAAAAATTGTGCTATCGTTTCTTTTTTATTTAATTAGTGCATTGGGCATCAGTTTGACAATTCAAGCAGGCATTGGAGTTAGTAGTTTTAATGCGTTTAATGTGACCTTTGCAACACTTACTCATTTAAAAGTCGGGACGGTTACTACGGCTATCAATTTAGCTTTTTTAGGCACGTGTTGGTTGTTAGATCAGGAGCGTAAAATTCAGGACTATTTGATTATTTTGGTGGCGTTAATCGGCTTTGGTTTTGTCATTAATTTTTTCTTGTATCAATTATTTGGTTCGCTTATTTTTCAAAATTATTTGGTTAAAATTGTTCTATTTATTTTAGGGACAATCATAGCAGGAATTGGAACAGGACAGGTAGTTGCGCTGGGTGTTTTGCAATTTCCCATTGAAAAATTTTGTACACTTATTTCTGAAAGAACGCGCTATAGTTTTCAGGTTTATCGATATTTAGTTGATATTTTTTGCGTCAGTTTAGCACTAGGATTGTCCATGAGTTATCATTTGCCGATTTTTGTTCGTGAGGGAACCGTGATCAGTCTTTTCCTACTTTCTTGGGTTATTAGTTGGTCGAGAAAGCGGGGGCAACAACGTATTTTACGAATACAAATCAAGAAACTGGAATCCGAATGAAAGGATTTCATTTTTTTCAAATGAGCAGAACTTTTATTTGAAAAAAAGAGTGGAAAACGGTATACTAATTAAGTAATTATTCATAACATTGGTTCTCCAATCAATGTTAAATAGTTTTTTCATGAGGGAGTAACTGACAGTATTTATGCTGTGACAACATCACCAACTCCGAAAGCAATTTCTGGTGTTGTCTTAAACGGTGAGACTTATGTATGTTCGACGAAGTAGCATACACAAGTCTATTTTTTTTCATTTATTTTTGATGGAATGTAAAATAGTACTTGAAGGATGCTGCAAAAAATAGAGGAGGAAGAACATGTCAGAAGAAAAGAAAACACAATTGTCTGAAGCGTTTTACGCACAAGACGACACAGTTGTTTTGGAGAAAATGAACACAACAACTGATGGATTAAGTGCACAGGAGGCTCAAAAGCGTTTAGAAACGTACGGGGAAAATGTGCTAGATGAAGGGAAGAAAAAATCACTTGCCGTGAAATTCTTTGAGCAATTCAAAGATTTTATGATTATTGTTTTATTAGCGGCAGCGGTCATTTCAGCCGTCTTTTCCCATGATGTGGTAGACTCGATTATCATCTTAGTGGTTGTTATCTTGAATGCTATCTTTGGGGTCATTCAAGAAGCCAAAGCGGAACAAGCCATTGAAGCATTAAAAGAAATGTCTTCACCAAATGCCAATGTTCGCCGTGATGGACACGTCATTACTGTTAAAAGTGATGAATTAGTACCAGGCGACATTGTTTTATTAGAAGCAGGCGATGTCGTTCCAGCCGATTTACGTTTATTGGAAGCGAATAGCTTAAAAATTGAAGAAGCAGCGTTAACTGGTGAATCTGTTCCAGTCGAAAAAGAAGTAACCATTTTAGAGGGAACCGATATTGGTATCGGTGACCGGATCAATATGGCTTATTCCAATAGTAATGTGACGTATGGACGCGGTCTTGGTGTTGTGGTTGGCACAGGAATGAATACAGAAGTCGGTAAAATTGCTGGCATGCTGGCAAGCGAACAAGAAACGGAAACGCCATTAAAACAAAACTTAAACCAATTGGGTAAAATGTTAACAATTGCCATTTTAGTCATTGCAGCGGTGATGTTTGTGGTAGGAATGATGAATGGTCGTTCATGGATTGACATGTTATTAACGTCAATTTCGTTAGCTGTAGCGGCAATTCCAGAAGGATTACCAGCGATTGTCACGATTATTTTGGCTTTAGGGACTCAAAAAATGGCCAAGAAAAATGCGATTGTCCGTAAGTTACCAGCCGTTGAAACATTAGGAAGTACAGATATTATCTGTTCAGATAAAACAGGTACATTAACCTTAAACCAAATGACCGTTGAAGCGTTGTATACAGATGGTCAAGTTTTATCTGCTTCAACAGAAATCCCTGCTGATAATATGGCTTTAAAAATCATGAACTTTACGAATGATACAAAAATCGCACAAGATGGTTCATTAATTGGTGACCCAACAGAAACTGCCTTAGTACAATTTGGTTTAGATCATGCGTTTAACGTAACCGAAAAAGTAGCAGCTGAACCGCGTGTGGCAGAAATTCCTTTTGACTCTGATCGTAAATTAATGACTACTGTTCATGAATTAAAAACAGGTGGTTTCTTGGTTTCTGTCAAAGGCGCGCCAGATGAATTATTGAAACGTTGTACGGAAATCTTATTAAATGGCGAAACAAGTCCATTAGATGAAACAAAACGTCAAGAAATTTTGAAAACCAACACCTCATTAGCGAAACAAGCCTTACGTGTTTTAGGAATGGCTTATAAATATGTTGAGACGATTCCAGCGGAAATGAGTTCTGAACATGTGGAAAAAGATTTAACATTTGCTGGTTTAGTCGGTATGATTGACCCAGAGAGAAAAGAAGCTGCAGATGCTGTAAAAGTCGCGAAAGAAGCGGGTATTCGTCCAATTATGATTACGGGTGACCACCGTGATACAGCAGAAGCAATTGCGGCACGTTTAGGCATCATCAAAGAAGGCGACGACGATGCAGTCATTACAGGTGCTGAATTAAATGAATTGTCAGATGAAAAATTTGCACAAGTTGTGGGACAATACTCTGTCTATGCTCGTGTTTCACCAGAACACAAGGTTCGGATTGTTAAAGCCTGGCAACAAGAAGGAAAAGTGGTTGCGATGACTGGTGATGGCGTAAATGATGCTCCAGCCTTAAAAGCTGCTGACATCGGGATTGGTATGGGGATTACCGGAACCGAAGTATCGAAAGGTGCTTCAGATATGGTCCTTGCCGATGATAACTTTTCAACAATTATTGTAGCAGTAGAAGAAGGACGTAAAGTCTTCTCAAATATCCAAAAAACGATTCAATATTTACTTTCAGCTAACTTAGGGGAAGTATTAACCTTGTTTATTGCAACAATGCTCAATTGGGATACCTTGTTACCTGTTCACTTATTGTGGATTAACTTAGTAACGGATACGTTCCCAGCGATTGCGTTAGGTGTGGAACCAGCAGAACGTGATGTGATGAGTCATGCCCCTCGTGGAAAAAAATCGAACTTCTTCTCTGGCGGCGTTTTAAGCAGTGTAGTTTACCAAGGGATTACGCAAGGAGCCTTGACTTTGATTGTGTACAAAATGTCAATTATGTTCCCAGCGCATACCACAGCTAACACAAACTTATCGGCGCAAGCGTTGTATGATTTACAACACGGTGATGCTTTAACCATGGCCTTCGCTACTTTGGGATTAATTCAATTGTTCCATGCCTTTAATGTGAAGTCGATTTATCAATCAATTTTCAAAGTTGGCTTGTTCCGCAACAAATCATTTAACTATGGGATTCTTGTTTCGTTCTTGCTATTAGCTGCAACGATTGTTATTCCAGGATTTAATGATTTATTCAGCGTCACACATTTAGATGCGTATCAATGGGCAATTGTAGCAGGTACTTCTTTTGCTATCATCCCAATTGTGGAAATTGTCAAGTTCTTCCAACGTAAAGCAGGTAAAGGTGCTTAATATAGAAAAAAGAAAATTGGCTGGTACTTAAACCAGTCAATTTTTCTTTATTCAAGGAGTGAAATGGCTTGAAACGGAAAATTATTTTCGAAACACAACGACTTATTGTCAGAGAATGGCAGTCGGAAGATAAAGCGGAATTGAAAAAATTTTTGCAAGATGAAAACGTAATGTATGCCTATGAACATGCTTTTTCTGACGAAGAAGTCGCAAACTGGCTAAAGTGGAACTTACAATCCTATCAAGAATACGGCTACGGCTTATGGGCGTTAGAGAAGAAAAAAACAGGCGAAGTCATCGGCGAGTGTGGTCTCACCAATCAATTAGTAAAAGGAAAGAGCTATCCAGAAATTGGTTATCATTTATGTGCCAAAGAATGGCATAAAGGGTATGCGATTGAAGCTGCCGCAGCGACAAAGCAGTACGCATTCGATGTGTTAAATTTTCCAGAAGTTATTTCAACGATTCGTGATACGAACTTAGCCTCTATGAATGTCGCTATTCGAAACCAGATGCTTGTTAGGGATCGATACATTAAAACATACTGTGGCAAAACGATGCCTCACTATGTTTTCTCTGTTAAAAATCAAAAAAATAAAGATTGAAAAAGTGCCACTTGTCAGATGGAATAGAAAAAGTGTAAAATGGAGTGAAAGAGAAAAGGGAAAAGAGGGATGGTTATGAGACCAAATTTAGGATTTTATGTTCAAACAATTAATGATATCGTTAAAACAACAGAAGATATTGGCGAAGTCATGAATCCATATTACGAAGAAGTTCGTCAAGCGATTGATAAGAATAAAGTAAATGATTTAACAGCCGAACGAATTGCAGAAATTCAAGCAAAATTTAAAGAAGGTACTGAAAAATATGAATTAATGCTCAAAAAAGTCGGAACATTAAAACCGACACCACAAGTACTTGGCATTCACAAAAAATTTCAACATGCTTATACAGAATATGTAGCAGGATGCAATGAAATGATTTTAGCAACAGATCCAGAAACAGGTATTGATGCAGATTTATTTAATGCTTCAGAAGAAAAGCAGGATCAAGCAACGGATGAATTAACCTTTGCCATTACGCGGATGAGCAACATTCTTTTGAAAAAATAAAAAACTAATAAAAATAACTAACGAATTTAATATTTTTTTCATGTCTTTTTTATGGACAAAAGAGAAAGTGTATTGTATTATTAATTCATACCAACAACAACCTTTTTATTTTTCATTTTACTCTTATTGAGTAAATACTCCTTTTCCATCGGCAAAACTGCCGGTGGTTTTTTTGTTATTTTTTTATTTAATAATAAAACAACCTTTGATTTTATTAAAATCAAAGGTTGTTTTAGCTTGTTAATTTTCAACATTTCGCACATAATCATCAAAGTATTGAATTAACTCTTTCTTGATTTGTTGATAATCTGCTTCAGAATAGTTCTTTTCTTCCAGTGTGCCATTAAAAAATGGCAAATTTAGTTCTTCTTTTAAACGTTCAATCACTTCTTCTTGCTTCATAAGGACCCCTTCTCAACGAATTGTTCTCTTCTATTATAGAACATTGTAGTCATCCGTCAATTGTTCAAAGGCAATTTTCATTTCCTCTAGACGTTCATTCAATTGGTTGGTTTCATCTTCTTCATTGAAAAAATGTTGTTTTAATTCAAAATAAAAATTTTCGAAGGCTTGGAAAAAAGGCTCAGACTTGTTGTTTTCAAGAGCAGGAACACTTGTGTAGAGAACACGAGCGCTATGGTAGTAAGTGAAAACCTCGTTAATATTTAATAAAATACGCGCTTCTTCTGGGCGTGGTCGACTTGTAACTAAGTCATGTAAAGATAAACTTTTTGTATGGGTTTCAGATAAATAAAATAAAAATAGTTCCAATTGCTCTTTCGTTGCAGACATGAAAACTCCTCCTCAAACAGTAGTAACATTTATTATAAATGAAAATGAAAGTGCTTGAAAAGCAATGCGCTCAGCAAAAATAATTATTTTAAGGGAAAACTATAGTTGTTGCTTTAGCATTCTTTTTAATCATGATAAACTGAGAGAAGTATAGTAGGTCCTGACAGAGGAGGAAACAAATGAAAATTGTGATTATTGGTGCATCATTCGCAGGTATTTCCGCAGCAATTGCTTCAAGGAAAAAATATCCCCAAGCAGAAATTTCTTTAATTGATAAACAAGCAACAGTGGGGTATTTATCTGGTGGCTTAAGTGCGTATTTTAATCATACCATCAATGAATTACACGAAGCACGTTACATAACGGAAGAGGAATTACGTCGTCAAAAGATTCAGTTGCTTTTAAATAGAGAAGTCGTGGCAATGGATGTTGAGAACCAATTGATTGCTTGGTCACGAAAGGAAGAGCAACAGTGGTATTCTTATGATAAATTGATTTTAGCGACAGGCGCGAGCCAATTTTCCACGCAAATTCGTGGTAGTCAAACAGAAAAATTACTCAAATATAAATTTTTGTCAGGTGCTTTAGCGGCTGTTCCATTACTGGAAGAAAGCCAGACAGTAGCCGTCATTGGTGCAGGACCCATTGGAATGGAAGCTATTGATTTTCTTGTGAAAATGAAGAAAACGGTCCATGTCTTTGAAAGTTTGGAAAATCTATTGCCTAAATATTTTGATAAAGAAATGGTCGCAGAAGTTCAAAAATCTTTGGAAAAACAAGCAGTAATTTTCCATTTTGAAGAAACGGTCCTAGGAATTGAAGAAACAGCAAATGGTATTGTTCTTGAAACAAGCGAGCAGGAAATTTCTTGTGACAGTGGGATTTTTGCTTTAAACTTACATCCTCAATTAGCCTATTTGGATAAAAAAATTCAACGAAATCTGGATCAGACAATCGCGGTGGACGCTTATTTACAAACATCAGTGCCGAATGTTTTTGCCATCGGTGACTGCATTTCAGTTATGAATGAACCAGTCGCGGAAACTTTTTATGCCCCGTTAGTGAACAATGCGGTACGAACTGGCTTAGTAGTCGCCAACAATTTAGAAGAAAAAACACACCGATTTATTGGCTCTTTGCGAACAATGGGAACAAAAGTGGGGGACTATTATCTTGCTAGTACAGGTCTAACCGAAACGGAAGGGTTATTTTTTCCGCAAACACTTGCTTCCGTAATTGTTAGACAGCCAGCGCCGCCCTTACAACATGGGACAGAGATTTTAGGCAAATTAATTTATGATAAAGTGACGCAACGGGTCCTTGGGGCACAGCTTTGTTCAAAAAACAATTGTTTAGAAAAAATAAATACTTTAGCATTAAGTATCCAAACAGGTCAGACGCTGACAGACCTTTTACAAAAAGATTATTTTTATCAACCTGCTTTAACCAATATTTATGATATTACAAATTTGATGGGTGCTTCGGCTTATTGGAGAGAGAACGATGAAAGTTGAGACGTTATTGGAAAAGAAAGCGATGCGACAATTATTAACGGTGCAACAAACCATCTTAGCAGGCGGTACCTGCTCAGTCTCTGATTTAACGGCATTTTTAGCGGTCACAAAAGCCTCCTTTGAAAAAGACTTAGAGGATTTACATTATTTTTTGAAACCTTTTGGACAGGATTGTCAGCTGACTTATGATGGCCAACAGCTATCAATCACCTTATCGGATTTTTTTTCGTTGAATCATTTAATTGAAGCATTTGTAAAAGAGTCTCTTAAATTTCAACTTTTAGATTATTTATATCGTAATAAAGAGTTTTCTATTGTTCAATTAACGACTAAATTTATGATTAGTGAGTCTTCTTTATTTCGAAAGATTAAAGAACTTAATCAATTGTTAGCCGCCTTTGATTTGCAAATAAAAAATGGCCAACTACAGGGAGAAGAATTGCAGATTCGTTACTTTTACTTTCAGTTGTATTGGTATATTACTCCCTATGAAACACACCAGAAAAAAACGATGTCGCCGTTAAATAAACGGATAATTGAAGGGATTGAGACTGGCTTAGGTTTTACTTTTAATGAACATAATGCGTTAAAAGTTAGCCTTTGGTTGAGTATTACGAAAAAGCGCCTAGCGGGCACTTCGAAAAAATATCAACAATTGAGAAAGAAAATGACTGATTTTAAAGAAGATCCTCTATTTAAGCAAGTTCGACAATTATTTTTCCGTTTTTCCAGTCGCTATTCTTTAGAATTAGATGAAGGCGAAAGCATGATTCATTTTGTTTTTCTAATTACAATGTCGGTTTTACCAGAATCAGCTTTTGATGAATATTCCTTAATTCGGGGTCGTCGTTCCGCTGTTTCTTTAGCTGATACATTTATCATGGAAAATGTGGTCTTGTATTATCGGCCCCATAAATTTGAACCTACTCTTGAGAAAACCATGGCTTATTATTTTTCACAAATTCATGGAAAACTGTATTTTTTTAAAGGAGAATTGGAAGTCTTTGATCGGGCCCATATTTGGGAAAAAGAACAACAATTATCTAGTCGGGAATTAGCTTCTTTTTCAAAAACGTTATTAGAAAAAGCTTTAGCTTGTTTTAATGAAACGTATCAACCAGGAGATAGTTTACATGAACTTTCTTTGGTCAAATATTTAAGCGTGTTGGCATTAATTGAATTTAAAATGATTGGCGAAATAAAAATTGGGATTCACTTAGCGATGGATGCTCTTTATCAAGCGGCGTTAACACAAGTATTAATGCTCAGTCTTAAAAATATGAATGGCACGCTGGTGGAGAGGTATCAGCCTGAACAAACATATGATTTAATTGTGACCAATTATCAGCAAACGAGCTATCAAGGAACACCGGAAGTTTATGTTTTGTCAGAATTAAGTTCGACCTATGATGTGCAACAATTAAAAAAGAAAATACGCACCTTGCGGGAGAAATAAACAAAAGGTTGGTGTGAAGGAAATTATCTGATCCTCACACCAACCTTTTTACCACTAAAAGTCGAAAATTAGGCTTTTTTAAACAAAAATGTTTCTTTTTATTGAAAAATTAGAGATAATAAAAGTATTATTGAAAGCGTTGTCTTTGTTGGTTTTAATAGAAATCCTTTCAATTTTTTTTAAATAAAAAAAGTTTTTGACATGTTTGGTTAGTCTTTTGTATGTAAGATAAGGACATAAAGAAAACGATTTCAAAAACGTTTAGGAGGAATTATCATGGCAGAAGAAAAATACATTATGGCAATTGATCAAGGAACGACTAGTTCTCGTGCAATTATTTTTGATAAAAAAGGAAACAAAATTGGTAGTTCACAAAAGGAATTTACTCAATATTTTCCTAATGCAGGCTGGGTGGAACATAATGCCAATGAAATTTGGAATTCTGTTCAATCCGTTATTGCAGGTTCTTTAATTGAGTCAGGAGTGAAACCAACAGATATTGCCGGAATTGGGATTACAAATCAACGGGAAACAACCGTTGTTTGGGACAAAGCAACTGGGTTACCCATTTATAACGCAATTGTTTGGCAATCACGCCAAACGACACCCATTGCCGATCAACTAAAAGAAGATGGCTACAGCGAAATGATTCATGAAAAAACTGGGTTAATCATTGATGCTTATTTCTCAGCAACGAAGGTTCGTTGGATCTTAGATCACGTAGAAGGTGCGCAAGAACGTGCAGAAAATGGAGAATTGATGTTTGGAACAATTGACACTTGGCTCGTTTGGAAATTAACGGGAGATACTCATGTCACTGATTATTCAAATGCAAGTCGGACGATGTTGTTTAATATCCATGATTTAGATTGGGATCAAGAAATTTTGGATCTTTTAAATATCCCACGCGTGATGTTACCAAAAGTCGTTTCGAACTCTGAAGTGTATGGCTTAACAAAAAATTACCATTTTTACGGAAGTGAAGTTCCTATCGCTGGGATGGCTGGTGACCAACAAGCCGCCTTATTTGGTCAAATGGCCTTTGAACCTGGAATGGTTAAAAATACCTATGGAACAGGCTCATTTATTGTCATGAACACGGGCGAAGAACCTCAACTTTCTAAAAATAATCTGCTTACCACTATTGGTTATGGCATTAACGGCAAAGTATATTATGCCTTAGAAGGAAGTATCTTCGTGGCTGGTTCAGCAATTCAATGGTTGCGAGATGGCTTAAAAATGTTGCAAACGGCTGCAGAATCTGAAGCAGTAGCCAAAGCGTCAACAGGACACAATGAAGTTTATGTGGTTCCTGCATTCACTGGTTTGGGTGCACCATATTGGGATTCACAAGCGCGCGGGGCTGTCTTTGGATTAACACGCGGCACCACAAGAGAAGATTTTGTCAAAGCGACACTTCAAGCAGTTGCATATCAAGTCCGTGACATTATTGACACGATGAAAGAAGATACAGGCATAGATATTCCCGTCTTAAAAGTAGACGGTGGCGCAGCAAACAATGATTTCTTGATGCAATTCCAAGCGGATATTTTAAACACTGCTGTTCAAAGAGCCCATAACTTAGAAACAACGGCCTTAGGCGCAGCTTTCTTGGCGGGCTTAGCGGTTGGCTTCTGGAAAGACTTAGAAGAAATCAAAGCATTCCAAGAAGAAGGCCAACAATTTGAACCAATTATGGCGGAAGAAGAAAGAGAAGATTTATATGTGGGGTGGCAACAAGCAGTAGCAGCTACCCAACAATTCAAACGTAAAAATAAGTAAATGGAAAAGGGGAATTTTTTATGACTTTCTCAATAGAAACACGCCGACAATCAATCGACGCTTTAAAAACACAACACTTAGATGTCTTAATTATCGGTGGTGGCATTACTGGCGCAGGCGTTGCCCTGCAAGCCAGTGCCGCTAAAATGAAGACAGGATTAATTGAAATGCAGGATTTCGCAGAGGGCACCTCTTCACGATCAACCAAATTAGTTCATGGTGGTATCCGCTATTTGAAAACGTTTGATGTAGAAGTAGTGGCGGATACGGTTAAAGAACGAGCCGTTGTTCAATCAATTGCGCCACATATCCCTAAAGCGGATCCCATGTTATTGCCGATTTATGATGAGCCAAATGCAACATTTAACCTATTTTCTGTCAAAATAGCAATGGATTTATACGATCAGTTAGCTGATGTTACAGGTACCAAGTACGCCAACTATCTGTTAACAAAAGACGAGGTTTTGGCACGTGAGCCACAACTAAAAAGTGAAGGTCTACAAGGTGGCGGTGTTTATTTAGATTACCGAAATAATGATGCTCGTTTAGTTATTGAAAATATTAAACAAGCAGTAGCTGACGGGGCGCATGCTGTGAGTCGGGTTCAAGCGGTGGGCTTTTTATACAATGATGAAGGTAAAATTACTGGCATTCAAGCAAAGGATCTACTAACTGACGAACAGTTTGAGATTCACGCAGATGTTGTGATTAATACTACTGGTCCTTGGTCGGATAAATTAAGAGGCTTAGATAAAAACGAATCATTCACACCACAAATGCGTCCGACCAAAGGAGTCCATTTAGTTGTAGACAAAAGCCGTTTAAACGTCCCTCAACCAACGTATTTTGATACAGGTAAACAAGATGGCCGCATGGTCTTTGTTGTTCCTAGAGAAGAAAAAACATATTTTGGGACGACGGATACAGATTACCATGGAGATTTTCAACATCCAACAGTAGAACAAAGTGATGTTGATTACCTATTGGAAGTAGTAAATAATCGTTATCCAGAGGTGCAATTAACAATTGATGATATTGAAGCCAGCTGGGCCGGTTTACGACCGTTAATTTCTGCTAACGGTGGCTCAGATTATAATGGTGGAAACAATGGCAAACTTTCAGATAAAAGTATTGATGAAGTCATTGATGTCGTTGACAGATACCAAAAAAAACAAACAGATAAACGAGAAATTGAAGAAGTCCTAAACCATCTGGAAGACAGTTTGGTGGAAAATAAAGTCAATCCTTCAGCTGTTTCTCGAGGCAGTTCATTGGAAAGATCAGCGGATGGCTTGCTAACTTTGGCTGGTGGGAAATTAACAGATTATCGTAAAATGGCAGAAGGTGCGATGAAAATGATTCAAACCATCTTAGCAGAAGAATACCAAAAAGAATTCACCTTAATTGATTCTAAAAACTATCCAGTTTCAGGTGGAAAATTGAATCCTGCAACGGTAGATGAAGAATTAGAAGCGTTGGCAAAACATGGCGTGTCTAAAGGGTTAAGTGAAAAGGATGCACTATACTTAGCTCATTTATATGGCTCTAACGTACCGACTGTTTTTGAAATGATTGATCATGCAAAAGTAATTCCTGGTTTAACCTTAACGGAAACTGTCTCTTTAAACTATGCGATGGAAGAAGAAATGGCTTTAACACCCGTTGACTTTTTATTACGACGGACCAACCACTTATTGTTTATGCGTGATCGTTTGGACCAAGTAAAAGCGGGAGTCATTGAAGAAATGGCACAGCATTATCAGTGGACAGCGGAAGAAAGAGCACGACAAATTGAAACATTAGAAAAAGTAATTGAAGAATCAGATTTAAAAAATTTGAAAGTAGGGTGAAGGAAAAATGGGAACTTCGATGATGACACAATTATTCGGTGAATTTTTCGGAACGATGATTTTAGTTTTACTAGGAGATGGCGTCTGTGCCGCAGTTAACTTGAAGAAAAGCAAAGCCTTTGCTTCTGGTTGGGTCGTTATTGCTTTAGGTTGGGGCGCTGCTGTTACATTAGCTGTTTACATGTCTGGGTATATGAGTCCAGCGCATTTAAATCCTGCTGTAACAGTTGCGATGGCAATTACGGGAAATTTTGAATGGGGCATGGTTTTACCTTATATCGTAGCTCAAGTCCTAGGCGGTTTTATTGGTGGTTTAGTTGTCTGGTTAGCTTATTTACCCCATTGGAACATTACAGAGGACAAAGGCGCTATTTTAGGAACCTTTGCAACTGGTCCAGCTGTCCGTAACTATCCAGCCAATGTTTTAACAGAAATTATCGGCACATTTGTCTTGGTTTTTGGCTTACTAGCCTTTTCTCAAAACGACTTAGCGGCTGGGATTAACCCAATGCTTGTGGGGATTTTGGTCTTAGGACTAGGTCTATCATTAGGCGGACCTACAGGTTATGCAATTAACCCTGCACGTGATTTAGGACCTCGTTTAGCGCACCAAATTATTCCTGTGAAAACAAAAGGTGATTCCGATTGGGCGTATTCTTGGGTGCCAATTGTGGGACCTATCTTAGGTGCTTCATTAGCTGCAGTAATTTATTTATTCACTATTTAATAGAAAAAACGGATAACTAACTGAATAGAAAAAAAGAACGAACCCAGAAATCTACACTGATTTTTGGGTTCGTTCTTTTTTATTGTAAATCGAAAATAGCGATACTTATTTTACTGAAAATTAATTCCCAATCTTCCCGGGTTAACTCTTCTTCTAAAATATAAATTCGTTCAATTTTTTCAGGCAAATTAAATATAGGATAATCAGTAATAACAATGTCGCAAGTTGAAAAATTCGTTCGTTCAAAAATAATGTCCTCACTAAACGCTTGTTTAATTTTCATCATGATAAAACTCGCAATGTAAAAATCACGAGAATACGACACACCAATTTTTATTTTAGTACGCGGGCTATAATGTTTATAGATTCTTAGTAGTAATTCGCATGTCCAATCAGGATTTTCTTGGTCTTTAAATTCTAATTGATAAGGAAAGTTACCTGAAAAACTTTGATAAAAATCATAAATTTCTTTCTGTAAAGTCTTTTGGCTATCATTGTTTTTATTGACTAAAAAATCTAGAATTGCTGTATTTGGCTGTTTGGAAATAAACAGTTGATTATAAACAACATTTTTAAATAAAATAAGTAAAAAGTAATGACGATCAAATTCGCGCATTTGAGAGATATTGAATGTTTGGCAAAAAGTGTCTAATAATTTTTCAACATATTGATATTCTAGACATTGTTTATTTTTTAAAGAAGTTAACAAATATAATGCACGTTCAGAAGAATCAAGATTGTCAATGGCCAGCGGGGCAATGATGTTTACTACGTTTTTTTGATTTTCTGAAAAACTTGAAATTGTACTAAATATATTTAATTCTGGTTCTGAATACAGAGTTAAGTAAGACTTTTGTTCCATGTCTTTTTCAAGGTAATCTTCTGAAGTATAAGGAAAACGATAGTTAGAAATGTGTAAAAGTAAGTTTAACTTTAACTGTGAAGCTAACTCTAAACGCTCGGAAATTTCCGGTTTAATATGTTCTGATAAAATATTTTTAAAATATTTTGATGTATAACGTGGCAAAGAAAGTAAATTTAAAAAAATTGTCCAATACACATCTAAAAAAGCATATAGCACTTGAAATTCAGTACCAGAAATTACTTTAGTTGATGAAGGAGAAAAATGGACAGAAATACCATATAAATCCAGCAATTTATTAAGATTGTTCAAACGCTTATAGATATAAGAGGAACTGAAATTGGTTTCTTGGCTAACTTTCCAAACAGAATTATTTTCTTTTTTTAAAATAGCTTTGAAAAGAATATAATCAGTAGATTGTAAACAATAATAATTGAATAGCAAAAAATAATGAAATAAAAAATCGTTACTAGTTGTATACAATGAAATTGTTCCATGATTAATTTGTATTTCTAAGGTACTTTCGGGGATGTTAGTTAAGTCTTCCTGGATTTCATGAAGGTAGATAGATAAATTTTTATTGGACAAATTAAATATTTGGGCAATAACAGATAACTTGGGGTTGTTTCGTTTCGCTAAATACAAAAAGACATCTAACTTTTTTTGAGTTTTTTTTGAAAGCAGAAATGTTTTTATGGCATCTTGCGTTTTTATGAGACTCACTCCTTAATAATAGCTTCTATTTTATTATAATGGTTATTATAAAAAATAGCTCGGAAATTGATTATCTAAATCGTTCTTTTTTTTAGAAGTTATAAAGTAAACCAAACGAAAAAAATTGAGTAAAATATACTTACTATATTACTGTATATCAGAAGTATAGATTAATAGATTAGTGGAGGCTAATAAATGAAAAAAGTAGTTGCGTTATTAAGTGTGCTGTTTACGCTTGCACAATTAGTTATTTTACCAGTTGTACAAGCAGCTGAAATTCCCACAGGTTCAAAAAATTTTGCACCTGTGGGAATTAATACTGCGACCCGAACGTGGAACGATGGAATCCCGCTCCAAGGTTCTTATTTAACGGTAGACAGCGACGGAATAATTAAAGGGTTTGCGAAAGATCAAAATGGTGTGCCATGGGATGGACAAAAGTTTAAAAATACGACAGATAATATTTTGGCATATTGTTTGAATTTTAATCAGGCAACGCCAAATGGGTCTGCCATACCTGCAGATGACTTAACACAAGAGCAAAAAGTATTATTGTCAAATTTATTAAAACTAGGATACGTTGAGCAAGGACAAAATGTTTACAAAGGTCCTGGCGTTCGGACATTGAGTAACATCGATGCATACACAACGACCCAATGGATGGTCCATGAAATTGTACCAACATGGGATATGAGTCAATTTACGATTACTAATCCACAGCTTGCTGCTGGAGTAGCAAATTTGCGTGAGTGGATTCATCAAGATTTATCTATTAAGTTAGAAAAAATTGGTGAGGTTGTTTCTAACGAATCCACATATCGTCAAAGCTATCGTTTGACAGCTCCTTTTAATTTACAAGGAAGTGCGATGATTACTTTAAGTAAAAATATCGCAGATGCACAAATTATTACCAAATCGGGAACTAAAGCGGTAGGTATGACGACAGGCGTAGAAATTGCAGTTGGTGAAGAATTTGTAATTTCTGTTCCAGATGCAACTCCAACAGATGAGATTCAAGTCGTTGCGAATGGCGGAACTACTTCCTTTACATTTATGAAATATGATCGACCAGCAGGTACAAATCAGCAACAATCATTAGTGATAGGTGATCAGTATATCGCGAAAGACGAGCAAACTGAGGCATCAATGAATTGGATTACAGAAACCCCTAATGAGCAACCAAAAAAAGTAACAGTACGCACAACAGCAACAAATAAAACGGATGGAACAAAAGTTGTTGAGCCAGAAAAAATAGCAACAATTCGTGATGAAATCCATTATGAAAATTTAATACCAAATAGAGAGTATACTATTTCAGGAAGACTGATGGATAAAGTGACTGGTGAAGCTTTATTAGTGAACGATCTACCTATTACTGCAGAAAAAACATTTATTCCAACAGAATCAAACGGTTTTGAAACGTTAGATTTTACATTTGATGCAAGCTTGTTAGCTGGGAAAACAATTGTTGTTTTTGAAAAATTATTCCTAGAAAACAGAGAAATTGCATCACACGAAGATATCAATGATGTCGATCAAACTGTGACAATCAAGGAAACTGAAAAACCGAAAATTCCTAATACGCCTAACAATCCAAGAGAAGAAATTAAAATACAAACAACAGCAACAGACAAAGAATCTGGATTGAAAGTGTTAGAACCACTAGCGAAAGTTATAATTGAAGATAAAATTAATTATGAGGGCTTAAAGGTAAATCAGAAATATACTATTGTCGGACAGTTGATGGACAAAGCAACGGGTCAACCGTTGGAAGTTGATGGCAAAGCAGTGACGGCTGAAACAACCTTTACGCCTACACAGTCAAAAGGCACGACAACAGTCGAATTTACAGTAAAAGCTAGTGAATTAACTGGCAAAAAAGTGGTCGTTTTTGAATACTTATACGAAGGAGAAAGTCCCAATCCTATTGCTGAACATGCCGATTTAGATGATGAAAAACAAACCGTTCTTTTCACAACACCAACCATCGCCACAACCGCGACAAATAAAGAAAACGGTCAAAAAGATCTTGTACCAAGTAAACAAGTAACGATTGTGGATAATGTTTCTTATAAAAATTTAATTAAAGGTAATGAATATATCATTCAGGGAACATTAATGAATAAAGAAACAGGACAACCGTTATTGGTAGATGGCAAAGCAGTGACGGCGACACAAGTTTTTGTGGCCAAAAGCCAAGAGGGCGTCGTTCAACTTGAATTTACTTTTGATGGTACAAGTTTAGAAGGAAAAGAAGTTGTCGTCTTTGAACGCTTGATGCGTCAAGGTACAGCAATTGCATTGCATGAAGATATCAATGACAAGAACCAAACTGTTTACTTCCGTACTCCAGCAAAAGAAGTCAACGATACAAAAGTTACACACAATAAAAATCCGCAAAAACAATCACCACTTAAAACAGATTTAAGAAAAAAAGTTTTACCTAAAACTGGCGAAAATCAAAAAATGAGTCTACTTCTGGTAGTTATTGGTATTCTTATGATCTCTTTGGTTTTTTTCTATATCTCTAAAAAGAAAAAAGTGTAAATTAAAAACTAGTAAAAAAGTGACCGACTCCATAAACGAAAAGGAATAGGCACCATTTCTTTCCTAATATTAGGTTTTAAGCACAAGCCTGGGGCAAAAATCATTTTAGATTTTTGCCCCAGGCTTGAAATCTTATAATAGGAAGAACAAAAGTAACAACCTTTAAGATGCTTTTTGATATTCATTTTCACAGGTAGGCCCCTCAAAAATGTAGCTCTAAGAAGTGGTATTGCTTTACTACAAAGCATAAACAGATGAAAGTAATATTGCCACTTTGGGAAGAATTTAGCTTTAGAGCTGAATACTATTTCTTAATTAAACATTCGTTATAATATTGCCTTTTCGGGTTCCGTCTCATCGTTCTGCTTGTTGTGATTATTACACAAACAAAACGCAAACACATTCGGGAACGGCAACATCTTTTTGAATCATTTCTAATAAGCCTGTTTCTTGGTTCCGACGATAAAGTGTTAAATTATCAGAGTCTTGATTAGCGACAACAACGAAATCTTCAGAAGCATCTAAATCGAAATCTCGCGGAATCTCGCCTTCGGTTGAAATTAATTGAATTCGTTCAATTGCTTCGCCGTTTTCTGAAACAGCATAGACAGCAATCGAGTTATGGCCACGGTTTGAAGCATAAAGGAAACGGCCATCAGAAGAAATACGAATCGCAGCACCACCATTAAACGCATCATAATCAGCAGGCAAAGTAGAAACTTTTTGTAATTCAGTGAAAGAACCATCTGTTTCATCATATGAAAGAACTGAAACAGTGCTATCTAATTCGCCAAATAGATAAGCCAATGATTTTGTTGGGTGGAACACTAAATGACGTGGACCAGTCCCTGGCTCAGTCACGAATTGAGCGATTTCAGAAAGTTTTCCGTCTAAGCTAACATTATACGTATACACACGATCGGTTCCTAGATCACAGACGACTAAGCGTTGATCAGGTGTTAAATCTGTGTAATGAACATGGGCATTGTTTTGATTTTCATGAGGACCAGTTGGCTCTGTATGAATCACTTTGTCAGCATCTTCCAAAGAACCATCTTCTAAGATACGATACACGTGAACAATACCTTGGTGATAATTTGCTGCATAGACCAGTTGTCGGTTTTCGTCAACAGCTACATAACATGGCGGTGCACCTTCCTCAGTTACTTTATTCAATAAGTTAAAATGGTCCATTTCTGGTTGATAAGCGGCAGTGCCACCTTCACCGTCAACACTAGTGACGCTAAAAAGTTCGCCCTTTTGACTCAGAGCAAGATAGGTAGGACTCGTTTCTTCTAATAAAAGTGTCGCTTCTGTTAAACGACCTTGTGTTGTATCTAATGCAATTTTATAAATGCCTTGGCTGGCTCTTCGAGTATAGGTACCTAGTAAAATTTGTTCTAACATCACAATTCCTCCAATTTGTTTCAACACAATCACTTTTTATGAAAGTGCTTTTATATAATGTAGTATACCATAAGAAGTCTAAGAACAATAAAACTTTCTATCTGAGATGTTCGCATTTTAAAGTGGTTTGTGCTATTATGATGAGAGACTGTGATGACAGTCATTTTTTGATTTTTAGAGGGGTGACGAACATGTACGACAATACGGATAATAACGGGACCGTTCGTTGTTCATTTTGTGGGAAAACACAAGAAGAAGTAAAAAAAATTGTTGCTGGTCCGGGTGTCTATATTTGTAATGAATGTATTGATCTATGTAAAGAGATTATTGATGAAGAATTTTATGATGAAGCAGTCCGAGAATTAACGGATGTGCCAAAACCCCAAGAAATTTTAAATGTTTTAAATGAATATGTTATTGGACAAGAACGTGCAAAACGCACACTTTCTGTTGCTGTTTACAATCACTATAAACGTGTGAATCAATCAGAAACAGCTGCAACTCAAGATGACGTTGAATTGCAAAAAAGTAACATTTGTTTAATTGGACCTACAGGTTCAGGTAAAACTTTCTTGGCTCAAACGTTAGCAAAAACATTAAATGTACCTTTTGCAATCGCTGATGCGACCAGTTTAACAGAAGCAGGTTATGTAGGGGAAGATGTTGAAAACATCCTTTTAAAATTACTACAATCTGCTGACTATAATGTTGAACGTGCGGAAAAGGGCATTATCTATATTGATGAGATTGATAAAATTGCCCGTAAGAGTGAAAATGTTTCGATTACTCGAGATGTTTCAGGTGAGGGTGTTCAACAAGCCTTACTAAAAATTCTTGAAGGAACAGTTGCAAGTGTACCGCCACAAGGGGGCCGCAAACATCCACATCAAGAATTTATCCAAATAGACACAACGAATGTTCTCTTCATTGTTGGTGGAGCATTTGATGGGATTGAAACCATTGTTAAAAACCGCTTAGGCGAAAAAACCATTGGTTTTGGTAAAACCAATTCTGCTTTAAATGAAGAAGAAAGCATTATGCAACATATTATTCCAGAAGATTTATTGAAATTTGGTTTAATTCCAGAATTTATTGGACGCTTACCTGTAATGGCTGCGCTTGATAAATTAACGAATGATGATTTGGTTCGAATTTTAACAGAACCGAAGAATGCTTTGGTGAAACAATATCAAAAATTATTGTCTCTTGATGACACTAAATTAGAATTTGAACCAGAAGCATTAAAAGCCATCGCAGCCAAAGCCATTGAACGTAATACTGGCGCACGCGGACTTCGTTCAATCATTGAAGAAATTATGATGGACGTAATGTTTGATGTTCCTTCAGATGAAAGCATTGAAAAAGTTATCATTACTAAAATGGCAGCTGAAGGTGCCGGTAAACCAACAATTATTTATAACAAAAAAGATAAAGAAGCTGTATAAGATTGAAGCTGAAAACAGCTCTTTCGGCGGATCTCCGAAAGAGCTGTTTTTGTTAAGTTTTTGAATGAAAGACTGAATAGAAGAACGGAGGAAAACAATGAACGTACATAATGCAGAAATCGTGATTAGTGCGGTATCCCCTAAACAATATCCTGAATCTCAGTTACCGGAGATTGCTTTAGCTGGACGTTCGAACGTTGGAAAATCATCTTTTATTAATACCTTGATTAATCGTAAAAATTTAGCAAGAACCTCAGGTAAACCTGGTAAAACGCAAACGCTAAACTTTTATTTAATTGAGGATGCCTTACATTTTGTAGATGTTCCTGGCTATGGTTATGCCAAAGTTTCTAAAACAGAACGTGCGAAGTGGGGAAAAATGATTGAAACGTATATCACGCAACGTGAGCAATTACGTGCTGTCGTTTCTTTAATTGATTTACGTCATCCGCCGACCCAAGATGATATCCAAATGTATGAATTTTTGAAATACTATGATTTGCCAGTTATTATTGTGGCAACTAAGGCGGACAAAATTCCGCGGGGCAAATGGAACAAACACGAGAGTGTCATTAAAAAAGCTTTGAATTTTGATAAACAAGATGACTTTATTATTTTCTCTTCTGAAACAAAAGAAGGAAAAGAAGCAGCTTGGACAGCAATTGAAAAGTTTCTATAGAAAAAAACAAGCAAAATTACTCTTTTGCTTGTTTTTTTGCTTCTTCTTTTTTTGCTTCTTGTCGTTGTTTTGCCAGTTCTTCAAGAGGTACTTCTTTTTTTAATGGATCAACGGCGAAAGAATCGAAGAGTTTATCTAAGTCATTGGAACGTTCAAATTTTAATCCCATTTACTAAGCCTCCATTCCTTTTTTTTATAGTGTAGCACGTTTTTTTTCATTTGGATAGCAATAGAAATGTAAGAATTCGTAATAGGGGCACCTGGTGTAATTTCTCGTCACTAGGACTTGCCAAACATGAAAAAACAAGCTATTCTTTAGTAAGAATTAGTTAGAAAGAAGGCACTTTATGAAAAATCCGTTAATCGGCGGTGTTCGTTTTTATCAACGATTTATTTCTCCAGGATTGCCTGCACGTTGTCGCTATTACCCAACGTGTTCTCAATATATGATTGATGCAATTCATACACATGGAAGTGTCAAAGGAACAACGATGGGAGTAGCCCGGATTTTACGATGTCATCCTTTTGTTAAAGGCGGCATTGACTATGTTCCGTTGAAATTTCGCTTGACGAAAAATCCTGATGAGACCTATCATGGACCGTATACGTATCGAAGAAATAAGAAAACAGAAGTAGAAAAGGATGGATAAATATGGCAATTTTAGCATTTGATCTTGGCGGTTCTTCCGTGAAATACGGCGTTTGGACAGGCAAAGAATTAACAAATCAAGGGAGCTTTCCAACACCTGGCTCTTGGGAAGAAATGAAAGCGCATTTATATTCGGTTTATGCAGACAAAAGAAATGAGTCGATTAGTGGTGTTGCTTTTAGTTCACCTGGAGTAGTTGACGAAAAAAGTCAACAGATTTTAGGGATTTCCGCCATTCCATATATTCATCATTTTAACATTTACGAAGAATTAGAAGCGTTGTTTGGCTTACCAGTGACTATCGAAAATGATGCGAATTGTGCTGGTTTAGCAGAGATATATGAAGGCGCGGCGAAAGGGAAAAAAGAAGTGCTTTTTGTCGTTATTGGGACAGGAATTGGCGGAGCGATTTTTCGCAATGGCGAATTGTACAAAGGCGCTCATTTATATGGAGGCGAGTTTGGACTGAACTTTTTAAGTAATGGCCAAACATTCAGTGAAATTGGCACAGCTGTCAAAATGGCTCAGCGCTATTGTGAACGAATCGGAGTCGAAAAACAGGCGGTGACAGGAGAAGAAGTTTTTGAACTGGCACAACGAGGGGATGAGATTGCTCGCGAAGAAGTCAATAATTTTTATGATTATTTGACACAAGGATTATTCGGCTTACAGTTTTCTTATGATCCTGAAATGATTGTACTCGGAGGCGGTGTTTCTGCTAAAGAAGGCTTATTAGCAGAGATTAATCGCCGGATGCTAACGCATTTACAGACCTTTGAATTAAAAGATTTTGTTCCCGAAATCGTGACCTGCCATTATCAAAATGATGCCAATTTGATTGGCGCAGCCGCCAACTTTCAAGCAAAAACAAATTGGGAACTATAAAGAAACAGCCGATTGTTATTCTCTTCAATCGGCTGTTTCTTTATTTATTTGCCTTGTCGTCAGTGTTTTCTTCTGCAGCAATCCGCGCTTGAACTTGTTGGCGTAAAGCTTCTAGTTCTTTTTCTTTCTTTTCTAATTCAGCTAAATCTTCAGAAATTTCATGAGCTTCTTCTGCTGGCTTAGGTTGTAAAAAGACGTTTAAACCAATCGCTATAAAGGTCCCAATGAATGTATCCAACACACGTTCCATTGCATATTGAAAGGAATCGCTTTGCGGAATACTTAAAGAAATCATTAAAAGTGTCGCAGTCGCAGAAATGATCCCAGCATTGTTATTAATCCCATCAGAAACAACGATGACGATAATGACTAAAAGTGGTAGTAGCAGTAATTCTACTAAGTTTTGATTAGGAAAATAATCTTGTGCTAATACATAAAGCAAAGCTAAAAAGCCACCCAATGTGTTTCCAATAATGCGCGATTTTCCAAAAGACAAACTTGTATTTAAATCTTGTCTTAGTGAAAAAACAGCTGCTAAACAGGCAATCATAGGTGAGCCACGATGGAAAAATTGAAATAAAAGAATACACAGCATGACAGCAATTGCTGTTTTTAACGTTCGCATGCCTAAACGAAATCGACCCACTATCATAAATATTCGCTCCTAAATAACTTTTCTCTTTAATGATAACCGAAATAGAGGTAAAATTACTAGAGAAAAGTGAAGAATTATTATTTTTTAAGGGGAGTATGCATGAAAATTGGTTTACGAACAGTCAAGACAGCCATTAGCGCTGCATTAGCAATGATTATTGCGGAAAAACTGGGATTACTCTATGCCCCTTCGGCAGGGATTATTTCGGTTTTAAGTGTTACTAGCACGAAAAAAACATCTGTCATGACAGGGATTTATCGTTTGTTATCCTTAGCTTTAGCAACTATTTTAGCGTATATTTGTTTTACTTTTTTAGGTTTTACAGCGATTGCTTTTGGTATTTTTTTGTTATTATTTATTCCAGCAGCTGTGTATTTTCAATTATCTGATGGGATTGTTGTGAGTTCCGTTTTGGTAACCCATTATTTAGTCGAAAAAAATCTTTCTTGGGCGATTATTGGAAATGAGTTTTTATTAATGAGTATTGGTGTGGGACTAGCGTTATTAGCTAATTCTTATATGCCTGATACAGAAAAACGTTTAAGAGAAGACCAAGAAGTCATTGAAACAATGTTTCGTAAAATTTTAAGGGAAATGGCGCTACATTTAAACAACGCTGCAGGAGAGCGTAATTTGGTCAAGCATTGTGCAGATTTAAAAGCCTTTATTCGCACAGGCGAGACGTGGGCCAAAAATCATGCCGAGAATCAATTGCTGTCTACCAATACGTACTATTTAGAGTACTTTGCGATGAGAAAAATGCAAAGTAATATTCTAAAAAACATGTTGGAATTATTAGAAGATATTACCGTTGATGCGCAACAAGTTCGCTATATTCAACAATTGTTGGAATATACGGCAGAAACATTTGCAGAGAATAATGATGGACAAGAAATTATGAATCGAATTAAGACCGTTTATGAAACTTATCGCACAAAACCACTGCCACAAACAAGAAGTGAATTTGAAAATCGGGCGCGGCTCTTTCAGTTTTTACAATTGTTTCAGTCGTTCATCCAAGTCAAAGCGGACTTTGCCAAATTACAACTAGATAAATAAACAGAAAAGAAACCTTTTTAAACGGAGGTTTCTTTTTTGTTCTCTTAAAAATTCAGGCAAGTTCTTTAGTATTCATTGAGAATGTGTTAAACTAATGAGAAAGAAAAATAAAAGGAATGACCGCAATGGATAATGCTCAAGTGAAAAGAAAACATTTCCGTTTTCCAGCGTATGATGATGAACAGGGCGTAAAATTACCAACAGATAATGAACGTAACTTGTTTCAAGATGATCTGATTGGGAAAACAATGTCTGGTAGCAGAAGAACTGCAACATCTGCCGAAGATACTAGACAAAGCACGCCATCTGTCCAACAACCAATAACGAATCAACCAACTACAAATAAACAACCGCAACAATTAACGGCAGCACAACAAGAGCAATTAGCACGTCATCGCTCTAATTTGCCAGACTATACAAAACACGCTAGTAAAACAACGAAAAATAAACAAGCAACGAAAAAAAATAATAGCCTTTTTGGCACGCCAAAAGGAAATGGCTGGACACAAACGTATAAAAAAAAAGAAGTCGTAGCGAAACCAAGTAGACCTGCCACATCACCATTAATGCAGAAAACGACACCTTCTTATTTTGTTCCTAAATATATCCCGGCTTCTGTGATTCCTGAGGAACAGGAACCTAGTTTTACTGAAGAAGAGTTGCTAAAAGCAATGAAAAAAGATCGACGTTCATATGTCATTCTTGATGATGAACCAACGGCTTTTCAAGTGAAAGATACGGAAGAAGATCCAACGGTGCGGAAGTTTAATATTCCAACCTCAGAGCCTGAGATTCCTTTAACTAGACGACAATATCAACAAATCAAACCAGACTTAGAACGTTTTGGCGAAGATGCGTTAGATTTGCGTTCGCGTTCCCGTTTGAATGCCGCAAAGAAAAATGCTAAAAGTCAAACTGCCTATGGGAAAAAACTAGCTAAAGCGAATGCTCAAGTGGATCCTGAAGTACCTGTGACAGAAGAAAAGAAAAAGGGCATCTTGGATAAACCATTAAGTGGGATGCTAGAAGATTCAAGTTCTGTATTAGAAAACAGTAAATATTTTAGTTAAGAGATGAAACTTACATGTGGAATTGAAACATGTAAGTTTTTTATTCTGTTTTAATAGTTGATTATTTTTTTGTTTTATACGATAATGAATCTCGTATGATTGAAATTTTTTTAAAAAAGGTATGTTTTATATAGTGATAGAGAAGAGGATTATAATGGGAAATCAAGAGAACAAATTATACCATTTTGTCGGAATTAAAGGTTCTGGCATGAGCTCATTAGCGTTGGTCTTACACCAAAAAGGCTACAACGTTCAAGGATCAGACGTAGAAGAGTATTTCTTTACACAACGGGATCTTGAAAAATCAGGTGTCCCTATTTTACCATTTAATGCAGATAATATTGATAAAGACATGATTGTTATTGCTGGAAATGCTTTTCCAGATACCCATGAGGAAATTGCCCGTGCCATCGAATTAGGCGCAGAAGTAATTCGTTACCATGATTTCATTGCTCGTTTTATCGAACCGTATACAAGCATTGCTGTAACAGGCTCACATGGGAAAACAAGTACGACTGGTTTGCTAGCACATGTATTAAGTGGTATCAATCCAACTAGTTATTTAATAGGGGATGGCACTGGCCACGGCGAACCAGATGCTGATTTCTTTGCATTTGAAGCGTGTGAATATCGCCGTCATTTCTTGGCTTATTCACCAGATTATGCGATTATGACGAATATCGATTTTGATCATCCGGATTACTATAAGAGCATTGAGGACGTTTTTTCAGCGTTCCAAACAATGGCTCATCAAGTCAAAAAAGGAATTTTTGCTTATGGTGATGATAAGTATCTTCGTCAGTTAGAATCAGAAGTGCCAGTTTATTATTATGGCGTCAGTGAAGAGGATGATATCCAAGCACGAAATATTCAACGAACAACGGAAGGCTCATCTTTTGATGTTTATCACAAGGATGATTTTGTAGGTCATTTTGTCTTACCAGCATTTGGCCATCACAATATCATGAATGCGCTAGGTGTGATTGCTGTGGCTTATTTTGAAAAACTTGATATGCAAAAAGTCGCAGAAGAAATGCTAAGTTTTAAAGGTGTGAAACGTCGTTTTAGCGAGAAAAAAGTCAGTGACATGATTATTGTTGATGATTATGCGCACCATCCAGCCGAAATTAAAGCAACGATTGATGGCGCTCGTCAAAAATATCCTGACAAAGAAATTATTGCTGTCTTCCAGCCGCATACATTTACACGAACAATTGCCTTAATGGATGAATTTGCTGAAGCACTGGATTTAGCAGATGAAGTATTCTTATGTAATATTTTTGGCTCTGCGCGTGAAACACAAGGCGAGGTACGCATTGAAGATTTAGGTGAAAAAATTCAAAAAGGTGGACAAGTAATTACCGAAGATAATGTGTCGCCTTTACTAGATTTTGAAAATGCAGTGGTTGTCTTTATGGGCGCTGGCGACGTTCAGAAATTTGAACAAGCCTACGAAACATTACTAAGTAACACAACTAGAAACGTTTTATAAGAGAACATAATCAAAATCGGGACAGGGGTATCTGGCTTCAAAAAATAAGAAGCTGCTCCTGTTCCGTTGTTTGTTTTTAGAATGCTAGCATGGTAGATCAGTTGGTTTTGTTTAAACATCCTTTAAAGACTACTTTTTAACTTGCCTTTTAAGTACATTTTGGTACAATTATCTTATCAATAACGGAGGTGTACTAATTTGAATATCGGAAAACCGAGAAAATTAGGCAAAACCATCGAAGATATCGAAGAGGGAGATTCGTTGTCCTTGACAGAGTCAATTGAAGACAAGGACTTATTACTTTACTTGGGCTTGACCAATGATGCGAATCCTTTATATATCCAACATGATTATGCCCAAAAAACAGAATATGAAAAACCAATCGTACCATCAATTATGCTGATGGGAATTATCACTAGTGCGATTTCTAAACATTTACCAGGACCAGGTTCACATGTTGTGAATTTCTCTGTGAACTTTGTGGAACCCGTTTTTCATTACGAAACATTGACTTTCCAATTAGAAGTAATCAAAGTCGACAAAATGAAAGATGTGATTACCATTTCTGTTGAGGCGGTTAATGAGCAAGAAAATCGCGTGTTAGATGCAGTGGTGATGGTTCAACCACCCCAAGTGACGATTGATGAACTAACAGAGAAAGAAGGGACTTTAACTTATGAATAATCAAGAGTATATACAAACTGGCATAGGGTTGAATAAATTTTATGCCAAAATTTACGGATTTTTAGCGTTAGGAATTGGTATTAGCGCAATCATGGCTTATGCCATGACGACTGTCTTTTTACCTGTTCTAGCTACTTTATTCCAATCAAGCTTAGCTTTTTGGATGATTTGGCTTGTTGAAATTGGCTTAGTTTTATATCTAGGCGCAAAAGCACAGAAGAATCCAACCATTGCGATTGCAGGATTTGTTGCGTATGCATTATTAAATGGTGTCACTTTATCCGTGACTTTATTAATGTATACTGGTGGAACAGTGGCCGGCGCATTTTTAAGTGCAGCAGCTACCTTTGGCGCGATGTCATTAGTAGGTGTCTTTACGAAGAAAGACCTATCAGCAGTTGGTCATGCCGCTTATAGTGCCTTAATCGGAATTATCATTGCGATGTTGCTAAATATGTTCCTTTTACACAGTAGTGCTGTAGAATTCTTTATTTCCATTTTAATGGTCCTAATTTTCTCAGGGATTACTGCTTACGATAACCAACGTATTCGCCAAGTCTATGCGCAAACAGGTGATCAAGCAGGTACTGGGATGGCCGTTTTCTTCGCATTACAATTATACCTTGACTTCATCAACTTATTCTTAGCTTTCTTAAGAATTTTTGGTAAAAACAACTAACATGAACGTAAAAGAGCCAATCTGCTCAGCAGATTGGCTCTTTTTTTAACCCATTCCAATAGCGAAATTCAACAGTTTATCAGAGTATGTTGGGTTTTCTAAATCGGTTTTCATTGTTTCGTTCAGTAGACTGAGCTGATCGGTAATGATGCCATCGACACCGTAAAAAATCATTCGCGTCATAACATCTTCATCATTTGCTGTCCAAGCATAAACCTTTTTACCATCATGATGAGCGGCATTTACAAAGTTACGATTCATTGTACTGTATTCCATAGTAAAAAAGTCAACTGGCATTTTAGGCGGTCCCACAATGTTGAAAGGAATAACGTAGCCTACATAAAAGCGTGGTTCTTCTTTCTTTAAGGCCATCGCCGTATCATAGGTCAAGGTATGAAGGATATGACCGTTTTCTAAAATATTTTCGCGGTATTGTTTGACAAAGCGCTGCACTAAATCAGGGCTATCCTGAGGCGTGGTTTTGATTTCAATTAATAAACGTTGTTTTAATTGATTGGCTTTGGCTAAATAATCATCGAAAGAAACCATTTTAGCAGTTTGCCTATTTTCTGTGACATTCATATTCGTTAATTCTTTAAGTGTTAATTGATTTGGTCGTTTATTAACGCCCGTTAACGCCCGTAAATTAAAATCGTGCATGACAATAAACTGATGGTCTTTAGTTTCTTGAATATCCATTTCAACATAATCAGGTTTCGCCTTATTGGTCTCGATTAAAGAGTCTAAGGTGTTTTGAACACCATTGTTACCATTGACACCACGATGGGAGATAGTAACAGGTTTTCGGTCAGGAGTATGACTTAGGTAATTTGTATTATAAGTACCTACACCAATTCCGAAGATGATTGCAATCAAACAAAAAAGAACGACTCTGAAGGTGGTCCATTCTACCCGAACTTCTGATTTCGGGGTGAACCATTCTGGCGTGTCAGGTAAAATCCCTTCATCCTCCATGTCATCAACAATAATGTAAAAAATAGCAACACTAGACAACACCAAGTTTAAGAGCATCATAACCTGAAGGAGTGTCATAGCGATGACAGCACTAGGTAAAGACCATTCAGGTTTAAACGTTTCAACGGCGGTTTGACCTAAAAATATCAAGAAATAGCCAGCCGTAAAAATCCCTAAAACAGTTCCACCAATAATAATAAATTGTCCCAGAATTTGGAAAAAGCGCCGCTTCGTAATTTGCCAACTACGTTTTAAAGACTCACGAAAACCAACATCACGTAAAATCAATTCTGGGAGGGCAAAAGCAAGTCGAATCGCTAAATATAAGATAATCAGCTCTAACAGTACGAAACCAATAATAATAATGACGCGATTTGCAAAAATAAAATCTAAGATAAAGGCTGGAATCTTAACTCTTGTTAATAAATAAGAGCGGAAGGTTAACCCACTTAATGGTAAAATCAAAAAGAAATATGCCAGGAAAAACAGAAAGGTAATTCCTCGAACTTTTTTGATCTGAAGCAAGGTGCCGTGCAATAATTGCGTTAGAGTAATTGGTTGTTTTTTCTTAATAAAATAGACACTTAGCAATAAAAAAGTAAATTCAAAAAAGAGCGCCAGTAAAATTAACAGTCCAATCAGTAGAAAAGTCAAAAGGACATAAGGATGTTGCGTGGCAATTGCCCCTAAGTTATCATAGGAAATATAATCAATCCCACCTTCTTTGAGTACCAATTTGGACAAACTTGTTAATAAAGGCAATAGAACGAATAACATAAATCCGTGCATCAAGAGCACGTCGCGAAAATATGCCGTTGTCCCTTTAAGAAAATCTAGCGTATTCACAATACTATTTTTAAAATAACTAAACATCAAAAGTCCTCCAGTTTCTACCAAAATTCCATAATAAAAGGACTAAATCAAACTGACACAGGCAGAGTTTTGATTTAGTCCGTTCGCTTTTTTATTTATTTTACATTCCCAGTATGCTAGTTAAAAATGTTCCGCCATAAATTAACGCAAGACTATATAAATAGATAGAAGCAGGTTTTGCTAATAAAATAATCAGAGTAAATTTTTTCACAGACATTTTTGTTAGACCGGCCATTAAACAAAGCGCATCATCCGGTGCAATCGGGAAGAAAATTGCTAAAGCAAACAATCGTTCAAAACGTTTTTCATTGTCTAACCAACCGATATACTTGTTATATGTTTTATCACTGACAAGGCTCATAATGAATGGTTTCCCATAATTACGACCTAGTAAGAAAATAATGATAGAGCCAAGTGCAATACCAACGTAATTATAGACGAAGCCCATTGTTGGTCCGAAAATCAAGACCCCCGCAGCACAGCTGACACCACCAGGAATAATCGGAATAACCACTTGAATAATCTGAATTAACATGAAAATAATCGGACCGAGAATGACAGATTGCCCTACTAGTCCTCTTAGGGCATTGATATCCTTGAAGACACCCAATCGAATAAAATAGATGGTTGCAATAATGGTTGCAACAATGCCTAAAATGGAAATAATATTAACAATTTTTCTAGACAGGGTAACACTCACATTTCTCATCTCCTTTAGTTATACTCATTATACTTTTAGTATATAACTTTTTATCAATAAAAAACATCGTTTGTTCTTTCTGCAAACGAACAAAGTTGTAAGATACACATCATTTGATAGGTTTATTATACAAAAAAAGAAGTAGAAAAGACATCCTACTTAAGACCCATTCTGCAATTTTTTCGCGAAAGAGACTAAAAGAAGTGAAAGCAGCACTTTTTTTAGTAACATTATAGAGGGGCAAAGAGTGAAATTAAATTTGCATCTACATCTTTAATGATTGCGTATCGTTGGCCCCAAGGTGCATTCCAAGGTTCTTTAAAAACGATGTAACCAGCTTGGCTTCAGGCGAAGCTTCTCCCAGCACGTTAAAACCTAGCGTTTGGTAAAAAGAGAGTACTTGTGTCATATCGTTAACGATAATACCGACCATATCTAATTTCATCCTCATAACCTCCGATCTATGATAAAATAAGTGTAAGGGATTTTTTGGTAAAAACCAAACGATTTAGAGCGAGATTGCTTAAAAAAATTAAAATGTAACAGTTTACAACGAAGAATAAGAAGACTATAATTATGTTAACTAGTTTTAGGTACACCTAAAAGTGAAATGTGTGAACAAGATAGATTGAGGGATGTTGGATGAAAGAAAAGAAAACGGAAAAAATGCTTAATTATGCAAATGGACCTAGTTTAGAAGAGATAAATAATACCGTCGAGGTACCTAAAAACGCTAGCTTTTGGCGAACTTTGTTAGCCTATAGCGGACCGGGCGCTTTAGTGGCTGTTGGTTATATGGATCCAGGAAATTGGATTACTTCAATTGCTGGTGGAGCGGAATATAAGTACACGTTACTTAGTGTGATTTTGCTTTCTAGTTTAGTTGCCATGTTACTACAAAGTATGGCTGCGCGCTTAGGAATCGTGACAGGAATGGATTTAGCTCAAGCGACTAGAGAGCATACAAGTAAACGAACGGGCGTTGCCTTGTGGGTGGTGACGGAGTTAGCCATAATGGCTACAGATATCGCTGAGGTAATTGGTGGTGCCGTTGCTTTGCAATTATTATTTGGTTTTCCATTATTAATTGGTGTGTTGATAACAACGTTTGATGTTTTATTACTTTTGCTACTGACAAAGTTAGGCTTTCGCAAAATCGAAGCAATTGTTTCTTGTTTAATTGCAGTCATCTTTTTTGTTTTTGCTTATGAAGTGGCATTAGCAGATCCAAATGTTGGTGAAGTATTACGAGGTTTTATTCCAGACACAAAAATAGCGACAGATAAATCTATGTTATTTTTAGCCTTGGGAATCGTTGGAGCGACAGTCATGCCTCATAATTTATATTTGCATTCTTCCATTGCGCAAGCACGGAAATTTGATCGTAACGATGATGCTGAGAAAGCCAAAGCAATTCGTTTCACTACTTGGGATTCAAATATTCAATTAACTGTCGCTTTCGTCGTAAATTGTTTGCTGTTAATTTTAGGAGGAGCATTATTTTATGGAACCAACAGTGAATTAGGTAAATTCGTTGATTTATTTGATGCCCTGAAAAATCCAGATATTGTTGGTAATATTGCTAGCCCAGTGTTAAGTATTCTTTTTGCAATTGCTTTATTGGCTTCGGGTCAAAATTCAACGATTACAGGTACGCTGTCAGGACAAATTGTGATGGAAGGTTTTATCCATTTAAAAATGCCGTTGTGGGCACGACGAGTGTTAACTCGTTTGTTAGCAATTGTGCCAGTCATTATCTGTGTCATTATCTATGGTGGTAGCGAAACGGCTGTTGAAGACTTGTTACTTTATACGCAAGTTTTCCTAAGTATTGCTTTGCCAGTGTCGATTATTCCTTTAACGATGTATACAAGTGATAAAAAATTAATGGGCCAATTTGCGAATCCAGCGTGGGTGAAATTTTTAGCTTGGATTATTGCAATTGCCTTGACGTTATTGAATTTATTTTTAATTTATGGCACATTAACTGGTTTAACGAATTAATAAAAACAAAGGCTGACTGGAAAAGTTGGCCTTTGTTTTTTCATAGAATTTGCGCGTAAGAAATGGTAGAATAGGAAAGATGAAATACAAGGAAGAGAGGCTTTCACGTGACAGATTATTTAAATGTAGGAAAAATTGTGAACACACAAGGAATCAAAGGAGAAGTTCGGGTCATTTCGAAAACGGATTTTCCAGAAGAACGTTATCAAAAAGGAGCAACGTTACTGCTATTTCAAGAGAAAAAAGCACCAATTGAATTGGTCGTGAAGTCCCACCGCAAGCATAAGAATTTTGACATTTTAAGCTTTGAAGGACATCCAAATATCAATGATGTTGAAAAATATCGTGACGGTATTTTAAAAGTTGCAAAAGACAATCTCGCTGAATTGGCAGAGGACGAATTTTATTATCACCAAGTCATTGGCGCCACTGTTTATGATGAAACAGGTAGTGAACTGGGAAAAATTAAAGAAATTTTATCTCCTGGTGCGAATGATGTGTGGGTCGTCCAACGATCAAAGAAAAAAGATTTACTTTTACCGTATATTGAAGGTGTTGTTACAAAAGTCGATGTCGAAAATCAACGGATTGATGTGGACATTCCAGAAGGATTGATTGACGATGAGAATTGATGTATTAACTCTTTTTCCTAGAATGTTTGAAGGACCAATGGGGGAATCAATTATTGGGAAAGCTCGGGAAAAGCAGTTATTAGAATTGAATGTCTCTAATTTTCGCGATTTTTCAGATAACAAACACCAAACGGTCGATGATTATCCATATGGCGGTGGCGCGGGGATGCTTTTAAAAGTACAACCGATCTATGATAACCTAAAAGTAATTGAAGAAGAGACAAACCAGCAACTAAAACGGGTCATCTTATTAGATCCGGCAGGAAAACCGTTTAATCAAAAAATGGCCGAGGAATTTTCACAAGAAGAACATTTAGTTTTTATTTGTGGACATTATGAAGGCTATGATGAGCGAATTCGCACGATGGTCACAGATGAAGTTTCATTGGGGGATTATGTTTTAACAGGGGGCGAATTAGGCGCGATGGTCATGATTGATGCGACAGTCCGTTTATTACCTGATGTCTTAGGTAACAATCTTTCTGCACAAACGGATTCACATTCCACTGGCCTATTAGAGCATCCACAATATACCCGACCTGCTATTTTCAATGATATGGAAGTCCCTGCCGTGCTAACGAATGGTAACCATAAATTAATTGCAGAATGGCAACTAAAAGAATCATTACGACGGACCTTTTTGCGTCGACCTGACATGTTGGAATCAGTAGAAATGACGCCTGAAATGTTGAAGTTGTTAGAGGAAATTAAACAAGAAGAACAAAAATAAGGGCACTTTCAAGAAAATTCTCTTTACAGCTTATTTTGTCTGTGGTAAACTAATTTGGTGAGTGCAATGCGCTCTAACTATTACAATATTCCGCTGTGGCAGAAGTGACCATAAGAATATTTGGGAATAAGGAGAAGGATAAAATGAATCCATTAATTCAAGAATTAACACAAGAACAATTACGTACGGATATTCCTGCGTTCCGCCCTGGTGACACTGTTCGCGTTCATGCGAAAGTAGTCGAAGGTACTCGTGAACGTATCCAGTTATTCGAAGGTGTTGTAATTAAACGCCGTGGTGCTGGAATCAGCGAAACTTACACAGTACGTAAAGTTTCAAATGGTGTTGGTGTGGAACGTACATTCCCATTACACACACCACGTGTTGCTCAAATTGAAGTGGTTCGCTACGGTAAAGTACGTCGTGCAAAACTTTACTACTTACGCGCATTACACGGAAAAGCAGCTCGTATCAAAGAAATCCGTCGTTAATTTTATTATTCGACACAGAACCCCCCTCTTGCTTAGCAAGAGGGTGTTTTTGTGTGTAATTAAGTGGGAAATTAGCATTGACTAAGACCAGAAATACTTTCTTTAGTTGTTCCTAGTTACTCTAATATAACACACCAAATTGATAACCATTTGATTGATAAAACTCTATTAATTGAGGCAATGCTTGTTTCGTTAATTCTTTATCTACTGAATCATGCATTAAGACTACTCTAACGTTATAATCTGGATAGACCTCAAGTGAATTTTGATGGAAAGTTAGCATTTCTGCGACTGTAGTAGGCTGTTTGTCTAACGGCTCCGCATCACCAACCATTGCATTCCAGTCAATCCAATGAATGCCGAGTTGTTTTAATAATTCATCAGATTTTTCTGTACCTCTCCATGACATATGACCTCCTGGGTATCGCCAGAGAGTTGTTTGAAATGTTTCCCCCAATATTTTTTTAATAGAGCTCTGCATGGTCGCTATTTCCGCTTGTATTTCTTCAGTGTTGACAATCCCATTTGGATATAACGTTGCATAATCATGAGTTAAACTATGAAAACCTATTGCATTTCCTTCTGCGACTATACGTTTCACTATGTTTTGGGTTCCAGAAGTTAGGGTATTTCCTACAAAAAAAAAGTTGCATGGACTTTATACTTTTTTAACGTATCTAGGACCTGGGGTGTTATTTGATTATTAACGCCATCATCAAAGGTTAAGAATACTAATTTTTCACCTTTGTAAGGTTCTTCTCCAGTTATATATTTTCTGATTTTGTCTGCTGAGTAAGCATATTTTTTTGATGAAATACTCATATGTGTTGATTCCTTTTCTAGCTTGGTCGGGGAATCTTTTTTTGCAGTTGATTTTTTGGTCGATGTTTGTGCAGTAGCATCATTTTGACTTGTTATCTTGGGCTGAGTTAATAGGAACGTTTGAACGAAAACAAGAACAATGAGAATTAACGCACTAAATAATACATAGCCGTTTATTTTGAATTTTCTTTTCTGATGTCGCATACTTTCACTCCTCTTTGGTTAATGAAAAAAGTTAAAAATACACCTCCACGTTATACAAAATTGAACGTCCTATTAGTTATAGACGAATTTGAGGACCGAAAAGTTTCATTTTTTTCAATTTAGTTAGTTGTTTATTTAATAAAAGATAAAAGGTTGCTAGGGGATGAAAGGAATATAATTTATTTATCTAGAAGAGCAGCTGAACCGAATGTATAAAGAAAAATATGCTCTAGGAAATTCGATTAATTTTAATGGTGTCCAGACGCCTGAAGGTTTAATAGGAGGAGGTTGGGACAGAAGTGTTTAACTCCGAGAACCAAGTAGGGACTGTTCAACACTACCAAAAGCTCAAATACATCGAGTAATCGCAGGAGTACTTGGAAGGATTAAGATACGCCGAACACTTATGTGAGAAAGTCAATTTCGGCTTATTGTTTTCTCGCCAAAGGCTCGTCACAGTTTTATCCTTGTAAGTTCCGAAGGACCTTCACCAAGTAGGTACGATGATTTCATCTGTTCATGCTTCACAGTGAAACATCGCAACTCTTAGAGCTGTAGCTCTTTTGAAGCCTGGACTGTGACGAGACGTATGTCGAGAAAACACCTTAGATGTTGTTGAGATTGAAGCAACGCGTAGTGTTGCTTCTGTTCCCGCCGTTTATCAGTTTTTGTCCCACGCTCAACGCTTAATCGACTCATTCCACAGGAAGAAGTGTAGATGTTTAAGTAAAAAAACTAGCACAATGATCTATGTGTGAACAAACGAATTAAAATAACCAGGATCGACCAATAAATTGATTTTGTCATGTATAAAACGACAAGAACAGTTTGGCGGTTGATTCTTTGTTTTTTGTCAATGAAGAGACAATAGACCTCATAATTCGTTAGCGGTAGATGAATAGTCCAAAGTCATCTTTCTTAATTCTTTGTTATTTTATGTTTTTGTTTGCAGGAAACTACTGAAATCGCTATACTAAATTTATGTGAATATACTAACAGACAATCAATTTTTTATCTCTTTTATTGGTGTATAAATTGATTGAACATTATAATCATTTGTCTTTTGTTGTGTAATTTTATATCTTCTTGAGAAAGGGATGAGTGAACAAATGGCTATTTATATATTAGAAGACCAAATTATTCAAGCAAAAGCGTTAGAAGCATTGGTAACAAATATCCTACATTCAAGAAATATTTATAATGAAACAATCCATTTATTTTCACGGTCAGATGAATTATTACGAACAGCACGCGAGGATGCCCAATTAAATATCTTTTTCCTAGACATTCAAATGAATAATCATATCCAGGCAGGCTTTGAGGTTGCTAAAGAAATCAGAAAAACAGACAGCGAAAGTCTGATTGTTTTTATTTCTACGCACACAGAATTAGTTTTAACTTCCTATAAATATATGGTTTCAGCTCTTCAATTTATTCAAAAGAACGTGGATTTTCTAGATTTCCAAAAAGAGGTTGAAACGTGTGTCGACGCATATATTCAACAAAAAGAAAATATAAAGACAAAAAGTGAATATATTATCATTAACTTAAAAGCGTCCTCTATAAAAATGGATATTAATGATATTTATTTCTTTCAAACGGAATACGATCATCGTGTGTCAATGGTTGGTAAAAATTTTAAAAGAGAATTTTATGGAACGTTATCAAAAATTGAACAACTGCATCCAGATTTGATTAGAGTCCATCAATCAATCATCATCAATAAAAAATATGCGGCAAAATTAAATTATAAAACGCATCTTTTAACTATGAGAGACGGAACGGAAGTACCAGTCTCAAGAAGATATTATACTCAGGTCAAGGGGCTATTTCTTACTTAGGGAGGAATAATGACTAATTAAGGAATTATCTATCTATTAGTCGCTATATTCGTTATAATTTAGTGCAATACTTGAAGAGGAGGGCGATATGCTAATCGATTGGATTCTAAAAAATATTATGGATATGGATAAGGAAGATCAATCAGGAAAAACACAATGGACAAAGTATTACCTGACCGTTTATTTTTCTGGCTTGTTTAATTTTCTGATGATTCTGATTTTATCGGTTTTATTTGGGACGTTAAGCGAAACCTTTATTGTATACGTCGTACTGATTTTTTTACGGCCTGTCGCAGGTGGCTGGCATGCGAAAACCAAATGGCTCTGTCGTCTAGAAAGCATTGTTATCTATGTTGCCATACCATTTGTATTGAAAAATTTTTCTGTGAGCTTACCGTTTATTTATAAAATTTTATTGATTTGCCTCTTAGTCGTATTATTATATTGGTATGCGCCACAAGGAACAGCGATCGAACCTGTTCAGCAATCTGATTTAAAAGTGCTCAAAAAGCAAAGCCTTATAAGGGTGTGTTTACTTATTTTATGTAGTCTGTTTGTCAAAGAAAAGGTTGCTTCAGTAATACTCTACGGTCTCGTCATCCAAGGTCTGATGATACTACCTGTAACAAAAAATTTAATTGAAGGAAGTGTTTTTATGAAATTTGGTAAAAAAATAATTAAAAATGTTATTGAAAAAAGAGTAGAAAAAGTTAGTGATGGTGTGGGAACTAAACCTAGATTAAATCAAAATTCGCCCAATATATTTGGACAATGGATGGGACAAACTGAAAAACCTAAAAAGAATATTGAAAAATGATTTTGTTGTTATTAGCTACTAACGTTTTGCTTGTATCTAGCTTTATCGTTTTTGTCTTTTTACGAGTAACATTGATCAAGATTGAATGTAAAATACCGTTACTTTCATTGCTTATTGTCATTAATCTTTGTTCGTTTGCGGCATTAATGTTGGGCTACTCTTGGTTGATTTATGCGCTGACAGTCGTTGTTTTTACAGGATTTTTACTTATTCACAAAAAGAGGTTTTCAATTTTTAAAGCGATATTTTTATCCGTTTTTACATTGCTTATGGTTTCATTTATCAATTACACGGAGCAAACGATTTTAAGTGTTTTTTTTCAACAGATTTATCAAAATAAATTATTATGGATTGCCTCAAATGTTATTCTGTTGCTTATAAATATCTGGATTGCTTTAAAAATTCCCAATAGTGTTTTTTTAAGATTAAATCGTGTGTTAGAAAATAGCCGAATTTTTTTTGGTTGTTTACTTTTATTGTTGATTCTGTTGTTACTTTTTGTGTTTTTGATTTCGCCAGAGATTTCACCTGACTTTATGCGAGGATTTGTCACGGTAAATAGTTCTAAATTGGAGTTATTAATAAGTGTAGGTTTATTTTTAATTCTGATTGGCTTAGTCATTGAAGCTTATTTGGAAGAACAACGTATCAACACTCAATTATTGAATAATTTAACGATTTATACTGAAAAAATAGAATCCATTAACGAAGAGCTAGCGATGTTTCGTCATGATTATAAAAATTTATTGTATAGTTTACAAATTGCTATTTCATACGAAGATATTCTGGAAATCAAAAGAATTTATGAAGAAACGATTGCACCAACCAAAAAAATTATTGATAATGAAGAATTTGAACTTATGAAGTTAAATCGTTTGAAAAATATGGAACTTAAGGCACTCATAAGTATGAAAATTAATACCGCAAAGCAAGCAAAACTAAAAGTGATTGTTGATGTGCCAGAAGTATTTATTCTTGATACATCAATCGACTTAGTGGTTGTGATTCGTTTGTTGGCTATTCTATTAGATAACGCGATTGAAAATAGTGTAAAATCAGAATTGAAAATGTTCGCAATCTCGATTTTTAATAAAAATGAAACGCAAGAGTTTGTGATAACAAATAGTGTTCAAGCCGAATTTGATTTTAGGGTTATGAAGAAAACCAAATTTAGTTCTAAAAGTAACCCTGAAGAGCATGGTTGGGGATTGTTATATGTAAAAGAAATTGTTGATTTTTCGGATCAATTTGATTTACAAACTTCCTTCAATGAAGGATCGGTCACTCAACATTTAATTATTGAAAAAAATCATAACAGTAAAAAAGTTGTTAACGAATGAATTTGTTAACAACTTTTTTGCTATGGTATTAAGATATGAAGGACAATTCAGGGAAAAATGTCGGCTGATTAAGGAATTTAGATAGTGCCAGTTAGGTAATTGTCTATAATGAAAATAGCAACAAAATATTTACGCAGGGAAAGGGGCGGTCGTTTAACGGGAAAGATTAGGGAGGATAAAGCAATACTTTTGTTGGGAAGAGAAATAAAAGGAAACTGGGGAAGGAGTTAATCGTTTGATGAAGGGGAATAAAATTTTATATATTTTAGGTACAGGCATCTTTGTTGGAAGTTCATGTCTATTTTCTTCACTTTTTGTAGCAGCAGAAGAACAAGTTTATTCAGAAAGTGAAGTTTCAACAGTTTTATCGAAGTTGGAAAAGGAGGCAATTTCTGAGGCAGCTGCTGAACAATATACGGTTGTAGATCGAAAAGAAGATGCGTGGGGTATGAAGCATCTTAAGTTAGAAAAGCAAACGGAAGGCGTTACTGTTGATTCAGATAATGTGATTATTCATTTAGATAAAAATGGTGCAGTAACAAGTGTTACAGGAAATCCAGTTGATCAAGTAGTGAAAATTCAATCGGTTGATGCAATCGGTGAAGAAGGAGTTAAAAAAATTATTGCTTCTGATAATCCGGAAAATAAAGATCTTGTCTTTTTAGCTATTGACAAACGTGTAAATAATGAAGGGCAATTATTTTATAAAGTCAGAGTAACTTCTTCACCAACTGGTGACCCCGTATCATTGGTTTATAAAGTGAATGCTACAGATGGAACAATTATAGAAAAACAAGATTTAACGGAGCATGTTGGTAGTGAAGTAACGTTAAAAAACTCTTTTCAAGTAGCGTTTAATGTACCAGTTGAAAAAAACAACGCGGGAATTGCTTTACACGGGACGGATAACACAGGTGTTTACCATGCAGTAGTTGATGGCAAAAATAATTACACTATCATTCAAGCACCATCACTAGCAGCATTAAATCAGAATGCTGTCGATGCCTATACACATGGAAAATTTGTGAAAACATATTATGAAGACCATTTCCAACGACACAGTATTGATGATCGAGGGATGCCCATCTTGTCAGTTGTTGATGAACAACATCCAGATGCTTATGATAATGCTTTTTGGGATGGAAAAGCAATGCGTTATGGTGAAACAAGTACACTAACAGGAAAAACGTATGCTTCATCTTTAGATGTAGTTGGCCATGAAATGACACATGGTGTGACAGAACATACTGCAGGTTTAGAATATTTAGGACAATCAGGTGCGTTGAATGAATCTTATTCTGATTTAATGGGTTATATTATTTCTGGTGCGTCTAATCCAGAAATTGGCGCAGACACTCAGAGTGTAGATCGAAAAACAGGCATTAGAAATTTACAAACGCCAAGCAAACACGGACAACCAGAAACCATGGCTCAATACGACGATCGAGCACAGTATAAAGGAACGCCTTATTATGATCAAGGCGGTGTTCATTATAATAGTGGAATTATTAACCGGATTGGTTACACTATTATCCAGAACTTAGGCATTGAAAAAGCGCAGACTATTTTCTATAGCTCGTTAGTAAATTATTTAACACCTAAAGCACAATTCAGTGATGCTCGTGATGCGATGCTTGCTGCTGCAAAAGTTCAATATGGCGATGAAGCAGCTTCAGTGGTGTCAGCAGCATTTAACTCTGCTGGAATCGGAGCTAAAGAGGATATTCAGGTAAACCAACCAAGTGAATCTGTTCTTGTCAATGAATGAAAAAACTTCCCCAATTAAATAAAAATGGATAAGGAGTGGCATAATTTTATGAAAAAGTTCTCCATACGAAAAATTAGTTCTGGTTTTTTGTTTCTGATTTTAGTAAGTTTGATAGCCGGTTTTAGCCTGTCTGCAAATGCAGAAGAGTATATCGTTCCTGCCGAAAGTCATTTACGACAAAAAAGATCGTTACTGGACCCTGAAGACAGAAGACAAGAAGTAGCAGATACAACCGAAGCGCCTTTCGCGTCAATCGGAAGAATCATTTCCCCGGCCAGTAAACCAGGCTATATTTCTTTAGGAACAGGCTTTGTGGTTGGAACCAATACAATTGTCACCAATAATCATGTGGCTGAAAGTTTTAAGAATGCCAAAGTATTAAATCCAAGTGCCAAAGATGATGCTTGGTTTTATCCAGGGCGAGATGGCAGTGCGACACCATTTGGTAAATTCAAAGTGATTGATGTAGCTTTTTCCCCGAACGCGGATATTGCGGTAGTAACTGTTGGTAAACAAAATGATCGTCCGGATGCCCCAGAGTTGGGAGAAATTTTAACGCCATTTGTTTTGAAAAAGTTTGAATCTTCAGATACCCATGTAACAATATCAGGCTATCCAGGTGAGAAAAACCACACGCAATGGTCTCATGAAAATGATTTGTTTACATCTAACTTTACAGACTTAGAAAATCCATTACTATTTTATGATATCGATACAACAGGCGGTCAATCTGGTTCACCAATCTATAATGCTCAGTTTGAAGTAGTTGGTGTTCATTCCAATGGTGGCATTAAGCAAACAGGAAACCATGGTCAAAGACTAAATGAAGTGAATTATAACTTTATTGTCAATCGAGTGAATGAAGAAGAAAATAAACGCTTATCCGCTGTGCCAGCAGCGTAAAGAACCATAAAAATACTCGAAATTTCCCGTAATTCTGGAAATTTTGAGTATTTTTGTTTTTTAAGATAGTGTAAGTTACGATAAAAGTGCCTTGTAATTATCGGTTAAAAGCATATAATAGTGCTGAAAAGAAGGTAAATAATCCGATTAAGTTAGTATTTCTAAACCATCATAACTAGTAATGATTTCATGCTTTTGAGATAAAGCCGCCATCTCCGCATAAGACAAGCCGCCATTGTGAGAAAAATGGTTGGCAACGTAAATCGTTTTATCTGTGACGAGTTTCCTTTCTTTTAATTCTGTAATTAATTTTAAATTTTCTTCCCAGTTCATATGGCTATTGCCAGTTTCGTTTATTTGACTAGTACAATCTAAAGAAACAACACTAAGAAGTAAATGGCTCTTTTCAAGATATTCAAACATTTCTGACGTAAAGTAACCTGTATCATGAGTGGATAAAAAGGCATCTTTACCATCATCAATAACGAAAATAAAACAATCTTCGCTGAAATTTCCATGTTGTGCAGGAAGGGGATAAATCGTATAGTTCGCAATAGTAAAACACTTGTAGGGCTGAATAACCTGATATTGTAATCGGGTATCGTCTTGACGACCTTCTAAATCAAAGGCGCGCTGATAAAATGTCTTAACTGCTTTATTCCCGTAAACAGTTAAACAATTGGGAACATCTAATGCATAACCAGACATTCGATAAGCCAAATCCTCGCCGTAAAAATGATCGGAATGCCAATGAGAGATTAGCAAAGAGTCAAAGTCTGCAAAACACAAGCCGTACTGCAACAGATGCAAATAAGAATCTCCTGGAAAATCAATCAGCAGGACATCATCAATAATTAATTGAGTTTGTGTACGAATTTCTCGTCCTTTTTTCTCTCGAGCATACTTACATAATTTACAATTACAAAAAATTCCTGGAATCCGTTCTGCTGCACCCGTACCTAAATAGTTGATTTTCATTGGGAGTACCTAACCTTTCTTTGACATTCTTGATACTTAGTAAATAACGCTGAATCTTAAAGCAAAAGGGGATGGAAGCGGAAACATTTGCTGTATTTATCTTACCTTTTTTAGAGAAGAATTGAAATGGCATTTCTTAAGTTAATTTGCGTAAAATAGAAAAAGTTTTACTGAAGGCACTTCCATATCTATCTAACATTAGTTATAGAAGAATAACAAGATGGACATAGCTTATTAGTACAAAAGTAACTACGCTATTGATAAAGAGTGAGGCGTGTTTTGAACAGGTTGTGTGGGCATATGAATTTGAATAAAAGGGATGACAAAAGATGACCATTGAAAAATTAGAATACTTTTATACTATTGCAAAATATAATAGTATTTCCAAAGCAGCCTCTGAACTCCATGTTAGTAAATCAACCTTAAGCGCATCATTAAGAGATTTGGAAAGTGAATTGGGCCATTTACTTTTTGACCGTAACGGTAATTCTTTGACGTTAAATTCCTATGGTGATAAAATCGTCCAATCTGTCTATATCATTTTAAACGAGGCTAAGAAAATGAAACTTAATCTGCACGAAATGATTGAGAATCCAGTGATGCGTTTAGGTTTTGGAAATACGTCCCTAATGTATAAAGTGACAGAAAATGAGAGTCAACTGAATCGTTTTTGGGAATGTTATCATGGTTCATCGTTTGAGTTATTGAATAAATTGGAGAATCATGAGTTAGATTTTGTGATTACTTCTGCAGACGTGAATAGTCCAGTTTTAAAGAAAGAACAATTAATTGAACTAAAAATGTATCTTTGTGTTTCAAGAGAAATTAAACAAGAAATTGAGGAAGAAGACTTCACTTGTTTGACTAACTATCCATTTCTATTTTTGCCTCATCACTTAGATCACTTAGAAGCTACCAAGAATGTGCTAGAAATGTTGCAATTAACAAGTCCGCTTGTTTGTTGCTACGATACGTTGATGCTTACTCGTCTCATTGAAAAAAGTAAAGGAGTTTATGCGGTGATCTCTCTTCGGAAAGAACAACTGCAGGAAATTGATTCTAAACTCTTCTTTTTACCGATTGAACGAAAACAAAAATTTTATTTATACCGAAATGTTTCCAGTTCGGTTTTTGTCCAACCTAATCAAGTCAAGGCAACTTTACAAAAGTTGCTAGAGACTTAGCCATTAAAATTACTTCGGAATAGTTACCAAAAATAGCTTTATTCGCTTAGATTTACTTCTGATGCGGATAAGGCTATTTTTGGTGTTCATTGTTTAAAAGAGGTGGTAAATCATGGGACTGTTCGATATTTCTGAACGGAATGTTCAATAATTTAATAACTTAAGAATCAATAAATCGTATCTATTACGGTTCAATTTAAGTGGGTTCTGGTGTATAGTTTGGCTATCTAAAGATTTACTTTTTTAGAATAAAATAACTAAATAGCAAGTTATATAAAGAATTGTTGATATGTGAGTACTTGCGATAACCGTGTCGCTAGAAGTTTAGGTGTCATTGTTGTATTTCCTGTTTTATGTAGTTGCTAGAAAGGACTGTTTTTATGATCGATAGAAAAAAAGTTATTTTGTACACTTGTTGCATGAGTTTGTTTATAGTAACCATGGATGTTACGGTTGTCAACGTTGCCTTACCGTCCATTCAGAGTGAATTTCACACGAATTTGTCTACATTACAGTGGGTAACAGATGGGTACACTTTAATGGTGGCATCCTTGTTATTGTTGTCTGGATCTACAGCGGATCGAATTGGTCGTAAACGAGTCCTTCAGTTGGGCTTAGCCTGTTTTGGTTTAGCATCTTTCCTATGTGGGATTTCACAAACGCCTGGACAATTGATTGCGTTTCGCATGTTGCAAGGGATTGGTGGTTCCATGTTAAATCCGGTAGCAATGTCTATTATTACACAGGTATTTACCGAAAAGTTAGAACGAGCTAAAGCAATCGGCTTGTGGGGCTCTGTTACAGGGATTTCCTTAGGAATGGGCCCGATTATTGGCGGACTGATTGTTTCTTATTTTAGCTGGCGGTATGTCTTTTTTGTAAATGTACCGATCATTGCAGCGGCAATCATCCTTACAAAAAAGTTTGTACCTGAGTCAAGAGTAGAGAAAACGGCGAAAAATGATTTTGTTGGCCAAGCATTGATGATTCTTTTTCTATTTAGTTCTATCTATTCCATTATCGGACTACCTAGAAAAGGTTTTTTCTCGCCAGATATTTTAAGTACTGGGATAATCGGCTGCTTAGCTATTGTTATTTTCTTTATTTATGAATATAACATTGACAATCCGTTAATCAACCCGCGCTTCTTTTTATCTATTCCATTTACATCGGCTTCTTTTTTAGCTATTTTTGGTTTTATCATATATAACGGCTATTTATTTTTAAACACGCTATATTTGCAAGAGATGAGAGGCTTCAGCCCGTTGGCAGCTGGCTTATCAACCATTCCTTTGGCTTTTGTTAGTTTTATTGTTGCCCCGAGAGCCGGAGAAATGGTAGGGAAAATAGGAACAAAACGTCCTATTATGCTTTGTGGTATTTCAATGTTGGCTGTTAGCTTTTTACAATTATTTGTGACTAAAACGACGCCTATGATTATTTTGTTTGTTATTTATATCTTTTTAGGTATTGGATTTGGGATGCTAAACGCACCGATTACCATTACAGCGATTGAAGGAATGCCACTTTCTCAGTCAGGAACGGCAGCCGCAATTGCGGTGACATGTAAGCAAATTGGCAATTCTTTAGGGGTCGCGCTACCAAGTCTTTTAATTACAAAGCCTATTACTAGTTCACTTACTCGAACGCCTTTTACAAACGTATGGCTTTTATTTGCATGCTGTGCCATTGCGATTATCTTTTTAAGTTATTTATCCAATTCTGCGCTAGCGAAAAAGTCTTTGCGCAAAGTTAAGTTTTATTTTTAACAAATCAAGATTTTTTTGAAGGGAAAGGAAGACAAACTTAGATGAAAAAAATAAATAACCGATTAGGACTCTTTCTATTTTTTGTTTTACTCTTTTGGGCAAAAACGATTCTGGCGTATTATCTAGATTTCTCATTGGGCGTTAAGGGCAGTCTCCAGCGAGAAATTTTGTGGTTCAATCCAGTTGCTACTACGTTGTTATTATTTGGCTTTAGTTTGTATTTTAAAAAGCATAAAACGTTTATGCTTAGCTTAACTCTTTTAAATGTTTTAAATACATTAATTTTATATTTGAATATTATTTTTTATCGTGAATTCACTGACTTTATTACCATCCAATCTGTTTTTGGTTTTTCAAAAGTTTCAGAAGGGATTTCTGGTGATTTACTTGCCTTAATGAGGGTCCACGATGTCTTTTATTGGCTAGATACTTTAGTGCTGCTTGTTTTGGTATTTTACTCTTTTAAACAGCGACGGAATCATCAAGTCTTTATGACCAAACCTATCAATAGAAGACTGGCGATCTCAATTAGTTGTTTAAGCGTCTTGCTCTTTTCGGTTAACTTATTTTTAAGCGAAACCGATCGTCCTCAATTGCTTCAAAGAATTTTTGATCGTAATTATATTGTAAAATATCTTGGTTTGGATGCATTCACAGCCATCGATGGTGTCAAAACAGCCATGTCAAATGAGGTAAGAGCAGAAGCTAGTTCAAACGAATTACCTGAAATCATGAAATTTACCAAGCAGAATAACTTACCGCTTAATCCGCAGTATGCCGGGATTGCTAAAGGAAAAAATGTATTTGTGATTCACTTAGAAAGTTTTCAACAATTTTTGATTAATATGAAAGTCCAAGGCCAAGAGGTTACACCGTTTTTAAATCAGCTCTATCAAAACAAAGCGACAATCAGTTTTGATAATTTCTTTCATGAAGTCGGGCAAGGAAAAACGAGTGATGCGGAGAACATGTTAGAAACAGGGACATTCGGGCTCCCGCAAGGCTCTCTTTTTACACAATTAGGATCAGACAATACTTTCGAAGCGGCTCCCGCTGTTTTAGGACAAAAAGGCTATACAACCGCTGTTTTCCATGGAAATGTGGGGAGTTTTTGGAATCGAGACCATGTGTATAAAAACTTAGGTTATCAATACTTTTTTGATCGGTCATATTTTTCAAAAGATGACAAAATACTAGGTTACGGTATTTTAGATAAACAATTGTTGCGGGAATCAGCTAGTGAGCTTGAACATTTACAGCAGCCATTCTATGCGAAGTTTTTAACTGTGACCAATCATACCCCTTATTATACGGATGATCAGAACTTTCCGTTTCCTAAATTGAACACAGGCAATTCGATTGTGGATGATTATGTTCGAACAGCGCACTATTTGGACCAATCGCTAGAACAATTTTTCCATTACTTGCAAACAACTAGTTTATACAATCATTCTATTTTTGTTATTTATGGTGACCACTTCGGTATTTCAGATGCGAACAACAAGGACTTATGTAAAGCCTTCAACCGCGATCCAAAGACGTGGACAAACTATGACAATGCGCAATTGCAAAGAGTACCTTTGATGTTTTACATGCCAGGATATACGCAAGGGAAAATCATGCACGAATATGGTGGAGAAATTGACGTTTTACCGACACTGTACCATCTTTTAGGCATCGATGATAAAAATTATATCCATTTTGGCACGGACCTTTTACCCCCTCAATATAAACAAGTGGTTCCTTTTAGAAATGGCGATTTTGTAACGCCTCAATTTTCTTATCTAGGTGGGGAGATCTACAACAATCAAGGGAAAAAATTAGACCAAGTTCCAGCAGATTTACAAGCAGAAGTCACGAAAGCTAACGATTGGGTGAAAAAATCGTTAAGTTTATCTGACAAATTAAATCAGGAAAACCTTTTACGTTTTTATAAACCACAAGGATTCCAAGAAGTGCAACCAAAGGACTACAACTATGATGTGGCTTTTGAAAAAAATAAAGTCTTAGAAGTAGAAAAACAAAAAAATGCACAATCGACTAGCTTGTTTAGTCAAAATGGCAATCAAACGACAGTTCAAAATTATCCGACTACGCCATAGATTATTTAAGAAGGATAACTTTTGTAAGGGAAAGAGAATCATATGTGAAGTGAAGGACAAAAACCTAAAATGATTTTTGTCCTTCACTTTTTCTCTTAGAAAGAGAAAAGATATTAAATTGTATAATATTTTGACACAACTTTAAAAGAAAGCGATTTCAAAATCAAGAAATGTTGTTTTGATTTAAGTATACTATGGATGTTCTGAATTGTAATAATTCTAAATTGATCAAAACTTCAGTTTGGGGGTGCTATTCGATTAATGGTAAGGGGGACAACAAATGAAAAAATTTAGTAGACAATTGCTTATAATGCTAATGATGATTGGATGTATTCAAATATCTACTAGTTTTGGACAGGATGCTTTTGCAATTAGCGAAAAAAGTAACGTTGGCATTACCTTTAAAAGCAATATGCCACAACAAAAAACGAATAATTCAGATGTACAAACACAAAACAGTAAAAAGTATCACGAAATGAAATCTAAAAAAATATTTCCAATGACTAATGAACAAAAAAATCATTTTCTTATACTTAGTGGTTGGTTACTTATTGGCGGATTACTATTATGGATATTTTTCAAAAGAAGAAAGAAGGAAACAGAACAATGAAAAAAATGATTTTAATTACGGCATTATTTAGTTGTGCAACATTAGGTAGTACAGTCGTTCATGCTGAAGATAAAGATGCTACAAGTACAGCAAAAATCGGTATCTCACAAGCAGATCCAGATAATCCTGTTGGACCAATTGATCCTATTGATCCAGATGATAATCCTAATTCCAATGATCCAACAGGAAACACTGGGGTCTTACGTATCGATTACATTTCTAATATTGATTTTGGTACGCAAACAATTTCTGGTTCTACAGAAACGTATGCAGCACAAAAACCTTCTTTACGTACAGAAGCTCAAGTATCCGATTTACGGGGAACTGGTGCAGGTTGGAATTTACAAGTCAATTATGATAGCGAAAATGCCGGATTCAAAACACAAAGTGGGCAAGAATTGAAGGGGGCACAATTAACTTTACCAAACGGCATGCCTAAAACGGTGAATGATAATCAATCTGCAACGCCATCTACAGCAGTTGTAACAGTTAATACAGAAGCTCAAAATATCATGACCTCAGCAGTGAATACAGGGTTAGGAACATGGGCAGATCAAATGACTACAACAGATGTTTCTTTGAAAGTTCCTTCTGGAAATTTAGCTGGGGATTACACAGCGACTCTTGAATGGACGTTAACGGATGCACCCGCTTAAAAAAAGTTACAAACACATAAAGGAGAATGAATATGAAAAAAAGTATCTTATATTCTTTAGCAGCGACAACATTATTGTCTGCAACACTTTTGACTGGAATTTTAGCAAATGCAGCCGAGTCAGGTGATGCAACAACGACTACAGCAAAAGTCACTTTTACTGGAGGAAACGATGATCCAGTTAATCCGGTTGATCCAGACGATCCAGATAATCCTGTCAATCCGGTTGACCCAGATGATCCAGATAATCATGGCACAGATGATAATGGTCCTTTATCTATTGATTATGTCTCTAATATTAGTTTTGGGACCCAAGAAATCTCTAGTGATAGTCAAGTATATAGCGCTTTAAATGCTGAACCACATGTCCAAATTACTGATAAACGTGGTGTTGAAGGAGGTTGGACTTTAACCGCAAGTGCTTCTAAATTCAAAGCAGAGGATCAATCTGAATTAAAAGGGGCCGTCTTATCGTTTGAAAATGGAGTTGCTCGAAAAAAATCAGATAATACCAGTGCACAACCTACTGTAAACGAAGATGTAACTTTCAATAATACTGAAGCACTAAATGTCATGTCAGCAGCTAGTCTGGCAGGAGAAGGAACCTGGCTAGATGTGTTTCCTGGTGAAGAAGGACATAATGCAGATGTTCAACTAGCCGTTCCCTCAGGAAGTGCTCAGGCAAAAGAATATACAGCGACGATTACTTGGACTTTAACTGCTGGTCCAATTGATGCTCATGAATAAAAGCAGACCTTGTTTCTCCCTCATTAAAAGTTGTTTGTTTATCGGAATAAGTTTTATTATTTTAGGAATGAACAATGTAAAAGTGTATGCTGATTCTGAAGAATCAGCATACAGTGTTAGCGCAAATCTTCCATCTTTTCAAAATAATAAAAAGCTTTCTTATTTTGACTTATTGTTAAAACCGAGTCAAAAAGAACAAGTTTCTATTCATATAAAGAACAATAGTCAAGAGAAGGCGACTTACCTTGTCGATGTTAATAATGCTGTAACGAATAGTAATGGTGTCATTGATTATGGACAAAAAAACGTAAAAAAAGATGTATCAGCTGATTATGTGTTAAATCAATTGGTTTCACCAGAGACACAAGAGGTGGCATTACAACCTGGAGAAGCAAAAGATATTCCCTTTCAAATAAAGATGCCAAAACAAGCTTTTACAGGGATAATTCTTGGTGGCATTCATATCACTAAAAAAGATACGCTAAGTAAAAAGGTTAGTGGGACAGCTATAAGAAATAAATATGCCTATGTAATCGGAATGAAATTAGAAACGAATACAAATAAAGTGACGCCAGATTTAAAATTACTAGCTGCACGGCCCGGTTTAGAAAATTCGTATACGACTATTTTTGCAAATGTCCAAAATCCAACACCAACAATTATCAGTAAAGTAAGTTTTGACGCAACAATTACCAAAAAAGGTTCTAAAAAGGTTCTTTATAAATCGAAAAAAGAAAATATGTCCATTGCGCCTAATACGAATTTTAACTTTCCAATTGGCTTAAATAAAGAAAAGATTACACCAGGTAACTATACCGTCACAATTGATGCTAAAGAAGGGACTACCAATAAAACTTGGCATTTGACGACTGATTTCGAAATACAAGCTAAAAAAGCAGAAAAAATAAATAAAAAAGCTGTTCTAGAAAACAAAGGAGTTCCGTATTTGCCGATCATTATCGTGGTAGGTTTATTATTAATAGGGATTATTCTAGTTTTAAGTTATAAATTACTTAAACAAAAGAAGTAGGTGAGCATATTCAATGAACATAATTAATAAAAAATTTTTTGCCACCAATTGTTTAGTTCTAATGTGTGCCATTTTTATTTCTCTGATTTTTTTTTCAGGGAATGTTTTAGCCGCAGACTACCCAGATAATCAAGAAGCAACCATTTTGGGTGGTCATGTGAAAGCTACAATTGCTTATGAAAAAGACCATTCACCGTACTATACCGCTGTTGGGGACACGGTCACAGTCAATACAACTTTGGAAAAACTAGATGATGGTGTCTTACCTGAATCTTTTAATCAATCTTCCATGTTAGTTCTTTTTCCAGATGAAACACAAGGATTGAAATTAGAAGGAGAACCAACGTTTATTTATAAAAGAGGAAGTTTATCTGATACTGGCTCATTCGTTAATACTTCTAAAGAACTTCATCGAGATATATTTTGGGCCTTTAATGCAGAAGCACAAGTGATGTATCATGATACTGTTTCCTATGATGGTCGGATGACAGAACTTCAAGTAACGAATCAATATGATGATGGTCCTTATGATGACACTTATCGAATTTCCAATTTGTTAATAAACAAAGGAGATAAAATTATTCTTTCGTATAAAGCCAAGGTTACAGAGGAAGCGTTAAAAAATAAAGAGTTTTCTCTGCATTCAGGTATTTATGACAGCTCTAAAGGTGATTTTGATTGGGAGGATTTTTTAACTACGAAAATGCCAGCTATTCAAAGTATCAATGTATCTTTTGATGAGGGAAGTAAAAATAAAGTAGTCGACATCACTGATGCAAATTCCTACCATATAACTTTAACCGGTACATGGACTGGAAATATAGCGGATCTAAAACCCACGTTAACTGTTAATGGTCAAACTGTTGCGATACCAACTGGGAGTTTTCAAAAAGAGGGAACATTTTCAATACCCGTTGATTTAACTAATATAGGAATGATTGGCCAAAATAAAACACAGATTGAAATAAAAGATAGTATGGGGCAAATCGCATCCGATAACGGGATACTAACGTTGGTACAAAAAAATACACCTCCTCAACTTCAGTTGGTGGACGCATTATCAAATAAAACTATTCCAATAACGCCGAATCTTTCATCCTTTAAAGTGGAAGGGCAATGGAAAGACGCTGAGAGTCAAACGGGGACTCTTTATTACAAATTAAATGGGGTAGAACATCTACTAGAAAATTCTGTAGCGAATGCAAATAAAGGGACTTGGAATGTTTTTTCACAAGAAATGTCATTAGCCGATTTAAAACTTGGAGCGAATGCTGTTGAAATTTATGTGGTAGATACAGAGGGACTCAAGTCAAATGTTGCAACTTTTACCTTACAATTAATGGAAGGCACTGTACATTTTAAATCTGTTGATTCAGTCCTATCTTTTCAAGATGCTGTTATTAATGGACAAACAGTTCACTCTCTTCCTCAAAAACCAGTCGATATAAAAATTGAAGATACCACGCGTTCACCAGGAAACTGGCAATTAGTAGTCAGCCAAATAAGCACATTTAAAAATGCGCAAAGAGAACTTCCAGCTGTTCTCAGTTATCAAAATAATAGAGATAATTTAGTCATTACGAATAATCAACAAGTTACCTTACCTGTTGTCAAAGAAACTGACACGGAATATGGTCTGATACAAGATGGAAATCATCAATTTGATTTAGCGATTTCATCGAATGCATATATTGGCGATTATCAATCTGAGTTAGAATGGACAATTATTGAAGCCCCCTAGTTAAAAAGAAAGGAAAACATAGATTCTTTGTTTTTCTTTCTTTTTTGGTATGATAATATAGGTTAGCAAGTCAGGAGTGGAAGTAAAATAATGGAATTAATTGTATTTGTGGGTATGGTGTATGTAAATATTTTAATAGGCATCAATCTATTATTTCAGGAGCGAAGTACGTACTTTTTTACTATCTTTTATTTATTATTGGCGGTTTGTAATTTACTTATGATAAAATATACATTCTTTTTTTTATTTCTGCTCTATTTTTCTCAATGTTACTATATCTATATTAAAGTAGAGAACATTTATCTTTCTATCTTACTAAATAATTTTTTAATGAGTTGTGGGGGATTAATTATCTTCTTGTGTATTGATCTTCCACGATATCTAGGGTTCAATCATTTATATATTACTGTTTTTCTAGAAATCGCTATGACAGTAGTTTTATGTCTGTACTTGAAGCATCTTGATAAAAAATATCATATTTTTGACTATTTTACAGATTATACGAAAAAAATGAAAAGCATTACCTTATTGTCTACTTTAATGATGGCAGGACTTTATTTTCTACATGCACAAGTGAACCTATATTCACTAGATTACGTGTTAACTTCAATTATTATGTTAGGATTCAACCTTTTTAGTAGTGTAGCTTTTATAGTGTTCATTATTAACAGAAAACGTAAGGAATTTGTTACTTCTTACTTAAAAGATTTAAAAGAAACACAAGAATATTACAATAAATTAGATGAATTTCGTCATGATTATTTAAATTTTATTGCCGCTTTAGAATATGGAATTAGTCATCAGACACCAGAAGAGGCGCGAGAACTGGTAACTCATTTTAAAGAGTATTCTTTAGAGAGGATAGAAGATGCTAGACATAATCCAATGAAAAAGATTACAGACCCAGTGATTAAAGGTTTACTTTATGACTTTATCGATAAAGCAGAAAAGAATAATAGATCATACTCTATTCAAGTTTTAAATGTGATTTCAACGGTTGCTGTGGACTATATCGACTTGATCCGTCTACTTTCTATTGCTTTAAATAATGCCATTGAGCATTATTCGGCAACAGATAATGCTCAACCGATTGTTATCTGTTTAAACGAAAAAGATCAGGCTTTTCATTTTTTAGTTAGAAATCCTGCGATAATTGACCATGGTGGCAATTTAACGGTACTTTTAAAACGTGGTCATTCCGAGAAAAAAGCAGGAGGACTAGGGCTTTATAATTTTTCAAGAATTGTTAACCTGTATAACAATATTAATTATGATTTGCGCTATGATAAACAAGAGAAACTGTTTGAATTATCTTTAACTATTTCTTTTAAGTAAACAAAAAGCAGGCATATTTTGCCTGCTTTTTGTTTATCCTAGAGCATCAATGTACGTAAGTAATTTCTTTATGCTGGTAGCACTCAATGCCAAACACTCTTCGTTTTTAAAAATAACTTCCAATGTATTTTTATTTATTTCTTTAATATTATACGGATTAATGGAAAAGCTTTTTAAATCGTTAAAGTAATGATAAGGAGCAAGTAATTGTTTTAAATTTTTCATTTTATCTTGAATGATAAAATTTTCTGTTGTACCGAAAAATTCTATAGACGAACGAAATCCTTTAATAGTGGAGAGGTAATTAATTTCATCTGGATGAATCAGATAGACTTTTGAAGAACCTTTAAGTTCAATAAGAGCAGTTGTGTTATTAACTTTTTTTAATCTAGATACCAAGATATTTTCCAAAGCTAAAAATACGTTGCTCATTTCATTTTTAGAGAGATATAAATCAGGTCGAATATGTTGATTGATAATTTCTAAACCTTTAGTTGTATCATTTGATAAAAAGATGATGTAGCAATCAGGATTAATTAGTCGAATCTTTTTTGCAAAATCAATACCAGAATGAAGGGATTGCAAATCAATATCAATTAAGAAGATATCGGAGACTGAAAAATCAAAAGTATCTAGTTTTTTATAAATACTTTCTAATTTATTATTGGGAAATATCTCTACAGGAACAGAACGTAAACTTTCATAGTTGTGGCGTTCTTTTTTAAATCGCTCTTGATGAAAAGGATTGTCTTCAATGTAATAAATTTTCATAAATTTACGCTCTCCTACCCACATATTTCTTACTTAAGTATAACAGAAATAAGTTAGGAAGATAAAGCGCTACGTTTACTTTCTTCCATAAGCTAACATTGTAAAAGTCAAAAAAATGAATATATCAATAGATAGTTTTAATATACTCAAAGTATTGTTGATACTTGCGAGAAAAATTATCCATCTCTAATAAATGAAAAATTTGAAACGCCTCACTCACTTTTTTGGTACCCGCAAGTTGTGCTCCTTTGGCATAGCAAAGCAACCCCTCTAAGAATAAAGCCATTGTTTTTCCGAATAAATCTCGAATTTCTAACGTTTCTCGAAACTGTTTCATATAACTTAGCCCTTCGTTAAGATACTTGTTGTTTACACAGAGAAGGATGGTATTGATGAGTATTTTGCTATAAGGAGAATTGTAGCCATCAGAAGCAGAATAAAGATTTCTTTTTTTGAGCAATCGATTGACAATAATTAACAAAGTTTCGATAGGAATTTCGTCCATAATCGTAATGAACATTGTGACTTCCCTACTTGTCCAATTTTCTAAGTTCATCAAGTTTTGAACAATATTGGTTATATTTTCGGCAACGACATTGCCGCCCAAGCGATAAATAAACAGGTTAATTAATTGAATCGTAATTTCTTCTTCGTGTGGCAGTTTTCCAGTTAAAATCGCTGTTTTATAGTCCTCAAGACCTTTCATATTTCCTGCATGATAAAGTTCGGTAATCTCAAACCAAGTCTGATCTTTTAAAGCTTTCTGATAGCCATTGTGAATATACATAAATTCTTCTAATCGAACATTCAAATTTTTTATGATCTCCATAAATATATCGATGGTAGGGATACTAATGTTTCGTTCAATTCGGCTGTAATAGCTCAGTGTCACAACCCCTTGGCAAACATCTTTTTGAGTTAACCCTTTGTCTTTTCGAATTTTTCTGATTGTTTGACCATACACGTCAGTTTACCTCCTTGGTCTCTGAAAATTTCTTTCTGTTTCCCTATTATACCATCATAGAAAGGTCTTGCTCTTATGAAAATGACTTATAGTACATCTTTTTTTAAAAAGAAAAACATCTTGTGTTATGCTCCAATTCAGACTAATTATCATTTAGATAGTTAAGTTCATTTTTTGAAAATTTTAAAAAGGATGGGATAGGATGAAAAAAAGTATTTTATCGACAATAGCGGTACTGGGATTGTCTTTTGGAGGTGGAGCAATCAATTCGTATGCTGCCGAAGCGAACCCAACAGCTGAATTGACAAGTGAAGCATCTTTGACAATTCAACCAGGAATCTTAAGTTTAGACGCAGTTTCTAACTTTAATTTTGGAGAATTAACGATTCAAGATGTTGCGGAATCTGATCAAACATTGACTGGAACACCAGAGATAACGAAAGTATTTGATTATCGAGGGCCAAACGAATCTGGCTGGATGTTGTCATTAAAACTCTCAGATATTAAAAATGAAAATAACGTAAAATTACAATCTGCGAAATTAAATTTAGCAACCACACGCGCAAAAGGCGATGCGACGGTTACTGCTACGACAACGATTGATGCTGGCACAACTGAGCCGACACTTGTTGCTAGTGCAAGTGGAACAACAGGATTGGCAGCGAATGAATTTGATTTATCAAACACGACGTTAACTTTTCCAAAACAAAATATTAATAGTGGCCGCTACAGAGGAACGGTTACTTGGGTGTTAACAAACGCTTATACTCCTGAATGAAGCAACATGAACAAAAAATTTAGTAATTTGTTTGTTAGTTAAATGGCTCAACAATAAAGTTGAAATTTTGACTGTTAGGAGGAGAGAGCATGGCTGTCAAATGTAACACCACTTTTTTGTTATTTTTTTTCACATTATGCAGCATATTTTTTGGTATAAACAGTAAAGTACTGTCTGCAGAGGCGGAAACGACCACTTTTACTGTGACACCCGAGTATCCTGAAAATCAAGTGTCAGAAGCTACATATTTTGATTTATATCTTCAGGAAAATAAACAAACGTTGACTCTTTTAGTTACAAATACATCTGAACAAACATTGCAAGTAAAAGCGAGTGCTTTAAACAGTTATACGACATCTACGGGCATAATTGCGTATCAAAGCCTTGAAACTGCAGAAATGTATCAAGGGCAGTCATTTACTCAATTTGTTGAACCAAAACAACAAATTATAAGGATGCAGCCTTCTGAAAGTAAAAAAGTTTCGTTTCAATTAGATAGTCAACGACAAAAAATTACTGGTGAGATACTAGGTGCTTTTGCTTTTGAAACAATTACTTCCCCAAACCAAGAAAAAGCAATGCATTCAATGATTCAAGCGAAATATCTAACCCAAATTGGTGTACGGTTACGCAGTGAATTAGGATCACTACCATTACCTAATTTACTTTTTGACAAAACTGAGCCTGTCATTAAAAATGATGCTGTAGCCATCAAAAGTACCTTGATAAACAACCAGCCTACCGCGCTTGGTAAGGTAAACGTTGAGACAACTGTCTATGATAAAACAAATAAAAAAATAATTGGTGCGAAAAAAGCAGACAACTATCAAATTGCTCCTAACTCCTTAATGCCAATTTTAACAGAGTTAAAGGAAGAAACTTTAAAATCTGGAACATATAATGTTCATATCGCAATTCATTCCTCAAAAGGCAACTGGGTGTTCGATGACTCGTTTACTGTTTCTGCTGCTCAAGCGAAAGCAATTAATCAAAAAACAGTCTTTTTTGCGAAACAGAAAGATGAAGCTATTATATTTTCAATTTTAGTTGGCATGCTAATTGTGTTTTTACTAGCCATTCTGGGCTTGCTTTGGAAATATTACCAATTAAAAAATAAAAGGAGGGTGAATTAAGAATGAAGCCCAGCAAATTAAGCGTTTTGTTTTTTTTGCTTTCCTGTTTACCACTTTTCTTTGGTGGTCTATTTTTCTTCCCCAGTGAAGGGTTAGCGGCAATCATTGAACCAGAATTTGAGACATTACCAATCGATCAAACGATGATTTCGACGGTAGGAAAAGCGGGAAGTCCAAGTGGATCTGAAAATCACCGCTATGTTCAGATTAATGATACAACACCGAGTTCTAGTGGGGCAGTTTGGTTTAATAATCCAGTGAGTTTCACAAATGATTTTAAAATTGAGATGGCTTTTTATATTGAAAATGTAGCAAATGATAGTGATGGATTAACGTTTGTTATGCAAAGTAATGGTCCGACAGCAATAGCCGCAGAAACTGGTCCAACGATTGGGGTATGGGCAAACACAGGAGATTCTACACCGCTAAGTAAAGGGGCAATTCCTAACAGTGTGGCGATTGAATTTGACACCTTCTATAACAATAATAGTAATCTTATTGCAAATGATGGCATGATGGATCGTGATACAAGTTCCAAAGGCCATCATATTGCCTGGGCTTATCCGGGGGCAGAAACTTCTTATACAAAAGATGGTATTTTTAAGATTGACAAAGTTCTTCATCACCGAAATGAAAAAGGAGTGGCAGATTTATCTGATAGTAAGTGGCATAAATTTGTCGTGGAATTTAAACGAGAAGCGGGAACATTTACCTATTCTGTTCCTGATTATGCCTTAAATATTACGATTCCTGTGGATACGGAGTTTAAAAATAACTTAGGCTTAAATGAAAATAAACGTGTTTATTTTGGGTTTACTGGAGCAAATGGGGGCTATGCACAAGCAAAAGCTATTTCATTTACAAATGTGGAAGGGCTGGTAGATTTGCAATTACGTATGGGTGTCGTACAATCAGCGGATAACCAATTGCTAGCAGATACTGGGATTCCTCAAAATGAAGTTCATTCGGTCGACAGAAGTCAAGAAATCACGTATATGACAGCGATTGATTATTTACAAACAAGTGATTTACTTCGTCTACAAGCCGGGACGAGGATTCAAATGACACTCCCTGATAACTTTGAAGTGCTAGAGAATAAGGTTTACTTCGGGAGTGCTCAAGAAATAGGTACAGGCGCTCAACCAACGGGGGGACAAGCACTTGCTTTTACAAGAGAAAAAGACAAAATAGTTATTACATTACCGGCACTTGAAAGAGGCACGTTGTATGGTCTTTATTTCAAAGTGAAAAACAAGTTCGTTCAAATAAATAGCCGGCTGGATTTAACTATTCCTGTTTCTAGTACTTTTTCCGGGAATGCTTTTTCTAAACCAGTGACTACCGGTGATCCCGCTGTCCATTATTACAAGCTAACAGGGAAATGGATGCCGACAATTACAACTGGTCATTCTTCTGCAACGGAGGCAGCTCAGTCTCCTCAAATTGTACGACAAAAACGAAAGGCCTATCTGCCTGTTCAAATTGAAGATGAAAATTCCACTTCAACTAAACTGTTTATGAGTCCTATCGTTTCAGAAGAAGAATTAGCTACGACTACCTTTTCTGAAAAAGCACATCTTTCGAGAGAAAATTTAACGGAGAACTTTGAAACAACTATTGAATACGAGACTTCACAGCTTCAACCCGAAAAAATGTATTACGTAGGTATGTATACAGTAGATGCTGAAGGAAATCAATCAGAAACCAAAATTCAAGCCATTGATTTCAAAGGAATTGTAGAATTAGCAACAGTTCCTACAGCTTTTGTTGGCAACACTTTGACAATCAACGAATTAGTTCAAACGAAGCGTGAAGATGGCTATTTTTATATGAAAATAGAAAATTTACAGGAGAACGATTTGCTGACGATTACAAATACAAGCAGTCATTCTTGGGAATTAAGTGGACAACTAGCAACTATCGTTGAACAAATAGAAAACTGGGGACAAGACGTGTCACTTTGTTTTTTTGAAAAGAATACTCAAACATTACTTTTTCAATTAACCAAAGATGAACAGTTAATTCTAAAGCAAGAAGTAGAAGGTAAGAATATAACTAAAAGTTTAAATGATTATGATCTCTATTTTCGTTTTAAAGCTGATCCTTTAAAAGTTATACCGGGACGGTATTCAGGAAATGTTAGATGGCGGTTATCAGAAGTTAAGCCTTAAAAATTAGAATATTTTTAAAGATCATTGAATAAAAAAACTGACTACTTAACTGAGTAGTCAGTTTTTTATTGGTAATACTATTTTAAAAAATATTAAAATAAATAAGGGGATTTCGAATGGTTGTTTTTATCAAAAATAAAAAATAGTAGGAATAGTATTATATAGGTTTTATTGCGTATAATATGTCCGTAAAATAAGAGTATATGATTTTTTTTGTTTCCTCATAAATATTTTTTAATAGTAATAAAATATATTTTTTTTATAATTTAATTATGTTTGTCAAAGCGTATCATTTGCATAAATATTTTTTCAGTCCTATTCTGGTTATGAACTTAGCTATAAAAAGATGAAAGAGGAGAGTGGTTTTGATGAGAAAAACACAGAAGATTGTGCCAATTGTGACAGCTTCAGACGAAAATTATGCTCCTTATTTGAATGTGATGATAACGACTGTTTTAGAAAATTGTCATTCGAATAGGTCAATTCATTTCTATGTGATTGATGATGGATTATCTATATCTAGCAAAAAAGCACTCCAAGAGACGGTTAGTAGTTATTCACAAAGTGCGACTGTTGAATTCTTAACAGTAGACAAAGAAGTCTATCAAAATTTTTTAGTGAGTGACCATATTACAACGACCGCTTACTTACGAATTTCTTTGCCATCAATTTTACAAAAATATAGCTATAAAAAAGTCCTTTATTTAGATGCAGACACGCTTGTTTTAGATGATATTGTCCAGTTGTATGATACGCCATTAGCGAACCAAACGATTGGCGCAGTGATTGACCCTGGTCAAGCATATGCCTTAAAACGTTTGGGTATCCATTCATCCGATTATTATTTTAATTCAGGGGTCATGATTATTGATGTTGATCGGTGGAACGAGAAAGCAATCACCCAAAAAACAATTCAGTATCTAGAAGAAAACGGAGATCGGATTGTCTATCATGATCAAGATGCCTTAAACGCCGTTCTTTATGAAGATTGGTTAGCCTTAGAACCGAGATGGAATATGCAGACATCTTTAGTATTTAATCGTCATGAAGCGCCGAATGAAGCCTACCAAAAATTATATACAGCGGGAAATCAAGAACCAGCGATTATTCATTTTACTGGTCATGATAAACCTTGGAATACATTAGAAAATCATCCTTATACAGCTCTTTATCTAAACAAGCTAAAGAAAGTAGGTGCAAAAAATGGAAAATAGAAAAGAACTAGCAATCGTCTCTTGTTGCAATACCAACTTTGTACCACATCTTGCTGCTATGTTTGTTTCAATTTTAAAAAATAGTCCCTCAGCGGCCGCTGTTCATTTTTATGTGATTGATGACAATATCAACTTTGAAAGCAAGCAGCTACTGTATTTTACGATTAAACATACACAAATCAACGCAGAGTTAACATTTTTAAAAATTAATCCTCACTTTTTCAAAAACGTTGTAACAAGTGAGCGGATTCCCGAAACAGCCTATTATAGAATTGCAATTCCAGAGTTATTTAGAGGAAGCCATATTGACCGGCTTTTATATATGGATTGTGACATGATTGCCTTGGATGATGTCGCAAAATTATGGACAGTAGATTTAGGTGAAAATATTGTCGCCGCTGTTGAAGATGCAGGTTTCCACCAACGTTTGGAAAAAATGGCGATTCCCGCAGAATCTATGTGTTATTTTAACTCAGGCTTGTTGCTAATCGATGTTAAAAAATGGTTGGATTTAGATGTAACTACTAAAGTCTTAACATTTATTGAACAAAATCCAGAAAAATTACGTTTCCATGATCAAGATGCATTGAATGCTATTTTACATGATCGTTGGACCCTGTTACATCCCAAGTGGAACGCACAAGGCTATATAATGTCAAAAGCGAAAAGGCATCCAACAATATACGGAGAAAGACAATATGAAGAAACGAGAAGAGCACCATCCATTATCCACTTTACTGGCCATGTCAAACCTTGGACCAAAGAATTTCAAGGCAGAACAAAATATTATTATGACCAATACGCGAATATGACTGCCTTTCGATGTGCAAAAACATTTAGTAAATATCTTTCTTATGCCAAAAATAGTAAAGCTGTTGAGCATGTTCAATAACCCTTGTTATTTAGAATAATAGAGGTACACCTCAATTAATTACTGCAGAAAAGTGGAGACGTAAAGAAGATTAATTTGCGCCAGGCATTGTGTGTTTACTCGAAATATTTTTTAGAAGGAGAGATTTATAATGCCCAAGTACTACTTTATTGGTGGGGAACGAGTGAGGGAGACAGAAGAAAAAGATTTTAACTGGTTAGTCATTGACACTAGTGAAAACAAGGTAATTGAAAGAATAATTAAAGAGTATAATTTTCCTCAAGATATTTTTGTAGGTACGTCGTATCCAGAAGAAGTTTCTCGTTTTGAAACTCTTTCGGATACGATGTTGAAACAACCGATTTCGCTAGTGCTTATGAATCTTTTGAAAGAGGGCAAGAACATTGAGGAACGTATAGTACCTATTTCGTTTATTTCTTCAGAAAACCTTTTAATTACATGTACTAATGGAAACAATCATTTTTTTGATCGTTTATTAGAAAAATATGATTACAAAATAGATACATTTGAGAAATTAATAACGTATGCGATTTTAGATATCTACTCACATTACGTAGAGGAGTTGAAGGAAAAGAAACAACGGATCGATCGTCTAGATAAAAAAGCACGTATGACTACAGAAAACGAGGAATTGTACAAACAAGCTGATTTAGAAAGAGAAATCGTTTACATTGATCATACGTTAAGGGATCAAAAAAGCACCTTAGAATTACTCTGGCAATCTTCCCAGTTTGTTCAGCGATTATCCGATAAAAAACTACTTTATGACGTTCAATTGAGACAACGACAAACCGAAAAAATGATTTCGATTTATAGAGACCTTTTAGAAAGTATTGGCAATCTTTTTAGCGGAATGATGGATAACCAATTAAACCATTTAATGAAATATCTTGATTCAGCGGCATTAATTATTTCAATTCCAGCGATGATTGCTGGCATCTGGGGTATGAATACCGGTGGCTTACCAGGTAAAAGTTCTGGGCTAGGTTTTTTATTAGTCGTCCTAGGTGCGCTCATTATCGCAGTGGCCTTTGGTTACCATCTTTACAAAAAAGATTATTCAAAATAAAGAGGAATTAAAATTTATTATATAGGAGGATGAATCATGTTTAGACATCAAAAAGAATTACAGTTTGAGGCGAAACCAGACAAACCGAATCCGTTAATTGCAAAGTATCTTCAAGAATTAATTGGTGGACAGTACGGTGAAATGAGTGTAGCAATGCAGTATTTATTCCAAGGATGGAGCTGTCGTGGAGAAGAAAAGTATAAAGATATGTTAATGGATATTGCTACTGAAGAGTTGGGCCACGTTGAAATGCTTGCGACAATGGTCGCTCGTCTACTTGAAGGAGCGCCAGTGGAAGACCAAGAAGAAGCAATGAAAAAAGATCCAACAATTGGGGCAATCATTTCTGGAATGAATCCCCAGCATGCGATTGTTGCTGGTTTAGGGCCACGTCCCGCAGATAGCGTTGGAAATCCCTGGAGTGGTGGGTACATTATTGCTAGTGGGAACATGTTAGCTGATTTTCGTGCTAATTTAAATGCAGAATCCCAAGGACGCTTACAAGTTGCTCGAATTTATGAAATGATTGATGACCGTGGAGTGAAAGATTTACTTTCTGTCCTTTTAGCTAGAGATAGCTATCACCAAAATTTATGGGCAAGCGCAGTGAAGGAACTGGAAACAAAAGAGGGCTCTATCTTAGTTCCAAGTACTTTTCCTAGAGAAGAAGAACGTTTGGATATTGCCTATGATTTCTATAACTTTTCTGAAGGAGATGAAAGCAGTCAAGGCTCATGGGCTAGTGGTAAAGCATTAGATGGAGAAGGAGAATACCAATGGTTGAAAGAACCAAAAATTGAAGGGAAAGCTCCTAACTTAAAGCCTGTTACACCTAAAATGTACGGTACACCGAAATTAAAAAAATAAAAGATACCTCTAGCTATATATGAAAAAAGATTCTCGTTTAGAGAATCTTTTTTTTTATTAACTGGTATCATATTTAAGGATGGTTTTTTATAACAAGGTGATTTCTTTAGGAAAAAAATATTAAAACAAAGAAAAATAAAAAAATGCAAACGCTGTTATACAGGGGGTGTGGCGATGTAAAGATATTTATTGATGCTTTTTATTGACAAAATAAAAAAAACCACCTTACTATTGGTTTGTGGTTATAACCAGTTAAGGTAAAGGAGAAAGTTATGGAAAATGCCTTTAAAAACAAAGCTTTGTATCATCAACTTGTCGATTTGCTGCAGGAACGAATCGAAACATGCATGATTCCTCATGACAAGTTGCCCTCAGAACGTGAATTGACTGCACAATATGGGGTGAGTCGGACGACGGTCCGGTTAGCGCTACAAGAACTAGAAAATAGAGGTTCCATCTATCGCCGTCATGGCAAAGGAACATTTGTTTCAGATATAAAAAAAGAGGCCGCTGATTTAGCTGGCGCCTATAGTTTTACAGAACAAATGAAAGGACTCGGCCGAAAACCGCATACGCGTATTTTATCCTTCGAAAAATTGGAAGCGGATAAATTTATTTGTCAGCATTTGAATCTTTCGTTAGGAGAGGCAGTTTTTAAATTAAGTCGGTTGCGGATTGCTGATAACGAGCCATTAATGGTTGAAGACACATACTTGCCTGTGAAATTTTTCTTATCACTCACGGATCAATTGTTACGTAGCAAACCATTATATGATCTGTTTTCGGAAGATTTTAAGCAAACCATACGCTTAGCTGATGAAGAATTATACGCTAGTATTGCTTCAAAAGAAGATGCCAAATTATTGATGATTCCAGAAGGAGCGCCAGTCCTTCATTTAGCACGTCAGACATATAACATGAAAAATGAAATTATTGAATTTACGTTGAGTGTGGCGCGAGCAGACCAATTTCATTATCAGATACGCCATATTCGGAATAGTTAGGAGAGTTTAGTATGTTTACAGCAGAAAAAGAAGAACTAGAACAGTTAGGAGCGGAAATCACGACACGTGAAATTCGTCAGCAACCTGAGCTTTGGCAAGAAACCGTGACCCTGTATCATAAAAATCAAGCAGCTTTGGAAAACTTTTTAAAAGAAGTCCAAGCGAAAGCGCAAGGGAAACGCACAAGAGTAATTTTTACAGGAGCAGGAACTTCGCAATATGTCGGTGATACTGTTGTACCTTATCTCCGAGCACACGGCGACACACAAGCCTTTTCATTCGAGAGTATCGGGACAACCGATATTGTGGCCAAACCAGAAGATTATCTGATTAAAGACGAACCAACATTGTTAGTTTCGTTTGCAAGAAGTGGGAATAGCCCTGAAAGTTTAGCGGCAGTTGAAGTGGCTAATCAAGCGGTTGAAACAATTCATCATTTAGCGATTACTTGTGCCGAAGAAGGACAACTGGCACAAATAAGCCAAAAAGAAGAGAACAGCTTTTTATTCTTAATGCCAACACGTTCCAATGATGGTGGTTTTGCAATGACTGGTAGTTTTTCTTGCATGACCTTAGGCACATTACTACTCTTTGATCAAACAACCTTTGAGCAAAAACAAGATTATGTAACCGCTTTAATAAAATTGGGTGAAGAAGTGTTATCTCGTGAAGAAGAATTAAATGAAATTGTTAACCTTGATTTTGAACGAATTGTTTATGTTGGTTCTGGAAGTTTAGCTGGTTTGACAAGAGAAGCACAATTGAAAATTTTAGAACTAACAGCCGGCAAAGTTGCCACGATTTTTGACTCTTCCATGGGCTTCCGTCATGGACCAAAATCATTTATTAATGAAAAAACAATAATGTTTGGCTTTGTTAATAATACACCATACACAAGAGATTATGACTTGGATATCTTAGAAGAAGTTCACGGTGACGAAATTGCGGCGGGTGTTTTTGCGATTGCTCAACCTGGCAAACGTAATTTCACAGGTTCGACTATTGAATATTCCGCAGAAACAGCGCTGTTACCTGATGGCTATTTAGCATTAGCAGATATCATGGTAGCCCAAACAGTCGCACTTTTAACATCTATTAAAGTTGGAAATAAACCGGATACCCCTTCACCGACAGGTACAGTGAATCGTGTGGTTAAAGGCGTAACGATTTATGACTATAAATAATACAACATTTGGAGGAGGAACTATGCTTACGTTAACAGCTGGAAAAAAAGCGGCAATGGATCGTTTGTCAACCCAAGAAGGAATCATTAGCGCATTAGCCATTGATCAACGAGGTGCCTTGAAAAAAATGATCAAAGCGCTAGATGTAGAGCCAACTGATGCACAAATTGAAACGTTTAAAGAATTAGTCTCGAAAGAATTGACACCTTATGCGTCCGCCATTTTATTGGATCCAGAATATGGATTACCTGCTGCAAAAGCACGCGATACCGAGGCTGGATTGTTACTCGCTTATGAAAAAACGGGCTATGATGCAACAACTCCGGGACGATTGCCTGATTTACTAGCAGATTGGTCTGTTTTACGCTTGAAAGAAGAAGGCGCAGATGCGATTAAATTTTTACTCTACTATGATGTGGATGAGGATCCAGAAATCAATCATCAAAAACATGTATTTATTGAACGCTTAGGGAGTGAATGTGCAGAAGAAGACCTACCATTTTACTTAGAATTAGTTTCTTACGATGCACAAATAGCAGATGCAACTTCTTTAGAATATGCAAAAGTTAAACCGCATAAAGTGAATGAAATGATGAAAGAATTTTCTAAACCCCAATATAAAGTAGATGTATTGAAAGTGGAAGTTCCAGTTAATATGAATTTTGTAGAAGGTTTTGCGCCGGCTGAAACAGCGTATACAAAAGAGGAAGCGGCGAATTATTTCTTAGAACAAAGTCAAGCCACTGATTTACCATTTATCTTTTTAAGTGCCGGTGTCTCAACAGAGCTATTCCAAGAAACACTACGTTTCGCTAAAGAAGCTAGTTCAACATTTAATGGTGTTTTATGTGGCCGTGCTACGTGGAAAAATGGCGTGAAACCTTTCGTTGAAGCAGGAGAAACTGCGGCTTGTGATTGGTTAAAAACAGAAGGCCGAGAAAACATTGAAAGTTTAAATGAAGTCATCGCAGCAACCGCCAGCTCTTGGCATGCAAAAGTTCAAGTAAACGAAGGGTAATTGGGAGGCATAGCTGTGATAGTAACAGTAACAATGAATCCGTCAATTGACATCTCCTACCTATTAGATCATCTAAAGCTTGATACCGTTAATCGGACCAGTCAGGTGACAAAAACCCCTGGTGGCAAAGGACTAAATGTCACTCGCGTTATTCATGATTTAGGTGGAGATGTTATCGCTACCGGCGTTCTTGGTGGTTTTCATGGGGCGTTTATTGCAAACGAGTTAAAGAAAGCAAACATCCCCCAAGCATTTACGTCAATCAAAGAAGAAACGCGTGATTCGATTGCGATTTTGCACGAGGGGAAGCAAACTGAAATTTTAGAAGCTGGACCGACTGTTTCCCCAGAAGAAATCAGCGACTTCCTTGAAAATTTCGATCAATTAATTAAGCAAGCAGAAATTGTCACAATTTCTGGAAGTTTGGCGAAAGGATTACCATCAAATTTTTATCAAGAATTAGTTCAAAAAGCTCACGCACAAGAGGTTAAAGTGCTACTAGATACTTCTGGTGATAGTTTAAGGCAAGTTCTTCAAGGACCATGGAAACCGTATTTAATTAAACCTAATTTAGAGGAACTAGAAGGATTGCTAGAGCAAGATTTTTCAGAAAATCCGTTAGCAACTGTACAAACAGCTTTAACAAAACCAATGTTTGCTGGAATTGAATGGATTGTCGTGTCTTTAGGAAAAGATGGTGCAATTGCCAAACACCACGATCAGTTCTACCGTGTAAAAATTCCAACGATTCAAGCTAAAAATCCTGTTGGTTCAGGAGATGCAACCATTGCTGGTCTGGCATATGGACTAGCGAAGGATGCCCTAGCTTCTGAACTGCTAAAATGGGGCATGGCGGCCGGAATGGCTAATGCCCAAGAAAGAACGACTGGGCATGTAGACGTAGAGAACGTGAAGAAACATCTTATGAACATCCAAGTAGTTGAAATTGCTAAATAAAGAGCTTTCTTTACTTAGCAATTATCCAGGAATTGAAAGCGTTTACTAGAAAGGGTGGCAATGTGGACAGATTTGAAATTAAAGAGGAATTTCTTTTAAATGGTCAACCATTTAAAATTTTATCAGGCGCTATTCATTATTTTCGTGTAGATCCCTCAGATTGGTATCATTCACTTTATAATTTGAAAGCTTTAGGCTTCAATACAGTTGAGACATATGTGCCATGGAATTTACATGAACCGCAAAAGGGAACATTTCATTTTGAGGGAATATTAGATTTGGAGCGCTTTTTAAAATTAGCACAAGAACTTGGACTATATGCGATTGTGCGGCCGTCTCCTTATATTTGTGCAGAATGGGAGTTTGGCGGTTTTCCAGCATGGTTATTAAATTTACCAGGACGGATGCGTTCAAATGATTCAACCTATCTGAAGCATGTTGCGGAATATTATGATGTTTTAATGGAAAAAATTGTTCCGCATCAACTTGCTAACGGTGGCAATATTTTAATGATTCAAATCGAAAACGAATATGGTTCATTTGGCGAAGAAAAAGCGTATTTACGAGCGATTCGTGATTTAATGATTGAACGTGGCGTGACAGTACCATTTTTTACTTCTGACGGGCCGTGGCGCGCAACATTGCGGGCAGGTAGCATGATTGAAGATGATATTTTAGTAACCGGGAATTTTGGCTCAAAAGCCAAAGAAAATTTCGGTATGATGCAAGCCTTTTTTGAAGAACATGGTAAAAAATGGCCGTTAATGTGTATGGAATTTTGGGATGGCTGGTTTAATCGTTGGAAAGAGCCAATTATTAAACGAGATCCGCAAGAATTGGCTGAGTCAGTTAGAGAAGCATTAGCATTAGGCAGTATCAACTTATATATGTTTCATGGCGGCACCAATTTTGGGTTTATGAATGGCTGCTCCGCACGAGGAACCATTGATTTACCACAAATCACTTCCTATGATTATGATGCGCCACTTGATGAACAAGGAAACCCAACCGCAAAGTATTTTGCGTTACAAAAAATGCTTCACGAGGAGTATCCTGCGCTACCACAAGCTGAGCCATTAGTAAAAGATTCTTTTGCGCAAACAGCAATTCCTTTAACAAACAAAGTGAGTTTATTTGCGACTTTAGAAACGATTAGTCAGCCAGTGGTCAGCGTTTATCCGCAAACCATGGAACAATTAGGACAAAATACCGGCTATCTTCTTTACCGAACAAGCATTGAAAAAGATGCTGCAGAAGAAAAGCTAAGAGTGATTGACGGTCGTGATCGTCTGCAATTATTTGTCAATCAGGTACATCAAGCAACGCAATATCAAACGGAAATCGGTGAAGATATTTACGTTACATTGCCACAAGAGAATAATCAAATCGATGTTTTAATGGAAAATATGGGTCGTGTCAATTACGGGCATAAACTATTTGCAGATACTCAGAAAAAAGGGATTCGAACGGGTGTTATGGCGGATTTACATTTTATGACGCAATGGCAACAATATTGTTTACCTATGACAAGTTGTGAACAGGTAGACTATTCAAGAGAATGGCAACCTGATCAACCGAGCTTTTACCAGTATCATGTGGAGTTAGCAGAAGTGAAAGATACATTTATTGATGTTTCTAAATTCGGCAAAGGAATTGTTTTTGTTAACCAAATTAATCTTGGTCGTTTCTGGAATGTTGGCCCGACGCTTTCCTTATATATTCCCAAAGGATTATTAAAAGAAGGGCAAAATGAGATCGTCATTTTTGAAACGGAAGGAACGTACCAACCAGAAATTCAGTTAGTAAAAGAACCACTATATAAAGAAATGAAAGAGGGATGACAATGAGTATTATTGGCGTAAGAATTGATGGACGTTTGATTCATGGACAAGTGGCAAATTTATGGGCGACAAAATTGAATATTTCCAGAATTATGGTCGTTGATGATGAAGTTGCAGGGAATGCCATTGAAAAAAGTGGCTTGAAATTAGCAACACCAGCTGGCGTGAAACTAAGCGTGTTACCAGTTGAAAAAGCTGCTCAAAATATTTTAGCAGGAAAGTACGACTCACAACGTTTACTAATTGTGGTACGGAAACCAGATCGTTTATTAAAACTAGTAGAACTTGGGGTACCGATTAAAGAAATCAATGTTGGGAACATGTCACAAACAAACGAAACACGGTCGATTACTAAGTCAATCAATGTGGTCGATCAAGATATTGAGGTTTTTAAAGAGTTAAATGCTAAAGGCGTCCATCTGATTGCTCAAATGGTGCCAAGTGACAAAGCGGAAGACTTTATGAGTTTGATAACAAAATAGGAGGGAACAAAAAATGAATATCTTATGGTGGCAGATCTTATTATTAACATTATACGCAGGATACCAAATTTTAGATGAATTACAAATTTATTCTTCATTAAGTGCGCCAGTGTTTGCCGGTCTTTTTGCAGGATTAGTGATGGGGGATATTAAAGCAGGACTTATTATTGGTGGAAGTATGCAATTAACTGTATTAGGAGTGGGGACTTTCGGGGGTGCCTCTAAAATTGATGCTAACTCAGGCACGATTCTTGCCACAGCATTTTCTGTGTCTTTAGGAATGAACCCTGAACAAGCAATCGCTGCTATTGCAGTACCAGTTGCTAGTTTAATGATTCAATTAGACATTTTGGCTCGTTTTGCGAATACCTACTTTGCACATCGGATTGATAAAATGGTCGAAGATATGAACTATAAAGGAATTGAGCGTAACTTCTTAATGGGTGCCTTACCTTGGTCTCTTTCTCGAATGATTCCAGTCTTCTTAGCACTTGCTTTTGGTGGTGGTTTAGTACAAAAAGTTGTATCTGTCCTAAATGGCGATTTGAAATGGTTAGGTGATGGCTTGTCTGTTGCTGGGGCGGTCTTACCAGCGGTCGGTTTTGCAATTTTACTACGTTACTTACCAGTGAAAAAACATTTCCCTTATTTAATTCTTGGTTTCACTGTAACTGCTTTACTAGGAACAATCTTTACAAACATGCAACTTTTAGGAACATCTGTTGCGAGCGTTGTGAAAGACTTCAGTGGTGTATTTAACGCACTACCAATGCTAGCAGTCGCTTTAATTGGTTTCGCTTTAGCCGCAATTAGCTACAAAAATGGCCAAATGATTCCGAGTGGGCCAGCAGCCAAAAAAGAACATGCAGCGAATGATTCAGACGAAGGAGAGATTGAAGATGACGAAATCTAATTATAAATTGACGAAAGAAGATTTTAAACAAATTAATCGCAGAAGCTTGTTTACTTTCCAATTAGGTTGGAACTACGAAAGAATGCAAGGATCAGGTTACTTGTATACGATTTTGCCACAATTGCGTAAAATTTATGGGGATGATACGCCTGAATTAAAAGAAGTGATGAAAACGCATACGCAATTTTTCAATACTTCAAACTTCTTTAATACAATTATTACAGGGATCGATTTGGCCATTGAAGAAAAAGAAGGCATTGCTGGAAAACAAACAGTTTCAGGTTTGAAAACTGGTTTAATGGGACCGTTTGCAGCAATTGGGGATTCAATTTTCGCAGCTTTAATTCCAACTATTTTTGGGGCCCTAGCTGCCAACATGGCGATTAATGGTAACCCAACTGGTATCTTTATCTGGATTGTTGCTCAAATTGCGGTGATGGTCTTCCGTTGGAAACAATTGGAATTTGCGTATCGCGAAGGAATTTCTTTGGTAACAACTATGCAACACCGCTTAACTGCCTTAACAGATGCTGCAACTTTACTAGGGGTCTTCATGGTTGGCGCTTTAGTGGCAACGATGGTTAATGTGAAACTATCATGGGCACCAAGTATTGGGGATGTAACACTTAACATGCAAAATAACTTGGATATGATTTTACCACGTCTACTACCTGCAGGAATTGTCGGTGGCGTTTACTGGATGCTAGGTAAAAAGAATATGACGTCTACTAAAGCCATTTTTATCGTATTAATTGTCTGTGTCGCATTGTCTGCGTTAGGTGTTATTTCAAAATAAGTAAGACAGGAGAAAATCGATGAGTACACATTTAGTTTTAGTAAGTCATGGCCGTTTTTGCGAGGAATTGAAAAAAAGTGCGGAGATGATTATGGGACCGCAAGCAACAATTTCCACTGTTGCTTTATTACCAGAAGAAGGAGAAGCTGACTTTTTAGAAAAATTTGAAGCGATTACGGAATCGTTAGAAGATTTTGTTGTCTTTGCTGATCTATTAGGGGGGACACCTTGTAATATTTTATCCAAAAAAATTATGCAAGGTGCTTCGTTTGACTTATATACAGGGATGAATTTACCGATGGTTATCAGCTATGTAAATGCAAGTTTATTAGCGATTGAAGGTGACTATGTTAAGGAATCAGCAGAAAGTATTGTGAAAGTTAATGAATTGTTGCTAAATGTTGCAGTAGATGATGAGGATGAATAATTCTGACTTGTCGTCGTAAGTTATCAAAGGTTTAAGAGAATGATTTAGAGAGGACGTTCCAAAAATAAAAGAATTTATTTTTGGAACGCCCCTTTAATCGTTAATAATGAAAGCGTGTTCAAAAATGTTAGGGGGCTGATTTATCAAATGAAACATGGAAAAATAAAACGATTTAGTACATTGACACTATTGGCAAGCGCAACGATTTTAGTACCATTGAGTACGTCTGCAGAAGAAACAACAAACAGCAGCACTGAAACAAGCTCATCAATGGTGGAACCTGCCGCAACAGAAGAAAAATTGTGGCAATCTGATTTTCCAGGAGGGAAAATTGGTGAGTGGCAAGATGTGATTGGTAAAACAAATCGAGAATTAGCAGGAGAGTCGTTGGCGATTTCACGAGATGCAGCAGCAGGTAATAATGCCGTCTCTTTAAATTTAGATTCCCCTAAATTAGCTGATGGTGAAGTAGAAACAAGGTTTAAATACACTGCTGGAAGCGGTCGAACGGGTGTGATTATTCGTGGCAACGCCAAAGATAGCTGGGTTTTTGTAGGTTATAACGCGAATGGCAAATGGTTAGTTGAAAGCCCTAATTCGTGGAATGATTCGATTTCTGGACCAACGTTGAATGAAGATACGAATTATTTGTTGAAAGTACGTTATGTTGGTGAAAAAATTACTATCTGGCTTAACACCACGTTGATTTACGAAGGAGAACCTGTTTTGGCCAACGGGGACAAAATTCCAACAGAAGCCGGACATATGGGTGTCCGTTTGTGGTATGACAAAAAAATTGTCAATTACGACTATTTTAAAAATGGCCCTGTAGATAGTATTCCGGAAATTGTGCCAGAAGTGACGCAAATTGCTCCAGTCAAAGTTTTTACAAAAATTGGTGTCGCACCAAAATTACCGAAACAAGTAAAAGTGACCTATAATACTGGTAAAGAAACCAATGAAGCAGTCAGTTGGGATGAAATCAATCCTGATGCATACAAAGAACCAGGAACTTTTGAAGTCGACGGTACTTTGGAAAATACAAACATCAAAGCAAAAGCCAGAGTTGTTGTTGCTAAAGACGATGAAGCTGAAAAAGGCGACAAAATCTCTTCCGCAGATTTAACAGCCGTGGTTGATCCACAATTTCCTCGAATTATTCGCTACGAGGACCCTCAGAATAATCAAGTGATTTTTAATGGCCAACACGAGAAAATAGACCAAGTAATGATTGATGGCAAAGCATATCAAGCAACTGCTGAAAAACAAAAGAGTGAAGTAAATCAAGCCGTTTATAACGTAGCAGTCCCAGAAATTGGTCTGCGTTTCACAACGACCTTGACTGTTTCAGAGGGCCAAGAACTAGCTATGAAACTCTCTGATATTCGTGAAGAAGGAACCAAAATACACACAATTTCAATTCCAAATCAAGGCTTGATTTCTGTCAATAGTACAGATGAAGGGGCGACTTTTGCTGGCGTTGTGATGAATACTGGGACAAATGCAAATAACGGAAATAAAAATGGTGATACTATCCAAGATTTAACTACAATAAGCCAAGAAGAAACGAAAAAATATATGTATGGTTTCTTAAATACAGCGAATTATGCTGCAAGTTTTTGGACGAACGCCTATGGAGACGGGTCTGTCGATGGTAGTGACAACAATCGAATCCATAAACAAACGAAAGAAGCAGCGACTGGTTTTGTAACAAGCTTGTCAAGTGGAGCGTGGACCTATCGACCATTTGATGCACCAGCAGATTACACAACTGGAGAAACACCAGAAGTGAAAGTTAAATTCTCAAAAGATAGCAACGACGACAATCGGGTGGATTGGCAAGATGCGGCAATTGGGTTCCGTTCAATCATGAATAATCCAATGGGCGCAGAAAAAGTCCCTGAATTAGTCAACCAACGGATTCCTTTTAACTTTGCTAGTCAGGCGACAAACCCATTCTTAGTGACGTTAGACGAATCAAAACGCATTTACAATTTAACAGATGGATTAGGACAAATGAATTTACTAAAAGGGTATCAAAATGAAGGACATGATTCTGCGCATCCAGATTACGGTGCTATTGGTCAGCGACCTGGTGGGGAACAAGCGTTGAATCAATTAATTGACGAAGGCCATAAATTAAATGCCGTTTTCGGTGTGCATATTAATGACACCGAGTCTTACCCAGAAGCAAAAGGATTTAATGAGGAATTAGTTGATCCAACGAAGCGTGGCTGGGATTGGTTAGATCCGTCTTATTTTATTAAACAAAGACCCGATGCATTGAGTGGTCGTCGCTATGAGCGCTTTAAAGAATTAAAACAAAAAGCACCGAATCTAGATTATATTTATGTTGATGTTTGGGGCAATCAAGGCGAATCAGGTTGGGCAAGTCGTCAACTAAGTAAAGAAATTAATTCACTCGGTTGGTTTACAACCAATGAATTTCCGAATGCTTTAGAGTATGACTCGGTTTGGAACCATTGGTCTGCAGAAAAAGATTACGGCGGTACAACAACGAAAGGCTTTAACAGTACAATCGTTCGTTTTATTCGGAATCACCAAAAAGACACTTGGATTATTTCCGACAATCCCCTATTAGGTGGAGCCGAATTTGAAGCCTATGAAGGTTGGGTGGGTAAAACCAATTTTAATATCTATCGCCAAAAAACTTTTGCCATTAATGTCCCAACTAAGTTCTTACAACACTACCAAATTACCAACTGGGAAACTACAACAGCAGAAGATGGTCAAATCTATGGCACGATTAAATTAGCGAACGGCGCTGAAAAAGTGACCGTTACTCAAGCAGATGCCAATTCACCAAGAAGCATTAAGTTAAATGAGACAGAAGTTCTAAAAGGTGATGCGTATCTACTGCCTTGGAATGTTAATGGTCAAGACAAACTATATCATTGGAATCCAAAAGGCGGTACCAGCACTTGGTCATTGGATAAGAAAATGCAAGGAAAAACGAATTTACACTTATATGAATTAACAGATCAAGGGCGTATTGATAAAGGCGCAATTGCCGCTACAAATAACCAGGTGACCATCCAAGCCGAGGCGAATACGCCGTATGTCATTGCTGAACCTGACAGTATTGAACCGATGACATTTGGAACAGGAACACCATTTAAAGATCCTGGATTTAATGAAGCCAATACCTTGAAAAATAACTGGAAAGTTTTCCGAGGGGATGGTGAGGTTAAAATAGATGCCAACGGTGATTATGTCTTTAGTTCAGAAAAAGAAAGAACCGAAATCAAACAAGACATCACTCTTCCTAAACCAGGAAAATATAGTTTGTATTTAAACACAGAAACACATGATCGCAAAGCCACAGTAACTGTTAAAATTGGTGGTAAGAAATATACGCGGACAGTGAATAATTCGGTCGCCCAAAACTATATTCAGGCAGATATTAACCACACAAGCAGGAAAAATCCACAGTATATGCAAAAGTTGCGGATTGATTTTGAAATCCCAGATAATGCCAAAAAAGGCTCGGTGACGTTAGCAGTTGATAAAGGCAATTCCGTTACAAAATTTGATGATTTACGAATTGTTGAGCGTCAAACTGATATCATGAACCCAGACAAACAAACAGTCATTAAGCAAGATTTTGAAGATTCACAAGCAGTTGGTTTATATCCGTTTGTTAAAGGCTCAGCTGGTGGTGTAGAAGATCCACGGATTCATTTATCAGAAAGAAATGAACCTTACACACAATATGGATGGAATGGAAATCTTGTTTCAGATGTATTAGACGGCAACTGGTCCTTGAAAGCCCATAAACAAGGGGCAGGTTTGATGCTTCAAACAATTCCACAAAATATTAAATTTGAACCGAACAAGAAATATACGGTCCAATTTGATTATCAAACTGACGGTGAGAATGTCTTTACTGCTGGGACCATTAATGGGGAGTTTAAAAATAACAATGACTTTAAGCCAGTCGGTGAGTTGACTTCGACAGCAGCAGATGGTCAAACCAAGCATTATGAAGCAGAAATAATTGGGGATGCTTCAGGAAACACTACGTTTGGTATTTTTACAACAGGTGCCGATAAAGATTTCATTATGGATAATTTTACTGTCACAGTGGAATCGAAAAAATAAATTTAGTCTACCTAAGAAACTTGGGCTACAAGTAGTTTTAACTTGTAGCCCAAGTTTCTTCTTTTATGAAAAGAATCAAGGTCTAGAGCTGCACTTTTAGACTGCAGAATAAACAGACACATTTTTTAAAGTGTCAGACTTCTTTGTGTAGTTCATCAAGAATGAATGGACAAACTTGCCTTTTGCCACAAATCGTTTACAATTATAATGATAGGTATAATTTATTTAGAGGTGAAGTGATTGAAGAAATACAATGTTGATTGGAATTACTGGGTTATCCGCTTTTTATTTGTAATGGCGCTGATTGTTGGCTATTTATTAATCACGAATTATCAGCACTTTGTCCATAGCGTTTCGGGCTTGTTAGGAATTTTATCCCCATTTATTACTGGTTTCGTGATTGCTTATTTATTGAGTGGAAGTCAGAAAAAAATAAAGGGGTTACTAGAAAGAGTTCCTTTACCAGTTGTTAAAAAAGCGAAACATGGCTTGAGCGTACTCCTTTTGTACCTAATTATTTTGTTTATTTTTGTTTTGACATTAAACTATATCGTTCCGCTACTCATTAGTAATTTAGTAGATTTAGCAAACTCTTTACCCACTTTTTATGAGCACATGGTTCAGTTTGTGATGAGCTTAGAAGATAAAGGGATTTTAAAAACAGCCGCGATTGAAAAATATTTAAATAGTGTCCTTAAAGATTTGTCGCCGGAACGTTTTTTAAATCAATGGACACAAGCGCTATTTTCATTAGGAACGTTGACTAAGAATGTTTCCTCATTCTTTTTAAATGCATTTTTAACGTTGATTATCTCAATTTATGCGCTGGTATTTAAGCAATCTATTTTGACATTTGTTGAAAAGGCTGCCCATAAATTGCTGTCTGAAAAAGTGTACAAGCAAACACAAACTTGGTTAAATACAACGAATAAAATTTTCTATAAATTTATCAGTTGCCAATTTCTTGATGCCTGTATAATTGGCGTTTCATCAACGCTTTTGTTAAGTATTTTAAATGTGAAATTTGCTGTGACTTTGGGAATTTTATTAGGTATTTGTAATATGATTCCTTATTTTGGTTCGATTTTTGCGTCAATTGTTGCTGGTGTGATTACGCTTTTCACAGGTGGTGTTACTCAAGCCATTACGGTGTTACTGGTTTTATTAATTTTACAACAAATTGACGGCAATATTATTGGTCCTCGAATTATGGGAGATGCCCTAAATGTCAATCCGATTTTAATTATTGTTTCAATCACGATTGGAGGAGCGTACTTCGGCGTCTTAGGGATGTTTTTAGCAGTTCCTGTTGCTGCAATCATTAAAATTGTTGTCTCGGAGTGGCTAAATGAATCAAAAGAATCTGATAAGATCGTAGATTCTTTTGAACCTTAAAGCAAAACTTTTCGTCTCGCGTCGACGAAAAGTTTTTTAGTGAGAAAGAAAGTTAAGTTATTCGTAATGTTAGATAGGCTATATTTAAAGTGAATATAAAATCAAAATTGAGGTGAATAGATGCAGTTTTTAAAAAAATATGGCGGCTATTTTTTAGTTTTAGGGGTCTTACTTGATTTTTTTACACCGTATTATGTCGGATTCAAAGATCAATCTTACAACCAATTGACGGAAGTAATCAGTTTATTAGGTGATGTGAATAGTCCAGTCAGGGAAACCTTTAATCGTTTAACTATCATCGCGGGAATGTTAATGTTAGCAAGTTTACCTAGGATATATGCTATTTTTTCCAGACAAACAAAAAAAGGTGCCTGGTTAGTAGTGGCAATGATTGGCGCTTATGGTTTATTTGACTGTATTTTCAGTGGTCTCTTCAGTGTGGACACTTCAACCGCTGGCACAGTTGCCGCCGCAATTCATAACGGAGGATCAGCAGTCGGTTATACAGGCTTTTTGTTGTTATCGGGCGTCTTAACCGTTATCTATAGTAAATACGGTTCGCAAAAAAATAAAAACCTTTTTGGCTTTTTGTTTATTTTATGTATGCTTGCAGCCGGCTTATATGGCTTAGCAAGGATTCCACAGTTGCAACAGGTAAAACCATTTAATTATTTAGGCTTATGGCAAAGAGTGAGTTCATTTTGTAATTATTTACCAATGCTGGCACTGTGTTTACAAACTAAAACCAATGACAAATTTGATTGAACATTTGTCATTGGTTTTTTTACTAGTTAAAATTGTTTGGTAATGACTTAATTATTGGCTACGGTGACTTCACCAGTAACAGTGGCACCATCTTTTTCTAAGTCAGCAGAATCTTTGTATTCTTGTTTTTCAAAAGTAATATTGCCATTAACTTTGGTACCATTTAAAGTAAAGCCATTTGCTTTCACCTCAATATCACCCTTGACAGTCCCGTGAACGATGTTGAAATTTTCAGAAGAAACGATTAGCTTAGGAACCGTGATTTCATATTCAGCAGTTACTTTTTTATTATCATCTTGGGAATAAAGCGCTAATTTACGATAGATATCATTGGAATCTTTCCCCTTATCATGGAAAGTACCAGCAACTGTTACCTCTTTATCAAAAGTGACATTATCAGTAGCTGCGACAATCCAATTTCCTTTATCACTTAACGCCATTTCGAGTTCTTCAGGCTTGGCACTAATTGAAGCACCAGAGACTACTTCTGTACTTGAATTAGCTGTTTCTTTGCTACTAGAACTACTATCTGTTTTTTTATCAGATGAACAAGCACTAAGCAGCACAAGAGCAGCAGTTGCCGTCAAAACAGTGGTGAGTACTTTAGACATTTTCATGAAAATCCCTCCAAAAAAATTTATTTATTTCTTCCTTTATCATAACTGATTCAAAGGGAAATGAGTAATCATACACTCAAAGATTGAGAAGTTTGGAAGGGGAATCCACTTTAAAATGTATTTATATTTTTAACAATTTATTGTTATATAATCAGTAGTATAAATTGGAAACTTAAGCATTTTTTTTAGAATTTGATGGTTTTTAGCTTCTTTTTTTATTAATAGTTTTTATTTTTTGCAGCCTCTTTTTTCACAAGTAACATATTGGGTTGTATTTTCCCAGTCTTCAGGATTGTCATCGATTCGAGCTCCACAAGCTGTATAATTGCCATTTCTTACGTGGATTTTCCCTTTTTCAGATTTTTTTGTATCGTTTCCAATATATTTTACATTAGCCATAAATTAGCAACTCCTTTTGTTGGATTTATAAATTTTTACTTCTGCTTAAGCTTCCATAAATAAAGATAGCATTTTTTTACATTGTAAACAAATATTTTTAGTTAACCTTAAAAAAAATAAGTCTTTGATTCGTTTCTTTTTCAAATGTTCCTTTTCTGTAGTAAGCTAGTAATAGACAGAATTTAAGGAGGAGATTTTGATGCCTTGGAATATGAATGATTATCCTACATCAATGAAAAATTTAGCACCTTTGATTCGGAAAAAAGCGATAGATATTGGCAATGCGTTGCTTGCGGATGGCTACCCTGATGATCGCGCCATTCCAATTGCGATTAGTCAAGCGGAGAAATGGTATCAAGAGGCAAGTGCAGCAGACAAAAAAGCCTTCGAACAAGAAGCAAATCCTACGAAACAAGATTCGCATACACAGGATAAACATGCGGGAAAATTATTAACGGCGGCTGTCAACGTTAAATATAAAGACGGCCAATGGTTGGTGATTTCAGACGGCGCTGAAAAAGCAAGTAATACATTTATTCACAAACAAGAGGCGGTTGAACGAGCTCAAGAAATTGCTCGGAATAAGCAAACAAAGCTGAAAATCTATAAGCAAGATGGTACGTTACAAGAAACCAAAGAATATACTGAATAATTTTTCGAAACCTTGATATTCCGTTGCAATTCAAGAAACGGTTGTCAAGGTTTTTTTGCGAGGAGAAATGGACAAGTAAGAAAAAATAACAAAAGTTAAGAATGAGAATAAGGCTTGCTTTTCTAGTTTTTGGTGGGTACAATTACACTAATTAAGATAAAAAATCAAAATAATTGAGGTGCTACGACAATGGAAAAAGCCAATCTTGATTGGAATAATTTAGGATTTTCTTACATTAAAACGCCCTTTCGTTATATTAGTTATTGGCGAGATGGCAAGTGGGAAGAAGGCACGCTAACAGATAACAATCAGTTAACGATTAGTGAAGGTTCGCCTGCTCTACATTATGGCCAACAATGTTTTGAAGGATTAAAAGCGTATCAATGTGCAGATGGTTCTGTCAATTTGTTTCGTCCAGATAAAAATGCCAAACGGCTACAAAAAAGTTGTGCGCGTCTACTGATGCCACAAGTGCCAGTAGAAACCTTTGTTTCTGCATGCCAAGAAGTGGTGAAAGCCAACCTTGCTTATTTACCGCCATATGGAACGGGCGGTACGTTGTATCTTCGCCCTTATATGATTGGTGTCGGCGATAATATTGGCGTAGCACCTGCCAAAGAATACATTTTTTCTATTTTTTGCGTGCCGGTTGGTTCGTATTTTAAAAATGGTTTAGCACCCACCAACTTTATCGTTTCTGAATATGATCGAGCAGCGGGTCGAGGAACTGGGGCCGCTAAAGTGGGGGGCAATTATGCAGCTAGTCTTTTACCAGGTGCAGAAGCACATGAGAAAGAATTTAGTGATTGCATTTATTTAGATCCGTATACGCATACGAAAATTGAAGAAGTTGGTGCAGCCAATTTCTTTGGCATAACCAAAGATGGTACTTTTATTACGCCGAAATCAGCGTCTATTTTACCAAGTATTACTAAATATTCATTATTGACGCTAGCAAAAGAACGTTTAGGGATGACGGCGCTTGAAGGAGATGTTTACATTGACCGATTAGCGGACTTTTCCGAAGCAGGTGCTTGTGGCACAGCGGCGATTATTTCTCCTATTGGTGGGATTCAAAACGGCACAGATTTTCATGTATTTTATAGTGAAACAGAAGTTGGGCCAGTGACCAAACAACTATATGATGAATTGGTTGGCATACAGTTTGGTGACAAAGAAGCGCCAGAAGGCTGGATTGTTAAAGTTTAAAGAGACAAAAAAGAGAGAATTCACGCTCTCTTTTTTTTGTGTTGAATATTCAGAATTTTCTATAAAAAGATTGACTTTGATACTATTTAAAGGAATAATGGAAGATACAAGATTTAAAAAAAGGAGGGAAATTGATTGCTTATTAAATCAGCAGAATCAAAAGAAATGACGATTTTTTTTGATAAAGAAAACCAACCAAATGCACAAGTTCAAATGGGCATTATTACATTACAGCCTGGTGAAAAACGGCCTTTAGCTGGATATGCTCGCCATGAACAGGATGAATATTCTTATGTGATTTCTGGCGAAGCACATACGATTTTAGAAGATGGTCAAGACTTAGTTGGAAAAGCTGGACAAGCCCAATTAATTGAAGCTGGTGAGGGTCACATTAATTATAATGCTGGGTTGGAGCCTGCGGTCGTTGTCTGGATGCTTGTGGAAAGGACAGAATAAAAGGGGAGGCCTGCCTTTCTGGAAGTAAGAGCATAAAAAAATGAAGAGTTATAGGAGAAAGAAGATGAAAAAATATTTAAAAATCACAATGGTTTGTGTTTTATTAGTAGGATTTTTAGTTGGGTGTACCAATAAAAGTGAAAATAAAAAGAAACAGAAAAATACCAAAGAAGCCGTTCAACTGATGTCACCCTCGGAATTAACAACGCTCAATACCTCTGTATTATTGGATTTTCCAGATGCTATTGTCCAAACAGCAGCGTTTGAAGGGTTATATAGTTTAGATGAACAAGACCAATTGGTACCAGCCGTAGCAAAAGCATTGCCGACGATTTCAGAAGATGGAAAAACCTACACGATTTCTTTGAGAAAAGAAGCGGTTTGGAGTAACGATGATCCTGTAACGGCACATGATTTTGAATATGCTTGGAAAAAAATGATTGATCCTAAAAACGGCTTTGTTTATAGCTTCCTCATCGTTGAAACAATTCAAAATGGCGCAGAAATCTCAGCTGGGAAATTAGCAACCAATGAACTTGGTGTCACAGCTGTGGATGATTATACATTAAAGGTGACGCTCAAAGAGCCAAAACCGTATTTTACGTCCTTGTTAGCTTTTCCTACATTTTTCCCGCAAAATCAAAAAGTAGTTGAACAATTTGGTGCGGACTATGGAACTGCTAGTGATAAAGTCGTCTATAATGGTCCCTTCGTGGTAAAAGATTGGCAGCAAACAAAGATGGACTGGCAACTAGCAAAGAATAATCGCTATTGGGATCACCAGAACGTGCGCTCAGACATTATCAATTATACGGTTATCAAAGAAACATCTACCGCATTGAATCTTTTTGAAGATGGACAATTAGATGTGGCTACACTAAGTGGTGAACTGGCGCAACAGAATAAAAATAATACGTTGTATCATTCGTACCCAACAGCGACAATGAACTATTTGCGCTTAAATCAAAAACGGAAAGGGCAAGCAACGCCGCTTGCAAATCAAAACCTGCGTAAAGCGTTCGCTTTAGGAATAGATAAAGAAAATCTAGTCAATAATATTATTGCAGATGGTTCTAAAGCGCTACATGGTGCAATCACGGAAGGTTTTGTGGCGAATCCCACAACGAACCTCGATTTTCGTCAAGAAGCAGGTAATTTAATGGTTTATAACAAAGAAAAAGCACAAAGTTATTGGAAAAAAGCACAAGCAGAATTAGGAGAAAAGGTGAACATTGAATTGATGGTAACAGATGATGGTTCTTACAAAAAAATTGGTGAAAGTTTGCAAGGCTCGCTGCAAGAACTGTTTCCTGGTTTGACAATAGAGCTAACCGTATTGCCAACTGAAGCTGCATTGAACTTTGGGCGAGAAAGCGACTATGATTTATTCTTAATTTATTGGACACCGGACTATCAAGATCCTATTTCTACTCTGATGACTTTATACAAGGGTAATGATCGCAATTATCAGAACCCTGTCTATGACAAATTATTAGATGAAGCAGCCACAACCTATGCCTTAGAGCCAGAAAAAAGATGGGCGACACTGATTGCAGCTGAAAAAGAAGTGATTGAAACGACTGCTGGCATGATTCCACTTAGCCAAAATGAACAAACAGTCCTGCAAAATGATAAAGTCAAAGGCTTGAATTTTCATACCTTTGGTGCTCCATTAACGTTAAAAAATGTTTATAAGGAAAAATAAAGAGAGAGTCTGGGCTGAAAATCGCTTTTGATTTTCGGCCCAGGCTTAAATCCTACTTTTTAACCCAAGCTTTGTCACCATTTAGTCTTTTCGGGTTTTCTCTCGAACGCTTCTGTTACAGTAGTTCAGAATCAGGTGCAGTGTGTGGCTGTGCATATTTTTTCATATATGTCGGCAAGGCTTGACTAATCTTCGTTGGTAAAACAACATAGTCGGTTTTGGCCAAATCATCACCAATGAGACTGTGTAAGTAGACGGCGCCAGCAATTGTTTCAATTGTCGGCTTAAACTGAGCTAAAAAGCCAGCAATGATGCCAGCCAAGGTATCCCCAGTTCCGCCAGTAGCCATCCCAGGATTGCCACCTGTATTTTGAAAAGGTTCTCCTGCGTGGAAAATTGTGGTGCGATGACTTTTTAAAACAATCGTACTGCCTAATTTTGCTTGTTGGCGCTGGTTATTTGCCAGCGTTTGTTGCTCAATAGGTAAGTGACTCAAACGTTGCCATTCCATTTGATGAGGTGTGAAAACAACTTTTTCAGGATAGGTAAGGGAAAAATTACCTTGGCTAAACAGGGTAATCGCTGAGCCATCGATGATTAACCATTGTTGTTTTTGATGTTGGACGAGCACCATCTTTAACAGTTGTTGTGCAGTAGCATCTAAGCCTAAACCTGGACCAATTAAAATAACCTCCGCTTGCTCTACGACGTCCGTCAGAAGGACTGTTTCTTCAAAGTCCACGACCATGGCTTCTGGACATCTTGCATGTAAAGGCCCGTGATTCTTAACATCAGTAATCACAGTGGTGAGACCAGCGCCACTATTGATGCACGCTTCGGTACTCATGATAATGGCTCCGCCATATTGTCGGTTTCCTCCGATTAATACAACACGCCCAAAATTGTTTTTATAAGAGTCAGAGGGGCGTTGAGTGATGACTTCCTTTAAAATGTCCTTGCTTAAATAGCGCATTCTATCACTCCTTTTCTTGGGATTTCTTTGTTCTCAGTATACTACAAGAACACCGAAAAAATCAGTTTATTTAATGTTAAAAGTTACTCTATTGAAGGCAATGAGGTGTATAATAAGGACCAGATAAATGAGTTAGGAGAGCGAAACAGATGGAAGAGAAAAAAACATTTTATATGAGTGGCTACGTAGGAATTGCGAGCTTATTAGTTATTTTAATTGCGGGAATTGGTTTATTTATTTATGGAGCGAGTCATACCAATGGTGTTCTTGTTGTTTTAGGTATTATTTTGTTAGTTGGGGCTATTTTATTTTTAAGTTCCTTAACTATTGTTAGTCCCAATCAGGCGAAAGCTATTTTATTTTTTGGTCGTTACTTAGGCACGATTAAAGAAAATGGGTTGTTTATTACCATTCCATTTACGCAAAAAATGAACATTTCTTTGAAAGTACGAAATTTCAATAGTTCTCTGTTAAAAGTCAATGACTCTGACGGGAATCCAATCGAAATCTCTGCGGTCATCGTTTTTCGGGTAGTCGATACAGCTAAGGCGTTATTTAATGTTGATTATTATCAAGACTTTGTGGAAATTCAAAGCGAAACGGCAATCCGGCATGTAGCAACACAATATCCTTATGATACTTTTTCAGATAATGATGTAACTCTGCGAGGAAATACCGAACAAATTTCCGAGGAGTTAACCAAAGAATTGCAAGAACGCTTGGCAGTGGCTGGTGTAGAGGTTATCGAAACACGGTTGAATCATTTAGCTTATGCAACTGAAATTGCTAGCTCCATGTTGCAAAGACAGCAAGCAAAAGCAATCTTAGCGGCCCGACAAACAATTGTTGAAGGTGCGGTAAGTATGACACAAATGGCCTTAGAACAGATTGAAGAAGGGCAAGAAATTAATTTTACCGATGAACGAAAAGTCCAACTTATTAATAATTTACTAGTCTCAATCATTACTGATAAGGGCACACAACCAGTTATTAATACAGGCGACGTTTCTTCTTAAAGAGGAAGCAACGCTAAAAATACCAAAAAAAGAGTCATCTTTCCGATGGCTCTTTTTTTGATAAATACGAACATTATATAATTTTAATTTATGATATTTCGGTTTTTCTTTGACATCTCTTTTTCTCATTGTTAGAATAACAGTGAAAAAAGGCGGAAGGAGTTATTACATTCATGAAACCATTAGTCGCTGTAATTATGGGAAGTACCTCAGACTGGGCAACGATGAAAGCTGCTTGTCTTGTGTTGGAAGAGTTAGAAATTCCTTATGAAAAACGAGTGATATCAGCACACAGAACCCCTGATTTGATGTTTCGCTTTGCAGAGGAATCACGAACAAAAGGATTGAAGGTTATTATTGCTGGCGCAGGTGGAGCAGCTCATTTACCAGGGATGGTGGCTGCAAAGACAACCTTACCTGTGATTGGTGTTCCAGTTAAAACACGAACATTAAACGGTGTTGATTCACTGTTGTCTATTGTACAGATGCCAGGCGGAGTTCCTGTAGCAACAACTGCGATTGGCTCAGCAGGCGCTACCAATGCAGGGTTATTAGCTGCAGAAATACTAAGTATTGATGATTTACGGTTAGCAGAAAAAATCCAAGCGAGACGGCTATCACTGGAAAAAGCGGTTATGGAAAGTGGGGAACAACTTGAATAAACCTTTAAAAGTCGGAGCAACTATTGGCATTATAGGCGGGGGACAGTTAGGGCGAATGCTAGTCATGAGTGGTAAAAAAATGGGTTTCCAAATGATTGTGTTGGACCCAACGCCTGATAGTCCAGCTGGTCAAGTAGCTGACCGTCAAATTGTGGCAGCCTTTCATCATCCACCTGCTTTAATCGAACTAGCAGAGTTATGCGATGTGATCACCTATGAATTTGAAAATATTGAAGTGGGCTCCTTAGAAAAGGCTATTCCACTAGAAAAGTTGCCACAAGGAACAGAATTGTTAAAAATTACTCAAAATCGATTGCTTGAAAAAACGTTTCTTCAATCGATTGGCTGTAAGATTGCTCCTTTTGCGGAAGTAAAAAGCCAGAAAGAGCTGCCACAAGCAACAGAAAAGATTGGTTTTCCGTGTGTATTAAAGACTATTCAAGGTGGATATGATGGCAAAGGACAGGTCATCTTAAAATGCGATGAGGATTTGTCCCAAGCGACTGAATTATTAGCTAACACCACATGTGAACTAGAAAAGTGGGTGCCTTTCACTAAAGAACTCTCAATCATTGTTGCGGGGAATAAGCATGGCTATCAAGCCTTTCCTGTGTCAGAAAACATTCATCGAAAGAATATCTTGCATGAATCAATTGTGCCCGCTCGAATTTCTGAGGATGTGCAACAAAAAGTAGCGGAATTAGCGCAACAAATTGCTGAGGAATTAAATTTATCTGGGGTTTTAGCTATCGAACTGTTTTTAACGGATTCAGAAGAGCTGTATGTTAATGAATTAGCGCCACGGCCTCATAACTCAGCTCACTACTCTATTGAAGCTTGCTCATTTAGTCAATTTGATGCGCATATTCGAGGGATTAGCAATTGGGGCATCGGGTTACCCCAGTTACTTCAACCAGCGGTTATGGTGAATCTCTTAGGCGAACACTTAGAAAAAAGCTACCAGTTATGCACGTCAAAACCCACTTGGCAAATCCATTACTATGGGAAGGCCGAATCAAAAGTTGGCAGAAAAATGGGCCACGTCACCATTACAACACCTAGTTTATCAGAAACGTTAAAGGAAATTGAGACTGTTGGAATTTGGAACGTAACTTAATAAATGCTTGCTCCAAGCAAGTTTTTTATTTTTACATCCATCAAACACGAACAATTATTGTTTTTTTGTAACTAATGTAAGTTTTTGGTGTGAATCAGCCGACTTAGAAAGAATAGGGTCCATGAAGCTAACGAGAAGAGGGAAAGAATGGAAAAGAAAGCACTTGTGTATACAGGAAAAGCGAAGAAGTTGTATCAAACAGAAAATGCAGCGGTTCTTTTTGTGGAATATCTTGATCAAGCAACAGCTTTAAACGGTCAAAAAAAAGATAAAGTTCTTGGGAAAGGTGCTTTGAATAATCAAATCACTAGTCTAATTTTTGAACATTTACAGCAACAGAAGATTCCCAATCATTTTATTAAAAAAATCTCTGATCACGAACAATTAATTCAAGCTGTAGAAATGATTCCTTTGGAAGTTGTCGTACGTAATTATGCGGCAGGAAGTTTTTCGAAGCGTTTAGGGATTGAAGAGGGCACTAAATTAGTGACGCCCATTATCGAATTTTATTACAAAGAAGATCGTCTGGATGATCCTTTTATTAACGAAGACCATATTCAATTTCTAAAGGTGGCCACCCCTGCTGAAATTGTGGAGATTAAAGCGTTGGCGTTACAAATTAATCAGGCGCTCAGTCAACTCTTTCAACGCCTGAATATTTGTTTGATCGATTTTAAAATCGAGATTGGTCGGACGAAGGCCAATCAATTGTTACTGGCAGACGAAATTTCTCCAGACACCTGTCGCCTATGGGATTTAAACACAAACGAACATCTGGACAAAGATGTTTATCGCCGTGAACTAGGAGAAATAGTTCCTGTATATGAAGAAGTTTTACAACGTTTACTAACAGCTAATTGAGGAGGAAGTGCTTATGTATTTTGTCAAAGTCTATGTTACGTATAAAGAATCAATTTTGGATCCCCAAGGTGAAGCGGTTAAGGAAGCAGTCCATCGGTTTGGTTTTACAGAAGTAGCCGAAATCCGTGTCGGTAAGTATTTTGAAATGCGCGTCCAGCAGACAGAATCAGTTGAAGAGAAAATTGAACAAATTTGCGATCAACTATTAGCCAATGTAAATATGGAATCCTATCGTTTTGAAATTTTATCTTTGGAGGAAATTTAAATGAAATTGGCAGTGATTGTTTTTCCAGGATCCAATTGTGATGCAGACTTATTGTGGGCTGTCAAAGATGTGATGGGCGTCGATGCAGAATTTGTCCGACACGATACAACTTCTTTAGCAAAATTTGATGGCGTGTTGTTGCCTGGTGGTTTTTCTTATGGCGATTACTTACGTTGTGGTGCAATTGCTCGGTTTTCACCAATTATCAATGAGGTGATTCGCTTTGCTACAGAAGGCAAAATGGTTTTTGGTACTTGTAATGGCTTTCAAATTTTAACAGAAATTGGCTTGCTTCCTGGTACGTTGCTAAGAAATGATTCGCTTCGTTTTATTTGTAAAAGTGTCCCGTTGAAAGTGAATACGCACACAAAGTTTACAAGCGAGTATCCTGAAAATGTCTCGATACATTTACCAGTAGCACATGGCGAAGGTAATTACTATTGTGATGAAAAAACGTTGAAAGAGCTGAAAGAAAAGAACCAAATTGTTTTTACGTATCAAGAAAGGGTGAACGGTAGTCTTGCGAATATTGCTGGTATTTGTAATGAACAGGGCAATGTTCTAGGAATGATGCCTCATCCGGAACGAGCGATGGAAGAATTGTTAGGTTCAACAGATGGACGCAGCTTTTTTGCTTCAATCATTAAAAACTTTGGAAAGGAATTAAGCCAATGATGAATGAACCAACACCAAAAGAAATCAAGGAGACACGGTTGTATGCAGAATGGGGATTAACAGATGAAGAATATCATCAGATTGAGACCATTTTGCAAAGAGAACCTAATTATACAGAAACTGGCTTATTTTCCGTGATGTGGAGTGAACATTGCTCTTACAAAAATTCCAAGACCGTTTTAAAAAAGTTTCCGACGGAAGGGCCACAAGTGCTTCAAGGTCCTGGTGAAGGAGCTGGGATTGTCGATATTGGTGAAGGATTAGCTGTTGTTTTTAAAGCAGAGAGCCATAATCATCCTTCTGCAGTGGAACCTTACGAAGGAGCAGCTACAGGCGTTGGTGGAATTATTCGCGATATTTTCAGTATGGGCGCGCGGCCGATTGCTTTATTGGATTCGTTAAGATTTGGCGAACTGACGGATGCGCGAACACGTTATTTGTTTCAAGAAGTTGTGGCGGGGATTAGCGGTTATGGAAATTGTATTGGTATTCCAACCGTTGGCGGCGAAATTGCTTTTGAACCATGTTATCAAGGAAACCCACTTGTTAATGCTATGTGTGTGGGATTGATTCGTCATGATGAGATTCAAAAAGGCCAAGCAAAAGGCGTCGGAAATAGCATTCTTTACGTAGGTGCGAAAACAGGACGAGATGGGATTCATGGTGCGACCTTTGCTTCAGAAGAATTTAGTAAAGGCGAAGAACAGCAACGATCTGCGGTACAAGTAGGTGATCCGTTTATGGAAAAATTATTATTGGAAGCTTGTCTTGATTTAATCAAAAATCATCAAGATATTTTAATCGGCATCCAAGATATGGGGGCGGCAGGCTTGGTTTCTTCAAGTGCTGAAATGGCATCAAAAGCAGGTTCAGGCTTGATTCTAGAGCTAGATAAAGTTCCGCAGAGAGAGACGCAGATGAGTCCCTATGAAATGCTCTTGTCTGAGTCCCAAGAACGGATGTTAATCTGTGTGGAAAAAGGAACAGAACAGCAAGTTTGTGAATTATTTCAAACGTATGACTTAGAAGCGGTAGCGATTGGATCCGTAACAGATGATGGACAGTATCGTGTCTTTCACAGGGGCAAAATAGTCGCAGATGTACCAGTAGATGCTTTAGCAGAAGAAGCACCTGTCTACCAGAAAGCTTATCAAGAACCAGAACGGATGCGTGCTTTTAAAAAATTAGCCCCCTTCATTCCAGAAATTGCGAATAGTACGGAATTATTAAAACGTCTATTGCAACAGCCAACGATTGCATCAAAAAAATCAGTTTACGAAACCTATGATAGTCAAGTCCAAACGAATACAGTGGTGCAACCAGGAAGTGATGCAGCTGTTTTAAGAGTGCGGGGCACCAACAAAGCCTTAGCGATGACGACAGATTGTAATAGCCGTTATTTGTATTTAAATCCTGAAATTGGTGGGCAAATTGCGGTTGCAGAAGCAGCTCGTAATATTGTTGCAAGTGGGGCACAACCTTTGGCTATCACTGATTGCTTGAATTATGGTTCCCCAGATAAACCAGAAAGTTTTTGGGAATTATGGACATCAGCGGATGGAATCGCCGCAGCCTGCCGTCAACTAGGAACACCCGTGATTTCAGGGAACGTCTCTCTTTACAATGAAACAGATGGTCAAGCCATTTATCCTACGCCGATGATCGGCATGGTGGGAGTGATTGAAGATGTATCACATATTACCACACAAGCGTTTAAACAAATTGATGACTTAATTTATCTCATCGGTGAAACTCACGCAGATTTTAACGGCTCAGAAATTCAAATAATGCAACTGGGTCGAATTGAAGGGCAATTACGCTCATTTGATTTAAAAGAGGAAAAAGCAAACCAAGAATTAGTTTTAAAAGCAATTCAAGCGGGCCTGGTTGCTAGCGCCCATGATTGCGCTGAAGGCGGCGTTGCCGTTGCTTTAGCCGAATCGACTTTTGCCAACGAATTGGGGTTACAGGTGACACTGCCATTAAAAAAAGAATATCTATTCGCGGAGACGCAATCCCGTTTTATTCTTTCAGTTAGTCCCCAGCATCAAGAAGCATTTGAAACACTTATTGGAAAAAAAGCCCAACACATTGGGAAAGTGACTGAAACTGGTTTGGTCATTCATGCGTTAGATGATGTGATCAATTGTTCAACAAAAGAAGCCAAAGCCTTATGGGAGGATGCGATTCCATGTCTTATGAAGCAAAAAGCTTAAATGAAGAGTGTGGTATTTTTGGTATTTGGGGTCATCCAGAAGCGGCACAAGTGACCTATTTTGGCTTACACAGCTTACAGCATCGAGGCCAAGAAGGCGCGGGAATTGTGGCGAACAATTCTGGGAAATTAGATGGGCACCGTGATTTAGGTTTATTAGCAGAAGTCTTCCAAAAGCAAGAACAACTGAATGCGTTAGAGGGAACAGCGGCTATTGGTCATGTACGCTATGCAACCGCTGGTACGGGTAGCGTGGATAATATCCAGCCATTTTTGTTTAAATTTTATGATAGTCAAATTGGGTTAGCGCACAATGGCAATTTGACAAATGCCAAGCGTTTACGAAAACAACTAGAAACAGAGGGGGCAATTTTTCATTCCAATTCAGACACTGAAATTTTAATGCACTTGATTCGAAAAAGCACTGCTGCCTCGTTTCTCGATAAACTAAAAGAGAGCTTGAATTTGGTTAAGGGGGGCTTTGCTTATCTTTTACTAACAGAAACAATGATGATTGCTGCACTCGATTCCAATGGCTTTCGTCCTCTCTCCATCGGACAAATGAACAATGGCGCGTATGTTGTGGCATCCGAAACGTGTGCATTAGAAACAGTTGGCGCTCGCTTTATTCAAGATGTGGCACCTGGTGAAGTAGTCATCATTTCTGATGAAGGCTTGCAAATAGAGGTTTTCACTACGGAAGTCCAACCAGCGATTTGCGCAATGGAATATATTTATTTTGCGCGACCAGATTCAAATATTGCTGGAGTTAATGTGCATACAGCACGTAAAAGAATGGGGAAGAACTTGGCAATCGAAAGTCCAGTTGCAGCTGATATGGTGATTGGAGTGCCCAACTCGTCATTGTCTGCAGCTAGTGGCTATGCAGAAGAAGCAAAGATTCCTTACGAACTAGGTTTAGTAAAAAATCAATATGTCGCTCGAACATTCATTCAGCCAACACAAGAATTAAGAGAACAAGGTGTCCGTATGAAACTATCGGCAGTTCGTGGCGTGGTCAAAGGGAAAAAAGTCATTTTAGTTGATGACTCGATCGTTCGTGGGACCACTATTCGGCGTATTATTCATTTATTAAAAGAAGCAGAAGCGCAAGAAGTTCATGTCAGAATTGCTTCACCACCATTAAAATATCCCTGTTTTTATGGCATTGATATACAGACTAGGGACGAACTAATTGCGGCAAACTATTCAATTGAAGAGATCAAAGAGCAGATTGGCGCAGATTCGCTTGCTTTTTTGAGTGAAGCAGGGCTGATTGATGGGATTCAATTAAATTATGATGCTCCTTATTCTGGGTTGTGTATGGCTTACTTTAATGGAGACTACCCAACGCCTTTGTATGATTATGAAGAACAATATCAAGCATCCTTGAAAAAAGAAACTAGGAGGAATTGAAATGGAAAATGCCTATTCAAAAGCTGGCGTAAATGTTGAGGCGGGATACGAAGTAGTAGAACGAATTCAAAAGCATAGCCAAAAAACGCAACGGACGGGAACGTTGGGCATGCTTGGTGGTTTTGGCGGTTGTTTTGATTTAAGTAGTTACAAGCTTAAAGAACCAGTTTTGGTATCAGGAACAGATGGCGTAGGTACAAAGTTACTCTTAGCAATTGAAGAACAGCAACACGAGACAATCGGAATTGATTGTGTAGCAATGTGTGTCAATGATGTCGTCGCACAAGGAGCCGAACCGTTATATTTTTTAGATTATTTAGCGTTAGGAACCGTTAATCCAGCTAAAGTTGAAGCAATTGTTGCGGGTGTTGCGGCTGGCTGTTGTGAGGCAAATGCAGCCTTAATTGGGGGCGAAACAGCTGAAATGCCTGATATGTATGAAGCAGATGCTTATGACGTGGCTGGTTTTGCCGTGGGTATTGCTGAGAAAAGTCAACTCTTGGCACCAAGTAATGTAAAAGAAGGCGATTTCTTGATTGGTCTTCCTTCAAGTGGTCTTCATTCTAATGGTTACTCTTTAGTAAGAGATGTTTTTTTTAAGAAACATTCGTTTAAAACAACGGACGAGTTTCCAGAATTGGCCCCCAAAACGTTAGGGGAAGAATTATTAATACCGACAAAAATTTACGTGAAGGAATTATTGCCATTGTTAAAAGCAGGACTCGTACATGGGGCTGCACATATTACTGGCGGCGGTTTTTTGGAAAATCTACCAAGAATGTTTTCTTCCTCATTAGCTGCAGAGATTCAATTAAACAGTTGGCCAGTGCTACCAATTTTTAAGTTGATTCAAAAATATGGTGAAATTCCGCCTGAAGAAATGTATGAAATTTTCAATATGGGTCTAGGGATGATTTTAGCGGTAAGTCCAGAGCATGTCGAAAAATTTCAGGAGCTTTTGCCAGAAGCTTTTGAAATTGGTCGTTTGGTACCTAGGGAAACGAAAGCCGTTATTTTTAAGGAAGCCTTATGAAGATAGCTGTTTTTGCCTCTGGCAATGGTAGCAATTTTGAGGCGATTGCTACAGCTTTTTCCCAGAAAAAAATCGCAGGGCAGTTGAGCTTAGTCTTTTGTGACCAGCCTGAAGCATACGTATTGACACGCGCCCAAAAACGCAAGCTTCCCGTTGTTTGCTTTTCACCATCTGATTTTCCATCTCGTGCGCAGTATGAGGAACAAGTATTGAAACATTTAAAAGAGCATCAGATCGATTTAATCGTGTTAGCTGGTTATTTGAGAATTATCGGCAAGACTTTACTGGAGGCTTATCCAAAGAGAATCGTCAATATTCATCCTTCTCTGTTACCTAGTTTTCCAGGTCTTCAAGGAATTGAAGAGGCATTTCATTATGGAGTGAAAATAACAGGAATCACTATCCATTATGTTGACTCTGGGGTTGATACAGGACCGATTATTTTCCAAACAACAACCAAGATTGACACCGAAGACACATTGGACACATTAACAGAGAAAATTCATGCTCTTGAGCACGAATGGTACCCAAAAGTAATTTCACAAATTGTAAAGGAGACAACGAAATGACCAAAAGAGCATTGATTAGCGTTTCAGACAAAACAGGAGTGACAACATTTGCAGCAGGCTTAGTTGCAAATGGCTTTGAAATTATCTCCACTGGGGGGAACAAGGACTGTCTTAGAAGAAGCGGGGGTACCGACACTTGCTATTGACGACATCACTGGCTTTCCAGAAATGTTAGATGGCCGTGTCAAAACGTTACATCCGAACATCCATGGTGGACTTTTGGCGAAAAGGGGAAACCAAGCGCATCAAAAAGCACTGACTGAACAAGGCATTCACTTTATTGACCTTGTAGTAGTGAATCTTTATCCATTTAAAGAAACAATTTTAAAACCAGCGATCTCTGAAGCAGAAGCGATTGAAATGATTGATATTGGCGGTCCTAGCATGTTACGTTCAGCGGCAAAAAATTATCAAGACGTAACAGCAGTGGTTGATCCTAGTGATTATGAACAGGTATTAAGTGAAATTAGCAGCACTGGAACTAGCCAGTTAGCCACTAGAAAAAGATTAGCAGCAAAAGTCTTTCGTCATACCGCTGCTTATGACGCGCTTATCGCTGACTATTTAACGACGCAAGTGGGTGAAACTGAACCAGAGAAACAGACGTTCACTTATGAACGCAAGCAAACATTGCGTTATGGCGAAAATAGCCATCAACAAGCCACCTTTTATCAATCCGTTGTACCTGTATCATTATCCATTGCTTCCGCTCGACAACTTCATGGCAAAGAACTGTCATATAACAATATTCGAGATGCTGATGCAGCACTCCGGATTGCTAGCGAGTTTACAGAACCAACGGTCGTCGCTGTTAAACATATGAACCCATGTGGAATTGGAACAGGAAAAACGATTTTGGCAGCCTATCGTCAGGCATTTGAAGCAGATCCAGTTTCAATTTTTGGTGGCATTGTTGTTTTGAATCGTCCAGTGGACCAAGCGACTGCGGCTGAAATGCATCAAATCTTTTTAGAGATAATTATTGCGCCTAGTTTTGAGGAAGAAGCTTTGGCACTGTTATCTCAGAAAAAGAATCTTCGTTTGTTAACGTTAGATTTTCATGCTCAAGAAAAAAAAGCGGTGGAATTAGTTTCTGTTATGGGCGGGTTATTAATTCAAGAACAGGATACAGTTGTTGAAAATGACCAAGCATGGCAAGTTGTTACAGAGCGCCAACCCACACCAGCCGAAAGAGACGCCTTGAACTTTGCTTGGAAAGCAGTCAAACATGTAAAATCAAACGCTATTGTTTTAGCCAATGAAAGCCAAACGGTGGGGATTGGCGCTGGTCAAATGAATCGAATTGGTTCAGTAAAAATTGCAGTTGATCAAGCCCAAGCAGCTGGAAAATTACAAGGGGCCGTCTTAGCAAGTGATGCCTTTTTCCCCATGGCAGATAGCGTGGAATATGCTGCACAACATGGCATTCAAGCAATTATTCAGCCAGGCGGGAGCATTAAAGACCAAGCATCAATCGATCTAGCGAATCATTATGGTATTGCGATGATTTTTACTGGGACTCGTCATTTCAAACATTAATATTTAAAGGAGAAACCGATGAACATATTAGTGATTGGGCGTGGTGGACGTGAACACGCAATCGCCAAAAAATTACAGCAAGAAGACAAAGTCAAGACTGTTTATTGTGCACCAGGTAACCCTGGTATGAATGGTGATAATATTCGGACTGTACCTATCAATGAAGAGCAGCAAACGGAATTAATTCAATTTGCGAAGGATAATCAGATTGATTGGACATTCGTCGGCCCGGAAACGCCATTAATTGAAGGGATTGTAGATGCCTTTCAAGAAGCGGGATTACTGATTTTTGGGCCGACAAAAGCAGCCGCAATAATTGAAGGTTCAAAAAGTTTTGCGAAAGATTTTATGCGTAAATACCAGATTCCGACGGCGGATTATCGGGTCTTTCAATGTTTGGCACCTGCCTTAGAATATATTGAACAGCAAGGAGTACCAATTGTTATTAAAGCAGATGGTTTGGCAGCTGGAAAAGGAGTAGTGGTTGCTGAAACAAAAGCAGCCGCAAAACGAACGCTAGTTGCGATGATGGAGGACCAACAATTTGGAGCAAGCGGTCAAACGGTCGTAATCGAAGAATTTTTGCAAGGAGAAGAATTTTCCTTAATGGCCTTTGTTTCTAATGAGAAGGTATATCCTATGGTGATTGCTCAAGATCATAAGCGGATTTTCGATGGGGATATTGGGCCGAATACAGGGGGAATGGGCGCTTACACACCAGTGCCTCAGATCCCAGAAGAAGCGGTTCAGCAAGCCATTAGCCAAGTCCTGAAACCGACTGCTAAAGGAATGGTGAATGAAAAACGTCCGTTTCAAGGGATTTTATATGCTGGTCTAATCCAAACAGCAACTGGCCCCAAGGTTATTGAATTTAATGCTCGATTTGGGGATCCAGAAACACAAGTTGTGTTGGCCCGCTTAGAGAGTCCCCTTTCAGAAATAATTTCTTCATTGTTGACGAAAGAGCAACCAACGATTGAATGGAATGAGTTAGCGAGTATTGGTGTTGTTGTAGCAGCAGAAGGCTATCCTAATCAATACAAGACAAGCCTGCCATTGCCAAAAATGTCTGGTGAAACCATCTATTATGCAGGAGTAGCCCGTTCAGAGCAGTCTCTGGTTTCGGCTGGCGGACGAATCTTTTTAGTAGAAGCGACTGCTTCGACTCTTGAAGAAGCGCGTAAAAAAGTTTATCAGACATTGGATAATTACTCATTTCCTGGAATGTATTTTCGAAAAGATATAGGCCTGAAAGGCTTGGTTTAACATTTTTAAACAGGCAAGGACATTTAATCGAATGTTTCCTTGTCTTTTTTTTATTGCAAATTCAAATAGGGAGGCATAAACTGATAGTATATTTATCATTAAACTAGAGGAGAAAGCTAAGATAATGAGAGAGAAGCAGATTGAAAAAATTAGTCAGGGGTTGTTTATTGTTACAAGTGTCTTGGCAGTCAGTTTACTGTTATTAAGTGCGGTGGTTTATCCTGATTTACCAGCTCATGTGCCCATTCATGTGAACTTTTGGGGCGAGGGTAATTCGTTTGGCCCAAGATCTAGTATATTTATGTGGCCAGTAGTCCTGTTTGGCTTAAGCATTTATCAACGAAGTTATCAATCAGCACAACCATACGGTAGATGGCTAAAGGTGTTTTTAATCATTGTTAATCTTGGCGCTTTGTTTAGTATTCTGCGTCTATTTATTAATTTGTTGGTTTGAAGGGATCGAAAGGTGAGAAAATGAGAAAGTTAATTTTGGTTTTTGTGGGATGTGTCATGGTCTTTTTTTTATGGCCGAATCAAGCGGCGGCTGTAGCTGGTGGCTATGGCGGTGGTCGTGTAGAAAGTCCTAGCGGTGGCAATCCCTCGAATGGTTTTTCGTCAGGCGGTAATGGATCAAGGAGTTATGTTCATCATAATGAGACAGGAACCAGCAACACAACGCCACTGGAAGGCTTAATTTCAACAGCGTTTTTTGTCCTTTTTGGGGGCGCGGTGATTTTGCAAAGACGTCGTAGAAATCAACCAGTCGATGAAGGTGCTTTTCAAGAAATGTGGGCGGCCTTACCTGGAACATCAAAAGAAAAAAAGGCATTCTTAAAAGAAATACAACAAACGTTTTTAGAAATACAACAAGCGTGGGATCAAGAAAACTTGTCTGTAGTCAAAGATAACTATACAGAAAAACTTTATCAAAAACATCTTGCAGTATTACAAGCAAATCAACAAGCGGGCATCAGAAATCATGTGAAAAAAGTGAAAGTAGCGCCAGCTTCGAATTATCATCATATTAGTGAAACTAGTTTTTCACTGATGATTCATTTTTCTTGTATTGACTACGAGGAAGATGCTCAAAGCGGTCGTGTTTTATCGGGATACAAGCATCAAAAACAATACTTTTCACAACTTTGGTATTTTGATTACAATCCTTCTCTTGGGAAATGGCAAGCAGACTTCATTCAACTTAAAGGATAGAGTCAAAAAGGCGCTTGGAATTTATATCCCAAGCGCTTTTTTATTCTTCGATGCGTTTTACAAGCTGTATTTTTTTATTTAACACGTAAATCAGGATACCGCCGACTGTCATTGAAAGAAGTTCACCAAGGCCAACGGTTAACCAAGTGTACCAAAAAGGCAACTGGTAAAAGAACGTTAAGGGTCCGGCGACAGTGAACATGGACAAAGCAAAAATAATGGCCGTCAGCATCAGTTTAATCAACAAATTTTGCTGATTTTTTGTCGCCAAATAGGCAATCCATAAGACTGCGCACGTGCCAGAGCTACCGATGACTATATCGATGATACCAAGAGGCGAAGCGGTATTGGCAATCGCAACCCCTAACGTAATGGACCAGATATATCGCTTGTTAAAAACGCCTAAATAATTAAATAATTCGGCAAGACGAAGCTGTATCGGACCAAAACTAAGCGGAGCGAGAAGTACAGTGACGACGACATACAAGGCGGTAACCAAAGCCATTTTAGCCAAAGTCGTAGCTGACCACGTACTGGTTTGTGGGTTTGATGAATGATTCATTTGAGATTCTCCTTTATAAAACAACAACGTGTTTTAGTGATAACCATAACCAAAGGAAGGGCAGCAAAGCCAACTGAAGTGTTATGGTGTGAGTTACCTCACTGTGTTACATGTTACTGAATAATAGACACTCTGTAAAGTCTTTTTATTTCATGGTCCAACCACCATCAATAGTCATGACTGTACCATGGATATAATCAGCGTTATCACTAGCTAGAAATAATGAAAGTTTTGCTACTTCTTGTGGCTGTGCCCAACGGCCCGCGGGTGTTTCACGTGCTACCCACGTAGCCAGTTCGCCTTCTCCTGCAAAATCAGCTGCGTTCATGGGTGTTTGGATGGCACCTGGCGCAATCGCATTTGCTCGAAGGCCTAATTTGGCATAATCGTAGGAAAGTTGTTTTGTATACCCGATGATTGCGTGTTTGGAGGCAGTGTACGCTGCACCGCCGCCCCCAGCTACTAAGCCAGCGATAGATGCCATATTAACGATTACTCCTTTTTTTTGTTGGAGGAAATAAGGTAATAGAGCATTGGTCACTAAAAAAACACTTTTTAAATTGGTTGCTAAAATTTGATCCCATAAAGCTTCCGAAGTTTCTAGAGAAGGACGATAATCATCTAAAATACCTGCCGTATTTAATAAAATATCAATTTGTCCTTTGTCTTTCACAATTTGTTTCATCGTGGCTTGCACAAATGAGGGAGAAGACACATCACCGACAAAATAAGTAAACGACTTAGTAGAATCTAAGTTAACCAGTGCGGCTGTCTGCTTTAGTCCTGTTTCGTCTAGGTCGATGCCAATAACCTCAGCGCCCTGCTCAGCAAAGGCAATTGCCTGTGCTTGGCCAATCCCTGAAGCTGCGCCGGTTACAAGCACCCGTTTTGTTTCAAATTCTTTTGGCATAAGAAAAACTCCTTTAAACGTTTATAAAATTAAGGTCTGGAGGAACGGGCAATCGCCGTAATCTGCCAGACCTTATGTGTGTAGTTATGCTTCAACAATCACCCAATCTTCTGCCAAGACATCACAAGGTGTTGGTGAAAACATGCTGTAGCCTTCATCAGAAGTTTTGATTAAAAAATACGGGGTAACTTGTAAAAATTCACCTTCGGAGGTGCCAATTTCATCACGTAATTCAATAAAAAGTTCAAAACCGCTCCAGCCTTTACGTACGGCTTTTTTTCCTGCTTTAATCTGTGGCAATACTTCTTCAAATGTCATTTGATTGTGCTCCTTTTTCGTTAAATGGTAGTTCGTGATAGCTTGTTGCGCCTTTTTCAATTGTCAACTGACCGTTAAGTAGATCCGTCATTTCGGCTATAAATGTTTCTGTTGCTTGTTCATCAACTAAACAAATCAACTGAATAGATTCTGTGTAAATAGTTTCTTTAAGCGTGTAGGGACTATGTTCCAAAAAGGCTTGGGCTTTTCCTAATAAAGGATAGGCGATCGTAATCAATAGCTCTTGTTGCAATTTGCCAATGACTAAACCAATTTCATCTAAAGTGTGCGAAAGAGCATGACTATATGCTCGGATTAAACCACCAGTGCCTAATTTTATTCCGCCAAAATAACGAGTGACAACAGCCACTACATTGATTAACTCTTTTTTCTTTAAGACTTCCAGCATTGGAACACCAGCAGTGCCACTAGGTTCGCCGTCATCGCTGCTCCGCTGAATGTCATTTTTTTCGCCGATCACAAAAGCACTACAATTATGATTGGCTTTCCAATGTTCTTTTTTTATTGCGGCGATAAAGGCTTTTGCTTCTTCTTCTGATGTTACGCGCTTTACAGAACAGATAAACCGCGATTTCTTGATTTCAATCTCGCTGAAACCATCTTGTTTGACTGTAATATAGCTTTCTAACATATGGGCATCCTTTTCTCTCGTAATAAAGTCAGTATAAAAAAGAATCAACTGAATAGCAACTTTTTATCTCATCTTTTTTGTGAGATTTTTGGAAAAAAACGTTATAATAAGGTATGATAGAGAAAAGGGAGGCGCTGGAAAATGGTACATACACGACAGAAAAAATATGATACAATTACTCATTATTTGAAAACGAATGGCGGTTCCCAAGTTACCTTGACCTTTACCCAGTTTGATGAATTGTTATTCCCTCATTCTGGTTTACCGAAAACTGCTAAGACAGATGTCGATTGGTGGGCGAACGATTATAAGCATCCAGAAAAGGGCGCTTATGGTTGGTTGAATGCGAGTTACCAAGTAGTTCAAGTGAATTTGGAAAAAGAATATGTGGTATTTAATAAATTGCTGAAGTCAGCATGGTACGTTTAAATCAAGATTGTATCCGCTTTAAAAAACAAGAATGATTGACAAAAATTAACTTTACACTATAATATTTTTAATAGACAATGTTGAAAATTGAAAAAGGCAATGGTAAAAGGGGCTGTTAAAATGTCAAAAAAAACAATTATGTTAGTTTGCTCCGCAGGAATGAGTACTAGTTTGCTTGTTACAAAAATGCAAAAAGCAGCATTTAATCAAGGGTTAGATGCCCATATATTTGCGGCTTCTGCATCGGAAGCAGAAACGAATTTAGAAAATAATCCAGTCGATGTGTTATTGTTAGGTCCACAAGTTCGTTATATGAAGAGTGATTTTGAAAAGCGTCTATCACCAAAAGGTATCCCAACAGATGTCATTAGCATGTCAGATTACGGCTTAATGAACGGGGAAAAAGTTTTGGAACAAGCCTTGGGTTTGTTAGCACAAGCAGATAAAAAAGAGTAAAAAAACAAGTTGTTTTTTCGAGAATCTTCGAAAAAGCAACTTGTCTTTTTTGTGACTTTAGTTAATTAGAATTGGGCTGAAGAATCCACTCTGGTTCATCAGTTCCATAAATTATAGAACCGAAATTAGCCCTGTGAGCTAGAGAAAGACAACTGTCTTTAATTTTTTTACTTTGATCTGGATACTAAGAAAAAAACATACTTAACAATCTATTTTCTGAATATTGAACGCACTTTTCCGTAGTCTGAAAGTAATCATTCAAAGAATGATTAACAATATTTTTATATACCAGTCATTATAGTATGACACAAGCAATTAACAGACTTATTCAGCAAATAAATGAGAGAGAATTCTGTTTTTGTTGTTTAAAAATAATGAGGTTATTTCATAAGGCATACTTTCTTCATACGAGATTTCCAAAGGTCTATCTTTATCAAAAGAAATAATTTGTGAGTCAGGCATTGCAAGTAATATAGGTGAATGAGAGACAATAATGAACTGAGATCCCTCATCAATTAGTTTTTTTATAGAGACCATTAAAGCTAGCTGGCGTTGAGGTGAGAGAGCCGCTTCAGGTTCATCTAATAGGTACAGACCATTCCCTCTAAACCGATGGTTCACCAGATTCAAAAAACTTTCGCCGTGTGATTGATGATGTAAGGATTTATCGCCGTATTCAGAAAAATCTAAGTCTATATTTTCTGCATATGTAGCAACATTGTAGAAACTTTCAGCTCTTAAAAAGAAACCATCCGTAGCACGCTTTACACTTTTCCCAACAGTTAAATAATTCTGTAAATCCAAGTGAGTATCGTTTGTAGAGAAATTAAAATTAATACTACCGCCTTCAGGATTAAATCCCCAATTGACTGCGATTGCTTCTAGTAAAGTGGATTTTCCAGTTCCATTTTCACCTGAAAAAAAAGTAATAGGTTTTTTTAAATTTAGTGAATTAAATTTATTCAGCCCTTCAATTTTTGAAAAAACAGAATCTTCTTCAAAAGCTTTGAGTTCTAGTCTTTTTAAAAAAATGTTTTCCATGATAAAACTTACTCCTTTCTAGTCTTTTCAAATTAAAGCTTAGAGTACTAGATATACTTTAACATTAATTTTTCTTTAAAGGTAGATAAATTTGTTTATCAAAAATCTGCATATAGGCAAGTCGAGAGTAGAAAAATGGTGTAAACAATAAAGCGTATCAAGAGTTCGTTTAGTAGGTCACAACTAGATAAGAATAGAAAGATAGCGGTTGGAGATTTCCTTTTTCGCAAAAAAGTTAGAGAAATGCGTATTTTATAAATGAGGTGGTTAACATGGAAGATTTACATGGTCGTAAAATAATTCTTGAAGAAACAGAACGTTCAATACAGACAAAACTGGTTTATTTACCAACCATGTTAGAGCGTTCACCCCTAACCATTCAATGTCAGCGGTGCGGGGAAGTCGTATCCAAAAAAGAAAATAGACTGGCGACAAATGTTTACTACTGTCATGCTTGCATTCAATTAGGACGTGTGACTTCTTGTCAAAAATTTTGTCATTTACCAGAAAGGCCCAATAGCCCAAGAACTGTCTTTTTTGAGTGGTCTGGACAATTAACAAAGGGACAACAAGCAATCTCAGTTGAACTTTGTGAGACAGCAAAAGTAAGAGAGAATCGGTTAGTGTGGGCAGTTACGGGTGCAGGCAAGACGGAAATGTTATTTGCTGTTTTGCACCAAACCTTACAAGAAGGGGGACGGATTGCGTTGGCTTCGCCGCGTGTCGATGTTTGCTTAGAACTGTATCCCAGAATCCAAGCGGTTTTTCCTCATGAAGCGATTGCTTTACTTCATGGAAACAGTCAAGAAGCGTATCGTTATACGAAATTAGTGATTTGCACCACACATCAATTATTGAAATTTCATCAGGCATTTGATTTACTCATCGTTGATGAAGTAGACTCTTTTCCTTTTGTTAATAACGAGCATCTTTATTATGGGGTGCGTAACGCACGAAAAAAAAGAAGTAGTTTGGTGTACTTAACAGCAACCCCTACGAAAGAATTGCGGAAGCTTTTACAGCAAAAAAAATTAGCAGCCAGTATTTTGCCAGCAAGATATCATCGTAGGCCATTACCTGTGCCACGTCGATTTTGGGTTCAGTCGTGGCAACGTATTTCTACCAAAAATATTAAACTCATTGCACATCATGTGAGACGTTTATTGGCGCGTAATTCAGTTTTACTATTTTGCCCAAGCATTTCATTAATTCACCAATTACATGCATTAATAGCTAAGCGATTTTCCGACAAAGAAGTTGTTGCCGTTTATGGTAGTGATGAGCTTCGCCTGGAAAAAGTTCAAGCAATGCGTCAGCAGAAAACGGATATTTTGATCACTACAACCATTTTAGAACGTGGTGTGACTTTTGATGCAGTCTCAGTTATTGTTTATGGTGCCAATCATCGAGTCTTCACTTCTTCGACACTTGTCCAAATCGCGGGTCGAGTCGATCGAAGGCAAGAATTCAATTACGGTGAAGTTTTATTTTTACATGATGGAGAAACAAGAGATATGAAAGAGGCGATTCGGCAAATCAAGCAAATGAATCGCTTGGCTAGCAAACGAGGGATGTTAGATGGATTGTAAAAATTGCGCAGAGCCCATTCGTTTGGAGATAACATTAAAAATGCTCTTACGTTTTAAAACATGGGCGAGTCCTTCACTTTGCCAGCAATGCCAAGCAAAGTTCCAGAAACTGCCAATGACAGGCACTTGTTTTGGCTGCAGTCGAGTCAGCCGAGAGCATTATTGTTTTGATTGTCAAAGGTGGCAGCTACTTTATCCAGAGTATTCTTTTCATAATGCAGCGTTGTTTCATTATGATGAAGAAATGCAAGAGTGGATGGAACGCTATAAATTTCAAGGAGACTATCGCTTAAGAACGTGTTTTAATGAGGAAATAAATTTTTACTTTCAGCAACATTCTGCGGACTATATTATTCCGGTGCCCTTATCCGAAAAAAGAATGCAAGAACGAGGCTTTAATCAAGTAATTGGCTTGCTAGAAGCGGCTGATGTTCTATACACACCTTTTTTAATCAGAAAAGAGGAAAATATTCCGCAATCTAAGAAAACCAGAAAGGAAAGGATGCGGTTGCAACAACCATTCGCGATCCAAAAAGAAAATCAAGAAAAATTAAAAAATTGTTCTGTTATTTTGGTGGATGACATCTATACCACTGGACGAACTCTTTTTCACGCAGCTGCTGTTATCAATAACTGTTATCCTAAAAGTTTGAATACGTTTACTCTCGCGCGGTAAAAAGAAAAGAATTCATAAAATTGATGACTATTTTGTTGGCAAAACCCAGATTATTCGATATAATGAAATTAAGAAGAAGGGAATTAAAGAGTGGTCCTTTAATCTTTTCTTTACTGGTAGATGAAAGGGGTAATTGTTATGTTTAGATATAATGTACGTGGAGAAAATATCGAGGTAACCGAAGCGATTCGAGACTATGTTGAGAAAAAAGTCGGTAAATTAGAAAGATATTTCAGCGATTCACCTGAAGCAACGGTTCACGTGAATTTGAAAGTGTACACTGAAAAAACAGCCAAAGTCGAGGTTACTATTCCTCTTCCTTATCTAGTTTTACGAGCTGAAGAAACGTCACCTGATTTATACGCAAGTATTGATTTGGTTGTCGATAAATTAGAACGACAAATTCGTAAATTTAAAACAAAAATCAACAGAAAATCTCGTGAAACAGGACGTAACAATACAAAAGCCGCTGTCTTCTTAGTTGGTGAAGAAACAGAAGAAACACCTTCAGAATTAGACATCGTTCGTACAAAACGTCTATCATTAAAACCGATGGACAGTGAAGAAGCTGTTTTACAAATGAACATGTTAGGACACAACTTCTTCATTTTTGAAGATGCTGAAACAAATGGAACAAGCATTGTTTACCGTCGTAAAGATGGTAAATATGGCTTGATTGAAACAGACTAAAGCTTAAAATAAGAGCTGAAATGCCTTTGTGCATTTCAGCTCTTTAAACATCTTTAAAGTACGCAAGAAAGAAAAAATAAAGAAATACATAAAATAACTTTAAAAGTACCTCTTTTAAAGGAAAATGTCTGCAAAATAGAGAGAAATGGTTTTCTTTCTCGTCAAGTAATGATAAAATAAAACGGATAGATTGTGCTTCTTGTACAAAAAGGATACAAAAATAAAAAGAGGTAATTGAAAGGAACACAGATACCAATGGCAAATTTTTTGAAAAAAATGATTGAAAACGATAAAAAAGAATTAAGACGATTAGAAAAAATCGCCGATAAAATTGATGCACACGCAAGTGCAATGGAACAACTAAGCGATGAACAATTACGTGAAAAAACAGATGAATTTAAAGCCCGTTATCAAAAAGGGGAAACCTTAGACGAACTCTTACCAGAAGCGTTTGCGGTTGTTCGTGAAGCCGCTAAACGAGTACTAGGTTTATTCCCGTACCGTGTCCAATTAATGGGTGGGATTGTGCTTCATGACGGGAACATTCCTGAAATGAGAACAGGTGAAGGGAAAACCTTGACTGCCACAATGCCTGTATACTTGAATGCACTATCTGGCGAAGGAGTACACGTTGTTACAGTTAATGAATACTTAGCAACCCGTGACTCTAACGAAATGGGAGAATTATATAATTTCTTAGGTTTAAGCGTTGGCTTAAACATTAACTCTAAATCTTCTGATGAAAAACGTGAAGCATATAACTGTGATATTACTTATAGTACAAATAACGAATTAGGATTTGACTATTTACGTGATAACATGGTAGTTTATCGCAGCCAAATGGTTCAACGTCCATTAAACTATGCAATTGTCGATGAAGTGGATTCAATCTTAATTGATGAAGCAAGAACCCCATTAATTATTTCTGGACAAGCTGAAAAATCGACAGCACTCTATACGCGTGCGGATAATTTTGTCAAACGCTTAAAAGAAGACGAAGATTACAAAATTGATATTCAGTCTAAAACAATTGGTTTAACAGAAGCTGGTATTGAAAAAGCTGAACAGACTTTCGGACTGGATAACCTTTACGATATTGAAAATACAGCATTAACGCACCATTTAGATCAAGCGTTACGGGCAAACTATATCATGTTATTAGACATTGATTACGTGGTTCAAGACAATAAAGTCTTAATTGTTGACCAATTTACTGGTCGTATCATGGATGGTCGTCGTTATTCTGATGGCTTGCATCAAGCGATTGAAGCAAAAGAAGGCGTCGAAATTGAAGATGAAACAAAAACAATGGCGACGATTACTTTCCAAAACTACTTCCGGATGTACAAAAAACTAGCCGGTATGACTGGTACTGCTAAAACAGAAGAAGAAGAATTCCGTGAAATTTACAATATTCAAGTCATTCAAATTCCAACCAATCGTCCGATTATTCGTGACGATCGTCCAGATTTACTTTATCCAACCTTGGAAAGTAAATTTAATGCAGTGGTGGAAGATATTAAAGAACGCTACCACAAAGGACAACCAGTGTTGGTGGGGACTGTTGCGGTAGAAACATCAGAATTACTTTCTGATAAATTAAACGCAGCTAAAATTCCTCATGAAGTATTAAATGCGAAAAATCACTTTAAAGAAGCCGAAATCATTATGAATGCTGGTCAAAAAGGTGCAGTCACAATTGCAACAAATATGGCTGGTCGTGGAACGGATATTAAACTTGGTTTAGGTGTGCTTGAACTAGGTGGTCTAGCGGTTATCGGAACAGAACGTCATGAGTCACGTCGTATTGATAATCAGTTGCGTGGACGTGCAGGACGTCAAGGAGATCCAGGGGTTTCACAATTTTATTTATCTTTAGAAGATGACTTAATGAAACGCTTTGGTTCAGAACGTATTAAAACATTCTTAGAGCGAATGAATGTGCAAGAAGAAGATGCGGTTATTCAAAGCAAAATGTTTACTCGCCAAGTAGAATCTGCTCAAAAACGTGTGGAAGGAAATAACTATGACACACGTAAAAATGTCTTACAATACGATGATGTGATGCGCGAGCAACGTGAAGTTATTTATGCGCAACGACAAGAAGTAATTATGGAAGAAAATGACTTGTCTGATGTATTAATGGGCATGGTAAAACGGACGATTGGCCGAGTGGTGGATAGCCATACGCAATTAGAAAAAGAAGAATGGAATTTAGATGGGATTGTCGATTTTGCAGCCTCAACACTTGTCCATGAAGATACGATTTCTAAAAAAGACTTAGAAAATAAATCAGCTGAAGAAATCAAAGACTATTTAGTGGCACGTGCGCAAGAAGTATTTGAAGAAAAATCTCAACAATTGAATGGTCAAGAACAATTGCTAGAATTTGAAAAAGTTGTCATCTTGCGTGTCGTCGATACTAAATGGACAGATCACATTGATGCAATGGATCAATTACGCCAATCTGTCGGCTTACGTGCGTACGGTCAAAACAACCCATTAGTAGAATATCAAACAGAAGGTTATTCTATGTATAACAATATGGTGGGTTCAATCGAATATGAAGTAACACGTTTATTCATGAAATCGGAAATTCGCCAAAATGTCCAACGTGAGCAAGTAGCTCAAGGACAAGCGGAACATCCAGAAACAGAACAAGATGCAGCTGCACAAAGCAACACAAGTGCGAAGCGTCAACCTGTGCGTGTAGATAAAAAAGTGGGTCGTAATGATTTATGCCCATGCGGAAGTGGCAAAAAATTCAAAAATTGTCATGGAAGAAACGCTTAATTAAAGAAAAAACGCAGGGTGGGGCAATTTGTCCCGCCTTTGCTCTTTTTACAATAAAGAGAAAGAAGGAATCATTTTGGAAAATCCAGAAATTCGTACATTATTAGACGAAATGACACAAAAAATTACTAGCTTCAGGAGGTCTCTTTGACTTAGACCAGTTAGAAGAAGACATTGCCGAGGCGGAAAATCGGATGGGAGAACCTGGTTTTTGGGACAACACAGAAACAGCTCAAAAGCTAATTAACGAAACCAATAGTTTGAAAGAAAAATATCAACAATTTCATCAGCTCTCTGAGGAACTTGACGAATTAACGGTGATGTTTGAATTACAACAAGAAGAATATGATGCAGAGATTCAAGAAGAATTGGAAGAAAGAATTCATCTCTTGCAAGAACGTTTAACAACGTATGAGCTATCCTTACTACTAAATGAGCCATATAATCATAATAACGCGCTCATTGAATTACATCCTGGTGCTGGTGGTACTGAATCACAAGACTGGGGAAGTATGCTTTTACGAATGTACACACGTTGGGCAGAAAGTCACGGCTTTCAAGTTGAAACGTTGGATTACCAAGCTGGAGATGAAGCCGGGATCAAAAGTGTCACCTTATTAATCAAAGGTTACAATGCTTATGGTTACCTTAAATCTGAAAAAGGTGTCCATCGTCTTGTGCGGATTTCGCCCTTTGATTCCGCTAAACGCCGTCATACTTCGTTTTGTTCAGTTGATGTAATGCCTGAATTAGACGATACAATAGAAATTGCGATTAATCCAGATGACTTAAAAATTGATACCTATCGAGCAAGTGGTGCCGGTGGTCAGCATATTAATAAAACAGAATCGGCTGTTCGAATCACACATATTCCAACAGGCACCGTTGTCGCAAGCCAAGCACAACGTTCTCAATTAAAAAACCGTGAGCAAGCAATGAGTATGTTAAAAGCCAAATTATATCAATTGGAAATGGAAAAGAAAGCCCAAGAAGCAGCAAGTTTACGTGGTGAACAAATGGAAATTGGCTGGGGCTCACAAATCCGTTCTTACGTGTTCCATCCGTATTCAATGGTCAAAGACCATCGGACGAATTATGAAACTGGCAATGTACAAGCTGTGATGGATGGAGACCTTGATGGTTTCATTGATGCCTACTTAAAACAGCGCTTAAGTTAAGCTCTTCATTAAATTGAAATAAAAATGTAACTTAATGCAAGAAGTTTGCAATATTGACATGTTATAATGAGTAGGATTGAAGAAAAAAGAGATGGAGAGAACGCCATGATTGAAATGAAAGATGTAATGAAGAAATATTCGAATGGTACAACAGCGATTCGGAATATTTCAGTAGAGATTGACCAAGGCGAGTTCGTCTATGTGGTTGGTCCCTCAGGTGCAGGGAAATCAACCTTTATTAGATTAATGTATCGTGAAGAAAAAGCAACAAAGGGTAATTTGACGGTTGCAGGTCATGATTTAATGAAAATAAAAAATAAAGAAGTTCCTTATTTACGTCGTGAAATCGGCATCGTTTTCCAAGACTATAAACTATTACCAAAGAAAACTGTGTATGAGAATGTGGCTTATGCGATGCAAGTTATTGGACGACGTCCTCGCGAAATCAAGAAACGCGTGATGGAAGTTTTAGATTTAGTCGGTCTAAAACATAAGGTACGTGTTTTTCCAAGCGAACTTTCTGGTGGGGAACAACAACGGGTGTCCATTGCACGAGCCATTGTAAATACACCAAAAGTTTTAATTGCCGATGAACCAACTGGAAACTTAGATCCAGAGAATTCATGGGAAATCATGAAATTGTTGGACCGGATTAACGCACAAGGAACAACAGTCGTGATGGCAACGCATAATAGTACAATTGTAAATACGATTCGTCACCGTGTTATTGCCATTGAAAATGGTCGCATTATCCGTGACCAAGTGGAAGGAGAATACGGCTACGATGATTAGAACATTCTTTTCTCATTTATTTGAAAGTATCAAAAGTTTAAAACGGAACGGTTGGATGACTGTTGCCTCAGCAAGTGCGGTTACAATTACATTAGTTTTAGTTGGTATTTTTATGGGCGTTATTTTTAATGCAACGAAACTTGCTGATGATGTCGAAAAAAACGTGACAGTGTCTGTTTTTGTCGATATTGGTACAAAACAAAATGAAATGAAAACATTAGAAAAACAACTTAAAGGATTAGACAATGTTGAAGATATTTCTTATTCAAACAAAGATCAACAATTGAAAAAAATCCAAGAACAAATGGGGGATGCCTGGAATCTTTTCGAAGGCGACAGTAACCCATTATACGATGTGTATTATGTCCGTGCGAAAACACCAGAAGACACGAAAGATATTGCGAAACAAGCAGCCAAATTCCCAAGTGTTTTTAAAGCTGATTACGGCGGTGTGAACTCAGACAAAATCTTTAAAATCGCTCAAACCGTTCGAACTTGGGGCTTAGCAGCTGCTGCGTTACTTTTATTCGTTGCGGTGTTCTTAATTTCCAATACCATTCGGATTACGATTTTATCTCGTCAAAAAGAAATCCAAATTATGCGTCTTGTAGGAGCGAAAAACAGTTTCATTCGTTGGCCGTTCTTCTTAGAAGGGGCTTGGATTGGGTTGATTGGCGCAATCGTGCCAGTCATTATTATGACGTTAGGCTACCATCAAGTTTATAACATGTTCAACCCGCAGTTATTGCGTTCGAATTATTCATTAATTCGTCCAGAAGATTTTATTTGGAAAGTTAATCTATTAATGATTGCAACAGGAATGATTATTGGATCACTAGGTTCAGTTATTTCAATGCGTCGTTTCTTGAAGATCTAATTATTATAAAAAAACCTGTTAACGGTTATCGTTAACAGGTTTTTTAGTCTATAATGGTTTTTTTGTTCCATTTTTGGCGATTGTGTCCCCAATGCAAAAGAAAATCTGCTTCCAGTCATAATCATCTATGGTCTCATCTAAGATTTGAAAAACATTAGTTTTTGTTGGTAAATCGAAAAGTAATCTGTCTGAAATGACTAAATCGCATTCTTGAAAATTGGTATATTCAAAACGGATTTTATCATTATTAAAGCATTCAGTAATTCTTCTTTGGATTTCTAAAGAAATATCAAAGTCTCGGGTATAATTTATCCCAATAATCACAGGTGGCGGTAGCGTAAATTTTTTATAAACATGCGTTAATAATTCGATGATCCAGTAAGGTTTTTCAATATCTTTAAACGTTAATTGATCAAATTCACTTTTTTGTTTATAGGACTCATAAAAAAAAGTGATTCTCTCTACCAAAAGGGCATCTTTGGTAGAAGTAAAGGCGCGAATCGAGCTAGTAGGCTGATCATAAATAAATAATTGATTACAAATAATCAGTTTTAGTAAAAGAAATTGATACATCAATTGATCTTTTGTATCAACAACAAGAGAAAATTCCTTGCAAAATGCAGTGAATAAGTTAGTAACATAAGAATATTCAGTTACTTTTTGATTTTGTAACTGCTTAAATAAAAGGGAGACGGAGGTTTCAGTGTCTATATTGGCGATTAACGTTCTTGTAATCACATTAATAATTAATCGTTGTTTTTTACAAAAATCCGCATGTTTCAGTGTAATATCAATTCCGTCATTTAAAAAAATTATTAAATAAGGATGCTTATTATAATCAATGCTAATGTCTTCTGAATCAGAATAAGTAAAGCGATAGTTAGTTATTTTTATCAATAAATGCAACTTGGCTTGAGAAGCGGTATCCAGTTGATTAATAATTTCTGGACGAATATAATTTTCTAAGGTGACTGGATAAAAAATCGTTTCTTTTTTGTAAAAAGCAGGAATGTTCAAAAAGATAGTCCAATAAAAATCTAAGAAAAAATAATGTATTTGAAATTCACTTCCTTCTACGATGCGTTCTGAAGTAGAGGAAAAGCCCACTGAGAGTCCATAATAATTAAGTAAATTATTTATATTTCTTAAACGAGTATATATATATGAAGGACTATAACTTGTTGCTTCACTGATTAAAGTAACAGACGTGTTTTCTTTGCAGAGTAAGGCGCGTAGCAAGATATAGTCAGTGGAATTGATGCAGTAATTATTAAACAATAAGTAATACTGGATGCCAATGTTGTCAGAATGTATGTAGATTGTTCCATTATTAGTAGAAATAGAAATATCGCTTTTTTCAATCTCATTAAAGTCACTTTGTAGCTCATGTAAACAGAGCATAAGATTTTTTCTTGAAATTTTAAAGTGTTTTGCTACTTTTGTTGTTGTCATTTGATTATTTCGAAGGAGAAATAGAAAAATATCTAGTTTTTTTGAACATTTTTTTGGAAGAATATATTTTTTGATTACCTCTTGAGTATTAATAGAATCACCCCATCGTTATCTTTAAATATCTATTTTAATGAATTTTACGGCGTATTACTAGTAATATGAATTACTTTATCCGAGGGTATAGGTTGGACAGAACAAAGTAAAAAAGTGTTACCTTATAATAGTAAAATAGGTCACGTATACATCTTTTTTTGTATACGTGACCTATTTTTTAAAGGAGGAAAGTGTATGAAAAAACTTATTCAAGTTTTGATGGTTGCTTCTCTGGGCATCCAAACGCTAATGCCAACTTTGGCTTATGCGATTGATTCACAAGAACAATCTAGCACAACAAGTTCTTCAACAATTGAAGAGCAGCGTTCATCTTCAGGAAGTGAAAGAATCGCTACTGAAGAACAGAAACAATCAGAGGCTGAGTCTCACAGTAATGTATCTAGTGAAATGATTCCCCCAATCACTGAAACAGATGCTACTGTAGATGATCCAGCAACTGCTAATGATAAAAATGCTCCCCCTTATGAGGAGCAAGTAGAAAATGAAAGGAAAGAATCAGTTCAATTAGATTATTCGGTTCAAGGGCCAGGAAAAAAAGTATTGGCTGGAGAAACGGTTTATTTTAAGAATAATTTTCGAATTACGGGTCCTGAAACAATTGTGAAGGATGCTCGCTTAGCAATAAAAATTGAAGGCTTAAAAACAGACATTGTTTTCTTCGATTCGTCACCAGAAGCATTAGCAAAATTAAGTATTGATGGGGTCATTCCTAAATACGATGAGGATGCCAAACGTTTAATTTATTCATTCGAGCGAATCACCGCTGGAAAAGTCTACGAAACATATCTCCCAATTGAAACAAAAAACGGCTTCATAAAAGAACACCGTGTCAATCTTGTTGGCGAGTTTTATATTGAAGGACAAGAAACGATTCATGAAGAAGCCTACGGAGATATTATTGGAAATAATCCAGTTGTTGTAAAGAAAACCCATAAACCTAAGCCTTTTGTAGAAGGGGATAATATTGATTGGAAAATTGATGTCTCAGCACCTAAAACAACGGGGATTCTTTATTTTTACCAGAATGGCACTATTAAAGTTAGCGACAAATTACCAGCTAACTTGACCTATGTTTCATCTAAAGCAACTTATGATGGAAAAGAAATTACCGGGAGTTATGATGCAGGAAGTCGAACAGTTACCTTTGAATTTCCAGCGCCAAGCTATCAAGAGCAAGAAAATGCTCAAATGGGTGACAATCTGTTAGAAAAGATTTCTACTATTGAATTAACAACAAAGATTTCAGGTAAATTCTCAGACCAACGAGAGTTTGTGAATACCGCTAATGTGACAGCTGTTACTGCAACAGGTGATGAAATTAGCCAAGTATCAAATGAAGATAAAGTTATCGCACAAGGCAGTGGCAGTGGTAGTACTAATTCCGGAGCAACTGGAATTCCGGTTCATAGGCGACCAGCTGAAACAAATAATTATGACACAGGATATACGGTTAATGATCAAAAATTACCTGTATTCCCAGGTGATCAAGTCCGTTTTATGACTGGAGCGAATTTTTATCAAGCAAACAGCGGAACACAACGAATTGAATATATCAATAGTACGTATCGACCAGATGGTAAGAAGTTAGCCTTTGAAAACCTAGAATTTCAATTACTTGGAAGAAATAGAGTCCCATATAGTCCGGCACAATATCTACTACCTAGTTATGAACTTCGTGTAATTGTTAATGGAGAAGTTAGAAATTACGATGCCTTGGTTACCCGATTAATCAAAGAAGACCGTGTCATGGATAACCAAGAAAAAGCGCAGATTACTGCGGAAATGCTGGGTATTTCAGAAACCGATGTTGTCACAGAAATTATGTTCCAAATTCGTAATGGTGAACCTTTATCACAAATATTTAGTTACTACACCTTTAATGTAAGAGAAGATGCTACAGGGCAAATTACCAATACATTCTTTACTTCATCTGGTGGACGAGATGCAGCTAATAATAGAAAAACAAGTAGTTTTTCTTCAACAAATTCTAAAGACTATTATGGTCCTCGTTATTTACAAGTAGTTGATCCAAGTACTCAAAAGGTTCTTGTGGATAATTACATTGAGTACAAAGGATTTGAACGTGGTGAATCAGTTAAAGCAGGAGATCAGTTCTTACAAGCAACAATTGTTACTGGGAAAAATCAACCTGCCTATGAAAACCCAGAATCCTATCTTTTATTACCTGTTGGGACAATCTACGATTCTTCAAGAGAGCTCGTTTCTCCAGAAGGACGTAAAGCTTCTGTGGAAGTCATTTCTGATAATTACAATAATTCAGGACGTCAAATGCTCCGTTTAAATTGGGCAGGCAATATTCAAGCAGGGAATAAAGTCGTTGCGGATGTACCGGTGACTGTTTCAGATAAGTCACCAAATATCTTAGTGCCGAAAATTTTTACCTATGCGAAAAATAACAACCTGAGCGTAACAGCTGGCGGTACAGGATCTACCCAATTAACGGATAACCAAGACTTAATGTCTGTAGATTATCCTGCAGATCATTCAAGAATTGAAAACAGTAATGAATACTATGTCAGAAACAAAAATAATTTAACCATTGAAAAAGCAATTAAAGCTTCTGATGATGCCGATTTCCAAATGTTTACAGAAGGAATGGTCAATCAAAAAGCACAGTACCGTGTCAAAATCAGTAACGAAACAGGCAAAGATTTCCAAAATATTGCCGTGTTAGATGTTTTACCATCAATTGGTGATTTAGGTATTACTGATAATATTCAACGTGGTAGTCAATTTGAACCAATGTTAGCTGGTCCAATTAAAATTCCAGCGAGTTGGCAAGATGCGGTGACGGTTAGTTATAGTGAATCCAAAAATCCTAAACGCTCAAATATTCTTTATAACAAAGTGACGCCAAACCATGGTTTAGCAGAGCCGACAGATCCAGCTGATGCAGAAGAGGCTGTTTGGGAAGAGAATCCTGCTGATTTCACTAAAATCCACAGTGTCAAAATTGAGTTAAAACCAGGGTATGAATTTGCAAATGGTCAAGATATTGACATTTATTATGATATTCAATTACCTAACCAAGAAACAGTCGAAAAATTAAATCTTGATTTTTCACAAGAACCACAAAATAGAGCTGCTTGGAATTCGGCGGCAGTTGTAGCTGATGGTTTACCAGTTATCGAGTCTTTAAAAGTTGGGATTGCGTTAAATCCTTTACCAGGTAAATTAGAAGCAGAGAAATTTGTTTATAACCGTGAAGATGAGGATATTGATGGGGAAAGTATCAGTGTGGGTCAAACAGTCAAATATAAAATTGTTGCCAAAAATAGTGGTGCACCAAGCACAATTGTCAATGATGTAAAAGTACTAGATGAGATTCCAGAGGGGCTTATTTACAAGTCAGGAACACTGAGAGTCACTTACCCAGATGGACGAATGGAACCATTAGAAGACAAGTATGTTCAAGGTCAGTCATTAAAAACAGATTCTTTAGGTAGTTTATATGGTGGTCAAGAACTTTCGGTATCCTTTGAAGTGGAAGTAGCAAAAGGTGCTAAAGGGGATAAACCTAATATTGCAACGGTTGAAGGAACCACACCACCAACGATTCCAGGAGAACCAGAAACACCGGTCTCAGATGACGATGAAAAAGAAGTTTCAATTCCAGTCGTTACTATTGAAAAATTTGTAGATGGTGAAAAAAATACCCGTGCAAAAGTGGGCGATGTTTTAACTTATACCATTCGTATCAAACATGAAGAAGGTGGCGAATGGCAAGGACGTATTATGGATAAATTATCCAAAGATGTTCGCTATGTTCCAGGCACTACTGAAGTGTATTATTTAGGTCATGCAGGAGTCACCAAATTAGATGACGATGCGGTTTGGAAAGATCATGAACTTTCTTATGAAGCTTCTCTAGATGAAGAAGATAATGAAATGTTTTTAACTTTTGATGTAGAAGTTTTAGAAAGTGCGTTAGGCAAGAAAATAGCCAATGCTGCTGTTTTAAAAGCGCCAACGGATGATTCAGATACACCAGATGTAACGACACCACCAGTTATCACAGATGTAGTTGAAACACCAGGTAAATTAAAGGCAGAAAAAGGCGTCTTTAAATTTGATAAAGATATCAATGGTCAAACCGTTATGGTTGGCGACAAAATCGAGTATCGAATTAAAGTAAGTAATACCGAAGATCCAACCACCATTGTGAATAACGTTATGGTAAGAGATGCAATTCCAGAAGGCTTACGTTATCAAAAAGGAACCTTATCTGTGACGTATCCAGATGGAAAAACAGAAACATTATCAGATAATTCAGTAATAGAACAACAATTAGCAACCAAAAGTCTTGGCAAATTAAGAGGTCAAGAATCATTAGAAGTTCGTTTTAAAGTTCTAGTGCATCGAACAGCAACTGGCGAAAAGGTCAATATTGCTTCAGCAGAAGGAACCGTTCCTTCTGAGGATCCATCTATGCCAGATGAGCCGTTAACACCAGTGGAAGATTCAAAAGAAGTCAAAGTTCCTGCTGAAATTTTCTTAAGAAAAACCGTTTTTGGTAAAGATGGCGTCCAACATGTAGATGAAACCAATGCCTATGTAGAAGATGAAATTTTATACCAAATTGAAGTAGAACACGTTCGAGGAACAGGACAATGGACTGGGACAATTCAAGATAAATTACCAGATTACCTTGAATATATTCCAGGCTCAACGAGAGTCAATTCTGAAAAAACAGAAGATACTGTTTGGGATGATGATTTTTCTAAGTTGACGATTCCAAATGCCGTATTAAATGAACGAGAGTCAAAACTTCTGATTACATTCCGTGTCCGTGTAACGGAAGAAGGTCTTAACAAAGAAATTATCAATTTTGCACAAGCAACACCAGATGACCCTAATTTACCACCTGTTGATGATCATGCCATTGTGCGCGTGAAACCTGCACCAGGACGTTTAGAAGCAGAAAAATCTGTGTATAAAAACGATCAAGATATTAACGGTCAAGATGTGTTAGTGAATGATCTACTTGAATATCGCATTACCGCAAAAAATCCTGAATCAGCAAATACAATTGTCAATAACGTGGTGATTAAAGACAGTATTCCAGCTGATTTGATTTATGAAAAAGGTAGCTTGAAAGTGACATTCCCAGATGGCACTGAAAAAGCATTATCAGATGAACAAGTCAAAGGGCAAGAATTAGTCACCGAAAATCTAGGTAGTCTAAAAGGGCAAGAATCACTAGTTATTTCCTTTAAAGTCAAAGTAGATAAAAAAGCTAGTGGCGAACGTGTCAATATTGCAACCGTTGAAGGAACGCGCCCACCATTAGATCCTAATGATCCTAATGAACGTCCACTACGACCAGAAAAGCCAACAACAAAAGTCAACGTGCCAAGTGAAATTGAAGCCGTTAAGACGGTTGATGGTGTCACTAGTAATCAAGCTCGTGTTGGTGATAAACTAGTTTATCGCATTGAAGTTGGGCATAAAGAAAATACAGGCGAATGGACTGGTTCATGGCAAGGAGAAATCCAAGATATCTTGTCAGAACACGTGACGTATGTTCCAAGTTCGACGAAAGTCAACGGGAAAGCAATGGAAGATGAGAAACTGTGGCAAAATGCGCAATTAACAGTTTCCGATATTACCTTGAATAATGACGCTCCGAAAATCGTTGTTGAATTTGAAGTCACGGTAAATGAAAGTGGCTTAGGTAAGAAAATTGTTAATGTGGGGAAAGCTATTTCTAACGACCCCAATACACCAGACATTGAAACACCACCGGTTGAAACGGAGATTTTACCAAGTCCTGGTCGTTTAGAAGCAGTGAAAGGTGTTTTCAACCAACAGGGTGAAGCAATCGACGGACAAGGAATTAAAGTAAATGACGTGATTGAATACCGTATTACTGCAAAAAATCCAGAAGCAGCTCATACGATTGTTAACAATGTGGTGATTAAAGATAGTATTCCAGCTGATTTAATTTATGAAGTTGGTAGTTTGAAAGTTACTTTACCAGACGGGACCGAAAAATTCTTGCTAGACGACCAAGTCAAAGGCCAAGAGTTAGTGACTGAAAATCTTGGTAGTCTAAAAGGCCAAGAATCTTTAGTGATTTCCTTTAAGGTAAAAGTAGCAAAAGAAGCCAGTGGCGAACGCGTCAATATTGCGACTGTCGAAGGAACTACACCAGATCCAAACAAACCTGGTGAACCGGATGTTCCAGTAACCCCTGAAAAACCAACAACCAACGTTCAAGTACCAAGCGAAATTACTGGCGAAAAATTTGTTGATGAAGTAACGAATAATCAACGTTTTGTTGGTGATAGCTTAACTTATCGAATTGTTTATCAACATGTCAAAGATACTGGACAATGGTTAGGGACGATTACGGATACCTTGCCAGCAAACGTTCGTTATCAACCTGAAACAACGACTGTGGATGGCAAAAAAGTTGAAGATACAGTTTGGCAAGGAGAAACACTACGTATTCCTGATGTTGTTTTAAACAATGAACAATCAAAAATTGTGGTGGAATTTAAGGTAATCATTCAAGAATCCGCCTTGGGAACCACGATTAAAAACCAAGCCACTGCCAAACCAACTGAAAATCCTGATTATCCAAATCAGCCAGAAGTACCAACCAATGAAGTCACAACCAAAGTGGTACCAAGTCCAGGGAAATTAGAAGCAAGTAAAGACGTCTTTAACCAAGCTGGCCAAGCCATTGATGGAAAAGAAATTAGCGTCAATGATGTAATTGAGTACCGTATCACTGCAAAAAATGTAGAAGCAGCTCATACGATTGTTAACAATGTCGTGATTAAAGATAGTATTCCAGCTGATTTAATCTACGAAAAAGGTAGCTTGAAAGTAATGTTACCAGATGGTACAGAAAAAGCTTTATCTGATGACCAAGTCAAAGGCCAAGAGTTAGTGACTGAAAATCTGGGTAGTCTAAAAGGTCAAGAATCTTTAGTGATTTCCTTTAAAGTCAGAGTAGCGAAAGAGGCTAGTGGTCAGCGCGTCAATATTGCGACTGTCGAAGGAACCACACCGGATCCGAACAAACCTGGTGAACCAGATGTGCCAGTAACGCCTGAAAAGCCAACAACAAAAGTTCAAGTGCCAAGTCAAATTATTGGCGAAAAATTTGTCAATGACGTTCATGCAAATCAAAAGAATGTCGGCGACAAATTAACCTATCGTTTAGTCTACAAGCATGTGAAAGATACCGGTCAATGGGAAGGTGTTATTAAAGATACTTTGCCAGCAAATGTTCGTTATCAAGCAGGAAGTACCAAAGTAGATGGAAAAGAAGTAGCAGATACCGTTTGGAATAAACAAGAGCTAACGATTCCAAATGTGTCATTAAATAACGAAAAAGATGAAGTTGTTGTAACGTTTGAAGTTGTGATTGAAGCAAGTGCTGTTGATACAACCATTAAAAACCAAGCAACAGCTCAGCCAACGGATGACCCTAATTATCCAAATCAACCAGAAGTACCAACCAATGAAGTCACAACAAAAGTGGTACCAAGTCCAGGGAAACTGGAAGCAGCTAAAGAAGTAGTCAATCAAGAAGGACAATCTATCAATGGCCGAAACGTTACAGTCGGTAGCGTGATTGAATACCGGATTACGGCTAAAAATCCAGAAGCAGCCCATACAATTGTTAATAATGTTGTGATTAAAGATAGTATTCCAGCTGATTTAATCTATGAAAAAGGTAGTTTGAAAGTCACTTTACCAGATGGGACCCAAAAAGCTTTATCTGACAATCAAGTCAAAGGTCAAGAATTAGTGACCGAAAAGCTTGGTAGCTTAAGAGGACAAGAATCTTTAGTTGTTTCGTTTAAAGTGAAAGTCGGTAAAGAAGCCAATGGTGAACGGATCAATATTGCGACTGTTGCTGGAACAACGCCAACAGGAGATCCAGATCGTTCGACAGAAGAAACACCTTTAGAACCTGAAAAACCAAGTACTCAAGTCAAAGTTCCAAGCGAAGTAACGGTGAAGAAAACAGTTAATGCGACCAATAAAAACCGTGCCAACATTGGCGACACGTTAACGTATGAAATCGAAGTTGCCCATAAAGAAAATACGGGACGTTGGGAAGGAACTTGGTCAGGGAAAGTAGAAGATATGCTTTCAGAGCATGTTACGTATCAACCAAACAGTATTGAAGTAGATGGACAAGCAGTTGCTGACGAAGAAGTTTGGAATGGAGAGAAAGTGGTTATTCCAAATGTGAAACTAGATAACGGCAAACCAAAACTAGTCATCACCTTTAAGGTTACAATCAATGAAAGTGCCTTAAATCAAACAATTGTTAACATTGCTAAAGGAATTTCTGATGATCCAAACGATCCAGAAATTGAATCACCACCTGTGACAACTGATGTTATTCCAAGTCCAGGAAAACTAGAAGCATCTAAATTTGTTTTGAACCAAGCACAAGAAGCCATTGACGGACAAACAATTACTGTTGGCGATGTCATTCAATACCAAATCAAAGTTAGAAATTCAGAAGCGCCGTATACAATTGTAAATAATGTTGTCGTAAAAGATGCTATTCCAGCTGATTTAATGTATCAAGCGGGCAGCTTAAAAGTAACATTACCAGACGGCACTGAAAAATCATTACCTGATGCACAAGTTAACGGACAAAAATTAGTCACTGAAAACTTAGGTAGTTTGAAAGGTCAAGAAGAATTAGTTGTTTCTTTCAAGGTAAAAGTTGATAAAAAAGCGCGTGGTGAACGAATCAATATTGCCACAGTTGAAGGAACAACACCAAATCCTGACACGCCAGATGCACCAGATCAACCACTTGAGCCACAACAGCCAAGTACAGATGTGACGATTCAAGATTCAGGTCAAATTACTGCCGAAAAATTTGTTCGCAATGGTCAAGAAAAAGATACCCAAAGTAATCAAGCAAAAATTGGGGATGTCTTAACTTACACATTACGCTTCACTCATGTTCCAGGAACTGGCGAATGGGAAGGGGCTATCTATGATACGCTACCAGCTCACGTTCGCTACGTGAAAGGCTCAACTAAGATTAACGGCAAAGAATATCAAGACAATGTTTGGTCGAATAATCAACTAGGAATTGGTGAAGTAAAAATCAATCAAGATAATCCAGAATACATTGTGACCTTCAATGTAACAGTTGGAAAAACTGCCGAAACACAAATTGAAAATATTGCAGAAGCAGTGAGCAATAATACACCAAATGAGCCAATTTTAACAAATGAAGTTATAACTAAAATTGTCAAAGAAAACAAGAAAAAAATAGTTAAAACGAACAAACAAAACATTCAGTCACCAAAGGCACCGCAAATGACAAAACGTCCAATCGCTAAAAAAGCCTTGCCGAAAACAGGTAGTCAATCGGATATTCTTTTAATGAGCGTAGGAATGATTCTGTTAATCAGTGCGGGAAGCATCTATTTTGTAACAAGGAGGAAAGACAATGAAAAAAATCGCCACACTACTCCTCGCTAGTCTTTTGATTTTTTCTTTAAGTGGTTGTAAAGGAAAAGATAAGGAAAAAAGTGAGCAAAAGCAACAAACAACAGAAAAAGTGACCGAAAAGCAACGGGAAACAGTCACGAAAGAAAAAACAAATCCAGCAACGGTTACGATTGTGGGAGAAGACGAATCAAAATAGGTAAATAACAAAAACAACGACTTTCTTACGAAGAAAGTCGTTGTTTTTGTGTTTAAATGAAGATAGATAAAGAAACAATAGAATATATTTTTATAGAAAAATGTATCCACTTACAAAAAATAATGTATAATTAAATTATTCATTGTAATCACATAAAAGGAGGCTCTTATGTACAGTATAGGGTTAGATTTAGGGATTAGTAGCGTTGGTTGGTCAGTCATTGATGAAGAAACAGGGAAAATTGTGGACTTAGGTGTTCGCTTATTTAGTGCAAAAAATAGTGAGAAAAATTTAGAACGACGAACTAGTCGTGGTGCTCGTCGCTTAATACGACGGAAAACAAATCGCTTAAAAGATGCGAAGAAATTACTTGAAGCGATTGGCTTTTATGAAGACAAGGCATTAAAAAATGTTTGTCCTTATCAATTAAGAGTAAAAGGTTTGACTGAGGGCTTAACCAAGGGAGAGCTTTACAAAGTTGTGCTTCATATTGTCAAAAAACGTGGGATTAGTTACTTGGATGAAGATGATGCTGAAGCCGCAAAAGAAAGCCAAGATTACAAAGAACAAGTCAGAAAAAATGCTCAATTGTTAACAAAGTATACGCCTGGTCAAATTCAATTGCAGCGACTGAAAGAAAACAATCGAGTGAAAACAGGGATTAATGGTCAAGGTAATTATCAGTTAAATGTCTTTAAAGTTTCTGCTTATGCCGATGAATTGGCTACCATCTTGAAAACTCAACAGGCCTTGTATCCAAATGAATTAACAGATGATTGGATTGCGTTATTTGTGCAACCAGGTATTGCAGAGGATGCCGGGTTAATTTATCGAAAGCGTCCTTATTACCATGGGCCAGGAAATGAAGCCAATAATAGTCCTTATGGTCGTTGGTCTGATTTCCAAAAAACAGGGCAACCAGCAGCAAATATTTTTGATAAATTAATTGGCAAAGATTTTCAAGGAGAATTGAGAGCGAGTGGTTTAAGTTTATCTGCACAACAATATAATTTACTCAATGATTTAACTAATTTAAAAATTGATGGAGAACAACCACTTTCGCCTACACAAAAGGAATTCATTTTAACAGAACTAATGACGAAAGAATTTGCTCGTTTTGGTGTCAACGATATCGCTAAATTATTAGGTGTAAAAAAAGAGCAACTCAGCGGCTGGCGATTGGATAAAAAAGGTAAACCAGAAATTCATACATTAAAAGGCTATCGCAACTGGCGGAAAATTTTTGCGGAAGCAGGGATCGATTTGGCTACTTTACCAACAGAAACGATTGACTGTTTAGCGAAAGTGCTAACATTGAATACCGAACGCGAAGGGGTTGAAAACACATTAGCTTTTGAACTTCCTGAGTTAGCAGAACCGGTGAAGTCACTGGTTTTGGATCATTACAAAGAATTAAGTCAAAGTATTAGCACGCAAGCATGGCACCGTTTTTCTCTAAAAACGTTACACCTATTAATTCCAGAACTAATCAAATCCACATCGGAACAAAATACGCTCTTAGAACAGTTTCAGTTAAAAGCAGGTGTCAGAAAACGCTACAGTGATTATAAAAAGTTACCAACCAAAGAGGTTCTAGCAGAAATTTATAATCCTACAGTGAACAAAACAGTCAGTCAAGCCTTCAAAGTTATGGATGCTTTGTTGGAAAAATATGGCAAAGACCAAATCCATTATATTACCGTCGAAATGCCACGTGATGATAACGAAGAAGAAGAACGAAAACGGATAAAAGAGCTACAAACAAAGAATAGTCAACGAAAAAATGACAGTCAACAGTACTTTCTACAAAAGTCAGGTTGGAGTCAAGAAAAATTTCAAGCAACCATTCACAAAAATCGTCGTTTTTTAGCCAAATTGTTATACTACTTTGAACAAGACGGGGTATGTGCCTATACGGGAAATCCTATTTCTCCTGAATTATTAGTCAGTGATTCAACAGAAATTGACCATATTATTCCAATTTCGATTAGTCTAGATGATTCTATTAATAATAAAGTCTTGGTTTTAAGTCACGCGAATCAAGTCAAAGGACAACAAACACCTTATGATGCTTGGATGGCTGGCGCATTCAAAAAGATTAATGGGAAATTTAGCAACTGGGATGAGTATCAAAAGTGGGTAGAAAGTCGTCCGTTCAGTCGTAAAAAAGCAAATAATTTATTGGAAACACGGAATATTTTTGATAGTGAACAAGTTCAAAATTTTCTGTCACGAAATCTTAACGATACGCGTTATGCCAGTCGTTTGGTTTTGAATACGTTGCAAAGCTTTTTTGAAAATCAAGACACAATTGTTCGAGTGGTAAATGGTAGTTTCACTCATACCTTACGTAAAAAATGGGGTGCTGACTTGGATAAAACCCGTGAAACGCACCACCATCACGCGATTGATGCAAGCCTTTGTGCAGTGACACCATTTGTGAAAGTCAGTCGTTATCACTACGCGGTCAACGAAGAAACTGGTGAAAAGTTCATGCGTGAAATTGATGTTGAAACTGGTGAAATTCTCGATGAAATTCCGTATCGAGAATACAAAAAAGCAAAACATTATGAACGAAAAACGTACCAAGTCAAATGGTCAAATTTTCGGGAACAATTAAAACCACTAACGATTCATCCAAAAATTAAATTTTCTCATCAAGTGGATCGCAAAGCTAATCGCAAACTCAGTGATGCAACCATTTACTCTGTTCGTGAAAAAACAGAAGTCAAAACACTAAAAAGTGGTAAAGAAAAAATAACGACAGATGAATATACCATCGGCAAAATTAAAGATATTTACACGGTAGATGGTTGGGAAGCATTTAAGAAAAAACAAGACAAACTATTAATGAAAGAGTTTGATGAAAAAACGTACGAATTATTAGTGACCATTGCAGCAACAACGCCAGATTTTCAAGAAGTGGAAGAAAAAAATGGCAAGGTGAAACGTGTGAAGCGCTCACCATTTGCTGTTTACTGCGAAGAAAATGGGATTCCAGCGATTCGAAAATATGCGAAAAAAAATAACGGTCCAGTTATCCGTAGCTTAAAATATTACGATGGCAAATTAAACAAACATATCAATATTACCAAAGACGAAAAAGGTCGACCAGTTGAACAAACCAAAAATGGTCGCAAAGTTACTTTACAAAGTCTAAAACCCTATCGTTACGATATTTATCAAGATTTAGAAACGAAGGCTTACTATACAGTGCAACTATATTATTCTGACTTGCGTTTTGTGGAAGGTGAGTATGGAATTACAGAAAAAGAATACATGAAGAAAGTCGCCGAGCAGACAAAGGGACAAGTCGTACGTTTCTGCTTCTCTTTACAAAAAAATGATGGTTTGGAAATCGAATGGAAAGATAGCCAACGCTATGATGTGCGTTTTTATAATTTTCAAAGTGCTAATAGCATTAACTTTAAAGGCTTAGAACAAGAAATGATGCCAGCAGAAAATCAATTTAAGCAAAAACCTTATAATAATGGAGCCATCAATTTAAATATTGCTAAATATGGCAAAGAAGGCAATAAGTTACGAAAATTCAATACAGATATTTTAGGAAAGAAACATCATCTATCTTATGAAAAAGAACCAAAGAATATTATTAAATAAAAAGGGAAAATAAAAAGAAAAGGGTTGCATGATTAGTGTTTTTGTAGTAATCTTTAATTGTAGTCGACGGACTACCGTGTTTGACGAAACACGTCTTTAATAATTTTACTGATAAGAAATTATTGAGAATCTACAAAAATAAGGCATTTTGCCGAATTTACCGCCCTACATTTGTAGGGCGGTTTTTTTATAAAAAAGGAGGGAGCGTTGTTGGGATTTCGGACAGTTTTCGTTAAAAACGGAGAAAAGTTAAAAGTGAAATTAGATAATTTAGAAGTATTGAAAGAAGGACATACTTATATGATTCCTTTGGCAGATATAGAAAGTGTGATTTTAGAAGGGGATCAAACGGTTGTTACGACACGTTTGTTAGCAAAATTTGCCCAATACCATATTGATACAGTTATTTGTGATAATACCTTTATGCCTGCCGGTGTTTTTCTTGGTGTTGGTCAATACCATCGTAGTGCGAAACGCGCAATCTGGCAAAGCAATTGGACAGAAGAGCAAAAACAGTTGGCATGGTGTCACATTGTCACACAAAAAATTCAAAATCAGATCGCAGTTGCGAAATATTTAGGAACAGATGCCGAACGAATCGAGGTATTAGAAAAGCTCAGTGAAGGTATTTTACCAGGTGATACTACGAATCGTGAAGGTCATGTTGCAAAAGTTTATTTTAATTCATTATATGGCGTTGGGTTTACTCGTGAAGAGGAGTGTTTGCCAAATGCATGTATGAATTATGGCTATGCGGTGATTCGGGCGCAAATGGCACGTTGCGTTGTAGCATTAGGTTTATTACCGATGTTAGGGATTTTTCATAAAAATGAATACAATTCGTTCAACTTAGTGGATGATTTAATGGAACCTTTTCGGCCATTGATGGATTGGTATATTCATCAAACCGTATTGAAAAATAAAGAAAAGTATTTAACTTATCATAGCCGTTTGACGTTGGTGGAGTTTTTACACCAAAAGATTAAAGTGAAGAATAAAAAAATCTATATGAACCAAGCGATGTCTGAGTATGTGGCTGCTTTTGTGAAAGCGATGGAAACAGCTGATTTTGAGAACGTTCAGAAAATTCATTTGGAAAATATGTTGGAGTGTGAGGGGAAGTGAGCTTAGGAATCGTGCGATTAATGTGTTTGTTTGATTTACCCTTTGAAACGAAACAAGAACAAAAAGAATACCGAATTTTTAGAAAACATTTGTTGGAAAATGGGTTTATTATGTTGCAGTATTCTATTTATTATCGAAGTTTGCCCAATCGTAGTGCGTTAAAAAAATACGAAGCGATTTTAAAGAGAAAAGTTCCACAAGGTGGCAATGTACGCTTGTTATATGTGTCGGAAACGCAGTTTCAAGATATGTTGTTATTGGCTGGTAGTCGAAGTTGTCAAGAAGAAGTGGTTGGTATTCGCCGATTGGTGGTGATTTAATGAAACAGATTCGTCTGGAATATCAATATCAACAATTTATTGAGTTTTCTTTAGAAGATTATTTATTTTTTTATGGAGGAGAAAATCAATGGCGTCGCAAAATATTACGAACACTTAAACGATTTGCGAAACAAAAAGCCTTAAATGATTTAGAGGAAACGGTTTATGGAGATAATGGGATTGAAATTTTTTTAGAAGAAAAAAAGGTAAAGGATAAGGAAATGGATTTTTATTTTTTAGAAGACAATACCAGTATTTTTCAACAAATGGACTTCATAAAAAACACTTTACTTCATCAAGAATTACTTTGTTTACAGGATGATTTTGAGATTGCGATGCAGATGGAAAAATTAAATGATCAACTATTAAATTTAGAAAGTTTGATGAACGATAAGTTAAATCATTATTTAACGAATATTGAACCACATTTTTTAGAAATAAACTTTCAAGATTTATTAAAGCATCATTTGTCTTTAAACTATTTAGAGAACAGTCAGTCGCTACCTTTAGAAATGATGGATTCCGGAGAGTTATTGGACGAATTTATTTATCTATTGAAGCGAAGTATCTATCGAAAAGAACAGCCTGTTTGGGTAATTATTGTCAATCCTGAAAGTTTTTTGGAGACAAAGTCAATCCACTATTTATTTCAACAATTAAAAGAAATAGCACGGGAAACAAATCAGTTAAAGTTTTTTATTTTTAGTAATCGAAGTTTGCCTTTGGCTTATACAGAAGAAGATATTGAGAAAACGATTTTGTTATACGATCAGTACCAACAGTTGCCAGCCTTTGATATTTTTCGTCAAAGTATTGAGCGTCATTATCCCGATGAATTTGTTTGGACGAATCAGCAATTGGTTGATGCTTTTTATCGAGTCTGTCATTTTGTTGGTGATCAGTATACAAAAAATTATCTTTTACCTAGAGATATGATATTATTAAAATTGTTAAAAGAATTGTTAGATGACAATAGTGAGAGTGTCGAGACGTCGATGGGAAAGCTCACTGTGTTGGAAGAACAATATTTTCGTGAACGGTTATTGTGGAAAGAGTGAATCTGGGATTTTGACCGCGTAAAGTTATATTTTTTGTCAAAAAGCTTACTAATGAGATTTCAAATTTTAAATTTGAGGTTTTTGTACTCTCAATAATTTCTTATCAGTAAAACTTTTAAAATCTACCTGAGTCCCTGCAGTTTGTTTTTGTACTCTCAATAATTTCTTATCAGTAAAACGAGTCCACATCGTTATATACTTGCCCGACAGTTTTTGTACTCTCAATAATTTCTTATCAGTAAAACGTACCTCTATGGAATCTGGGCGAATCATTTGTTTTTGTACTCTCAATAATTTCTTATCAGTAAAACTTCAACTGGTGTTTTAATTTTCCTTAGCTGGTTTTTGTACTCTCAATAATTTCTTATCAGTAAAACCGACTCTGTGGCGATTTCCATGCGGGACTAGTTTTTGTACTCTCAATAATTTCTTATCAGTAAAACAGGTGGGTAGGGTGGTAGGCAACCTCATTGGTTTTTGTACTCTCAATAATTTCTTATCAGTAAAACCAAGCCCTCAACTATCTTGTAACTCGATGGGTTTTTGTACTCTCAATAATTTCTTATCAGTAAAACAAACTGGGGTTAATTGATTGACTTTCCCCCGTTTTTGTACTCTCAATAATTTCTTATCAGTAAAACTTGAATCCCAAAGTCCACTAAAGAATTCTTGTTTTTGTACTCTCAATAATTTCTTATCAGTAAAACATTTGCCAGATCCACAAGCAAAGGTTGGCTGTTTTTGTACTCTCAATAATTTCTTATCAGTAAAACACTATTCTAACGCGGGTTGGCAAGATATGGGTTTTTGTACTCTCAATAATTTCTTATCAGTAAAACCCCTAACAATATTTAGATATTGTGGTTTATGTTTTTGTACTCTCAATAATTTCTTATCAGTAAAACGTACTTGCTTTCCTGCATCTTCTGCAACAGGTTTTTGTACTCTCAATAATTTCTTATCAGTAAAACGTTATAAAGTGCAAGAAGTTACTGGAAGCAGTTTTTGTACTCTCAATAATTTCTTATCAGTAAAACAACATCTACTTCAACAATATCACCAGCTTGGTTTTTGTACTCTCAATAATTTCTTATCAGTAAAACCTTATTAGTTATATAAAAATGTCATTAATAGTTTTTGTACTCTCAATAATTTCTTATCAGTAAAACAATGAAGCATTAAACTATGAGATGGCTAACGTTTTTGTACTCTCAATAATTTCTTATCAGTAAAACATACTTTAATAAAAATGTATTAAAGGAGATGTTTTTGTACTCTCAATAATTTCTTATCAGTAAAACAGTACGTACAAATATGTAAAGAAACAGCAGTTTTTGTACTCTCAATAATTTCTTATCAGTAAAACTTTATTGAAAGGAGATACCATGAATAAATTATTTTTGTACTCCCAATAATCTTTCAAATAAAGTCATTCCCACCAAATTCTTAAATATAGACATCTTTCTAGCATAATTGTTTGTATCTGAAGCAACAGCCAAATTGGCTTCTTCAGATACTTTTTGTTATTTAATTTAAGAGTTTTCTCAGTTGTACCAACAAATTGATAACTTATAATTTTCAAGTCCTACATATAATGGTAAAATGGAATAGATTGAAATTAATTGGAGGAATAATGAATCGATGAAAAAAAGATTGCTATTATTTATTGGTTTGGCAAGTATACTTACTTTAACAGGATGTGCAAAATGGATTGATCGTGGTGAATCCATCACAGCGGTAGGCTCATCAGCTTTACAACCATTAGTAGAGACAGCGAGTGAGGAATATCAAAGCCAAAATCCGGGAAGATTTATTAATGTCCAAGGTGGCGGAAGCGGAACAGGTCTGAGTCAAGTCCAATCTGGCGCGGTAGACATTGGTAATTCTGATTTATTTGCGGAAGAGAAAAAGGGCATCAAAGCGGAAGACTTAATTGATCATAAAGTTGCTGTCGTTGGGATTACACCAATCGTTAATAAAAATGTCGGTGTCAAAGATATCTCAATGGAAAATTTAAAGAAAATCTTTTTAGGTGAAGTAACAAACTGGAAAGAACTTGGCGGAAAAGATCAAAAAATTGTTATTTTGAATAGAGCAGCTGGTAGTGGTACGCGTGCTACTTTTGAAAAGTGGGTCTTGGGAGATAAAACAGCCATTCGTGCGCAAGAACAAGATTCTAGCGGCATGGTTCGTTCCATTGTTTCTGATACACCAGGAGCGATTAGTTATACCGCATTTTCTTATGTTACTGATGAAGTAGCCACTTTAAGTATTGATGGTGTTCAGCCAACAGATGAAAATGTAATGAACAATAAATGGATTATTTGGTCTTATGAACACATGTACACTCGTAAAAATCCAAGTGATTTAACCAAAGAGTTTTTAGATTTTATGTTGTCAGATGATATCCAAGAACGTGTGATTGGTCAATTAGGGTATATTCCTGTTTCGAAAATGAAAATTGAACGGGATTGGCAAGGAAATGTCATTAAATAATTCTCTTAACACAAAATTTACAAACTTAACATAAAATTTACATGTTATTAAAAACAAATTGATGTAAAAAAGGTACACTATTTTTATCTGTAAAAGTTGGATTGTTTGAGGAGGAAATATTCTTGGAAGATGTACAGAAAAAATTATTAACAAAATCGAAAAGAGCCAAGATGGAGCAACGAGGAAAATTTATTAGTTTCCTATGTATTGCCTTAATTGTAGCAGTGGTTGTTTCAATTTTCTATTTTGTTGCAAGTAAAGGACTTGCTACATTCTTTAAAGATAAGATTAACGTGTTTGATTTCTTATTTGGAACAAACTGGAACCCAAGTGATATCGGCGCAGACGGTAAACCCATGGTTGGAGCTTTACCAATGATTGCGGGTTCCTTTATTGTAACGTTTTTGTCAGCAATTGTTGCGACGCCATTTGCGATTGGAGCGGCTGTTTTTATGACAGAAATTTCACCAAAAAAAGGAGCGAAATTTTTACAACCAGTTATTGAATTACTTGTAGGGATTCCCTCTGTTGTTTATGGATTTATTGGTTTATCTGTCATTGTTCCTTTTGTCCGTTCAATCTTTGGCGGAACTGGCTTCGGTATTTTAGCTGGTACGTTTGTGCTATTTGTCATGATTTTACCAACGGTCACTACAATGACCGTGGATGCGCTAAAAGCTGTGCCTAGACATTATCGTGAAGCGTCGTTGGCGCTTGGTGCCACGCGTTGGCAAACGATTTATAAAGTTGTCTTGCGGGCAGCTGTGCCTGGTATTTTAACTGCGGTTGTCTTTGGTATGGCTCGTGCGTTTGGTGAAGCCTTAGCAATCCAAATGGTAATCGGAAATGCAGCTGTGATGCCAACTAGTTTGACAACACCAGCTTCGACGCTAACAAGTATTTTGACAATGGGGATTGGGAACACGATTATGGGAACAGTTGAAAACAACGTTCTTTGGTCTTTAGCCTTGATTCTATTGTTGATGTCTTTACTATTCAACATTGTTATCCGAATTATCGGTAAGAGAGGAGCCTTAAAATAATGAATGCAAAAAAAGCAGATAAAATCGCAACAGGTATCTTATATGCCGTATCTGGCGTCATTGTTTTAATTTTGGCGGCCTTACTGATTTACATTTTAGCTAGAGGGATTCCACATATTTCGTGGGAATTTTTAACACAACCATCCAGAGCCTATCAAGTTGGTGGTGGGATTGGTATTCAGCTGTTTAACTCACTATATTTACTATTGATTACAATGATTATTAGTATTCCAATTTCATTGGGTGCTGGAATTTACTTATCGGAATATGCGAAAAAGAATTGGTTAACTGATTTAATTCGTACCTCGATTGAAATTTTAAGTTCATTGCCTTCAGTTGTTGTGGGGCTGTTCGGCTTCTTGATTTTCGTTGTACAAATCGGATATGGCTTTTCAATCTTATCTGGTGCGTTAGCATTAACATTTTTTAACTTACCATTATTGACTAGAAATGTTGAGGAATCCTTGAAAGCCATTCATTATACACAGCGTGAAGCGGGGTTAGCCTTAGGTCTTTCACGCTGGGAAACAGTTAAAAAAGTTATTTTGCCAGAAGCGTTACCAGGAATTTTGACAGGTGTTATTTTGAGTTCTGGTCGGATTTTCGGTGAAGCCGCTGCGCTAATTTATACAGCAGGACAAAGTGCACCTGCCTTAGATTTTAGTAATTGGAATCCATTGAGTGTATCAAGTCCAATTAGCATTTTCCGTCAAGCGGAAACGTTGGCTGTGCATATTTGGAAAATTAATACCGAAGGAACGATGCCAGATGGCGCTGCGGTCTCAGCGGGAGCTTCTGCTGTGCTAATTTTAGTAGTTTTACTTTTCAATTTTGGCGCTCGTTTTATCGGCAACCGTCTTTATAAGAGAATGACATCAGCTTAATGTTAGGGGAATTAGCATGAAAGAATACAATTTAAATGATACCCATTTACTTCAACTAGATAGCCAAAAAGACCCGATTGCGTTACACACGGAAGACTTACATGTCTTTTACGGGGACAATGAGGCTATCAAAGGTGTTGATTTACAATTTGAAAAGAACAAAATAACCGCCTTAATTGGCCCTTCTGGTTGCGGTAAATCCACGTATTTACGTTCGCTAAATCGTATGAACGATGGCATTGCCAATTCACGTGTTACTGGAAAAATCATGTATAAAGATGTCGATGTCAACACAAAAGAAGTTGACGTCTACGAAATGAGAAAACGCATTGGCATGGTTTTTCAGCGGCCCAATCCATTTAGTAAATCTATCTATGAAAATATCACATTCGCATTGAAACAGCATGGTGAAAAGGATAAGAAAAAATTAGATGAAATCGTTGAAACTAGTTTGAAGCAAGCCGCACTTTGGGATCAAGTGAAAGATAACCTAAACAAAAGCGCCTTAGCTCTTTCTGGTGGGCAACAACAACGTTTGTGTATCGCTCGGGCAATTGCGATGAAACCTGATATTCTATTGTTAGATGAACCAGCAAGTGCGTTAGATCCGATTTCAACAGGAACGGTTGAAGAAACGTTAGTGAATTTAAAAGATGATTACACCATCATCATTGTGACACACAACATGCAACAAGCGGCACGGATTAGTGACTATACAGCTTTCTTCTATATGGGCAAAGTCATTGAATACGACCATACAAGAAAAATCTTTACACGACCAAAAATTCAAGCAACGGAAGACTACGTTTCAGGACATTTTGGTTAGGAGGAGCAAGATGGGCAAAGAAATTATTTCATCAAAAGATTTACATTTATATTACGGGAAAAAAGAAGCATTGAAAGGCATTGATTTAACTTTTAATCAAGGAGAATTAACTGCCATGATTGGTCCTTCTGGTTGCGGGAAGTCAACGTATTTACGTTGCTTGAATCGTATGAATGATTTAATCCCAGACGTAACTATTACTGGAAGTGTCGTCTACAAAGGAAAAGATATTTATGGACCGAAAACAGATAACGTTGAATTACGTAAAGAAATTGGGATGGTTTTCCAACAGCCAAATCCATTTCCATTTTCAGTTTATGAAAATGTGATTTATGGCTTGCGCCTAAAAGGAGTCAAAGACAAGCAAGTTTTAGATGAAGCAGTTGAAACCAGTTTGAAAGCCGCTGCCGTTTGGGAGGATGTCAAAGATAAACTTCACAAAAGTGCACTTTCACTTTCTGGTGGACAACAACAGCGGGTTTGTATCGCTCGTGTTTTAGCTGTGGAACCGGATATTATTTTATTAGATGAACCAACTAGCGCCTTGGACCCAGTTTCTAGTGGTAAAATTGAAAACATGCTGTTAACATTAAAAGAGAAATATACCATGATTATGGTGACACATAATATGTCGCAAGCATCACGGATCTCTGATAAAACGGCCTTCTTTTTACAAGGTGATTTAATTGAATTTAATGACACGAAAAAAGTATTTTTAAATCCAAAAGAAAAACAAACAGAAGATTACATTTCTGGTAAATTTGGTTAAAAGGGGGAAAAAGAATGTTACGGACACAATTTGAAGAAGAACTATTGAATCTGCACAATCAATTTTATGAAATGGGTATGATGGTTAGTAGTGCCGTCCATAAATCCGTGAAAGCATATATTAATCATGATAAAAAATTAGCTCAAGAAGTGATCGATCGTGATATTGAAATTAATGATATGGAAGTCAAACTTGAGAAAAAGAGTTTTGAAATGATTGCGTTACAACAACCAGTGACAACGGACTTGCGTATGATTATCACTGTTATGAAAGCTAGTTCGGATTTAGAAAGAATGGCGGATCATGCCGTTTCAATTGCTAAATCAACGATTCGCTTAAAAGGAGAAACACGTATTCCTGAAATTGAAAAAGAAATTTCAGATATGTCTGATTATGTGAAAAAAATGGTGGATAATGTTTTAATCGCCTATGTTAAAACGGATCAAAAAGATGCACGAATGATTGCACAAATGGATGATCGTACTAATGAATATTTCGATAGTATTTACAAACATGCCGTAGAAGCAATGAAAGCTAATCCAGAAACGGTCATTAGCGGAACTGATTATCTACATGTGGCACAATACTTGGAAAGAATTGGCGACTATGTCACAAATATTTGTGAGTGGATTGTTTACTTGGCAACTGGTAAAATTACCGAATTGAATAGTAATCGTGACGAACAATTTTAAGATAAACAAATAAAAAAACTAGGAGACGGCCTTTTTTAGACCAATTCCTAGTTTTTTTAGCGTAAAATGAACTGATTTTATAAAACTAGTCCTTACTAATGAGAAGAAATCGTTCTTAAGTCCTATGACAAATGATTAAAAACAAGGCATAATAATGCATGTAAGGAAAACACTATTGAGTGAAAAATTTGCTAAGGAGGCAATATCCATGAAAGAAAGAGAACGCGTATTAGAATTAGTGAAAAAAGGTATTCTAACGTCAGAAGAAGCGTTAATTTTATTAGAAAATATGGCAACTGAAAAAGATGAAAAACAAATCGAAAAAGCTGCTGAAAAAGTTGATACACAAAATATTGGAACAACAAATAAAGAAGATCAAGTCGCAGATTTAATGGATGCATTAGAAAAAGGCGAATCAGAAGGACCTACTGTTGATTCGTTTGAAGAAAATACACAGGACAGTGCAGAAAAAGATCGTGAAAACTTAGAAAGAATTCTTGATGAGTTAGCAACAAAAGCCAATCGTGCTTCGGCTGAATTGGACGAAGTCAACGCAGAAATTGCCGGCATCAAAGAAGAAATTAAAGAAGTCGCAGAAGAAATTGGAACATTAGATACAAAAGAAGAATTAGATGCATTAACAGAAGATGAACAGGTTCAACGAAAAGACTTGCACGTTTTACTTGCACAATTAGAAGAAAAATTAGCGACTCAAAGTACTGAAAAAACAGCACTGGAAGAAGAACTAAAAAACATTCGCAAAGAACAATGGAAAGGCCAATGGAATGATACAAAAGAAAAAGTTTCTTCTCAATTCTCTGAAGAGTGGAAAGATCAAGCCACAGACACCTTTAACCAAGTCGGCGGCAAAGTTGCCGAAGTTGGCGGCCAAGTGGGAGAATTCTTGAAAAAAACATTTAATTCTTTCAGTGATACCATGAATGATAATGTGGAATGGAAAGACATTAAAATGAAAGTTCCTGGTGTGGCAACAACTAAGTTTGAACATGAGTTTAACTATCCAAATCCACAAGCTAGTTTAATTGATGTCAAGGTAGCAAATGGTACTGTGGTTTTCAAAACTTGGGATCAAGAAGATGTTAGAGTCGAAGCAAAAATCAAATTATATGGTAAAATGGCAGGAGATTCACCAATGGAAGCTTTCTTAGAACGAAGTGACATTGATGTGGATGATGAAACGATTTCTTTCCAAGTGCCAAATAAACGGGTGAAAGCAGATTTAACGTTCTATTTACCAAAACGTACTTACGATCATGTATCTGTTAAATTATTAAACGGAAATGTCTTAGTAGAAGAGTTAACAGCGAAAGATGTTTACACAAAATCGACGAATGGCACGATTACGTTTAAAAAAATTGATGCAACTATGTTAGAAATTGAAGGCGTGAATGGTGAAATTAAAGTTTTAGAAGGGACAATTTTAGATAACATTATTGAAACAGTCAATGGTGATGTGTCTATTTCCGCGGCACCAGAAAGTCTAAGTGTTTCTCTGATTAATGGAGATATCCGCATTACAGCTAAAGAAAAAACGCTTCGTCGTGTTGAAGCAAGCTCTGCAAATGGGAATATCAAATTGGCCTTGCCTAATGACTTAGGCGTTGAAGGGCAAGTGAAAACTAATTTAGGTAGTATTAACAGCCGCTTAACAGATATTGAAGTGGTTCGTGAAAAGAAAGATCGCGGCAATCAACAATTACATTTTAGACGTGTATTGGAAGAATCAATGGCTCAAATTAATGCTTCTACAACAACGGGAAGTATTTTCCTAAAAGATACTGATAAATAATTAATAATTTTAAGCTAGATGGGCTGACGAATCAGCCTTTCTAGTGTAAAATTTAGTAGACGAGGTGAAAACATATGAAAAGAAAACTAACAAAATCTCCGAATAACGTGGTTTTAACAGGAAGCTTAGCTGGGATTGCTGATTGGCTAGGAATTGACCCAACAATTATTCGTGTCGTTTATGTCTTGCTCAGCTTTTTCTCAGCAGGATTTCCAGGCATTCTCTTATACATTGCCTTAGCAGTCTTGATCCCTTCTGGAAGAACAGGAAGCGATCGTGGCTACGGCCATCAAAATCCTTATAATAGAAATGTTCGCAATGAAAATCCTTATGCTGCCAATAAAAAGCAACGTAAAGAAGCGGAAAAAATTGATGATGACGAATGGAGTGACTTTTAATGACATATTTTCAGCGATTGGTTGTTAATACACTGACATTCATTTCTTTATCAGTTGTTTTTCCTAGCATGATTCATGTGAGAGGCATAATGCCTGCAATTATTGCCGCCTTTGTTCTCTCAATCCTAAATATGTTGGTGAAACCAGTCTTAACAATCTTGTCGCTCCCATTTACTTTATTAACGTTTGGTCTATTTAGCTTTGTTGTCAATGCAGCGATTTTACAAATGACCTCGTTTTTTGTGGGCGAAATGAACTTTGGCTTCTCAAGTTTTTGGGCAGCGGTGCTAATGGCTGTAATTATGTCAATTGTCAATACGATCGTTACGGATCACAATTTATCTAAATATGAATAAAAAAAGCCTGAAGAGCGCAGCCTAAAATGCGTTCTTCAGGCTTTTTCGATGGTTAAATTTTCTAGGTGACATTCTGGATGGCGGCTGATATAGCCATATAAAATGTTTAAAAAATCAACTTGTTGCTTCGAATAATGTTCGATTGTTTTCGGTGGTTTTTTGGGCATGATTTTTTTTGCTAGTTCAAGCGTTGGATATTTTTGAAACGTTTGTTTAGTTACAACACGTGTTGCTACCACCAAGCCTTGGTAAATTAAATAGTATTTGATTTTTTTCTGATAAGGTAACCACATCAATTGCCAATCTCTTTGGTTAGCTTGACTAATTCGTTGATTTTGGTTTGCAAAACGTGTCAGAAAGAGCCAATCTTCTTTGAGTTTTGCCGCTTTTTCGAAGGCTTGTTTTTCAGCAGCCTCTTGCATTTGTTGAGCAATTCGTTTGATTGGTTCTCGTCCTTGATTATGGAAAAAGTCGAACAATTCTTGTTGAAATAGTTCGGTCGGAATGGCACTCTCTTTTTGAAAGGTTTGATGCCAATAGTTGGTTGGGACGAGATCGTAGATATTATCCAAAATTATTTTTAAACGGTTTAATTTTCGACGAATCGAATAAGGACCAAAACAGTTCTCTTTAGTGGGAATATTTAAGAGTTTAATCTCTAATTGCCGCTCATTAACGGCTACCGATACATAAGAATATTGTTCATAAGCATTCATTTGGCGATTGTAGCGCGGCCGATACTGTTGAATCAGTTGACATTCTAGGAGGAGCGCATCCAATTCTGTGTCAGTATGGAGAACATCGAAGTCTATAATTTGTTTGACTAAACGCATCGTCTTTCGAGAATGTTGATTACTATTAATAAAATAGCTCGACACGCGATTTTTTAATTTTTTGGCTTTACCCACATAAATAATTGTGTCGGTTGCGTCTTTCATTAAATAAACACCCGGCGTTAACGGTAATTGATGGGCTTTTTCCTTTAAATATTCTTTCATAAGTTTCCTCTTTTCTTAAAAGGATCGGCTTCAAGTATACAAAGTTTTCTGAAATAGTCAAGTAACAGAAATAGCATGGGTAATTTCACTGAAAAATAATTTCTTTTTTTTGAAATATGATAATTCTAGGAATTATCTAGTGAATAGCTAGAAACTTGTATTTTTAAATGATAAAATATAACAAGTAGCAGAAAGGACTGACATTCGATATGACAGAAGTGGTAAAGATTTATCAACTGGTAGAAAATCTTTCTTTAGAAGTAGTTTATGGAGATGAAGAAAGCTTAAATAGAACAATTAAAACTGGTGAAATTTCCCGGCCAGGTTTAGAATTAACTGGGTACTTTAATTATTATTCGCATGATCGTTTACAATTATTTGGGAGCAAAGAAATTACCTTTGCGGAACGAATGATGCCTGAAGAGCGTTTATTAGTGATGCGCCGTTTATGTGCGAAAGATACTCCAGCCTTTATAGTATCCAGAGGACTAGAAATCCCCGAAGAATTGATTACAGCAGCAAAAGAAAATGGGGTTTCTGTGTTACGTTCACCGATTTCAACTTCCCGTTTATTAGGGGAACTATCCAGTTATTTAGATGGCCGTTTGGCTGTTCGGACAAGTGTCCATGGGGTTTTAGTGGATGTTTATGGACTTGGTGTATTGATTCAAGGGGATAGCGGTATTGGTAAAAGTGAAACAGCTTTAGAGCTTATTAAACGTGGCCATCGGCTAATTGCAGACGATCGTGTCGATGTTTATCAGCAGGATGAATTAACCGTGGTTGGAGAACCACCAAAAATTTTGCAGCATTTAATTGAAATTCGTGGTATCGGGATTATTGATGTCATGAACCTGTTTGGTGCTAGCGCGGTCCGTGGCTTTATGCAAGTTCAATTGGTCGTTTATTTAGAGGCCTGGGAAAAAGACAAGAAATATGATCGCCTTGGTAGTGATGATGCAATGGTCGAAATAGCTAACGTTGATGTCCCTCAGATTCGCATTCCTGTTAAGACTGGCCGAAATGTGGCCATTATTATTGAAGTAGCAGCAATGAACTTCCGCGCGAAAACAATGGGCTATGATGCAACAAAAACGTTCGAAGAGCGCTTAACTCGTTTGATTGAAGAAAATTCAGGAGAATAGAAGGAGGAGATGTGATGATGTTAGCTCAAGTAAATTCAATTGCATTTCGCCTTTTCGGTATTCCCGTTTATTGGTATGCAATTATTATTGTTTCAGGGATTGCTTTAGCTGTTTGGCTAAGTAGTCGCGAAGCCGTTCGTGTTGGTTTAAAAGAAGATGATGTCTTTGACTTTATGCTCTGGGGATTACCTGCAGCAATTGTTGGCGCGCGCTTGTATTACGTCGCTTTTCAATGGCAAGATTATGTAGACAATCCGATTGAAATTTTCTTTACTCGAAATGGTGGCTTAGCGATTTATGGTGGTCTTATTGGTGGGGGACTGGCGCTGTTTTTCTTTACGCGTCATCGTTTCATTTCTACATGGACTTTTTTAGATATTGCCGCACCAAGTGTGATTTTAGCGCAAGCAATTGGTCGTTGGGGCAACTTTATGAATCATGAAGCCTATGGACCAGCGACCACCAGACAATTTTTAGAAAATCTCCATTTACCAAGGTTTATCATTGATAACATGAATATCAACGGAACGTATCATCAACCAACATTTTTATATGAATCTGTCTGGAATGTTTTAGGCTTTATCGTTTTAGTGCTATTACGCAAAAAGCCACACTTTTTAAAAGAAGGCGAAGTCTTTTTAGGTTATATAATATGGTATTCTTTCGGACGTTTCTTCATCGAAGGGTTACGGATGGACAGTTTGTATGCGTTTAGTAATATTCGTGTCTCGCAATTGTTGTCTTTAGTGATGTTCGTGGTAGCAATTGTTATTGTGATCGTTCGCAGAAGAAATCCCAATTTGAAATTTTACAATCGGGAGAAACAAAAGAAAAAAATAACAACTTCTTAATCCAACTTGATCGAAGAATATGGTAAACTAAAGAAGTAACGTTGTTTAGCGAAAGGAGAGTTTCACCGATGAATCAAAAAGTCGCTGTTTTAGGTCCAGGTTCCTGGGGGACAGCTTTAGCTCAAGTATTAGCCGAAAATGGACATGAGGTCTGTATTTGGGGAAATAAACCAGAGCAAATCGATGAAATAAATACAAAACATACCAACAAACATTATTTACCAGAACTAACATTACCTGCTTCAATTCAGGCAACCACTGATTTAGCCACTGCTTTAGTAGATGTTGATGCGGTACTGTTCGTGGTACCAACTAAAGCTATTCGTTCAGTAGCACAAGAAGTGGTCCAACATTTAAAAACAAAACCAATTATTATTCATGCAAGTAAAGGGCTCGAACAAGGTACACATAAGCGGATTTCAGAAGTGATAGCGGAAGAGATTCCAGCAGAAAAACGGCAAGGGATTGTGGTTTTATCTGGTCCAAGCCATGCAGAAGAAGTCGCTGTTCATGACATTACAACCATTACAGCAGCAAGCGAAAATTTAGCAGATGCTGTGTATGTGCAAGAGTTGTTTATGAATGACTACTTCAGAATTTATACGAATGATGATGTGATTGGTGTAGAAACAGGGGCAGCCTTAAAAAACATTATTGCTTTAGGCGCTGGAGCGATTCATGGCTTAGGCTTTGGCGACAATGCCAAAGCGGCGATTATGACTCGTGGTTTAGCAGAAATTAGTCGCTTAGGGGTTGCGATGGGAGCAAACCCATTAACATTTATTGGTTTAAGTGGTGTTGGGGATTTAATCGTTACTTGTACAAGTGTCCATTCTCGAAATTGGCGTGCGGGTAATTTGTTAGGAAAAGGTCACAAGTTAGATGAAGTTTTAGAAAACATGGGCATGATTGTGGAAGGTGTTTCAACAACTAAAGCAGCTTATGAATTGGCACAACAACTAGAGGTTGAAATGCCAATCACAGAAACCATCTACAATGTCTTGTACAATGACGAAGATGTACAACAAGCAGCAAAAGAAATTATGTTGCGCGATGGTAAAACCGAAAACGAATTTACACTTGATTTTTAGGAGGAAAAAAGATGAAAGTTAAAAAGGCAGTTATTCCAGCAGCTGGGTTAGGAACACGTTTCTTGCCGGCTACCAAAGCGATGGCAAAAGAAATGTTACCAATTGTTGATAAACCAACGATTCAATTTATTGTAGAAGAAGCACTTGCTTCAGGAATCGAAGATATTTTAATTGTGACAGGCAAAGCCAAACGTCCGATTGAAGACCATTTCGATTCAAATGTTGAATTAGAAAATAATTTAAAAGAAAAAAATAAAACTGATTTATTGAAATTAGTCGAAGAAACAACGGATGTTAATTTACATTTTATTCGTCAATCCCATCCGAAAGGCTTAGGACATGCTGTTTTACAAGCGAAAGCATTTGTTGGCAATGAACCTTTTGTTGTGATGTTAGGCGATGATTTAATGGAAGATAAAGTACCATTAACGAAACAATTAATGGACGATTATGAAGAAACACATGCCTCGACGATTGCTGTAATGAAAGTGCCGCACCAAGATACTTCAAAATATGGTATTATCAATCCAGAAAAAGAAATCGAAAAAGGACTTTACAATGTCGAGAATTTTGTTGAAAAACCAAAACCTGAGGAAGCACCAAGTGATTTAGCGATTATCGGTCGTTATTTATTAACCCCTGAAATTTTTGATGTACTTGAAAATCAAAAACCAGGAGCTGGTAACGAAATTCAGTTAACAGATGCGATTGACACTTTAAATAAAACACAACGCGTTTTTGCTCGTGAGTTTAAAGGAGAACGTTACGACGTTGGCGATAAATTTGGGTTTATGAAAACAAGCATTGAATATGGTTTAACCCATCCAGAAGTAAAAGATAATTTACGAGAATATATTATTAAACTTGGCGCTCAATTAGCGAAAAAAGAGCAACCAAAAGAAAAATAAATAGAAAAAAGCGTAAAATTTCAATTCGTTAGAAAGAAATTTTACGCTTTTTTTTCTTAAAGGAAAGGCCATGAGAATTTTATAAAATAAATTGTCATTCTTAGCTTTATGAGTTGTGAAAAATATAAGTTGGTGTTATCCTAAGATTATAAATAAAATTTCAGAGGGGAGTAATGATATGTCAGGTGGGGAAATTGCTGCCTTAATTGCAGCGGTGGCATTTGTTGTTTTAGTCATCTTTTTAGTACTTGTGTTATATAAAGTTTCTCAAGTTGTTTCAAAAATTGAAGATACGATTGATGAAACAAATACAACAATTAAAGTCGTGACTAGCGATGTGAATGTATTGAGTCGCCAAGTAGAAGGCTTGCTTGTTAAAAGTAATGAACTATTGACAGATGTGAATCAAAAAGTGGCAACGATTGATCCGTTGTTTACGGCCGTTGCTGATTTAAGCGAAAGTGTCTCTGAATTGAACACCTCAAGTAAACATTTGATTACGAAGGTAGGAACCGTAGGGAAAGGCACAGCAAAAGCTGGTTTAGTGAGTAAAGTAGGCGGTTCTGCTTTTAGAGCAATGCGTTCAAAAAATACAAAAAACAAATAATTAAATAATTAATTGGAGGAGATTTTTATGGCTAAAAAAGGCGGATTTTTCTTAGGAGCAGTAATTGGTGGAACTGCAGCAGCTGTTGCCGCATTATTACTTGCACCAAAATCAGGTAAAGAATTACGTGATGATTTATCAAATCAAACAGATGATTTAAAAAACAAAGCGCAAGATTACACAGATTATGCTGTTCAAAAAGGAACAGAATTAACAGAAATCGCAAAACAAAAAGCCGGCGTTTTATCAGATCAAGCCTCTGATTTGGCAGGATCTGTCAAAGAAAAAACAAAAGATTCGTTGGATAAAGCACAAGGTGTTTCTGGCGACATGCTTGATAACTTTAAAAAACAAACAGGTGATTTATCTGATCAATTTAAAAAAGCAGCTGACGATGCACAAGATCACGCAGAAGATTTAGGTGAAATTGCCGAAGATGCAGCAGAAGATATCTATATTGACGTTAAAGATTCTGCGGCAGCGGCCAAAGAAACTGTTTCTGCTGGTGTCGATGAAGCAAAAAAAACTACCAAAGACGTTCCTGAAAAAGCTGCAGAAGCAAAAGAAGATGTTAAAGACGCAGCGAAAGACGTAAAAAAAGAATTTAAAGGGTAATAAGCGTTTAGCTCATGAAAGTTAGCAACGGATCGTGTTGCTTTGGTTCAGCGGCTTACCTTAAAATTTAGAAATGAGGCCATCAGTCCGGTTGACTGATGGCCTCATTTTATTTTTATTCTATTGGATAATTTGCAATTCTTTGGTTGTCTTAGTGAAGGGTTCGGAGCCTGTTTTCGTTACGTGTAAACAATCTTCAATACGAACGCCTACTTTTCCGGGAATGTAAATACCGGGCTCAATAGAGAAACACATACCTTCTTCAATGACTAAATCATTGCCATGAACCAGCGATGGGTATTCATGGACAGTGGTTCCAATGCCATGGCCTAAGCGATGGTTAAAGTATTCACCATAACCAGCTTTTGTGATTACATCTCGAGCAATATCATCTAATTCGCCTGCTGTAACCCCAGGTTTCACCGCTTCAGTTGCTGCTAATTGTGCTTCTAAAACAATTCCATAAATTTCTTTTTGGAAATCAGAAGGTTCCAAGTAGCTGACTGTTCGTGTGGCATCACTACAATAGCCATTATGAACGACACCTAAATCAAATAATACTAAGTCATGGGGTTCAATTTTTGTTTCGCCAGGTACACCATGAGGGCTAGCTCCGTTTTTTCCTGTTAAGACTAGCGTATCAAAACTCATCGAGCGAATACCTTGACGTTTTAATTGATACTCGATTTCTGCAACAATTTCTTGTTCCGCAACGCCTGCTTGAATTGCTTTAAAGCCAATCTCAAAAGCGACATCAGCCCAACTACCAGCTTCTAGTAAACGTTGAATTTCAGGTTCTGTTTTAATTAATTGAAGTTTTTCAATTAAAGGCGTAACATCATGCGAAAAATCGCTAGCTGGGAAATATGTTTTCAATTGATCGAAACGAGCTAAGGAAAGAGCTTGTTTTTCTAAAGCAAAGCGTGGTGTACCTTGTGTCCGTTTATTTAATAAAGCCGCAATTTTTTCCCAAGGATTTTCGCTATCTAAATAACCATAAACGGGATAAGTCCAACTACTATTTTCGGCATCTTCGACTTCTAATGCAGGTGTAAATAAAAATGATTGGTCGTCCGCTGCGATAAACAAAGCTAACACGCGTTCGTGAGGTTCGCTTTCGTAACCGGAAAAGTAAGCGATATGACCAGGATCACTAATATAAGTGAAGTCAATCTTTTCTTGGTGCATCCAATTTTTTAAGTCGGCAATTTTTTCTTGATTCATAAAACATCCTTCTTTCTTTTATTCTGAAGTGAATCACAGTACTATCATAACATGAAATGACAAAAAGTTCCTTTTGAAATGGAAAGTAAATTTTCATGAAAAAACGATAAAACGGTTGCAAAAATAGAAGAATTTTGATATTCTAGGCTAGGAAAGAAATGTAAACAGTGTTTTCAGAAAATGAGAACAAATTCATATTTATAGGAGAAGAAACATGGAAAAACAAACAATTACAATTTATGATGTTGCTAGAGAGGCAAATGTATCAATGGCTACTGTTTCTCGTGTTGTCAATGGTAATCCCAATGTAAAACCAGCAACACGTAAAAAAGTCTTAGAAGTGATTGATCGCTTAGATTACCGTCCTAACGCAGTCGCACGTGGTTTAGCAAGTAAAAAAACGACAACAGTGGGTGTCATTATTCCAGATGTTAGTAATGCATTTTTTGCTTCATTAGCACGTGGTATTGACGACGTGGCTACAATGTATAAATACAATATCATTTTAGCCAATTCAGATGGAGACGATCAAAAAGAAGTCACTGTATTAAACAATTTACTTGCCAAGCAAGTAGATGGGATTATCTTTATGGGTCATCGCATTACAGATGATATTCGTGGTGAATTTTCACGTTCAAAAACACCTGTTGTCTTAGCAGGTTCAATTGATCCAGACGAACAAGTTGGTAGCGTTAATATTGATTACACAGAAGCAACGAAAGATGCAACAGCGACTTTAGCGAAAAATGGAAACAAAAAAATTGCTTTTGTTAGTGGTGCATTAATCGATCCAATTAATGGTCAAAACCGAATGAAAGGCTACAAAGAAGCCTTAGCGGAAAATGGCTTGTCTTATAATGAAGGCTTAGTTTTTGAATCTGAATATAAATTTAAAGCAGGCATTAATTTGGCTGAGCGTGTCCGTAACAGTGGAGCAACAGCTGCCTTTGTTACAGATGATGAGCTAGCGATTGGTTTATTAGATGGGATGCTAGATGCTGGCGTGAAAGTTCCAGAAGAATTTGAAATCATTACAAGCAATAACTCATTGCTTACAGAAGTCTCTCGTCCACGTCTATCAAGTATTACACAACCTTTATATGATATCGGTGCCGTGTCAATGCGTTTATTAACAAAACTAATGAACAAAGAAGAAATTGAAGAAAAAACAGTTGTTTTACCTTATGGAATTGATCAAAAAGGTTCAACAAAATAAATTGAATTAAACGGCTAAACTAAGAACGTTAACTCTTAGTTTAGCCGTTTTTTGATACCTAAAAATGAGCCAGAAAAATACGTTTTCTGGCTCATTTTAGCGAGTTAATTATTGTTCTTTTTATTATCGTTGTTTTTATTGTTATTGTTGTTGTTATTATTTGTGGTAGCACGTGGAGCAAGATTTCCCCAGTAAGAAGCGTAATTGCTGTCTGTTCCACCGATCCCAAATTTATAGGTACTTTGTGGCGCACCATCTTTGGCATAGTATGAAGTCGTAGTTTTACCAGGTGTATTGAATTTGGCACCATTATAGGTAATTGAGCCAGGTTTTTCACCAGTAAATTCAGAAACTTTTGATTTAATGACACTTGGATCTAATTCAAATTTTTGACCAATGCCAAACAATTCCGGATTCGCATAGTACAGCGCGTTGGCTAAGTTCGCCATATAGTTCCCGTTGTTGTCGCCGCTGGTCATCGTCATTGGCGCTGGTAGATCATGTCCTGCCCAAGAACTTAGTGTCACAGTTGGGGTAGAGACAATCAGCCAGGAATCTTTATAGTCATCAGTCGTCCCAGTTTTTCCAACCCAATCAGCACTAGCTAAATGAGGATTCAAGCCAGCTAATGTTGGTTTGAATTTTGTCGTATTTGCAGAATCGACCACTGAACGCAACAAGTCATTCATAATAGAAGCGGTCGCTGGTGAATAAACTTGCGTTCCTTCATCTTTGTGTTCGTAGACCACATGTCCGCTATTGTCTGTAATTTTTTCAATCATGTAGGCTTTTTGATATTTACCTTTGTTAGCAAGCGCTTGGAAGCCGTTTGTTTGAGTTACGACATTTGTTTCGACTGGACCTAAAGGCGCGGATTCGTAAGCCCAAGCATCTGAAGCTGGATAGTTCATTTTGCTTAAGTAGTGATTATAAGAAAAATTATCATCACCTTTTTTCTTTTTCAATTCTTCGTTCACATGATACACAGGAATGTTGAAAGACCAGTTTAAAGCGTTTCGAACGGTTACAAATTGATTTAAATCCACAGTTGTTGAGTTAGCAAAAGGAGTGCCATCTGAATAAGTAGTCGTGTAGTTGGCCAAACGACTTTCAGAACCAATGAGTCCTTGATCAATCGCAGGACCATAGACAGAAATTGGTTTAATCGTAGATCCAACTTGACGATCGGCATTAAAGGCATGATTGTTTTGATTAATATCGAAGTTTCTACCACCGATAAAGCCGAGGATCCGACCAGTAGCATTATCCATTAAAATATTCCCAGTTTCAATCATTGTATTTCCATTAACATCTGCAGTGCCATCATCAAGCAAATAACCATAATTTGCGACAGCGGTTTGCATCGTGTTGTAAATGTTCTGATCAATAGTCGATTGGATTGTATAGCCTTGCGACTGGATTTCACGACGTGCTTGTTCTTCATATTGATCTAAACCAACTTGATCTAAATCATCACGATTAACTTTAGCTTTTTTCATATCTAAATCCATGACAATCTCAACTGCTTTATCTAACACCGTATAGTATAGATAGCCTTCTGTATTGACATTGGCCTGCTCTGTTGGTAAAAAGTCTTTTTTCAAGTCGTAAGCTTTGGCTTCTTCATATTCCTTTTGCGAAATAGCTTTTTCTCGGTACATACTGAAAAGAACAAAATCTTTTCTCTTCATTCCTAAAGACAAATCGTCTTTCAAGGCACCAGTGTTAGTATAGGGCGTGTAAACAATGGGACTTTGGGGAAGTCCTGCGATAAAGGCCGCTTGAGGAAGATTCAAGTCCTTGGCACTTTTACCAAAGAGTCCTTTGGCTGCTTCTTCCACGCCTGCAATATTTTCACCTTTGTTATTACGACCAAAAGGGGAGACGTTTAGATAAGTTGTTACGATTTCGTCCTTAGAAAAGTATTTTTCAATACGTAAAGCTAATAAAATTTCGTTGGCTTTCCGTTTAAAAGTCGTTTCGTCAGTTAAAATCTGTTGCTTCACCAATTGCTGAGTCAATGTTGAACCACCAGAAGAACCGCCGATGCCTGTCGCATCAGAAATCAGCGCTCGAACTAGCGCTTTTGGGACCACCCCATGATGTTCTTCAAAATATTCATCTTCTGTTGAAATAATGGCTTTTTTTAGCAATGGAGACATTTGATCGCCGTTAATTCGTGTCCGAATTAAATCTGATTTGATGTTAGCAATCGGAGTACCATCTGCGTAAGTCATTTTTGACACTTCGGTAATATCACTGATTTCTTTTTGCAATTCTTCCTTCGTTGGGGGCTGTGTATCTTCAACTAGAAAAGCAAAATAGCCCATTCCGATACCTAAGCCAAGAGAGCCACCTAAGACAATCAGAATAACCCCAAAAACCACTAATGACTGAAAAACGCGAATAATGACATTTAAAATAAGTAAAAAGACATTGCCGCCAGAAGAGGTCGTTGGTTTTTGCTTATTGTTACTTGAATTATTTTTCAAAAGCTTCACCTCAATAAAATGATACATTCTGTGTTATTATAGCAAAAAAAAGCTTCTATGAATAGTTTCTACACCAATTGCCATTTTTTGTTGAAAAAACTTAAGAGAAAATAGGGAAATCCCATTTTTTGACTTTTCAAGTGTGACAGAATCGGTTACTATGAATAGGGGAATTTGATCTATTATTATGTTTTACTATAGGAGGAAAATCATGAATTCAGCTTTTTTTGAAGAATTAAAAGCCCGTGGGTTGGTCTACCAAGTCACAGATGAAGAAGCCTTAAAAAAACAATTAAATGAAGAATCTGTTAAATTATATATCGGCTTTGATCCAACGGCAGACAGTTTACACATCGGGCATCTACTGCCAATTCTTATGTTACGTCGTTTCCAACAAAATGGTCATGTGCCCATTGCTTTAGTTGGTGGCGGAACAGGCATGATTGGTGATCCATCATTCAAAGATGCAGAACGTAGTTTAAACACACTTGATACAGTGAAAGCTTGGTCTGAAAGTATTAAGGGTCAGTTGTCACGTTTTATCGATTTTGAAGATGAAAAAAATCCAGCGATTCTAGCAAACAACTATGACTGGCTTGGAGAGCTTTCTTTAATTGATTTCTTACGTGATGTTGGAAAAAACTTTACAATTAACTATATGATGAGTAAAGAAAGCGTGAAACGCCGAATCGAAACAGGAATTTCTTATACTGAATTTGCTTATCAATTATTACAAGCGTATGATTTCTTGAAATTGTACGAAACAGAAGGTTGTTTATTGCAATTAGGCGGCAGTGATCAATGGGGAAACATTACTTCAGGGATTGAATTATTACGCCGAGAACAAGAAGTTCAAGGATTTGGCTTAACCATGCCTTTAATTACAAAAGCGGATGGTACCAAATTTGGTAAAACAGAAGGAAACGCAGTTTGGCTAGATGCTGAAAAAACTTCGCCGTATGAATTTTATCAATTCTGGATAAACACAGATGATCGTGACGTAGTGAAATTCTTGAAATACTTTACTTTCTTAACATTGGACGAAATTGCAACAATTGAAGAAGAATTTACGGCGAACCCAGGTCAACGTGCTGCGCAAAAAGCGTTAGCAAAAGAAGTGACCATTTTAGTCCACGGTGAAGCAGCCTATCATCAAGCGGTTAAAATTTCAGAAGCTTTGTTCAGCGGGGATATCCAAAGTTTAACAGCAGAAGAAATTAAACAAGGCTTTAAAGATGTACCGACTTATGAGGTGCAACCAGAGGATCAATTAAGTTTAGTCGACTTATTAGTTACCTCAAAAATAGAACCATCCAAACGTCAAGCCCGTGAAGATGTTCAAAATGGAGCGATTTATGTCAATGGAGAGCGTCGACAAGATTTAGCAGCTGAATTGACAGAAACTGATAAAATCGAAGGGCAATTTACTGTGATTCGTCGCGGTAAGAAAAAATATTTCTTGTTAAAATACTAAAAAAATGAAAGCTTGGGACGAAGGTCGTTTAGACAACAGGTTCCAAGCTTTCGCTTTTAAAAAAGATAAATTGGGATTAATTCTGTTATAAAAAACTCTTTTTTACTATTGGGCATATTCAATTACAGATAACTTGTGCTATGCTAGAATAAAAAGTGCAGTCGCTATAAGGAGTAGGTTATGAAATCAATTGTCGAAAAGTTAAACTTAACGAAGTATCAGCAACCAGTTATTTTAAATAGACCGCAGGCAGAGTATCTATCTGAATTTGCTTCAGCCGCGCAGCAATTACCCTCAGAACCAGTTGAGCTGATTTTTACATTTGTGAAAACGATGGCGGAATTTCAAGAGATTGTTTCAATGGTGATTGAAGGTCAACATTTAGTAGAAAATGGGTTGTTATATGTGGCTTATCCGAAAAAAGGCAATAAAATGTATCAAACCTTTGTCCACCGAGATGAAATTTTTCCAACACTACAAGTAAACGAGGCAGATGGATATATTAAAGGCTCAACCTTAAAATTTAATCGCATGGTTAGTTTAGATGAGACTTTTACGGTTGTCGGCATGAAGAATGTTCTTAAAAAGCCAGCGAAGAATCAGACCAGTTCTGCTGTTGGGGATTATGTTCAATATCTACCAGAAATTGAAGCGTTGGTACAAACAGAACCAGCTGCTGCAGCGACATTCGCTGCATTAACGCCTGGTTATCAAAAAGAGTGGGCGCGGTATGTGTTTAGTGCAAAGCGAGCGGAGACACGGAAAAAGCGGCAAACTGAAATGTTAGTCATTTTAAAAGAAGGCTATAAAACCAAAGCTCTTTATCAGCAAAGGAAGAAATAATGGCGCAGTCAATTGAAACAGTTACAGCATACATCGAAACAGTTGAACCAAACTGGCGAATTGCTTATCAGCAAGTATTAGACGTCGTTTCGCAAAATTTGCCAGCAGGATTTGAATTAACGATGCAATATGGCATGCCAACCTTTGTTGTGCCGCTTTCAGTATTTCCAGAAGGCTATCTTAACCGTGTGGATGAACCGTTACCATTTATCAGCTTAGGCGCTACTAAAAGGCAAGTAGCTTTATATCACATGGGCTTAATGGGAAATGAAGCCGTCCGAAGTTGGTTTCAAGAAGCCTATCAGGAACAAGTGTCAACAAAGCTAAACATGGGAAAAAGTTGTCTTCGTTTCACTAATCCTAAGCGAATACCCTATGAACTAATTGGCGAATTAGTAACAAAAATCACGCTAGAAGAATGGCTGCAACAGTATCAACACCACCAAAAGAAAAAGAAGAATTATTAGGAGGAACCACATGTTATTAGGATCACACGTTAGTATGAGTGGCAAGAAAATGCTACTAGGCTCTGCCGAGGAAGCGGCTAGTTATGGCTCAACAACCTTTATGATTTATACAGGTGCGCCACAAAACACGCGCCGGAAACCGATTGAAGAAATGAATATTGAAGCTGGGCAAGCTTTTATGAAGGAACACAATTTAAGTAATATCGTCGTTCATGCCCCGTATATTATTAATTTAGGTAATACAATTAAAACGGAAAATTTCGGTTTTGCCGTAGACTTTTTGCGTCAAGAAATTGAGCGAGCACAAGCATTGGGAGCAACGCAAATCACGTTACATCCAGGTGCGCATGTTGGTGCAGGTCCAGAAGCCGGCATTAAACAAATTGTTAAAGGTCTAAATGAAGTCTTGTGGAAAGAGCAAATCCCTCAAATCGCTTTAGAAACAATGGCTGGTAAAGGAACCGAAATCGGCCGTACGTTTGATGAACTAGCTGCGATTATTGACGGAGTTACGCTAAATGATAAACTTTCTGTCACTTTGGATACTTGCCACATTAATGATGCAGGTTATAATGTAAAAGATGATTTTGATGGCGTATTAGTTGAATTTGATAAAATTATCGGATTGGATCGTTTAAAAGTTATTCATGTGAATGATTCTAAAAATCCTATGGGCTCACATAAAGATCGTCATGCCAATATTGGCTTTGGCACTATTGGTTTTGAAGCTTTAAATGGTGTGGTTCACCATGAAAAATTAGCTGCTTTACCAAAAATTTTAGAAACACCTTATGTCGGAGAAGACAAAAAAAATAAAAAGGCCCCTTACGGCTTTGAAATTGCGATGTTAAAAAATCAAACATTTGATCCAGAATTATTGGAAAAAATTCAAGGACAAAACTAAAGCAAGAATCGCTCTTAAAGGTCCTATGGGCATTTAAGAGCGTATATTTTGACTTTTAATCACTATTTTGCAAAAAAATCAGACTTTTTTCATTATTTAAGAGAAATCCCGCAAAAAGAACTTTTCTTTTTTTGCTATTTCTAGTAAAATAATTCATTGAGAGCAAAACTATACGGAGAGGAGAGAGTTTCAATGGCAACAGGTTGGGTAGTATTAATCGCAGTAATCGCTTTATTAGTAGGCGCTGCAGGGGGCTTTTTCCTTGCACGCAAATATATGCAAGATTATTTCAAAAAAAATCCTCCCGTTAATGAGGATATGTTACGCATGATGATGGCATCAATGGGTCAAAAACCGTCAGAGAAAAAGGTTAGACAAATGATGCAACAAATGAAAAACCAAGGAAAATAGTAAAGGTTATTCAGGTAATCATGAATAAGTGTAAAAACGGGCTGATTTTCAGTCCGTTTTTTTGTTGTTTTGCGGGAGAATAGGATAATCTAGGAGGAAAAGAGCGAGACGTTTAATCAAAAACAACAATAACGAAGAAACCTTCTAGCTCGAAAGTAGTCTTCGTAGAACAACAAAGTAAAAGGAGGGACAACTGAATGTCCATATTCAAAAAATTAGGCTGGTTTTTTAAGCAAGAGAAAAAAAGTTATATTATTGGGGTTTTCTCATTAATGATGGTCGCTCTTGTTCAATTAGTCCCGCCCAAAGTTATTGGCGTCGTTGTAGATGAAATCGTTAACAAAGAAATTCGCTTAACGAAAATTATCGTGTGGGTGGCACTCTTGATTGGTGCTGGGCTTGCCCAATATCTTTTTCGCTATATTTGGCGGATGCATATCTGGGGGAGTGCCGCTCGTTTGGAAAAAGAGCTACGGACTCAATTATTTCATCATTTCACAAAAATGGATAGCATCTTTTATCAGAAATATCGGACAGGTGACTTGATGGCGCATGCAACCAATGATTTAAATGCCATCCAAAATGTGGCTGGAGCCGGGATTTTAACGTTTGCCGACTCTGTGATTACGGGAGGCACAACGATTATCGCAATGGTTCTATTTGTCGATTGGCGCTTAACATTAATTGCTTTATTACCGCTGCCTTTATTAGCCGTCACCTCACGAGTTCTAGGTTCTAAGTTGCATGATGCCTTTCGAGATTCACAAGCCGCTTTTTCAGCGATTAATGATAAAACACAAGAAAGTATCACTGGAATTAAAGTCATTAAAACATTCGGGCAAGAAAAAGAAGATCTTGCTGATTTTACAGAGAAAATTGATGATGCTATCGTCAAAAATAAACGAACGAACTTTTTAGATGCACTGTTTGATCCGTTTATCACGCTGATTATTGGTGTTTCTTATGTTGTGACAATTATTATTGGTGGTCGTTTCATCATGCAAGGAACGATTAGTTTAGGTCAGTTGGTCTCTTTTATTGCCTATATTGGGATGCTAGTTTGGCCAATGTTTGCGATTGGGCGCTTATTTAATGTGTTGGAACGTGGGAATGCTAGTTACGATCGTGTGAACGAATTATTGCATGAAAAAACGCATATTATCGAACGAAAAGATGCTACCAAAACAATGGCGCAAGGGACAATTTCAATGAAGATTGCTTCTTTTTCTTATCCAAAAGAAGAGACGGTGGCATTGGAAAATATCCAATTTTCGTTGCAAGAAGGAGAAACCTTGGGGATTGTTGGTAAAACAGGCGCTGGTAAAACCACTATTTTGAAGTTGTTGATGCGTGAATATGACCAATACCAAGGAACGATTTCCTTTGGTAAACATAACATTAAAAATTACACATTGGATGCATTGATGGGGGCAATGGGGTATGTGCCACAGGACCATTTTCTCTTTTCCATGACGGTACGAGATAACATTCGTTTTGCTAAACCACACATGGAACAAGCAGCAGTTGAACAAGCGGCAGCATTAGCATTTATTAACCAAGAAATTAAAGCCTTTCCTGAAGGTTATGACACAATGGTTGGAGAACGTGGTGTCTCGCTTTCTGGAGGACAAAAACAACGGATTTCTATTGCGAGGGCCTTGATTGTTGAACCAGAATTGTTAATTTTAGACGATGCCTTATCTGCAGTCGATGCGAAAACGGAAGAAGCAATTTTATCAAATCTAAAAGAAACGCGCCAAGAAAAAACCACTATTATTACAGCGCATCGTTTAAGTAGTGTCATGCATGCAAAAGAAATCTTAGTGTTGGATGAAGGGAAAATTATTGAACGGGGGACACATCAAGAGTTACTGACTCAGAACGGTTGGTATCAGCGGATGTGGGAAAAACAGCAATTAGAAGCGAAAATTGAAGGGAGTGAGAGTTAATGGAAGAAAAGTATCAATCCGAATGGTCCAGAGAGTTACCGATGAAAGAACAATTAACGATTGTTCAGCGTTTGTTTCGTTTTGCCAAACCGTTTCGACGCATGTTTTACACAGCCATTCTCTTTGCATTTGGCTTATCAATTATCAATATTCTTTTGCCTAGAGTCATTCAAGTTTTTATGGATAATTATTTAACCCCTAAAACTGCTACAATGCAAGTGATTCTAACTTTTGCTGCTATTTATTTTTTTGGTGTCATTGTTAAAAGTATTGTTTGGTTTTTCCAATGGTATTTGTATTCGATGGCTTCTTTAAAAACGTATCAATATATACGAGTGAAATTATTTGAAAAATTACACACTTTAGGTATGCGTTATTTTGATCAAACACCGGCTGGTTCGACGGTGTCTCGTGTTACAAATGATACAGAAACATTGTTTGAATTCTGGTATGTATTCTTAATGGTGATTACAGGAATTTTTGCCGTAATCTCGTCATTTTTTGCAATGTTTCAACTCAGTCCAGAAATTTCATTTTATTGTCTAATTTTCTTGCCAATTTTATTAGTTGTGATTTGGTATTACCAAAAATTTAGTTCAAAATTATATCGCAGCATGCGGGAAAAATTAAGTCAATTAAACACCAAATTAAATGAATACATCTCTGGTATGCAAATCATTCAACAATTTCGCCAAGAAAAACGTTTGGAAAAAGAATTTGAAGAAACAAATGAGGATTATTTAAAAACACGAGTAGCAATGATTCGCATGAATTCGTTATTATTAAGTCCCATCATTAATTTGTTGTATACATTGGCGATTGCATTGGCCTTAACTATGTTTGGCATCGATGCTTTAGATTCTCCTGTTGAAGCGGGGATGATTTATGCTTTTGTAACGTATGTCCAAGCTTTTTTTAATCCGATGACGCAAATGATGGACTTCCTAAGTATCTTTACAGATGGGATTGTCGCAGGCAGCCGTATTTTAAAAATTATGGATACGGAAGAATTAACGCCGCAACAATCAGTAGGTGCGAATGGGGAAATTATTCGCGGGAAAATTGAATTTCGCAATGTTACTTTTTCTTATGACGGCAAAAACGAAGTATTGAAAAATATTAGCTTTGTTGCAAATCCCGGAGAAACCGTCGCTTTAGTCGGTCATACAGGAAGTGGTAAAAGTTCAATTATTAATGTACTCATGCGTTTCTATGAATTTTATGAAGGGCAGATTTTAATTGATGATCGTGATATTCGTGATTTTCCCATGACAGAATTACGAGAAAAGATGGGCTTGGTATTACAGGACGCTTTCATGTTTTATGGAGATATTGCTGGAAATATCCGTTTACTGAATCCCAATATTACAGATGAGCAAATCAAACAGGCTGCGGAATTTGTTCAGGCGGATAAATTTATTCACACGTTACCCAATACCTATCATGCGAAAGTCATTGAACGAGGAGCGAGTTATTCTAGCGGACAACGTCAATTAATTTCGTTTGCGCGAACGATTGTGACTGATCCCAAAATTTTAGTTTTAGATGAAGCAACCGCTAATATTGATACAGAAACAGAAGGGTTGATTCAAGAAGGATTAGCCAAAATGCGTCAAGGGAGAACGACAATTGCGATTGCACATCGCCTTTCGACAATTCGTGATGCAAACTTGATTTTAGTTTTAGACAAAGGACAGATTGTAGAACGAGGAACGCACGAAACGCTATTGGCTGAAGGTGGTCTTTATGCGGATATGTATCAGTTACAAAGTACGGAAGTTTAATGTAACAACTGAAAAAGTTAAATAACCCAAACAAAGGCATTTAGTGTTAGGAAATTCCTAATTCTAGGTGTCTTTGTAGCTCTTTAAATTGCAAAAAAGAAGAGAAATGGTATGATATGAAGAGAGAAAAATAAACGAGGAAGTTAGGTGGAACTGTGAAGCCAGTTATAGTCAAACATGTGCGAATAGGTGAAGGCAATCCCAAAATTGTGGTGCCCATTGTTGCTCGAACAGCCGAGGATATTTTGGCCGAAGCAACGGCGAGCCAAACACTAGATTGTGATTTGGTGGAATGGCGTTTAGACTATTATGAAAATGTCGCTGATTTTTCCGATGTATGTAATCTTTCACAACAAGTAATGGAACGGTTGGGGCAAAAACCGTTATTGTTAACTTTTCGTACACAAAAAGAAGGCGGCGAAATGGCTTTTTCCGAGGAAAATTATTTTGCTTTGTATCATGAATTAGTGAAAAAGGGTGCGTTGGATTTATTGGATATTGAATTATTTGCGAATCCGCTGGCGGCAGATACGTTAATTCACGAAGCTAAAAAGGCGGGGATTAAAATTGTTCTCTGTAATCACGACTTTCAGAAAACACCGTCGCAAGAGGAGATTGTCGCGCGGTTACGCCAAATGCAAATGCGTCAGGCGGATATTTGTAAAATAGCTGTGATGCCACAAGATGCGACAGATGTACTTACGTTACTTTCAGCAACCAATGAAATGTACACCCATTATGCATCCGTTCCAATCGTTACTATGTCAATGGGACAGTTAGGGATGATTAGTCGCATAACAGGTCAACTGTTCGGATCGGCACTAACTTTTGGCTCAGCCCAGCAAGCGTCTGCACCAGGCCAACTATCCGTACAAGTATTAAGAAATTATTTAAAGACATTCGAACAAAACAAGTGATTCAGAAGGTGAAAGAAGTGGCAAAGAAAAAAACACAACAAAAAACGAATGCGATGCGCATGGTGGAACAACATAAAGTACCATATAAAGAATATGAATTCGCTTGGAGCGAAGATCATTTAAGTGCAGAAAGTGTCGCTGAAAGTTTAGGTATTGAAAAAGGACGAATTTTTAAAACCTTGGTTACAGTAGGTAATAAAACAGGTCCAGTCGTGGCTGTCATTCCTGGTAATCAAGAATTAGATTTGAAAAAATTAGCGAAAGCTAGTGGCAACAAAAAGGTAGAAATGCTTCACTTAAAAGATTTAGAAGCAACCACAGGCTATATTCGTGGGGGCTGTTCACCAATTGGGATGAAAAAGCAATTTCCCACCTATTTGGCTGAAGAAGCTCAACAATATTCTGCAATTATTGTTTCTGCAGGCAAACGTGGCATGCAAATTGAATTAGCGCCTGAAGCAATCCTTTCGCTAACCAATGGACAATTTGCGGGAATAACGACAGAAGAATAAGTGGTTATAAGAAGAGGTTGAGACAGAACCGTTTATCTGTTTTTAAGCGTGGAGCAAAAAACACTAGGGATTTTTGCTCCACGCTTAACTATCAAATTAATAAAGGAAAAACATTAACTAATCTGTGCTACTTTTTATTGGGATAAAATTTTTGTAATGCTTGCCGTGCAAGCATATCGGCTGCTTTGTTTTGACTTTCAGGTAGCCATTTGATTAAGAGCAAAGGAAAATTCTTTTCTAGTTGTTGATATTCTGCTAAATAAGGCTGGTACTTTTCATTTTTAGCATAGTTTTTTTCAATGGTTTGGACAACAATTTTACTATCTGAGTGGAGAAGAACTGTTTGTTGATTGTCTTCATTGGCAATCGCTTGTTTTAAAGCTTCCATCAGCACTTTAAATTCGGCTTCGTGATTACTAACAATGCCTAAAGGCACATGCAATTGTTGCCGCGATTGGTCAGTAAGGTAAACGATACCGCCGCCAGATTCACCTGGATTGCCTTTTGTTGCAGCATCTACATAAATTCTTAACATAAAATTACTCCTAATTTCTTTTTGTTCTTAAAAAAAGTATGTTACTATTATAACATATTTAAATTTAGTGGCGTTGATCCAGAAGTAGTGAGGGCACTTTATGAAAAAACAGAAATTCTATTGGCAGCCAGAATTAGCATCCGCAATTATTTACTGGTCTTGCACATTTTGTATATTATTTATTAGTTTAATTTTAGCATTGGAAAATAATGGTCCTTACTTGATTAGTAATCTGGTGATGGTTCCATTTTTTGTGTTTGCTTATCTAGGAATTGCGCGGTCTTTTAACATGACAGAAACATCTTTAATTGTCAGAGATGTTTTATGGTTTCGTAAAAAAGCACTTCCGCTTTCTCAGATAGAAAAAGTAACCTACAATGAAAAAAGCATCGAAATTTTTTCCTCAGAATTTAAGGAAGGCTCAAAAGTCTTTTTAATGAAAAAGAAAACGATTCCGTTATTTCTTGAGGCGCTTAAGGTAAAAAAGCCTGAATTGAAGGTAGCAGAAGATCATTCTTTGGGCCTTCATAAAAAAGAAGAAAAAAAAAAGAGTGAGTCATAAGTCGAAACGACTGGTGACCCACTCTCAAAATCTTAAAATAATCAGCTGAAACAAACGCTACGTTTACTTGCTTTTTGAAGTTAAGCGCTGTTGGTTCAGCTTTTTTAGTTATCTATTTTTTTGACATGTGCTGCTTGTAGCCCGCGATTGCCTTCCATTATCTCGAACTCTACAGATTGATTCTCATCAAGTGATTTGAATCCGTCACCTTCTATAGCAGTGAAGTGGACAAAAATCTCATCTTCTTCGTTGTAAACGATAAAACCATAACCTTTTCTGTTATCGAACCATTTGACAATTCCTTTTTGCATCCAATTCACGCTCCTTTTAGATTTGTAAAGACACTTTCATTATACGAGAAAAGGCTACCAAACGTCAATGGTTGGGTCGTTTAAAAAAGGTTATTCTAGCCATTCTATTCAATACAAGCTATAATTTAAAAGAAACAATGTGTCACAAAGACGATAAAGAATTGAAAAGGGGTCCGTTATGAAGACAGATATTAACATTGCACAAGCAGCAACATTAAAACCTATTCAAGAGATTGCCGAAACAATCGGTCTTTCAGAAGATTCGCTAGAACTTTATGGAAAATACAAAGCGAAAATAGATTTTCCAACGCTTCAATCCCTAGAAGCGAAGCCAGAAGGTAAATTAATCCTCGTTACGTCGATTAATCCAACACCAGCAGGAGAAGGAAAGTCAACCGTGACTATTGGTTTAGGAGATGCATTAAATCAAATTAATAAAAAAACAGTTATTGCCCTAAGAGAACCATCATTAGGTCCTGTGATGGGGATTAAAGGTGGCGCAACAGGTGGCGGGTACGCACAAGTATTGCCAATGGAAGAAATCAATTTGCATTTTACTGGTGATATGCATGCGATTACGACAGCTAATAATGCCTTAGCTGCGTTACTAGATAATCATTTACAGCAAGGAAATGAATTAAAGATTGATTCTCGGCGGGTGATTTGGAAACGCGCAGTGGATTTAAATGATCGTGCGCTCAGACAGGTCGTTGTTGGTTTAGGGGGTCCTTTCCAAGGTGTACCAAGGGAAGACGGTTTCGATATTACTGTGGCGAGCGAAATTATGGCGATTCTTTGTTTAGCGCAAAATTTAACGGACTTAAAAGAACGCTTAAGTCGGATTATTGTCGCCTATAATGACCAAAAAGAGCCGGTGACGGTTAAAGATTTAAACGTAGCAGGTGCGCTGACGTTATTATTAAAAGACGCCTTAAAACCTAATTTAGTTCAAACGATTGAAGGAACTCCAGCTTTTGTTCATGGTGGTCCTTTTGCCAATATCGCTCATGGGTGTAACAGTATTTTAGCGACAAAAACAGCTTTGCATCTGGGGGACTATGTCGTAACAGAAGCGGGTTTTGGTGGTGACTTAGGTGGCGAAAAATTTTTAGATATTAAAGTCCCTTCTTTAGGAAAAGCACCAGATGTCGTTGTGATTGTGGCAACGATTCGCGCGTTGAAAATGCATGGCGGTTTGGCAAAAGATCAGTTAGCGCAAGAAAACTTACCAGCGTTACAAAAAGGCTTTGCCAACTTAGAAAAACATATTCAAAACATGCAACGTTATGATGTACCAGTAGTCGTTGCGATCAACGAGTTTACGCAGGATACAGAGAAGGAAATTCAACTGTTGAAAGAAGCCTGCCAAGCGTTAGGCGTGCCAGTCGAGTTAACAAGTGTTTGGGCGCAAGGTGGTGCAGGTGGTACGAATCTAGCAAAAACAGTAGTAGCAGAGATTGAAGCCAATACAAAGCAGTTTCAACCTTTATATAATCCTCGCCAAACAATTGAAGAAAAAATTCAAGCCATTGTACAAACGATTTACGGCGGAGAACAGGCAATTTTTTCTCCGAAAGCCCAAAAACAAATTGCAGACTTTACAAAAAATGGTTGGGATCAATTACCAATTTGCATGGCGAAGACACAGTATTCGCTTTCTGATGATCCTCAAAAATTAGGACGGCCAGAAGGATTTACGATTACGATTCGTGAACTAGTTCCAAAAATCGGTGCAGGGTTTATCGTGGCGTTAACGGGTGACATTTTAACGATGCCTGGCTTGCCGAAAGTTCCTGCTGCGTTAAATATGGATGTGGACGAAACGGGGCAAGCGAGCGGTCTCTTTTAAAGCCGCTCTTTCCTGAGACCTATTTTTAGTATATACTTGAAAGTAGCTCAATAAAAAAATAATGACGGAAATTTATTGCGTAGTTTATTATAAGGAGCAACGACTATGGGGGAACGAGCAGATACATTTATCGCACACTTTAATCGCATTGAAAAGTGGATGAGAGAGAGACTGAACAATCCTGTCAACATGGGATTCAGTGAAATGACAAGACGTCTTTCCCGAAAAGAAAAGGGACAGATTGCTCAATTTGAAGAGGATTTGCTTCAAATGGCTCAGTTAAGAAATGCCATCGTTCATGAGCGAATTGCTGATGATTTTGTCATTGCAGAGCCGAACGAATGGGCGGTTCAACGAATTGCAACGATTGAACAAGCTTTAACAAAACCAGAAAAAGTAGTGCCTAAATTTGCGAAACGTGTTACAGCTTTTGAAATCACCACATCTTTAGAAACGTTATTGACGATTATTGCAAAAAAACAATATTCTCAATTTCCAATTTATGAAAAAGGTGTATTTAAAGGATTAATCACGGTTCGAGGGATTGGTGTATGGTTTGCCATTGAGAGCACCAAAGGAGAAGTTCACATTGCCAACCGAACGGTGCGAGAATTGTTGGCATCAAATTATAAACGTAGCAACTATCAATTTGTTTCAATTGAAGCAACCGTCTTTGAAGTTGAACAAATGTTTCGGGAGCAGCCACGCTTGGAAGCCGTGCTTATTAGTAAAAGTGGCCATCCTAATGGTGAGTTAGTAGGCATTGTTCGACCAAGAGATTTAGCAAGTATTCATAGAGAAAAGGAATGACGCGATTGTTAGTAGTATATTTTTTAATCAGTGCCTTATTAGTAGGACTTGACCAATGGAGCAAATATTTGACGGTCCAAAACATTTCTTTGGGTGAAACGAAAGAATTCATTCCTGGATTTTTGTCGCTGACCCATTTAAGAAATACCGGAGCTGCTTGGAGCTTGTTAGAAGGGAAAATGATTTTCTTTTATGTCATCACAGTAATTGTTAGTGTCGTGATTATTTATTTATTAATTAAGAATTATAAAAAAAGTGTCTGGTATTCAGTAGGTTTATCTTTTGTCTTAGCAGGCGCCATTGGGAATTTTATTGATCGTTTACGCTTAGGCTACGTGGTGGACATGTTCCAAACGGATTTTATGAATTTTCCTATTTTTAACGTTGCAGATAGTACGTTAGTGGTCGGCGTTATTTGTATATTTATTTATTTGATTTTAGATGAAAAAGCAGCAAAGGAAGGCAAAAATGGAACAAATTAACGTAACGATTCAAACAGAAAAAGGCCGGATTGACAAAGTATTAAGTGAACATTTATCCAATCATTCCCGCTCGCAAATTCAACAATGGTTAAAAGAAAAACACGTAACAGTTAACGGTGAAACGGTCCGCGCCAATTACAAAGTTACAGCAGGCGACGAAATTGTGGTAACAATTCCTGAACCAGAAGTTTTAGATATGGTAGCAGAGGATATTCCTTTGACCATTGTTTATGAAGACAATGATGTGATTGTCGTCAACAAACCTCAAGGCATGGTTGTTCATCCTTCGGCAGGTCATCCTAATGGTACATTAGTGAACGCGTTACTTCATCATGCGGATCACTTATCGGCGATTAATGATGTGGTGCGACCGGGAATTGTTCATCGAATTGATAAAGATACTTCTGGGCTATTGATGGTGGCTAAAAATGATCAAGCCCATGAATCATTAGCTAAGCAGCTAAAAGAAAAAACATCGTTACGTAAATACGTTGCCTTGGTCCACGGTGTTATTCCTCACGATAAGGGAGAAATAAATGCGCCTATCGGTCGTTCCAAGATTGACCGAAAAATGCAAGCGGTCATTGAAGGCGGTAAAGAAGCAGTCACGCATTTTACTGTTTTAGAGCGCTTTGATGCATTTACCTTAGTTGAATTACAACTGGAAACAGGCCGGACACATCAAATCCGTGTTCACATGAAATATATCGGTTATCCATTAGCTGGAGATCCGTTATATGGACCGAGAAAAACATTACCTGGCAATGGGCAATTTTTACATGCGAAGTTATTAGGCTTTACACATCCTACGACAGGTGAACAATTAGTCTTTGAGGCACCTTTACCAGAAGTTTTTGAAAAAACTTTACGCCAATTAAGAAATAATCATTGATTTTTATCTGAAGAAGAGGTAAACTCTTTTTTAAGAAGAAAAATAACTAAATAACTGTAACCTTTAAGTTTAGTCCCGTGAGGCTAAGAAGGAATCATGCAAAAGAACACTAGGTGCGCTTAGTTAGTAAGTTGTGTGGGCTACATGGTACCCTTGTACCTTTTTAAACTGTAACCGACATCCTCCTATCCTCATACGGGTAGGAGGATTTTTTGTTGAAAAAAATAACAGGACAATTTCAATAAAAAGCCACTTATTTTTCAGCTGCTCAATTGAAGGAAGAATCGCTGACCCCAAGACAGCGAGGACGTAGATAAAAAAGAATGAGGAGGAAATTATTATGCCAAAGAAAGAAGTTGTTGACGCAGTCACAATGAAACGAGCGCTTACTCGAATCTCGTATGAAATTATTGAAAGAAACAAAGGAATCCAAGACATTGTTTTAGTAGGAATTAAAACACGTGGAATATACATTGCACAACGTCTAGCCGAACGCTTAAAACAATTAGAAGATATTGACGTGCCAGTTGGAGAATTAGATATTACTTTGTATCGTGATGATGTGAAAGATATGGAGGAACCCGAATTACATTCTTCTGACGTACCAGTCTCAATTGAAGGTAAAGAAGTTATTTTAGTAGATGATGTCTTGTATACGGGCCGGACCATTCGTGCTGCGATGGACGCTGTTATGGATTTAGGTCGTCCGAGAAAAATCTCTTTAGCAGTCTTAGTAGATCGTGGGCATCGGGAACTACCGATTCGTGCCGATTATGTAGGAAAAAATATTCCAACATCAAAAACTGAGGAAATTATTGTGGAAATGGAAGAGCGTGACGGCGCAGATCGTATTATGATCAGTAAAGGAAACGAATAAAAAGGAGTGAACAACGTTGTCAGAAAAAGAATTTCGAAATGAGGATGCAGTCTTAGATATTAAAGATAGACCGCAAGCTTTTCACTGGGTTGGCCTAAGTTTACAACATTTATTTACGATGTTTGGTGCAACGGTTTTAGTACCAATCTTAGTGGGAATTGACCCGGGGATTGCGTTAGTCAGTTCAGGATTAGGAACAATGGTCTATCTGATTACTACAAAAGGAAAAATCCCCGCCTATCTTGGCAGTAGCTTTGCTTTTATTGCAGCGATGCAGATGCTAATGAAGAGTGATGGATATCCAGCCATTGCCCAAGGTGCTATGACAACCGGCTTGGTATACCTAATCGTTTCATTAATCATTAAAAAAATTGGTTCTGACTGGTTGGATAAAATTTTACCGCCTATCGTTGTAGGGCCTGTCGTGATGGTTATCGGTTTAGGCTTGGCAGCTAATGCCGCAAATAACGCAATGTATAACAACAACGTTTATGATTTTAAATATATTGCCGTAGCCTTAATTACTTTAGGCTTAACCATTTTTTACAACATGTTTTTCAAAGGCTTCCTAGGATTAATTCCAATTCTTTTGGGAATTGTTAGTGGGTACCTGGTTGCTTTAGCTTTTGGAATTATTGATTTAACCCCTATTAAAGAAGCTGCTTGGTTTGCTTTACCGAATTTTGAAGTACCTTTTGTTCAATATGAACCGAAATTGTATTTAAATGCCATTACAACAATGGCACCAATTGCTTTTGTAACAATGACAGAACATATTGGTCATTTAATGGTCTTGAATAAATTAACCAAGCGCAACTTTTTCCAAGACCCAGGCTTATCTAAAACTTTAATGGGAGATGGCTTAGCGCAAATTGTTGCAGGTTTTGTTGGTGGACCGCCAGTTACAAGTTATGGTGAAAATATCGGCGTGCTGGCAATTACAAGAGTGCACAGTGTCTTCGTGATTGGTGGAGCCGCGGTGTTCGCTGTAGCTTTAGGCTTTGTTGGAAAATTAAGTGCCTTGATTCTAAGTATCCCAGGACCAGTTATTTCAGGAATTAGTTTCGTCTTGTTCGGTGTGATTGCCGCAAGTGGTTTGAAAATCTTAATCGATAATAAGATTAATTTTGATAAGAAAAAGAATTTATTGATTGCTTCAGTAATTTTAGTCATCGGCATTGGTGGCTTAGTCTTCAAAGTAGGAACCTTTGAATTGTCTTCAATGGCATTAGCAACCGTCTTAGGAATTGTTTTGAATTTAATTTTACCGGAAAACGCACGTAGCGAAGAACAGTAGGAGGACTGGACGAATGATTATTACATCTGAACGAATTAGTTTAAAACATCTTTTAACTGCAGAGGCTTTAACCGACCGTGAAGTCATGGGGTTAATCCGTCGTGCAGGAGAATTTAAACAGGGAGCAAAATGGCACCCAGAAGAACGTCAATATTTTGCAACAAACTTGTTTTTTGAAAATAGTACTCGAACACATAAAAGTTTTGAGGTAGCTGAGAAAAAATTAGGCTTAGAAGTGATTGAGTTTGAAGCGAGTAGAAGTTCTGTTCAAAAAGGAGAAACGTTATACGACACAGTACTAACAATGTCGGCAATTGGTGTAGATGTAGCAGTCATTCGTCATGGTAAAGAAAATTATTATGATGAATTGATTCAAAGTAAAACGATTCAATGTTCTATTATTAACGGTGGGGACGGGAGTGGACAACACCCTACACAATGTTTATTGGATTTGATGACCATTTATGAAGAATTTGGTGGATTTGAAGGCTTGAAAGTGGCGATTGTGGGAGATATTACACATTCTCGTGTTGCTAAATCAAATATGCAGTTATTAAACCGTTTAGGCGCTGAAATTTATTTTTCAGGTCCAGAAGAGTGGTATGATCATCAGTTTGATGTCTATGGACAATATGTGCCGTTAGATGAAATTGTTGAAAAAGTCGATGTGATGATGTTGCTTCGCGTGCAACACGAACGTCATGATGGTAAGGAAAGTTTTTCAAAAGAAGGCTATCATTTGGAATATGGTTTAACCAACGAACGGGCAACTCGTTTACAGAAACATGCAATTATTATGCATCCAGCGCCAGTCAATCGGGATGTTGAACTGGCAGATGAATTAGTGGAAAGTCTGCAATCTAGAATCGTCGCTCAAATGAGCAACGGAGTCTTTATGCGCATGGCAATTTTAGAAGCAATTTTACATGGAAAGGCCTAGGTGGAGAAATGAAGACGTTAATTAAGAATGGAAAAATCATCAAAAAAGAGAATCAATTGATTGAGGCAGCACTTTGGCTAGAAAATGGTGTGATTCACGCAATCGGGGAATCGTTTGACGAAGCAGATTTTGAGCAAGTGTTTGATGCGAAAGGGCAACTAATCACGCCAGGCTTGGTCGATGTGCATGTTCACTTTAGAGAACCAGGCTTTACGTATAAAGAAACAATTAAAACGGGTAGTAAAGCTGCTGCTCGCGGTGGTTTTACTACGGTTTGTGCAATGCCCAATTTGAATCCAGTACCAGATACGGCTGAAAAATTAAGTGAGGTTTACGACTTAATTCAAAAAGATGCAGTCGTGAAAGTCTTACAATATGCCCCCATTACAGAAGAGCTACGGAGTGAAGTTTTAACCAATCAGAAGGCCTTAAAAGAAGCGGGTGCCTTTGCGTTTACGAATGATGGTGTTGGTGTCCAAACGGCAGGAACGATGTACTTAGCCATGAAAGAAGCGGCTGCATTAAATATGGCGCTTGTTGCGCACACGGAAGATGAATCTTTATTATTTGGTGGTGTGATGCATGAAGGAGAAGTTTCTAAGAAATTAGGCCTACCAGGGATTTTAAGTGCAACGGAAGCTTCACAAATTGCTCGGGATATTACTTTAGCAAAAGAAACAGGCGTTCATTATCATGTTTGTCATGTTTCAACAGAAGAAAGCGTGCGCGTTATTCGAGATGCTAAAAAAGCAGGGATTCACGTAACAGCCGAAGTTTCGCCACACCATTTAATTTTAGTCGATGAGGATATTCCTGCTGACGAAGGGTTTTGGAAAATGAACCCGCCATTACGTGGTTTAGCAGATCGACAAGCATTAATTGACGGCTTGTTAGATGGCACGATTGACTGTATTGCTACCGATCATGCGCCCCATGGCTTAGAAGAAAAACAACAATCATTTTTAAACGCACCTTTTGGTATTGTCGGTAGTGAAACGGCCTTCCAATTGATTTATACGAACTTTGTCGAAACAGGCATTTTCACGTTAGAACAAGTGATTAATTGGATGGCAGTGAAACCGGCAGAAATTTTTGGATTAAACGCAGGAACACTAACAATTGGTGCACCAGCAGATATTGCAGTTTTTGACTTAGCAACAGCTGCCCCAATTGATGCAGAAGCATTTGAATCAATGGCTGTCAATACACCATTTACAGGGTGGACAGTCAAAGGAAAGACACTTATGACATTTGTTGACGGAGCATTAGCTTGGTCGGAGGAGGCGCAGTAGGTTTGAAAAGGTTATTGATTTTAGAAGACGGAACAGTATTTGAAGGGAAAGCGTTTGGTGCAGAAGGTAATGTAGTAGGTGAAGTTGTTTTTACTACTGGCATAACAGGTTACCAAGAAGCAATTACTGACCAAAGTTTTAATGGACAAATGATTACTTTTACGTATCCATTAGTTGGAAATTACGGGGTCAACCGAGATGATTATGAATCCATTGCACCAACCTGTAAAGGTGTCATTGTTAAAGAGCATGCGCGGGTTGCTTCAAATTGGCGTCAACAAATGACCTTGGATGAATTTTTAAAGCGCAAAGGGATTCCAGGAATTTCAGGGATTGATACGCGTGCGCTGACTCGTAAGTTACGATCAGCTGGAACAATGAAAGGGAGCATCATTGATGCCGTGGATGATTTACCGCATGCGTTTGATCAATTAAAAGCGACGGTCATGCCGAAAAATCAAGTGGCACAAGTCTCCACCACTAAGCCTTATCCAAGTCCAGGGATCGGGCGTAATGTGGTTGTCGTTGATTTTGGGTTGAAACATAGTATTTTGCGAGAATTATCAAAACGGCAATGCAACTTGACCGTGTTGCCTTATAATACAACGGCAGAAGAGATTTTAGAATTAAGTCCCGATGGTGTCATGTTGACAAATGGGCCTGGAGATCCCAAAGATGTGCCTGAAGCTATTGAAATGATTCAAGCAATTCAAGGAAAAGTTCCAATTTTCGGCATCTGCTTAGGTCATCAGTTATTTTCATTAGCGAATGGTGCGGATACGTATAAGATGAAGTTTGGCCATCGCGGTTTGAATCATCCTGTACGAGAAATTGCAACAGGACGCATTGATTTCACTTCACAAAATCACGGATATGCCGTGGACGAAGCAACAATTGATCCGGAAAAATTACTTGTGACCCACGTGGAAGTCAATGATGGCACGGTTGAAGGCGTGCGTCATCGAGAGTATCCAGCTTTTACTGTGCAATATCACCCAGATGCGGCTCCAGGACCGCACGATGGTCTTCATTTATTTGACGAATTTATGGAATTAATGGATGCATGGAAGGAGCAAAACTAATGCCAAAACGAACGGACATCAAGAAAATCATGGTGATTGGTTCAGGACCAATCATTATTGGACAAGCAGCAGAATTTGACTATGCAGGCACACAAGCCTGTTTAGCGCTAAAAGAAGAAGGGTATGAAGTTGTCTTAGTAAACTCAAATCCAGCGACCATCATGACCGATAAAGAAATCGCGGATCATGTTTATATTGAACCGATTACTTTAGAATTTGTTTCAAGAATTTTGCGAAAAGAACGTCCTGATGCTCTTCTACCAACGTTAGGTGGTCAAACTGGATTAAATATGGCGATGGAATTATCGGAATCAGGAATTTTAGATGAGCTAAATGTAGAATTGCTGGGAACAAAGCTCAGTGCGATTGACCAAGCGGAAGACCGTGATTTATTTAAACAATTGATGGAAGAATTAGAACAACCGATTCCAGAAAGTGAAATTGTCAATACGGTGGAACAAGCCGTGGCTTTTGCCAAACGAATTGGCTATCCAATTATCGTTCGTCCCGCATTTACCTTAGGCGGAACAGGCGGCGGCATGTGTGATACGGAAGAAGAACTCCGCCAAATTGCTGAAAACGGTCTGAAATTATCACCAGTTACACAATGTTTAATTGAAAAAAGTATTGCTGGTTTTAAAGAAATTGAATATGAAGTGATGCGTGATTCGGCTGATAATGCAATCGTGGTTTGTAACATGGAAAACTTTGATCCTGTCGGCATTCACACTGGGGATTCGATTGTTTTCGCTCCGAGTCAAACCTTATCAGATTCTGAATACCAAATGTTGCGAGATGCGTCCTTGAAAATTATTCGTGCATTAAAAATTGAAGGTGGCTGTAATGTTCAATTAGCTTTGGACCCGCATAGCTTTAATTATTATGTGATCGAAGTGAATCCACGTGTTTCTCGCTCGTCTGCACTTGCTAGTAAAGCCACAGGGTATCCCATTGCGAAGTTAGCTGCAAAAATTGCTGTTGGTTTAACATTAGATGAAATGAAAAATCCAGTTACTGGAACCACTTATGCCGAATTTGAACCGGCTTTGGACTATGTTGTTTCCAAAATTCCTCGTTGGCCTTTTGACAAATTTGAAAAAGGTGCCCGAGAACTAGGAACGCAAATGAAAGCAACCGGGGAAGTCATGGCAATTGGCCGCAATATTGAAGAATCCTTATTAAAAGCAGTTCGTTCTTTAGAAATTGGTGCTTATCACAACGAGTTAGCAGAACTAAGTCATGTCAGCGACTTGGAATTAACGAAGAAAATGGTTCATGCGCAAGATGATCGATTGTTCTACTTATCAGAAGCCATTCGCAGAGGATATAGCATCGAAGAATTACAAAGTTTAACGAAAATTGATTTATTCTTCTTGGATAAACTTTTACACATTATCGAAATTGAAACGGCCCTTGAAAGTCACGTGGACAACGTAGCTGTCTTGAAAGAAGCCAAACAAAATGGCTTTTCTGATCGGAAAATTGCGGCACTTTGGGGACAAACAGAACAAGCCATCGCTGACTTCCGCAGAGCCAATCAAATTGTGCCCGTCTATAAAATGGTGGATACGTGTGCTGCAGAGTTTGAATCACACACGCCTTATTTTTATAGCACGTATGAAGTAGAAAACGAAAGCAATGTTTCGAAAAAGCCTTCTGTACTAGTATTAGGTTCTGGTCCCATTCGCATTGGTCAAGGGGTCGAGTTTGATTATGCAACGGTTCATTCTGTCAAAGCGATCCAAGCGGCTGGTTATGAAGCAATTATTATGAATAGTAATCCTGAAACAGTTTCAACAGATTTCTCTGTTTCTGATAAATTATACTTTGAGCCATTAACTTTAGAAGACGTCATGAATGTGATTGATTTAGAAAATCCGATTGGCGTGATCGTCCAATTTGGTGGACAAACAGCGATTAATTTAGCTGAGCCGCTCACAAAACAAGGCGTTAAAATTCTTGGAACAACGATTGAAGATTTAGATCGTGCGGAAAATCGTGATTTATTTGAACAAGCTTTGCAAGAGTTAGCGATTCCTCAACCACCAGGAGATACAGCCACAAGTGCAGAAGAAGCAGTCGTGATTGCTGATCGTATCGGCTATCCCGTTTTAGTGCGTCCAAGTTATGTTTTAGGTGGTCGTGCAATGGAAATTGTCGAAAATCAAAAGGATTTGGAAGATTATATGCGACATGCAGTCAAAGCTTCGCCAGAACATCCTGTCTTAGTTGATAGCTATTTATTGGGACAGGAATGTGAAGTCGATGCCATTTGTGATGGTGAAACAGTACTAATTCCAGGGATTATGGAACATATTGAACGAGCTGGCGTGCATTCTGGCGATTCAATGGCGGTTTATCCGCCGCAGTATCTTTCTCAAGAAATTCAAGCAACGATTGCCGATTATACAAAAAAACTGGCACTTGGTTTAAACTGTGTAGGCATGATGAATATTCAATTTGTTATTCATGAAAATCGTGTTTATGTGATTGAAGTGAATCCTCGTGCGAGTCGAACAGTTCCTTTCTTAAGTAAAATCACAGGGATTCCGATGGCACAAGTTGCTACAAAAGCGATTCTTGGTGAGAAACTGACTGACCTAGGTTATCAAGATGGATTATACCCCGAAAGTAAACAAGTTCATGTGAAAGCCCCTGTGTTCTCCTTTACGAAACTACAAAAAGTAGATACGTACTTAGGGCCTGAAATGAAATCAACTGGGGAAGTTATGGGTAGTGATTATTATTTAGAAAAAGCCTTGTATAAAGCCTTTGAAGCATCTGGCTTGCATTTGCCAAGTTATGGGGCTGTACTTTTCACCATTGCAGACGAAACAAAAGAAGAGGCTCTAGAAATTGCTAAGCGTTTTTCAGCAATTGGCTATAGTTTAGTCGCAACGGAAGGAACTGCTGACTTTTTAGCAAAGCATCAGTTGCCTGTTAAGAAAGTGACGAAAATTTCTAATCCTGAAGGGGAAACCGTGCTGGATGTCATTCGCAATGGCAATGCGCAAGTGGTAATCAATACCATGGATAAAAATCGTTCCAGTGCCAACCAAGATGGGTTTTCAATCCGTCGGGAAGCAGTTGAACATGGGATTCCATTATTTACCTCACTTGACACAGCAAATGCGATTTTAAAAGTTTTAGAATCAAGAGCCTTTACGACAGAAGCCATTTAAGCAAAAATCTGGAACAATCGTCTGAGGAGGACTGTTCCAGATTCTTTTACGAAGAAATAGAAAATCATTTATAGGGGAATTAGAGAATAAAGGAGTGAAGGATACTGATGCAGAGAAAGCAAGAAATGATGACCATTGTAGCTCAAAAACAGTTAGCGCCACGCATTTTTCAGTTAGACTTACAAGGCGAGCTAGTGAAAGAGATGACACGACCAGGACAGTTTGTGCATATCAAGGTTCCGCGTGCAGATTTACTTTTGCGGCGACCGATTAGCATCAACCAAATTGATCATTCGAACGAAACCTGTCGTTTGATTTATCGAGTCGAAGGCTCTGGAACGGAAGTTTTTGCCACCATGAAGGCTGGTGAACAATTAGATATTTTAGGTCCTTTAGGAAACGGCTTTGATGTAACTACCGTAGCAGCTGGTCAAACTGCTTTTATTGTTGGCGGAGGAATCGGAATTCCCCCATTGTATGAATTATCAAAGCAACTCAATGAAAAAGGCGTGAAAGTGATTCATTTTCTTGGTTATGCATCAAAAGAGGTTGCTTATTACCAACAAGAATTTATGGCATTAGGAGAAACACATTTTGCTACAGATGATGGCTCGTTTGGCGCTCATGGTAACGTGGGCCGTTTATTGTCAGAAGCGTTAGCAAAAGGACGGATCCCTGATGCAGTTTATGCTTGTGGGGCGAATGGTATGTTAAAAGTAATTGATTCTTTATTTCCAACACATCCCCATGTTTACCTTTCTTTAGAAGAACGGATGGCCTGTGGAATTGGGGCTTGCTATGCCTGCGTTTGCCATAAAAAAGGAGACACTACTGGAGCAAAAAGTGTCAAGGTCTGTGATGAAGGTCCGATTTTTAAAGCAAGTGAGGTTATCTTATGATGAAAAATCCTTTAGCCGTTTCAATTCCAGGTTTAACATTAAAAAATCCGATTATTCCTGCCAGTGGTTGCTTTGGGTTCGGGGAAGAATATGCTAACTATTATGACCTTGATCAATTAGGTTCAATTATGATTAAGGCAACAACCCCCCAAGCACGATATGGAAATCCCACACCACGTGTAGCTGAAACACCTAGTGGTATGCTAAATGCCATTGGATTGCAGAATCCAGGTTTAGAAGTGGTGATGCAAGAAAAATTACCAAAATTAGAAAAGTACCCTAACTTACCGATTATCGCAAATGTTGCAGGTGCTTGCGAAGAGGACTATGTGGCTGTTTGCGCAAAAATTGGGCAAGCGCCTAACGTCAAAGCAATTGAACTGAATATTTCCTGTCCCAATGTGAAACATGGCGGCATAGCTTTTGGTACAGATCCCGAGGTTGCTTTTCAATTAACACAAGCAGTCAAAAAAGTCGCCTCTGTTCCGATTTATGTTAAACTATCACCAAACGTAACGGACATTGTGCCGATCGCCCAAGCAATTGAAGCAGGGGGCGCAGACGGTTTTTCTATGATTAATACATTGCTAGGGATGCGCATTGATTTAAAAACGAGAAAACCTATTTTAGCCAATCAAACTGGCGGACTATCTGGCCCAGCCATTAAACCTGTCGCCATTCGCTTAATCCGACAAGTAGCCAGTGTTTCTCAGTTACCAATTATTGGAATGGGTGGTGTTCAAACAGTGGACGATGTCTTGGAAATGTTCATGGCAGGCGCTAGTGCTGTCGGGGTTGGTACGGCCAACTTTACAGATCCATATATTTGTCCGAAGTTGATTGACGGATTACCTAAGCGAATGGAAGAGTTAGGCATTGAATCGTTGGAACAATTAATTAAAGAAGTGAGAGAGGGGCAGCAAAATGCATGATAGACCAATTATTGCGTTAGATTTTCCCACGCAAAAAGAAGTGGCTGTTTTTTTAGAAAAATTTTCTAAGGAAGAAGCCTTGTTTGTTAAAGTAGGGATGGAACTTTTTTACGCAGAAGGACCAGCGATTGTTCGCTGGCTTAAAGAACAAGGCCACGATGTTTTCTTGGATTTAAAATTACATGATATTCCGAATACTGTGGAAAAAGCTATGACAAATTTAGCAAAATTAGGCGTTACAATTACCAATGTCCATGCAGCAGGGGGCGTTCGAATGATGCAAGCAGCTAAGGAAGGTCTAATCAAAGGGACTCAACCAGGCGCTAAGGTTCCTGAGTTAATTGCTGTAACCCAGTTGACTTCTACTAGTGAAGAAGAGATGCACCATGATCAATTAATCAATGTTCCTTTAGAGACAAGTGTCATTCATTATGCTAAATGTGCGGAAAAAGCGGGTCTGGATGGCGTAGTTTGCTCGGCCTTAGAAGCACGTGGTATTCAAGAAGCAACTAAGCAGACGTTTATTTGCTTAACACCTGGTATTCGTCCAGCAGGAAGTGCAGTAGGTGACCAACAACGGGTCGTTACGCCGCAACATGCTCGCGAAATCGGGTCCACATATATCGTTGTTGGCCGACCTATTACCCAAGCAGAAAATCCTTATGAAGCCTATCAAGAAATCAAAAAAGACTGGAGCGGAAAGTAACATGACAAAAGTAGCAAAAAAAATTGCCAAAGATTTATTAGAGATTGAAGCGGTGTTTTTAAACCCTAATGAGCCGTTTACCTGGGCTAGTGGCATAAAAAGCCCAATTTATTGTGATAACCGTATCACGATGAGTTATCCTGCTGTGCGTAAAGAAATTGCAGAAGGCTTAGCGGCGAAAATTAAAGAGACTTTCCCAGAAGTCGAAGTGATTGCTGGGACAGCTACCGCAGGGATTCCACATGCGGCATGGGTAGCCGATATTTTAGGATTACCAATGGTTTATATCCGCAGTAAAGCCAAAGACCACGGCAAAGGGAATCAAATTGAAGGCCGAATTTCTGAAGGACAAAAAATGGTAGTTATCGAAGATTTAATTTCAACAGGCGGTAGCGTTTTAGAAGCGGCAGAAGCGGCGGAACGTGAAGGAGCAACGGTTTTAGGCGTTGCGGCAATCTTCACTTATGAGTTACCTAAAGGAACGGCAAATTTTGCAGATAAACAGATGACGTTACTAACGTTAACCAATTATTCAACTTTAATTGATGCTGCATTAGAAGCAAACTATATCGAAGAAAAAGATGTTACCTTATTACAAGAATGGAAAAAAGATCCTGAAAACTGGGGCAAATAACCGTTGAACTAAAGACGGTTCTTGTCGTCTGATTTTTTAGTGCTATTTTCAGTAACCAGATTTAACGGTAGGAGAACTTAGGTCATTTGCCGAGGAGCGTAATGATCTAAGTTCTTTTGTTTGACGCAGAAAAGATGTTAGGATAGAGTTTTAACATGAGTTTTACCTGATTACTATGTGGAAATGAAGGAAGAGTGTATGAAAAAAATAAAAAATATGGACGTTGAATGGAGCTATACAGGCAACGATGGACCGGAACATTGGCATACGCTATGTGACTGGTTTGCAGAAGGTGCTAAGTTTGCTTATCAATCGCCAATTGCTTTGGAAAAAGAAAGTGCTGAGATAGTAAATTCTCAGATTACGTTTCATTATAAAAAAGAAGAATTCACTGAAAAGGAATTCAAAAATACGTTTCATTTTGTACCACCAAATACGGAAAGTTACGTAATGTTTGAAAATGTTGCGTATTATTTAACCGATATCCATTTTCATATGCCTAGCGAACATTTGTTATCGGGAAAGCAGTATCCGCTAGAATTCCATTTAGTTCATATGAATGATGCTGGCGAAAATTTAGTTGTCGGTTGCTTGTTTACCATCACTGAGGAAGAAAATCGTTTTTCAGAAGCGAATCATCCGATGGACTGGGAAAACGGCACGCACCAACAATGGTTTAATCCGTCAATCTTTTTACCAGAGAAGCGACTACACTACCATTATGTAGGCTCGTTAACAACACCGCCAACTAAGGGTCCAGTGAAATGGTTTGTATTTGATACCATTCAAAAAATGGATCAAACCTTTTTAAATAAGATCAAGGAAGGCATGTTGGCCTTTAACAATCGGCCCCTTCAGCCGTTGAATGGGCGTAAGATTTATTTTTCAAATGATTAGTGTGTGGAGGGAAAAGTGTTGAATATTCAACAAATGAAGTATGTTGCTGCCATAGCTAACAATGGGAGTTTTCGGGAAGCAGCCAAAAAACTATTTATTACACAACCTAGCTTGTCAAATAGTATTCGGGAATTAGAAGAAGAACTAGGGATTTCCCTCTTTTTACGTACCAATAAGGGCGCTTTTTTAACAGAAGAAGGAATGGTTTTTTTAGAACAAGCAGAGAAAGTCTTAGTTCAAATGGAGTTATTGGAAAATCGCTATCGCGAGACAGTGACCAGCGAACGATTCTCCATCTCTTCGCAACATTACGATTTTTTAGGTGAGGTAATTGCCAAAGTTCTTAAAAAGTATGGGGATCAATATAAAGATTTTCGTGTCTTTGAAACCACAACCTTAAAAGTAATTGAAGACGTCAAAGGATTTCACAGTGAGTTGGGGATTATTTATTTAAATGAACAAAATAGTGTCAGTATTGAACGGTATTTAGAACAAGCTAATCTAGCCTACGAGGTAATCAGTACTTTTAATACACACATTTTTTTAGGAAATCATCATCCTTTAGCCAAGCAAAAAGAAATTCATTTAGAGGAATTAGTTCCCTATCCACAAGTTCGCTTTAATCAAGAAGGAAGCAATTTTTCCTATTTTTCTGAAGATTTAGTTGAAATTCCTGAACAGGAATCGGTCATTCATACTACGGATCGTGGAACTTTAATGAATTTGTTGGTAGAAACCAATGCTTATGCTTCTGGTTCAGGAGTCGTAACGGGTTTTACGAAGAAAGAAATTCGGTTAGTGCCATTGGCGCCAGCCTTGGAAAATCGTATTTGTTTACTCTTTCCCAAAAATCGGGAAATCAGTCCGATTGGTCGCTACTTTATCAAAGAACTAAAAGCATTGTTTAAAAAAGAGATTGATACCAAAACGTTTAGCACTAAGGAATAAAAAGAAGGAACTATCAGTGGTTTGACTGATAGTTCCTTCTTTTTTGGCTCATTTTGAAACAGTAGCAATGGTTTCTCTTTCAATTAATGTGACAGGCACTTGAATGTCTTCTATGATTTGAAGGTCCTGTTGCATCGTTTGTAATAACACTTCGCCAGCTAGTTTTCCCATTTCTTTAAAGTCTTGTGCCATAGTTGTTAATGGAGGTTCGACAAATGCTGCTGCTTGAATATCGTCAAAACCAATAATCGATAATTCTGCTGGTACATGAATACCTAGGTTTTTACAGTTTCGTAAACAATGTAACGCGCTGAAGTCATTATCGCAGACCACGGCTGTGAGTTGGTGCGTCTCAAAATACTGTTTAAAGTTGTGTTCATCTAAGAGATTGGTTTCCGTGATTGCTGTATGAAATGCCAGATTGGCTTCTTTTAAAGCTTGGAGATAACCTAAATAACGTTGCCGAACGGATTGTAAGGCCGGACTTCCCGAAAGGATATATCCAATTTTCGTATGTCCTAAGCCAATTAAGCGTTCGGTTGCTGTTTTACCACCAGCAAAGTTGTCTGATTGAATGGTTGCAAAAGGTAAATCATGGATCTTTTTATCCAAGACAACGACTGGAAAATTCATCAAAGCCAACTCGAACAGTAAGTCGAGGTAGTCATTACTAGTAGCAGCATAATAGACAAGCCCGGCAAACTCATTCACAATGTCCGCAGCATTTTTCTCTCTCAAAAAATTAGGCGAGGTCATAAAGACTTCTAATCCAGCTGCTTGAATAGTAGGGGTCAAACCGCTATAGAAATTTCCTACTGATAAATCGTCTGCAAAAGGCAATAAAAAAAGAACTTTATTTAAAGAGGTATGGAGAGGAGGCTTTGGTGCTTGAACAAAACTTCCTTTTCCTTGGTGACGTTGGATTACGCCTTGCGTTTCCAACTCAGTTAGCGCTCGTTTGGACGTAATTCTACTGACGTTAAACTGAGCCGATAATTCTTTTTCGGTAGGCACTTGCGCTCCAACAGGCAATCGCCCTGAATCAATTTCATTTTGTAAATAATCAATAATTTGTTGATATAATGGTTGCTTCATTCATTTCACCTCACAATAAGATATATCTTATTGATAGTTTACCATAAATTAATTGGTTTTAAAATGAAAAAAATGATCGAAATCACTAGACAAAGCGAAATGTAAACGCTATAATTCAAGTGTAAAATGATATATCAAATTTAAGGGGTGACGAGAATGGTTTATACAGAAGTTCCAAAATCCGTAGCAACATTTATGGAGACAATTACAGAAAAATGCGGTGAAGCACATCAAGATTGGGCAAAAAACTTTCAGGCGGCCTTTGCCAATACTTTACTAACAACAGTGAAACGTCAAGAAGATGGTACTACCTTTTTATTAACAGGCGATATTCCAGCAATGTGGTTAAGAGACTCAACAGCACAAGTTCGTCCATACTTAGTGATTGCGAAAGAAGACGAAGACCTTGCTCAAATGATTGCTGGTTTGGTTAAGCGCCAGTTTCGTTATATTTGCATTGATCCTTATGCCAATGCGTTTAATGAAACAGATAATCATGCAGGCCATCAAACAGATAAGACAGAAATGAATGGCTGGATTTGGGAACGGAAATATGAAATTGATTCATTATGTTACCCGGTCCAATTAGCCTATTTACTTTATAAAAATACCGGGATGACCGAACAATTTAATTCAGACTTTGTGGAAGGCGTCAAAAAAATTCTCAACGTTTTCACAACAGAACAAGATCACGCGCAGTCACCTTATTTATTTGAACGAGATACGTGGCGTCAAGAAGATACGTTGGTTGAAGCAGGGAAAGGAACGCCAGTTGGCAAAACAGGGATGACATGGTCAGGCTTCCGTCCTAGTGATGATGCCTGCCAATATGGTTACTTAGTTCCTTCTAATATGTTTGCAGTCGTAATTTTAGGCTATATTCAAGAAATTTTCTCTGATGTTTTAGAAGACGCGACGATTGTGGCGATAGCTAAAAAATTACAAGAAGAGATTGAAGAAGGCATTCAAACATTTGGACGAACAAAAAATCAAAATAACGAAACGATTTACGCGTATGAAGTGGATGGTTTAGGCAATGCAAGCGTGATGGATGACAGTAATGTTCCCAATTTAGTAGCAGCTCCATATCTGGGCTATTGTTCAACAGAGGATGAACAATATCTAACAACCCGCCAAACTTTATTAAGTAAAGAAAATCCTTACTTCTATGAAGGTAAATATGCGAAAGGGATTGGTAGCTCGCATACACCAGAAAATTACGTGTGGCCGATTGCTTTAGCAATGGAAGGAATGACAACCAAAGATAAAGCAGAAAAAGAACGAATTTTAGATTTATTAGTTGCCACAGATGCGGGGACTCATTTGATGCATGAAGGTTTTGACGTAGATAATCCTGAAAATTATACAAGAGAATGGTTTTCATGGGCTAATATGATGTTTTGTGAATTAGTTATGGATTATTTTGACATCCGAGTGGAAAAATAGGAGGAAAAGTGATGACAAAGAAAAAAGTCTATATTGTTTCCCATAGTCATTGGGATCGTGAATGGTATCTTCCTTATGAAGAACATCATATGCGCTTAATTGAATTAGTGGATAATGTATTAGATTTAATTGAAAATGATCCAGAGTTTAACAGTTTCCATTTAGATGGACAAACGATTATCTTAGACGACTATTTACAAGTTCGCCCAGAGAAAAAAGAAGCCGTGAAAAAAGCTGTCCAAGCAGGTAAACTAAAAATCGGACCATTTTATATTTTACAAGATGACTTTTTAATTAGTTCTGAATCCAATGTTCGAAACATGCTGATTGGGCATTTAGAAAGTCAAAAATGGGGAGCACCAGTTCAATTAGGTTACTTCCCGGATACATTTGGGAATATGGGTCAAACGCCTCAAATGATGCAATTAGCAAATCTGCCTGCGGCTGCCTTTGGACGCGGGGTGAAACCGATTGGCTTTGATAATCAAGTCTTAGAAAGCGACTATAGCTCACAATATTCTGAAATGTGGTGGGAAGGTCCTGACCAAACGAAAATTTTCGGCTTGCTTTTTGCGAACTGGTATAGTAATGGGAACGAAATTCCTTCAGAAAAAGAAGCGGCAATCACTTTTTGGAAACAAAAATTGGCTGATGTGGAACGTTACGCTTCCACAAACCATTTATTGATGATGAACGGGGTCGACCACCAACCGGTACAAAGAGATATTACTAAGGCCATCGCTTTAGCCAATGAACTATTCCCAGAATATGAATTTATTCATTCCAATTTCGATGACTATTTGAAAGCTGTTCAAGAGGAGTTACCAGAAGATTTAGGAACAGTAACAGGTGAATTAACGAGTCAAGAAACGGATGGCTGGTACACATTAGCCAATACTTCTTCTGCTCGCGTCTATTTAAAACAGTGGAACACAAAAGTCCAACGTCAATTAGAAAATATCGCAGAACCTTTAGCAGCAATGGCTTACGAAGTAACTGGCGACTATCCCCATGACCAATTTGATTATGCTTGGAAAACATTGCTTCAAAACCATCCGCACGATAGTATTTGTGGCTGTTCTGTCGACGAGGTTCACCGAGGCATGATGACTCGCTTTGAAAATGCCAATGATGTCGGGCGTTTCTTAGCAGATGAAGCAACACGACAATTAACAGAAGCAATTGATACAAGTGTTTTCCCAGAAAAAGCGCACCCGTTTGTTTTATTTAATACTAGTGGCTATCAGAAAACGGAGGTTGTCACTGTGGAAGTGGAGATTGAACGATTGCCATTTTATACAGGAAAACCTGAAGATCTTTATCATGAATTAATACAAAAAGCGACACCAGATTATCAAGTGATTGATCCAACTGGACAAGCCGTTGCAAGCCGTATTGTCAAAGAAGATGTTCGTTTTGGTTACGATTTACCTAAAGATGCCTTCCGTCAACCGTACATGGCTAAATACTTAACGGTCGAATTATCCGTCAAAGAAATGGCGCCATTCTCTTGGGATAGCTTTGCATTGATTCAAGGAGAAATGAAAGCTTTTGAAGGAAGTCTTTTGGCTAAACCAGCAACAAATGAAATGGAAAACGAATTTATTCAAGTGAAAATTGAAAACAATGGTAGCTTAACCATTGCTGACAAAAAAACAGGAGAAACATTTTCAAAATTGTTAACATTTGAAGATACTGGCGATATTGGGAATGAATATATCTTTTTCAAACCGACCGAAGACCAAGGAATTACAACCGAAAATGTAACGGCTGAAATCACGAATAAAGAAAATTCCCCTGTAAAAGCAAGTTATCAAATTAAACAAACCGTCATGTTACCAGTTTCAGCAGATGAACGATTAGAAGAAGAACAAAAGGCTGTTCGTGAGTTTAGAGAACGCCATGCACAACGTTCAACGACGCTTCGCCCGTTCGAAATAACGACAGTGGTTACAATGATCAAAGAAAGTAACCAATTATTCTTCGAAACAACCATTAATAATCAAATCAAAGATCATCGTTTACGCGTACTTTTCCCAACTGGCATGGTCACAGAAACACACGAAGCGGATAGTATTTATGAAGTCGTGACACGACCAAATCAAGTAAGTGACACATGGGAAAATCCAACAAACCCGCAGCACCAACAAGCGTTTGTGAATGTTCATGATCAAAACAAAGGCGTGACTATCTTCAATGAAGGCTTAAATGAGTATGAAGTCTTAGCAGATGGAACCATTGCGGTCACATTAATTCGTTGTGTTGGCGAACTAGGTGATTGGGGCTATTTTGCGACACCAGAAGCACAATGCCAAGGAGAATATACCTTTAAATATGGTTTGTCATTGCATGGCAAACCAGAAGAACGCTTTGCTACGTATCAACAAGCTTATAGTGCACAAATTCCTTTTACTGCAGCTACTACTGCGCGTCATGAAGGTAAACTAGCACCGAACCATGTTTATTTGACAACGGCAGAAGGACCGATTGGTTGGACAGCCGTTAAACGTCAAGAGCAAACGAATCATTTAGTCGTTCGTGGCTTTAATCTAACAGCGCAAAATATTCCTTGTGAACTTCACAAAGAGACACAACCAGCGACTTGTTTAACAAATGTATTAGAAGAACCGTTGACACCAGCGATAGAAGTTGATGCACCATTACGTCCGTTTGAAATTCGGACATGGCGTTTCGAAAAATAAATAAATAGGAGAACTTTGTTGAAAAGGACAAAGTTCTCCTATTTTCTTCTCTGCTGTTTTTTTGAGATATTTATAATAAAAATCTAGCGAAACAATGAGAAAATCATTCATTTTACGGTCAATTTGTGCTACTATAACGTCAACTGAAGGAGTGAAGCTAAATGGATTTAACCAATCGTTTTAATCGTCAATTAAATAAAATTGCTGTTTCTTTAATTCGTCAATTTGACGAACAAGTCTCAGGAATTGAAGGTATTTTAAAATTAACGCTAGGAGAGCCGGATTTTAACACACCTGAGCATGTCAAAAAAGCAGCCAAAGAAGCAATTGATGCGAATTTTTCTCATTATACAGGGATGTCTGGTTTATTAGATGTCCGTGAAGCAGCCGCTTATTTTATGAAAGAAAAGTACGATTTGACTTACCAACCTGCGACAGAAATTTTAGTAACAGTTGGAGCAACAGAAGCGATTTCAGCTTCGTTATTAGCAATTTTAGAACAAGGTGACAAAGTGCTATTACCAGCACCTATTTACCCAGGGTATGAACCAATTATTACATTGGCGGGGGCGGAACCGGTATATTTGGATACACGAGACAATGATTTTGTCTTGACCCCTGAAATGATTGAAGCGGCGATGGCCGAGCATGGGAACCAAGTCAAAGCAATTATTTTAAATTATCCTAGCAACCCAACTGGTGTCACCTATAACCGCCAAGAGTTGCAAGCCATTGCTGATGTTCTAAAAAAATACGACATTTTTGTGATTAGTGATGAAATTTATAGTGAGTTAACTTATGATGAGAGTCATGTTTCGATTGCTGAAATGTTACGTGACCAAACGATTTTAATTAACGGTTTGTCGAAATCACATGCTATGACAGGCTGGCGGATTGGCTTTATTTTTGCACCAGCGATTTTAACAGCGGAGATTATTAAAGTTCATCAGTATTTAGTTACTGCGGCTGCCACTGTGTCTCAAAAAGCGGCTGTCCGTGCCTTAATCGAAGGAATACATGATGCTGAAATTATGAAAGAAGAGTATCGGAAACGGCGCGATTTTGTTTATGAACAAATGACTCAATTGGGGTTTGAGGTTGCGCGTCCAAATGGCGCCTTTTATATTTTTGCTAAGATTCCTACTGGTTATGAACAAGATTCTATGAAATTTTGTATTGATTTAGCGCAAAAAGAAGCAGTAGCGTTGATTCCAGGTATTTCTTTTGGCCCAGAAGCAGAAGGATACGTCCGAATTAGTTATGCGTCCGAGATGGATAAATTAACAACGGCCATGGAACGAATCGCACATTACATGGCGACACACCGCGTAACGCACTAACCTTTATAGATTCTTTACACAGCTTTACCTTTTATTTACATTTAATTGAAACAGAATTAACAGAGTCTTGGTAGACTAAACTTGTAACTAATTGAAAAGGAAGTGCAAAGATGAAAAAACGTGTAATTGCAGCAACTATGCTGAGTCTAGGGTTATTATTAACTGGGTGTGGCGCTCAAGGAGGCACAACTGAAAAATCCAGCGAAGCGGATAATAACAAACCAGTTAAAATTGTCGCTGTTGGTTCCACCGCTTTACAACCGTTAGTAGATGCTGCGAAAGATCAATTTACACAAGAACATCCCAATTATACGGTTTCTGTCCAAGGTGGCGGCAGCGGAACAGGACTTTCGCAAGTTGCAGATGGCGCAGTGACCATTGGAAATTCCGATGTGTTTGCGGAAGAGAAAGATGGCGTTGATGCCTCTAAATTAGTCGATCATCGGGTGGCCGTGGTTGGTATGGGACCAGTGGTCAACAAAGAAGTCGGCGTGAAGAATTTAACGAAGCAACAATTGATTGACGTCTTTACTGGCAAAGTCAAAAACTGGAAAGAAGTGGGCGGCAAAGATCAAGAAATCGTCGTAATCAATCGCGCCAACGGAAGTGGCACCCGAGCAACATTTGAAAAATGGGGCTTAGATGGGGCTAAACCAGTTCAATCACAAGAACAAGATTCTTCGGGAACAGTTCGTAAAATTGTTGAACAAACACCAGGAGCAATCAGCTATTTAGCTTTTTCTTATATGGATGATTCCACCGTTGCCTTAAGCATTGATGGTGTTGAACCAAAAGAAGAACACGTGAAAGACAATTCATGGAAAATCTGGTCTTATGAACATATGTATACAAAAGGGGAGCCTAATAAAGATGTAAAAGCCTTCTTAGACTATATGGTCACCGATGATGTTCAAAAAACAATTGTCAAAGACTTAGGTTATTTAGCCATCACAGACATGCAAGTAGAACGTGATGTAAACGGAAAAGTAACTGAAAAATAAACAAAAAACTCAGCCAATAAACAGGATTGGCTGAGTTTTTTTAGGCTTCTTTTGTTAAAGGCAAGGTAACTGTAAAAGTGGTGCCTAAGCCTAAGTGACTATCAATGGTGATTTTACCGCCTAATAATTCTGTGTAATTTTGGACAATAGCTAGACCTAGACCGGTGCCACCAGAATGACGGCTACGTGCTTTATCGACGCGATAGAACCGTTCAAAGATCCGTTCTTGGTCTTTTTGACTAATGCCAATGCCAGTATCTTGAACAGATAAACGTAATTGCTTATTTTCTATAGCATAAGAAATAGTAATCTGACCATTTTCTTGGGAATACTGAATGGCATTTTCAATTAGATTCTTCACGATTGGATAAAACAATTCGTATTTGGTGAAAAACTGGCTCTCTGGCAGACCATGAACGACTGTTTTCAGCTGTTTTGCTGCCAATTGTTGCTGATAAGAGCTGAGAATTTCTGTAATAAATTTTTCTAAAGTAATTTCTTGTTCTGCATAAGGAATTGTTGCGCTGCCCCGAGAAAGTTCTAAAATTTCTTGAATTAATTGTTGTAGACGCTGGGCATCTTTTTGCATGATTTGCAAAAATTGATCAAGGACTTCCGGATCTTCTTTGGCGCCATCTATGAGTGTCTCGGTAAAGCCCAAAAGAGAAGTGACAGGCGTTTTTAATTCATGAGACACGTTTGATACAAAATCTTTTTGCATTTTTTCTAGTTGGCGAACGCGCGTTAAATCATAGGCAATGCCTAACACTTGATAATCATTGGCGCTTTGATCATCCAAGTAACGAAGAGAAAGATCTAAACGTAAAGGCGTTGGCCCTTGTGTCACAGTGATTTCTTGATGTAAACTGTTTTTTTCAGCGACGACTTGATGGATTAAATGAATCAAGTCGGCGTCTTGAATCACTTCAAGATAATTGCTTTGCATATTTTTAGCAGAGAGTCCTAACATTTCCTGCATCTTAGGGTTCAACAAACGAAGCCGTCCTTGCGTATCAATGATGAAGACGCCAATCATCAGCTCATCTAAAAGTTCGTGAAATTGCTCATCCGCAGACGTATATGCTTTATACGTTTGACTTACTTGTTGACTCAGTAAGTTAATGGTTTCGTAAAGTTCATTCCATTCTGAAGATTGCTGGATAATGGAGCGATTTTCATCTGGATGTTTAAGCATTCGTTTCAGAATCGGTAAGACAGTCACTAGCGGTTGATTTTTTTGCCGTAACAATAAAAAGATAAACAAGGTAATTAGTAGGAACAAGATGCCAAATGTAAAGATAATATAGCGACGAAAAGATTGGATATTTTTAGAAAATAGCGCAGTTTGTTCCGAAATCCGAATAATACCAACGATTTCTCCTGATTTTAAAACAGGCGTGGCAACGTACAGAAGTTCTTTATTTAACGTTTTACTCTTTCGTAAAGCTGAACCATAGGTAGCTCCTGATAGAACCGCAGCGATTTCAGGTCGTTTTTTGTGCGACTCTAGCGGTTCATTTTGGCTGCTGTCAAAAAAGACGGTACCATTTTTTTGCAACAAAGTTACCCGTTCTTCTGCATCATCTAACGCATGGGTGACAAGGAGTTGTTGTTGGTTTGTCAGTTGTCCTTTTTCGAAAACGGCAGGGGGCAACTGGTCTGTTAAAAGGGTATTTTTTCTTCTTAAATAGGTTTCTTGCTGAGCAACCATTTCCTTTTGAAAGAAAAAATTGGTCGCCGCAATACTCCCGACAAATAATAAAAGCATGACTGCCGCAACTAAAAAATATTCAATCCGCAGTCTCTTTTTCATCGCTTTGGCTCCTGAAAACGGTAGCCAAAGCCACGGACAGTTACTAAGTAAACGGGCCGTTTGGGATCGGGCTCGATTTTATCACGTAAATGACTAATGTGGACATCGACGATGCGACTTTGTCCAGCGAAGTCATATTGCCAAATTCGTTCCAACAAGGTTTCCCGATTAATGACCCGATCTTTGCGTTTCATGAAGTAAACGAGTAATTCAAATTCTTTCGGTGTTAGCTCAATGGGCTGATTGCGCACAAAGACTTCATAATTTTGTTCATCCACACGAATCTCGCCAATCACAAGCGGAGCTTTAGGTGTGTCCTCTTGAAGCGGTTCGGTCGTGGTAGGTTTTAAACGACGAAAAATAGCTTTCATGCGTGCTAGGACTTCTCTGGGACTAAAAGGTTTTGTTAAATAATCATCTGCCCCAATTTCTAAGCCGATGATTTTATCTACTTGTTCATCTTTGGCAGTTAAAATCAAAATAGGCGTGTCAATTTTTTCTCGACGAAGTGCTTTGGTAATTTCTAAGCCATCCATACCAGGAAGCATTACATCTAAAATTATAAAATCATATTGATTAGACAAAGCTAATTCGAAGCCGTTTTTACCATCTTCGGAAGTAGTCACCTGATAGCCTTCTTTTTCCAAATTAAAGGTTAACAAAGTTAAAATCGATGGTTCATCATCGACGACAAGAACTTTTTTCATTTACATAACTCCTTCAAGAAATTTCTGAAAATAAGTGTATATTTCACTATTGTTAGTTTAACATATTTTTAGAGGAAGAACGTACTTTAAAGTAAGCGAGAATGCTACTTTTGAGAAAAGTCAACTCATGGTATAATAGAGAAATGAAATGAGGAGAAGCGAATGATTGGTATTAGTAGTTGCTTAGGTGGGATTTGTTGCCGTTACGATGGAAAATCTCAAGAACAAGAAGCGTTAAAACAACTTGTAACTAATGGAAAAGCACTAATGATTTGTCCCGAAGTTTTAGGAGAGTTGCCCATTCCACGTCCGCCAGCAGAAATCATTGGCGGGGATGGCTTTGATGTTTGGGCGAATACTGCTTATGTATATACGGATAACGGGGAAGACGTGACTGAGGCATTTAAAGCAGGGGCACAACGCGCGTATCAAAAATTAAAAACTCAACAAATTACAACCTTGATTTTGAAAGAAAAAAGTCCCAGCTGTGGCAGCCAGCTGATTTATGATGGACAATTTTCTGGCATTAAAAAAGCTGGAGTTGGAGTCGCAACTGCTTATTTTATTCAACAAGGAATGACCGTTTATTCTGAAGAAACATGGCAACTTGCGGACATTTCTTTTTAAAAGGTAAAAACTTAGTAAAAAAAGATTGACTATTCCCTATGAAATCGGTAACCTATAAGGGATTGAAGATGGGAGCACGGCTCATGGAAATGGAAAAAACAAACCGCATGAATGCGTTATTTGAATTTTATTCGACATTATTAACGGAAAAGCAGATGAATTATATGGAGCTTTACTATGCTGATGACTTTTCTTTAGGAGAAATTGCGGAAGAATATGAGGTTAGTCGCCAAGCGGTTTATGATAACATTAAACGAACCGAAAAAATTTTAGAAGAATACGAAAAAAAGTTACATCTTTATTCAAACTATGTTGTACGGAAAGAATATCTTGAACAACTACAGCAGTATGTTCAAGAAACCTATCCAAAAGATAGTGAAATCAAAAAATATATTGAACAAATTCAAGAAATAGAGGAATGAAACTATGGCTTTTGAGAGTTTAACAAACCGCCTACAACAGGCAATGAGTAAAATCCGTCGTAAGGGAAAAGTTTCCGAAGCCGACGTAAAAGAAATGATGCGAGAAATCCGTTTGGCTTTATTAGAAGCCGACGTTAATTTACAAGTGGTCAAAGATTTCACGAAACGCGTCAGAGAACGTGCAGTAGGAGTCGAAGTATTAGAAAGCTTATCACCAGCCCAACAAATTGTAAAAATTGTTGATGAAGAATTAACGAAAACGTTAGGTTCAGAAACGGTTGAACTGAATAAATCTCCAAAAATCCCGACAGTGATCATGATGACAGGGTTACAAGGGGCTGGTAAAACAACTTTTACTGGTAAATTAGCCAAACACTTAATGAAAACTGAAAACGCTCGTCCCCTTTTAATCGCTGGTGACGTTTATCGTCCAGCAGCGATTGATCAGTTGAAGGTTTTAGGTCAACAATTAGAAGTTCCCGTTTTTGATATGGGAACAGATGCTAATCCAGTGGAAATTGTTCGTCAAGGGTTAGCGTTAGCAAAAGAAAAGAAAAATGATTATGTCTTAATTGATACGGCCGGCCGTTTACACATTGATGAAGCTTTAATGGACGAATTGAAACAAATTAAAGAGTTGGCTAATCCCAATGAAATTCTGTTAGTTGTTGATGCGATGACGGGGCAAGATGCTGTCAACGTTGCAGATAGTTTTAATGAACAGCTTGGAATTACTGGGGTTGTTATTACCAAAATGGACGGCGATACTCGTGGGGGGGCCGCACTGTCAATTCGGGCAGTAACGGGCGCTCCGATTAAATTTGTCGGTTCTGGTGAAAAATTAACCGATTTAGAAATTTTCCATCCCGATCGTATGTCGAGTCGTATCCTAGGTATGGGGGACATGTTGACGCTAATTGAAAAAGCGCAACAAGATTACGATGAGAAAAAAGCAGAAGAACTTGCTCAAAAAATGAAAGAAAACAGTTTTGACTTTAACGATTTCATTGAGCAATTGGATCAAGTGATGGGCATGGGACCGATTGAAGACTTATTAAAAATGATCCCTGGAATGAGTAACATGCCTGGTATTGAAAATGTCAAAGTCGATCCTAAAGATGTGGCACGGAAACGGGCGATGGTCCTATCAATGACCCCTGCAGAACGTGAAAATCCTGATCTATTAAATCCTAGTCGCCGCCGTAGAATTGCAGCTGGTTCAGGAAATAGTGTGGTTGAAGTCAATCGTATGATTAAACAATTTAAAGAATCCAAAAAAATGATGCAACAAATGTCCAAAGGGGATATGAACATTCCTGGTATGGATCAAATGCTAGGTGGCGGCGTTAAAGGCAAGCTAGGCAAAATGGCCATGAATCGCATGATGAAGAAAAACAAAAAGAAGAAAAAGAAAAAAAGATAAACAAGCTTTAGTTAATTATCGTAAGAAATAGAAAGTGCGCCATCAGTTGAAGAGACTGATGGCGCACTTTCTATTTAAGCGTAGTTTTGGATAATTGCGTTTAACGCTTCGGCAAAACCAGCGCCGTGTTGTTCATAATATGACGTAAATCGTTCATCGCCAACATACATAAGGCCTAACCCTTTGTGTGCTTCTGGCGAATAGCTTGACCAAGAGTACATTAACCAATCTTTGTGTAATTGGAAAATTTCTTGCCCAAGTTGACTAGTCAACTTGGGTGATTTTTGATACATGGCTAACTTAGAAAATAAATCTTTTTCCACGTTCTGCATTGCTTGCATGTCTTTTTCCGTCAAGTTTAAATATTTTTTGTTGGCTTGTTCAATCGTTTCGTTGCCATATTTTTCCCGAATCTCTTTACCATATTTTTCTTCGTTTTCTTGAACTCTTTGTTGTTTGAATGCTTCGAATTTTTGCTGATCTGACATGTTTATCTCTCCTTTGTAGTGGTGTAAGGTTTGTTGAACAGAGGCTAAAAGACGATCAATTTCATTGCGCTTTTCCAATAGTTTTTGTTGATGCTCATATAAAGCCTGTTCGACATTAAAGTCAGGTTGCTCCAAAATTTCTTTAATTTCGTCTAGTTTCAGATCTAATTCACGGTAAAAAAGGATTTGTTGCAAACGATTCACCTCGGCTTGCCCGTAAATTCGATAACCAGAAGAATTAATTTTGGCTGGTTGAAGAAGACCAATTTCATCATAATATCGTAACGTCCGTGCACTGACGCCAGACAGTGAAGCCATTTTTTTAATTGTATATTCCATCATTCATTCCCCCTGACAAAACCTATCATAAACCTTTACGTAACGAGAAGGTCAAGCAAAAAAATAAAAAAGGGGGACAACCTATAAAAAAGTTGCCTCACTTTTTCTCGATTGATTCAATTAGGCAGTTAGGCGATTAAAGAAATCCACGTAAGCATCTACAATTGATTGTAAGAAACCAACAGTGCCATCAATAATTTTACCATCTTCACCAATTAAGTTCGTAATACCGCCAATATAGGCTTCAGGTTGTTGTAAAGTTGGAACATTTAAGAAGACTAATGATTGTCTTAAATGATGGTTCGCACCAAATCCGCTAATTGCACCTGGTGAAACACTCACCACAAGTCCTGGTTTTTTATCCCAAACGCTTTCGCCATACGGACGTGAACCGACATCCAATGCATTTTTTAAAACAGCTGGTACTGAACGGTTATATTCTGGTGTTACAAACATCACACCATCTACTTGTTTGACTTCTTCACGGAATGTAGTCCAAGCTTCGGTGGGGGTTCCTTCATCATCCAAATCTTGATTGTATAATTCTAAATCACCAATGTTAATAAAAACAGGTTCGAAATCAGCTGGAAATAAGTCCGCCATTGTTTTTGCTACCAATTTGTTAAATGAATCTTTTCTTAAACTCCCTACAAAAATACCAATTTTTTTTGTCATGTAAATCCCTCCATTTTTCTTTTACTTACTTTATGATAGTACTTTTTCGAAAAAAGCGCAAACGTTTTATCCTTGTACATTGTTGAACTTCGTAACTTCACGTATAATAGCTAGTAAAAGGATGAGTAAAGGAGCAACTGCTTGAATAAAAAAATAAATTGGCACCGACAGTTAACACCGTTGGAGAAACAAACATTGACTGAATTAAGAAACAAGGAAATGATTAAACAAGGGACTTTTTATAAATTGGAACAAACATTTCCTGAGGAATCAGCTTATACTTATTATGGTGTATACAGGAAAGAACAAACCATTCAAGCGTATATCGTAGGGTATTGTTTTGATGGGGAAACCTTGGAAGCGACGATTGTTGCGCCAAATGTAGGACCATTTTTTGAAGAACTTGTTCAAGAACTCGAAAAGCAAGCAGCTTTGCGGGGAATGAAAGAAGTCTTTCTCGTGATGGACGACAAGCAATCTGTTGGCCTGGATTATTTTAATAGACAAGGAATTGTCCCAGCTTTTTCAGAACAGTATCTGGTTTTTCAAAGAGAAACTTCCTCACAGGCGTTGGCGAAGCTGACACTTCTCCGACCACAAGCGGCTGATTTGCATTCCTTGGCCAGGTTACTCGAAGGTACGCCTTTGCCGGAGGACCTTCAACGAACACTTCTTTATAAAGAAAACAATCAACTTTTAGCCACGCTACGTTTGGATCATTTTGAAAACGAATGGGGGATTTATGGCTTTGTTGTGACAAAAACGCACCGAGGTCGCGGTCTTGGCCGTCAAGTGTTACAGTCTGCGCTCCGAATGATTTTAGAAAATTCAGCTTCAGCGACTATTTTTTTAGAAGTTGAAACAGAAAATCAAGCAGCGCTTCATCTCTATCAAACAGAAGGCTTTCAAGTGAGAAACCAGTACAACTATTATCAAATTTTGTAAAAATTCTTCATTATTTCGTTTGATTTCCTGCAAATTGGCTAAAAAAATTGAAAAAAAGTAAAGGTGTCAAGAAAAAACTCTTTACAGGTTGTTGTTAATCTGTTAAACTAACTCTTGTGATTAAGTTAATGGAGGTGTATTTAATAATGGCAGTTAAAATTCGTTTAAAACGTATGGGTTCTAAAAAGAGTCCTTTTTACCGTATTGTAGTAGCTGATTCTCGTTCTCCTCGTGATGGACGTTTCATCGAAACTGTAGGTACTTATAACCCTTTGAAAGACCCTGCAGAAGTAGTTTTAAAAGAAGATTTAGTTTTAGATTGGTTATCTAAAGGTGCGCAACCTTCTGATACAGTTCGTAACATCCTTTCAAAAGAAGGCGTTATGAAAAAACATCATGAAGCTAAAAACGTTAAGAAATAAGGTGATTGAATATGGCAGATGTGAAAGAGTTAATTTTAACTATTGTCCGTCCGTTAGTCAGTCAACCTGAAGCAGTCTCATTAGAAATTGAGGAATCAACTGACTTCCTTGAGTATAATTTGACTGTGGCCAAAGAAGATATTGGACGTATCATTGGTAAACAAGGGCGTGTTGCAAAAGCAATTCGGACAATTGTTTATAGTGTACGTATCGATGGTCCGAAAAAGGTCCGTTTAAATATTCTTGATGGTAAATAAGCATTAACAAGGAGGTAGCCTAGCTATCTTCTTTTTTTATACATAACGAAAAAGTTTTCATTGCTAGAGACAGGCCTTTCTTGCTAAAATGGATGTATCCAGAATAAAGGAGCGATTTGTATGACAAAACGAATTATCATTATGAACTTTGATATTGAAAGTAAATCGTACCAAGCATTTTCCGAAATAAAAAAGATGCAGGCAGAAAGACAGCTTAAAGGTGAGCAAATGGCGGTTGTTACGCATGTTAATGACGGCCAGCATCAATTTAAAATCAATGATTTTATCGATTTTACAGGCAACAATCATACGTCAAAAGATAGCATGATTGGGATGTTAGTAGGCATATTAGGTGGTCCTTTGGGCATTCTTTTTGGCTGGTTTGCTGGTAGTATGTATGGTGCAAGCAAAGACGCCAAAGAAATTCAAGAAGCACAAACGGTTTTTGAACATGTGATTCAAAAGATTGATGAAGGACAAACGGGATTATTATTAATTGCAGAAGAAGAAGACAACCGTCCGCTCAACCAATTGGTTATGTTCGAATTAGGCGGCGAAATCACGCGGCTTGATTTAGAGGAAGTCCAACAAGAAATTAATGATGCGAACGAAGTTGCAAATGAAGCGAAACAATCGTGGCAAGCAAAAAAAGAACAACATAAAGAAACGACATCGAAAGAAGAATAAGGATCAAAGACTGTTTTCTGCATAAAGGGAAACAGTCTTTTAAAATACTGAGAAATTACGGTTTTTTATGGTAGTTTGCTAATTTTTTGTTATTTTATCGTAAAATACGGTAAACTAAGAAGAAAACTTTGAGAAAATGGATAAATTATTATTTGCTAAAGGAGCAAACTTCTTCTAAAATAAAAAGGAAGTTTAAAAGAAAGTATGGTAGCAGATGGAAATACAATTTTTAGGAACAGGCGCTGGTGTGCCAGCAAAACATCGCAATGTCACAGGGATTGCGTTGAAATTATTAGATGAACGAAATGCAGTATGGCTCTTCGATTGTGGCGAAGGGACTCAATTGCAAATTTTAAAAAGTAGTATTCGCCCAAGAAAAATTGAAAAGATTTTTATTACACATTTACATGGGGATCATATTTTTGGTTTACCTGGTTTATTAAGTAGTCGTTCTTTTCAGGGCGGGACAGAACCTTTAGAAATCTATGGACCAGTAGGAATTGCTGACTTTGTCAAGACTTCTTTACGGGTCTCACAATCACGGTTGTCCTACCCACTGAAATTTATTGAATTGACGAAAGAAAATGACGTTATTTTTAAAGATAAACAATTCACTGTTCGCTGTAATATCTTGGACCATGGCATCACGAGCTTTGGCTATCGAATTGAGGAAGCAGCACATGAAGGAGAATTACAAGTAGAGAAACTTCAAGCTTTAGGGATTCCTTCTGGGCCATTGTATGGCAAAATCAAACGTGGAGAAACGATTGTTTTTGATGGACAGGAAATTAATGGACAAGCGTTTGTGGGAGAGCGCAAACCTGGTCGAATCGTGACGATCTTAGGAGACACTCGCAAAACCAAAAATAGCGTAACCTTAGCACAACGAGCGGATGTTTTAGTCCATGAAAGTACGTTTAATAAACATGAAGCAAAAATGGCAAAAGCCTACTTTCACTCAACCAGTCAACAAGCAGCTGAAGTCGCAAAAGAAGCACAAGTAAAACAACTTATTTTAACGCATATTAGTGCCCGTTATTTAACCAAAGAGGCCTATCAGCTTCAAGAAGAAGCCCAAGAAATTTTCCCCAATACAAAAATCGTGAAAGATATGGATATCATTGAGATTCCATTTGCCAATGAAGGAGGAGTTTAGATGGATTTAACCAATAAAGTCGTTGTCGTAACTGGAGGTTCAGCTGGTTTAGGTGAACAAATTTGTTATGAAGCAGCTAAACAAGGGGCGGTCGTCGTTGTCTGCGCCCGCAGAATTAATTTGATTAGTAAAGTTCGCCAGCATTGCGCTGCTTTAAGCGGAAGAGAAGCGTTTTCTTATCAATTAGATATTGCCGATCCAGAAAGTGTTGAACGTGTGGTTGAAGCTATTTCTGCAGAAGTTGGTCCGATAGATGTTTTAGTCAACAATGCTGGTTTTGGTTTGTTTGAAAATTTTGTTGCAATTGACTTGGCTGTTGCGCGCCAAATGTTTGATGTCAACGTTCTAGGAATGATGACGTTTACTCAAAAAGTAGCCATTAAAATGATTGAAGCTGGGCAAGGACATATTATCAACGTTGCTTCAATGGCTGGGAAGATGGCTACAGCTAAATCAACCGTTTATTCTGCAACAAAATTTGCTGTGTTAGGTTTTTCAAATGCCTTACGTTTAGAGTTGAAACCCTTGGGTGTAGCAGTAACGACTGTCAATCCAGGACCAATCCAAACAGAATTCTTTGATAAAGCGGACCCGACAGGCACATATCTAGCTGCGGTGGATAAAATTATTTTGGACCCTACGAAATTAGCGAAAGAAGTGGTTGGGAGTATGGGAACTTCTCGACGTGAGATTAATCGTCCATTTGTCATGGAAGCAGCTGCCCGCTTTTATACAATGTTTCCACATTTAGGAGATTTCATAGCGGGGAATATTTTAAATAAAAAATAAAGGAGTCGATCAAGTCATGAAAAATCAATGGCGTGTTATTTTGGGCCTTGTGTTGGTCTTAATTGTTGTTATTTTTGCTGTTTTAAATAATCAAGCTGTTCCAGTAAACTTTGGTTTTACTAAAATTAGTGGACCGTTAATTTTAATTATTTTAGGTTCTGCAATTATTGGTGCACTAGTTGGATTACTAACCTCGACGACCACTATTTGGAACCAACGTAAGGAATTAAAATCTTTACAAAAAGAGTTGGATATTTACAAAAATGATATGGATAAATTAGTCAAAGAAGAAACGGAAAAAGTTCAACGTTCTTTTGATAATCAATTGGCTGATTTGCAAGCCAAACAAGCGGTAGCCACACAAGTCTCAGAACCAGTGGTCAACGAACAAACATCAAACACAGAAGTAGACGCAACGCCTGTGTCAGGTAGTCGTATTGATCGTTATGTGAAACCTCGTGTGAATGAAGAGGAACAAAAATAAGTAAGAGACTTTATCGCTAAGTTTCTTTTAAAATTAAACTGTGATATCTGCTATTTATCTAACAGATATCACAGTTTTTTTCTCAGATTTAAAAAAATGCTTTCTTTAGTTTTTGGAAAAATTTTGCTATAATTACTTGGTTAGGAGTGACGTCGTGAAAAAATCAAACTATCAATGGCAGTTACAGACAAAGACAGAATTACCTGTAGAATTTATAGAACAATTAAAAAAAGAAGAAATTAATCCAGTAATTGGCCAACTTTTATGGCACCGCAATATCCGGACAGAAGAAGCATTACGTAAGTTTCTACATCCAACTATCGAAGATATTTATGATCCGTTCTTAATGCATGATATGGAGAAAGCGGTAGCCCGCATCCAGCAAGCTGTCGAAGCGGGTGAACAAATCCTTATCTATGGGGATTACGATGCAGATGGCATCACTAGTACCACGGTTATGAAAGAAGCAATCGAATTAGTCGGTGGCATGGTTCAGTACTTTCTACCGAATCGTTTTGTTCATGGATATGGACCTAATAAAGACGTATTTGCTGAACAAATTGAACAAGGAGTCCAATTAATTGTAACCGTTGATAATGGTGTAGCCGGACATGAAGCAATTAGCTACGCTATGGCTCAAGGGGTAGATGTAATCGTTACAGACCATCATGAATTGCCTGAACAATTACCAGAAGCCTATGCGATTGTCCACCCTAGGCATCCACAAGGAGACTATCCTTTTGGAGATTTAGCTGGTGTTGGCGTGGCTTTCAAAGTCGCTACTGCGTTACTTGGTGAATTGCCAATTGAGTTATTAGATTTGGTAGCAATTGGGACAATTGCTGACTTAGTTTCATTAACCGATGAAAATAGAACGTTTGTCAAAATGGGCCTGCAAATGATTCAAACTGGCGATCGGATTGGTTTAGACGTTTTACTACAAGAAGCGGGTGTGAAAAAAGAAGCTGTTTCAGAAGAATCAATTGGCTTTACCATCGGACCTCGTTTAAATGCGTTAGGTCGATTAGGGGAAGCCGCACCAGGTGTTGAATTGCTGACTACATTTGATGAAGAGCAAGCGCTGGAAATCGCTAAATATATAGATCAACAAAACAATGAACGAAAAGACATTGTAGCGACGATTGCCAAAGAAGCGCTAGAATTAGTCGACCCGCATGCGCCGGTCCACATTTTAGCGAAACAAGGCTGGCATGAAGGCGTCTTGGGGATTGTCGCGGGCCGCATTATGCAAGAAACGGGAAAACCAACCATTATTTTAGCAATAGATGAATCTGGTAAAACCGCAAAAGGCTCTGGACGTAGCATTAGCGCATTGAATCTCTATGAGGCGTTGAACGAAGTGCGTGAGCAATTCACTCATTTTGGTGGGCATCATATGGCAGCGGGAATGACTTTACCTGTTGAAAATATTCCTTTTGTTCAAGAACATTTGGCACACTTTATTGAAAAAAATCAAATTGATATGGCTAATGGACAAGAGTTACTCATTAGTGAGAGCTTAGCGGTTTCGCAGGCAACGACTGCTTTTATTGATCAATTGCGTATTTTAGCGCCTTTTGGGACTGATAATACTGTTCCAACTTTTGTATTTAAGGAAATCACGCCTACGCAAATTCGTCAAATTGGTGCAGATAATGCACATCTGAAATTTCAAATGAATCAAGAAGGGGCACAATTGGATGCAATTGCTTTTCAAATGGGGCCTCAAGCGGATGAACTAGCACAAGGAACTGCCGATGTGGTAGGACAACTTTCCATCAATGAATGGAATGGTCGTAAGAAGCCACAATTAATGGTGACCGATTTTGCTGTATCGGGAAGACAATTATTTGATTTTCGTGGGAAAAATAATCAAACGAAACCAATTCCTTCAGAAGCAACAGCTTATCTTTTGTTTGATAAAAAAAATCAAAAATTCATTTCAGATCCAACCGCTAAAATGATCGTTTGGTCAAGCCAAGAAGAATTGGTGGAAGCTGTTTCTCAAAATAAAATCGAACAACTGGTTTTTGTCGACTGTCCTGTGGAAGCAATCACAGTCAAAGAAATTGTTGAAGCGACTGAGATACAACGTATATACATGATGTTTATTTCACCAGAAGAAGCTTATTTAAACGGTATGGCTTCACGTGAACAATTTGCAACATTGTATAAATTTATTTTGCAGCAAAAAGAAGTAAATCTACGTTCTCAGCTATCAAAGGTGGCAAATTACTTAAATATCCAAGAAAAATTATTAATTTTCATGATACAGGTGTTTTTTGACTTAGGATTTGTTACAATAGAAAGCGGTGTTTTAAACAGTATTGAAAAACCCAACAATCGACCATTGACTGAAAGTCAAGTATACCAACAACGATTGAAAAAAATAAAAACAGAAGAATTTCTACTTTACAGTGATTGTCAAACAATACAACAGTGGCTGTGGAATGAGGAGGACAAATAAAAATGGATTTAAGAGATTACATTGCAAGCATTCCAGATTATCCTGAGAAAGGGATCGTGTTCCGTGACATTTCTCCATTAATGGCTAATGGGGATGCCTACCGTGAAGCAACGAAACAAATCGTGGATTACGCGAAAGAGAAAAGAATTGATATGGTTGTAGGACCGGAAGCTCGTGGCTTTATTGTCGGCTGTCCAGTGGCTTATGAACTAGGGGTCGGCTTTGCTCCGGTTCGTAAAAAAGGAAAACTTCCTCGTGAAACCATCGAAGTGACTTATGATTTAGAATATGGTTCAGATACATTAACGTTGCACAAAGATGCCATTACACCAGGTCAGCGTGTTTTAATTTGTGATGACTTGTTAGCAACTGGCGGTACAATTAAAGCAACCATCGAATTAGTCGAACAATTAGGTGGTATTGTGGTTGGTTGTGCGTTCCTAATTGAATTAATGGATTTACACGGCCGTGATAAAATTGATGGCTACGATATTGTTACCTTAATGGAATATTAATCTAATTTAATTAGAAAGAGCGAAGGAATTTAATCCTTCGCTCTTTCTTTGACATATTTATAAAAACGGAGCGTAGCTTGGGGGGAACACACCGTTTTATTATTTATTAAGGGAACTTACGATAAACGTATCTTGCTTGCTGTTGTTTACGTGTACGTGTATAACGCTTCTCATCCCATGACATAAACCAAAGAATAAATAACGGCGTCACGATCATAAAAGCAAGACGTAATCCTAATGTTCCCAAAAAAATACCGATAACCAATACAAAAAATAAAAATCCAACACGACGAATTGCTTCCATGTGTATCACCTCTTCATTTGATTCGAACGAGTGTTCGTATTGTTATTATACGAATGTATGTTCGTTTTGTAAAGTCTTTTCTACTAATTTATGTTAAAATAATTCGAAAAGAAGAATATTCCTTTATAATAAAGAGATTTAGGGCAATAAAAGAACACGATGCTCAAAGCATCGTGTTCTTATTGTGCTGTGATTACGTATAAAAGAGAACAGAAAAATACATGAGGATTGCGGCAAGCATGACGAACAAGTGCCAAACTACATGCATAAACCGCACATTTTTCAATGAATAGAAGGCTGCGCCTAATGTGTAAGCCACGCCCCCTGCGACCAATAACGCTGTTCCTGTAAACCCAAGAGATTCATATAACGGACGAGCAGCGATGATACAGAGCCAACCTAAAACAATATAAATAATCGTTGAAATGTTTTTCACTGTTTCTTGTTTATGCAACGTGAGGGATTTATAGACAATACCGACGATGGCGATTAACCAGACTAAACTAAACAAGGTCCAACCTAACCAACCGCCAATACTAATTAAGCAAAACGGCGTATAGCTGCCAGCAATCAATAAGAAAATAGAACTATGATCGAAGACCTGAAAGACCTTTTTGGCTCTTGTAAAAATTAAACTATGAAATAACGTTGAAGATAAAAAAAGTAGAATCAACATGGAGCCATAAATAGCATAAGATACCACGTGAATTGGTGAGCCTAAACGAGCCCCTTTAACGAGTAAAATGACTAAGCCAGCAATACTTAAACCTGCGCCTATGCCATGCGTAACTGCATTTAAGACTTCGTTCACGATTAGGTATTTTTTGGAGAAATGCGTTTTTTCCAATAAATTCACTTCCTTTATTTTAATTTGATGAAAAATTCGGCAGTGTCTGTTATACTATAACTAGATAATTAACCGTTTAATGGTATTCTACCATGAAAACAGGTTCCTTTTAAAGAAAGAGTGATAAATTTATGACAAACGTTAAAATCGTAACGGATTCTTCATGTACGATGGAAAAAAGTCTTAGAGATGAATTAAATATCCATATGATGCCTTTATCAATTATGGTTGATGGCGTTGTTTATCCAGATGATGATCATTTGCCAGGCGAAAAATTTATGGACATGATGGCTAATGCGAAGGCCTTACCCAAAACCAGTCAACCACCAATTGGTGAATTTGTAGAATTATATGATCGCTTAGGTGAAGATGGCAGTGAAGTAATTTCGATTCACATGACAAAAGGCTTAAGTGGAACGGTTGAAGCGGCCCGTCAAGCTAGCAACTTATCATCAAGTAAAGTAACGGTGATTGATAGCGATTTTACAGACCAAGGTTTGTCTTTCCAAGTCATTCAAGCAGCAAAATTGGCACAAGCGGGAGCGGGTGTTCCAGAAATTTTAGCTGAAATTGAACGCGTCAAACAAAATACTAAATTATACATTGGCATTTCAACATTGGATAATTTGGTTAAAGGTGGACGAATCAGTCGCACAACAGGATTATTATCAAACATTTTTAATATGAAAGTTGTCATGGACTTTGAAAATACGGAATTGATTCCTGTAGCGAAAGGCCGAGGCGTTAAAACGTTTAATAAATGGTTTGACGAATTGAAATCAGAATTAAGTAAGATTCCAAATGTTCGACAAATTGGTATTTCTCATGCGGATGGGCTAGAACTAGCAAATGGATTCAAAGAAGGATTACAAGCAATCTTTAAAGACATGGATATTCCCGTATTACATACGAATCCAGTCATTGCAACACATACAGGAAAAAATGCCTTTGCTATTATGTACTATACAGACTAAGAAATAACGAGGTTGGGTCTCACTCTTAAATGAGTAGACGCAACCTCTTTCTAACAAGAAAAGGAAAATTTCTTGTTGGTTTATTTAAAAGGAAGTGACGAAGATGAAAAAACAAACACAGCATATTTTGCTGACCGTCTTAACACCTATCCTCATTGCGCTAGGTGTTTTTACATTGTTAAGTGTGGCCATCCCCAAAGCGAAACCACTATTAAAGCAAGAGAAAGTGGCCACAACTGCTCAAAAAAATCAAAAAGAAGTCATTCATTATACAGCAATAGGTGATTCTTTAACTGAAGGAATTGGCGATTTGACGAATAGTGGAGGTTTTGTTCCCATTGTGGCGGATGATTTAAAAGAACACTACAACTTGAATGGTGTTCAAACAGACAATTTTGGGAAAAATGGGGATCGTAGTGACCAAATTTTAAAGCGAATCAAAGAGAAACCTGAAATTCAAAAGGGGCTTGCCTCTGCGGACGTGATTACGCTAACGGTTGGTGGCAATGACTTAATGAAAGTAATTAGTAGTAATATTTTCGATTTAAAAGTCAGCTCGTTCAATCGTCCACAAAAAGCTTATCAGCGCCGAGTAAGACGATTACTTGAAGAAATCCGCGAATACAACGAGAAAGCCCCTATTTATGTCTTAGGAATTTACAATCCCTTCTATTTAAACTTTTCCGAAATTACAGAAATGCAAGAAATCGTTGATAACTGGAATCAAGCAACCAAAGAAATGGTTCAAGAGCAAAAACGAGCCTATTTCATTCCTATCAATGATTTACTCTATAAAGGTCGTGGCGATGAAGTTGGCGTAACTGGTGGCGACTCAGAAACTACAGGAAGTAGTGCTAGCAAAGAGGATTTAAACAATTTGTTATATGAAGAAGACCGCTTCCATCCGAATAATCTTGGCTACCAAATCATGGCTGGAGCTGTCCGGGATGAAATGGTCAAGACAGAGAAAGAATGGATAACCAAATCAGAAGGTAGTGAATAAAATGAATGAAGAAAAGCCAAAAACAAGTAAATCAATTAAAAAGACACAACCAACCAATCCTAAACGAAATCCCTGGAAAATCGCTTTTCTTGTTCTAGTGGGTTTAGTCATTGGTAGTGTAGCTTTCGTAACATTTCGAGCAACACAAGTTCGCGAACCAGATTTAAAGAAAATACCAGCAATTGTTGAAAAAGAAGGCGAGCCAGTCGTCACTATTCAGTCAAAAAAACAACAAGTGAACAAACTGATTGACTTTTATTTAGCCGACTTTCAAAAAGACTCGGAGATCAAATATAAATTTTATTTAGAAAATGATGCTTTATTAAATGGAACATTTCAAGTGTTAGGGCATGACATTCCTTTTTACTTATATTTTGATCCTTACGTGATGGCGAATGGTAATGTACAATTAAAAGCAAAAAGTTTATCTATAGGAACGTTAGGCTTGCCAATTAAAGAAGTATTGAAATTTGCTAAACGTTCTTACAAACTACCTAAATGGGTTGAAATCAATCCAGATGATCAAACTGTTTTATTACGTTTAGATCAGTTTAGAATGCAAAATGGTCTATTTGTTCGAGCAGAAAAGATTAATTTAGTTGACGATGACATTCGGATGAATATATACTTGCCAAAAGAGAAATAAAAAAAGGAGTGTTAGAGATGGAAGAAAAAGCAATTTTTGCAGGCGGCTGTTTCTGGTGTATGGTGCAGCCTTTTGATACACAACCAGGGATTATCTCAGTTGTTTCGGGTTATACAGGTGGGCACGTGCCTAATCCAACATATGAACAGGTTCTAACACATACAACAGGCCATACGGAAGCAGTAGAAATCACTTTTGATCCAGCGATTATTTCTTACGAACAATTAGTGGAGATTTATTGGCAACAAACGGATCCTACTGATGCTTTGGGTCAGTTTCAAGACCGCGGCGATAATTATCGGCCAGTTATTTTTTATCGTTCTCAAGAACAAAAAGAAATTGCTGAGAAAAGTAAAGAACGTCTAGCTAATAGCGGCCGTTTTACAGAACCAATTGTTACCACCATCGAACCAGCAGCACCATTTTATCCTGCTGAAGAATACCATCAAGACTTTTATAAAAAAGACGCTTTGCGTTATGGGTTGTCTCATCAACGTAGAAGTGAATTTATCGAAGAAAAATGGAGTGACTAATTTAAATGAGACGAAGCTTTTACCATTACTTAATGACATTAAAAGGTCCGGCTAAAGATCCTGAAACTGATTTTGCCAATGAAGCGGCCAAAGATATTCAGTTTCCAAAACAAACTGAGGATTATCATGAACTTTCTTCTTATTTAGAAATGAATGCTGATTATTTAAGCAACATGGACATCTTTGATGAGTTATGGGAAAAGTACCTTGAAAACAATAAATAAATCCAGAGCGTGGGACAAAAATCACTTTGGATTTTTGCTCCACGCTCAAAAACTGATAAACGGCGGGAACAGAAGCAACTCCTTCGGAAATAAGCCGGAATTCTCCAAAAATTAAAGAACAATTTTCGGAAATTCCTTCTTATTTCTCGGAGTTAAACGCTTCTGGCCCGACCTCTTTTTTCATTCATGTTATAGTAAACAAAAGTAGTGACGAATTTGTTAGAAATGAGATGAAATCTATGAAGAACAAACGAACTGTTCCTTTTTATCAATATATTATTTCGCTCCTCTGTGTCGCATTTTTAGCTGGAGGAAGTAGTTATATTTATTTTGATCATCGTGTTAAAAAGATGAGTCAAGAAGGAGCAATTACCAATGCTGATTTAAGCAAAGTGCAGGATTTATATAATGAAATTAGTACCAATTATGTAGGTGAGGTAGATAAAAATGAATTAGTTGAAGGCGCCTTAAAAGGCATGTCTGAAGCCATTGGAGACCCATATTCAACTTATTTAAATGAATCTGCTGCCAGTGATTTAAATGAAAGCTTATCTGGCGATTTTGAAGGAATTGGTGCCACTATGACAATGAAAGATGGCGAACCAGTTGTAGCAGAGGCCCCTGTAGCAGATTCACCGGCTGAAAAAGCGGGAATCAAAGAAGGCGATATTATTGAAAAAGTTGATGGTACAGCTACAAAAGGGATGAAACTAGCAGAAGTCGTCTCAAAAGTTCGAGGTAAAAAAGGGACTTCCGTTGAATTGACTATCCAAAGAGAGGGAGAAACTAAAAATATCTCAATTAAACGTGGGAAAATTCCCGTTAAAACAGTGACTGGTGAGTTAGACAAAAAAGATGCACAAATTGGCTCGATTAAAATTACGTCCTTTGGTAAAAAAACATATCATGAATTGAAAGAAACAATCACGAATTTACGTGCCAAAGGAGCTAAATCTTTTGTAATTGATGTACGCCAAAATCCTGGTGGACTGCTAGATCAAGCAGAGCGAATGGCCAGTATGTTTTTAAAAAATGGCGAAACAATTGTTCAATTTGAAGACAAAAAAGGACGTACGATGAAAGAAGTTGCTTCCAAAGAATTAGACGACGGCTTTAAAGTAAAAGAACCTGTTGCAGTGATCATTGATGGCAATAGTGCCAGTGCATCCGAAATTTTTGCTGCAGCACTGCATGAATCTGCGAATGTCCCATTAATTGGAACGAAAACATTTGGCAAAGGAACGGTCCAAACGGTGAAAGATTTAAATGACCAAACAGAAATAAAATTGACTGTTTTAAAATGGTTAACACCAAAAGGCGAATGGATCAACGAAAAAGGAATTGAACCAACCATCAAAGCTGATTACCCCGAGTATGCCTATTTGAAATTGATTCCTCGCGATAAAACGCTAAAAGAAGGAGATCAATCTGAAGATATTCAGAACTTAAATGCTATTTTAGCTGTATTAGCGTATCCTGTTGATGAAAACAATGCAAACTACACCGCAGAAACAAAAGCAGCGGTTAGCGATCTTCAACAGAAAAATGGCTTGCCTGTAACTGGAGAAATCGACAATGAAACAGCCACAAAAATTGAAGCCACTTTAGGTAAATTAATTCTTGAAAATGACGCTGCCTACGATACAGCAGTCAAAGAAATTCAAAAAAACTAGAAAAAAGGTGGCACGAAGTTGAAGAAGAAACGTGATTATGTTGGGTATATAATGTATTTTCTGAAAATCTTAGTACCAGCAATCGTAGCCGTTTTTATTTTAAGAGGATTTTTCCTGATTCCTGTTCGGGTGGATGGCCATTCCATGCAAAAAACCTTGAATCAAGGAGATATGATTGTGATGGAAAAATTCTCCGCAATTAAACGGTTTGATGTGGTGGTCTTTAAAACAGACACAGGATCGATTCTGATTAAACGTGTGATTGGCTTACCAGGAGAAGCTGTGCGTTACGAAAACGATCAATTATATGTTAATAATCAGCCGATCGCTGAACCGTATTTAACTAAAAACAGAAAAAAAGATCATGAAACGGTGCCTTACACTACGAATTTTGATTCAAAAGAATTGTTAATGCAAGAAAAGTTACCTAAAGATAGCTATTTTGTGCTGGGTGATAATCGCCGCATGTCCAAAGACAGCCGTTCTTTTGGTGCAATCCAGGCAGATCAAATCTTAGGGAAAGCACAATTTGTTTATTACCCAATCACTCATATGAAGATCATTCCTAAATAAGTAAGATCGCTAGCTCGTTTATTTAAATAACGGCTAGTGGTCTTTTCTAATCTGAAAAATTGTTCTCTTAGCTGAAAAATGTTAAGGTTAAAGTAATGATAGATGTAGGAGGTCATGCAAATGATTAGAAAAACAATTTTAGCAAGTTCTATCTTAGGTATTGGGTTGCTGATTAGTGCATGTGGGAATCAAACCCAAACTCAAATGAATTCAACCAATACCAGTGAATCATCACAGGTTAAAGTAACTGAATCAAGTCGCAAGTCATCTGAAAGTGCGTCTAATAACGAAGCAATATCAAGCGATTCTAGCAAATCCACAAGTTCCACTACAGAATCAGAAATTTTAAAAGGTCTGGCGGAAGAAAAAACGCTAAAAGAAAAAATTCCTTCCTTGACTCAAACAACGATTAAAAAAGTCACTGATAATGAGTATAAACGCATTCTTGTGATGGAAGAAAAGGCTACAGGAACGACCTATAAAAGTATTTTGATAAAAAAACAAAATCGCTTAAAAATTGTCAACGAAACAACCGATGAATTGTTATATAATGGAACCTTATAAAAATGAACGCATTCAATAAACCTAAAAGTAAAACCATTGTTTTCAAAGAAAAATTTCTTTGGAAACAATGGTTTTTTTGTTGACAAAAAAATCCCTAAGATATATAGTTAGTTACATAAGTAGTTAACCGTTTAAGCGAGGTGTAAAAATGGAATTTAATTTTTCGGGGGAAAAGCCTTTATTTCAGCAAGTAGCTGATCAGATTGCTGAAGGAATTTTTAATGGCGCTTACTTAGAAGGCGAACAAATTCCCTCAACCACAGAAATATCAAAAAGTTACCAAATCAATCCAGCCACCGTTTTAAAAGGAATGAATTTATTAGTAGAACGACAGTTGATTGAAAAGAAACGGGGGATTGGCATGTTTGTCTTACCAGGCGCTCAAGAGAGAGTAAGAAGTGCACGGAAAGAAGAATTTTTAAATAAAGAAGTCTTAGAAGTTGTCGCAGAAGCTAAAAAATTAGGGATTACAGCTGAACAATTAAAACAACTAATTGAAAGAGGGTATGACGCATGAGTTTGCGGGTGGAATCAGTAAGCAAAAAATATCATCAAAAAAAGGCACTAGATAATATTTCAATTACTTTTGAAAAAGAAACGATTTATGGGCTCTTAGGCAGAAACGGGGCTGGTAAAAGTACGTTATTAAATATCATAAATAATCGAAGTTTTGCCACTTCAGGTTCCGTTAAATTGGCGGGAGAAACAGTGACCGATAATGAGGCTGCTTTGACTCATATTTACTTAATGAGTGAAGATAATTTGTTTCCTCCTCAGTTAAAAATTAAAGATATTTTTAAAACGACTGAAGGTTTTTATGGATCCTTTGACTGGTCTTTGGCCGAACAAATGTTAAGCGATTTTGGTTTAGATAGTAAAAAGACATTCAAAAAATTATCAACTGGTTATCGGAGTATTGCTAAACTAATAGTGGCGCTATCCGTTCCCTGCGAGTATATTTTTTTAGATGAGCCAGTCTTAGGTTTAGACGCCAATCATCGGGAATTATTTTATACTTATTTAATTGAGACATACCAAGAACGTCCCCGTACGTTTGTGATTTCAACCCACTTGATTGAAGAAATTGCAAATTTATTAGAAGATATTATCATCATTGATCAAGGAAAATTGATTCGCGCAGAATCCATTGAAACAATTTTGAAAAATGGTCGCATTATTTCGGGACCGAAAGAACAAGTAGAGCGCTATACTCAGTCATTGGAAATCTTAGGCATGGACACTTTAGGTGGGGCAGTTACGGCTTACGTGTACGGCGACTTGCCGACTGAAAAAGCAGAGGTTCAAATTGCGCCGCTAAATTTACAAACGTTTTTTGTGCAATTAACCAATAGAAAGAAGGAAAAGTAAAATGAAATTTAAAACAGCTTTGCAGTATCGTGTGATTTATCAAGCCCGTTCCTTAGCGATTTATTTTGGCTTTTATGCTTTGTTCGGCATTCTTTTTCCTCTTATTGGGTTGCTCTTTTCTAACGACGTGAATACTGTCAGCTCTGATGCGGTAATTCCTTGTCTAGTTTTTATGGGGATACTATCATTTTTGGGGATGAACACAGATTTTAAACTGTTTATTCAAAACGGGCTTTCCCGCTGGACGATTTTTTTGGTGAATTTTGTAAGTAATGCTATTTTATCTTTGGTTGGATCCTTCGTTGTACTTGTGCTGATTAAAGTATTTAGCGGCAATTTCATTTCTCATTTTCAATTATCAATGAAATTAATTGATGTCTATGCGCAAGGAAACTTTTTCATGTCGTGGTTGCTCTTTTTTATCTTATTAATGCTTACCGGCTCACTTGGCTTGTTAGCAGGTGTCTTTAATGATCGCGTAGATGGCGTAAAAAAAATCATTGTTTTGCTGCTGTTATTAATGATTCCTATTTTACTGGGCACGATTGCACAATTAGGGGGGGCACCAATGCGCCTGAGAATGCTTCACGTCTTGCAAGCAATGGTTGGTTATCAATCCACTGGTTTTACTGTCCTGCCACTTTTTCTGACAATTAGTTGCTTTGTTGGCATTAATCTTGGTTTGGCCTATTTATTGAATAAACATCGTGAAATTAAACGCGTAAATGCATAACTAATTAAATTAAAACAGATCGAGATTAATAATGAATACACTTTCTCTCAAAACAACAACATTTAATTAAAGCATATTCTTATATAAAAAGAAGGTAATAGGCGTATACTAAAAGTGTGAAAAATGAAACAAATGAGAGGAAGTTGGTTTATGAAAGCTGTTGTGATTAATCAGTACGGAAGTAAAGAGGTACTTGAAGAAGCCGAAGTAACACTGCCAGAATTATCGGAACATCAAGTGTTGATAAAAGAATACGCGACATCAATTAATCCGATTGATTGGAAATTGCGTGAAGGATATTTAAAACAGATGTTTGATTGGTCCTTTCCGATTATTCTTGGTTGGGATGTCGCTGGTGTGATTACAGAGGTGGGGAGTCAAGTAACGGATTGGCAAGTTGGCGATAAAGTTTTTGCTCGTCCTGAAACTACTCGTTTTGGCACCTATGCAGAAGTAACGATTGTGGATGATCATTTATTAGCAAAAATCCCTGAAACAGTTAGCTTTGAAGAAGCTGCTGCCGTTCCGTTGGCTGGTTTAACCGCTTGGCAAGCATTGTTTGATCATGGTCACCTTAAAGAAGGAGAAACTGTTTTAATTCATGCTGGTGCAGGTGGGGTCGGTACTTATGCGATTCAATTAGCAAAAGAAGCGGGCGCACATGTCATCACGACCGCTAGCGCAAAAAATCATGCCTTACTGAAAAAAATTGGTGCAGATGAAGTGATTGATTATCATACAACGAATTTTGCAGAAGTGTTAGCTGATATTGATTTGGTCTTTGATACAATGGGTGGCGAGGTTCAAAAAAATAGTTTTGATGTCTTGAAACCAAACACAGGTCGTCTTGTTTCAATTGTGGGCATTGAAGATGAACAATTGGCAGCCGAAAAAAATATTTCTGCTGAAAGTATTTGGCTGCAACCAAATGGAGAACAATTACAAAAAATTGCTGATTTGATGGCAGCTGGAAAAGTGAAATCAATTATTGGTGAAGTTTTCCCTTTTTCTAGACAAGGGATTTTTGATGCCCATGCACTTAGTGAAACGCACCATGCAGTTGGTAAAATAGTTGTTCAAATGACAGAATAAAAAGAACCTCAGACAGTGGATTATCTTAAAATATGAAAAATGGGCCTAAGTCATTTCGACTTAGGCCCCACTTTTTTGTTAAGAGGACAGATGTCCCAACCAAGTTTGTGTTTCCTTAATTTCTTGATAAGTTAATTGATGACTTTGTGTCCAAACCTCTTGTACGGTTGCTCCATGATTCTGAAATAATTGAATCACACGCATACTCTCAGGCAGTGGGACAATCGGGTCATGCTCTCCTAGAGATAATAAAACAGAAGTGTTGGTCAAGTCTGGTTGATTGGTTAATTCAACAGGAAACATGGGATGATAGAGCACAGCTTGATGGTAGCTATCGGAATGAGTAAGCAGTAATTGAATAGCGATATTAGCTCCATTTGAATAGCCAATAAAAATAATTTTATCCAATGAAAATTGATGCTCGTTAGCGGCTTGTTGAATAAATTTATGAAGCGCCTCGCCACGTTTTTCTAGATCTTCTAAGTCATAATGACCTTCCGCTAGGCGCTTAAAATAACGATTCATCCCATTTTCTGAAACATCACCCCGAATACTTAGTACAGTGGCTTGTTTATTTAGCTCTTGGGAAATTGGTAGGAGGGATGTTTCATCACCCCCAGTACCGTGAAGTAGCACAAAGACAGGTGCTTCGGAATGTCCTTTTTTAAAAATTGAATGCATGTTTTTTCCTCCTTAGGCTCGTTTTGTATTGAAAGGCTTGATAACACTCTCAATATACTCACGACGGTTTTCTAAAAATGGCGCAAGAGATAACTTTTCTCCTAATGTTTCGTAAGGTTCATCTCCCATAAATCCTGGTTCATCGGTAGCTAATTCGACTAAAATATGCCCAATGCGAACATACAATGACTCAAAATAATAACGATCGACATAACCAGAGTTTTGTAAGCCTAAATGATCAAAGAGCGCTTGCCAAGTCCCAAGTGATTTACGGTCCGCTAGGCGGAATGCAACGTGATGTACTTCACCATATCCTTGTTGCGCTTGTGAGCTAGTATCATCGTCTACCAAAATGACTTGGGCACCATTGCCACCTTGGCCAACTTCAAGTAAATAGCGATTGCCTTCTTGTGCCACTACGTGAAAGCCTAGAATTTCTTCAAAGACTTCTTTGAATTCATGAAAATAGGAAATAGCTATTTCGACAGGTCCTAAGCCATAAATCGCAAATTCTGTTGGAACAGGTCCTTTTTTCCAAGGGGTGCCCGCTGCAACGCCCTGATTTAATTCATCAGAGATTAATTGATACGCTTGATCATCAAAATCCCAGAAGCGAAGGACTTTTTTGCCAAATTCTTCAGAAATACCTGTGTGTTTGACCGCAAATTCATTAAAGCGATTTTCATAATAAGTCAAAGCTGCATCTGAAGGAACACGGAACCCTGTTCTTGAAATTGTATTGGTTCCTTTTAATCCTTTAGGGTTATTGGGAAAATCGAAAAAGGTCATGGTTGTACCTGGTGTACCCAAATCATCAGCAAAATAGGTATGGTAAGTATAGATATCATCTTGATTCACTGTTTTTTTGACTAAACGCATCCCTAAAACGTCTGTAAAGAAGTGATAGTTTTTTTCTGCATCACTTGTCATAGCTGTAACGTGGTGGATTCCTAATAATTGATCTTCTTTTTTCATCATTATTTCCTCATTTCGTTTCATTTGTTATTTTTCGTAAAGTTTTTTGAAGAAGTGTTAATTCTTCGGAAGAGAGTTGTTCAAATGCTTCTGCAATTCGCTTTGCATGCATCGGAAAAATTTCTTCAATTAATGTTTTTCCAGCTTCTGTTAATTCAACGTAAGTAATGCGTCGGTCTTTTTCACTGGGAGTGCGCGTCACATAGCCTTTTTTATGTAATTGATCAATAACATAAGTGGTGCTGCTGCTAGCGATTAAAATTTTCTCCTTAATTTTTTGGATGGTCTGAGGACCTTTATGGAGTAACAGCTCTAACACTGAAAATTCTGTAATGTTTAAGTAATAACAAGTGACATCTTGCTTGGCAAGTTGCTCTAGTTGATGGCTGGTTCTTAATAAACCGATATAGGCTTTTAAAGCTTCTTGCTGTTGGCTCATTGTTTCACCTCTTTTTATTTCGAATTCGAGATAAATATAACTTACTTTTGGTAAGTGATCAATTAATATGCTTAAAAAGACAGCCAGCAAAAATTCACATTTTTTGCTGGCTGTCTTTTTTATTTATTTTAGAAGATTGTTGGAACTAAGCCGCCATCGATTCTTAAGGCTTCTCCTGAGAAGGAAGAAGAATCTGGGCTGGCCACAAAGGTAACAAAACGACCAATTTCTTCTGGTCGAATGAGTCGTTGGATTTGTGAACGAGAACGATGATTTTTCATGAAATCTTTTTCCCAATCTTCTTTGGGAATGTCTGAATCAGCGTACATATCTTCCAACATTTTTTCTACACCTTCGGTAAGGGTTGAGCCAGGCATTACTGTGTTAACTGTGACATGTGTGCCGACAGTTAAATTGGATAAACTTTTAGCTAAGGAAAGATTCATCGTTTTTGTCATGCTATATTGAGGCATTTCGCCAGAAGGCATTACCGCTTCTTCGCTAGCAATGAAAATAATGCGACCAAAATCTTGCGCCAGCATTTTAGGTAGATAAGCTTTTGCTAATGCGTTGCCTGACAACACGTTCACAGTAAAAAATTTTTCCCAAGTGGCGTCATCGATGTCCCAGTATTCCATTGGTTCAAAAATCCCCATATTGTTCACTAAAATGTCGACTTTAGGGAATTTTTCAAGTAAAGTAGTTCGTTGAGTTTCAATGGAAAGATCGGCAGTTCCTTCATGAGGATGAGTGTCTGGAAACATTGTTTGTATTTCTTCAACAACTTTGGTTACTTCGGCTTCATTGCGCCCATTGATAATGACATCGGTCCCTTCACGAGCCATTTCAATCGCAATTGCTTTGCCAATTCCTTTGGTTGAACCAGTAATTAATGCTAATTTATTCGTTAAGTGTAAATCCATTTAAATCCCTCCAACGTTTGTCTATATCTAGTGTAGGTCTTTTTCTGGACTTTTAAAAGGAAAAAGTTTTTTCGGCCTGCGGGAAACAAGCCCAAATAATTACTTAACAGCTGAATTTTCACTTTTTGGGCGTAAAACGAGTAATTATTGTCAGTAAAAAAGCGTCACTTTTTTGATAGAATAACTAGAGACGAAATTGGCTAAGACCAATTTTTGTAAAGTCGTACATAAAAAAGAAGAGTGGGAATGCTATGAAGAAACAATATTACTGGAATATACCCGATAAATTACTGATCTCATTAAAGCAGCAGGAAAAATTATATAGCTTTTATAAAAACGAACAAAGTAAGGCAAGAGAATTAGTAGAAAACTGTCAGACGGTCTTTTTTCCTGAATTAGTCGCTTCGTTGAATAAAATAGACGAGCGCATCAAGTTGTTGATATTCTATCAAAATTTAGAAGATTGTGAGCTTTCAGAAGAAGAAATTATTGCCGTGATTGAGCGAGAATATTTTGTGACTTTTTATGAAACAATTGAAGAACCGACCACTGAAATTATTAGTAGTCATTCTATGTATTATTTATTACAACAACCGACTAAAGAAATGCTTTGGGACTTAGACTTTAGTAACATGTTAAAACAAGGTCAGTTAGTTGATTTAATGGATTACCAAAAATTGACCAAATGCTATCAAAAACTGCAGAATCAAGCTAAAAATTTGATTGAAAAATTAAATAAAGAAACATTTTACACATTCTATAGTCAACTTTTATTGATTGATTGCCAATGCAAATTATTAATAGAAGAGGCGCTTCTAAAAGAAGAATCATTGATGACGGTCGATGAATGCTTAACAGCCATTAAGCAAGAAATTCGAAAAATTCATTTTGAACAATTTAAATACCAACATTATTTATTCGAAGATTTATCTTTGCGGTATCAAGTTTAACAAAAGTGACAAAAAGAATGGTTGAATCTAACAAGAATGTTCGTTGTTTTCTGTTATATAAAAAGATATGATAGTTTCTGTAGAAACAGCAAAGGAGACGATTCATGAACGCAAATCGCTTAAAGTTATTGATGATGGGGTTAATGGTTCTTGACCATATTAGTTATTTTGTTCCACCAGAATGGGCACTGATTTTTCATGTGATTACTCGTTGTGTCGGCGTGTTTTTTGGTTACATGGCTGTAGAAGGCTTTAACTATACACGGAATGTTTATCGCTACAATGGTCGTTTGTATATTTGGGCAGCAATCATGTTTGTTGGAAATACGCTTCTAAATCATTTAGTGAATAATCCAGCTGTCGCTGTTCACAATAATATTTTCTTCACCTTAGCCCTTGGGGTCAGTATGTTAATTGTGACAAAAGCGATGCTAGAAATGCCAAAAATCAGTTTAAAAATTGTTTTATTAATTAGTGTATTAGCAATTTTAGGAATAGGAGCAATGTTTGCTGAAGGTGGCATTGTGATGTTACCTTTTATGTTGATTACGTATCTTGCCAGAAAGAGACTTGTCTTACGGAACTGTTTATATGGTGCATTAGCGCTCTTTTTCTTAGTTACAAGTTTTCAATGGTTGGGAGATTGGCCAACAACAATTGAAATGTTAGCTTATAATTCTGATTTTATGTTTATCACTGTGTTACCATTTATATCGCTTTACAATGGTGAGAGAGGGAGCAAAGCACCGTTTTTCAAATATTTATTTTACGGATTCTATCCGCTTCATTTATGGCTGATTGCATTGATAGCCAATTACGTTCATTAAACCTTTTTATATTAAAAGAATAAAAACAGCGACTCACCAAAATGTGAGTCGCTGTTTTTTTAGATGGGTAAGATACTGATTCCTAAAAGAAGAGTGACAAGTAGAAAAACAAAAAGCACAATTCGCTTATCATGAACCAGTAAGGCAATGTATTCTCGGATTAGAGCAGTTGGTAAAAAATATAAGGCAGTTGGCGCCCCGACACCTTCAGCTTTTAAGCCGACACGATGGGCATACATAGCTCCTCGTAAGACATGATAGTTATTTGTTGAAAAAATAACAGAGGGCTGTTTAGAATCAGACGGCATCTTTTGCCAATCTGCCTGAATGATTGCTTTAGAAAACAACATATTTTCATAAGTGGTTGTGGATTGGTCCTCCATTAAAATTGCTTCTGCAGGAATATTTTGTGAAAGCAAATATTTTTTCATTGCGAAAGCTTCGGCCACAGGTTCGTCAGGACCTTGACCACCGCTGACTACAAATTTAGCGGTGGGATTTTTTTCATAGTATTCAATCCCTTTATCTAACCGACTTTTCAAAAGCGGAGGTACTTCCTCGCTACGAATTCCCGAACCTAAAACAATGATATAATCAACCGCTTTTTTTAAAGGAATCATTTGGTACATCCATGAATACAAGACGTAAGCAGCAAATAGAAAGGTCAGCAAAAGATCCATTAACAATAGAAAAAGTAAGAACAGAAAAAGCACATAAGGTATTTGCGCTGTGCCAACTGATAATAAATATAGAAAGGCTGGTAAAGCAATTAATAAGTTTAGCCCTAAGCCCGCCGACAATTTAGCCGTGACACTTTTGCCTTCTTTCGTTTGCATCGTACGTGAGTTAAAAATAAAGTAAAGGCAAATGCCGATAAACACAGCGGGAATTAATAGATAAGCAATGGCCAAGGTAATTAGGTCGCCATTCTTAAAATGTAAATAAATTTTGTCTAGTCCGATAAATAGTAAGGTGACTAATGACAATAAGGTGCCAGAAGCCAGAGTGATACCGCCGAGGATACTGCGGTTATTAATTTTTAATATACCAAATCCTAATAGGGCGATAAGCAAAAAAAATAGTAGTAGTGCCATTTAATTCCTCCTAAAAATAAGTATCTAAAGTATAACACGCTTTAGGAGCTGACATAAATAAACAGCTGTGCCAAAGCATAAGTTATCCTTTCATTCTTAGAAAAAAAGTTTTTTCATGAAAAGTAAATTAGATAACAATTGTTTAGAGAAGGAAAAGCTTGATTTACTAAGCTTTTCCTTCTCTATAAAAAATATTAATAAGGGCATAAAAATTAACAATTTGTATGCGCTTACATACTGGGGTAGATTTAAAGTGTAAAGAAGAAAAAATGAGGTGAGAAAATGATCACTGTTTCAATTGCAGGAGGTTCACAACCAGAGATTTTACAGTTAGTTAAAAAAGCGCTAAAAGAAGCTGAGCAACCGTTGCAGTTTATTGTATTTGATACAAACGAAAATCTTGATACTGAAAATCTCTGGAAATATGTTCATTGCTCAGATGAGGCTACGGTAGCACAGGAAGCTGTCAGTTTAGTTGCAACCGGTCAAGCACAAATTTTATTGAAAGGAATAATTCAGACCCACACATTACTAAAAGAACTGTTGAAAAGTGAGCATCAATTAAAAAATAAACCGATTCTTTCCCATGTAGCAATGGTGGAGCTGCCTGCGGGAAAAACCTTCTTGTTAACCGATTGTGCGATGAATATCGCCCCCACTCAAGCGACACTCATTGAAATTGTTGAAAATGCTAAAGAAGTCGCCCAAAAATTGGAACTGCATCACCCAAAAATTGCTTTGTTAAGCGCAGCGGAAAATTTTAATCCTAAAATGCCTTCGTCTGTTTTAGCAAAAGAAGTCACGGCACATTTTAATGATCAACAAGAGGCTACGGTTTTTGGCCCACTTTCGCTTGATTTAGCGACCTCTGAAGAAGCGGTTGCGCATAAACGTTACAGCGGTCCTATCATGGGGGATGCAGATATTTTAGTGGTCCCAACTATTGATGTTGGCAATTGTTTATACAAATCATTAACCTTGTTTGGGCACGCCAAGGTGGGAGGAACGATTGTTGGCACAAAAGTCCCAGTCGTTTTAACATCTAGAAGCGATTCAACAGAAAGTAAATTCCATTCATTAAGATTTGCCATGAGACAAGTTTAAAAAAAGGAGCAGAAAACAATGGAAACAGTATTGGTTATTAATCCTGGCTCGACCTCCACTAAGTTAGCGCTTTTTGCTAATCATGATTGCTTGGCGGAAGAAACGCTTAGACATAGCGTCCAAGAATTGGCACCTTTTGAAAATGTTGTCAGTCAAACATCATTTCGAAAACAAATGATCGCGGAATTTTTAGAAACACATAACATCACACAATTAGCCGCTGTCGTGGGGCGTGGTGGTTTGCTTAAGCCTATTCCTGGCGGTACGTATCTTGTCGATCAACAAATGCTAGAAGACTTGCGGACAGAACGCTTTAATACCCATGCTTCAAATTTAGGGGCGATTTTAGCTAATGAGTTTGCAGAAAAATATCACGTGCCAGCCTTTATTGTCGATCCTGTTGTTGTAGATGAGCTACAGCCATTAGCCAGGATTTCCGGATTAAAAGGCATTCAGCGGCGTAGCGTTGGTCACGCCTTAAATCAAAAAGCGGTCGCTCGAAAAATCGCTGAGGATTTAGGGAAAACATATGAGCAAAGCAATTTTATCGTTGTTCATTTAGGTGGGGGCATTAGCTTGGGGGCGCATCAAAAAGGCCGCATGGTGGATGTGGTAAATGGGCTTGATGGTGAAGGTCCTTATACACCTGAACGCAGTGGCGCCTTACCGCTCGTTGAATTTGCGCAATGGATACTTGAACAGGAGTTAACGATTAGCCAAGTGAAAAAGCTAATTGCGGGGAATAGCGGTCTTAAATCGTACCTAGGTGAAACAGATTTACGGCATATCCAAGCACAAATAGCTACAGGTAACCAAACAGCAAATTACTGTTTAAAAGGAATGTGTTACCAAATCGCAAAAAGTATTGGCGAGATGGCCGTGGTTCTTGAAGGCGCAATTGATGCAATTATTTTAACAGGGGGCGCAGCCTATTCGCAAACCGTTGTTCAAGAAATTAGTCAAAAAGTCACTTGGATTGCACCAATTAAGGTTTACCCAGGTGAAATGGAGATGGCTGCTTTATATGAAGGCGTCAATCGAGTATTAACAGGGGAAGAACAAGCTTTAAATTATAGTGAAGCAAAAATTGAGCAGGAGTGATCAAAATGGCGGAACAAACAGATTTACTGATTTTAGGTGGCGGAACAGGAGGCTATGTAGCAGCAATTCGAGCCGCACAAAAAGGGCTAAACGTCACAATTGTTGAAAAATACAAATTAGGTGGCACTTGTTTGCACAAAGGCTGTATCCCTACAAAAGCTTTATTAAGAAGCGCAGAGGTTTTTGATACCTTAAAACAAGCAGCTTCTTTTGGGATTGAAACAGAGGCAGCGTCCATTGATTTTTCTAAAATACAACAACGGAAAGAAGGAATTATTGAGCAGTTACACAAAGGTGTTGAAGGCTTATGCAAGAAAAATAAAATCAAAATTTTAGCAGGCGAAGGTGCAATTTTAGGTCCCTCTATTTTTTCACCAGTCTCTGGCGCAGTGGCAGTTACGTTTAATGATCCAACACGGGAAGAAGAAATTATCGTTCCTAAAAATGTCATTATTGCGACAGGTTCTAGTCCTAAAACGTTACCTAATTTGCCACTGGATGAAGAATTTATCTTATCTTCTGATGGGATGCTTGAATTAGAAGAGCTACCAGAATCAATTGCAATTATTGGTGGCGGCGTTATTGGTGTCGAGTGGGCTTCTTTATTAAATAGTTTAGGTGTCAACGTAACTATCATTGAATTTTTGGATCGGTTACTTATAAATGAAAGTGCAACAATTTCTAAAGAATTAAAGAAACGTTTAGAGCAACGAGGAATCAACATTTCATTAGGTAGCAAAGTCCAAGAAGCGAAAGTTACTGGACAGAAGGTTCAAGTAGAAGTTGCAGGTCAAGATACCCTCACCGTTGACAAAGTCATGGTAGCAATTGGACGTCAACCCAATATCAATAAGTTAGGGTTACAGAATACCTCAGTGAAATATACTGACAAAGGCATTGAAGTAAATGAATTTTATCAAACTACAGAAGGACATATTTATGCGATTGGTGATTGTATCAATACACTTCAACTAGCCCATGTTGCTATGAAAGAAGGAGAGTTAGCTGTTCAGCATCTTTTAGGCGAGACAGTTGAACCTTTAAATTATACAAACGTGCCTCGAGGTGTTTATACAAATCCTGAAATAGCAAGTGTCGGCTATACTAGAGAAACTTTACCAGCAGATAAAGAAGTAGTGATTGGCACCTTTAATTTTAACGGTAATGGTAAATCACTTGTGTATGGAGAAACAGATGGCTTTATAGAAGTAATTCGTGACAAGAATACCGATGATTTATTAGGGGTTTCTATGATTGGCCCACATGTCACGGATTTAATTGCCGAAGCAAGTACTGCCATGTATTTAGATGCCGCGCCCATTGAAATTGGTGAAGCAATCCATGCGCATCCAACAATGACAGAAGTATTGCAAGAAGCAGCCTTAGATACTTATGGCTTAGCGATTCACAAATAGAGAAAGGTTGATGAAAATGAAAGCGCTTAAAAAATCAGGTTTATCCAAAGAAGAATTGATTCAGGCATATCGTCAAGTACTACGAGGACGTCGTTTAGACGAACGGTTGTGGCAATTAACAAGAATTGGTAAGACCTCTTTCAATATTTCTGGTCAAGGGGCAGAAGTTGCACAAGTAGCGATGGCGATGGCTTTTGATCCTCAAAAAGATTATTTTTTACCGTATTATCGTGATATGACTGCGTGCTTGGTTTGGGGCATGACCTCCAAAGATATTTTAATGGGTTCTTTTGGAAAAGAAGCGGATCCTTCTTCCCATGGTCGTCAAATGCCGAATCATTATGGTTCAAAAGAGCATAATATTGTTTCCTTCTCTTCAACAGTAAGTACACAAATGCCATTAGCGACAGGTGTTGGTTATGCAGCGCAACTTCAAAAAGCTGATTTTGTTGCATTGACCACCACTGGGGAAGGCTCTGCCAATCAAGGAGAAGTCCAAGAAGCTATGAACTTTGCAGGCGTAAAAAAATTACCAGTCATTTTTGTTGTTGAAAATAATGAATATGCGATTTCTGTCCCAATTGAAGAACAGTATGCCAATAAACGCATGGCCGATCGTGCGAAAGCTTATGGCTTTGAAGGTGTAACCGTTGATGGTAGTGATTTTACTGAAGTCTATCTAGCATTTAAAGAAGCAGTAAAAGCGGCTCGCGGGAAAAAAGGACCAAAATTGATTGAATTAATGGTTTCTCGCTTGACTTCTCATTCCGCTGACGATGATCAATCTGTTTATCGTTCAAAAGAAGAAATTGAAGAGATGAAAAAGAACGATGCAGTGAAGCTTTTTGAAAAACAATTATTAGAAGAGGGCTATTTAACAGACGAAGACATTGCCAAAATTGATGAAGAAATTCGTGCAGAAATCAATCAAGCAACCGATGAAGCAGAAGCAATGCCAGATCCTGTACCGACATCAATTTTAGAAGAAGTGTATGCACAATAAGAGAAGAGGAGAAGAAATAAAATGGCTGAGATGACTTATTTAGAAGCAATTAACTTAGGAATTTCTGAAGAAATGGCTCGTGATGAAAAAGTAGTTATTTTTGGAGAAGATGTCGGCGGCGACAAAGGCGGCGTGTTCGGTGTAACAAAGGGCTTGGCTGCTAAATACGGTGACGAGCGTTGTTTTAATACACCGTTAACAGAAGGCTTAATTGGTGGTTTAGCTGTTGGCTTAGGTTTAATGGGCTATCGCGCAATTGGTGAATTTCAATTTGCGGATTATATTTTGCCTGCAACCAATCAATTGTTATCAGAGGCTCGGACAATGCGCTATAGAACAAAAGGCGATTGGACTGCGCCAATCGTTTATCGGACACCTTATGGCGGCGGTGTTCGTGGTGGGCTATATCATTCTCAGTCTACAGAAAAAGTTTTTTGCGGACAACCAGGATTAAGAGTGGTGACCCCCTCTAATCCTTATGATGCAAAAGGGATGATTAAAGCAGCGATTCGTTCCGATGATCCAGTCATTTTTTACGAACATAAGCGTTTATATCGTTTACTAAAAGATGAAGTGCCTGCAGATGATTATATCGTACCAATTGACAAAGCCAATGTCGTTAGAACGGGTAGTGATTTAACCGTGATTAGTTACGGCATGACCTTGCAATTAGCTTTAGCTGCGGCGGAAAAACTAGCCGCTGAAGGAATTGATGCCGAAATCGTCGATGTTCGCTCATTATATCCTTTAGATCGCGAAACATTAGTGGCTACAGCTAAGAAAACAGGGAAGGTCTTACTCGTAACAGAAGACAATAAAGAAGGCAGCGTGATGAGTGAAATTGCGGCAATGATTGCAGAAGATGCTCTCTTTGATTTAGATGCACCAATTCAACGACTTGCAGGACCTGATTGTCCAAGCATGCCTTATGCATTACCTTTAGAAAGAGAATTTTTAATCAATGAAGAACAAGTATTAGCAGCAATGAAAGAATTAGCAGAATTTTAATTGAAGTAAGGAGGAAAAATAAATGGCCACAAAAGAAATCAAAATGCCTCATCTAGGCGAAAGTGTCACAGAGGCAGCCATTGTCCAATGGTTAGTTAAACCAGGAGATTCAGTGAAACGCTATGATCCCTTAATGGAAGTCGTTTCTGATAAAGTCACCACGGAAGTACCATCAGATTTTGATGGCGTAGTAAAAGAATTTCTGATTTCTCTAGATACAGATGTGCCCATCGGAACAGCGGTGATGACGTTAGAGACAGAAGAAACAACCGAAGAAACAGAAGAAGCTACTTTAGCACCAGTGGAAGAAGCAAGTGCGGAACAAGCGCAAGAACATGAAACGGTTACTACAATAAGCACTGTAACACACCACCAAAAAAATAATGGTCGTTATTCCCCAGCAGTCCTTAAAATTGCCCAAGAAAAAAAGATTGATTTAACACAAGTTACAGGGACAGGTCGTGATGGTCGAATTACTAGAAAAGATGTTACAAACTTTACACCAACACAGGCAAGAACACCTGAGCAAGCAGTGAGTCCAGAAGCTAGCTCTTCAATTTCAAAGGAATCAGTTGTTTCGCAAAATGAAAGCGCAACAACAGCTAGTCCAACTGAAACAACCACAGATGAAATTGTCTCTGCAGATCCTGTACGTAAAGCGATTGCTAAAAAAATGGTTCAAAGTGTCAACGAAATCCCTCACGCTTGGTTAATGGTGGAAGCGGATGTGACCAACTTAGTCCAACTTAGAAATTCATTAAAAGATGAATTTAAACAACAAGAGGGCCTGTCTCTAAGCTTCTTCCCGTTCTTTGCTAAAGCAGTCATTCAAGCGTTAAAGAAAAATCCAAAAATTAATACATCTTGGGATGATGGCTCAATTATTTATCATAAAGATGTTAATTTATCCATAGCTGTAACGACAGAGGAGCATCTTTATGTGCCAGTGATTCAACAAGCGGATAACTATTCGATTGCAGGGCTAGCTAAAGAAATCAATCGCTTGGCACAAGAAGTCCGACAAGGAACGCTAGCAAGCAAAGAAATGCAAGGGGGGACCTTTACCCTTAATAATACTGGGACACTAGGTTCCGTCCAATCGATGGGAATTATTAACCATCCACAAGCTGCGATATTACAAGTAGAGTCAATTAATAAACGCCTTGTGCCAACCGCAGATGGAGGCTTTAAAGTGGCAGATATGGTTAACTTATGTCTTTCTATTGATCATCGAATTTTAGATGGACAACAAGCAGGTAAGTTCTTGCGAGATGTTAAAGATAATTTAGCGAAATATAATGCGGATACGGATGTATATTAAAAATCGTTCCTTGCTTTAGTTAAATAAAAAGCGCCTCAAAGAAATAAGCGCTCTTCTTTGAGGCCGCTCTTTATCTAACAGAAAGTTCAATCATTCTCAAACTTATTCTAAAAAAACAAAAATAATCAATAGGAGTGTTGAAAATGCCCACTGATAAACTGGATGCTCAATTAACCCCAAGAATATTTTTTAACAAAGTGTTAGCTGGAACAGCTTCCGGCACCATTATCGCCTTAATTCCCAATGCTGTATTAGGAGCCATTTTAAAATATTTTGCAGAATACAAGATTATCGAAATGATTATTCATGCGGCGCAAATTTTCCAACTAGCCACCCCTTTAATTATTGGGGGACTGATTGCTTTTCAATTTGGCTTAACGCCACAGAAAATGATGATTGCTGGCGGTGCAGCGTTCGCTGGCTCGGGCGTGATTAAATTTAATTCAGATGTGAAAGGCTTTATTGGTGCAGGCACTGGTGACATCATTAATATTATGATTACCGCTTCTGTTGCAGTCTTACTTTTATTAGTCATCGATAAAAAATTCGGTTCAGTGGAAATCATTGCTTTACCGATCGTTGTTGGAGTAGGTGCAGGCTTGTTTGGCATGTTGATTTATCCATATGTGACACAAATCACGGTCGCCATCGGGAAAGTGATTAACAATTTTACTGACTTCCAGCCAATTATCATGAGTATTTTAATTGCTTGTTCATTTGCTGCACTGATTATTTCGCCAATCACTACTGTGGCAATCGGTTTGGCGATTCAGTTGAATGGCTTGTCTGCTGGTGCTGCTGCAATGGGAATTGCAGCCACAACTGTTGTTCTTGTAATTAATTCTTGGAATGTCAACCAATCGGGAGTGACACTGGCTGTCTCTTTGGGCGGCATGAAAATGATGATGCCTAACTTATTTAAATACCCAATTATTTTAATTCCTTGTTTATTTACAGCGACTATTTCAGCAATTCCTGTAGTTCTATTCAACATTTCAGGAACCCCACAATCGGCTGGCTTTGGCTTGGTTGGACTCGTCGGGCCGCTTGCTTCATTGGATGCGGGCTTAGGGATCTTACCCTTACTCTTTTCTTGGTTTGTTGTTCCAATTGTCGCGGGTTTATTCTCAAAATTCTTATTTGAAAAAGTGTTGAAACTTTATGATAGTAAAGTCGTCTTTGCTTATCAAGGCTAGCCATTAATTTTCTTTAATGATTTGGATAAAATCTCTAACATCTTCTGTCAGACTAAAATCGCGGCGCAAAGCAATACCGATGGGGAAATAGTCAAACTTATCTTTTAAAGGAATCCATTTCAGTCCCTGACTTTTTCCCACTTCATAATATTCAATCGGCAACAAACAAATCGAATTATTTTTTTGCAAACTATAAAGAAGTACTTGTAAATCATCGTTATGCAAAATGATATTCGGCTCGTAACCGAAGCTCCGAGTCCGATCTAGTAGTAGACGACCAATCATAAAATTATCACTTAACGATGAAAATCGTTGATCTTTCAAATCTTTAAAAGTTAATTTTTCATATTGGGAGAGAGGATTTGATTCTGGTACCACGACATAAACATGGTAGCCTTTGGTAGTCGTTTCTAAGGGTTCAATATGAATAATTTCCGGTAAGGTATTTGGAAAAGAAATTAGTCCCATATCAATTTCTTTATTTGCTAACATTGTTTGTAATTTTGGCGAGCCATCTTGCTGTAATATTAAATTCACATGTGGGTGAGTTGTTAAAAATCGTGAAATTTCTTTCATAAATTGGACAGCAAATAAAGTAGTTAAGCCTAAACGTAATTGTTTTTTTACTGGTTTCTGGTTCATTTCACGAATATCTGTTACCAATTGATCGAATTGAAAAACAACTTCTTGGCCATGTTCATATAAATAAACCCCCGTATCGGTCAATTGAAACGGTTGATCAGAATGATCAAACAAAGCTGTGCCTAACTCCGATTCCATTTTTTTCAATGCTAAAGAAAGTGTTGGTTGGGTGACAAATAAATTGCGAGCGGCCGCCGATAAACTGCGGGTATTAACAATTTCAATGAAGTACTTTAAAAGCTGAATATTCATCAGAAACTCCCTTTCTTTTTAAAAGCGCTTACATAAAAGCGCTTGAATAAAAAATAACAAATACATCACTTATAATATAACATAAGTTTTGCCTTTTTATAGTTATAAAAGCAAGAGATAGAGATTTTCTTAGCAGATTTTTACCTAAAAATAAAAAATTGAACGGAGGAAAAGAAATGGAGATTATTATCGCAGGTGCTGGCGCTATGGGCAGTCGCTTTGGACTAATGTTACATCAAGCAGGAAATGATGTTATTTTTGTCGATGGTTGGCCAGAACATATTGAAGCAATAAGAAAAAACGGGTTAGTTGCTGATTTTAATGGCGAAGTGGTGACCGCTAAAATTCCTATTTATCCTCAGACAGAAGTAGCAAGCATCGATTTTACAGCAGACTTAGTTATCCTATTTACAAAAGCAATGCAACTGGCAGGAATGCTTGAAGCATTAGAACATTTCCTTAATAAAAATACGAAAGTTTTATGCTTGTTAAATGGAATTGGGCACGAAGACATTATCAAAAAATACGTGCCTTACGAAAATATTTTATTAGGAAACACAATGTGGACCGCTGGGTTAGACGGTCCGGGTAAAGTAAAATTATTTGGCAATGGTTCGATTGATTTACAAAATTTAGGAGCGCAAAGTGAACAAGCAGCAGAAGCAGTCATTAAGGTATTAAATAACGCTGGCTTAAATGCTCGTTATTCTGAGAATATTTTATCATCCATTTATAAGAAGGCCTGTGTGAATGGAACAATGAATGGTTTATGTACTTTGTTGGATTGTAATATGGCAGACTTTGGCGAAACAGAGCAAGCAGATCAAATTGTTCAACAAATAGTTAATGAATTTTTAGCAGTCGCTGAAGCGGAACAAGTTACGTTAGACAAACAAGCAGTTCTTCAACAAATCCGCTCGTGTTATAATCGAGAAACAATTGGTCTGCACCATCCATCGATGTATCAGGACTTAATAACCAATCATCGTTTAACCGAAATTGATTATATCAATGGAGCAATTGTTCGCAAAGGGAAAGCCTATGGGATTGCTACACCGTACTGTCAGTTTTTAACAGAGTTAATTCATTGTAAAGAAAATTTACTTCATGCCAAATAACGAGTAAAAACAGAAATACTCTTGAGTCGGGCTTGAGAAGAGCTTGACCTACTTCTTTCTATACTTTGCCAGTGTACAAGGCTGAGACAAAATCCAAAGTGAGTTTGTCTCAGCTTTTTTGTTTTTTAAAGAACACTACAGAAAATAAATCAAATCCGTGAAAAATATGTTAAACTAGAGAAGGTGTTTTTTCGCAAGAATCTACGCGGAACACAGGACTCGTTGACGAATTGAATCAAAGAAACAATGTGTTAAAGAAGGGATTTGAACAGATTATGACCATTCAATGGTTTCCCGGCCATATGGCCAAAGCAAGAAGAGAAGTTTCGGAAAAAATCAAATATGTCGATATTGTATTTGAACTAGTTGATGCGCGGTTACCGCTTTCTTCCCGTAACCCAATGATGGACCAAATTGTCCAACAAAAACCACGATTAGTCCTTTTAAATAAAGGGGACTTAGCAGATAACGACCAAAATAAAAAATGGCAACATTACTTTCAAAAGAAAGGGTACCAAACCCTAGTCATCAATGCCCAACAAAATAAAGGAATCAATAAAATTGTACCAGCAGCCAAGGAAGCGTTAAAAGAAAAATTGGCTCGTGAACAGGCGAAAGGCTTGAAACCGCGTGCGATTCGTGCAATGTGTATTGGGATCCCAAATGTTGGTAAGTCAACCTTAATGAATCGTTTAGTCGGAAAAAAAATTGCGCAAACTGGGAACAAACCAGGCGTGACGAAAGGACAACAATGGTTACGCTCTGGTTCCCAATTGGAATTACTGGATACACCAGGAATTCTTTGGCCAAAATTTGAAGATGAAGAAATTGGAAAAAAATTAGCTTTAACTGGCGCTATAAAAGATCAATTATTGCATTTAGATGATTTGGCGATTTATGGACTAGAATTTTTTGCACATTTTTATCCGCAACGTTTAACGGAACGATATGGTTTAACAGAGGAAGAGCTATTTTTACCTGCTCCAGAACAGTTGATGTTAATTAGCCAAAAACGTGGTTTTAGAGATGATTATAATCGAGCCAGCGAAATGATTATTTTAGAAATTCGCAGTGGAAAATTAGGTACGTATACTTTGGACCGCTGGGAAGAACTAGGAGACGAATAACATGGCAAAAGAGTCGATTCAGGCAATCAAAGAAGCGTTGTTAACGGTCACTGATGCAACCGATGAACGTTTGGCAAGCTGGCGAGAAGATGAACGTTCAGGAGTGCAACAAGCTATCAAACAATGGGAACGTCGCCAGTTAGCCAAAGAAAAAGAGTGGCAACTTTTTAAAGAAATGAGTCAATTTGAGGAAGCGGCCTATAAAAAAGGCCATCGTTTAATTGCGGGAATTGATGAAGTAGGCCGCGGACCATTAGCTGGTCCCATTGTGACAGCTGCAGTTATTTTACCGAAGGATTGTCAATTATTAGGCTTAAATGATTCAAAAAAGTTATCTGCTAAAAAACGGGAAACGTTATATAACCAGATTCAAGAACAGGCTGTCGCTATCGGGTTAGGTATCGCTGATCAAGGAGTCATTGATCAAATTAATATTTATCAAGCAACTAAACAAGCGATGAAAATGGCAATTGATGATTTAGCTTTTACACCAGATTATTTATTAATTGATGCAATGCAGTTAGATGTTCCCCAACCACAAGAAAGTTTGATTAAAGGGGATGCACGCTCCATTTCGATTGCAGCAGCCAGTATTATTGCAAAAGTAACAAGAGATCGATTAATGGAAGAATATGATGAATTATATCCTGGATATGGATTTAAAAACAATGCAGGCTATGGAACAAAAGAACATCTTCTCGGGTTAGAAAAATACGGTGTAACACCCATTCATCGACGTACTTTTGCGCCAATAAAAGATATGATTTAAAAATAAAACACTTTTTTTACGTATTCTTATTTTAAGAAGATGTGAAAGAGGTGTTTTTTGTTGGAAATTTTACAACGACAATTATTATTTAAATTAGCGGTATGCCAAGGAATTGGCAATTTAGGTATCTTAAAAGTGTTACAAGAAGCTATCGCACAAAAGCGTGTTGATTTTTCCAGTACAGAAATTATTAGAATCGCTGAAATCAAGAAATATCGTGAATTATTTGAACAATCTTGGTTACACCATACGATTCATAGTGAAGCGTTATATATACGACAATGCCAACACCAATTTATGACAATTTTAGATGCCGTCTATCCTAAATTATTACGAGAAATTTATAATCCACCAGCAATTCTTTTTTATAGAGGAAATTTACAATTGTTAAACAGAAGGAAAATTGGCATCGTCGGCGCTCGCTATGCCACTTCATATGGGTTAAGAGTGACTGAAGCTCTGGTTCCTAAAATAGTCAAAGAAGGGTTCACAATCGTCAGCGGTCTTGCCAAAGGTATCGATAGTCGTAGCCATGAGATGGCCATCCAGAACGGGGGCCAGACAATTGGAATTTTAGGCACTGGTTTAGACGTATATTATCCGTACGAAAAGAAAGAATTACAGCAAACTATGAAGCAGAATCAGCTTGTTTTAACAGAATATGTGAATGGGAGTGGGCCGAAAAAATATCATTTTCCTGCACGTAATCGCATTATTGCTGGATTATCTTTAGGGGTCTGCGTGATGGAAGCTCGTAAGAATAGTGGCTCTTTAATTACTGCACAATCGGCGATGGATTACGGACGCGAGGTATTTGCCGTACCGGGAAGTATTTTCCAGTCTTTTTCAACGGGCTGCCATGAATTAATTCAGGACGGTGCTAAATGTGTTCAGACAATTGATGATATTTGTGAAGAATTGTGACTTTTACTAATTGTGAATTGACAACCTACGTTCACTTCGGTACTATTTAATCAGATTTTAATCTTTTGGTTGTTAGTTAGGAGTGTCTAAATGGAAACGGTTGTTAGAAAAAGATGGTTGTTTGGTATGCAGCTACTGGGCTTTTTGATTTTGGATCAAATTCCTTTGATGTTGGTCTTGATTGTTCAATATTCTACAGAAAAATTTTGGTTTCGCATTGTTAGTGGATTAGTGGCTGTTGGACTTGGTGCCTATTTCGTCTATCTATTTGTTGCTTTTTTGAAAAAGAAAAAGCTCATAACTTGGACTTTTTTAGGAATCAAAGAAACCTTGCCAGTGGTCTTGTTAGGTTTGGTGATAATCTTTTGTGTGGGAATACTTGGTGATTTCTTATTACGTCTGGAAGGACTAGAGACGACCTCTAACCAACAAAGTGTTGAAGAAATTGTTCAAGCCATTCCTAAAGGGCTTATACTTATTTTTGCAGGTGTGCTTGGGCCAATTTTTGAAGAGGGAATTTTTCGTGTCGGGATTCAAGCGTTTTTCAAGCCAGCTTCAAAAATAGGCATACTCGTTTCTTCTATTTTATTCGCACTTGTGCACACGCCCACGGATATAGGTAGTTTTGTTATTTATTGGGGCATGGGATTAGCTTTAAGTTGGGTCTATCTACGCACGGGTCGCTTTGAAGCTGCTGTCTTGACTCATTTTAGTTGGAATGTTTTGGGTATTTTAATGCTTTAGGATAAAATCTATAAATCATAGGCATTTTTTATTTATAAATTCGGACAGTCAAACAGAAATGACAGAAATGTTAGAAAGCCTAGTCTTGACAAACCTATTCTATATAGCATATGATGTATTACGATTTGTGCGTTTTTTACATATATTATATAGTAGGAAAGCGAACGCGAAAGGAGCTAATTGAATGGCCTATAAGTATCTCGTGATTGTAGAATCACCTGCCAAAGCCAAAACAATTGAAAAATATCTAGGAAGAAACTACAAGGTGGTTGCCAGTGTTGGTCACATTCGCGATTTACCAAAAAGTAAAATGGGGATTGATATTGAAAATAATTATGAACCTCATTATATTTCGATTCGTGGAAAAGGCGATGTCATCAAAAGTTTAAAAGCGGCTGCAAAAAAAGCTGAAAAAGTCTATCTTGCAGCCGATCCGGACCGAGAAGGTGAAGCCATCGCTTGGCATTTAGCTTATCTTCTTGGCCTTGATTTAAAAGATAAAAACCGCGTGGTATTCAACGAGATAACTAAAGAAGCGGTAAAAGCAGCATTTAAAGAGCCTAGAACCATTAACGTTGATTTAGTTGATGCACAACAAGCACGGCGCATTTTAGACCGTTTAGTCGGATACTCGATTAGTCCTATTTTATGGCGTAAAGTCAAAAAAGGCTTGAGTGCTGGTCGTGTGCAATCTGTTGCTTTAAAAATGATTATTGATCGGGAAAATGAAATTCGAGAATTTAAACCTGAAGAATATTGGAGCATTGATGGGAATTTCCAAAAAGGTCGCAAGAAATTCAAAGCAAATTTCTGGGGCGTAGATGGTAAAAAGAAAAAATTACCAAATGCAGAAGCGGTGAAAGAAATCACTTCTCGGATTGACGGAAAAGATTACGATGTTACAAAAGTTGAGAAAAAAGAACGGAAACGTAACCCTGCATTACCTTTTACAACTAGTAGTTTACAACAAGAAGCGGCACGTAAATTAAATTTCCGAACGCGTAAAACCATGATGGTTGCGCAACAATTGTATGAGGGAATTGCTTTAGGGAAACAAGGCACTGTGGGGCTGATTACCTACATGCGTACAGACTCAACCAGAATTGCCGATTCCGCCAAAGCAGAAGCTGCTGAATTCATTGAAAAAACCTACGGGGATGAGTTCTCAGCACATGGCGGCCGCAAAGCTAAAAATACGCAAGGTGCACAAGATGCCCATGAAGCGGTTCGTCCGTCAAGCGTTTTAAGAACACCCGATGAAATGAAGAAGTATTTAGATAAAGATCAATTAAAATTATATACTCTTATTTGGTCGCGCTTTGTAGCTAGTCAAATGACACCAGCGATTTTAGATACCATGAAGGTCACACTTCAACAAAACGGCGTAACGTTTATTGCCAATGGCTCAAAAGTAAAATTTAAAGGGTTTATGCAAGTATATGTTGAAGGACGCGATGATGGTAAAGAAGACAAGGAAAATATTTTACCTGAATTAGTGGAAGGTGACGTTGTTAAATCCGTCGATATCGAACCGAAACAACACTTTACTCAACCACCGGCTCGTTTTAGTGAAGCCACGTTAATCCGTACTTTAGAGGAAAATGGCGTGGGACGACCATCTACGTATGCGCCCACACTAGAAACCATTCAACGGCGTTATTACGTGAAGCTAACGAATAAACGGTTTGAACCAACGGAATTAGGTGAAATTGTGAATTCATTAGTTTCAGAGTTTTTCCCACAAATTGTCGATACACATTTTACAGCGACAATGGAAACGGACTTAGATAAAGTCGGTGAAGGGCAAGAAAAATGGGTCGAAGTCGTGGATCGCTTCTACAAACCATTTGAAAAAGAATTAACCAACGCCGAAGAAAAAATAGAAAAAATCCAAATTAAAGATGAGCCAGCAGGCTTTGACTGCGAACTATGTGGGCATCCAATGGTGATTAAACTGGGTCGCTACGGAAAATTTTATGCATGTAGTAATTTCCCAGATTGCCGAAATACAAAAGCGATTGTCAAAGAAATTGGTGTGACGTGTCCTGTGTGTCACGAAGGACAAGTTATTGAACGGAAATCAAAGAAAAATCGGATTTTCTATGGCTGTAGTCGGTACCCAGAGTGTGACTTCACTTCTTGGGACAAACCAGTAGGCCGACCATGTCCAAAATGTGGGCAATATCTAGTAGAGAAAAAAGTTAAAGGCGGCAAACAAGTCGTTTGTATCAATGGCGATTATGAAGAAAACGTCCAAAAATAAGAAAAATTGAGACCGAAGAATTTACTTCGGTCTTCTCTTTTAGTAAAATGAATTGAGTTTGTAAGAGATAGCTCTTAACTTCTTGACATAGAAAGGAATTTTTATACATGACAAAAAAAGTCACAATTATTGGTGCCGGTTTAGCCGGAAGTGAAGCGGCATGGCAAGTAGCCAATGCTGGCGTACCAGTTGATTTATATGAAATGCGCCCTGTCAAAAAGACACCAGCGCATCAAACAGAAAATTTTGCAGAGTTAGTTTGTTCTAATTCATTACGTGGAAATAGTTTAACCAATGCGGTAGGTGTTTTGAAAGAAGAAATGCGCCGTTTAAATTCAATCATTATTGGTAGTGCGGATCAAACCGCTGTACCAGCTGGCGGCGCCTTAGCAGTTGACCGTGATTCTTTTTCTGAAACAATCACTGAAAAAATTAAAAGTCATCCATTAATTACAATCAAAAATGAAGAGATCACAGATATTCCGGAAGGAATTGTCATTATTGCAACGGGTCCCTTAACCTCTGAAAGCTTATCTCAAAAAATTCAAGAATTTAATGGTTCTGAAGGTTTTTATTTTTATGATGCAGCAGCACCAATTATTGATAAATCAACAATTGACATGGATAAAGTTTATTTAAAATCTCGTTATAACAAGGGAGAAGCGGCTTACTTAAACTGTCCGATGACTGAAGAAGAATTTAATGCTTTTCATGAAGCGTTAGTCAATGCAGAAGTGGTTCCTTTACGCACGTTTGAAAAAGAGAAGTTTTTCGAAGGCTGCATGCCCATCGAAGTAATGGCGCAACGTGGCATTAAAACCATGTTGTTTGGTCCAATGAAACCGGTCGGACTGGAAGATCCTAAAACAGGCAAACGGCCTTATGCTGTAATTCAATTACGTCAAGATAATGCCGCAGCTTCTTTATACAATATTGTTGGTTTCCAAACGCATTTAAAATGGGGCGAACAAAAACGAGTATTCCGCATGATTCCGGGATTAGAAAATGCTGAATTTGTGCGCTATGGCGTCATGCACCGTAATAGTTTCATGAATTCTCCAGAATTGCTGAAGCCAACCTATCAATCAAAAAAACGTGACGACCTGTTTTTTGCTGGACAAATGACTGGTGTTGAAGGGTATGTTGAAAGTGCGGCAAGTGGTTTACTCGCAGGTATTAATGCAGCTCGTCTTGCCAAAGGGGAAGAGCCAATTGAATTTCCTCGCGAAACGACTTTAGGAAGCATGGCTTATTATATTACGCATGCAGAAGGTAAACATTTCCAACCAATGAATGCAAACTTTGGGCTTTTCCCAGAGTTACCTGAACGAATTCGTGACAAAAAAGAACGCTACGAAGCGATTGCTAATCGGGCCTTAGATGTTCAAGCTCAAGTTATCCAATCTTTAGACTAAATTAGAAGAAATATGAGAAAAGACCGAGTTTCATTGCTAAGAATTGCGATGATACTCAGTCTTTTAATTTTTAGAAAAAAATAACAAAAGCTAAAGAATAGTTAAAATTGTGAACATATTTAGAAATATTGATTAAATTCTGACAACTTAATTGTCTTTTGAAAAAGGTTATGCTAAAGTTACTTTGTAATCGAATGAGGAGGGCTATCACATGGAAGAAAAGAATTGGCCTGAGTTATTTGCTCGTTATCTTATTGTCGAAAGAGGCTATTCAGAAAAAACAAAAAAAGCATATCAAGAAGATATACAACATTTTTTTTCGTTTTTAAAGACTTCAGGTAATGACAATTATTTGACTGTGGAACATTTGGATGTTCGGGCTTATTTGAGCGAATTATACGATCAGGAATATAGCCGCAATTCGATTAGTCGAAAAATTGCCAGTTTGCGTTCTTTTTATCAATTCTTATTAAAAAATGAAGCAATCCAAGAAAATCCTTTTTCCTATGTTCATATGAAAAAGAAACAGTTACGGTTGCCCCGTTTTTTTTATGAAAAAGAAATGGATGCATTATTTGAGAGCGCACAAGGGGAGCAACCGCTTGATTTGAGAAATCAAGCGTTGCTAGAAGTTCTGTATGGGACTGGTATTCGGGTCAGTGAATGTGCAAACTTAACGGTGGATGCAGTTGATTTTCAAGCTTCTGTTTTATTGGTTCACGGAAAAGGAAATAAAGACCGCTATGTGCCTTTTGGTTCATTTGCACAAGACGCCTTAAAGGATTACTTAGAGAATGGCCGCGCGCTATTAATGACAAAATATCAAAAAAAACATCCGTATGTCTTTGTTAATCATCATGGCGAACAAATCACGCCAACAGGGATTGAATATGTCTTAAACCAACTAATTAAAAAAAGTTCATTAAATGCGGAAATTCATCCCCACATGTTACGCCATACATTTGCGACACATTTATTAAACAATGGCGCCGATATGCGGACAGTTCAAGAACTATTAGGACATGCTAATTTATCAACAACTCAGATATATGCGCATGTGACAAAAGAAAGTTTACAAAAAAATTATCGAACGTTTCATCCTCGTGCATAATGGAGGTAAACGTCTAGGAGGAACAATAATGGTTGAATCACAATTTCACTCTACAACAATTTGTGCAGTCGAAAAAGATGGAAAATTTGCAATGGCTGGTGACGGCCAAGTAACAATGGGCGAATCTGTCGTTATGAAAGGTACGGCCAAAAAAGTGCGCCGTATTTACAATGATGAAGTCGTTGTCGGTTTTGCAGGAAGTGTGGCAGATGCCTTTACATTAGAAGAAAAGTTTGAAGGGAAATTAAATGAATACAACGGAAACTTAACCAGAGCTGCAGTTGAGTTAGCCCAAGAGTGGCGGACACAACAGTCCATGCAAAAGTTAGAAGCCATGCTGATTGTGATGAATAAGGAAGAAATGCTCTTAGTTTCAGGAACTGGGGAAGTCATTACACCAGACGATGGTATTTTAGCAATTGGTTCTGGCGGTAATTTTGCTTTGTCTGCTGCAAGAGCCATGAAAAACTTTGGCGATAAAGAAATGCCAGCGAAAGAGATTGCTAAAAATGCCTTAAATATTGCTGCAGATATCTGTGTATTTACGAATCATAATATCATTGTAGAAGAATTATAAGCGAGGGAAAATCCATGAATGAATTAAACAAAACACCAAAAGAAATAGTCAAAGAACTAGATCAATATATTGTTGGACAGCAAGCTGCCAAAAAATCAGTGGCGGTAGCTTTACGTAACCGCTATCGTCGCTTGCAATTAGAAGAAAATATGCAACAAGATATTACGCCTAAAAACTTACTAATGATTGGACCAACAGGTGTTGGTAAAACTGAGATTGCTCGTCGTCTCGCAAAAATTGTCAATGCGCCTTTTGTAAAAGTTGAAGCAACCAAATTTACAGAAGTAGGCTATGTTGGTCGGGATGTCGAATCAATGGTGCGGGATTTAGTAGAAAATGCGATCCAAATTGTTGAAAAACAACAATACAGTCGCGTGTATGCGCAAGCGTTGAAAAAGGCCAATCAACGTTTAGTCAAAGTATTAGTGCCTGGAATTAAAAAAGAACAAAAACAGGCTGGCGGTAATCAATTTGAACAAATGATGAACATGTTTAACATGGCTCAGCAACAGCAAGAAGCACAAGAAGAAGTAACGGAAGATATTCGAACGAATCGCCGAACAATTTTGGAACAGCTGGAAAAAGGTCTATTAAATAATCGTGAAGTAACAATTGAAATTGAAGAACCGAAAAAAACGATGCCAGCTATGAACAATGGCCTAGAACAAATGGGTATCGACTTAAATGAAACGTTAGGCGCTCTGTCACCAAAGAAAAAAATCGAACGTACTGTAACGGTAAAAGAAGCACAAGAATTATTAGTGAAAGAAGAATCAGCAAAAATTGTCAATGATGCTGATATTCATAGTGAAGCGATTCGTTTAGCTGAATCAAGCGGAATTATTTTTATCGATGAGATTGATAAAATCACCTCTAAAAGCCAACAAAATTCGGGCGAAGTCTCTCGTGAAGGAGTACAGAGAGACATTTTACCGATTGTTGAAGGCTCCCAAGTTAACACGAAGTATGGTCCTTTACAAACGGATCACATTTTATTTATCGCTTCAGGTGCTTTCCACTTGTCAAAACCAAGTGACTTGATTCCAGAATTACAAGGCCGCTTCCCAATTCGGGTTGAATTAGATGATTTAACGGCTGATGACTTCGTAAGTATCTTAACTGAGCCAAACAATGCTTTAATTAAACAATATGTAGCATTAATCGGCACAGAAAATGTTTCAGTCATCTTTACAAAAGAAGCAATTGAACGGTTAGCACACATCGCTTATGATGTAAACCGTGATACAGATAACATTGGGGCGCGTCGTTTACACACAATTTTAGAGCGTTTATTAGAAGATTTATTATATGAAGCACCAGATATGCAAATGGGTGAAATTACGATTACCGAAGCATATGTCGATGAAAAATTGAATGACATTGTTCAAAATGAAGATTTAAGTCGTTACATCTTATAAAAAAGGCTGGAGGAGAAAAGATGGCTACATTATTAGAAAAAACACGTCAAGTGAACGAGCTTTTGCAAAAAAACAATCTGTTTGACGTACAAGCAGAACTTCCGTACAACAAAATGGCAATGATTTTAGGGGATATTTTAGAAAGTAATGCGTATATTATTAGCAGTTCAGGGGATTTGTTGGGGTATACTGAAAAATTAGATGTTAATAATGCCCGTATCAAAAATATGTTTAAAGAGAAAAAATTTCCTCAAGGATACACCGAGGCCGTGGATATGCTCAAAGTAACCGAAGCCAATATTCCAATAGATAGTGATTTAACTGCATTTCCTTTTGAATCACGAGAGCTGTATCCGTTTGGTTTAACCACTATTGTGCCTTTGTACGGTGCTGGCAAACGCTTGGGTACGATTATTTTAGCGCGTGTTGAAAAATCCTTTAACGAGGATGATTTAGTGTTAGCTGAATATAGTGCGACCGTTGTCGGCATGCAAATTTTGTATCATCAATCCAGAACAATTGAAGCAGAAGTTCGCAGTGCGACTGCCGTGCAAATGGCCATCAACACTCTTTCCTATAGTGAATTAAAAGCCGTCCATGCCATTTTTGAAGCCTTAGATGGCGAAGAAGGTCGTTTAACTGCTTCAAGTATTGCAGATGAAATAGGCATTACTCGTTCCGTAATTGTGAATGCCTTAAGAAAATTAGAATCAGCTGGAATTATTGAATCACGTTCTCTTGGTATGAAAGGGACTTATTTAAAAGTATTAAATCAACAATTTATTAAAGAGTTGGAAAAATAAGCAATTGCTCGTATCAACTAGGAGGACAACGCAATGACTGTACAAATTGAAAATGAATTTCTAATCGCAACATTTGCTGAAGAAGGAGCAGAATTAGTAAGTTTACAATCAAAAGAAACCGGCATTGAATATATTTGGCAAGGAAATCCTGAATTTTGGGCCCGCCATGCGCCCGTACTTTTTCCGATTGTCGGTCGTCTAAAAGAAGATACGTATATGTACCAAAATCAAGCGTATCATTTAACTCAACATGGTTTTGCTCGTGATCAAGTATTTGATGTGATTGAAAAAGGTGGAGAAGAAGTTTCTTTTTCACTAAAATCAACAAAAGAAACCAAGAAGAAGTATCCTTTTGATTTTGAACTAGTGATTACTTATACATTAGAACATCAAGAATTGACTGTAAACTACCAAGTAGAAAATACAGGGAAAGAAGAGATGTATTTTGGGATTGGTGGTCATCCAGCCTTTAATGTACCTTTAGAATCTTCACTAACGTTTGAAGATTATTATCTAAGTTTTTCACCTAAAAAATCACGGACACAAATTCCCTTAGCAGGCCCGTTTATTGATTTAGCGAATAAAACGCTAGCCCAAACGAATACTAGCTTTGACTTAACGCATCAATTATTTGAAAATGATGCAATGATTTTTGAAACAAAAGGTCAAACAGCAATTACGATTGCCACAGACGAAAGTGACCATCAAGTCACTTTGAGTTATCCAGAAATGCCTTTTGTGGGGATTTGGTCACCGACACCGAAAGAAGCGCCTTTTGTCTGTATCGAACCTTGGTGCGGGATTGCTGATGCTGTCGACGCAACTGGCCAACTTGCTGAAAAATTTGGCATCAATAAGTTACCAGCTAACGAACTATTTAAAACACAGTATATGATTAGTGTAAAATAAAGAAAAAGGCTGTGAACATTATTTGTTCACAGCCTTTTTCTTTATTTTTTTGCACGTAAGCCAAAAGAAAGGCGACTTTCTGTTCCATTTTTAATTCGCTGAATGTTTTCACGATGACGGACAAAGATAAAAGTAGTCAAAGCAATCGCAATCACGGTTAATAACCAGTTAAATGTTGGTAAAATAGCTGGGACAGTGAAAGGCAAAATAATAGTAGAAAGTGTAATTAGTACAGCGCTAATCATACTTGTTAAACTCACCATACTGGTTAGATACAGACAAATCACAAAAATAAGAGCAGAATAAATAAAAAATGTGGGGCTGTATGCTAATAACATGCCGGCACTAGTGGCTACGGCTTTACCACCTTTGAAATTGGCAAAAATAGGGAAGGTATGCCCTAAAACAGCTGCTACCCCAAAGAAGAGCGGGTTCACACTTTGTAAACCAAACAAATAGGGTAATGAAGTGGCTAACGTTCCTTTCAAGATATCCATTAATAATACCGTAATTCCGGCAGGTTTCCCTAAGACCCGAAATGTATTGGTTGTTCCTGTATTCCCGCTACCAAATTGGCGTATATCTTTTTTAAAGAAAAGTTTGCCAATCCAAACACCTGAGGGAATCGAACCTAATAAATAGGCAACAAGTAACAAAATGACGATTTTCATCAAGTTAACCTCTTTCTTATTCAAACTAGGATTTATTTTATCATGAATAGAAAAACGGAACAATGTCTAATAACTAAAACAAGAAAAGTTTTTCTTTTGCTTGAGGAAGCGTTGACAAATGGTTGATAACCGTTATAATAAATGTGTGTCATTAGACAAGGACGTCTAATCACTGGTTTGAAAATTAGTTATCAACGAAGATACAATATATATGTACTTATGAAGTGTCAGGGAAAGAGGTGTGAATCCTCTACAGACCTACCTACTGTATGGCGGATGAAACCAATAAGACCACAGATTATTCTGGAAGGATTGGGAGTAAGAAGAAGCTAAGTCAGGATACCGGCTTGATAAGTCTAATCATTCTTTTGTAGGAAAAAGAAGGGGCTTTGAAGATAACTGGCTGAGTATATCATTAGCATAGTTAAGTGACTGCTTTTTTTCTATTGGAGAAAAAAGTGGTTTTTTTGTATTGTTTTGACGTTGAGACAAAGGAGGTTCATTTCAGAAAATTTTCCCCAAAATAAAATAGACGAATGCGAGGATGAAAAAATGAAAAAATTTACTTTAACAATGATGACTTTAGGTTTAGTAGCGACACTTGGCTTAGCGGGATGTGGCAAACAGGAAAAGAAAGCAACTGCCTCTTCTGAAAAAACAGAAGTAACGTTACCAACCAAAGACCGTAGTGGTAAAGAAATTACTTTACCCAAAGAAGCAAACAAAATTATTTCCCTAGTGCCATCAACAACAGAAGTGATTGAAGACTTAGGTAAAACCGATCAATTAATCGCAGTTGATACTCAAAGTAGCACAATGATGACTGATTTAAAAAAATTACCACAAATGGATATGATGGCTGTCGATGCCGAAAAATTGATTGCCTTGAAACCACAAATTGTTTATGTGAATGACATCAATTTAGCTAGCTCAGAAAGTGTTTGGAAACAAGTGGAAGATGCTGGAATTACAGTCGTTAATATTCCCACTAGTACAAGCATCAAAGCAATCAAAGAAGACGTCCAATTCATCGCGGATAGCTTGTCTGAACATGAAAAAGGACAAAAGTTAATCAAAACAATGGATCAAGAAATCGACGAAGTAGCCAAAATTGGTAAAACCATAAAAAAACCAAAAACTGTTTTGTTTGAAGTGGCTGCCTTACCAGACATTTATAGCTTTGGTAATGGGACATTTTTAAATGAAATGATTGAAACAATTGGGGCAAAAAATGTTTTGGCAAATGAAAAAGGCTGGTTACCCGTGACAGAAGAAGCGGCCATTGCTGCAAAACCAGAAGTCATTTTAACCAATGTTAACTATATGAAAGACCCCGCCAAAGAAATTTTAGCTCGTAAAAACTGGGAAAACGTTCCTGCAGTTCAAAACAAAGAAGTTTTCGAAATCGATAACATGTCTAGCTCTTTACCAAATAACCACATTACCAAAGCATTAAAACAAATGGCAAAAGCTGTTTATCCAGAGGAATACAAGGATTTAAAAGATGAGTAAAAAAACGTGTCTCATACTGATGCTCTTGATCAGTATGAGCATGCTCTTTTTGGGTATTAAAATTGGAAGTGTTCAGATTTCGTTAACGGATTTGCTTCAAATTTTAGTGAAAAAGACGGTTTCAGAAGATGGCATTTTAGAAGGAATCATCTGGAATGTTCGGTTACCGCGTGTCGTGATGGCCTATCTCGTTGGCGCAGGCTTAGCAGTAAGTGGCACGGTGATGCAATCACTCTTAGGTAACCCTTTAGCTTCTTCGTATACTTTGGGCGTATCAGCAGGAGCATCCTTAGGTGCTGCGTTAATCATGGTAACCGGTGTAACTGCTTCGATCTTGGGTGCGTTTTTATTACCTTTAACTGGTTTTATCTTTGGCTTAGCAACAGTCTTTTTAGTTTTGTTATTTACGCAAACAATGGATAGTCAAATGTCCAATCAAACAGTTGTTTTAGTGGGGATGATTATGACCTTGTTTGTCGGTGCTATTTTGACGTTGATTACAGCACTTTTCCAAGATTATTTGAAACAATTAGTCTTTTGGCAAATGGGTAGTTTTTCTGGCAGTAATTGGCAAAAAATTGCGATTTATTGTCCAATCTTGCTTATCAGCAGTCTGTTTCTTTGGTTTGATGCCAGCGCATTGGATGTTCTTGGCTTAGGAGAAGAACATGCAATGTTAGCGGGAGTAGAAGTCAAAACAGCAAAACTACGCATTATTCTTTTGGCTAGTTTACTAGCAGGAAGTGCGGTTTCATTTGTCGGTGTGATTGGTTTTGTTGATTTAATAGCGCCACGTATTGTCCGTCGCTATTTAGGGGCGACTCATCGCTGGTTGATTCCCGGTTCAGCAATCTTAGGTGGGACCATCATGGTAATAGGGGACACAATTGCCCGCACGATTTTATCACCAAGAGAAATTCCCATCGGGGCAGTAACAGCCCTGATTGGAGCACCGTTCTTCTTGTATATTTACTTTAAAAAAAGGAGCATTGCAGTATGATTGAATTAAAAAAAACAGCTGTAACACTCCAACAAAGTCCCATTTTAAAAGATACCTCCCTCTGTTTTCCGACAGGTAGTAAAACTTGTATTTTAGGCCCAAATGGTTGTGGCAAAACGACACTTTTAAAAACGATTGCCGGACTTATCCCTTATAGTGGTTCTGTTTTAATTGATGGTCAAGAAGTTCATGGACAAAAGCGGAAAGAATTGGCAACGAAAGTAGCGATGATGAGTCAATTCACGACAGTTGCTTTTGATTATACGGTCTACGAAACAGTTTTGATGGGGGCGTATCGACAGCAAGCACAACGTTTTTTACCTATTGTTTCTAAACAAGAAAAAGAACAAGTCCTTTATTATTTAGAACGCACGGGTTTATTGCCTTTAAAAGATAAAGTTGTCAATCAGCTTTCCGGAGGACAACAACAACGAGTATTTTTGGCTAAATTATTTGTACAAGATCCAGAAATTATTTTATTGGATGAACCCAATAATCATTTGGATATTCGGTATCAACAAGAATTAATTCAGCAGTTAAATGAGTGGAGTGCGCAAGAAGGCAAAACGCTAATCGGTGTGTTTCATGATATCCGTTTAGCTTTAACGCTCAGTGAAAAAACTGTGTTTATGAAGCAAGGGAAAGTGGCTGCGCAAGGTGATTTCCAAACGTTGGCTTCAAAAGAATTTCTACAAACGATTTTTGAAACAGATATTGTTTCCTATTTTCAGAAACAACATAAAGTTTGGGAAACTATTCAATAACTTTGACAAGTTTTTTTTAAACAGGTAAGATAAAGGTAAAGAAGCGGAAACACAATGGCGTGTTTTAACAAATCGGCAAAGGAGCCCAAGACTAAGTACGTAATGGTACTTGCTTTGGGCTCCTTTTTTATGGAGGTAGCGATGAAACGAATCATTTTAATGGGGGCAATCGGTTGTGGCAAAACCACGTTATGTCAAGCTCTGCAAGGCAAAGAATTAATTTATGATAAAACACAGGCGGTGGAATTTCATGCAGAAATGATTGATACACCAGGCGAGTTTATTTTGCATCGGCAATATTATAATGCGTTAAACGTCACAGCGGCAGAAGCAGATGTGATCGGTTTGGTCCAAAGTGCTGTAGAAACACAACAAGTTTTTTCACCAGGATTTGGTAGTATTTTCCCGAAAGAAATCATTGGTATTTTAACCAAGATTGATTTAGCACAAGATTCTCAGCAGTTAGAGATTGTTCGGCAACAATTAAAAAGTGCGGGTGCAACAAGAATTTTTGAAATTTCTTCTGTTGAAAAAATTGGCTTGCAAGAATTAGTAGATTATTTAGAGGAGGATGAAGCAGAATGAAAATTTATACAAAAACTGGCGATAAGGGAATGACGAAATTAGTCGGCAGCTCAACCGTCGCTAAGGATTCTGATCGAGTGGAAAGTTATGGAACGATTGATGAATTGAATTCTTGGGTCGGCTACATTATCAGCCAACTTCCACAAGAAAATCAAGAAATTAAAGAAGAACTAGAAGCTTTACAACATTTACTTTTTGATGCAGGAACAGATTTGTCAACACCGATTGAAGCACAACGACCATTTAAATTACAAAAGGAAAGTGTCCATTGGTTGGAGCAACGGATTGATGTTTACACCGCACAATCACCAGATATTGATCGTTTTATTTTACCTGGCGGAACTCCAGCAGCCAGTATGGTTCATGTGGCTCGGACGATTGCACGGCGCGCAGAGCGCATCATTGTTCGTTTAAATTGGACAGCCAAAATTAACGAAGAGGTATTAATTTTTACCAATCGTTTATCGGATTATTTTTATGCGTTGGCTCGCTATTTAAATGTTCAAGCACAACGACCTGATGTTTTTTATGAACGAAGCGAAAAGGTTTTCCATAAAATTAAAGAAGATGGATTGTAAACAGTTGCTTTTCTAAAAAACTTATGGTAAATTTCAGATAGATTAAACGAATATTTTATGAAAAATATGAATGGAAGCCAGTGAGAATCTGGCACGGTCCCGCCACTGTGAAGAAGCAAGGTTGCTTTTAAGTCAGGTCTTTTCATTTTTTCATTATTGGGCATGCTGTTTCGAGGCAAAACAGGATGTTTCTTAACAACGCTTGTGTTGAAAATCCAGCCCAAGATATTTGTATTAATCCAATTAATGGCACGAGGAAGTGCTTTCGGGAATTTTGGGCTGGTCTTTCAATGTTGAAGGAGATTTCAGGTACAATGACGTACTGCTATATTCCCTTTTTTTATTGACAATTAATTAAAGGCGTTGTACTCTATGGATAAGGTTTCGTGTACAATGGCGTATACATAAGGAAGCAAAGACGCTTCAGACAGATGATTTTTCGTTTGTTTGAAGTGTCTTTTTGTATTTTATTAAGGAGGAATTGAGATGAAAACAATTCATTTCCCTACCGAACTATGGGTAGGAGAAGGCGCATTAGCCAATTTGGAAACACTTCATGATAGACGTGTTTTCATTGTCACAGATCCATTCATGGTTGACTCTGGATTTGTGAATGAAGTGACAAAGCATTTAACAAAAAGTGAATGGCAAATTTTTAGTGACATCATCCCCGATCCACCAATTGATAAGATTGCTGCGGGAATTAAGCAGTTAGCGACATTTCAAGGAGATACGATATTAGCTTTAGGTGGGGGATCCGCTATTGATGCGGCCAAAGCAATGAAATTTTTTGGCAAACGTACTTTGCAAACTCAGATTGCTGAGTTTATTGCGGTTCCTACAACTAGTGGGACTGGTTCAGAAGTTACGAATTTTTCAGTGATTACGGTTGCTGAAACTGGCACCAAAATCCCGCTTGTAACGGATGAAATTCAACCAGAAATTGCGATTTTAGATACAAATTTAGTGATGAGTGTGCCACCAAAAATCACAGCGGATACAGGAATGGACGTCTTAACGCATGTTATTGAAGCGTATGTTTCAACAGAAGCAAATCCGATTTCAGATGCGTTGTGCGAAAAAGTCGTTCGCTTAGTATTCGACAATTTAGAAATAGCCTTTAATGAGGGTAGCAACCAACAAGCCCGTGAAAATATGCATTTAGCTTCATGTATGGCAGGGATGGCGTTTAATGTTACTTCGTTAGGCTTGAATCACGGTATTGCTCATGCGGCCGGTGCGCGTTTACATGTGCCACATGGACGAATGAATGCAATGCTCTTACCTGAAGTCATTGCATATAACAGTGGCTTAGCGAATGGCAAAGTCACCAACGAACCAACAGCTAAACGTTATGCGCAGTTAGCAAATTGTCTAAATGATACACAGACAACCAATGCACGGATTGGTGTTCAACAATTTATTCGACAAATCAAGCAACTCCGTCAAAAATTAAACATGCCTGCCACTTTTAGTGACTATGGTTTACCAAAAGAAGAAGTCCAAGCTGCGATCCCAAAAATAGCTGAAGGCGCATTGATGGATGGTTGCACCAAAACAAATCCTGTCCAACCAACAGCAGCAGAAGTGACAAAAATTTTAAATTCTATCTTATAAGCGATTGACAGGATGAAATCGATAACATATAATGTGGGTAGCACAACGGCGTGCTTCAAAATTTAAGAGCAAAGAAGCTCCTTAGTAGAAAGCGAAAGTGGAACCTTTACGTTTTTTATTGAGGATTTTTTATTTGCTAAATTAAAGGAGCGAGTCTGGTTGGAAGAAAAACAACGAATGATTCAAGAATATGTTCCTGGGAAACAAGTAACGTTAGCGCACATCATTGCTAGTCCTAATAAAGAAATTTATACAAAATTAGGGTTGCCAGAAGGCACCAGCAATGCACTAGGTATTTTGACAATCACTCCGAGCGAAGCGGCAATTATCGCTGTTGATATTGCGACTAAAAGCGGAGATATCCAAATCGGTTTTATTGATCGTTTTTCTGGATCGGTAGTCATTTCTGGTGACGTAAGCTCAGTGGAAGCAGCCTTACAAGCGGTGATTGAAGGTTTACAACAGATTTTAAACTTTTCTGTAACTTGTAAAATTACCAGAACATAGCGTTGAAAGGACAAGGGCGTGAAGAAAATGGATGGACGAATTGTAATAGTCGATGATGAACCTATTACGAGACTCGATATTCGTGATATTGTGATAGAAGCAGGGTACGAAGTAGTCGGTGAAGCAGCCGATGGTTTTGAAGCAATTGAAGTATGTAAAAAAACACAACCTGACCTAGTATTAATGGACATTCAAATGCCAATTTTAGATGGTCTAAAAGCAGGTAAAAAAATTGTTCAAGACCAACTAGCCAGTAGTATTGTCTTTTTATCTGCATACAGTGACGTACAAAATACGGACAAGGCTAAAAAATTAGGTGCACTGGGTTATTTAGTTAAACCTCTAGACGAAAAATCATTAATACCTACAATTGAAATGAGCATTGAACGAGGTAAACAAACGCAGCTGTTACTAAGTCAAATCGATAAATTAAGTTTAAAATTAGAAGAACGTAAAATTATCGAAAAAGCCAAAGGTATTCTTGTAAAAGAAAATCATATATCGGAAGAAGAAGCCTACCAAATGTTGCGTACGTTAAGTATGAACAAACGCGCACGTATGAGCGAAATTGCAGAATTGATTGTAATGGATGATGAATAAATGAAACGATTAGAGCAATTATGTCACCAATATACCAATCTTTCAGAATCAGACATTAAAGAATTACAACGTACAGCACGTTATCTTTCTTCGACGACACTGTATCAAAGTGCAGATGTTTTTATTGATGTGTATAAGGAAATGTCACAGCAAGCACTAGTCGTTTATCATAAGCCGCCTGCGAAGACAACTTCTTTATATAGCGGAGATGTCGTCGGGATGGAAGCTTTATTAAAAAATGAACCTGGTGTTCTGCGTACCATGCAAACTAGCTTAAATAGCATTGGTTTGTTAGCAGTGACTCAGGAAAATCGTTTGATTAAGCAAAATATCTATCCCATTCGCAATGAACATCGAACGATTGGTGTCATTATTGTCGAGATTGCGGCAGATGAAGAGATTCAAGCGGACTTACAAAAAGAGGAGCTAAATAACTGCCAGTTAGCAAAAGTAGCAAAATCAACTAGTCAAGTCGACGCGTTATTTATTGATCAATTGGCAGAAGCCGTTTTGATTTTTGATGCAGCAGGGCACTTATTAATTACCAATCACAATGCACAAGAGCTTTATCGCAAACTTGGTTATCGGGACAATATCATTGGCATGAGTTATGACAATTTGTCCATCGATTATACAACTTTTGAATATGTGTTGTATCAAATGAAATATAAAATGAGTAATCAACCTATTGAAAGCAAAACGACCTACCTTAATTATTATTTTAAAGTTCGAAAAGTATGGTTGGCATCAGAAGAACAACTGATTATGATTATTCAAGACAATACAGAATTTAAAGAAAAAGAAGCGGAAATTATTTCCAAATCTGTTGCGATTCGTGAAATTCATCATCGTGTTAAAAATAACTTGCAATCGGTGGTTTCCTTATTGCGTATTCAAGAACGGCGAACGCAAAGCCCCGAAGCAAAGAAAGTCCTTCATGAAAGTGTCAATCGAATTATGGCGATTGCAGCCACCCATGAATTGCTGTCAAAACAAGTCAAAGATGACGTTGCTTTACGGCAAACATTGGAAGCAGTGATGTATAATTTTAGACATCTTTTTCAAGGCGCACAACCCATTGAGATGATGATGGATGTTGATCCAGCCATTATGGTTTCTAGCGAACAAATGGTCACCATTTCCCTTGTTGTCAACGAACTATTACAAAACATTTTTGATCACGCATTTGAGCCACAAACAAGTGGCGTTGTTAAACTTAGTGGAACATTAGATAATAAAATGATTACCATTACTGTTACAGATAATGGTAAAGGCTATGACGTTCATCAAAGTAACGAGACCAGTTTAGGTTTGATGATTGTCAAAAGCTACGTAAAAGATAAATTAAAAGGAAAAATTACAATTGAATCCAATAAACAGGGAACTAAAACCTGTTTCTATTTCGAACAGAACACCAGTGATGTTGTTCATTGATTAAGCAAAGGCGCTTAAAGAAAAGTAGAAAGAAATTTTCTAACGATTCTTTAAGTGCCTTTTTGTATGCAAAAGGAGGCGAGTCAGGCGATGTCGAAGGAAACACTTTTAACCGTAGGGATTGATTTAGGGACGTCTACAACCCAATTAGTCTTGTCAGAATTAACTGTTGAAAATTTTGCCTCTGCGTTTACAGTACCACGTATCAGCATTTCTGATAAAAAAGTCATTTACCGAAGTGACATTATCTTTACACCCTTACTTAACCAATCAGAAATTGATGCAGAACCTATCAAAGCGTTTGTAGCGGAGCAATATCGCCAAGCAGGCATTCATAAACAAGATATTCAAATGGGTGCGGTAATTATCACAGGTGAAACTGCTCGAAAAAGCAATGCCAACAATGTGCTACGAGCACTTAGTGGCTATGCAGGTGATTTTGTCGTTGCTACGGCTGGTCCTGATTTAGAAAGTATCATTGCTGGGAAAGGCGCTGGTGCTCAAACTTATTCTGAAACGAAACGCAAACCGGTGGTTAATTTAGACATTGGTGGGGGAACGACAAATTTAGCTGTCTTTAAAGATGGCGAAGTGATTGACACGGCTTGTTTTGACATTGGCGGACGCTTAATTAAATTAGATCAACAACAAAAAATCACCTATATAGCTCCGAAGATTCAAGAAATTATAAATAAAAAAGGGCTAACCTTGCACCTTGGTGACCAAGCCACCGAACAAAACTTACTGCCAATTATTTCGGAATTAGTTGCCGTGTTAGAAAATAGCATTGGCTTGGGGACACAAAGTCCGTTCTACCAGTTATTAGTAACCAACCATCCACTACGAAAAGGTGAGGAATTACCAATTGTAACATTTTCTGGTGGTGTGGCTGATTGCTTAAATACGACAAGTACGAATCTCTTTAAATATGGGGACATCGGCTTACTTTTAGGGAAATACTTGAGAAAGTCACTGATTTTTTCGGAAAAAGAAGTTTTAGAAAGCACAGAAACAATCCGAGCGACGGTCGTCGGAGCAGGTTCACACACTGCTGAAATTAGCGGAAGCACGATCGCTTACCGTGAGCAAATTTTGCCGGTAAAAAATATCCCAATTCTAAAATTAGCGCAAGAGGATGAAACCCTTACTGTGACAGAATTAGGCCAGCGAATCCAAGAAAAACTCAATTGGCATCGTATTGAAGAAACGCCCCAGATTGCCCTAGCAATTAGAGGCATGAGCAATCCAACATTTGCTGATATTCAACGCTATGGTCAAGGGATTGTGGCAGGATTAGCTAGTTTAGTTGCTGAACAAATTCCCATTATTGTTATGGTGGATGAAGACATGGCGAAAGCTTTAGGGCATGCCTTAAGTGCCCATCTGCCAAAAGACTATCCGTTTATCTGTCTTGACTCTGTCAAAGTAGAAAACGGTGATTATGTAGATATCGGTTTACCAGTGGCAGAAGGAGCCGTCCTTCCAGTCATTGTTAAGACCTTAGTATTTAACTAAAAAGGAGCGACACAAAGATGATTTTAAAAACCAAACTATTTGGCAAAGTCTATCAATTTACATCCGTTAAAGAAGTCTTAGCCAAAGCCAATGAAGAAAAGTCTGGCGACAAGTTAGCTGGCGTAGCTGCTAATTCAGCCGAAGAACGCGTGGCAGCGAAAGTCGTTTTATCGGAATTGTCCTTAAATGACTTGTTTAACAATCCCGTTGTTGATTATGACGAAGACGAAGTAACACGCATTATTATTGACCAAGTCAATATGCGAATTTTTGAAAGTATTAAACATTGGACAGTCGCAGAATTACGCGAATTTATCTTATCTTCGGAAACAACCGATTTTGATATCAAACGAATTTCCCGTGGACTAACTTCAGAAATGATTGCTGCTGTCTGTAAATTAATGTCCAACATGGATCTAATTGTTGGCGCAAAAAAAATCAATATTGAAAAAACCGCCAACACAACAATTGGCCGTCCCGGAACTTTTTCAAATCGTTTACAGCCGAACCATCCAACCGATAATGTCGATGGCATTATGGCATCAGTTATGGAAGGTCTTTCTTATGGCGCCGGTGATGCCTTAATTGGTTTGAATCCTGTTGATGATTCTACAGAAAGTGTTAAACGGATCTTAAACAAATTTGAAGAGTTCCGTAGCGAATGGGAAATTCCAACACAAACTTGTGTGCTTGCTCACGTAACGACACAAATGGAAGCCATGCGTCAAGGCGCGCCAACTGGCTTAGTCTTTCAATCCATCGCTGGTTCAGAAAAAGGAAACACAGCATTTGGTTTAAATGCAGAAATTTTAGCTGAAGCACAAGATTTAGCGCTTCACAGTGGTCAAGCAGCTGGTCCTAATGTGATGTATTTTGAAACAGGTCAAGGCTCAGAACTTTCTTCTGAAGCGAACTTTGGCGCAGACCAAGTCACAATGGAAGCGCGTTGTTATGGCTTAGCCAAAAAATTTGATCCGTATATTGTAAATACCGTTGTTGGCTTTATTGGACCAGAATATCTTTACGATTCAAAACAAGTCATCCGCGCTGGTTTAGAAGATCATTTCATGGGCAAATTAACAGGAATTTCAATGGGTTGTGATGTCTGCTACACCAACCATATGAAAGCTGATCAAAATGATATGGAAAACTTAGCCATGTTATTAGCAACAGCTGGTTGTACGTATATCATGGGGATTCCTCATGGCGATGATGTCATGTTAAATTATCAAACAACTGGGTTCCATGAAACGGCGACGATTCGTGAAACATTAGGCTTACGTCCAATTAAAGAATTTGAAGAATGGATGGAAAAAATGGGCTTAATGGAAAACGGAAAATTAACAAGTCGCGCTGGCGATGCATCTGTATTTATTAAATAAACGAGGTGAGAATACAAATGAACGAAAAAGAATTAAAAGAAATGATTGCCGGAATTTTAACAGAAATGGTCGCTGACAATCAAGCGGTTTCGACTGCCACTGTGACTGCTGAAGAAAAACCAGTCACAACACACGTCACTGAAACGACAGAAATTGAAGAAGGCCTAATTCCTGACATTACTGAAGTCGATTTACGTAAACAATTACTATTGAAAAATGCCGTAGATCCTGAAGCACTATTAAAAATGAAAGCTTTCTCGCCAGCTCGTTTAGGCGTTGGTCGTGCAGGGACGCGTTATATGACTAGTTCAACATTACGTTTCCGAGCGGACCATGCGGCAGCACAAGATGCGGTCTTTTCAGACGTAAGCGAAGACTTGATAAAAGAAATGAATTTTATTTCTACAAAAACAATCTGTAATAGTAAAGATGAATATTTAACACGTCCAGATTATGGTCGTCAATTTGATGAAGAAAATAGTGAAATCATTCGGAAAAATACGACACCAAAAGCCAAAATCCAAATGGTCGTAGGGGATGGCCTTAGTTCAGCTGCTATCGAAGCGAATATTAAAGAAGTCCTACCAGCAATTAAACAAGGATTAAACATGTACAACTTAGATTTCGACAATGTTGTTTTTGTTAAATATTGTCGCGTGCCAGCAATGGATAAAATTGGTGAAATCACTGACGCTGATGTTGTTTGCTTGCTAGTTGGCGAACGTCCTGGTTTAGTAACAGCTGAATCTATGAGTGCCTACATTGCTTACAAACCAACTGTCGGTATGCCAGAAGCACGGCGGACAGTTATTTCAAATATTCACAAAGGTGGGACACCGGCTGTTGAAGCAGGGGCCTACATTGCCGAAATTATCAAAAAAATGTTAGACAAGAAAAAATCTGGTATTGATTTAAAAGAAGCTGAATAAAGGAGGATTTCTCATGAAAAATGATCGTCTAGGTGCAAATGTCCTAAGTATGAAAGTCATTCCCAATGTCGATCCGGCATTAGCAAAAGAATTATCATTGAAACCAGAACATCGCTCATTAGGAATTGTTACTTCCGATTGTGATGATGTCACTTACGTTGCATTAGATGAAGCAACCAAAGCCGCCGATGTTACTGTAGTTTACGGTAAAAGTATGTATGCCGGCGCAGCAAATGCTTCAACCAAATTAGCCGGTGAAGTGATTGGCATTATTGCTGGTCCGAGTCCTGCCGAAGTCAATAGTGGCTTGAGTGTCATTACGCAAGTCATTGAAGAAGAAGCCAGCTTCTATAGTGCTAACGAAGATGACAGTATTGTTTATTTTGCACATGTAGTGTCAAGAACGGGTAGCTTTTTGTCTGAACAAGCGAATATTCCTGAAGGTGAAGCGATTGCTTATCTGATTGCTCCACCGCTAGAAGCGATGGTTGGCTTAGATGCAGCAATGAAAGCTGCCGATGTTCAAATGGGTGTCTTTTATGGCCCGCCTTCTGAAACGAACTTTGGCGGCGCCTTATTGACAGGTAGTCAATCTGCATGTAAAGCTGCTTGCAGTGCGTTTGAACAAGTCATTCAAAATATCGCTGACAATCCGTTGAGTTATTAAGGATGTGACCTGAATGAAAGCATTAGGAATGGTCGAAGTCAAAGGGTTTTTAGGTGCCATTAGTGTGGCCGATGCGGCATTGAAAGCCGCCGACGTTACTTTGTTAAAAGCTGAAATTATTAATGGCGGTTTAACAACTGTGGAACTGATTGGTGACGTTGCCGCGGTCCAAGCTGCCGTTGAAGTAGGCACGGAAGTAGCTAAAGAATTAAATTGTTTAATTGCTCATCATGTGATTTCACGGGTTGATGCTCAAACGGAAGTGATTTTATCAGATCCAGAACCCAAGTCAGCACCTGAACCGATGGAACAAGTAGAAGTAATTGAAGAAGAGATTGAAACGCCAGATTTGGAAGAACACACGGGCACACGCCAAAAATTAGAAACACAACGCGTGGTTGATTTACGCAAACAAGCCTACAAAATGAACCTAAGTAGTTTAAAGAAAAGTGAGATTAAATTTGCCAATAAAGAAGCTTTAATTCAAGCAATCATGGCTGAAATAGAAAGAAGTGAAGACGAGTGGAATTAGTAGATAAAGACTTACGTTCCATCCAAGAAACAAGAAATTTAATCAGAAAAGCCAAAGAGGCACAGCAAGTATTAGCAACATTTTCGCAAAAACAAATCGATGCGATTGTCCAAGCAGTTTCAGAGGCTACGTTTAACCAACGAGAAAAGTTAGCGAAAATGGCCAATGAAGAAACAGGATTTGGTATCTATGAAGATAAAATCATCAAAAATGCTTTCGCTTCAAAAGTAGTATATGACGAAATGAAGGACAAAGCTACAGTTGGTGTGATCCATGATGATGCTGCCAAAAAAGTCACTGAAATTGCTGTCCCAGTTGGTGTGATTGCAGGATTAATTCCTTCTACCAACCCGACATCAACAGTCATTTACAAAGCATTAATTTCATTAAAAGCTGCCAACAGCATTGTTTTTTCACCACATCCCAATGCGTTGAAATCGATTATTGAAACAGTGGAAATTATCCAAAAAGCGGCTATTGCTGCAGGGGCACCAGAAGGTTGTGTCTCGGTCATCAAAACGCCAACTATGCAAGCGACCAGCGAATTAATGAAAAATAAAGAAACAAATTTAATTTTAGCTACTGGTGGAAACGCAATGGTTAAAGCCGCGTACTCTTCTGGGACACCAGCAATCGGTGTTGGGCCTGGTAATGGACCAGCCTACATCGAACGAAGCGCAAATGTTCCTCATGCAGTGAAACAAATAATGGATTCAAAAACTTTCGATAACGGTACAATTTGTGCATCGGAACAATCAATTATTGTTGAAACTGTCAACCGTGAAGCGGTCAAAGAAGAGTTAATTAAGCAGGGAGCGTATTTCTTAAGTCCAGCCGAAGCCGACAAATTAGCTAAATTTATTTTACGACCAAACGGTACAATGAACCCGCAAATCGTGGGTCGTTCCGTTCAACATATTGCTTCATTAGTTGGTTTATCTATTCCAAAAGATCGCCGCTTAATTGTTGCCGAGGAAACACATGTAGGCTTGAAATATCCATTTTCAAGAGAAAAATTGGCACCGATTATTGCTTTCTATACAGTTGAAAACTGGGAAGCAGCTTGCGCGTTATCAATTGAAATCTTGAAAGGTGAAGGTGCGGGTCATACGATGGGTATTCACACAGAAAACAAAGAAGTCATTCGTGAATTTGGCTTAAGAAAACCCGTCTCTCGTTTGCTTGTTAACACCTCTGGTACACTTGGCGGCATTGGTGCTTCAACTAACTTAGTGCCAGCATTAACACTTGGCTGTGGTGCAGTTGGTGGCAGCTCAACTTCTGATAATATTGGGGTTGAAAATCTGTTCAATTTACGTCGTGTTGCTTATGGCGTGCGTGATTTAGAAGAGATTCGTCAAGAATTTGGTCAAACATCAACCACATCTGTGGCTACTTCTTGCGAAACAACCAATCAAGAAGAACTAGTAAATGCCGTGGTGGCTCAAGTTTTAGCTCGCTTAAACTAACAAGAAACTAGCGAGCAAGAGTGCAACAAATGAATTATTGGATTTAGGGTTTGGGACCTAAGTCAAATTGATAATTGTCCCAAATTTTTAAAAATAAAACATACATCTTAGGAGGAAATTATAATGTCAAGTACAAATGCTTTAGGAATGATCGAAACTCGTGGTTTAGTAGGTGCTGTCGAAGCAGCCGATGCAATGGTGAAAGCGGCAAACGTTACTTTAATTGGAAAAGAACAAGTCGGTGGCGGTTTAGTTACAGTAATGGTTCGCGGTGACGTTGGTGCCGTGAAAGCAGCAACAGATGCTGGTGCTGCTGCAGCAGAACGTGTTGGTGAATTATTATCTGTCCATGTAATTCCACGTCCACATACAGAAGTAGACGCTATTTTACCACACGCAACAACTGAATTATAATTTCGATTTTTTGGGGCAGAGGTAGGTTCATTACTTCTGTCCTAAACTTTCATTGAGGAGGGGTGTTATGACAGTTATTACAGAAGATATGCTTCGCATCAAAAGGCTAAAAAAAGAACTAGAAGATGGTACGGATTTTGTGTTTCCTGTAGGCAGTTTTCTGACGCCAGCCGCCAAAAGCTATCTACGCGAGCATCGGATTAATAGTAGCTTCTCTTCAGCAAACCCATTGCTTTCTGAGGTTCATTCAGTGAAGGCCTCCTCACAAAAACAAAAACAAGAACATTTATCGAAAGAAACAATTTATGAGATTCGGCACTTAAGCCATCTATTGTATTTGCCTTTCTTAACAAATGAAGCGTTATCAACAGAAGGTTGGTTATATTTCGAACAACAACAACAGTGGTTAGAGAAATTTATTTTAGAACAGTCGCTAGTAACGGAACCAGTCATTTTGGAATCAAAGGTAACTATTCTGACTAACCAACAGAGACAATGGCGCTATTCCTCAAAAGAAATTCAATTACAACTAGATAAAATTATTCTCCAATTAAAAGGAGAATCACAACTGTTCGGCCTTTTTCAATCTTGGGCTACAGAATTAATTAGCACCATGGCTGAAATATCACGAAACTAGGAGATGAACAAATTGGATTCAATGAATGAAATTGTTGAAGAAGTTGTTAAACGAATTCAGCAACAACAACAAAATACTTTTGAAGTTGAAGCTTCTGGCCGACATGTTCACTTGTCTCGTCAAGAGATTGATGCTTTATTTGGACCAGGATATCAACTAACAAAAGTGAAAGATTTATCACAACCTGGACAGTTCGTTTGTAAAGAACGAATTACGGTTGCTGGACCTAAAGGACTTTTTCAAAATGTGGTTATTTTAGGCCCTGAACGTAGCGAATCACAAGTCGAAGTTTCTATGACGGATACACGTATTTTAGGAATTAATGCCCCAGTTAGAGAGAGTGGCAAGACAGAAGGGACACCAGGTGTCACGCTGATGAACGGATCAGCAGTTGTGACATTAAGTCACGGCTTAATTGTTGCCAAACGTCATATTCACATGACACCAGAAGATGCCTTAAAAAATAAAGTAAGCAATAGCCAAATTGTGCAAGTCAAAGTGGAAGGCACACGTCCGTTAATCTTTGATGATGTGGTTGTGCGAATCAGTCCGCGATTTGCAACGTACATGCACATTGACTACGATGAAGCCAACGCTTGCGGCTTAACTAAAGGAGCTCGTGGCTACATTCTTAAGTAAAAGGAGGCAGGACAATGAACGTTTCTGAAATGGAAAATTTGATTCAACAGATTACTGATCAAATTTGTCAACAATTGCTGTCGTCGTCTTATTCAGTGGCTTTAGCAGAAGCAAAAGAAGCATTTCCTGAAGAAATGTTTATTCGTTTTCCTGATGTAAATTGGGTAACCAAGGAGCAGAAGCTAGCACGAGGTTTGATTGTAAAGAGGCTAACGCTTTCCCAAGTAAATGCGATTGCGCATTTACAGGAAACGGATGAATTAGTCAAAAACATCTTAGCATTCTTATTTGAAGGTAAGCCGGTATTGGTTTTAACCCCAATACCTTCAGTGACTAAAAATTCACGATTGAAGTATCGTTTGAAACAAACGATTCAGGAAAACGTGGACATGTGCCAACAGTTTGGGCTGATTTTTTATCATGATTCAGAAAATTACGCTGTGTTTCAGGCGGCCTGTCAAAAACAACTTCGTTCTGTGGCGGAGACCAAACGAACCTACATTACTGAAAAACAATTGATAAGAATGACAGAATCAGGTGTTTCTTTAAGTAAAAACGCCTATTTAACCCCGTTAGCGACAGATTATGCTCGGAAGCATCAATTGCTGACGTAAGGAGGGAAAACGATGCTTTTAGGAAAAGTGACTGGTAGCCTTTGGTCAACAAGAAAAGATGAAAAATTAAATGGCTGGAAATTTATGATGGTTGATATTTTGAATCAAGAGGACGAAAAGCAAGGATTTTTAATTGCTGCTGACAACGCTGGAGCTGGTGTCGGGGACAAAGTGTTAATTAGTCAAGGCAATGCTGCCCGTATTTCGGCAGAAGATCCGAATGTCCCAATTGATGCAATGATTGTTGGTGTCATTGATTCTACAGAGGAAGAATAGGGAGGACGAGACATGAGCATTAATGAAATTATTATGTATATTATGGTTCTTTTCATGATTATTGGAGGAATCGATAAATGTATTGGCAACAAACTAGGTTTAGGGGAGCAATTTGAGGAAGGGATTATGGCTATGGGTTCTCTAGCGCTTTCTATGGTAGGGATTATCACTTTAGCGCCTGTCTTAGCCAATCTTTTAAGTCCGATTGTCGTTCCTGTCTATGAATTACTAGGGGCTGATCCAGCAATGTTTGCCACAACCTTATTGGCTAATGATATGGGCGGCTTTGCGTTAGCGCAACAATTAGCCAATGATCCACAAGCTGGTTTATTTGCGGGGGCAATCTTAGGCGCAATGATGGGACCAACATTAGTCTTTACAATTCCAGTAGCGCTTGGCATTATCCAAAAAGACGACCAACAATTCTTAGCAACAGGTGTTTTGAGCGGGATTATTACAATTCCTTTTGGTTTATTAGCAGGTGGTTTAACAGCTGGCATGCCATTGTCATTGATTGTTCCTAACTTAATTCCAATTATTATTGTTGCCGCTTTAATTATTTTAGGTTTATGGTTAGCGCCAAAAGGCATGATTAAAGGCTTCCAAATTTTTGGTCAAGGCGTAGTGATTGTCGCTATCTTTGGTTTAGTTGTGGGGGCGATTCAACTATTATTAGGGATTACAGTGATTCCTGGCATTGCACCAGTTACTGAAGGAATTGAAGTCGTTGGCGGGATTGCTTTAACTTTAGCCGGCGCTTTCTGTTTAGTAGCAGTGATTACGAAAGTCTTTAATAAACCATTGATGAAACTAGGCAAAGTTTTAGGAATGAATGAAGTATCGGCTGCCGGAATGGTTGCTACATTAGCTAACAATATTCCCATGTTCCAAATGTTAAAAGACATGGATAATCGCGGAAAAATTATTAATATCGCTTTTGCTGTTTCGGCTTCTTTCGTTTTAGGTGACCACCTTGGTTTTACTGCAGGCGTAGCAAAAGAAATGATTTTTCCAATGATTGTTGGCAAATTAGTTGGAGGGATTACCGCCATTTTTGTAGCTATCTTTATGGCAAATCGAATGCTAGGAAAACCCGAAACAGAAGTGAAATAACGAGGTGTAAATATGACAGAATTAAATCGTGAAATGATTGAAACGCTTGTTCGACAAATTGTCACAGAAAAATTAATGCCGACTAAACAAGTGGATCCAAGTGGAATTATGTCCATCAAATTACCCGAAATCGACGTAACAGAAGACGATCGCTTAGATACAGGCAACCCAGCGGACATTGTTTACACAAAAGATCTGTTTTCTTTAGAAGAAAGCCCGCGTCTTGGTTGCGGTTTAATGGTGATGAATGATACCACCTTCGACTGGACACTAGAATACGATGAAATTGATTATATTATTTCAGGACAACTGGATATACTGATTGACGGACGTAAAATTTCTGCAACAGCCGGCGAAATTATTTTAATCCCGAAAAGTAGCAAAATTCAATTTTCAGTGACGGGTGATGCCCGCTTTGTCTACGTGACTTATCCAGCAGATTGGCAAAGCCAATAATTATTTTGTCGGTATTCAGAGAATAATTTTGCCAAAACCCTTTACGCAGCGTTATAATAAATAAGAACGAAAAAAGGGGTTGAGTGAATGACATTTGAGAATCCAAGTCAAAATCAAATTTTTGATATTCTAAAACAAGCAAAAAATATTGCGGTAGTTGGTTTGAGTAACAAGCCCGACCGCACGAGTTACAAAATTGCGGAAATTTTACAGCAACATGGCTATCGTGTATTGCCTGTCAATCCAGTTTTAAAAGGTGAAACGGTGCTTGGCGAAACGGTTTATGGGGCATTAACAGAGATCCCTGAAAAGATTGATATTGTTGACGTCTTTCGGCGGAGTGAATTTTTGCCAGAAGTGGCCGCAGAAACATTGAAAACAGAAGCGCCTGTCTTTTGGGCCCAACTAGGTTTGGAAAATGAAGACGCAGCGAACTTGTTATTAAATGAAGGTCGTCAAGTTATTATGGACCGTTGTATTAAAATTGAATTGGCAAAAATGGCAGATGCTGAGTAAACACGTGTAATTTTATAAAGAAAGAGCGTCCTGAACGGAAAGCTCTTTTTTTTTTGACCCAGATAGAGTATTATTGTAATGATGGTTTTAGAAGGAGCGAACGGTAAACGCAAGAAACCCGCTCACTCTTCTTCTAATTCTTTAAGAAATAGTTAATGTACGATTATTAACTAAACGAGAATCTAAGTATAAGGAGTTTTTTCTTTGGCTAAAAAAATTAACAATGAGTACAATGATGCCTCTATCCAAGTCCTAGAAGGATTGGAAGCAGTGAGGAAAAGACCTGGTATGTATATCGGTTCAACCGATAGCCGTGGACTCCATCACTTAGTCTATGAAATAGTCGATAACGCAGTCGATGAAGCGTTATCTGGCTACGGGAATGAAATCAACGTGACTATCCAAAAAGATAATAGTATTTGTGTTGCAGACTCTGGCCGCGGAATGCCAACAGGGATGCATGCTTCTGGTATCCCAACAGTAGAAGTCATTTTTACTGTCTTACATGCGGGTGGTAAGTTTGGCCAAGGTGGCTATAAAACTTCAGGCGGACTCCATGGGGTGGGTGCCAGTGTTGTTAATGCCTTATCTAAGTGGCTAGAAGTTCATATTGTTCGTGATGGCGTAGAATACATGGAACGATTTGAGGACGGCGGTAAACCAGTTGGTACCTTAAAAAAAATCGGCAAAACAAAAAAACGCAACGGCACCTCTGTTACATTTTTACCTGACGATCGTATTTTTTCAACAACGAATTTTTCTTACGAAATCTTAGCTGAACGTTTACGAGAATCGGCCTTTCTGTTAAAAGGGGTCAAAATCACGTTACGCGATGAACGCGGCGAAGAACCAAAAGAAGAAATTTTCCATTATGAAGAAGGAATTAAAGAATTTGTTGCCTATCTAAATGAAGAAAAAGATACCTTAACACCCGTTGTTTATTTTTCAGGAGCCAAAGAAGGTATTGAAGTTGAATTAGCCTACCAATACAACGATGGCTATTCTGAAAATGTTTTATCGTTCGTGAACAATGTCCGCACAAAAGATGGCGGTACCCACGAAGTCGGTATGAAAACGTCAATGACAAAGGCGTACAATGAATATGCGCGGAAAGTGGGACTATTAAAAGAAAAAGATAAAAATTTAGAAGGTAGCGACTTCCGTGAAGGCTTAGCAGCCGTCCTTTCTATTCGAGTACCAGAAAACTTACTACAGTTTGAGGGCCAAACCAAAGGAAAATTAGGTACGCCTTTAGCAAGAACCGTTGTCGACAACGTCGTAGGCGAACAAATGGGCTTCTATTTACAAGAAAACAGTGAAATGAGTCAGTCATTAATTCGGAAAGCGATTAAAGCCCGTGAAGCCCGTGAAGCAGCTCGTAAAGCCCGTGAAGAAAGCCGTAACGGTAAAAAACGGAAAAAAGGTGAATCATTACTTTCTGGAAAATTAACACCGGCTCAATCCAGAAATCCTAAGAAAAATGAATTATATCTTGTCGAAGGAGACTCGGCTGGAGGCTCAGCAAAACAAGGACGCGACCGGAAGTTCCAAGCCATTTTACCGCTACGAGGAAAAGTCATTAATACGGAAAAAGCGAAAATGCAAGACATCTTGAAAAATGAAGAAATCAATACTATGATCTATACGATCGGCGCAGGCGTTGGTCCTGAATTTTCAATTGAAGATTGTAATTATGATAAAATCATCATCATGACCGATGCGGATACCGATGGTGCCCATATTCAAGTGTTGCTATTAACGTTCTTTTATCGTTATATGAAACCATTAATCGAAGCCGGCAAAGTCTACATTGCCTTACCACCTCTTTATAAAGTCTCTAAAGGAACTGGGAAAAAATCAGTCATTGAGTATGCTTGGACCGATGGTGAATTGGCAGAAGTGATTGATAAAGTTGGTAAAGGCTATATGCTCCAACGCTATAAAGGTCTGGGTGAAATGAATGCAGAACAACTTTGGGAAACAACGATGGATCCTGAGACCAGAACGTTAATTCGTGTTCGGATTGATGATGCAGCGCAAGCAGAACGCCGTGTGACCACACTAATGGGCGACAAAGTTGAACCTCGTCGAAAATGGATTGAGCAACATGTTCAATTTACGTTGGAAGAAGATGGTAGTATTTTAGATCGTTCAGAAGAAGACAATTCTGCACCAACAGGAGAAAGTCTTTTAGATGCGGAAAAAACAAAAGAAGCAGAACAAACCGGTGACACTGAAATCAGTTTGTTTGACATAGAGTAGGGAGTGACAATTTTGGAAAAACGCCAAGAAGTTCAAGAATTAACCCTTGAAGAAGTAATGGGCGATCGTTTTGGAAGATATTCCAAATACATCATTCAAGAACGGGCCCTACCAGATATTCGAGATGGGCTAAAACCAGTACAACGCCGCATTCTCTTTTCAATGAATAAAGACGGCAACACCTTTGATAAAGGTTTTCGTAAATCAGCAAAATCTGTCGGAAACATTATGGGGAATTATCATCCCCATGGTGACAGTAGTATTTATGAAGCGATGGTCCGTCTAAGTCAAGACTGGAAATTACGGGAAGTACTAATTGAAATGCACGGAAACAACGGAAGTATGGATGGCGACCCACCAGCGGCGATGCGTTATACCGAAGCTCGTTTATCACAGTTAAGTGGTGAGTTGTTAAAAGATATCGACAAAAACACCGTCGATTTCGTCTGGAACTTTGACGATACAGAAAAAGAACCCACTGTTTTACCAGCCAAATATCCTAATTTATTGGTAAACGGCTCAACGGGGATTTCAGCGGGCTATGCAACAGAAATTCCTACGCATAATTTAGCGGAAATTATTGATGGGACCGTGTATTTAATTGATCATCCTAATGCAAGTTTAGAGAAATTAATGGAATACATTCCAGGACCAGATTTTCCAACAGGTGGGATTCTACAAGGAAAAGCAGAAATTAAAAAAGCTTACGAAACCGGCCGTGGTAAAGTAATTTTACGTGCGAAGACAAAGATTGAGCCCTTAAAAGGCGGCAAACAACAAATTGTCATTTCTGAAATTCCTTATGAAGTCAATAAAGCAACGCTAGTGAAAAAGATGGATGAAATCCGTTTAAATAAAAAAGTCGACGGCATTGCTGAAGTTCGTGACGAAAGTGACAGAACTGGCTTGCAAATTGTTGTTGAACTAAAAAAAGATGTCAATGCAGAAGGTATTTTAAATTATCTATTTAAAAATACTGAGTTACAGATTAACTATAATTTTAATATGGTTGCGATTGACAACATGACCCCGCAACAAGTAGGCTTAAAACGGATTTTAGAAAGTTACATTACGCACCGTAAATCAGTTATCATTAATCGTTGTCAATTTGAGCTGGATAAAGCTCGCAAACGTGAGCACATTGTTGCCGGTTTAATTAAAGCACTGTCTATCTTAGATAAAGTGATTGCAACAATTCGTGGCAGTAAAGATAAAAAAGATGCGAAGAAGAACTTGGTATCCGACTACGCGTTTACTGAAGAACAAGCTGAAGCAATCGTTACTTTACAGCTATACCGTTTAACCAATACGGATATTACTGATTTACAAGAAGAAGCGAAAACCTTAGAGCAACAAATTGCTGAGTTATTGAACATTTTAAACAATGAAAAAGAGCTATTCTCAGTCATGAAAAAAGAACTTCGCGAAGTTAAAAAGCAATATGGCAATCCTCGCTTAACTCAAATTGAAGAGGAAATCCAAGAAATCAAGATTGAAACAGCCGTGTTAGTTGCACAGGAAGACGTGGTCGTAACCGTAACGCACGAAGGCTATATCAAGCGGAGTAGTATTCGTTCTTATACAGCATCAAAACCAGAAGAAATCGGCATGAAAGAAGGCGACTTTTTACTATATGCTGGCGAAGTCAATACATTAGATCATCTTTTACTAGTAACAAATAAAGGGAATATGATCTATCGACCCGTCCATGAGTTGCCAGATTTACGCTGGAAAGAAATTGGCGAACATATTTCTCAAACCATTTTAAATCTTGCTATCGATGAATCGATTATTGCTGTATATCCTTATAAAGAGTTAAGTCCGACAAAAACCTTTGTTTTCATTACAAAAGCTGGCATGATTAAACAAACCAAAATGGCTGATTTTGAACCTTGGCGTACTTATAAGAGCCGCCCGACATCTTGTATGAAATTAAAATCAGACCAAGATGAAATTACCAATGTTTATTTAACAAATGATCAAGACTTATTGGATGTTTTCCTCGTTAGCAATCGCGGTTTTGGCTTACGTTATCCATTATATGAAGTACCTGTTGTGGGTAGTAAAGCGGCTGGAGTTAAATCAATGAACCTCAAAGAAGACGATTATGTCGTTAATGGTTTACTGGTTCATTCTGAAGGGGATACACCGATTGTCATCGTTACCCAACGTGGCGGTGTTAAACGCATGTTAGCCCAAGAATTAACACAATTAGGACGAGCAAAACGTGGATTAATGGTCTTACGAGAATTGAAAAAAAATCCACATCGTGTTGTCTTTATGTCTGAAAGTACCGATTTAGATTTATTAGTTACTACACAAAAAGGTACACAAGAAGTTATTCAGTCGAAAAACTATCCAATCAGTGAACGAACATCCAACGGTTCCTTTGTCATTGATGAACAAAAAGATGGCCAAGTAATGGAAGTCCACGAGATGCATTCTGCAGTGATTGAAGAAGAACAAACAAACTAAACTGTGTTATAAATATCTCCACAGCAGCCATCTGTATTAATACAGATGGCTGCTATTTTTAATACAGAAGTACATTTTTCACAAGTGATAACGACTATAAATCGTTCTTATTTTCACAAGTATAAATGTTTATATATCAGCCTTTATAATCTTTTCTCCCCGTTTATTTATTAAGAAAGTGCAATAAATAATAAAAAAACGCTTGCATCTAAAAGGTTATGTGTTATACTAATCACATAAAGCTGTTACATACAATCAAGTAGCAGTTAACTAAGGAGGCAAACACTTCATGAAACAATGGGAAGGCTTTAAAGGCGACAAATGGAGAACAAGCGTTGACACTCGTGATTTTATTCAAAACAACTACACAGAGTACAAAGGCGACGACAGTTTCTTAGAACCAATCGCTCCGAGCACTGACAAATTATGGACAAAACTACAAGAATTATTTGAAATCCAACATGAAAAAAATGGCGTTTATGACATGGATAGCGATATCCCAGCAACTATTACGTCACATGAACCTGGTTACTTAATCAAAGAAGAAGAAAAAATTGTCGGTTTACAAACAGATGTACCATTAAAACAAGCATTTATGCCATTTGGTGGTATTAAAATGGCGAACAATGCCTTAGTTTCAAATGGTTATGAAACTGACGAAGAAATGACAAAAATCTTCACAGAATACAGAAAAACACATAACCAAGGTGTTTTTGATGCCTACACAGCTGAAATGCGTTTAGCACGTAAAAACAAAATCATTACTGGTCTTCCAGATGCTTATGGCCGTGGCCGTATTATCGGTGACTATCGTCGTATCGCATTATACGGTATCGACTACTTAATGGAACAAAAGAAAAAAGATCATGATAACACTGGTAACAAAGAAATGACAGACGATGTTATTCGCTTACGTGAAGAAATTTCTGAACAATACCGTGCGTTAAATGACTTAAAACAAATGGCTGCTTCTTATGGTTTCGATATTTCTCGTCCTGCTGCAAATGCGCAAGAAGCAATCCAATGGTTATACTTTGGTTACCTAGGTGCCATTAAATCTCAAAATGGTGCGGCAATGTCAATTGGTCGTATCTCAGCATTCTTAGATATCTATATCCAACGTGACTTAGAAGCTGGTTTAATCACTGAATTTGAAGCACAAGAAATGATTGACCATTTAATCATGAAATTACGTATGGTTAAATTTGCACGGACACCAGAATACAACCAATTATTCTCTGGTTATCCAATTTGGGCAACATTATCTATTGCTGGAATGGGTATTGACGGTCGTTCATTAGTTACCAAAAATGACTTCCGTATCTTACACACCTTAACAAACATGGGACCATCTCCAGAACCGAACTTAACTGTATTGTATTCTTCTCACTTACCAGAAGGCTTCAGAACATATGCAGCTAAAATTGCGAAAGAAAGCTCATCTATCCAATTTGAAAACGATGACTTATTACGTGAAAACTGGGGCTCTGACGACTGTGCAATCGCATGTTGTGTTTCTGCAACAGTTATGGGTAAAGATATGCAATTCTTCGGCGCTCGTGCGAACTTAGCGAAAGCTGTTCTTTATGCAATTAACGGCGGGGTCGACGAAAAAACTAAAATGCAAGTAGCACCAAAATATCGTCCAATGACTGGTGACAAATTAGATTACCACGAATTCATGGAACGCTATAAAGACATCTTAGACTGGTTAGCTGAATTGTATGTTAACACATTAAACATTATTCATTACATGCATGATAAATATGCCTATGAAGCACCACAATTAGCATTAATGGATACTGACTTACAACGGACATTCGCAACTGGTATTGCCGGAATCTCTCATGCGACTGATAGTATCATGGCAATTAAACACGGTGAAGTAGAAGTAATCCGTGACGAAGATGGGATGGCCATTGATTATGTACCAACAAAAGAATTCCCAACATACGGAAACGATAACGAAGAAGCTGATGCAATGGCTAACTGGATTTTAGATTACTTTATGACACAAATTAAACGTCAACACACATACCGTAACTCTAAACCAACGACTTCATTATTAACAATCACTTCAAACGTTGTTTATGGTAAAGCAACAGGGAATACACCTGACGGACGTCGTGCCGGCAAACCTCTTGCACCAGGTGCGAACCCAAGTTATCAAGACGGTAAATTCTTAGGTGAGAAAAATGGCTTGTTAGCTTCATTAAACTCAACGGCTCGTTTAGAATATACAATCGCTTTAGATGGTATTTCTAATACACAAACCATCAACCCTAATGGTTTAGGTAAAGACGACGACACAAGAATTAACAACTTACGTAACGTATTAGATGGCTACTTTGATAAAGGTGGTTACCACTTAAACGTAAACGTATTTACAAACGAATTATTATTAGATGCACAAGCACATCCAGAAAAATATCCAAACTTAACTATCCGTGTATCTGGATATGCCGTGAAATTCCGTGACTTAACTCCTGAACAACAAGCAGACGTTATTTCAAGAACTTCACACGACAGACTATAAAAAACATTTACATTATTTAACTGAAAGGGTGACATTTAACGTGTCATCCTTTTCGTTTGAAAGAAGAGGGATCATTATGACAACACCAGTTACAGGTAGAATTCATTCAACAGAAAATTTTGGTACCGTTGATGGCCCAGGTGTCCGTTTTATCGTATTTACACAAGGGTGTCGCATGAGATGTCAATTCTGTCATAATCCAGATACTTGGAAAATTGGTTCTGGCGGTCGTGTTGTGACGACTGACGAAGTATTAGAGGAAGCATTACGCTTTCGCTCTTATTGGGGCGAAAAAGGTGGTATCACTGTCAGTGGTGGTGAACCGCTATTGCAAATGGACTTTTTAATCGATTTATTTAAAAAAGCCAAAGCACAAGGCATTCATACAACCTTAGATACATGTGGCAAGCCTTTTACTCGGGAAGAACCCTTCATTAGTCAATTTGATGAATTGATGAAGTATACAGATTTACTCTTATTTGACATCAAACATATTGATAACGAGCAACATAAACTATTAACAACGCAATCAAATGATAATATTTTGGAAATGGCTACCTATTTATCTGAAATTGACAAACCTGTTTGGATTCGCCACGTATTGGTGCCTCAACGTAGTGATTACGACGAATATTTAATCCGTCTGGATGCCTTCATAAAAACATTAAACAATGTAGATAAAGTTGAAGTGCTTCCTTACCATACGATGGGCAAGTACAAATGGGAAGAACTAGGTATTCCTTATCCATTAGAAGGAATTGAGCCTCCTAAAAATGATCGTGTTGAAAATGCGAAAAAACTACTACATGTCGAGGACTATCAAGGTTATCTAGCACGTTAACCAACGAAAAATAGAAAAGAAGACAATTTTTTTGTTGTTTCTTTTCTATTTTTTGTTATCATTAAGAGTGAATCAAAACCAAGGAGTGTGTATTATGTCAAAAATTTTAGTTTTTGGACACCAAAATCCTGATACAGATGCTATCGGAGCAGCAATTAGTTTTGCTTACTTACAAAAAGAATTAGGAAAAGAGATAGAAGCTGTCGCTTTAGGAACACCAAGCGAAGAAACACAATATGCCTTAGATTACTTCAATATTGAAGCACCACGTGTTGTCACTGAAGCAGCTAGCGAAACAAACCAAGTCATGTTAGTGGATCATAACGAATTCCAACAAAGCATTTCAGATATCGCTGAAGTAAACATTTTAGCAGTAGTGGATCATCACCGTATTGCCAACTTCGAAACAGCAGATCCATTGTATTATCGTGCAGAACCAGTAGGGTGTACCAGTACAATCATCTATAAAATGTTTAAAGAAAATAACGTGACAATTCCAGCGCAAATTGCTGGTATGATGGTCTCAGCGATTATTTCTGATACATTATTATTTAAATCACCCACTTGTACACAAGAAGACATCAATGCAGCGCACGCCCTAGCTGATATTGCTGAAATTAATTTAGAAGGCTATGGTCTTGACTTATTAAAAGCGGGGACAAATTTAAGCGATAAATCAGCTGAAGTCCTTTTAGATTTAGATGCTAAAAGCTTCCCAATGAACGGCAAAACAGTTCGCGTTGCCCAAGTAAATACCGTCGATTTAGCAGAAGTTTTAGATCGTCAAGCTGAATTAGAAGCAGCTATGGCCGCAGAAAATGCAGCCAATAATTATGACTTGTTTGTCTTAATTATTACGAATATCCTAGACAGTGATTCTGAATTATTAGTGATTGGGGCGGAACAAGCCAAAATTGAAGCAGCATTCAATGTAACATTAGTTAACAATCGTGCGTTCTTACCAGGCGTTGTTTCTCGTAAAAAACAAGTAGTACCACAATTAACAGAAGTCTTTAACTAAAACCGTAAGCGCCTAAGCAACGCGATAAATTCCTTGTTGCTTAGGCGCTTCAATAGTAAAGGGGCGTTAACATGAATGATTTAGCAATTTACTATCATTCTCCGCAACAAACGAAACAATACAATCATTTGCTCAACCAATCACTTTTTTTCCCTCTTGTTACTTTTATGTATGAACATCGGGAAGAAAGAATCATTTTAAGACAATTAAAAGCGGCCTTTGCAACAGAAGCCAAGTTAGAACAATTTTTATCAGAAATGATTGATTGTCAGTTAATCATTCGGGAAAATCGTCAATATCGTTTGAATTTTCCTATTTATACGGCAGCTGAAGTTGCGAGTTTGACCATGGCTGAAGACGAACTTCCTAAGTTTAAAGGAACTGTAACAGAGCAATTATTTTGGCTAGCTGAATCTTTTTGGCCACAAGTGTTTCCAGAAGAGGAAGACTATTTTTTTGGCGTGAGCGGTGGCCCCTCATTTTATCAAAAACAAAAATTGGCCTCGGCACAACTATCTATAATTACGCTTGAAAAAGAAAAGACAGAGGTTCCAACAATACCTCGTTATTTTGATTACTTGGGCAAAGAACAAGTCTTGCCAGAAGCCTTCAGCGCTTTATATGACTTGCTAGGGGACGTAAATCCTGAATACTATCTTTCGCAAGCGAGAAGAGTCATTAAACAAGCTCTGCGAGGCCGCAAAGTCAGTACTGTGCCTAATATTTTTCAAGAAAGTTTGCACCTGACCCAAGTGATTGCGATTGACCAGGACCACTTAAAACTCCTTTTACCAGTAGCAACTGAATCAACAGAGCCATTAGAAGAACAGTCGGATATTCTAGCCTTTTATTATGAAAAAATTGCTGACCGATCGGCCCTCGAACGCTTAGTTTTTATGCAACAATTGATTGAGCAACTAGGTATGAACTCTCTAAGTTATCTTAGAATAAATTAAAGTTACGATAATTTTATTATGTAAACTAGAAATCAATAAAAAGAAATGACGCCCTTTCTTAGTGAGAAATGGCGTCATTTCTTTTGCGAACTTTTTTCGTCCAAAAACCACCAGAAATGAACTTAGGCTCATAGGAGATGATAAATGCTCTCGGCTCTAATTGATTGATTAATTTGTACAATGTACGTTCGTTTTTTCTTGGGGAAAGGATTTCTAAAACCATTCGCTCTCCTTCGCGTCCGTAGGCGACACTTTGCGTAACACCATAGCCGTGTTCACGAAGTGTTTCTGGTAAATGAAATTGTTCAGTAGTAGAAGGTAGGATAACCGATACCATAATATAACCCAAGGCCAGATAGTCTTCGATTTTGATTCCTACACTAATGCCAACAGCGTAACCAAGCGCATAGACAAGTAAATTTAACGGATTATCTAAACGATTCAGAACCATACTTAGTCCTAAGACATAGATTGTTATTTCAGCCATACTAACGAGGGGTGCAATGACTCGATAGCCTTTCATTGTTAGCATAAAACGAATAGTGTTTAAGGTAATATACGCAAAATTAATGATAAAAATCATGGCTAACATTTTTAAATCAACGACCATAAATAAGTACCTCTTTTCAAAATCTTTACATCTAGCCCTCATTATAGTACAGAAAAACTGAGAATCAAAGGCGAAACACTTATAGAAATAAATTCTTTTTTGAATACTCGCTCATATCATTCGCCTAATTTAACTGTTATTTGATATAATCTTAGTATGAAGTCAGAAGGAGGTAAGCAATGAAAATTTTTGTTTGGATTTTGTTATTTTTATTAGTAATTAACGTTATTGCTGCCTTAATTACTGTTTTTAGAAAACCCCGTAGCATCTCCAGCGTTTTAGCTTGGATGATGACGTTGATTTTCTTGCCTGGTATCGGATTTATTATTTACTTATTCTGTGGGCGGGGTATCGATGGACAAGAAGTTTTTAAATTGTCTGATGATGAAAAACAAATGGTTCAACGAATCAAAGAAAAAGTGGACGTTGATAACAAAAAAGCCGGGCGCGATAAACGTTATGATTTACTTTATGATGCGAAAGTTTTAAATCGTTATTTCCGGAATATGGACGCATCACCGCTGGCCAAAAGAAATAGCTTGCAATTATTTACAGATGGCCAAGAAAAATTCCAAGCATTATTTGAAGATATTCGTGCAGCGAAAGAAACCGTTCACGTCGAATATTATGCGTTTTTTAATGACACGATTGGCAATCAGTTTTTAGATGTATTAATCGAAAAGTTGCATGAAGGCGTGGAAGTCTACTTAATTTACGATCCTTGGGGTTCACCCGGGGCAAATAAAAAGTTTTTTGCACGTTACGTTGATGCTGGAGGAAAAGTAGCTCCCTTTATTACTTCTCGCGATATGATCCGGAAAACACGTCTAAACTATCACTTGCATCGAAAAATTGTTGTCATCGATGGGAAAATTGGCTGGACTGGTGGGTTCAATGTTGGAGATCAATATTTGAATGTCACCGAAAAATTTGGTTACTGGCGAGATACCCATATTCGTTTGGTCGGGACGGCCGTCTTTTCATTGCAAGAGATATTTATCATGGATTGGAATGCTTCAGTCAAATATCCTGAAGAACGTATGACGTATCATGAAAAATATTTTAAATTACCAGAAGATCATGAAGTGGAACATTTATCCTTACAAGTTGTTTCAGATGGTCCTGATTCAGAAGAAGAAATTTTGAAAAGCGGGTTCGTTCGGATGATTTTTTCTGCAGAAAAGAGCGTCTGGATTCAAACACCGTATTTAATCCCTGACGATAGTATGATTAATGCGTTGTTAGTGGCGGTTCGTTCAGGTGTCGACGTGCGAATTATGATTCCTTGCATGCCTGACCATCCCTTTATTTACCGCGCGACACAATATTACGCAAATTACTTACACAAACGCGGCATTAAAATTTATATCTATGACGGTGGGTTTATTCATGCAAAAACAATGGTGATTGATGATGAATTAGCTATGGTGGGGACAACAAACCAAGATATTCGCAGTTATTCATTGAATTTTGAGGTAAGTACGTTTATTTACAATCCCGACATTGCGTGGATGTTAGCGCAAGTCTTTGAAGAAGATATAGAAAAAAGTGTCTTACTAACCGACGAAATAATTAAAAAACAAGGGTACTGGCTACGCTTCAAGCAAAACTTTTCACGCTTGTTGTCCCCAGTCTTGTAATCAAATAAATCAGCAGTGAATGTAGTAAACTACTATTTTCACTGCTGATTTTAGTAACAAAACACTGAAGTGGTCTACCTAATTCATTGATAATCCCTCTAAATAATGGTAAATTAAAAATAAATTCAATCAGCTATTCTATCGTGAGAAACATAGTTATTACGTAGATCAGATCAAGGGGACATTCACGACGAGCAAATATTGAGTGTGTTTGCTGAAACGTGCATGTGTGATTTGGTCTTTTTTATTGAGCTGTTATTTTATAGATAAGGAGTGGTCACCATGGACTACCAAGCAATAGCAAAAGAAATTTTGAAAGACGTAGGTGGCAAAGACAATATCGTGGATGTCACACATTGTTATACACGATTACGTTTCGTATTGAAAGACACGAAACAAGCGAACAAAGAAGCTTTACTACAAACAGAAGGTGTCATTTCTGTTGTTGAAAGTGGCGGTCAGTATCAAGTGGTTTTAGGCAATAAAGTTGCGCATGTCTACAATACTCTGGAACCTTTGTTAGCTCAGCAACTTACGACCAAAACATCCACAAAAGAAAAAAATTCATTAGGCAATCGAATTTTAAATACTGTTGCTGCAATTTTCACGCCTGTCGTACCAGCAATTGCCGCTTCTGGCATGTTAAAAGGAATTCTAGCGATTGCTGTGATGGTCGCGAACAATTTTTACCAAGTCGATTTAAAACCTTTGAATACGTATATTATTTTAAGCGCCGCTTCCGATGCACTTTTTTATTTTATGCCAGTTATTTTAGGTTATTCAGCTGCCAAGGTTTTCAAAACAAACGAATATATCGCCATGGTAATTGGTGCTACCTTATGTTATCCGACCATCGTTTCATTAATGACTGAAAAATCAGCGGTTACCTTGTTTGGATTACATGTGACCAAAGCCAATTATGTTTCCACGGTAATTCCAATTATTCTTGCAATATTTATGTTAGCTTATGTGCAACGCTTTTTGGAAAAAGTTATTCCAGAAGTTCTAAAAATTATTATGGTTCCTACGCTGTCATTACTTTTAATGATTCCAGCCACTTTATTATTATTTGGACCAATAGGGATTTATTTAGGTGACGGCGTGAATTGGTTGTATTATTATATAATGAATTTTAGTCCCATCTTGTTAGGCGGTTTTATCGGCGGAATTTGGTGTGTCTTAGTCATTTTTGGTGCTCACCGTGGGCTTGTGCCAATTGGGATTAATGATGTCGCTCGAACAGGACGGCAAAATTTGCTAGCGTTTGCTGGTGCAGCGAACTTTTCTCAAGCGGGCGCCACATTTGGCGTGTTTGTCCGCACAAAAAATAAAGGCTTGAAAGCCGTTGCTGCCTCTGCAACAGTGACTGCGTTATTTGGTATCACAGAACCGGCCATTTATGGTGCAAACTTGCGGCTAAAAAAACCGATGATTTATGCGGTGGCTAGCGGAGCAGCGGGTGGGGCCTTAATGGGCTGGGGCGGCTCCTACGGGACAGCCTTCGCTAATCAAGGACTCTTGACCATCCCGGTTTACGCAGAAGCAGGGACCAAAGCCTTTATTTGTTACTTATTAGGTTGTGGCATTGCTTTTTTTGGTGCATTTCTATTAACGATTTTTCTAGGCTTTAATGATTTACCGCTTGACGAGTCACGTCAAGAACCAGTCCTAAAGACAGGGACAGTCAAAGAAAAGCAACGGATTCAAGCGCCGGTTCAAGGACAACTCGTATCTTTAGACCAAATCAACGATGAAGTTTTTGCTTCTCAACAAATGGGAAAAACGCTGGCTATTGATCCGAAAGATGAACAAATTGTTTCACCAGGAAATGGGCAAGTGACGGCTTTATATCCAACTCATCATGCAATTGGCTTAAAGTTAGACAAGGGCGCTGAAATCCTCCTTCACATTGGAATCAATACAGTCGAATTAAAGGGGCGGGGATTTGAAACGTTCGTAAAAGCAGGAGAAAGGGTCAGATTAGGACAAAAACTGCTCTCTTTTGATAAACAAATCATCCAAGCTGCTGGCTATGATCCAACCGTCTTAGTCATCGTAACGAATACTGCGGAAATGGCTGTAATCGAGACAACCAAACAAACAGAGATTACACCACAAACAAATTTATTTTTCATGCAAGTAAAGGAGCAAAACTAATGGTTAAACAATTTAAAAACGATTTTTTATGGGGGGCTTCTTCCTCCGCTTTTCAAATTGAAGGCGCTTGGAATGAGGACGGCAAAGGCCTAACAGTCGCTGATTACAATTCTTTTAAAAAGTCAACTGTTCAAGCAGATACAAAAGTCGCCAGCGATTTTTACCATCGTTTCAAAGAGGACATTGCATTAATGAAAGAATTAGGCTTAAAAACCTATCGTTTTTCTCTTTCATGGGCACGAATCATTCCGACAGGTGATGGCGAAATTAATCAAGCCGGCATCGATTTTTATAATGCTGTCATTGATACACTTTTAGAAAACGATATTTTGCCGTTTATCACACTGTATCATTTTGATTTACCTTTTGCGTTGGTGGAAAAATACAATGGCTGGGCGGATCGTCGCTGCGTTTCTGCATTTCAACGCTATGCGCAAGTCTGTTATCAAGCGTTTGGTGATCGAGTCAAAAATTGGCAAGTTACAAATGAACAAAACTTAATGATTCGTGTCAATGAACGAATGAATATGTACGATGTTGCACCAGAAAATGCTGAAAAAATTCGTGCACAAATGGATTACCATATGTTTGTTGCCCATGCGTTAGCTACGAATGATTGTCACCAATTGGTTGCTGGGGGAAAAGTCGGTCCCTCTGTTTCCTCAACGATGACTTATCCTAGTTCCAATCAGCCTGAAGATGTTTGGGCGGCTCGTATGAATGATAACTTTAAAACGAATTACGCTCTAGAAATGTATTGTTTTGGCGAATACCCTGGTTACTATCAAGAGTATTTAACCAAATGCGGTATTTATCCCGAAACACAGCCAGAAGATCAAGCTATTTTGAAAGCCGCTAAACCAGATTTTATCGCCCTTAACTATTATCGGACGTTAGTCGCTAGCTATTTACCGACAGATGAGCAACACCCATTGGGTACGAAAGAAAAGGATATTGATTTTGATCTATACGGTTATTTTAAAATCGAAAAAAATCGACATCTAAAAACCTCTAAGTATGGTGCCCAAATTGATCCAACTGGTCTACGTTTAGTTTTAAATGATTATTATCGTCAATACCGTTTGCCGTTAATCATTACAGAAAACGGCTTAGGCACACCAGATCACCTAACAGAAGACGGAAAAATTCATGATGACTATCGAATTGCGTATTTACATGACCATATTGCTGCTTGTCATGCGGCCATTTCTGACGGTGTTGAGTTGTTTGGCTATTGCCCGTGGTCGGTCATGGATATTTTAAGTTCCCATCAAGGATTCAAAAAACGCTACGGTTTTATTTACGTTAATCGTGAAGACCATGAGTTAAAAGATTTACGACGTATTAAAAAAGATAGTTTTTATTGGTACCAATCAGTGATTAAAAATAACGGTTTACCAGAAGAATAATGACCAAAAAGGATCATCCGTTGGCATAAGCGGGTGATCCTTTTGTTTTCAAGTTTTGTCGTTCCGTGTTAGGCTTACTAATAAACCCGTTAAAGGTGGTGAGAGAGATGAATAATTACGATTTATGGAAATGGGTTGCAGGTAAACGAACCGAAAAAAATAAAAATGAAACCTATAGCGCCAAAAATTGGTGGTATGTTTTACTAATGCTCGGTGTATTTGTAGGAATCATGTTGTTGTATTATTTAATCTCTGTGCTTTGGAATTAAGGGGAATTGATAAAACAGACAAAAAGATGTTGTAATTTCGAGTAAAAATTGTTACTATAAGGATAAGAAGAAAACGATTGCAACAAGGGGTTGCAAGAAAAGAGTATGTCACTGGTTCGACCAGGCAGAACTCAACAGACAACTGTTATAAATCTTTACATGGGTTAAGGATGACAGTTTGTTTGTTGAGTTTTTTTCGCGGTTTTTTATAGGAAGAAGGGGTTATATGAAAGTCAAACAAATACTAAATAACAATGTAGCGATTTTAACAAAAGGAACCAATGAGGTAATCGTCTATTCTAAAGGAATTGCTTTTCGAAAAAAAGTAGGCCAATCAGTTTCTAAAGAAGAAGTAGACAAAGTCTTTGTGTTAGACTCGGCAGATGTTTTAGAGCATTTTAGTTATTTGTTAGCGAATACAGAAGAATCATTATTTGAAATTGTTCGTAGCATTATTTTACGAGCGGAGGAACTTTTTCAAAAAAAAGCAACTGATTACCTGTATTTAACGCTTTTAGATCATATTGACTACGCCCTGAAACGTGGTAAGAAAGGCCAATATATTTCCAATCCTCTTCTTTGGGAAGTACGGCGCTATTATCCGAAGTCCTATCAATTAGGAGTAGAAGTAGTGGAACGATTAAACAAAGAATACAACGTTTCATTTCCAGAAGACGAAGCAGCCTCAATTGCGCTACATTTAGTAAATATCCAAGAAGCTGTTCAAAACAGCCAAGAGAATGAAAAAGTCACAGAAATTATGAAAGATATTGTGTCCATCGTTCAATACCATCTTGGTACACCAATCAACCATGAATCCATTAATTACACGCGTTTTATGCAGCATTTACAATACTTCGTCCAACGGATTTTAACCAATGATACGTATAGTGAAAACGATTCTGAGTTATATCAACAAATTTCACAGCTCTACCCAGAAGCTTATGGTGCGGTGAAAAAAATCGAATTGTATGTCATTGGCACTTTTGGAAAACTGATTTCTGAAGATGAAAAAACATACTTAATGATGCACATTCATCGCATGACTGAACGAACAGAAAAGCGAAAAGAAAGCGATGTGTAGAAAATGAAATATGAAACATTTTTAAAAGAATTAATTGCCTTAGTTGGCGGGCCAGCAAATATTGATAGTGTGGCACATTGTGTCACGCGCTTGAGATTTCAATTAAAAGATCGTAGTAAAGCCAAAACAGCCGAAATCCAAGAAATGAAACAGGTGATTGACGTTATCGATAATAATGTGGCTTATCAGGTCGTTGTTGGCACACAAGTGAAAGATATTTATCAAGAATTATTACCTATGTTAGGAATAGGGGAAATAACTACAGACGCACCAAAGAAAAAGACTAATCCATTCAAAGCAATTGTCGATGTCGTGAGTGAAACAATGACACCCTTAATCGAACCGATTTTTGTTGCAGGGATTTTGGCAGGCTTTTTATCATTATTTAAATTACTTGGAATTATCCAAGAAGACAGCTCAACGTTTATTGTGTTAAACACAATTAGTACCGCTGCTTTTCAATTTTTACCAGTATTTATTGCAGCATCGGCAGCTAAACGTCTCAAAGCAAGTCCCTATTTAGCCGTTTTGTTAGCAGTTACGTTGTTATCTGATTCAATTGATGGCGTCAAAGGTCTGAGTATTTTTGGCTTAGGACTACCACAAATCACGTATTCAAACAGTTTTGTGCCAATCTTTTTAGGTGTTTGGTTTATGGGAATTTTAACTGAACGCTTTAAAAAATGGATACCTGATGCTTTGCAATATTTTTTAAATCCATTACTAATTATGCTGATTACCTTACCAGTAACATTATTGATTTTTGGACCATTAGGTACATGGATTGGCGATGCATTGTTCTTCGTTTGTGATATTTTACAAAATACTGTTGGTTCATGGGCTGTAACAGCCTTGTATGCCGCTTGCCAACCATTCTTAATTTTATTGGGTGCTGGTAATTTTGTTATGCCTGTTATTATGCAAATGTTAAGTGAGCAAGGTTATGATAGCATCTTTTTACATGCTTCAACAATTTCAGATATTGCTGTTGCGGGAGCCATGTTTGGTTACTTCTTGCGTGCTCGTCAAGCAAAACAACGTGAATTATTTGGCTCAGTTAGTTTTACTGCATTGATGGGAGTGACGGAACCTGCTGTCTATGGTGTATTCGTAAAATTCCGTCGGCCATTTATCGCTGTAATGATTGGCGGTGGTTTAGGAGGCCTAATTGCTGGACTGCTGAAAGTCAAAACTTATGGCTATGTGTGGGGCCTAACTAGTTTACCTTCTTATTTAGGTAAAACAAATGATACGAAGAACTTTATGGCTATGCTAATCGCAGTAATTGTCGGTTTTGTTGGTGCAGCGGTTGCTTCGTTTATCCTAGGGATTCCATCAGAAGAAAATGAACAACCTAAAGAAACAAAGACGAACAAAACAACACAAAAAGAACGACTACTAACCAAAAATCCTGTTTTTGCAGCAATTAAAGGAACCGTCATCCCTCTAAGTGAAGTAGAAGATGCGGCTTTTTCAACAGAAGCATTAGGTAAAGGTGTTGGAATCGTTCCAACTGATACCGAAGTGGTTGCACCTTTTTCTGGCGAGGTTGTTTCGGTTTTCCCGACAAAGCATGCCATCGGACTTAAAAATGCAGACGGTGTAGAACTATTGATTCATATCGGTATTGATACTGTTTCTTTAAATGGTAAAGGTTTCACTGTCCATGTGACAGAAGGCGAGCACGTTCAACAAGGACAATCATTAGTCACCGTTGATTTTGATTACATTCGCCAACAGGGACTTTCAGATACTGTTATTTGTGTAATTACCAATACGAATGAATTTTTAGATGTTATCGGAACGACAGGAGAATGTACTTCGTATGATCAAGAAATGCTAAATATCGTGGTATAAAAAGGAGACACTTATCATGAAAAAAGAAAAATTTTTATGGGGCGGCAGTATCGCCGCTCATCAATTAGAAGGCGCTTATCAAGAAGGCGGCAAAGGCTTAGCAATCATGGATCTGGTTACGGTGGGTGCCGTAGATCAGCCGCGAGAAATCACCCAGACCATTGAGGCAGACAAGTATTATCCTTCGCATACTGGCATTGATTTTTACCATCGCTATCGGGAAGATATCGCCTTATTTGCAGAAATGGGTTTTACGTCACTCCGTATTTCCATCGATTGGTCACGAATTTTTCCAAAAGGAGATGAAGCCGAACCGAATGAAGAAGGGTTGTTTTTCTATCATCAAATCATTGATGAATTACTCAGTCAGGGAATCGAACCAATTGTCACTTTGTATCATTTTGAAATGCCAGTTCATTTAGTCAAACAATATGGTTCATGGAAAAATCGGAAAGTTATTGATTATTATTTGCATTACTGTCAGACTGTTTTTGAAGCGTTTAAAGAGAAGGTTACTTATTGGTCTACTTTTAACGAAATGAATCACCTTGATCCCTCGTCAAACGCTTCTGAACCTTTCACCTATATTTTGACAGGTTTAGAATACGATAAAATCCAAAATCGACCACAAGTGTTAGCTGAAATTGGCTATAATATGACACTTGCCGGAGTTAAAGCCGTTCAATTAGGCCATGCAATTAATCCTGATTTCCAAATTGGTTGTGTTTTTGGGTTGACACCAGCCTATGCAAAAGATTGCCATCCAACGAATGCGTTAAACTCATTAAAACAAACAACTCGTGATTTTTATCAGATAGATGCAATGTGCAATGGAGCCTTTCCACTTTATAAACAAAAGGAATACAAGAAACTTGGACTCCACATTACTATTTCGCCCGAAGATCAGCAAGCATTTTCTGAAGGTAAAATTGATTGGATTGGTTTAAACTATTATGCTAGCGAAGTTGCGAAATTTGAAGGAGATGACGACGCTGAAAGTTCTCTATGGGGTGGCACTCAAAATCCTCACTTGGAAGTTTCTAAATGGGGTTGGGCAATAGATCCTATGGGTATTCGTTATTTATTAAATATGCTTTACCAACGTTATGGGTTACCAATTATGATAACGGAAAATGGCTTAGGAGCGGTTGATGTTTTTGAAGATGGAACTGTGCACGACACCTATCGTATTCATTATTTGCAACAACATATTGAGCAAGTCCAAAAAGCCATGACAGAAGATTTTATTGAGGTAATTGGTTATTTAACTTGGGCACCGATTGATTTAGTCAGTGCCACAACAGGTGAAATGAAAAAACGTTATGGCTTTATTTACGTGGATAAACATGACGATGATACAGGAACATTAGACCGTTATCGGAAAGATTCTTTTTATTGGTATCAACAATTAATTAGAGATTATCCGCAAGGTTGTTAAAAAGAAGAAACAAATCATTTTAAACCTAAATATATCTAACTAAACAAAAGAACAGCAAGAAGTAGTTATCGCTTCTTGCTGTTCTTTTTCTTAATAAAAAACAAATGATTTCCTGTTGTATTTGTCTGTTCATTTGTAGTATGATTGAGTCAGTTTTAAAGGAAACATGCCAAGTATGGAAGACCATACTTGACACGCATTGACTAATTAAACATGGGGAACGTTGCCATAAGTTGATGTTCCAGTCAATAATGCAAGTAAATCAAACATAGCATGTACCTCCTTTAATTGATAATCAAAGTATAACATCTTTTAATGAATTTACATAATAATACAAGTGGAGGTCTGTTCGTGAAGGTAGCAGGAGACAAAATAAAACAAGCGAGAAAACTTAAAAAAATCACACAAACAGAGCTGGCTAATGGCATCTGTACGCAAGCAACAATTAGTAATATTGAAAATCGTAATCTATGTGACAGTTTAGATATTTTCTCATCTATTTGCCTCCGATTAGATTTAGAAGTAGAAGAATGCATGATGATTTCTGAAGAAAAGAAAATTGAAAATCTACTAAACAAAATTGAGGATTTATCTTTACGCTTATTTCACTTAGAGGCCTACAATTTATTACAAGAAGTGCCTGAAGGTCTTATGTTATCTAATAATGAACTAACGACTAAATTGTTATATTATAAGGGGATTACTTGTTTATTAGGAAAAAAAGATAAAGCAGAGGCCTTGTTTTATCTATACCGCGGGGCGGAAATTGACCGTAAAGTCAATATTTACAACATTTTAAGCCTGAATGCGCTAGGTACGCTATATGAACTGGAAAAAGATATGAGAAAAGCGCAAGTCTATTACGAAAAATCATTACAAGAATTGGAAGATTTTAAATTAGAATGTTCCTTAGAGCGTTGTAGAATTTATTATAATTCTGCTAAATTCTACTCGGAAATAAAAGACTACCAAAAAAGTGTCATTTTAAGCGAAAAAGGGATTCAGATTTGTCGGGATAAACACTCCATTTACTTGCTAGATTATCTTTTATATGAAAAAGCCTTTAACAAACAAATGCTCGGGGAAGACACAGCCGATGACTATCGCCAAGCCTATTATTTTACGCAATTTTTTGGCAATACAGAAGTCCTGCAATATATTGAGAAAGATATGAAAGCTTTTAATATTTCCTATTAATTTTAAGCAAAAAGCCGATAAAAGCTGAAAACTCAGTTTTTATCGGCTTTTTGAAAGTCTAGGCAAGTTGCTTTTAAAAATCAGCAGTCACGGTTACGATAAGCAAGACGAAGTATTTAGGAGGATTTAAAAATGAAAACAGTAATGTGGTTTAGACGTGATTTACGATTACAGGATAATAAAGCATTAGCACATGCGTTACGAAATTCTGCAACTGATGAATTGATTTTATTATTCCAAATGAATCCTCAACAATTTATTCAAGAAAGTGCTAATCATAACGCTTTTTTTGCAAGTTTAGCCTCGTTTAAAGAACGAATCGATCAAGAGGCACATTTACAAATCATGGTCGGTGAACCGTTAGATTTATTTTCACGTTTGAAACGCAAATTACCCGATTGGCAAGCTATTTATTTTAATGAAGATACTTGTGGCTTTGGGGCAAAGCGGGACCAGCAAGCTATGCGCTTTTTTGAAGAAAATAATATTCAGTCTTTCTCTTTTCAAGATGCCTATTTGCATGGCTCTGAAGAAATTAAGAAGAACGATGGCAGCCAGTACCAAGTGTTTACGCCCTATTACAATAAATGGAAAGAGGCGCCTAAAGAAACACCGATTCCTGTGTTCTATACAGCTGAAAAAATTTTTAGTGCGTGCCTTTTTCCAGAAGAGGAAGCAATATATCGTGAGCAGATTGCGAGGATTCCTTTAACACACTATAGTGTCGGCGAAGAAACGGCCAGAAGGCGCTTAAATACTTTTATTGATCAAAAACTTCAGTCCTATGAAAATAAGCGTGATTTTCCTTACCAGGATCAAACGAGTCATCTGTCTACTTTTTTAAGAACGGGAGAACTTTCGATTCGCACCATTTGGCAAGAACTTGCATCTGCACCACCTAGTTTAAGTAAAGAAACCTTCAAAAAAGAATTAGCTTGGCGCGACTTTTACAATATGATCTATAGTACGTTTCCACACCAAAAAGAGGAAGCTATTCAAGAAAAATTTCGTTATATTCAATGGGTAAATGATCCAGAGATGTTTGTCAAGTGGCAAAAAGGGGAGACTGGCTACCCTATAATTGATGCCGCAATGCGGCAGTTGAATCAAACTGGTTGGATGCACAACCGCTTGAGAATGATTACTGCCTCTTTTTTGGTTAAAAATTTACACATCGATTGGCGTTGGGGTGAAAAATACTTTCAAAAAATGTTGATTGACTATGATGCGGCCAATAATATTGGTGGCTGGCAATGGGCTGCTTCAACAGGAACGGACGCTGTCCCGTATTTTCGGATTTTTAATCCAATTATCCAATCAAAGAAATTTGATAATGACGGCCAGTTCATCAAAAAATATGTCCCAGAACTTAAACAAGTGCCACAAAAGTATATTCATCAACCAGATCTAATGAACGAAGCCTTACAAACGCAATATCATGTTCATTTAGGAGAAAATTATCCAAAACCCATTGTCGATTATGCATTAAGTAAAAAACAAACATTGTTTCTATATGAAGCGAGCAAAGAAATTCATCAAGAAATGAACAATACAACGTTTAAATAAACAGTAAACCCAACTAGCTCAGCAAACTAGTGTTGCGGTTAGTTGGGTGAATTGATTAGTCGAAAGAGAAGTGACAAGTTATCGGCTAAAGTTTTTCATTTTATTCTAGTTAACATAATATACATTATACAAAGTAGAGTAAAAAGCATTGAAAAGCAAACAAAACCAGTCTTTAATTTATCTAGACTGATTTTGTCATTTACGTTATAAAAATTATGTTTGTTAATTAAATTTTCTTTGATTTTTTGCTGCAGTTTTTTATTGGTCATTCATCATTATTGATTGATCGCAACAGTCGTGTCTTCAGTCGATAGACCTGTCATAGAGGTACTATCGGAAAATATTTTTTCAACTTCTTGTTCTGATAAAATATTTTCTTTCTTAGGCATTGAAATCGTCGCTTTTTTGGCTTTTTGTGTAATGCTAATTTTACTAGATAATGATTCAAGTCCCATGTCAACGTTCTTGTCTTGTTGCGGTTTCACATTAATCAACATATTTGTTTTATTTTCTTTTGTATTAACAGAAACTTTAGCAGAAACATCTTTGACTTTTTCGAAAGGATCTTGTTCTTTACCTTTCTCAGATGTTTCTGTCGTAATTTTGATTAACTTTTGTAATTCTTTTTTTGTAAACGTATGGGTAATGGTGTCCCCTTTTTTCTCGAACGCATCCTTGTCTAATCCTTCTAAAAACTCTTTGTATTCCTTAGCAGACTGTTTTCGTTCTTTTTCCGATTCTTGATACTCTTTGATTGTATCTTGCCATTCTTTCGTACTTTCCTCGTTCATGGCTAAAAGATCAATGTATTTTCCTTTTAGTTTTTCTGTATCTAACTGAGAACTGTCAATAGCACCGTCAGTCATTGAGTCTGCGACAGCGACAATATATTCCATCATATCTGTTGCTAAATAGAGTTTTGGCTCTTTGCCCTCGTTATCTAATGATCCAATCAATGAAATCGGTACATCCATGCCCATCGCTTTTAATTTCATCTCTAAGCTGAATGCTTTTTCTTTTTTGGCATCTACTTGAATCTTCCCAGAAAGCGATGCGTCTTTGATTTGCGTGATGAGCATCCCAATCATAGGATTCGTTTGTGCACCATCTTCTTGTGAAAATTTCATGTCACTAATTGACATAGAGAAATCCCAAACCCCAGATTCTTGTGCGTTTTGATTGCCAATCCCTTGAATGAACTCGTCTTTCGCACTTTTGCCACAGCCTGTCAGTAACAAAGCTGAACAGAAAACGCCTGCGATAATCCCCACTTTTCTTTTTAACACACTTTTTCCCCCTCATTATATAAAAAATTAATTCCCTTTTATTAAGAATAGCAAACATTGCTTATAAATAGCAATGTTTAATTTTAGATTTCCTCTCTTTTAATAAGTGGGATTGATTTAATCTTTTAGGTTTGAATCATTAAGCTGTATTATTTTTAAAATAAAATTGTTTTTCACCAAAAAATACTGGGAAAAGTTCTGCTAAACTGCCAGCTAAAGGACCTTCTCGCAATTCTTTTTCAGTGACCCAAAACAAGGGTTGTTCCGTTTCTTCTGGTAGTTCATCCGCTGTTTCTGCAATGAATAATGTGGCTAATTCGCGGGCACCCGAACAATCATTCAGCCATTCTGCAACACCTACTAATTGTGGCTTCAGCACTAATCCTGTTTCTTCAAGGAGTTCGCGAACTATGGCTGTTTCCATGCCCTCGTTTTTTTCAACATGTCCGCCAGGGAACGTCCAACCAGGCCAATCCTTTTTTTGTCGTTCTTGCACAAGAATTTCGTTTTTCTGATTTCTAATCATACATAATGTTGTTAATTCCACTTCAAAATTCCGATTCATTTGGCACCTCATCATTTTTTTCCTTTGTTAAGGTTACGATACAGAAAAACAGAGAAAGATTCAACTAAGAATTTTCTCTGTTTTATCATCTAGCTCTTTAATAAGTCGTATTGCGATTGATATAAATGATGATATAACGCATGTTTTGCCATTAGTTGATCATGAGATCCTTCTTCCACAATACGACCACCATCAATATAGAAAATTTTATCGCTATTTTTGATAGTAGAAAGCCGATGAGCAATAATAAACGATGTCCGTCCTTTCAGAAGTTGTTGTAGTCCTTCTTGTAACAATTCTTCTGTTTTTGTATCAATACTGGAGGTTGCTTCGTCTAAAATTAAAATTTTGGGATCTGCCAGTAAAGCACGAGCAAATGAAATTAATTGGCGTTGTCCTGCTGAAAGTGTACTACCCCGCTCTTCCACAACTGTTTCATAGCCATCTTTTAAATCCTTGATAAAGTCGTGCGCACGAACAATTTTTGCGGCTTGGATAACTTCTTCCTCTGTGGCTGCTAAATTTCCGTACCGAATGTTTTCAATGATCGTTCCTGAAAAAATAAACGTATCTTGAAGCATTACCCCCATTTGTTTTCTTAGCGAACGGAGTGTCACATCGCGAACATCATAACCATCAATTTTAACGGCCCCTTCATTCACATCATAAAAACGACTTAACAAATTGATGATTGTGGTTTTACCCGCACCTGTTGGCCCAACCAAGGCGATTGTTTGTCCTGGCTCAATATGAAAACTAACATCGGTCAAAATATTTTTTCCTTCTTCATAACGGAAATAAACATGCTGAAAGTCGACGGTTCCTTTAATTGGCGGCAACTCAATAGCATTCGGCGCATCTTGAATTTCTGGAACAACATCCATTGTTTCAAAAATCCTTTCCAAATAGGCAGTTGCAGTAATCAGAGAATTGTAGAAGTTACCAATATTGATGACCGGATTCCAAAAGTTATTGATATAACCGATAAAAGCAATTAGCGTCCCAGTGGTAACGGACACACCTAATTGACGGATTCCTACAAAATAGATAAAACAAGTCGTAATGACGGATATATTTTGAACTGCTGGCCATAGCAAATATTGGACACGCACAGCTTTCATAAAAGATTGACGATATTCTTCACTTACCTCGTTAAAAATCTGGAAATTTTCATCTTCTCGTGCAAAAGATTGTGTAATTTTAATTCCTGCAATACTTTCGTGAATATAGGCATTTAAGTTTGATTGTTTATTGCTAAGCTCTTGGTAAGCTTTCCGTTGTTTCCCTTGGATAAACAGAACCATCACGAACAACACAGGCAATAGCAGCAAACTGTACAAGGTTAATTTCACATCAATAAATAACATGAAAATTAAGGTAATAAGCACATTAAATAAATCAGAAATTAAATTTATCAGTCCGTTACTTAGTAAATCACTTAACGTATTGATGTAATTGACCACCCGAATTAAGATTTTTCCGTGCGGCCGACTGTCAAAATAAGAAAATGGTAATTTTTGTAGATGCTCAAAAATTGAAAAACGCATATCTTTTAAAATATCTTGTCCAATTTCTGTGATGGCATATATTCGATACCGCATACACCAACCAATAATCACCAAAGAAAATAGGAAAATAGCCCCTAGTATCAAGAGTAACGAGAGATTCTTTTGTGGAATTACTTGGTCAATCGCAATTTTAGTAAAGTAAGGGCCTAACATACTTGCAAGATTAGCTAATATGATGACAAATAACGTTTTAAAAACAGCTTTTTTGTAAGGCTTAATATAAGCGCCTAATCGTTTATAATGGGACCAATTAAATTCTTTTTCTAAAGTCTCATCCACATCAAACGTATTTCTAGCCACGCGACTCACCTTCCTTTGTCAGACCTAATTGTTTTTGATATACGTCAAAATATTTGCCTCTTTGTTCGACTAATTCGCTATGCGTACCGCTTTCTACCACACGGCCTTTTTCCATCATCAAAATTAAATTGGCCTCTCTCACAGAAGAAATTCGGTGGGCAATAATAAATGTTGTTTTCTTTTCCGTCAAACGGCCTAGTTCTTTTTGGATTTTTGATTCTGTTTCCATATCAACAGCTGAAGTTGTGTCATCTAAAATTAAAATAGCTGGATCTTTAGTTAAAGCACGTGCCAGTGAAATCCGCTGTTTTTGGCCACCAGATAAGCCAACGCCGCGTTCACCAACAATTGTTGCGTAACCTTCGGGCATTCTGGAAATAAAGCTATGGGCATCAGCAATTTCAGCCATCATTTGCACTTGTTCCAAGTTAGCCAGTGCATTACCAAAAGCAATGTTATCTTCTATCGTATTGGAAAAAAGAAAGACATCTTGCATAACCATGGAGATATTTTCTCGCAATTTACGAACAGAATAGCTTTTAGCATCTTTTCCATCAATATAAACAGTGCCTTTTGTTGGATCATAGAACCGAGCGATTAAGTTAACTAAAGTGGTTTTGCCTGAGCCAGTTTCCCCTAAAATACCAATTGTTTCACCAGGTTTTGCTGAAAATGAAACATCCGATAAAATGGGGGTTTCTGGATCATCTGAAAAATGAAAGGACACGTGTTCAAACGTCACATAGCCTTGGATTGGTTTTGCTTCTTTTTCCCGAGCAATGGGAATCTTCGGTTTCGTTGCTAATAACTGACGAATTTTAATGGACGATGCCGTAAAGCGTTGGACATCATTGATCAACCAGCCACTCATTCGCATCGGCATGTTCAACATCCAGAGAAAGCCGTTAAAGGCCACTAAATCACCAATTGTCATCCGACCTTGAATCACAAAGAGGCCACCAAGAACTAAGGCAATAACATTTAAACTACCTGCAAAACCGTCTAACCACGGTAAATATTTTTTAGAGACATCTGCGGAAGCCATATTCCATTTTTTATAGTCTTCATTGTGCTTGTTAAACTTTTCAATTTCATAAGGTTCTTGAGAAAAAGCTTTAACCACCCGATTTCCACCAATATTTTCTTCGACCATCGAATTTAGCCGAGAAAAACTTTCCCGAATCTCAAAAAATACCGGATGCGATTCCTTCGACATTTTTTGTGTTAACAGAAAAATCAAAGGCGTAATTAAAATTAATGCCAGCATCAATTGCCAATTGATCGTCCCCATCACAATCACGGCTGCGATGAACCATAAAATACATTCTAAGAGGTTATAAGTGACCCAAGAAACGAAATGGCGGATAGCATCTGTATCCCCTGTCATTCGCGCCATAATGTCGCCAACACGTGTATGATTAAAGAAATCAAAATCTAATTCTTGAAGTTTGACATACATATCTTTTCTTAAGTCAAATAACGCAGATTGTCCAACCGATTCAAACAAGACTTGATAACTATAACGAACAACTGTCCGAATAACGGTTACCCCAATCATAATCCCAAGAATTGGGACAAGCTCTTCAGTTTTCCCCTGATTGATTACTTGGTCTACGATTCTGCCAGATAACAATGGAATAATAACAATTAAAATAGCGTTAATAACGACAAAAATAACAGCTAGCAGTAACTTATTCTTATTCTTTTTAGCATATTGCCAAATCCATTCAAAACTATTCATTTTCTCCCCTACTCTCTCTTGTTTTTATGGACGTGTATAAGATTACTGTTTTTTTATAGGAAAAGAAATGGGCATTCTTGTATATTTTGATGTACAATATAGTATAGAAAGCGGATACAAGTAGGAGTGATTTTTTATGAACTACACAAATAGTCGAACGTTTAATCCTGAAATTTTATATGCCTTCGATCCTTGGAACGAAGAGACCCACCCTTATAATTGCCATCATCATGAATTTCTGGAAATATCTATTCTTTTAGAAGGTGAATCTGAATATATTGTGCAAGAGCAACAGTACCATGCCACTGCTGGTACGGTGTTTCTTTTTAATCCGCGAACGGAGCATGGTGAGCAACAAAAAGCAGGAACTTACTCACATCAACTACACATTGGCATTTCAAATCTCTATTTAGAAGGCTTAGCGCGAAACGTATTTCCAAATAAATCAGCTTTATTAGATTTAAGTCATTTACATGGTACTTTTTTAGAAAAAGCTTGGCAAATTGTTCATGAATTAAACCATCAAGAAGTTGAATCAGCGTTACAAATTAAAGCTTTAGTTATTGAACTATTGGTTTATATTTTAAGAAGCTTAGCAGTTGATCAAGAAAATAAAATTGAAACTCGGCTATCGAAAACGGAAAAAAGAAAACGAAATTTAGTCAATCATACGATTTATTATCTGGAAACCCACCATGACGAAGAAATAACTTTGGAACAGTTAGCTGAAATGTTATATGTTACCCCGACTTATTTGTCGAAAACCTTTAAAGCGGCCACAGGCGTTGGACCAATCAATTATTTAATTCAAATCCGCTTAAACCATGCGAAAGAATTGCTGAAAAATGATTCCTTAAGTGTCAAAGAAGTAGCAAAAACGGTTGGTTACGAAGATGCCTATCATTTCAGTAAATTATTCAAAAAATATTATGGAAAATCTCCTTCACAATTTTAAGATAAAAAAACAAGGAATCGTCGGCTTCATTGCGTCCGTTTCCTTGTTTTTGCTTTACGTTGACTCTTTTAACTGTTTCGTCATTGTATAATCGGTATGGCGTTCATTTCCCATATAAAAATCATGTTCATCTGTTTTGACGAAGCCCAATGATTGATAAAATTTTTGCGCTGGATGATTATGTTCCCAAACACCTAGCCAAACCGTCTCTTTTTCTGCTTCTTCTGCTAATTCAATTGCTTTCGTAATCAAATGTTTGCCTAAGCCTAAACGCTTAAAAGATTTACGAATATAAATGCGCTCAACTTGTAACGCTTGTGGATGTTGATAGGTAATCTGAGCATCACCGTGATTTAATTTCACATAACCTGCAAGTTCATTATTATAAAAAGCAAAGAAATATTGCGAATCTTTATGTAAGATTTCGCTTTCTAAAACTGCTGGACTAAATTTCCTCTCAAAATGTGCCTGTAAATCCTCTTCGTTTTCGCCATCTCCATAAGTATCTGCAAAAGTCTCTTGGCAAATGGCCTCTAATTCTGGTACGTCTGCGACGGTACACTCTCTAATAAATACTGACATACTAAAACTCCTTTGTAGATTAAATCAACTGTTTAATTAAAATTAAACAAGGATTCCAAGCGTCCCATAATGTCGGAAAAACCTCCAGGCGCTTAAAACCCAATGATTCGTAAAAACGAATAGTATGATATTAACTTGTCTGGCGAATAACGTCAATCTTTTTGCTTTGTTTACATAATAAAATTATTGTAATCTCACTTCTTTTTATTAAGTAATAGCATAGGTAGTTTAAAAATGTAAGCTAGTCATTTATTTTTTATTATTTCCTTAAAACGACGCCTTTTCTCGCTAAATCTGCCCTTCCTTTATTTTTTTCTGTTAAACTAAACGTATTAAGTCTATGAGGAGCGTGCGTATATGGATTATTTGAACACCTACAAGCGGTTGCTAGCATTGGCGGATGCAGGTCTTTTTTACGGGAAAGATGCTTTTGATCAAGAACGTTACCAAGAACTACGAGAACTTACGTTACAACTTATTAGCGCAACCGGACCCGAAGCGACTGTTTTGTCCGACTTAGAAAAAATCTTAACTAAAGAGGAAGGTTATCCAACACCGAAAGTAGATGTGCGTGGTTTGATAAAAAAAGAGAATCGTTTTTTATTAGTTGAAGATTTACGGACCAAAGAATGGTCATTACCTGGTGGCTATGCCGAAATTGGCTGCTCCCCTAAAGAAAATATTGAAAAAGAAGTATTGGAAGAAACTGGCTTAGTTGTTACAGCAAAAGAATTGCTTGCTGTTTATGATACAGATAAACGAAAAGACATTCCTCAACTATTTCAGTACTATAAAATGATCTTTTCTTGTGAGATTTTAGAAAATCATCCCTTTGAAAAAAACGTTGAAACCTCGAATTGCGCTTATTTTTCTTTAGATAATCTCCCTCCTCTTTCTGTCAAACGAACAACGAAAGAGCAATTAATGGCATTAATGAACCAAACAACTGGAGCGCTTAGTGACTAACAAAAAGGATGAAGAACGGAGGTTCTTCATCCTTTTTCTCTTATTAATTACATATTTTCTAAAGCAGCTTGGGCTAATAAGTTTAAGTAGTTCCATGGGCGATCAAAATGAGGTTGGAAGAAGAAATCAGAAATCGCTAAATCTTCGACAGTCATTTTATTTTGGACCGCTAATGATAAAGTATTGGCAGATTGTGTGATATCATATTTAGACATCAATTGACCACCAACAATGCGTTGTGTTCCTTTTTCATAGACTAATTCCATCAGAACTTTTTCAGTTGTTGGCATAAACTCTGGACGATAGTTATCTTCGAAAACAGTCGCTTCGACATCCAGTCCGTTTAATTTGGCACTTTCTTTTGTCACACCTGTGGAACCAATTTTCCAACCGAATAAATATAAACCAGAAGTTCCTTGTGTGCCACGATAAGCCAATTTTTGTTCAGTCAAATTACGACCTACTAGCATACCTTGACGGACAGCATTCGTTGCTAACGGGATATAATTTTTTGTTTGACTTGGGTTGTAGTGAACAACTGCACTATCACCCGCAGCAAAAATATCAGGATTGCTTGTTTGCATATACTCATTGACTTCAATTGCACCATTTGGTAACATGTCAACTTTATCTTTTAATAATTCTGTATTTGGACGGAAACCAACACACATAATCACCATGTCTGCTTCAAATTCTTGACTTGGTGTAATAACTTTTGCCACTTTGCCTTGCTCATCCGCTACGAATTGTTGGACATTTTCACCTAAAGCTAAATTAACACCACGATCAACTAATTCTTTTTCTAAAACATCTGTGAATGGCTTATCTAAATATTTATTTAAAATGCGGTCTAATCCGTCAACTAAAGTGACTTGTTTCCCTGATTCTACAAAAGCTTCTACTAATTCAATACCAATATAACCGCCTCCAACGACAACGACACGTTTGGCATCTTTCGCTTTTTCGATAATCACGTTGGCTTGTGAATAGTTCTTACATAATAAAATATTTTCAGCATCAATTCCTGGAATTGGTGGAATAATTGGCCAAGAACCAGTTGTCATCACTAATTTATCATAAGAAACGGTCTCTGTTGCACCCGTTTGTAAGTTTTTCGCTGTAACAGTTTTGTCGTCCACGTTGATTTCTTCAACATTGTGTTCCATCTTCACTGTTGCTCCTAAAGAAGCCAGTTCTTCTGGATTTGAATAAAATAAATCAGCAGCATTTTTAACTACGCCTCCAACGTACAAGGCGATTCCGCAAGATAGGAAAGAAATATTGTCATTTCTTTCATATACAGTGACTTCGGCCTCCGGGTGATTTGCTAAAATACTTTTAACTGCTGAAGTTCCAGCATGGGTACATCCTACGACTACGACTTTCATGTTGTAAATCCCTTCTTTCACAATCTTTGTTTTGCAGAGGTGACGTCTCCCTCTGTCTGTTTAAAATATATCAGAGGAATCAAGCTTATTCGAGTTCTATGCTTGTGAATTACATATAAAAAAATTCACAAACCATTACTAATTCTTAATAATAGCTAGTTAATTTTTTGTTTTTAAGAATTTAAAAGTCAATAACCATACAAAAAAACAAGCATAAGAGTGAAAACTCTTACGCTTGTGAAATTTGCCTAGACAAGTGACTTATCTTTTGATAAATTTTTAACAGTATGTAATTTTTTACACATTCTCCTGTTGTGCTTGTTGGCAGTCTGGACATAATCCATATAATTCTAAACGATGTTCATTAATTTCGAAGCCTGTTAATTTACTAGCGGCCATTTCAACGTCCTCTAACCCTGGATAATGAAAATCAACGATTTTACCACATTTTTGACAAATCACGTGATAATGTTTCTTCGAACTAAAATCAAAACGACTAGATGCATCGCCATAACTCATTTCTTGAACGAAACCGATTTCAGTAAATAAACGTAGATTGTTGTAAACCGTTGCTACACTCATATTTGGAAAATGATCTTCTAATGCGCGATAAATTTCATCAGCTGTTGGGTGTGTATGATTTTCGATTAAATATTCCAAGATAGCATAACGTTGCGGAGTAATTCGGATATTGGCTTCTTTTAATTCAGCAAGTGCATTTTTAACCAATACGTTGTCCATCTTTGTATCCCTCCCCTGTCTATCTTTCTTAAATAATACTATTTCTTATTACGATTGACAAGAATTATTGTAGGATTCTCGTGGAAAAAACGAGCATTTTACTAAACCAAGAGAAATGCTCGTCTTTTTCCATGTTTTTTATTCTGAAAATTCATAAAGAGCTGTCGAAAGATAACGTTCACCGTTATCTGGAACTAGCGCTAGGACACGTTTTCCTGCGCCTAATTCGACTGCGAGATCAATAGCAGCTTTAATTGCTGCCCCTGCTGAAATCCCCACAAGGATGCCTTCTTTTGGCCCCATTAAACGAGCAGTTTCTAACGCGTCTTCACTAGAAACAGCGGCAACTTTTTGATAAACGGTGGTGTCTAAAACGTCTGGGACAAAACCAGCGCCTATTCCTTGGATTTTATGTGGACCTGGTTCGCCACCTTCTAAAACGGGCGACTCAGTTGGTTCTACTGCAACAATTTCAATGTCTGGAAAAATCCGTTTCAATTCATGGCCAACTCCTGTAACGGTTCCTCCAGTGCCAACACCAGAAACAAACGCATCTAAGCCACGTTTACCAAAGACATCAACAATTTCTTTTCCTGTTTTTTGTTCATGGACCATTGGATTAGCTGGATTATTAAATTGCAAAGGCATGAAGTATCCGTGTTCTTTTGCTAATGCTGTGGCTTTTGCAATTGCCCCTTTCATTCCTTCGGCACCAGGGGTTAATAATAAATCAGCCCCATATGCTTGCATTAATTTGCGGCGTTCAATACTCATAGTATCTGGCATCACAATCTTAACTGGATATCCCAACGCAGCACCTACCATTGCTAACCCAATGCCTGTATTACCACTAGTCGGCTCAATAATCGTTTGTCCAGGTTTTAGGCGACCATCTGCTTCAGCTTGTTGGATCATGCTTAAAGCAATTCGATCTTTCACACTGCCACCAGGATTAAAGAACTCTAGTTTAACAAAAACATCTGCAGCTCCTTCTGGTACCATCCGTTTTAATTTCACAACTGGGCTTTGACCAATTAACTCTGTTACTGATTTTACATAACCTTTAGTCATAATCCTACATCCTCCAATTTTACAAACAATATAATAATTCTTTCTCTAAGCATAGCTCAAAAAAACGATTTCTACCAGAAAAACGAATTTTAGTTTGTGAAAAATTAAATAAAAAAACGGATTATACTCATCAAATAATTGCTGCTGGCCCTACCTATTTTCACGATAAAAGACCTTACAAAAACTACTGCTTTTGTAAGGTCTTTCTTCAACTAAATAATTGCAAAATTAACCGATTTGGATGGTTTGACCCACCGATAAAACAGAATCCAATGTTAATCCATTTAGTGACATTAAATTATCAACTGTCGTTCCAAAACGTGCAGCAATGTCCCACAATGTGTCGCCGTTTGCGACAGTGTAACTTTGACTAGCTACAGTTTCTGCTGTTGCTGTTGCAGAAGCCGCTGTATCGATTGTTGTATCAACGGTTCCCGTTGTATCTGAATAACTAGTGGTTTGAGCGACTGGTGCTCCCCAATCATATTGCGTTAAATTATATGCTTCAATTAACCAATTCAATTTTTCGGCATAGCCTGGATCAGTGGCATAACTTCCAGCTAAAGCGGCTGTTGCATCGCGATAACTGCTAGTATTACTCTTCCAAACGCCTGAATAATGGTATGTATCCCCAAAAGCAGTGGAACGAATAACATTGGCATGATCTTGGAACGATTCCGCATAAGAATTATAACTTCTAAATGCTGCTGTGACGGTCACCCATTGTCCGTCTAAATATTCTTTTGTTGGCATATAAACAGATTGTCCATTATAACTTCCTTTGACACCAAACAAGTTATAGTTTGGTGCAGATGCTAACCCAGAACTACCATAACTACTTTCTAGCAACGCTTGAGCAATCATGACGGAAGCATACATATCATTGCTATTGGCAACGGCTGCTGCTGAATTTCCGATTTCATTAATAAATGCTTGCTGGCTTGATTCTGCTTGGGCAGGTACCGCAGCACCAACCACAGGTGCTAAAATCATTGAAGTCCCCGCAACGGCGGTAGCACGTTTATAAGCTTTTTGCTTTTTAAGAGCTTTTTGAATATGTTTACTACTTCTTGTTAACTGTTCGCTCATTCATTTTTCCTCCTCACTATCTCACTTTTCTATTTTACCGTTAATTTCCTATTGAAACAAGAAATAAACGTATTAAATTTTGAGTTTTAAAATTTCTGTAATGTAATTGAAATCTTGTTTGTATTTAATTAACCCTCTCTATACTTGTGAAAACAACCACTTCTTCTTTTCGCTTTGATGAGATTTTTGTTATTTATCCTCTTACTTTTCTTTATTTATTGTGATAAACTTTTTAATGGACTTGTCACTTTTTGAACAAACTTTATAAGAGAAGTCTGCTTTTGTAGTCAAAACAACTATTACTGTGTAGTTTTTGTATTACAAAATGAATTACATAGAAATGTAGGTGGTTAGATGAAGAAACAACAATCGGGTTTAACAAATCAAGTGACGTTTTTATTAGCGTTAACTTGCGGGATCGTGGTCGCCAATATGTATTATATTCAACCAATCGGCACCCAAATTGCTCAGGCCTTTCAAGTCAGTATTGGTTCTATTGGTTTTGTTACTATGCTGACTCAATTAGGGTATGCGCTAGGATTACTTTTTCTGGTTCCATTAGGCGATGTCGTTGATCGCCGCAAATTAATCATTCGCGTAGCTGTGCTCTCCTCGCTGTCTCTAAGTGCTGCGTTTTTTGCACCAAGTTTTCTCCTTTTCGCACTCTCTTCTTTTTTTATTGGGTTGCTCTCTATTGTCGCCCAAATTATTATTCCTTATGCTGCGGTCATGGCGGGACCAGCGAACCGTGGTAAAGTAACGGGTCGAATGCTGGGCGGACTATTGACAGGGATTTTATTGTCTCGAACGATCTCGGGTTTCATTGCTAGTGCAGCTTCTTGGCGAACAGTCTACCTAATCGCCGTAGTCTTCGTGTTAGCATTGGTCGTTCTACTCCAAATAAAATTGCCCAAAACAGCGATACATACTAAAACTTCAAATCGATTAACTTATTTAGGTTCTTTGAAAAGTCTTCCTATGCTAATCAAATCGCAACCTTTGTTAAGAGAAGCAACTGTCAATGGCTTTTTTATGTTTGCAACCTTTTCAATTTTTTGGTCTACGTTAATTTTCTTTGTTAGTAGTCCAGCTTATTATTGGGGACCGAAAGAAGTCGGTATTTTAGCAATTTTTGGTTTATCGGGGGCTTTCGTAGCACCCATCATTGGTCGTCTATCCGATTATTATCCAGAACGTAAGATTGTTTTGATTGGCCTGCTGATGCAGTTCGGTAGTTTTATCTTACTTTTTCTAGGTGGAACACACGTGGTTTTGCTAATCTTAGCAATTATTGTTTTAGATATCGGTACTCAATTCGGACAAGTAGCCAATCAAACACGCGTGCAAAATTTGGGAGAAGAAGCCAGCAATCGTAACAATACAGTCTTTATGTTTTTCTATTTCATCGGCGGTTCACTAGGTTCATTGATTGGTACATTAATGTGGCAAAACTATGGTTGGTCCGGTGTTACTTTAACTGGTATTGGGTTCCAATTGTTCGCATTATTTTTTCATTTTATACTCTTCACTCCCAAAAAGAAATGAAGTAAAAAACCTGAATGCGATCAAAAGCATTCAGGTTTTTTATTGTTTATTTATAGTGATTTATAGGTATTAACCACATTTTCAGGAGTAAAGCCGAATTTTTCAAGAACTAGACCGCCAGGTGCAGAAGCGCCGAAGTGATCAATTGTAATTGTTTTACCTTCCGTCCCTACATAGCGCTCCCAACCAAAACTTGCTGCAGCTTCAATCGCCACACGTTTTGTCACAGCTTTAGGTAACACACTTTCTTTATATTCAGCAGATTGTTTTTCAAACAAATCAAAACTTGGCATTGACACGACAGATACATCGATGCCTTCTTCCGCTAATTTAGCTTGTGCTTCCACTGCTAGATTTACTTCAGAACCAGTCGCAATTAAAATCCCTGCTGGTTGTTCACCTTTTTGTGGTGACAATACATAAGCACCTTTTTGAACAGAATCAGAAGCGTGTTCTAACGTTCCTTCTAAAACAGGTAAGTTTTGACGACTTAAAACTAAAATAGTTGGTGTTTCCGTAGAAGTCATAGCAATTTTCCAAGCAGCAACAGTTTCATTGCCGTCTGCTGGACGAATCACATGAACATTTGGAATGCAACGAACACTTGCCAATTGCTCGATTGGTTCGTGTGTTGGCCCATCTTCGCCCACCGCAACAGAGTCATGCGTTAAGACGTAAGTTACAGGAACTTTTTGTAAAGCGGCTAAACGGATTGCTGGACGTAAGTAGTCAGTAAAGACAAAGAATGTTCCTCCATAAACATGGCTACCGCCGTGTAATTGAATCCCGTTCATTGCTGCCGCCATTGCAAATTCGCGAACACCAAACCAAATATTACGGCCTTCATATTGACCAGGTTCGAAATCTTTTTCTGCAGCAACCATTGTATTATTTGAAGCAGATAAATCGGCAGAACCGCCCCAGAAACTTGGAACAACTTTTGAAATAGCTTGAATCGTTTCTTTACTTGTTACACGACTTGCAGCACTTGTTCCTAGTTCATATTTAGGTAATTCTTGTTCCCAACCTTCAGGTAATTGGTTAGCAAAAGCTTCTTTAAATTGTTTGGCTAATTCTGGGTGCGCATGTTCATAGTTCTTAAACATCTCATTCCAAGCGTCTTCTGCTTTTTGGCCTTCGTCAATCATCGTTTCTTTAAAACGAGCAGCGACTTCCTCTGGCACAGTAAAGTCAGGATATTCCCAACCATAAACAGCTTTAGCCGCTGTAATGCCCTCTTCACCAATTGGCGCGCCGTGAACGGAAGAAGTTCCTTCTTTTGGTGCCCCGTAACCAATGACTGTTTTAACTTCAATCAATGTTGGTTTATCTGTTTCAGCTTTGGCCGCTTCAATCGCAGCCTCAATTTCATCTAAATCATTGCCATCTTTAACTAAAATATGTTGCCATCCGTATGCTTCATAACGAGCACCAACATTTTCAGTAAAGGCTTTAGAAGTTGGTCCATCTAATGAGATGTCATTTGAATCGTACAAGACAATTAATTTTCCTAATTTCATATGACCAGCCATTGAACTTGCTTCTTGAGAAACACCTTCCATTAAATCGCCGTCACCACAAATTGCGTACGTATAATGATCCATAACAGGGAAACTATCACGATTATAAGTTGCAGCTAAATGTGCTTCAGCCATTGCCATACCAACAGCCATAGCAATCCCTTGTCCTAAAGGTCCCGTTGTTGCTTCAACACCATCTGTGTGGTGCACTTCTGGATGCCCTGGTGTTTTACTATCCCATTGACGGAAATTTTTCAAATCGTCAATTGTTACGTTGTATCCTGATAGATGTAATAAGCTGTACAACATCGCAGAACCGTGGCCTGCTGAAAGTACAAAACGATCACGATCAACCCAGTTTCTAGAAGTTGTTGGATTCACCTTTAAATGTTTTGTCCAAAGTGCATACGCCATTGGGGCAGCACCCATTGGTAAACCAGGATGTCCTGAGTTCGCTTTTTGTACGGCTTCAATACTTAATGTCCGGATTGTATTAACGCCCAATTGATCTGTCTTGTCAAACAAAAAAATCATCTCCTAATTTAGGTTTTTTTTACCTTTATTCATAGTGTAGCTTATTTCGACAATGAAAGCAATTACTTTCTGTTGTGAAGTCCTTTTTCACGTTGAATTTGTTTTAGTTTTTCAGGAGTCACATCGGTCCCTTCTTGATCCACGACCTTCATTCCTTCAATATGGTGACGCATCCCTCCACGAAATGCCTCTAAATACTCTTTACGTAATTCTTGTTGTTCGACTTTTTCTTTTGCACTAAGTTCTTCCACTTTTGCTTTATTCGCTAATTCATTTATACGGGCAATTTTTTCTTTCGATAACATCAAAATCCCTCCTTACTCTCACTGTCTATATTATAAGAACTCCCTTAAAAAAACAACTATATTCTGATATTTATAAAACACGAACGCTTGTTTGATTTCGTTCGCATTTTATGGTACACTAATTTTATCAATTGAAAGAAGGTGCGGGTTTTGGCGAAACGTACAGAAACAAGACAATTAGAAGTACTTAAATATATATACGAACAAGTCGAATTAAAGGGCTATCCGCCAACCGTTCGCGAAATTGGGAAGGCTGTTGATTTATCCTCAACTTCTACCGTTCACGGACATTTAGCTCGTCTTGAAAAAAAGGGTCTAATCTTACGTGACCCAACAAAACCGCGAGCAATCGAATTAACACCAGAAGGCTTGGAAAAGATCGGGATTCAACCGACAACTATTCCGATGTTAGGTGTCGTAACTGCTGGTGAACCAATTTTAGCGGTGGAAGAAGCATCAGATTTCTTCCCGTTACCTCCTGATTTACGTACAGAAGAAAATGCTTTATTTATGTTGACGATTCGAGGAGAAAGTATGATTAACGCAGGTATTCTGGATGGCGACCAAGTGATTGTTCGGAAGCAATCGAACGCCAATAATGGCGACATCGTAATCGCAATGACCGATGAAGATGAAGCAACCTGTAAACGATTCTTCCGAGAAGTAGATCATATCCGCTTGCAACCTGAAAATGATGCCTTAGCGCCTATTCTTTTAGATAACGTCACAATTTTAGGTAAAGTTGTTGGTTTATATCGCAATCACATTTAATAAAAAAGGAAGTCACTCTGTTGAGCGGCTTCCTTTTTTGCTTGTTAACAAGTGAATAGCCTTGTGGGCTTCCTCGATAACCTCTTCTTCAGTTTCTACAGAAAGTAGATAATTTAAGGCTTCTAAACTTTGCTCAGGTTCTCTTTTTGCGAGCTGACCTAACGACCAAGCAGCTGTTCCGCGAATGACGGGGCGCTGATCATTTAAACAGAGAATAATTTGTGGGATGGCTTCACGGCCACCCAAATTTGCTAACGCAATTAACGCATTCCGTTGCAACGGCTTTTTACCACGCCAAGAGCCTGCTAAATGTCCGAATTGCTGTTTAAACTCTTTATTGGAAATAGTTAATAACGGTGTTAATTTGGGATAAACTTCCTCAATCTTTGGTTCCATCTCTTCATGAAAATGAAAATCTTTTCCTTTATTGTAGGGGCAAACGAGCTGACAAATGTCGCAACCATAAATGACGTTACGCATTTTTTTCCGATACTCTTCAGGCATCATGCCTTTTGTTTGCGTTTGATAAGACAAACACTTTTGAGCATTCATTCGACCGTCCCCTAACAATGCTCCTGTAGGACATCCTATGATACAACGAGTACAATCACCACAACCATTTGGCACAGGTTCATCTGGTTCAAATTGAATATTGGTGGTCACCTCACCTAAATATACAAAGGAACCAAATTCTTCGGTAATCAGTAGACCATTTTTACCAATGAATCCTAAACCCGCCCGCTGAGCAACAGCGGTGTCAACATATTCGCCAGTATCCACTTGCGGTCGAAAGCGCCAGTGTTCTTTTTCTGCTTCAGTGGCAGCTTGCTCTTCAATAAAAGCAATTAATTTTTGTAACCGATCCTGTAAAATATGATGATAATCAATCCCCCAAGAAGCTCGCGCAAACTGTCCACGCTTTTCATCTCTAGGCATTTTTTCCTGAGCTTTGGTGGGATAAGCTAAAGCAATGGAGATAATACTTTTAGGATGCTCAAATGTTTTTTCTGGGTAGATTCGTTCTTCCACATTTTGATGTTCAAAGCCCGAATTATATCCTCGCTCTCGTTGTTCGTGCAGAGAATCTTCTAATTCAATAAATGGTTCAGCATGAGTAAAGCCGATTTTATCGATGCCTAAACGTTGACTCTCTTGAATAATTTTTTCTTTCAATGTCGGCATTGCTCATGCCTCCCTTCATTTTATTATTTATCGTTTCGATGATACGTTTCATAGTCATGTGCATAGAGATTTTTCTCGTCCACGACGCCGGGAACAGTGGCAACTTTTTCCCAAACAGACCAGTCAATTTCTGGAAAGAAGGTGTCGCCTTCAAACGTTTCATGAATCATCGTCCGATATAAGACATCGCATGCGGGAATCAGTTCTTTAAAAACGACAGAACCTCCACCAATAACGGTCACGCCTTCATAGTTGTCAGCATATGCAAGAATTTCCTCTACGGAATGCATAACCAAAACGCCTTCAGCTTGGTAATCTGGATTGCTGGTAAGAACAATCGTTGTTCGATTTGGTAACGGACGGCATCCCATGCCTTCGAAGGTAGCACGTCCTAAAACCAATGTATTATGAATTGTTTTTTCCTTGAAAAATTTCAAGTCGTTGGGTAAATACCAAGGCAATTTGCCTTCTTTCCCAATCACTCCTTGTTCATCTTGGGCCCAAATAGCTGCTAACATAGCTTCTCTCTCCTTTTTTATACGGCAATCGGCGCTTTAATCGTTGGATGTGGGTCATAGCCTTCTACTTTAATATCTTCCATATCAAAATCAAAAACAGAAGCCTTGTCTGGATTCAAAACGAGCGTTGGGAAAGAACGAACTTCTCGTGATAATTGTTCTTGCATTTGTTCCACATGATTTTGATATAAGTGGGCATCTCCTAGCGTGTGTACAAACTCCCCCACTTCTAAACCTGTTTCATGCGCAATCAGATGTGTCAATAAAGCATAGCTTGCAATGTTAAAAGGAACACCTAAAAAAACATCGGCACTGCGCTGATAAAGTTGACAGCTTAATTTTCCTTCATTTACATAAAATTGAAACATAGTGTGACAAGGCGGCAACGCCATTGAAGGCACATCTTCTGGATTCCAAGCGGAAACAATTAAACGGCGAGAATCAGGATTGGTTTTAATCATTTCAATCACATTAGCTAATTGATCAATAAAGCTACCATCTTTGGTTTCCCAGTGACGCCATTGCGCACCATAAATATTCCCTAATTCACCATATTTTTCTGCAAACTCTGCATCATTTAAAATGGCGTCACAGAATTTTTGATGTTCTTCTTTGTATTGTTCTGCAAATGCTGGATCTTGTAAGACACGATGCCCAAAATCCGTCATGTCTGGTCCTTGATAATCTGCGCTTTTTACGTAACGTTCGAACGCCCATTCATCCCAAATATGATTATTTCGCTCTAACAAATAACGAATATTCGTGTCGCCTTTTAAAAACCACAATAACTCACTTTTAATCAAGCCAAACGGTACTCGTTTGGTTGTTAGTAAGGGAAATCCTTTGGCCAAATCAAAACGCATTTGATAGCCAAATAAACTATACGTCCCAGTTCCTGTACGGTCTTCTTTAAAATGACCTTCTTCTAAAATCTTTTTTCCTAGCGCTAAGTATGCTTCTTCCATCTTATTCCCTCCATCTCTTAATCCGCGTATTCACTCAAGTATTCCCAACGATTCATTTTTTCTTCTAGCAATTGTTCCGTTACAGTTACCGCTTCTTGTAGTTCTTGTAAACGAACAAAATCGTCACCCTGATGATTCATTTCTTCAGTTAATGTTTCTAATTTCGTTTCTAATTGTGTGATATCTTCTTCAATTGTTGCCCACTCTTTTTGTTCCATATAAGTCAGCTTTGTTTTTTCTTTCTTTTCTGTCGATACTTCTTTTACTGGTTTATTGACCGGTTTTTCTTTGACCTTTTCTTGTTCTTTTTGGTTCGCCAAATATTCACTCATCGTGCCATAAAATGATAGAATCTGACCATTTCCTTGAAAAACTAACAATTTATCCATTGTTTTATCCAAGAAATAACGATCATGAGAAACTGCAATTACCGCTCCTTTGAACGTTTGAATATAATCTTCTAAAATAGTCAATGTATCAATGTCCAAATCGTTGGTTGGCTCATCCAATAATAACACGTTAGGCTGACTAATTAATAATTTTAAGAGATATAACCGGCGTTTTTCTCCACCAGACAGTTTGCCAATCAGTGTCCCGTGCATAAAACGAGGAAATAAAAAGCGCTCTAACATTTCAGCGACCCCAACGCTGCTTCCATCACTGCGTTTCACTTCTTCTGCTGCTTCTTGCAAATAAGCAATCATCCGTTGATTAGGATCCATTTCTTCGTTTTGCTGGGTATAATAGCCAATTCGGACGGTTTCACCGATACTATATAGGCCACTCTCTAAAGGAATGCGGCCAGCTAAAATATTTAATAACGTGGATTTGCCTGCACCGTTTTTACCAGTAATGCCAATTCGATCGTTTGCTTGAATGAGTAAATTAAAGTCTTTCAAAAGCTGTTTATGATCAATGGCATAATTTCCTTCCTTGATTTCCAGAACTTTTTTCCCTAAACGCTGCGTGGCAAAGTCTGCTTCTAAGGTGCCATTGGTTTGTACCTGATGCAAGTTTTCTTTTAAATCCTGAAACCGATCAATTCTTGCTTGCTGTTTCGTTCCTCGTGCTTGAACGCCCGCTCGCATCCAGGCTAGTTCTTGTTTGAAGAGGCGTTTTCTTTTTTCTTCTTGTTCTACAGCGACACGTTCACGTTCGGCTTTTTCCATCACATACGTTTCATAGTTTCCTTTGTATTCATACAGTTTTCCAAAAGAAAGTTCGAAAATCCGATTGGTTACTCGATCTAAAAAGTAGCGGTCATGGGTCACCATTAAAACCGCGCCACGATAGTTATTTAAAAAGTTTTCCAGCCATTCAATCGTTTCATAATCCAGATGGTTCGTTGGTTCGTCTAATAGCAGTAAATCAGGCGCTTCAATTAAGACTTGCGCCAAACTTACTCGTTTTAACTGCCCACCAGAAAGCTCACTTATTTTCTTCTCCAATGTGGGAATGCCTAATTTTTGTAGAATAATTTTTGCATTGGTATCTGCTGTCCAAGCATCTTGTTTATTCATGGCTTCTTCTGCTTGCGTGTAACGTTTTTGAACCCCTTCGTCTAAGCCATTCTCACTTAAAGCAGCTAACGCTAATTCATAATTTTTAACCGCTTTTATGATCGGGCTGTCCCCCTGAAACACGGCTTCTGCAATCGTAATATTCTCGTCAAATGTTTGATTCTGGGAAAGATACCCGATTTGATAATCACTTGGCTGCTGAATCGCAGCAAGATCACCATCGCCACTATCTACACCAGCAATAATATTTAATAAACTGGTTTTCCCTGTGCCGTTAATCCCAATTAAACCAATGCGATCTTTTTCATGAATCAAAAAAGAAAGATGATCAAATAGTGTTTTTTCCCCATATGTTTTGGTTAAATCTGTTACTTTTAATTCTTTCACCGACACTACCAACTCCTTCTATTTTGGTCTTGCTTATTGTATCAAAAATTGGATCGTAAAAAAAGTGCATGAGATAAAAATCGTCTTGGTTTCATCTCATACACTATTACTTATTCTTTATTAAAATTTTTAACAAATCGTTTCAGCGGAACGTTATTCACTTCGCCACTAATCGAATAACTCTCTAATAAATTGACATTTTTTCGTAACTCGTTCGCTTCGATAATTGAAATGCGTTCAGATTGTTCGTAATGATCAATCATTCGTCGCTCTTCTTGGAAGCCTAATAATAGGTCTTTAACATAGTCTGTCTCCGTATGAACAATATACGAATCAATAAATTCGCCTTTTTCAAACTTATGGGCTAAATCCAAGCGTCCGTCAATAAAGAAGTCAATTAAATCATCATCGTAAACACCGCGTAAATTATCTAAACTTTTTAGAATAACTTGAGAATTTCTTAGAAAAACTTGGCGAATATTTTCTAATTCTTCGTTTCGTAATTCTTTTTCTTCTTCAGAAGCTTCATCACGATTGAAAAATAACTTAGGATGTAAAAGAATCGAAATGATTTGTCGAGCAAATAGTAACCAAAAGCCTACAATCGATAATAATTGTTTGGCAATCGACCGTTGCATCCGTGTAATTAAGCGTTGATACATACGATAACTTCTGACACTAATTTCTCCTTGTTTCAAACTTTCTTCTAAGCCATCTCGTTCAATTGACACAATTAACGTCCGCAACTCTTGCACTTCTTGTTTTCGTTCCGCACTTAACTGCTCGGTATACAATTCTTTTAAACGATCTTGGTAATTTTCAATGACCGCATTCATTTCACCACGAGGATTCTCTTCATTTTGCTGTTTTAAAACGTCAATGACATCACGTAATAAATCAATTTCGACTGACTCTTCATTTGCCACTTCCGTCTCTGAATCTGTTAAAAATGGTAAAACTAGAATACCACCAATCAGAGTTACCAAAATAACACAAGCTGTAATAAATAGTAATAACGGTCGTTCTTTAAAATGCTCGCCGTTAATCGCCGTTGGCAAAATAAAGATGGTGGCTAAACTCACTGTCCCCTTAACACCGCCAAAAGTTAAAATCAACATTTCATTCATTGCAGTTTTAACTTTTTTGAAGCCATGTTGAAGCATGTAAACACTGAAAATAGCTAAGAAACGAATTAAAAAGACAACCCCACTAATAATTAAAACAACCATTAGTAAGAACCAGTTTGAATATTGTTGGTCAATCCAAATTGGCGAAAATACTTGCGAAAGTTCAATTCCTAAGAATAAGAAAACTAAGGCATTTAAAGTGAACTCAATCATACTCCAAATACTTTCGCCAACATTTGACAGCTCTGCTTCAAAAAGCGAAACTTTTTTCAAACTAGAAGCTTGCATAATTCCAGCAATCACAGCGGCAATAATTCCAGAAACGCCGACCAATTCTGAAATTAAATAAGCAATAAATGGTAAAAGCAATTCAATCAACAAGTAGCCAGTGACATCTTTTGCCACTGCAGTTTCAAGTAAATGAACAATTTGTTGTTTTAATAAAACTAAAACAATTCCGACCACTGCTCCACCAATGCTGGAAATAATCAAGGTCCCTGCCGCTTCCACCGGCGAAAATGAACCCGTTAATAAAGCAGCTAACGCAAATTGAAAGGCTGTAACGCCTGACGCATCATTGATGAGCCCTTCACCAGACAAAATGTTCATTGAACGTTCAGGGATGTCAATTCGACCTGATAATGAACCTACCGCAACTGCATCCGTTGGCCCTAAAGCCGCCCCAAAAGCGAAACAGGCGGCTAATGGTAAGGCAGGCAAAATCATATGCAGTGTCCAGCCGACTCCGACTAGGGTAATTAACACACCAAAAAAGGCCAAGAAAAGAATCATCCCGAAGTTTTTCATCATTGCTTTCAGATTGATTAGCTCCCCTTCTCTAAATAAAAGCGGTGCGATAATCATTACTAAAAACACTTCAGGCTCAAATTCAATTTCTTGTCCCATTTTAGTTAAACCAATTAGAACACCTACAATAATTTGCACAATTGGCAGCGGAATGACGGGAACAATCCGGTTGAATATGTTTGAGAAGGTAATAGACAGTGCAAAAACAATGATTAGAAAGGTAAATTCCATCCTATCATTCCCTTCTATATTAAATTTTTATTGACTTACCGATCAAAACATTTAAGTAATTTTTTCTTTTTAAGAATAATTTTTTTTTCGACTTCTTCTAATTCAGAACTGCGTTCACAAAGCTCCAATTGGGCGCGTCGTGCTTCTAAACGAAGAAGATCTCCTTTAATTAATTCAATTTTTTTGTAGCGTAAGAAATTTTTCTTTTGCATACGTTCTGCAAAGTGTTGTCGTTTTTCTTCAGGGATTGCTTGATATTTCTTTTTCAAGTCAGCGACACACTTTTCAAATTCTTCACTCACCGAAACAACTTCCTTCCAAAATTTAATCTGACTAATTATAACAAATTTTACCAAAAGTACAAGCAAAATTGCTTTCTTTTTTTTAAAAGAAATTCTGGGGAAATTTTATGAGAAAAAAGCTGATTTCTAGGAGCTGAACATACTTAATCTTCATTAACAATAATATCAATTTCTGCCTCTTCATTCATCCGTGTCGAAAGAAAAAGGACCATTTCTTCTAGTGGCGCAGAAAAGCGCAAAACCACCCCTCTTCTGCCTTTTTTTAAATATCCTAAACGAATACCGTTTGGCTTTTGAACAAGGACAATCTTTTCGATATCTTTAAAAGCCGTGCCCCGATTGTCAAAAGGATGCGTAATAATACCATCCTCCGCAAAACCTCTTGCATCGTAAAGAAAACTGAAGACAATCAAAATATATAACACGCTTCGAATCATTTCAATTTTATCTCCTGCCGAAAATGCATTGGCCATAATTATTAAACTGAAAAAAGCAACTAAATATTTCGTTGTAGGATGTTTTGCAGCCGGAATTACAATACTTTTACGTACAAAGTAAAAGTAACCATACATAACGACGACAAATAAAAATAGCAATAACGTAAACCCATCGATAATCACAAACGACTCCTTTATTTCTTTTTCTTTTGAATATCTGTTAAAATATCATTTATTTCTTTAATTTCTTTTTTTGATTCATTAATCTTTCTGATAACCGTCTCACGTTTTTTTCCAGGCGGTAAGTCAATTGATTCTTGGTAGTAGTTTGCTAAAGCTTGAACTTTTTTCATTTTTTCGCTTTGCAACAAGGCTATATTTCTTTTCATTTAACCGCCTCCTCTTTCTTAGTATACATTACTTTGTAAGGAATTGCTTAATTTGCAAGATATTTTCTAATAAAAAGGAGTAATTTTACAATTTCTTATAAACAAAAAGTGTTTGCCTGAGTAACGCCAGCAAACGACAAAATAATAGAATAAAAAATGAGACAGAAGTAGTTTACTTTTGTCTCATTTTTTATTATTGAGCTGAAATCGCTAAAACAATTGCTTTTTCCCCTAGATGGGTTCCAATAACCGGTCCAAAATGACCGATTTCAATTTCTGCATTTGGATAGAGCTTTTGTAATTTTGCTTGTTCTTTTTCAGCGACGATACGGTTATTGGCATGAATCACATACAGTTTAACTGGTGCTTCAATCCCTGCATTTCGTTCACCAATAATTTTTTCTGCACGAGCAAAAGCTTTCTTTGTTGAACGGATTTTTTCAAATAATACAATCTTTCCATCTTCAAAAGTTAAGATAGGTTTAATTTTCAATAATCCAGCGATCAAGGCTGCACCGTTCGTTAAACGACCGCCACGGACTAAGTTGTTCAAATCTTCTACAATTAGATATGCATACGTATTGTCACGAATTAAATCTAATTTGGCAAAAATTTCTTCTAAGCTAGCTTTTTCTTCTGTTAAATCTAAAGCTGCTTCTACCATGTGTCCCATTGGCATACTTGTAATTTTTGAGTCATATGGATATAAAGCAACACCTGGGATTTCATCAGTAAGTCCGTGCAGTGTATGAACAAAACCAGAGATTCCTGAAGAAAGATGAATGCTGATGATGGTGTCATACCCTTGTTCAGCGATTGATTTGTAAAGCTCTAACACTTCTCCTAAAGCAGGTTGTGAAGTCGTCGGAAATTCTTTACTATTATTTAGCAATGCATAATATTCATCTGCTTCAATGTCAATGCCTTCGTTGTATATTTTTCCATCTAAAATGACTGGGATGGGAATTACAAAAAGATTCGGATGATCTTTAATGCGCTCGGGTAAATAAGCTGTACTATCTGTCACAATAGCAATTTTCATTTTGTAACCTCGTTTCACTAATTTTCCACGTTGTTTCTAATATAGCATAAAAAAGGATATTTTAAAATGCTTTCCTTATTCGTTCAGGAATTTTTCGATGGCGTCAGCATTTTTCTGTTCATCCACTTCTAAAATACTTCCTGCATAAGAGGATTCACCAAAATTCCAGGAATCTGGTACCGGAACCGATAATGACTCAACCCCTGCTTTTCCTTTAATCAGCAACGCTGGTCCGTTCATCAGCATGAAACTAACAGGCACATCTGTCGACATATATCCAACTAATTTCCCAAGTGATTCTGGAGTTCTTAATAAAGTCATCGGGTTTTTCATTTGGCTCATCACAGCTGACATAACTTGTTGTTGGCGACGGACTCGTCCAAAGTCGCCTTCTTCATCCATTCTAAAACGAGCGTATTGGAGTAAGACGTGTCCATCCATGACTTGTTGACCTTTTTCAATATCAACGCCATCTAAATTCAGTGATTTTTCTGCATCGATTTTGACACCTTTAGGAAACATAGAGTCAACAATTTTTTCAAATGATTGGAAATCTACCTTAGCATAATATTTCGTATCTAAATTAAAGTTTTGTTTTAACGTTTCACGAACCAATTCAGCTCCGCCGTAAGCGTATGCGGCATTAATTTTATTCGGCCCGACACCAGGAATGTCCACGAATGTATCACGCATAAATGAAATTAATTTTGGTTTTTTTGATGGTCCATTTAGTTGGAGAACCATTATTGTGTCGGCTCGTCCAGCATCTTCCCCACGTGTATCGCTGCCAAGAATTAAAATATTCTTAGCCCCATTGCTACTTTTGACGCCATTAAATGTTTCTACTTTTTCTTGAGGCAACGAGTCATCATGTTCTGCTGCAGATTTTCCTTTTAAAAACATGACTGTACTATAGGCAAATAAAAGAATTAATAAGATCACTAGCCATTTGAAAAAGCGTTTTGTTTTTGATTTTTTACGTTTCTTTTTTGGTTTCTTGTCTTTTTTTCCACGAGGGGGTTGGTCAGAACCGTTGCCACCACCTGAATCTGTTTGATGTCGCCTCTCACTTCTGCGACTGTCCTCAGTATAGCTGTCTTCGAAAACTGGCTCTTGAAGGCTTTCAGCTAGTTCTTCCGGTTCTTCTTCTCTATGTTCACCCATTGATTTTCGGGGATTAAAGGTCTTTTTATGCTCTGCTGATCTCGATTTTTCATGAATATGTTTATAACGATCTACACGACTCATCGTGTCACTCCTTTACCTCTGTGTTTTATCACCTTTCTTAGGATACCTCATTTCACAGGAAATTCCTATTACAAATATGTAATTTAATAAAAAATGAAACTCACTTTATCTAATAAGTAAGCTTCATTTTCATTTTTAACTCTTTAAAGCGTGGACAAAACATAGATTGGGTAATCCCCTAAAATTTTTATTTCTGCGCCAATGAGTTGCAATTCTGTTAAAGCTGCTTCAATTAGTTTTTCTGGTTGATCTTTCACTAAGTCCATTAAAAAGAAGTACTCTCCGAGCTTTGTTTTCAACGGCCGCGATTCTATTTTGCTAAGATTAATCCCGCGCCAACTAAACACACTTAATGCTTTGTGTAAAGAGCCAGGAACATTACTTGGCATCGTCAGCGCTAGCGTTATTTTTTTTTCAGATAGCGGGAAAGAAATCGCTAAATTTTCAGAACCAAGAACCCAAAATCGGGTTTGATTTACCGATAAATCTTGTATATTTTTTTCAACAATGGTCAAATCATACATTTCCGCAGAAAGTTTTGGTGCAATAGCTGCAAAAGGTAATTCTGGATGTTCTGCAATGTATTTGGCGGCGTAAGCTGTTGAAGGCGTTGCTTCTAAAATCGCTTCTGGAAAGTTTTTCGCTAGAAACATCTGTGATTGAGCTAATGCTTGCGGGTGTGATAAAATTTTCTGACTTTGTTGCCAGATTGATTGATTCTCCTTTGCCACCATTAGTTGTTGTTGAATTGGTAAAACCAACTCTGCTTGGACAGGTAACTGCGCTTGATGATACAAATAATCAATCGATGCATTAACGGTTCCTTCAATCGTGTTTTCTATTGGGATAATGCTCCATGCCACTTCGTGCTGTTCAATTGCTTTCAAGCAAGCTGGAATCGATGCGTACGACATCAACGTAGCTTCAGGAAAAGCAGCCAATGTTGCACTGTACGTAAAGGAACCGATCGGACCTAAATAACCAACTTTCATCGTTTCTCTACTCCTTTAATTGTTGCAAAATTTCATTGATAATTTCTTCTGGCGAGCGATTGGTCGTATCAATTGTCATTTTCGCACATTCTTCATAAAAATTCTTACGAGTCTCAAACAAAGTAATAATCTCTTTTGAAGAACGTTCTATAGCTAAGGGCCGTTGGTTCTCAGTATCTTCTTTGATTCTTTTTAACAGCTCTTCTGGTGTCGCATGTAAATAAATTACTTGCTGAAAAGATTTTAATAAGCTACGATTTTCTGGTCCGACAACAATCCCGCCCCCAGTTGAAAGGACGGCTGCATTTTTTGACAGTTCCTTTAAAAGTTGGGTTTCCTGTTCTCGGAAAGCGGCTTCGCCATATTTTTCGAAATAGTCAGGAATTGAGCGCCCTATTTTTTCAATCAACGCTGTATCTAAATCAAGATGAGACATCTTTAGTTTATTGGCCAAGCTTTGGCCAATGGTTGTTTTACCAGCACCCATAAAACCAATTAAAACAATGCTTTCCATGGTTTGTTACCCTCCTTCATTAACAACTTAAACGTTCTAAGTCGTCAAAAAATGTTGGATAAGAAACTGAAACTGCTTCAGCCTTATCTAATTCAACAGTGCCTTTTTTTACAAGTAATGCAGCAATTTGTAACATCATCCCGATACGGTGATCCCCATAACTGGTAACTCTTCCACCATGTAAAGAAGTCGGTCCGTGTATAATTAAGCCATCATCTGTAGGCGTGATGTCGGCGCCTAAAGTCGTTAATTCTTTCGCTACTGCATCAATCCGATTCGTTTCTTTGACTTTCAATTCTTCTGCATCTCGAATGATTGTCGTACCAGTAGCCTGAGTGGCTAACAAAGCAATAATCGGTAACTCATCAATTAAACGTGGAATAATAGCGCCACCAATCTCTGTAGCTGTTAAACGACTCGTTTTTACAAGTAAATCGCCAGAGTGATTAGCTTCGTCTTCATTTAAGATAGTGACGGAACCACCCATGTTTTTAATCACATCTAAAATACCTGTCCGCGTTTGATTTAAGCCAACATTTTTCAGGAGTACCTCGCTATCTGGGACTAATAAACCCGCAACTAAAAAGAAAGCCGCAGAAGAGATATCACCAGGGACTACCACATTTTGACCTGTTAATTGTTGTGGTCCAGTTAACATAATTTTTTTATCGTCTACTTCAAGCGTCCCACCAAATTGTCGAATCATCTCTTCTGTATGATCACGTGTCTTTTCTTTTTCAACCACTACAGAAGTGCCCTCGGCTTGCAAAGCGGCGAATAAAATAGCCGATTTAACTTGAGCACTCGCAACAGGCATTGTGTAGTGAATCGGTTGCAAGTTTTGAGTCCCGCGAATAGAAATTGGTGGAAACTCCGTTTGCTGAACCCCTTGACATTCCGCTCCCATTTGGTTTAAAGGAAGCATCACACGATTCATCGGTCGTTTAGCAATAGACGCATCACCAGCTAGGCGCGTTTCAAAGGGACAGCCAGCTAAAATGCCTAGCATTAGACGAATTGTTGTCCCTGAATTTCCAACATCAATTGTATTCTTCGCCTTTTTTAATCCTGCAAATCCTTGCCCCTCAACGGTGATTGTCGTCCCGTCATCTTCAATGTTCACACCCAAAGAACGAAACGCCGCTAAGGTACTTAAACAATCTTCGCCTCTTAGAAAATTTGTAATCGTCGTTTTTCCAGAAGAAATCGCTCCAAACATAATACTTCTATGGGAAATCGATTTGTCGCTAGGAACCATCAGAGTCCCTTGTAAATGTTTCACATTTGTACGTAGTTGCACCCTCATCACCTCTTATTTTTCGTAACACGTATAGTTCGTTTTTTTAGATAAAATTTGTTTTGCAGCTTGGCAGTCTGGTTGATTTTTAAAAGACAATTGAAGAATCCCATAGATTTCTTCTCTCGTTTCTAAAATTTTAATATTTGTAAGAGAAAGGTCCGCTTCGCCTAAAATTTGCGTAATTTCAGCAATGATTCCTGGTTGATCTGGTACATCAACAAACAAATCATAGAAAGCTGGGATTGCGCCTTCTTTATGAATAGGTAACTGAGCGCGTGTTTCTCTGGCCTTATCAAAAAAATTACGAATAGCTGGGGCGTTTTTTTCTGTTAACCATTGGCAAACAGTAGTCATCTCTTTTTGCCAATTTTCTAGTAAGTCCAATAATACTAAGCGATTGCTTAATAAAATATCCGTCCACATCGTTGCATCAGAGGAAGCAATTCGAGTAATATCTCTGAATCCTCCAGCCGCTAGCTGCTGCGCTCTAGGATAAGTTGTATTCAATTGCTGACTTTCATTCACTAAAGCTGCGGCAACAATATGTGGCAAGTGACTTAGAGCACCAGTAATTTCATCATGTTCCTGTGCAGGCATCGTAATAAACTTCGCATGCGTTCCTTTTAGTAACGTTTGTAACTCCTGAATCTGTTTGTTTTTTTCGCCATGGTCATCGGTAAAAATATAGTAGGCATTTTCAAACAAACGTTCATCAGCGGCTGTTACGCCGGATTTATGTGAACCAGCCATTGGATGACCACCAATAAAATTTTTCATGTTAAGCTTTGTTGCTAACTGATTAATTTCCACCTTGGTACTACCCACATCTGTGATCAGAGCAGTTTCTAGTGATAATTGGTTTAATTCTTCTAGTTGTACTAAAGTTGCTTTAACTGGAGAACAAAGAAAAATAATCTCTGCTCGTCTTGCCCCACTTGTTAAAGATTCAGCTATCTCATCAATTAGACCCGTTTTCTTAGCAAATTCAGTTGACTCCGCTTGATTATCGAAACCGATAATCTCACTGTTGGGATGCCCTTTTTTGATACACAAAGCCAGTGAACTCCCGATTAGCCCTAATCCTACGATTAAAATGCGTTTCTTCATTTTTCCCTCCATATACTTGCGACTTTCTTCCATTAAAAGTTTTGAGTATATAGACGATAACGTTTCACTGCTTCTTTCATTTGTTCAAATGAGTCACTATCAAATTTTTCGAGCATAGCCTTCGCTACTTCCGTTGCAACAACGGCTTCACAAACAACGCTAGCGGCCGGTACCGCCGTGCTATCAGAGCGCTCAACGCTGGCTTTATAAGGCTCTTTTGTATCAATATTAACGCTTTGTAATGGTTTATAAAGGGTTGGAATAGGTTTCATGACACCACGAACGATGATTGGCATTCCGTTGGTCATTCCTCCTTCAAAACCGCCTAAATTGTTGGAAGTTCTGGTATAACCTGTACTTTCGTCCCAAACAATCTCGTCCATCACTTGGCTACCAGGGCGTTGCGCCATTTCAAATCCAATGCCAAACTCAGCACCTTTAAAAGCATTGATGCTTACAACAGCTTGCGCAATTTTGGCATCTAGTTTACGATCCCATTGAACATAGCTACCTAAGCCAGCTGGAACGCCGCCTACGAGTACTTCGACTACCCCACCAATTGTATCGCCATTTTTCTTGGTTTGATCAATTAGTTCTTTCATTTTTTCTTCTACGGAAGGATCTAATACGCGAACGGCAGATTGTTCAGACCGTTCTTGAATTTCACGGATCGTTAAATTTTCAGGAATCGTAGCTTCAATCCCGCCTAATACCGCGACATGCCCAGCGACTTGGATATCCAGTTCAGCTAAGAGTTTTTTAGCAACCGCACCAATCGCCACGCGCATCGTTGTTTCTCGTGCCGAAGACCGTTCTAAAACATTCCGTAAATCATCATGTTGATATTTCATGCCACCGACTAAATCAGCATGTCCTGGACGTGGTTTGCTGACGCGGCGGATTTTCTTTTGTTTTTCAGGAACTGGCTCTACTGACATCACGGAGGTCCAATTTTTCCAGTCTTTGTTTTCGACAATCAACGTTACTGGTGAGCCAAGTGTTTTACCATGCCGAATGCCCGAAGTAATACGTACTTGGTCTTTTTCAATTTTCATCCGTCCTCCACGACCGTAACCGCCTTGACGTCTTGCTAATTCTCGGTTAATCTCTTCGCTACTTAAAGGCAAGCCGGCTGGTAAGCCTTCAATAATAGCAGTTAATTCAGGTCCATGTGATTCGCCTGCTGTAATAAAGCGCATCTTAAATTCCTCCTTCTCTGTTTAAAAATGCTCGAATTTCTTCCGTTGGTAAAGAGACAATTTTCGCTTGACCAATTTTTTCTAAGACAATGATTTTAATCTGTCCCCCACGTGTTTTTTTATCATGTGTAATTGCTTGATAGAGACGTTCTTCTGGCCAACAATCTGTCGTTACTGGTAAATCGAACTTTTCTAACATGGTGACCAACTCTTGGGTAGTCCCAAGTGGGGAAAGCCCTCGTTGTTCTGCGACTTGAGTTATTTGAATCATTCCTAAAGAAACGCCTTCACCGTGAGCAATCACCCCGTAACCAGCTGTATTTTCTAATGCGTGGCCAATCGTATGCCCAAAATTCAGAATCAAACGTAAGCCCAAATCTAATTCATCTTCTTCGACAACATCACGTTTAATCTTGCAACAGGCCGTGATAATTTCTTCTGCATGTGCCACTAAATCTTGTTCATTTTCCAAAGAGGATAAACGGTGCCACAATTCAACATCAGCGATAGCTGCTGATTTTACAATTTCTGCAATTCCTTCACGCACACGTCTAGGTTCTAATGTTTTAAGTGTATTAGGATCAATTAAAACCCCATCTGGTTGGGCAAAAGTACCGACAAGATTTTTGGCTTTTTTAGTATTAACCGCTGTTTTACCTCCAATGCTACTATCTACTTGTGCCAGTAATGTTGTTGGTACTTGCAAAAAGTGAATGCCGCGCATATAGGTTGAAGCGACAAATCCAGCTAGATCTCCCACAACGCCTCCACCTAAAGCAATTAGACCATCACTTCGAGTCAATTGCTGTTCCGCTAAAAAATCATAAAGCAGTTGAGCTGTTTCGAGGCTCTTACTTTGTTCACCTGCCGCTACAGCAATCAATGATGTTTCAAAACCAGCAGCTTGCAATTCTTTCTCAACAGCTGCGCCATATAATTTATTCACCGTTTCATCGGTAATAATCGCTACCCGTTGTGGCTGCCACAGGCTACGTACCCAGGTGCCAATTTTATCTAAGGCACCTGTTTCGATGGTTAAATCATATGAATGTGTAGGTAACGTTACGGTTAATTTCATGTCCTCTACTCCTCTGTCTTTACTAATCTTCTAAAGCATTAATTTCTTTCATTGCTTTTTCGATGATATGAACTTCTTTCATCATACGTAGGTAAGTTTTTTCATTCAAGGATTGTGGCCCATCTGACCACGCATTCGCTGGATCTGGGTGAATTTCTACAATCAAGCCGTCCGCACCTGAAGCAACACCTGCTCGGGCCATTGGCGGTACTAAATCCCAGATACCAACACCATGACTCGGATCAACAATAATTGGAAAATGACTTAATTTTTTAATTAAAGGCACCGCACTTAAATCAAGTGTATTGCGCGTAGCGGTTTCGTACGTACGAATCCCACGTTCAATGAAGATCACATTGAAATTCCCTTGCGCAGCAATGTATTCAGCTGCGTTTAGCCATTCATCAATCGTACCGGCAATCCCGCGTTTTAAGCCAATAGGTTTTCCAGTTTTACCAACCGCTTGTAATAACTTGAAATTTTGCATGTTGCGCGCACCGATTTGTAAAATGTCACTGTATTTTGCGACAAGTTCTAAATTCGCTTCATCCATCACTTCTGTAATGACTTGCATATCTAATTCATCAGCCGCTTGGCGAATGTATTTTAGTCCTTCTTCTTCTAGTCCTTGGAAAGCGTATGGCGACGTTCTAGGTTTGAATGCACCACCTCGTAAAATTGTTGCACCGCCAGCTTTAGCAATTCGCGCACATTCACGAATCTGATCTAAGCTTTCGATTGAACAAGGGCCCGCCATCATGGTCATACTGCCGTCACCGATTTTAACACCGTTCACATCAACCACTGTATTCTCTGGATGAAATAAACGACTCGTTAGTTTGTAAGACAACGAAATGCGGACACTTTTCTCCACTCCTTCTAACGCTGTTAACTCTGCTTCAACTAATTTTTCTGTATCACCAATCAAGCCTATCACTGTTTTTCCATTATCTTGACTTGTTTGAGTAGTTAAGCCTGCACCTGTTACTAAATCAATGACTTGTTTCATTTGCTTTTCGGTTGCATTTTCTTTCATAATTACGATCATTATATTCTCTCCTCATGCCTTTAAACGGCGCTCTTTTTATCTATTTTCAATTTTACGTTTCACGACTGATACAGGCATTTTTTGTCCTGTCCATTGTTCAAAAGCAGCAGCTCCTTGATAAAGTAACATGTCCAAGCCGTTGCTTGTTTCTGCGCCACGTAAACGGGCTTCTTTTAATAACTGTGTTTCTCTGGGATTATAAATAGCATCATACACAAATAACTTCGGTTGAATCATTGCATAATTTTCTATAGGACTACTATGCGCATGTGGATGCATCCCCACACTCGTTGCATTAACTAACAAGACGCTTTCAGCAACATCTTTTGCTAGTTTTTTAGTATCCGCTAAATCATTTAAATGGATCACACAGTTGGTTTGTTCAGAGAAATTTGCCAGTTTTTTTTGACTGTCGTTAAACCCCGCGCTTTTCCTGTTGTAAACGGCGATTTCTTTCACGCCATCTAAAGCAGCTTGGGCAATGATTGATAAGGCTGCACCACCTGTTCCTAAGATGGTCATTTTATTCTGAAAAACGTCAACTTTTTTCTCTTTCAAACTCCACATAAAACCAGTACCATCCGTGCTGTCTCCGTAAAGTTTTCCATCTTTGTTGACAATCGTATTAATTGCGCCAACCAGTTGAGCGGTAGGACTTAGTTCATCCATATAACTTACAGCCGCCACTTTATTGGGCATTGATAAGTTGGCCCCTAACATGTGAAACGTTCGAATCGCTTCAATTGCTTGTGGCAATGTCTCTTGTCCAACGTCAAACGCCAGATACCGAGCATCAACTCCTAAATTTTGAAATGCTGTATTATGAATCAACGGTGAAATACTGTGTTGGCTGGGTTTCGCGAATAGCCCAGCTAAACGAGTGGCTCCAGTTATTTCTTTCATCCTGTGTGCTCCTTTACGAAATTTTTTTAGTAAGTTTCTGAAATCCTAATTTTTGGCCAAACAAAAAGGATATTCACAGTAAATTTTAAGAAAAATCTACAGTGAATACCCTACAAAAAAGCAATATAAAAGCCACTATAGATTTTCTTAAATCTACATGGCTGAAAGTCATCTTAAATTTCCCTAGCCATTATAGATACAAACGTTTGCTGTCTGTACCCATAATGTTATGAATACAAACCTATCTAAAATAGCTAAAGTAAAAGTTATTCAGTTGTGTATGGTTTTTCTTCGTTGTTGTCATAAGAATCACTCCAAAACTGATTTAATTAAGAATTGTTAACAGTATACCGCTAGAAAAAACATGTGTCAACACTTATTCGCTTATTTTTTTGACTATTTCATTAAAACCAATGTTATTTTATTTGTCAAAAGGCTCAAAAAAGCCACAGGAACCAGTCATTTCACTGATTCCTGTGGGGCAAAAATTATTTTAATTCTTCAGCGTATACATCATCAACTGTTTGTGTTGGATCGATAACAATGTATAAGTTTTTAGTTTTTTCGCTGACTTTTGTAGATTGATAGATGTTATCCAAGCCCTCATCTGTTTTATCTTTGTAAGGGAAGTAAACTAAATCTGGTGTGCCATTTTTGTAAAGAATTTCCATACGTTCGATATCTTCATATTTTAAAGCACGAGAGAACATCCCTAATTCTAAGCCACCTAAGTTAATATCGTGGGTTTGAACATGATCTCCTTCTTGGAAAATTTCAATTTTGAACCCTTCACATGGATGAATTTCAACAAATTCACTACCATGGATACGGCCAAAACTTGTTGTAATATGTTTGATCCATAAATCACCAATAAAACGACGATCAATCGTCCAAGTTTCACCATTTCTGAAATAAAATTTAAGTCCTGTCATTTCTCTAGCCATCGCACAAATCTCCTTACTTAAAAATAATTTCTTACATCATTAGTTTACCATACTTTTGATAAACGGTCACAAACTTTCGCTGTAGGTTCTTAATCTTTTGTTATTCTTTTTAAAAAAGAATCAATCTCAACTACTGCACGTTGATGAGAACCTTTGGCAATTTGTCGTTCTCCTTCATAAGCAACAAATTCGTAGCGTATTTTGTGTGCAGTCTGTTCAATACTGGTCATCGTAACAACGATTGTCGCTCCTACCGCGGATGGATATAAATGACGCAATTCTAACACCGTTCCGACAGTTGTTTCCCCAACTGATAATTGGTCCTTTACAGCTTCTTTGGCGGTTTGTTCAATCATAGCAGCTAAAGCAGGGGTTCCTAAAACTTCTAAGTCACCAGAACCGAGCATTTTAGCCGTTTGTGATTCTTTCACCAAAAATTCTTTTGTAAACATTTCTGTTGGCATTATGCTTTCTCTCCTTTTGAACGTTGTTTTTTGGCAAACGAAAGTAGAACTTCTTGTTTATTCTCTAAGCTACCTTCAACAACGTGTTGCTCGATTTCAGCAATCAGTTCCCCTAACCATTTGCCTGGTGTTTCTTCTAAGACGGCTAAAAGGTCTTTTCCTGTGATGGCCAATTCCTGTCTTTGATGGATGGGTAATGCCTTAACTAACTCTTTTGTTACTTGTACTTGACTCTCTTGTTGGTAATAATATAAAAGCCTTTCAACAAGTACTGCTGCTTCTTCGCCTAATTCATAAAGCATCATTGGCTGCCAGTCGTTACTCAAGCGAAAACGCAGACCGTGCACTAATTGTGAAACGTTTTGAATTAATTGATTGGAAAGTTTCCAAGCTTTTAAAAAGGAGCGAATTTCTGCTTCTGGTAAATTCAATGATTGGATAAGTAACGTCCATGCTTCTGCTTCTGTTTCAATTTGACGAGCAGGCAAGTCCATTAAACGAAAAAGTCCAGCCCCTTGTTCTCGTAATTTGGGACAATATTGATAGCATTCTGTTTCAATAAACGGAGCTAAGCCACCTTGTCGATTAACCCCTAAAAGCATTTTTACAAATTCAATCGTAATGCGTTCTACTGAAATTTTTTCCAATAAAGGATGAAATTCAGCGATAGCGGCTAAGGTTTTCTCTTCAATTTTAAAATCTAATTGACTCGCAAAGCGTAAGCCCCGCATCATCCGCAGAGCATCTTCATGAAACCGCTCATGGGGATTACCGACTGCACGAATGGTTTGATTAGTTAAATCTTCGATACCATCAAACAAATCAATGATTTCACCTGTGCTGTCCAGCGCCAAGGCATTAATCGTAAAATCTCGCCGTTTTAAATCTTCTTTTAAGGAGCGAACAAAGGTGACTTCATCTGGTCGGCGAAAGTCTTGATACGTTGACTCGGTACGAAAAGTTGTTACTTCATACTGTTGGTCTTCCATTAATACAAGGACTGTACCATGTTCGATGCCCACATCAACGGTTCGTTTAAAAATTTGCTTGATTTCTTCTGGATAGGCACTTGTCGCAATATCGACATCATGGATTGGTTTATTTAATAAAGCATCACGGACACTGCCCCCGACAAAATACGCTTCAAAGCCCTGTGCATTGATTTCACGAATAACGGGAGCGGCTTCTTTAAATTCGTTTGGAATGGTTGTCAATTTCATAGTATCTGTTCCAATCCGTAAAGTAGTTCAGTTCTCTGTACCACTTGCCGACAAGCTAACGCCACTCCTGTCATGAATGAACGCCGATCATAAGAATCATGCCGAATAGTGAGCCCTTCACCTACACTGCCAAATTGGACTTGTTGGTGTGCCACTAACCCAGGTAAGCGGACACTATGGATTCGCAGACCCTCGAAATCAGCCCCGCGTGCCCCTGGTATTGATTCTACCTCTTGCGGATTCCCTTGTTTTTTTGCCGGCCGAACTTTTTGAATCATTTCTGCAGTTTTTATAGCCGTTCCACTCGGTGCATCCAATTTGTTATCATGATGTAATTCAATGATTTCCACATCTGGAAAATACTGTGCCGCTTTTTGGGCAAATTGCATCATTAAAACTGCCCCAATTGCAAAGTTTGGCGCAATTAAGCCGCCGGTGGCTTTTTCTCGAGATAGGTTTGTCAATTCGTTGATTTGTTCCTCCGTAAAGCCTGTAGTCCCAACAACAGGCGCCATACCATGCGCCAACGCAAAACGCGTATTTGGATAGGCGGCTTCAGGAACCGTAAAATCAATCCAAACATCTGGTTTGACAGCTAAGACTTCTTCTAAGCGCTGAAAAACGGGAATTGCTGTTTCATCATTGAAAGAAACAGTTTCTTGTGCTTCATGAGGATCATACACACCTACTAATTCAAAGTCTGCGGTTTCTAAGACCATTTGTGTAGCAGTACTGCCCATCCGTCCTTTAAACCCAGCGACAATTATTTTAATCATGTGTTTTCCCATCCTTTCTTTCAAAGCGATAGCGATCCCGCTTGTTAAATTTGGCCATATTTTCTTCAAAAACTTCGGTTAAATCAATCTCTAAAGAATTTGCCATGCTAATCAATACAAAAAAGACATCTCCAAGTTCCTCTGATACTGTCTTTGGTTTTTCGTCTGCTTTTTTCTGTTTTTCACCATAATAATGATTGACTTCACGGGCTAATTCTCCGACCTCTTCCGTCAAACGAGCCATTTGTCCTAATGGTGAAAAATAACCTGTTTTAAATTGTTGAATATAATCATCAACTTCTGTTTGCATCGATTGCAAACTACGTTGTTCTGATTCTGACATTTTACCCCAACCTTTCTTACTCTACCTCCTACATTTTATCAAAAACTTGGCTATCTGGAAAGGTTCTACTTGTTGTTTTATATAGAGAATGATACAGTTTATACTGTAAAAGGACGTGATTAAATGGAAGAACAAAGATTTTATTTTAAAGATGTGTTATTTATTGTATTAGGAAGCTGTATCTATGCCTTTGGTTTGGTTACTTTCAATATTGCCAATGACCTGGCCGAAGGTGGTGTCACGGGGATTACTTTAATTTTAAGAGCCTTATTTCATTTTAACCCAGCATATACGACATTATTAATCAATATCCCGCTCTTATTAATTGGTGGTAAAATTTTAGGCAAACGTTCCCTCTATTATACGCTAATTGGTACCGTGTCGTTATCGGTATTTTTGTGGTTTTGGCAAAAATTTCCTGTTGAAATTAATTTAGATCATGATTTATTAATTGCTGCTCTCCTAGCTGGTTTGGCCGCGGGATTCGGGAGTGGTCTTGTTTACCGCGTAGGCGGAACCACTGGCGGGACCGACGTCATTGCCCGCATTTTCGAAAAATACTTTGGGATTAGCATGGGCCGCTCGTTGTTGCTTTTTGATGTTGCAGTCTTACTTCTCTCGTTGACCTATATTGATGTCAAACGAATGATGTATACTTTAATTGTGTCCTTTGTTTTCAGTCGTGTTGTTGATTCTGTACTCGATGGAGCCTATGCTGCGAAAGGAATTTTAATTGTTTCCAATCATTCCGAAGAAATCGGTCAAAGTTTAATGGCCTCTTTAGAACGTGGAGTAACATATTTAAATGGTGAAGGTGCTTATTCACAAGTAGAAAAACGGGTTCTCTACACGGTAGTTAGTCCTCGAGAAATAATGGAAGTGAAGCGGATTGCTAATGAAATAGATGAAAAAGCCTTTGTGTCAATCATTAACGTACATGAAGCAATTGGCGAAGGCTTTACTTATGCAAAACCCAGCAAACAACGGCGCTTTAAATTAAAACAATAAACAAAACCCAGCATTTATTGAAAATGCTGGGTTTTATTTATTGTTGTTTTAAACGATTTAATTCATCGGATAATTCTAAAAACGCTTCTTTGTTGCCTGTTTCTAAAGCATCATCAATTTGAGCTTTAATTAATGCCATTCGTTGCGTTTGTTCTTCTTGCTTAAAGTATTGATTAATCGATCTGGCAACTTCCTGATCCACTTGTTCATTCCAAGGCGCAAACGGATTATCTTCTAAAACAGATAAATACTGGCTCGTTTGCCAAGCCTCTGGAAATACACATTCTAAATAAAGAGCTTTCCGCCAATTCATCCGAATCTCGTGAAAAATTTGTTCCGGATCTGTAAATTCTTGTGCTTGGATAAAAAGCAATAACGGCTCCTTACCTAAACCATCTGCTACCACACGAATCCCCCGATCGGTTTTCTCTACGTTCTCAACAAAATGAACATTATTTAAAATCGCATCGTGCGTTAATAAGTAATTTAAAATCCACAATACTTCTCTTCTACCAAAAGGCACTGTATTCACTAACCAAGTTAAAAACTTTTTCTTTTCTGCTAAACTAACAAACATCGTCGATTCCTATCTTTCTTCCATATCTGCTAGCACAGATTGCATATCTACATCACCAGGTTCATGTTCCAAATAGTGGTACAACAAGTGTTTCGCTTTTTCAAGTTCGCCTTCTTCTCGTAAGAACAATGCATACTCTTTTAGAAATTCTGGTTCGTGAGACAATTCTTGCGCTGCTTGTTCATAATGAACTTTAGCGATGGCAAAGTCTTCTAATTCGTTGTATGCTTTTGCTAAGTTCCATTCAGCATAAGGATGATCCGTTTCCTCTAAATCATTTAAGATAGTAATTACTTCCTCAAAACGCTCTTCCGTGATGTAGAGATTACTTAATGTCAAACGACTTTCATCTGTTTTCTCACCTAATTCCAAAGCTTTTAACAACCAGTTTTCAGCACCAGCAATATCGTGTAAGCGATAGGCATTTTCAGAGGCAAATTGGTATAACTCTACTTGGAAAGGATTTTCCGCAATTCCTTCTTCGATAACCGCTTTTGCTTCCTCCAATTGCTCTTCTTCTTGGAGCGCTTCCGCTAAATATAGATAAAGTGATTGATAATGTGGGTTTAGTGTTTTTAATTGCTGGAACAACGCAATGGCTTTTTGATTCTCATGTAACTGTAAATAAGTGAAAGCTAACTGGAATAAACGATCGTCTGTTTGTTCTTCTTTGACTGCGGCTTCCAAATAAGGAACTGCTTCTTCAAAATCACCTAACATGCTGTAACTACTTCCTAAGCGTTCATTCAAGGAAATAGCAGAGATTTGCGCTGTCCCACTTTCCACAATGCTTTGATAACGAGTGATAGCCTCGACAAATTGACCATTTGTAAAATATAGTTCTCCCAAAGCAAATTGAATTAACGGCTCTTCTGGCATAAGACTGGCTGCTTCTTTTAATTTCGCTTCGCTGACTTCTGGAATCCCTAAAACTTGGTACAAATCCGCAGTGACTAAGAGACTTTGGACATAACTGTCACTAGTTTCTGGAATTTTTTCTAAATAGATGAATGCGTCATCTATTTCATTATTTTCAATGGCGATTTCTGCTAATGGAATGTTTAAGCCATCTGCATCGGGAAATTGTTCCAACAACTGTTGGAAAATTTGTTTGGCTTCTTCTAGAAAACCTAAAGATAATAACGTTTCCCCTAAATCAGCTAAGGTATTTTCATCATCTTTCTTTAATGCTTCTTCAAACATCAACTGTGCTTCTGCTAAATTTTCAGCTTGTAATGCTTGAACCATTTTTTCACTATATGACATAATTTCCCCTCAAATCTCTTTTAAAATTTCTTGGTATCTTTCAATCGTTGTTAACAGTTGATCGGGCGTTGGCTTTAAAGCTGCTCCTAGTTGACCGATTTTTTCCAACACCATAGGAGGACCTAGTGTTTCTGTGTGAAGCAAAACTTGTTCTGCGTAATCAGCACTTAAAATTTCTTTTGGAAACGCCACTGGAAAACCTAAGCGAATAAACCAAACGATAAAATTTTTAAATTGAAAGTCAAAGTGATTGACTTGCTGGCTCCATAAAACTTGTAACAATAATCCCAATAATCGTTTCATGGGCCCTGATAACAAATGGCCGTTTTCGGTTGTAGCAAAGGCCGCTTCAAAAACTCGGCCAAATTGATCCACTTTTTCCCCTGCTTGTTCATAAAAAGATAACAACTCGTCTAAAATACCATTAAATGACGTTTGATTCAACCGTTTTTTATCTGGATACGTTTGGTACAGCATTTGTAAATAAGTATAATCACAGACAAGGCCCACGCGAATAAAAACGAGCAAATCAATTAAAGGGGCGGCACCTTTTTTATTGGTCAAGGTACTATCAAACAAGATTTCTTCCGAATGATTTTCTATATGCATGGTTGCATGCTGTGCTTGCTGAATTGTGACACTTGGTAAAAGTCCTTGGCGTAACGCTTGAACAGATACAGGCATCAGCCAACATTTGGAAGAACACTTACTTACTTGGTGCAAAAATGCGGTTAATTGTAGTACCCCTTCATTGCCCAAACCAATCAATAAAACCTCCTGATTTTCTGGCCAATCAGCTAAGAAACGTAACACACTTTCTAATTCTGATAAGTCATTGCAATGAACATCATTGCGACAAATGTACCAGTTTAATCCCGACTGTTCCCCAAAGGCATAATTAATCTTCTCCGAAAAAAGATCATAGTAACGCTGATTCGCCAAAACAACAATTGATTCCGGCGTTACTGGTCGTTTTTTTAGGACGGAAGCAAATGTTTCTCCATAAATAATAGCGACCTTGTTTTGCCCTCTAGAATAGTTGTATTTCATTGATTCACCACCTTAAGACTGTTTCCTCTTCCTTTACCCCAAGTCTAGCATAACCACTAAAAAACAGCTACTAGCAACAACTTATTTTTGTCTTTCATTCATAAATCTTTCTCTTTTTATCAAAAAAGCAAGATCTCCTTATTTTGACTAAGAAGAACCTCTTAAAATAACATTTTGTATGTATGATTCAAAAAAAGAACCCTTGGAAACCAAGGGTTCTAATTGTCTGTCTTATTTCACTGCATCTTTCAATGCTTTACCTGGTTTGAATGCAGGTACTTTGCTTGCAGCGATTTGAATTTCTTGTCCAGTTTGTGGGTTACGTCCTTTACGAGCTGCGCGTTCGCGAACTTCAAAGTTACCAAAACCGATTAATTGAACTTTTTCACCTTTAGCAAGAGTTTCTTGAATTGTTGAAAAGACAGCGTCTACTGCTGCAGTAGCATCTTTTTTAGTTAAACCAGTTGAAGATGCAACGTTTTCGATTAATTCTGCTTTATTTGCCATGGATCATTTCACCTCCTCTATAAGAGATACGATGTTTTTACACACCTAAAGTTCCGTCTATTTTTGAGTGGTCCAAAAACAGACAGCAAATATTGATCTGGTTCAATATTCTGTTAACAAGATAGCATAAGAAAGTTGTAATAGCAAGGTTTTTAGTGTATTTTAACCAGTTTTTTCAAAAAATAATCATTTTTTCTCAAAGTTGATAAATTTATTTGAATATCTAAAAAAAGTATGGTAGAATGCACTATTTTCGGCGTCGCGGAATGATTTTAATCGGCGTGCCCTCAAACGTAAATGCTTTTCTGATTTGATTTTCTAAAAACCGGGCATAAGAAAAGTGCATTAGTTCTTCTTCGTTGACAAAAATAACAAATGTAGGTGGTTTGACTGCCACTTGTGTTGCATAAAAAATCTTCAAACGTTTTCCTTTATCGGTTGGTGTCGGATTAATTGCTACAGCATCCATTATAACGTCATTTAACAACGCTGAAGGAATCCGTAAGTTTTGATTCATACTTACTGTTTCAATTAGTTCAGGCAGTTTGTTTAAACGTTGTTTGGTTAATGCAGACACAAAAATAATGGGTGCATAATCTAAATATTGGAATTCATCACGAATTTCCGCTTCAAAATCACGCATTGTATTTGTATCTTTTTTGACTGTATCCCATTTGTTGACCACGATAATAATACCGCGACCTGCTTCATGGGCATAGCCCGCCACACGCTTGTCTTGCTCCCGAATACCTTCTTCTGCATTCAAGACCATTAAAACAATGTCTGAGCGTTCAATCGCCCGCATTGCGCGCATGACGCTATATTTTTCAGTTGATTCGTATACTTTCCCACGTTTACGCATACCAGCTGTATCAATCATTAAGAACTTTTGACCTTCTTCAGATTCAAAATACGTATCGATTGCATCTCGCGTTGTTCCTTCAATATCTGAAACAATCACACGATCTTCACCAAGAATAGCATTAATCAATGATGATTTACCGACATTTGGACGCCCGATCAAACTAAATTTAATTGTATCTTCGTCCTCTTCTTCTGAAGTGTTAGGAAAATGTTTAACTGCTTCGTCTAACACATCGCCAATGCCTAAACCGTGACTACCAGAAACTGGGAAAGGATCCCCTAGTCCTAAAGCATAAAATTCATAAATATCATTACGCATTTCAGGATTGTCAACTTTATTAACAGCTAAGATCACTGGTTTATTACTACGATATAAAATTTTTGCTACTAACTCATCTGCATCAGTAATTCCTTCACGGCCACTAGCAACAAAGATAATCACATCTGCTTCATCAATCGCAATTTCTGCTTGGTGTTTGATTTGGTCCATAAATGGTTCGTCACCTAAATCAATCCCACCTGTATCAATAATACTAAATTCACGCCCTAACCATTCTCCAGTTGTATAAATACGGTCGCGTGTTACGCCAGGAGTATCTTCTACAATCGAGATACGCTCACCGGCAATGCGGTTAAAAATAGTCGATTTACCGACATTCGGTCTACCGACAATCGCAATAGTTGGATTTGCCATTTGATTCCCTCCTTGAGAATTTCAATCCTTACTAGTTTACCTAATCAAACCTTAAAGTGCAAGAAAAGTTTTAGTTTCTGCTGATTTTCTAACCAATTCAAGAAAAAATGAGTTTGACATAGCCGATCTGTTTACGGCTATATCAAACTCATAAATTTCAAGAAAGTAACGTGTTATTCCTCTTCTTTCGCATCAGATAAAGCGTCACCTAAAATATCGCCCATGGTAAAGCCAGTATTTTCTTCAGGCAATTCATATTCCTGTTCTTCTTTTGGTTCTTCTTGAGACTCAGGTTTTGGTTCTAACGCTTTGATACTTAAAGCAATACGATGTTCCTCTGGATTAACTTCTAAAACTTTCACTTGTACTTGATCCCCTTCATGAAGAACTTCATGAGGCGTTGCAATATGCTTGTGAGAAATTTGAGAAATATGCACTAATCCTTCCACACCAGGGAAAACTTCCACAAACGCACCGAAGCTTGTTAGACGTTTTACTGTTCCATCTAAAACAGTCCCAACGGCCGCTTTTGTTTCGATATCTGTCCATGGTCCAGGCAATGTTTCTTTAATAGATAAAGAAATACGTCCTTCTTCTGGATTAATTGAAAGAATTTTTACTTGAACGTCTTCGCCAACAGTTAACGCATCACTTGGTTTGCCCACATGCTGATGAGCAATTTCAGAAACATGAACTAAACCATCCACGCCACCTAAATCAATGAATGCACCAAAATCTGTTAAACGAGCTACTTTTCCTTCAACAATGTCTCCGTCATGTAAGGAAGAAAGTAATTCTTCTTTTTTCGATTCTTTTTCAGCTTCAACAACTGCTTTATGTGAAAGAATTAAGCGGTTTTCTGAAGGTTCGATTTCAATAATTTTAAATGCTAGTGTTTGACCTTTATATTCAGAAAAATCTGCAACAAAATGATCTTCAACCATTGAGGCAGGAACAAATCCGCGAACACCGACATCCACAACCAAACCACCTTTAACAACATTTGTAACAGGTGCTTCGATTACTTTGCCCGCTTGGAAATCTTGTTCAATTTCTTCCCAAACTTTTTTAGCATCTAAACGGCGTTTTGACAGTAAATAACTGCCGTTTTCTTTATCTTTGCCAATTGATGTGATAACAACTAAATCTAACACATCACCGACTTTCACAAGTTCGTGTACATCTTCAACTGGTAAAGTCGATAATTCCTTTGCAGGAACAACGCCTTCAACGCCCGCTCCTTCAATGCCGACAACCACTTGTTTGTCTTCAATGGCTAAAACTTCGCCTTTAACAATATCGCCAACACTGACTTCTTGAACGCTGTTCATTGCATCTTCCATTGTTTCGTTGTTTGCTACTTGTTTGTCTTCAAAATCTGTCATGCCTCTTATCCTCCTATGCCAACAAAAATTCCAAAACTTAGCTATATATACTTACATAGTACGAGATTTTTGTAAAAAAATAAAGCGATTTCTTCTATTTTTCTTAAAATTCTTTAAAAAAGTTCAAAACCTTTTTGTTTAATCACATTTTGTATGGCGGCGACGACTTCTTCAATCGTCAACCCTGTTGTATCGATTTTCACAGCATCACTTGCTTGGACAAGGGGTGATACTTCTCTGGTTGAATCTAAATAATCCCGACGTTCAATCTCCGCCTTCAAGGTTTCAAAATCCGTCTCAATCCCTTTTTCTTGATTTTCTTTAAAACGACGTTCGGCACGTTCTTCAACGCTAGCCACCAAGAATATCTTTACTTCGGCCTTTGGTAGAACTGCAGTACCAATATCTCGACCATCCATGACAACTCCGCCGGCTTGACCAATTTTCTGTTGTAACGCCACCATTTCTTCTCTAACTTTTGCATGTTTTGAAACAGCTGAAACAGCATTCGTTACATCTGGCTGGCGAATCGCTTCGGTCACTTCATGGCCATCGATAAAAACACGTTGGCCATTCTCTGCTTGCTGAAAAGAAATAGTGTGGTTGACACAAAGTGCTACTAATGGCTCTTCCGCTTGAATATCGATTTGATTTTGCAAGGCCAGATACGTAATCGCTCGGTACATGGCACCCGTGTCACAATACACATAATTCAATTGTTTTGCTAAAATTTTTGCAACTGTACTTTTGCCTGACGAAGCTGGTCCGTCAATAGCAATACTGATTTTCCCCATGAAAAAACTCCTTAACTGATATGCATCCTTTAAAATGCGCTTCTTCTTTTATATTAAAATCGGAAGAAAAGAACTTGGATTTAAACTGATGACGAGTCTCTAACGAAAAAGCAATAAGCCGAAATCCCTCGAAAGACGCAAAACATCTTTCGGAAATTTCTGCTTATTGGCATTCTCATGTAATCATCCGTCGCGGTTTAACCCTTGAAAGTGCTGTCCAAACCTCTTTTTCTGGATTATTTAATACGTAATGGTTGTCCTGGATAAAACACAGATGTATCAATCCCAGGATTTAACGCTAAAATTTGTTCTAATGTCATTCCGTTACGTTCGGCAACTTGACGTGCCCCTTCGCCACTTTGAACGGTATCATAAACAGGTTGTTGGTTCTGTGCTTGTTGCTGTTGCTGTTGCTGTTGTTGCGCTTGCTGTTGTTGATTTTGCGCTTCTTGTTGTTGTTGCTGCTCTTGCTGTTGTTGTGCTTGTTGGTCCTGTTGTTGCTGTGCAGCAGCATCTGAACTTGAAGGTGCTGTATTTTCAGCTGGTTGGCTACTTGCTGGGTCTGAGCTTTCCACTGATTTTGACGTACTTTCTTTTTTCTTCTCTTTTGATGATGATTGGACTAATGAAGAAGATGGCTGGCTATTTTTGCTAGCACTTTCGTTTGGTTTCTTGTCTTGCATCATCCATAAGAAAGTCCCAATTGGAATGGCAATAATTAATAATAGCAAAATAACTAAAACAGTTAGAAATAATGAATTTCCTCGTTGCTGTTGGCGTTTTGCTAAACGAGAACCACCACCATTTTGATCAGGTTCATAAATTGATTGTTCCCATGGCTCACGAGCTTGGTTTTTCTTTTTGTCCTTTTTACTCACTGCTAATTTCCTCCTAAACTTCTCTCGCTTGTTATTATATCATAGCTTTTGCCAACTGCCGACTAAAAAAATGAATTAATCACGTTCTTTAAATAATTTTAGAAATTTGGAACGCCAACCTTCTTCATTTTGATTGCTGGTCTTGTTCGATTTTACTATTGAATCTTGGTAAATGTCAAAGAATAACGCACAATTATCACAACAAGTTTCCGGGGATTGTTTTACAATCGGTTCTTGAAAATAAGTTTGAATCAACCTTCTTCGACAGGTTGTGGTTTCAATATACATCAGCATCCCTCTTAATTGCGCTTGACGATCTTTTTCTTTCTCCTCTAAACGATGCTCTAGCTCTTCAAAAGAATAATCCTTAGCTAAATAACCTTGGACCCATTTTTGTTGTAACTCGGTGGCATTTTCTAACAAATCTGCTTGTTTTTCTCCTTCAATCAGCGTTTTTAAGGTCGCTCGATTCGCTCTTGTCTCTTCTAAGAAAAACCGATGAATAAATTCATCCCCTTTTTTATATAATAATAGCGCCCAACTTTTTTGGCCATCACGTCCCGCTCGCCCAATTTCTTGCAGGTAATTTTCTAAGCTATCAGGCAAATCAAAATGAATCACTCCACGGACGTCAGGTTTGTCGATTCCCATCCCAAAAGCATTCGTTGCACAAAGTATATCGATTTGATTATCAATAAATTGTTCTTGCAAGCGACTACGTTCACTAGCCTCCAAGCCCCCATGATAATAGGCCACTTTAAAACTGGTTTTTGCCTGAATAAGTTGACTAATTTGTTCTGCTTTGTTGCGCGTGGCGCAATAGATAATGATTTTACCAGCAACTTTAGATAAGTAATTTAGTAACACTTCTTCTTTTTCTGACGTTTCCTTGACGAACAAGCCAATATTTTTTCGATTCACTGAAGAAAGAACTTCTTGATAGCTACCTTGAGAAAATAATTGTTTTATTATTGCGTGCTGTACAACGGGTGTCGCTGTGGCAGTTAACGCCAAAGTCAAAGGAAAGTCTAGCTGTTTTTGGACCAGATCTAATTTGCTATATTCAGGGCGAAAATCGACGCCCCACTGATAGACACAATGAGCTTCATCCACCACAAACAATGCAATTTTTTGGCGTTGTAACACACAAAGCACTTCCTGCTGCAAAAGCATTTCTGGGCTTAAAAACAGATAATCGTACTGAAATATTTTCGCTAAAATATAACGCTTTTCTGAATATTGTAACGTACTGTTTAAGGCAACCGCACCTTTAATTCCTTGTCTTTGTAATTGACGTACCTGATCTTCCATTAACGAAAGTAAGGGAGAAACAATTACCGTTAGTCCCTCTAACTTCTGGCCCACAAATTGATAGCACAATGATTTGCCAGTGCCTGTTGGTAAAACAGCCAATGTATTCATACCGTCAAGTAAGTTTGTAATCACTTCTTTTTGACCAGGCTTAAACGCTGCATAACCAAATCGAGTGAATAATTCTTGTTCTAATGTCAACAACACTCACTCCTTTTCTTGCCAAATTTGTTGGATTTGATATAATCGGAAATCCAAATAAGAAAGCGTCTCTTCTTGCGCTCGCCACTCCCGATACACCCACAACCGCGGATCTTGTTCTGTTTGAGCCAAGTTTTGGAGCATGGCCTCCTTTTCAAGATAAACAGACGCCTGCAACTGCCCTTGAATGGCCAACTCTAGTAGATGGTCATGAATGGTACTCGGTTTTATTTTTCGCTGCTCAGCAATCTCTTGAAGTGTCTTGCCTTCCGTTAACAATCGTTGGGTTTCTTGCATACTTTGATTTAGATTTTTTTCTAGATACGGCCAAACAAGCGTTTGTAGAGCAGGATAGTTGCCTCCGTACATAATCAACTGCAGTAAATGATGAACTGCTTGCGTGTGCCATAAACGCTGTTCAAGGGCTGTTTTTTGGCTTGTTAATTGCTGAGGAACTTTGCCAGTTTGCTGATAACCAGAAAGTTGCGCAACCAAATAGTCGCTTTCTGCTTCAGGTAGTGACTCAAACCCTCGCAAGAGTTCTTCTTTGATTGATTGAATGCGTTGCTCTTTCTTATCTTGTTGTAACCATTGTTTCAAATATAGTTGCGGAATCGGTGTTGATAAAAGTGGAATATACTTTTTTTCCCCAAACGATAAATACGAAGTCACTTGCACGGCAAATTGAATGAGTTGCCAACTTTCTTGATCACTTCTGCCAAAACGATAAAGATCAATTGCAGGATAATCCAGCAACGAAAAATGGTACTCCTTTAAAAATAGTTGCCCTTCTTTTGTTAGTTGAATCTCATTTGTCTCTTTGTGATACTGAATTTGTTTCGCCTTCGAAAGTTTTTCAAGAAATTGAAAATAGGCTTGTTCGGAAATCGTTGGCCACCAGCCAATGAACCGTAAACAATCATATAAAAAACCATAAATCAAAACAGAGCTAGTCCGTTTGCCTTTTAAAAGATGATACAAAGTTGATGCACGTACCTTGTATCCGTGAGATAATAACGCTAAAATAAAAGTTGCTTCCATAGTAAACCTCTTTTAGATAGGATGTGTCACTGTTTATGCAATCACGTTTAGTTCCTGAAAAATGTATTGCTTGTGGACTTTGTCAAGTTTATGCGCCCAATATATTTGATTATGATGATCATGGAATTGTCCTTTTTAAAGACGAGCCGCATGCTCGACAACAATTTATTCCAGAAAATGAACGCGAGAATGTGTTAAAAGCGTACCGCAAATGTCCCACGCGTGCAATAGAAATAAGCAAAAATGAGTGCTAAATAATTTAGCACTCATTTTTACTTAGAGTATTTTTTCGAGCCAAGCAAGCGTTTGTTCATCTATCGAAACAAACTGTAATCGTCCCTCTTTTAGAGGTTCTTTGACTAAATGAATTTGATCATTTAAGCCATTAATCCATTCATAACGAAGACCATTGTCTTTTGCTTTGGAATTTTTGGCTTCTAAATAATAATTAACATGGTAATTTTCTTTACCATCCAATTGTAGCGTATTAATAGTCACTTCAAAATCTGGTGAAACATCGGTCGATTTCTTTTCACGTAATCGTTCAAGCACTTCTATAAAAGAAGGAAATTGAGGATTATTTTCCCCACCAACGAGATATTTTTTAGCAAATTCTGTACTATCCGTATGACTTTTCACTTGTTTGGCAAATGCTTGATAAAAGGTTTCTAGCGCTTTGCGGGCATCATAGTCGCTAGCTAACGGAAAGTTCAATTGTAGCGTTGGATTATCGGAGAGCGCTTCGACAAAATCATTTTCACCAATCGTTTCTTTTGATGTTTGAATTTCTTCTCCATTAATCGTCTTTTTAAGTTGAATCGTCATCCCTTTAGACCAGAACAAAGGGCCAATCGTTTTGCTTCCATTCGTTAGCGTACCAACTTTCCGGTCGTTAATATAAATGTCTGCGTCTGGCAGATTGCTCTCCACAACAAAATTCATTCGTTTAAAATCTAAAGGAATACTAGAAATATAATTTTCCTCTTCTAATAAACGATCCTCTTCTGTGATAACAGGTTCGCCGGTGCTATCTTTCACTGTGGCTGTAAAGGTATATTGTCCTGGCGCTAAGGGCCCCAATTCCTTTTGATAAGTGGTTGAGTCGGAAGTGCCCACTTCCCGCCCGTTCATTGCCAGCGTCACACCACGCTGATTCGTCGTTAACTGAACAGAAACAGGCGTTAAAATGAATTGATAACGGTGGAAGAAAAATGCTGTTTGACTCGTTTCACGAATAGTTAAACCATGTAGCTTTTTATCCTTTAATAGCGCTTTTTCTAATTTTTTTAGCTCAGTTGGATTTTTTTGATAATAAGTGATTAAAGGTTTGATGCTTTGCGGATTCACTTGAAATTCAGACTCGTTCGTCCTCATTTTTTTACTTAATTCTTGGGCATCACCATTCTCAATCGCTTTAATAAAATGAGAAATTTGTTGTTCCTTAGAAAAATAATGCGTCCCGAGAAAATAACCACCCACTCCAAGAACGATGACCACAAAAAGAAACACCCAGATCCAGCTTCTTTTTGATCTGAGAGGAGTAGATTCGTTCCCTTTATTCATTGATGGTTGTGCTTGGTTTTCCTCTTGATGCATCGATTCATTCATTAGCGGAGCGCCGCATTCTTCACAAAAGGACTCCGTATCACGATTCACGTGACGACAATTTTTACACTTTTTCACTCAGGAAAACTCCTCTTTCTTTGATGGTTTCTATCATACCAAGGGAAAGTTAAAATTACAATGCAGATGGTTTAGTATTTTTTAACAGAATGATGACAGATTGTGACAACTTCTTTTCTTTTGGGCGTAAATTTTAAAAACCCACTGTCAAACATTGTTCAACAGCAGGTTTTTTATCATTTATTTTGTTAACGGTGTTTTTTTCTGAATAGTATGTTGTTTTTTTGATAGCCATGGCAATAACTTCGCATGTAGCACTAGAAAAACACCACTGACTAAGAGGCCTTTAATAAGGTTGAAGGGCACAATACCAATCGCCACATAACTTGCTAAAGATGTTCCTAAAAATTGTTGTGTGGTCACCCCATATAATTGTAAGTAAATTGGTGTAATGACAAAATAATTCGCAATACTCATGAAAATCGTCAAGGCTAAGATCCCACTTACTAGGCCCATCATCCGATTTGTACGGACATTTTTCTTTTTACCAAAGAAGTAAAATATTGGCAAGGTGAAGATACTACTTGCTAAAAAGCTAGCAAAATCTCCCACCATATTTTGCGGCGCTAGTCCGGTTAAGAATAAGTGTAGCAACGAACGAACAAAAGCAGTAATTACTCCTGCTAACGGTCCGTACAAGAACATCCCGAGTAGAATCGGAATATCGCTAAAATCGATTTTCAAAAAACTAAACGCCGGCATAATCGGAAATGCCACAAATTGTAATACTGTACCGATTGCGGCCAACATTGCAATGCTAACCATTTTTTGTACCTTGTTGTTCATCTGAAATCCTCCAATTAAGGACCCATCTTCAACGAACTTTTTGATTCGCTTCTTTGTCATACAAAAAAACTCTATTTTTCTGCAGGGAAAAATAGAGTAGGATTATCTGATGAAAAAGCGTCTCAAATAAGCCCTATCTTCTTTATCCAGACTATACTGTCGGTATTGGAATTACACCAATTCAATCGTTAAAAACGAGTCGTGGACTATAACCACCGGTCGGGAATTACACCCTGCCCCTGAAGACGAACCTTGTATTATATTTTTTTACTTACTTAGTGTAACCGATTTGAGCAATGAATGCAACTAACTAAGTTTTTTTATCAAATTCCATTGCTTCTTTCGTTTCTAAAAAAAATCCCTCCGCCATAAGCGCGAAGAGATCGGGATCATTTTATCTTATTTGGCTTGATTCAATAATTGACTGATTTCTTTTTTAGTTAAATCACGATATTGCCCTGGTCGCAATCCTTGTAAAGTCAACTCACCGTAACGTTCACGTTTTAATTTTTGAACAGGGAAACCAACGGCTTGAAACATTTTCTTTACTTGATGATTACGTCCTTCATGAATCGTTAATTCCACGACACTGCTACCTGTTTTAGTATCCGCCGAAAGAATTTGAAAATTGGCTGGTGCTGTGCGTTTGCCATCAATGCGAATGCCTTTGGCTAGTGGTAATAGATCACGCTTGGTTGGTACACCTTTAATTTTTGCTACGTAGACTTTATCTACTTCATGTTTAGGGTGGGTTAATTTTTGTGAAAAACTTCCATCATTCGTTAAAAGTAACAATCCAGAAGTATCATAATCCAGACGACCGACTGGATAAATTCGTTCAGTAACATCTGTAAAATAATCCGTCACTACTTTGCGGCCTTTATCGTCAGACACCGCAGAGATGACCCCTCTTGGTTTATAGAATAAATAATAACCATATTCTTCTTGATAAATTGGCACACCATCAACCTCAACGGTATCTTGTTTACTAACTTGCGTTCCTAATTCTTTGACCACTTGGCCATTGACCTTTACGCGACCTTTGACAATTAATTCCTCTGCTTTGCGACGCGAAGTCACTCCAGCATGAGCAATTGCTTTTTGTAATCTTTCCATTGTTTAAGCTTCCTCGCCTTCTGTTGTTTCAGACATTGGGTTCGTTTCTTGATAACGATCAAAAAATAGATCCATTGGTAGTTCTTCTTCTAACTCATCTTCCATTTGTTGGATATCTGGTAATTCATCTAAACTTTTCAATCCAAAGTAATCCATAAAATACTTCGTTGTGCCATACAAAATTGCTCTACCAGGACCATCTACGCGGCCTTTTTCTTCTATCAACTGACGGGCAACTAACTTTTGGATAGAGCCAGAAGTCTGTACGCCACGAATTTCATCAATTTCAATACGAGAAATTGGTTGCTTATAAGCAATAATGGATAATGTTTCTAGCGCCGCCTGTGATAAAGCATTCGACATAGGCGATTGCGCATATTTTTTCAGTAATGAGGCATATTTTTTCTTAGTTGTTAAGACAAAATGATTGCCGACTTCTAAAATATTCAATGCCGATTTATTGTCAGAAGCATAATGTTCTTTCAATTTCGTTAACTCTTCATAGGTTTTTGCTGTTGACTTCTCTAATAAGTACGCAAGCTCTTCCAAGCCAATTCCTTCTTCGCCAACCACAAATAAAATTGCTTCAATTTGACTAACTAATGTCACTGTGTTTCCTCCACCTCTGTTGTATCTTCCTGCTGGGTTTCTGTATTAAATAACAAAATTTCACTATAATTGTTTTCTTGTTCAGCATAAATCACGCCCGTTTTCATTAATTCTAAAAGAGCCATGAACGTTGTCACAATTTCTTGTTTGGAATAAGAATCGAAGAAAGAATCAAATGACACTGCCTTCCCTCGCTGTACTTGACGCATACGTTCTGAAATAGCGGTGATTTTTTCTTCGATGGAAACATCGTCACTGGCCACAGTTGTTTCAACAGGCTGGCGATTTTTTTTCTTTTCTAACATGGCGTGAAAGGCTAGAAATAAATCAATTGTATTAATTTGATTAGGCGGTAGTGTTGTATCTTCCTCTTTATAATCATCCATATCCATTGGTTCTTTTGTATAATAGAGTTTACGTTCTTCTTCTTTTTCGTGTAAAACAGTCGCTGCATATTTAAATTTCCGATACTCCAATAACTGAGCTACTAAAGCTTCCCGTGGGTCTTCCTCTTCAAAAAAATCTTCATCATCAATGATTTCAAGCTCTTGTTTTGGAAGCAACATCTGACTTTTAATAGCCATTAAGGTGGCAGCCATGACTAGATATTCTCCAGCGACTTCTAACTCTAAGGTTTGCATCGCATGAATATAAGACATGTATTGTTCAGTTACTGCTGTAATGGGAATGTCATAGATATCGATTTCTAATTTTTGAATTAAATGTAGTAGAAGATCCAGTGGTCCTTCAAAAACATCTAGTTTTAAATTAATTTCTTGCAAAAACGACACCTACTTTCTTTTCTCGACTTCCTAGTTTACCATAAATTTATTCATTTGTGGGCATTCTCGCAAATTAAGCCCGAGGAAAATGTTCCTTATAAACATCTGCCATTCGTTGTTTGGTAATATGTGTATAAATTTGTGTCGTGGAGATATCTGCATGTCCTAATAATTCTTGCACAATTCTAAGATCTGCGCCATTTTCCAACAAATGTGTCGCAAAGCTATGCCGCAACGTATGGGGAGTGATGTTTTTCTCTATCTCGGCTTCTCGAACAATCTGTTTTAAATTTTTCCAAATGCCCTGTCTAGATAACGGTTCGCCATGATGATTAACGAACAGGTGTGTTTCATTCGGATGGTTTTTAATCAATTGAGGTCTGGCTTCGTTCATATAGCGCTCAATCCATTGAATCGCATAATCGCCTAAAGGGATAATTCGTTCTTTGTCCCCTTTTCCGATTGTTTGCAATAAACCAATGGATAAATGCAGATTCCCTAATTTTATTTCAATTAGCTCACTAACTCGCAGGCCCGTTGCATACATCACTTCTAAAATAGCACGATTCCGCATACCTAGTGGTTTACTTGTATCAGGCGTTTCAATTAATCGAGTCACTTCGTCAACAGATAATGTACTTGGCAATTTTTGAACTTTCTTGGGGGAGTCAATATGTTGCATTGGATTATGCTCACTTAAACGTTCTTGACGTAAAAATTGATGAAATCCTCTTAAACTAGAAATCATCCGAATCACACTTGCTGAAGCTTGCTGTTCTTCGTGAAGAGATTGCAAAAATTCTGTAATCATATAACGGTCAACTTCGTCCCAAGAATGCAGACCTTGTTCTTGTAAAAAGGCTACGTATTTTTTTAAATCTCGCTCGTAACTCCGTCGTGTGTTATTTGATAAGCCCCGCTCTATTTGTAAATAGTGTAAATAATCGACTAATTGTTCTTCCATTATCCTTCCCTCATTTCTAGTACTATCCTATCAGATTATGCCCTAGATTGCATGGGTAAATTCCAACTTCTTAAAAAAAATCAACTGAGAATAAAAGACTTGTTCACTAAGTCGTTAACTTAAGAACAAGTCTTTTGTTTTTACTACTATTAGTAAAGAATAAATTTGTTATTTTATATATTTATCCAGAAAAGCAGCTACAGTTTCCTTATATTTTTCTGGATCTTTATTATATGCTTTCGCATGTTCCGCTCCAGGCACGACATATTTTTCTTTAGGCCCTTGGGTGGCATTATAAACTTCGTCTAACATACTAAATGGCACAAACGTATCATTTTCACCATGAATAAAGAGCATCGGTAAATGATTCTTTTGTAATTGTTTAACAGCGCTTGCTTCCCCAAAGAAATAGTCTGCTCGCATTTTCGTAATCCCGCTAGTAACGTTAATTAATGGGAAACTTGGCAAATTGAAAAGCTCTTTTAACTGGTACTTTAATTCTTGATTAACTGTAGAATAACCACAATCTTCTACAATGGCTTTCACATTATCTGGTAACTTTTCTCCGCTCGTCATCATGACTGTGGCAGCACCCATACTGACACCGTATAGAGTGATTTGTTCTTGTTGACCATTTTCGGTTAAAACTTTCTCAATCCATTGGACATAATCTTTACGATCGGGCCAGCCGAAACCAATATAATCTCCTTGGCTTTTCCCGTGACCACGCGCATCTGGCGCTAACACATTGTAGCCCCAATCATGATACATTTTCGCAAAGACAGACATCGTTTCTGCCGAACCCATATAACCATGCGCCATAATAACAGTACGATTACTTTTTTTGTCAGCTGGCAAATAAATGGCCTTTAGACGTAGCCCATCTTCCGAAGTAATTGACCATTCTTGTCGATTTTTGTCATCTTTAAACCACGCGCCTTCAGGTGTCTGGACCACTTTTGATCCTGGGGTATTCTCATTTATAAAGTCTTTCTTTCCTGGAACCACTGCATAATTATAAAAGTATAAGCCTGCCGCAATTAAAGCAATTGCAATTACTACAATAAGCGCAATCAAAATTTTTAACCATCGATTCATCTACGTACTCCTTTTATTTAAACTGTATGCTTCATTATAAGTTGTTGCTCATTTTTTGACAACCACCATTCAAAGATTCAACCATCTTTCTTTACCACTACAAAGGGACAATTTTGTTACTACACAAAAAAAGCATAGCATAAAAATATTGTCTTTTACGCTATGCTCCACTTATCTATTTATAGGAAAGTAAAAATTATTTATTTTCAATAAGTTTAAAACTTGACCATGGTTTCAAAAATTCTAATAAGAAACGTTCATCATCAGAAATACGGCCAACCACATTGACACGGCCGTCATTTTTCATTTCTTTTAAAGCAATTTGTGTTTCCCCTTTGTATTGTCCGTAGCCCACGTTGTCAATCAAGACATCGCCACGAACAATATCTCTCGTTGTATGTGCGGGGAAAGGACGATCTTTATAGTAAACACGTGTCATTGTTGAACGTAAAACATAATCAGAACGATCGCCACGATAACTGTGTAGGTTATCGAACAATGCAATTCGTTCATCTTCTGTGATTTCTGGTTCTGTATCCACTTTGATCGAAGGATAAGGTGCATGAAAGGCTTCTGCCATTGCTGCTAATTCTGCCTCTGAGGCATAAGCATTTCCGACAGAAATATCATCGATTAATCCTGTTAAAACTAAATGCTTAACTTGCGTTGCAATTTCTAAATCGCGGTGATCTTCTAAAGAACATAAACCATCTTGTGTTGGCCATGGCCCAAATGTAGCATCGTGTGAGTTCACAAACGCCATTGTATTTAAATTATATTTTCTAAATTTTTCTGAGCAGTAAACAAAATGATCATAGCCCAAGCCTGTATAACGATGTGGATAGAAATTATGCGAGCCTAATAAATTTTCTGTATTTGGTGAGTAGGCCATGATATTATCTACATAACTTGTCCCTGAACTCATATTAATTTCAATTTTAATGCCATAAGGGTTTCTTGTCATATTCGCCTCTTCTTGCCCAGTAAAGCCCAGATCTAAACGAATACCGTAAGCACCCATATCATGGAAAAATGATAAATCATCATAAGAGATGCCTAATTGTTCAAACAATGCAGGATTAATATCGACCATCACTTCCATACCTAATTGGTTGGCGTAATCTACGACTTTTTTAAACTCTGCTAATACCTTTTCCCGATCATCATTGATTTGTAATAAACTAGTAAAGACACGCTTAAAGCCGTATTTATGAGCCAAATCCAAATATGCTTTGTCCTTTTCAAATGTTGAACGTTCTGGATAAATTGAAATACCTAATTTTCCCATGTGACTGCCTCCTAAATTGTAAAACATAATAATGTATCTGCTTACATTGTATCAAAAAAAACAAAAGTGGTCTACACCTTTCCTATAGGAAATCTTATAAAAATTCCACTGGTTTGTTATCTTTTCTTTTGTTATGATAAAAAAGAACCTAATTGTCAGTGAGAAAGGAAGAGGAAAACAGATGAAACATAAGAAAATGCTTGCTGTTGCTTCAGTTGCAGCATTCACCTTGCTTTTAGCAGGCTGTAACACAACCAATAATAAAGGCACGACCGCAACGAGTGATTCTGTCGCTAAATCCAGTGAAAGTAAAACAAAGGATTCGGTCGACTTAAATTCACTAGATTTACCCCAACTAGATGATAAAGTTGCCGAAGATCAAGACTTAGTCCAAATGGTTACTTCAATGGGAAATATTGAAATCAAACTATTTCCTAAACAGGCTCCAAAAACTGTCGAGAACTTTATGAAACATGCTAAAGATGGCTATTATGATGGCTTGACTTTCCACCGCGTCATCAATAACTTTATGATCCAAGGTGGCGATCCTAGCGGTGATGGAACTGGCGGAAACAGCATCTGGAATAAACCATTTGAAGATGAATTTTCAAACCAGTTATATAACATTCGTGGCGCATTATCAATGGCGAATGCAGGACCTAATACTAACGGCAGTCAGTTCTTTATTGTTCAAAATACAGATGATCAATCTGATGGTCTTTTATATGATGATTATCCGAAAGCAATCATTGATGCTTACAAAAAAGGCGGCTATCCTTCTCTTGACAAAAAACATACTGTTTTCGGTCAAGTAACCAAAGGAATGGATATTGTTGATAAAATTGCCAAAGTTGAAGTTGGTGCCAATGATAAACCAAAAACCGATGTAAAAATTGAAAAAATTAATATTCTTCAAGAAGCAAAAAAATAACAAAAAGTCAGAACGTACCCTGAAGTTACGTTCTGACTTTTTGTTATTTTTGAATCGCTTGTAATGCTTTTTCTGGTACTTGGTCTTGATTGACCTCTTCATACGTATTGATGTGGGCCCCTTTATTTGAGACTTTTAGATAATGATCTGTTTTTAATTCATGGTCCGCTGTAAAAGTTATTTCTCGCGTTTTGCCTTCCTCATCTGCGGCTACTTGCGTATAACTAGCAATTCCATAACCATTAACACTATCGGCTTTCTTTGTTTTAACATACACATTTCCTTCTTTAACCAATGGATTTAATTGATCTAACACACTAGCTAATTCGCCAGAGTTCTTCTCTGCGTAAAACTTGGCCCCAAATAAACCACCACCAATAACAATTGCTGTCACCACTAAAAATTTAATAAATTTCATTACATAAATCCTCCCGAGTAATTATTCTCTGTTACTTCTTCCAAAGTATAGCAAGTTTTAAACAATCCTTCCTCGGGCGCAACGACCAGTTTTTTCTCAGACTTATGTCGTATTTTTGTTATTTTGAATAAATAACAAAACACTACTCTTCTATCAATAATTGACTTAATAATTGAATTTCTTGATTCTTAGTTAAGTCAATTGTTTTCATTGTAACCGCTGTGGCTAACCCTAAATAGATTACCACCATTTTAGGAAATAATTCGACAAATTTTCCTTTGTCCATTTGTACATATTTTTTATCCAACAATAAACGCTCTTCAAAAAAAGTTTGAAGCATTTGCTGCAATTCTTCTTCATAACCATGTGCTTTCATAAATAACGCTGTATAGACTTTTTGATGTTTTTGAGCAAATAATATAAAGTTCAGACCCAATGCAATCGCTGGGTCTGATGCACCGACATCTGCTTTATAAAATAATTGCATACGATGAAATAACGATTTAATTAAGGTTCGTTTTAAATCGTCCATGTTGACAAATTCTAAATAAATCGGCTGCGTAGAAATCCCCATAGTCTCTGCAATATTTCTTGCGGTTAAACTAGAAAAACCTTTATCTACTGCAATTTTTTCAGCTACGTTTAAGATTTTTTCCTTCGTATATACCTTCGTTCTAACCATTTTCATACCCCTTTTCTCTTTTAGTTAACAATAACTTTATTATGTTTACACAAAAGAAAACCATTTCCATTATATATATAATATTTTACACTTTTTTATGCGTTTCTTTTCTCAAAATTTTCTATACATTTCAAAAAAATTGAGAATTTTTAACGCCTATAAACAAATAGGTCCAGAACAAAAGGTCATCACCTTTTGTTCTAGACACTAAACGGTTGCACTCTTTATTCTTCTATTTGTTTGCCTTGTTCTTTGGCAAGCTCATTTTTATCATAAGCCACAAAGAACGGATAGTAAATCAAGATGGCCACTAGAATTAAAACAATATTCAAAACAGCAGCACGCCAATCACCGCCTGTCGCCATAAAAGCGCCAATTGGCCCTGGTAAGGTCCAAGGTGCGGTAAAGACAACTTCACTTACTAAGCCTAATTTTGTCGCAAACCAAGCAATCGTTGCTAAAACCATTGGTGCAAAGATAAAAGGAATCATTAAAATTGGATTTAAGACAATCGGTACACCGAAAATAACTGGCTCATTAATATTAAAAATAGACGGTGCTAAAATAGCTTTTCCTAGTTTTGAACCATATTCTGATTTTGCCCGGAAGGCTAATAATATAGCTAAACCAATTGTGGCCCCAGCACCACCAATCCAAATAAACCATTGGTAAAAAGGTTCTGCCGCAATCCGAGGTAATGCTTCGCCAGCTGCTTTAGCAGTCGTATTTTCCTCTAATAGTTGTAGCCATAGAGGACGCGCCAACGATCCTACGATTGAAGCGCCGTGAATCCCAAAGAACCAGAAAAATGTGGTTAAAAATACTAACAGCAAGACACTCAATAAAGAGTCCGCTGCTTGAACTAGTGGTCCCACTAAGTTCCCTACAAAGGTGTGCCAATCAAAGCCTAAATAATAAGTGATTGAACCAATCAATAACATGACAATCAACGTCGGCGTCAGCGATTCAAATGAACGAGCAACAGCAGGCGGAACGTTATCAGGCATTGTAATTTTGAACTTAGACTTATCTGTCACTCGATAGATTTCGACAGCAATAATTGACGTCACAATCCCGACAAACATCCCTGCACCACCCAAATTAGCCATTGGCAAAACAAAGCCAGAAACACCAGCTGCTTTACTGGCTTCTTCAGGAATCGCTACAGGTACTAATGTTAATAAAAAAGCAATCGTGGCTAAAATCCCTCCTGAGACTTGATCAAGATTATATGATTTCGCTAAACTAGCGCCAATGCCAAAAGTCGCATATAGTGCCATAATGTACATCGTCATTCGGTAAGGCAATAAGATTGTAGCAGCATTACTTGTTAAAAATTGAGTAATGCCCCAAGATTCTGGTAACGGCGGAAACGCAATAATTAGAAAAAAAGAACCGACAATAATTAAAGGTAATGTCGCAATAATCCCATCCCGCACCGCACGTAAATGGCGCTGATTGGCAATTTTAGCCATTGGTCCAGCTAGATGATTTTCAATCCAAACAGTCAATTTATCTAACATAAATAACACTCTCCTCTGTTTTTCTCTTAAAAAATAACTCCTTTAATCAGCCATAAATAAGAGATAAGCTCTAATAAAATAAGAGAAATTAAAAACAACCAAATAAAACGCTTACAAAAACCTGTTTTCGTTTCAATAAAATAATGACTATACGCTAACGCAAAAGCAATCCCAACAGGTAAAAAAAACATGGCACCAATATTAAACGGAAGATTGAAAGTCCATAATAAAACACTCGGCAACAGGACACCACATAAGAGCCCCATACAAAAAAGAAAACCAGCACTTTTAGCTGAAAACTTAGGAACCATTGCTTGATTGTTTTCCATTTCAATTTCGCTCCTTTCGTTTGTTATTTTGTTACATTTAAAATTATAAGCTATTAAAAATATTATTTCAATCTATTCGCTGATTTAATACTAATTTTAAAATAAAAAACCAGTTCACTTAGTGAACTGGTTTTATGCTTATTCGACAAATTCAAATTCAAAATTACCAATCCGAACAATGTCGCCATCTTTCGCACCACGTGCTCGTAATGCCTCATCGACACCCATACCACGTAATTGACGTGCAAAACGCATCACTGTTTCATCATGATCGAAATTCGTCATTTCAAATAATTTTTCTAATTTTTCACCAGATAAAACCCATGAAGCATCTGGTTCACGATCAATCGTAAATTCTGGACCTTCTGGTTGGAAGCCATAACGAACGGTTTCTTCCTCTACTACTTCATCTTCATATAATGGGAATTCAGGCGTTACTTCCAACAAGTCAGCTGTTGCATTTAATAAAGGTTCAATACCTTTACGAGTAACCCCAGAGATTGGGAAAATAGGTAGCTCATCAGCATACTCATCGGTGCGTTCCTTCGCAAGTTGCTCTTTAAATTTCGCTAAATTCTCTTCTGCTTCAGGCATGTCCATTTTATTGGCAACAATAATTTGAGGTCGCTCCATCAAACGTAAATTGTGTGAAGCCAATTCTTTATTGATTGCCAAATAATCTTCATAAGGATCGCGTCCTTCCATGCCACTCATATCAATGACATGTAAAATAACACGCGTCCGTTCAATGTGGCGTAAGAACTGTGTTCCTAAGCCGACACCTTGAGAAGCTCCTTCAATTAAGCCTGGCAAATCTGCTGCAGCAAAGCTTCGACCGTCACTAGTAGTCACCATCCCTAAGTTTGGAACTAACGTCGTAAAATGATAGGCACCAATTTTCGGACGTGCGGACGAGATAACAGAGAGTAACGTTGATTTTCCTACAGAAGGAAACCCAACTAAGCCAACATCTGCTAAAACTTTTAATTCTAATTCGATTTTACGCTCTTGGCCAGGTTCGCCGTTTTCTGCAATTTCTGGTGCAGGATTTCTCGGGGAAGCAAAGCGAATATTCCCGCGTCCACCGCGTCCACCTTTTGCTACTACTAAGGTCTGACCATTCTCAATTAAATCCCCAATTAAAGCTCCAGTTTCTGCATCACGAACTGTTGTACCTGGTGGAACTTTGACAAGTAAATCTTCTGAACCACGACCGTGCATTCCTTTACTCATACCATTTTCTCCAGGTGTCGCCTTAAAATGACGATTAAACCGGAAATCCATTAATGTGCGTAATCCTTCTTCAACAACTAAGACAACGTCGCCACCGCGACCGCCATCACCACCAGCGGGACCCCCGTCTGGTACATATTTTTCTCTACGGAAAGCAACCATTCCGTCGCCGCCTTTACCAGCTTTGACATCAATCGTCACTTGATCTAAAAACATGGACATATAATTTGTCCTCCTATTCTACTTCTACTATCTTTAATCACCTCAAAAAGCGTGATTCGAAAGTCTTTATTATTGTATCGGGAAAACAACCGTTTGTCTAGCAATTCTAGTTAGTTATCGTTGGAAAAAGCAAAATTTCTCATGAATCTTTCGCTTTCTTTTTGTCGCTTCGCTATCAGTCTTTTGACAAAAAAATTTTAGAGGTTCATACTATAGATAGTTGAAGAAAATCACTTTTTCAGCAAGGGTCCAAAGAAACACAAACATCTAAAGGAGGAATTTTTGTTATGACAGTCAAAGTAGGAATTAACGGTTTTGGAAGAATTGGTCGTTTAGCCTTTCGCCGAATAAAAGAAGTTTCTGATGATATTGAAGTTGTGGCAATCAATGATTTGACTAGCCCCACAATGTTGGCTCACTTATTACAATTTGACTCTACGCATGGCACCTATCCTGGCACCGTGACAGCCACTGAAAATGGCATTGTGGTTGACGGCGAAGAAACCCGTGTCTACGCAGAACCAGATGCAAGTAAAATCCCTTGGGTTAAAGAAAACGGAGTAGACATTGTCCTTGAATGTACAGGTTTTTATACCTCGGAAGAAAAAGCACAAGCTCATTTAGATGCAGGTGTGAAACGTGTGGTTATCTCTGCTCCTGCAGGCGCAATGAAAACCATCGTTTATAACGTCAATGATGATACACTTGATGCCAACGATAAAATCATTTCTGCCGGCTCATGTACGACAAACTGTCTAGCACCGATGGCTTACTTCTTAAATAATGAATTCGGTATTGAAGTTGGTACCATGACAACTGTCCATGCCTACACATCAACACAAATGTTACTAGATGGCCCTGTTCGTGGCGGAAATCTTCGTGCGGCACGCTCTGCTGCAGACAATACTATTCCCCATTCAACTGGTGCTGCTAAAGCAATTGGCTTAGTTATTCCAGAACTTAATGGAAAATTACAAGGCCATGCTCAACGTGTCCCCGTTGTGGATGGTTCCTTAACGGAATTAGTTAGCATTTTAAAAACAAAAGTAACAGCTGATCAAGTAAATGAAGCAATGAAAAAACACACCATTGATAACCCTTCTTTCGGTTATGATGATCGTGAAATTGTTTCTGGAGACATCATCGGCACGACAGAAGGGTCGATTTTTGACCCAACGCAAACAGAAGTAACGACAGCTGGCGATTTCCAATTAGTGAAAACTGTGGCTTGGTATGACAATGAATATGGTTTTACTTGCCAAATGATTCGCTTATTGGAAAAATTTGCTAATTTATAATTTCAATGAATAAAAAACTGCCTTGCATTAATTAATGCAAGGCAGTTTTTTTTAATGTTTACTTTGACAACTTTGACAAATACCATGAAAAGTTAAGCGATGATCTTTGACTAAAAAATGATACCGACTTTCAACAATTTGCTCTACTTCACCAAGCAAGTCTTCTTCCACTTCCTCAATTGTGCCACATTCTAAGCATAACAAATGGTGGTGAAAGTGCTTGGCGCCTTCTTTTCTTAAATCATAGCGAGCTAAACCATCGTTAAAGCTCACCTTATCAACGACTTTTAAGTCTGTTAAAATTTCTAGCGTTCGATAGACTGTTGCTAGACCAATTTCCGGACTTTTTTGTTTTACCAAGAAGTAAATTTCTTCTGCTGATAAATGATCTTTTTCATTTTCCAATAATACAAGTACGGTTGCTTCCCGTTGTGGTGTTAATTTAAAGCCTGATTCATGTAATTGTTTTTTTGTCTTTTTTAAAGCAGCAGTCGAATCCATTATTACAGCTCCTTGTTTAGAATGATTATAAATTAAGAAACTTAATTTACCAATCAAATTAAAATAATTATAAAAGAAATAACTGTAATTTGCAAGATATTCTCAATTAGCTACCTTAATTTTTTTCTTTTGATTGTTCCAACGAGCCAATTAGAATTGTTTTACCGGCTTCTTGTTTAATCAATTTTTGTTTCATTAAATGGCCTAAGGCGCGTTTAAATTGCGCTTTACTAATGCCAAAGGTTTGTTTAATTTCATCAGGACTTGATTTATCGGTGAAAGGAATTTGGTGATCGTTTGCTCTTTCTAAGAAAGTTAGAATCATTAACGCATCATCGCTGATTACTTCGTGACTTCTTGGTTTTAATGAAAGATTCAATACGCCGTCCGGCCGCACGCCAATCACACGGCCCACTACTTTTTCACCTAAACGTGGTTCCTGGAATCGTTCAGAAGGATGGATAAATCCAATGTATAAATCATCAGTTAAAATATACGTTCCTGCAAGTTTCAGACGATACACATGCCCAGTTAAGTTTTGGTTTTGCATTTCAGCATTCCCGCGTTTTGCCATGGCTTTAAAGACTTTTTCATCTGCTAATTCGCCCCAAATGCGGTCTTTACTGTCCACTTTTAAAGTAACCATTACTCGGTCTTCTTTTTTAGGCCAAAGTTCCCGCATGGTTGGTAATTCATCCAACGAAATAACGACATCTTTATCTGGTAAGCCAACGTCCACAAAGACACCTAAATCACGTCTCGTTCCTGTGACAGTACCAAAGCCATAGCTACCAATACGCACAGTAGGAATTGTAGTTGTCAGTGCTGGCTCTTGTTTTTGATTTAAATAACCAAACCCTTCTACAGCCTCTCCTATAGCATGCGTACCTTCTTCTTTTTTTAAACGGAATGTGATGCCATTTTTTTGAACAAAATAAAATTGTTCATTTTCATCGACCACAATGCCGGTAAATGTTGTTGCTAGTAATTCTCTCATTTATCATTAACTCCTCAAGGAAAAGCAATCGAACAAAAGATTTCCACTTTCGCTCGATTGTTTCTATTTTCTTTTATTGCCCTGCATTACGAGAAGCGTTCCCTTTGAACCAACCTGTTTTAGCGTTGATTGTAACTAAATACATGTGAACATTTTTCTCTGTAGTGCCTTCTAATAATTTTGATTGATTGTTGGTTGCATAAAGATTGTAGTAACCTTCGCCATTCACAATTTTGGCAGGTTCTAAAGAATAGCCGCCAGGAACCACATAGCCACGAGCAATCACTGTGTCTAAGACTTTTTCTTTCACACCTGGTGCCCATGTCCACGCTGGATTGCTACTATCAGCGACATCGGCAGGATCTGGCGCATAAAGCGGACTAGTGTAAACCCCGTCACTGTTCGGTGCCGTGTAGCCATTCGCTTCTGTTTTTGCTGTTTCTTCCTTCTTAGCGTTCTCTTTTTTCGCGGCAGCAGCTTGTTTCGCTTGTTCTTCTGCTTGTTTTGCTTGCTCTGCGGCAGCTTGGGCAGCTTGTTCTTCTGCAATTCTTTTCTGTTCTTCTTCAACCTTCGTTAACGCTTGGTCAGCTGTCGTAACTTGTTTGACCAGTTCTTTTTTCAGTTTGTCACTTGTTACTTTATCTACTTCTGCCTTAGCAGCTTGATACGTGTCTCGATTCAGCTGATTGGTAGTTTTTCCATCTTTATAAATGACTTCAACCGCTTTTTTAGCTTTTTGTAATTGGTTGTATTGTTGGTTCGCTTGATCGATTGCTTGGTTCATCAATTGGTCAAATGGATCATTTCCTGTTACTTTCTTTACGGAAATTGGTTGATCAGCAACTAAAATCGCCGGTTTCAACTCATTGCCATTGACAATCGGCGCCTCAAATAATTGGTTAATTTGTCGAATAGTTTGTTGCTTATCTTTCAATGTTTGAATTTGTTTATTCAATTGAGAATACTCTTCTGAATCTTTAATTTCCGCGACTTGTTTTGAGAGTTTTTCTGGACTAACAGTCACCATATCGGGTTTAATAAAAATCTGCTCCTTCGTAGTATAAAAGGCCGCTAGTTCATTTTTCAGTGTATCTGTTTTCTTCGTTAGTGCCGCCGCCTCTTGTGCGGCCGCTTTTTGCGTTTGATCATGATACGCCCAAGCACTACCTCCAGCTAACAAGACAACCGCAAGCGCAACGAAAGCTACTTTTTTTGAGGGTTTCTTCGGAGCAGGCGCTGGTTGAGCGATGCCAGTTTCATTCATTGGTGGTATCACACCTGAATCTGAAACTTTTTCCTCGGTTGCATCAGTTTCGCTCGGTGCCTCTAGCGACTCTGCACTTGTTAACCCTTCTTTAGAATCTGAAATGGATTCAGTTGGGGTTTCAGTTTCGGTTAACACTACCTCACTACTGTTTTCTACTTCTTGGCTCTCGGCTGTTTCTTCTGATTGATTTTCAGACATTTCTGTATCTGCTCGATGCGCTTGAATATAAGCTTGTAAAGTTTCGTTTGGTGTTACATCTTGATCTTCTATCGGTGGTTGTGAAAAAGTTCCTTCTTCAGAAGTAGCAGGGATAACTTCAGTTCCTGAAATTTCTGTTAAAGCTGCCTCTTCTGACTTCACCGTCTCAGATACCTCAGCCGTTTCCGCTTCAACAGTAGTTGTTTCTTCTGTTGTTTCTTCTGTTGTTTCTTCTGTTGTTTCTTCTAAAGTAACTGCTTCGTCCGTTGCTAGTTCTTCTTCTGTTGAATGAGTAGGCATCGCTTCTGTCGCTGGTGTCGTTTCCTCCACCAAATCATGAGTCTCCTCACTAGCCCCTTCTTGAAGCGCTGCTTCTGGACCAGAAACATCCTCTGAATCAGAGACTATTAAGCTATCTTCTGTTGGTTCTTCTTTTTTGTCAGCATTACTTTCTTCTTCAGGTGATTCGCCAAACAGTTCCATCACATGGCCTAAGCTCATATCTTTTAACTCAGACCACTCAATATTTTCATTTAATTGATCTTCGTGTTGTTCATTTTCCTGTGTTTCAAAATCTATATTTGTTGAAGTCGTTTCCGCTTCTTCTTTATCAACTGTTGTGTCAGTTAGTGAATAGCCACATGTTGGGCAGGTCGTTAATTCTGCATCGAATTCGTTCCCGCACTTCGGACATTTCTTTGTCATTCTTCCGCCTCACATTCTGCTAATATTCCATTACTTCTAATTTACCACAACTTGCGCCTTCTTCCAATAACTAGCAATGACATTTAGAGACTTTTTAAAAATCAAAAGCGGCTCTTCTCGCATGCACGAAAAGAGCCGCTAAACGGTATGTTTATTCTAAAAAGTCTTTTAATTGTTTTGAACGAGAAGGATGTCTTAGTTTTCTTAACGCTTTTGCTTCAATTTGACGAATACGTTCGCGAGTGACACCGAAAACTTTTCCGACTTCTTCTAGCGTACGTGTCCGACCATCATCTAAACCAAAACGTAAACGTAAAACATTTTCTTCACGGTCTGTTAAAGTATCCAGAACATCTTCTAGTTGTTCTTTTAACAATTCGTAAGCTGCATGTTCAGCAGGACTGGTAGCATCTTGGTCTTCAATGAAATCACCTAAATGTGAATCATCTTCTTCACCAATTGGTGTTTCTAAAGAGACTGGCTCTTGTGCGATTTTTAGGATTTCACGAACTTTTTCTGTTGGTAAATCCATTTCCGCACCAATTTCTTCTGGCGTTGGTTCTCTACCTAAATCTTGCAATAGTTGGCGTTGAATCCGAATCAATTTATTGATTGTTTCAACCATGTGAACAGGAATTCGAATCGTTCTAGCTTGGTCCGCAATTGCCCGCGTAATCGCTTGACGAATCCACCAAGTAGCATACGTAGAGAATTTGAACCCTTTACGGTAGTCAAATTTTTCAACAGCTTTCATTAAGCCCATATTACCTTCTTGAATTAAATCCAAGAATTGCATACCACGACCTACATATCGTTTAGCAATTGAAACAACCAAACGTAAGTTAGCTTCTGCTAAACGTTGTTTTGCTTCTTGATCGCCTTCTTCAATTTTAAGTGCCAATTCAACTTCTTCTGCGGCAGTTAATAATTGAACGCGCCCAATTTCTTTGAGGTACATACGCACGGGATCATTAATTTTAACACCTGTTGGCGCAGATAAGTCTTCTGCTTGGGCCTTTTCCGCTTCTTTTTCATCTTTTTTCAAGCTATGTTCACTTGGGTCTCCATTTTCATCGACCACGCTGATACCAGCATCTTCAACTTTTTGGATCAATTTTTCCATAGCTTCCGCATCCAAAGTATACGGTGTGGCTAATTGATTCGCTAAATCATCATAAACCACTGTTCCTTTAGGCTTGTTTTCTTTGATAAATGCTGCCACTGCAGCTTCATATTTTTTACTTGTTTCTTTTTCCATGAAAGAAGGCCCCCTTCATTTTTCGGTTCACGCTTGAAATAAAAGATAAATCACTGGGACTTATCAAAATAAAATGAACAAAACGTTTGGTTCTATTCATTTATTACTTAAGTAAATGTTCGTTGAGCTTTAAGCTGTCGTGCCAATTGGATAATCTCCATTGTTAATTCGGCTTCAAGCTGTTGGTTGCCCACTCGTTTTGCTTCTTGCTGTTGAATCTTTTTCTGCTCAATTGCCTCTGCAATACTTGATAAGGCAATTACATGTAATAAATCGGCAACTTCTCGCTCAGAGCTTTCTTCCGATAAATTCTGATACGCAATTTCAATTGCTAATTGTTTGGTTTGATTATCTTGCAAGAAATTAATAAAATCGGCAATGTCGAAACTTTGATGCAATGTCGCATAACTTTCTAGCAAGAAATATAATTCTTGGTATTCATCATGAGCGAACGAAAAATCTGGCAATTGTTGAATGGTTTGCCGTACTCCTTGTTCATTCATTAAACGAAATAATAAAGAACGTTCTGCTTTTTGAACTTGTGTTAACGGTAACTTGTTCTGGACGTGATTCTCTTCAAAAACAGGTTCTTCCATTGGTGGTGGCATCATTTCATCTTGATAAAATTGTTGCCTTTCTTGCCGTTGGACTGAACGTTGCTCTTGCTTCAATTGATTGAATTGTTCTTCTAAACTATGAACAGAAAGTTGAAATTCCTGAGCAATTTGGTTTAAATAACGATCACGTTCCAAGGGAGATTGAACATTGGTTAACTCCCGTAACAATTCGTTCACATAATCCAATTGTTCTTTTTCGTTATTCATGTTTCTAGTTAAACGATGATAATTCATTTTAAAACTAAAAACTGTTTCTCGGCCATGATTGGCTAAATTTTGAAAAGCTTCTGCGCCATATTTCCGCACATATTCATCAGGATCCAGCTTTTCAGGGATACTGACAATACTCAAGTCAAAATGACTGTTTTCTTGCAATAATTGAATCGCACGGTTTGTGGCTTGAACACCGGCATTATCGCCATCGTAACAAATAACTACTTCCTTAGCGACCCGTTCCAAACGCCGAATTTGTTCATTGGTCAAACTAGTCCCCATTGAAGCCACGCCACTTTTTACGCCTGATTGCCAAGCAGCGATAACATCCATGAATCCTTCAAAAAGCAAGACCGTATTTTCTTTACGAATTTCTTTTCTGGCTTTATCAAAGTTAAACAGCGTTTCTCGCTTATTAAAAAGTGTTGTTTCAGGACTATTCAAGTATTTAGGCATCTCATCTCCTGGAAAATCAGCTGTTTTTAACAAGCGACCAGAAAAGGCGATGACATTCCCTTGGGGATCATTAATTGGAAACATGATTCGTTGATAGAAACGATCCAAAAACGTACCGTTATCTCTTTGGACAAACAGCCCAGAAGGCTCAAAAAGCGTTTCATCCAGTTGTTCATTTTTAAAAACTTGACTTAAGAAATCACGTTTTTGCGGCGCAAATCCAATTTGAAAGGTCTCAATTAGTTCTTGTGTTAACCCCCGCTCTAATAAATAGTTTAATGCGGGTTCGCCAATTTTAGTATTCACTAAAATATGATGGTAAAGTTCTGCGGCTTTACTATGCAGTTGTAACAAACTCCGTCTTTGTTGGTTTTCTGGGGTATCCGCTACTTCACGCGGCTCTGACCAATCAAAGTCCACAGATAAATGTTCCAAATCTGCAACACGTTTCACGGATTCTGGAAAACTAATACCTTCAATTTCTTGCAAGAAATTAAAAACAGTTCCACCTTTCCCGCAGCCAAAACAGTGAAAAATTTGTTTGTCTTCTGCTACTGAAAATGAAGGGGAACGTTCTTCGTGAAACGGACATAAACCCATATAATTTTTACCAGATTTTTTTAACTGGACATACTGCCCAATAATATCTACTATATTCGTTCGGTGACGAACTTCCTCAATGACTTCCTGAGGAATGCGTTGTGCCATTGTCCTCACCTCCTAAGAATAGCATTGTGCTAACTCATGTGATTGACCGTTTAAAAAACGCACTGTCATTTCAGTGCGAATTCCAATGGACACATTTACACATGATTTATTGTATCACATAATCTCTGTTTTTCAAGTATCTTGTTTCAACTCAACAAAAAAAGAAAGTATCTAGGACAAAAGTCATCCTGACTCCTGCCCCAGACACTAACTCTTAAAATAATCAGTGAAACATCAAGCTTGCTCCGACTTCCTTCAAGATTTAAAGAAGAACTACATTTCTGGAGACGCATGCTTTTAGCTCAACTTCTGTTTTTTATAAATCTTTAATTGTTTTTCCAGCACGTTTCATTTGTACGAAGCCAATTGCTACACGCACTACAATATTGATGGCCATCATTATAAAGAAGAGCCCCATTGTTTGCGAAGTTAAGAAACCAATTTCTAAAATGTTGTGGAATAACATAGCTGCTACATAAATACCAATAATGGTACTGAAAACCAAGAAAATACGTAATGGATTGAAAGGCAGACACGCGCGAACAACAGCCATACAGCTAATTCCAACTAATAAATAATACATTAACGTCGTGGTGTCTAAAGAAGAAAATCCTTGATTTTGTCCAATCAGATAAACAGCAATGATATTCGCGACAACTAAAAGCGCATTAACAGACGCATTTTTCAAAGCCGTTGGTAAAAACTTCCCGACAACTTTTCGTTTGTCCCCTTCGAAAGATAAGAAGAAGGCAGGATATCCTTCAATTGCTAAATCAATCAAGGTCACTTGAATCGGAATGAACGGGAACGCAATAGCCGTTAAAGCACAAATGATTGAGAGAATAAACGAATAAATCGTTTTAATGAAGAAAACGCTGGAAACTCGGGTTACATTATTTACCACACGCCGTCCTTCAAACAAGACATCTGGTAACGTTGTAAAATCAGAATCTAACAAAACTAGATTAGAAATTTGCCGAGTAGCGCCGTCTCCTTCTGCCATGGCGATACTACAATCCGCTTCTCGCAACGCTAAAACATCGTTGACGCCATCTCCGGTCATCGCCACCACATGCTCTGTGTCTTTCAACTCACGTACAATGGTTCGTTTTTGCTGAGGCGATACACGTCCGAACACTGTGTATTGCTGAACTGCTTCACGTACTTCTGCTTCTGTCGTTTTGGTCGACAAATCAATATAAGACTCATAACCGGGTAGCCCAGCACGACGAGCAATATTTGAAACAGTCACCGGATTATCACCAGAAATTACTTTTAAGTCGATTCCTTCTTCTTTTAGGTAAGCCAGTGTTTCTTTGGCATTTTGGCGAATTGGATCATCAATTTCTAGAATTGCTAATGGCTCTAAATAAGGCATTTGGGTTTCGTTTAACGGTTGTTGCTCCGCAATAGCTAACATCAAGACACGATACCCATTCTCTTGTGCTGTAAAAACAGCTTCAGGCAACCGACTATCGTCTACCAAACGCTCAGGAGCCCCTAAATAAACTGTCCCAATTTCTGGAAATTCAATAGCCCCCCATTTTCGTTCAGAAGAAAAAGCCAAGACTTCTTTTGCGCCAAATCGATTGGATACTTCATAATGATCACGAATTGCTTGCATTGTAATATTATTATCCGTACTTTCAGATAGGTAGCTTCCGATAATCTGCGGGAAAAGTTCTTCATATTTATCATGCAAGATAATCGCCTTTTGCACTTTCATTTTACCTTCCGTAATCGTTCCAGTTTTATCTAAACACAAAGTGTCCACATGGGCCAATGTTTCAATTGAGTACATATCTTGTACTAAAATACGTTTTTTGGCTAACTTAATGACACCTGTTGTCAGCGCAATACTAATCAATAGTACTAATCCTTTTGGTAACATGCCTAACAAAGCAGCTGCAGAAGCAACAACGGATGTTTTGATGCCAGCATCTCTTAACCAAAAAGCTTCAACAAATAAAATAATCCCTAGAGGAATAATCACCCAACTTGTAAATTTAGAGACTTTACGAATCGAATTGACTAACTCTGATTGGATTGGTTTATGCACTTTGGCTTCTTGGGTGATTTTCACTGCATAGTTTTCAGCACCAACGTGGATGACACGGGCATAGGCTTGTCCGCTAACAATGAAACTTCCAGAAAGCAAGGTATCGCCGATTTCCTTTTCAATTAAATCTGATTCACCTGTTAACAACGCTTCGTTCGCTTCGACTTTACCGTCAATAACTTCCATATCAGAAGGAACTTGTTCCCCTGCAGAGATAATAACAATATCTTCCATAACTAGTTCTTTTGTATCAATTTCTTGTTGTACACCATTTCGAACAACATGAACATTTTCTTTTGCCACAATAGATAATTTTTGAACTAAATTACGGGCATGAATTTCTTGGAAAATCCCGATTGACATGTTCACAATAATAATCGCTAAGAAAGCCAGATTGGAATACGCTCCGACAAATAGTAAACAAACAGCGATTGCAAAGTTTAAAAAGTTGAATAACGTCATGACGTTATCAAAAATAATATCTTTTGTAGATTTTGCTACATTTTCCTCATAATTATTTTGAAGGCCTAACTCTTTCTGCTTGGCAACTTCTTCTGTACTTAACCCTTTTTTCAGGTCGACTTTATTCAACATCCAGCTCTTTCCCTACCTTTTCAATTAATCAGTTACATCCCTTCTAGTTTACTTGCATTTTCATGAAACTGCAAGAAAAGCCTAAAAAATTCCTGTAAGTTGAAAGAATTCTTTAGACTTTTCTCGTTTTAATTTAACTTTTCAATAAACCAACGATTCATTTTGACAATTTCCGCGTAGAACATATTGCCACCATTTTGATAAAGGTAGCCACCATTGTAAACTAACGCTTGCCAACGATAATAACGATATTTCGTATTTTGGTCATTCCCTAGCAACGGTGAAAGGACTTCTCTTGAATATTCTTCTGCTAACTCTGTCGTGTGTTTCCCGCCGCGTTCTTTCACAAACTGAATGTAATCCAGTCCATAATTATATGCTTGTACGCCTGTCCATTCATCACAGCCAGCTTCTTTTGCTTTCGCTAACGCTTCCGCGAGAAATTTGACGCCATGTGCGATACTTTCCTCTGGTGTTTCAATCACTTCTTGTTGTCCATAAACACTTTCACTGCTCTGCATAATATCGCCAGATTTCCCTTTAGATTCTGTATAGATAATCGCTAAAGCTAATGTTTTGTATTCAGGTATTTTATTTTTTTTGACTTCTGCTTCTACTTGCTTTTCAAAGGTCATTACCGTTTCAACATTTTGATGTATTTTATAGCCAAGATAGCCAAGACCAGCAACTAAACCAACAAACAAAAGTAGCATGATTTTATAAATTATTTTTCTTACTCTACGCATCGAATCATCCAAACTTTTTCTTTTAAGATACGTTCTATGTTACTTGAAATAACCGAAAAAAGCGAAGTTTTTGTTACTTCTTTAGTTTTATTTAATAAAAGTAACTTTTTTGTGAACAAACCGTTCCTTCGCAAGATTGAACGTTTTCACATAGAATAGAATAACAATTAATTTTATCGAATTTCATCAAAAAAAGAGCCGCCCTGCGGCTAGCCCTTTTTTATTTTTATTTTACGGTAACATTTCCGATTACATCATTCATTGAAGTCGTTTGACCTGCTTTTTGTAAATCGTATTGAGCAACGATATCTTGATTTGTGAAAACAACAATTAAATCTGATTTTTTGCCAGCTTGTTCTAATGCGGCTAAATCAATGGTTGCAATTTTATCGCCTTGTTTTACAACTTGGCCTTCTTCAACATGTAAGGTAAATGGTCCACCTTGTAACTCAACAGTATCTAGACCCATGTGTAATAATACTTCAATGCCTGAATCTGTTTGGATACCTAACGCATGTTTTGTTGGGAAAATGCTAGTAATTTTACCAGCAACAGGTGTTGAAACTTCACCGTCTGTTGGTACGACAGCAAAACCGTCACCCATCATTTTTGCTGAGAAAACATCATCTGGTACTTCAGAAATAGGAATAACTTTCCCATTCGCTACAGAATATAATTCAGTTTCTTTCGTTGAAACGGGTGTTTTTTCTTCAACAACTGGTTGAGAAACAGGCGTTTCTTTGACTGGTGTTGCTGGCGCTTGGTGGTTATATAATCGTTGCATTTCGTCAGCAACAAATTGTACTTCCGTGCCAACGATCACTTGGATATTGGTGTCATCAATGACTTTCACACCAGGAACCCCAGTTGCTTTAATTTTTGCTTGATCCACTTTGCCTGTATCTTTCACTGTTAAGCGTAAACGAGTTGTACAGTTGTCAATAGATGTCACATTGGCATCAGCGCCTAAACCATCATAAATACGACGAGCTAGAGAAGCAAATTTGTTATCGCCTTCTGCAACATCTGGCGTTTCTTCGCCATCACCTTCTTCACGTCCTGGTGTCATTAAGTTAAACTTAGTGATTGCAAAACGGAAACCGAAGTAGTAAATTGCTGCAAAGACAAGTCCTTGAACCACCAACATCATTGGGTGATTAGCGACTGGGTTTTTCAAACTTAAGAAGAAGTCTACAAAACCTGCACTAAAGGCAAAGCCAGCTGTCCAATGCATAAACGCAGCGAATGCTAAAGAAATACCTGTAAAGACCGCATGTAAAACATATAAAGGCCAAGCAACGAACATAAATGAGAATTCTAAAGGTTCAGTAACGCCTGTAAAGAAAGCCGCAAAACCAGCAGCTAACATTAATGAAGCTGTAACTTTTTTCTTCTCAGGACGCGCACATTGATAAATAGCAAACGCGCCTGCTGGTAAACCGAACATCATTACTGGGAAGAAACCAGCTTGATACATCCCCGTTTGTCCGACAATTGCTTTACCAGTATCTAACGCTTGTTGACCAGCTAAAAAGTTCCCAATATCATTGATACCAGCAACATCAAACCAGAAAACAGAATTCAAGGCATGGTGTAACCCTGTTGGAATTAATAGTCGGTTAAAGAAACCATACAAGCCAGCTCCTACGAAACCTAAGCTAGAGATTCCTTTACCAAAAGCAACTAATCCGTTATAAACAACTGGCCAGAAGAAGAATAAGACAGCTGAGATTGCTAACATCGAAATAGCTGACATAATAGGAACTAAACGTTTTCCACTAAAGAATGATAAAGCCATTGGCAATTTCACACCAGAGAAACGATTATACATTGCCGCGGCAACTAAACCAGCGACAATTCCGACAAAGACATTGTTGTCCATGCTGTTGAAGGCTGGGTTTACTTCAGCAATATCCTTGAAGCCTTTAATGGCTTGGATAGAAGCAGGCGCTAAAACAGTTTTTGGCACTAAATAAGCGACTAAACCAGCTAATGCTGCCGATCCATCTTTATCTTTTGACATTCCTAACGCTAAACCAACCGCAAATAATAATGCTAAGTTGTTTAAGATAGCCAAACCACCATTCATTAGAAAAGTTGTGGCTGGACTAGCGCCGATTGTTCCCACAATCCAGTTGGCAATACCGACTAATAAAGAAGCCGCCGGTAATACAGCAACTGGTAACATTAACGAACGTCCCATTCTTTGCATATACGCTTTCATTATACGTAACTCCTCACATAAACTATTTAATTTTTATTATTTGGTCATTCTTAATCGTTCAATGTGAATCGATAAATAACCAAGTTCTTCATTTGGTACTTGATAATGAAAATTTCTCATTAATAAGACTTGTACTTTTTTTGAGATTTCATAGCTTTCAGCATACTTTTTCTTTACGACTTCCAAAATTTCTTCATCTAAAACAGCATATTGATTTTGTTGGAAGCGATGAATAAACAAACGTAAATGATTCACCAAACGTGAATAACTGAGACTATTTTTATCATCATGAATATCAATAGCCAATTCCTGCTCGATTAAATGAATAATTTCAGAAACGATTGTAACTTCACGGATACTTTTACTATTATCAGTACGCCCGCTGCGAGCACTATGGATATGAATTGCAATATATCCCGCTTCATCATAACTAAATGGAATTTCTAAGGTTTGTGTTAAATATTCTACAGCCCATTGAGCAATAGCAAATTCTTCACTATATAAAATCTCAATTTCACTTAAAAGCTTGTTCCGAACAATAATATTATTTTGAATATTTTCAGCTGCAAAAGCAATGTGATCACTCAACCCAATATTAATATGTTCATTCAACTTTTCACCCAATACCGTTTCAGCATGTTGAATAATTTCTTCACTCGCTAAAAAGTATTTGTCTTCAATTTGTGATAGCAATACTTGAAGTTTTTTCAGTCCTTCTGGCTCCATCACAAACATCCGCTCTACCAATTGTCGAGATAAGACATCATTTTTAGTCTTATTAAACCCGACGCCTTTACCGACAGCTACTTTCTCCTGTCCTTCGTCAAGAACAAGTACAGCATTTTGATTTAGCACCTTTTTAATTTTCATAAATGACCCTCTTCTGCAGAAGTAATTCTAACATTTTCAGTGAAAACAACAAAAAAAGCATAGAACAATCCCGTTAAACATGTTGCGTAACCATTGTACACCACATTGTATTACGAAATTCTTCCATGCCTAGTATTATCTAGTCACATGAAAACGCTATTCATTTGTTAACAGTGCTTATTCTAACGAGTATCATTATTTTTGTCAACCTTTTTCAATTATTTTTTTATTAATTGTTGACTATTAATAAAAAAGAAGCTCTTATCGGGAAAAAAGTACCTTCAGCTAAAGGTACTTTTGTTCACTAAGTTATTCTTTATAGGCATACTTATATGTGCTCGTTGCACCAAAGTTATGATACTGAATACCTTTGACACCTGGTCGTACAAGCTGACTACGGGCCTCTTGGTATAAAGGAATTAAAGCGGCATCTTCTTCCACCAATACTTTTTCAGCTTTAATTAATGTTTGCCAACGAGTTTCAGGATCATTTGCGTATTTAGTTGTTGACTCTTCAATTAGTTGATCAAACGTTGGGCTAGAATAGTTCATACGGTTGCCACTAACTGAGCTTTCTAAGAAGGTCATTGGATCCTGATAATCGGGGCCCCACATGCCAACAGACAATTCATAATCCCCTTTTCTCATTAATTCAATCGCATTATTTAAAGGAACTGTTTTGACATTAATAGTGAGACCTGGCAACGTTTCTTGTAACTGGCCTTGGATAAATTCAGCAACTTTTCGGTCACTATCACCATCTCTTGAAAGAAGTTCAATGGCTACCTCTCCGTTTAGCTCTGCTTTTGCTTTAGCTAAATACTCTTTGGCTTTTTTGGCATCTGTTTTGACAAGGGCACCTGCTTCTTGACGAAAATCTTCATTTGTTTCTGGGTTATAGACAAATTTTTCTGGAATGTACCCATAAATTTCTTTTGAACCATCCGCTAAAATATTATCGACTAAACTTTTTTTATCCAAAGCATAAGCTAAAGCTTTGCGGACATTCTCATTTGCAAAAATAGATGGTTTTTCGTTTCTTTTTTGGTTTAAACGTAAGGAATACACTTTTGATCGTTCGATTGCTTCATAGTCTGGGTTGTCTCGATTTTGTTTAGCAAAATCTCCTGTTAAGACAGCCACATCTAATTCACCTGATTCGTACAAATTATAAACGGTATTGGTTTCTTTAAGAACTTCAAAATGAATCGTTTCTGATTTTACTTTTTCTTTATCGTAATAGTCGGGATTACGCACAAAATCCCACGACATCGCTGACTGATCCCAATTTTTCATTAAAAACGGACCATTAGATACAATCATTTCACTAGAAGTGCCATAGGCTTGTCCTTTTTCTTTCACGAATGCTTCGTTTTGTGGGAAAAATGGAGAAAATGCCAATAAGGACGTAAAATACGGTACAGGCTTTTCTAAAGTAACCTCCAAAGTATACTCATCAAGCGCTTTGACACCCAATTCCTCTGGTGCTTTTTCCTCTTTTGTAATAGCTGTTCCGTTCAGAATCGTTCCTTCTAACAAGAAAAAGTAATTGGCTTGGTTTTTGGGATTCGCTAATTTACGCCAAGCAAAAACGAAATCATTGGCTGTTACAGCATCACCATTGGACCACTTGCCATCTTCTCTTAGTTTAATGGTATATCGTTTGCCATCTTCAGAAATTTCAGGCATCTCTTTAGCCGCAGCTGGTATTAGTTGATCCTTCTCATCCAATTGATATAACCCTTCAAAGACATTGGATTGTGCGTTAATACTGGCTTCATCTTGTGTAAAAATAGAATCCATTGAACCGATTTCCGAGTTTTCCATTAAATTTAAAACTTTTTTCGAGACACTGGTTTTCTCAGTTGTTTTCTCGTCTATTTTCGTCTCTGCCGTTGTGCCACAACCTACCAAGACCGTACTAACAAATAACATAATCCCCATCATTTTTAACTTTTTCATACTATTCCCCCTCTGTGTCAATCAAATGGCAACTCTTCCATGGAAAGCCGTTCTTGCGAAACTATCAAGCATGCGTAGGGCAAGCCCTCATTTTCGTACTCAAACTCGCCCCGCTGATTGTCAATTGGATCTGCCCGCAATTGCATTTTCACTGGCTGAAAATCTGCTTGAATTTCACTATTTGCGACCATTCTAAAAACATCTAAATTGCCGAAATAATGATTCCACCGCTGTCTATCGCCGTCTCGATAAGCACCTCCGCCAAAAGACAAATCCGCAAAGAGCCAGCCGTACGGTTCTATATAAAATTGTGCCCAATCATGACAGCCTGTATAATGTGTAGAAACATATAATCCCGATTGCCATTTGGCTGGTATCCCTGCAATCCGACAAAGCGTGATAAACAAAATCGCTTGCACGCCGCAGTCACCTTTTAAATTAGTTGCAGCATACTCTGAAATATTGGAAATTGTAAAATATTCACGCATGAAAGAATACTGAATCTTTGTCGTCACAAAGTCATAAATCAAGCGTGCCTTTTTTAAGGGATTATTTTCATCGCCTACAAGATCATCTGCTAAATTTCTTAAATAAGGCGTGAATCGAATATGCGGTAACTGTTCCTCTAAATCAAAGCTTGGTTGCATTTTGTCTACGTTATTTTCTTCTAACTGCTGGTAAACCATCCGATTAACATAACAATATTCAACTGTAAACGTTTGATTTTCTTTTAAGATTGTTTCAAAACACAGTGTTCGTTGCGGCGCATCTTCTGCCGCAATATAGGTGGCCTCAGGTGACGTAGCCAGAATTTCAATTTCTGATTGTTGTTGACACGCTTTGGGCAGCGGCAAATGGACACGAACACGCTCACCTGAATGTTCAAATTCTTTTTTCACCTGAATAGTGGCTTTAATTGTTGTTCTCACTTTTCTACCACCATTTTTTTGCATTTGTTCGATGTTCTCTTTTAGTTCTTTTTTGCGGAGAATTTCTAATTGATTGCTTTCTGCTTCTCGCAAACGTGCAACATATGCCGCATTTGTTTTAATTAAATTGGCCAAAAATCGAAGTTGGAAATACGGTTCACCGTCAATATAAACCCAGTCCACTAAACCCGTTTCTTTTAAACGAATTAATTCCTCTGTTTGATAATCCTGAAAAGTATCTCTCATCATTTGATCAGCTTTTGCAAAGCTATGAGGATACTCATTCATACGCATCATTTTAATGACATCTTTTTCAATTATCAGACGTTCTTTTAATGCCTGCGGAAGTTCTTTTGTCAACCAAAAATCAATGGCAGTATCCGCACTTGCAAAATCGCCAAATTCCTTCACCCTTTGAATTTCCTCAGGCAAAGGAACACTAAGATACTTTAAATCATACTTCATTTTCTTTACTCCTTTTTTAATGAGAAATACCTAATCCGGCTGCTTCTCCTAATTCCAATAATGGTTTTGCTTCTAAGGATACGCCCCCAGTTACGGGCGCAGTTTCTAAACCGAATGTCGCATCTAAATCTGCTCGTGTGATATTCTTTTGAGCAGCAGCTAAATGAGCAGCAGCCGTGATGCCAATGGTTGTTTCTTCCGCCATGCAACCAATCATGCATTCGATACCTGCTGTTTCACAAATCTGATTAATTTTCAATGCTTCATGAATGCCGCCACACTTCATTAATTTTATATTGATAACATCGACTGTGCCTTTTTTTACTAATTCCAACGCATCTTGGGCATCAAAACAGCTTTCATCAGCCATAATTGTCGTATTGACTTGTGAGGTAACGTATTTTAGGCCTTCTAAATCGCGCCTTTTAACTGGCTGTTCCACTAACTCAATTTGATAATCTGCCAATTCTTGAATCGCTTTAACTGCATCTTTGGGCGTCCAAGCTTGATTCGCATCTAAGCGGAGCTTGATATTAAAGCCAACTGCTTCACGAATCGCTTTTACTCTTGCAATATCAGCTTCAATTCCTGTTCCGACTTTAATTTTTAATGTATCAAAACCTAGTTTGACTTTTTCGACGGCTTTTTGTGCCATCACATTTGGTTCATCAATACCTAGTGTGATATCCGTTATCACTTGGTTATCATAGCCACCTAACAATTGATAAAGAGGCAGTTGCGCTTTCTGACCCATCAAATCATAACAAGCAATATCGATTGCTGCTTTTGCGGCTGGAGCGAAAGCAGATATTTTATCCATGACTTCATGAATTTTCTCAATATTAAAGGGGTTTAAGCCAATGATTGCTTGGCCAAATAATTCGATCGTTTCCAACGTGCCAGCCAACGTTTCACCGGTAATAAAAATGCCGGGCCCTCCTTCTCCATATCCAACTAATCCCTCTTCTGTTTCAATTTCTACAATTGCGCTATCCGCCGATTCAATCGTCCCCAAAGCAATTGTAAACGTTTCTTTCAGTTTGATTTTCGATGCCCTAACATGTACCTGCTTAATTTTCATAAAATCCTCCCTTTAACATTTTTAATTAATTGAAAATTCAGTTTTTTAAATGCTACAAAATTAAATTTTGATTGTTATCGAACATTCTAAACTCATTATTTTCTAATGTCAACAAAATAATGAGATTAAGATTAAAATAATATGAAAATCGAATTTACGAGCTCTTTTATAAATCAGTAAATTCCAGAACATGTGAGATACTTCTCATTTACAAACATCCTTAAAAAAGGTATGATAGTGAAGAGGCAACTTGCAAAGGAGTAGAAGACGAATGAGTGAACAACCTCAACAACGCTCAACCGAAGAAGTTGAAGCAATCAAAGAAGATATTTTAACTGCATTAGAAACAGTGATTGACCCTGAATTAGGCATCGATATTGTTAATTTAGGACTAATTTATGAAGTTGAATTTGCAGAAGAAACTGGTGATACTGTCATCAAAATGACCTTAACCACAATGGGCTGTCCGTTAGCAGATGTTTTAACAGAACAAATCCATGGTGTTTTAAAAGATATTCCTGAAGTGAATAATATCGAAGTAAAATTAGTCTGGTACCCTGCATGGACAACGGATAAAATGAGCCGTTACGCACGAATTGCTTTGGGTATTCGCTAGTTATTTCGAGACTTTGACTAATGATAAAAACCACCTGAAAGAACTAATCGGTCAGTTCTTTCAGGTGGTTTTTTATTTGACTAATAGTTTGGTAGTCCAACTTTATTATTTTTCTTCTCAAGCACTTTAAATTTAGCTAAACGAGTCAAACAAAACAAGACATGGAATCATAAAAATCCATGTCTTGTTAGTCGGGTGCTGTTTTTACCGCAGGACAGTTTTCTTCCAAAAATTCAAAAATACTACTGTAATAATTTTCAGGTTCGTAGACACTTGAAGATAAATGTGGTGCTTTAGCAACAATGAGGCCTTTTTTTATCCCTTGAGTTGCCGCTAAATTTTCTTCAAACATCGTCATTGGAACAAAACGATCACCTGTGCCATGAATAAAAAATGTTGGCAACGTATTTTTGTGTAATTGCCTCACAGAAGAAGCGGTTTTCAATTGAAAGCCATAGTTATTTAATGCTAATTGATTAGCAATTGTTAAAATAGGAAAAGCGGGTAAATGAAAAGATTCATGTAGGACATATTTAAATTCATCATAAACAGAAGTGTAGCCACAATCCACTATTAATCCGCGAACATTCGTTGGTAACTTTTCACCACTTGCCATCATGACGGTAGCCGCCCCCATGGAACCTCCCACTAAAATAATTTCTGCTTCCATATCAATGGCAAGAACTTCACTAATCCAACTTAATAAATCTAACCGATCCAACCATCCCATCCCAATTTTATTCCCTGAACTTTTCCCGTGCGCACGCAAATCGGGAACTAAAACATTGTAACCTTCTTCTGCAAAACGTAATGCAGTATATGCCATATCGCGTTTTCCGTTTGAACGATAACCATGCACACAAATCGCCCAACGATGGTTATCTGGATAAGGGATAAAGCACCGCGCATACAATGTTTCGTCTTTAATTTTCAACCAACGATCTTCAGCAAAAGACTCTGTCCAAAAAGCTTCGCCTTCTTGTTTTTGTTGTTCTTCTATTTTTGTGTATCTTGTTTCCCGTTCTTGAAAATTATCAGGATTTAATAACCGATGCCCTTTTTTATGATACCAAGGATTGTCTTTAATCAAAGCGATTTTCAAAAAATAATTGGCAATGTAAAAAGAAAAAACAACGCCAATCATTGCAAAAATGATCAGTAACCCGAGGAGCCATTTCATCTGCAAATCACACCCTCTTCTAAAGTATTTCCTTCTCCATTTAATATACTATGGATCTTTCATTTCTGAAAGAAATCACCCTTACATTTTGTTATTTTTTGAAAAAAGCAGCCGTCTCAAAAAGAGGCGGCTGCTTTTACTCTATCAACAATCCAACGTTGTCATATCTTCATATGTCTCACGGCGAGCAACTAATTTTGCTTGTCCATCTTCGACAAAAACCACTGCTGGTCGAGGATTTCGGTTGTAATTACTTGCCATTGAATAACCGTAAGCCCCCGTACTACTGATGGCCAATAAATCCCCTGCTTTAACTTCTGGCAATAAAATATCTCGAAGTAAGACATCGCCTGATTCGCAATATTTACCAACCACCGTGACTTTCTTGACTGAATCATGCCCATCACGATTTGCTAGAAAACCATCATAAACCGCTTGATACAAAGCAGGCCGTATATTATCACCCATGCCACCATCGACGGAAACAAAATGACGAACGCCAGGAACCTCTTTTTGCGCGCCAACTGTATAAATCGTTGTGCCCGCTTCGGCAATTAAACTGCGGCCTGGTTCAATCCAAAGCTCAGGCAGTGGATATCCGAATTGTTCACAATGACCTTTCAATGAATCAACAATTTTTTCAACAAACGTTGCTGGTGCTAATGGCTCATCTTGCTGCGTATACTGCACACCAAAACCACCACCCATATTTAAAACACGTGCTGTAAATTGATGGACTTGCCGCCAACCTTCTAAAATAGTAAACATTTTTTCAACAGCTGCTAAAAAGCCTTCCACAGCAAAAATTTGCGAGCCAATATGGCAATGGACCCCTTGTACATCAAAAGAGGGATTTGATAAAAGGCGAACGAGTGCTTCTGTTGCCTGCCCACTTGCAACATCAAAACCAAATTTTGAATCTTCTTGGCCTGTCAAAATGTAATCATGGGTTTCTGCATCCACGCCAGGACTCACCCGAAAAAGAACTTTTTGTGTTTGGTTTCGTGTAGTTAATAATTCTTCCAACAAGTCAATTTCGTAAAAATTATCTATGACAATAGTACCTATTTTGTTATCCAAAGCGTAACGCAATTCTTCAGGGGTTTTGTTATTTCCATGGAATTCAATTTCTGCTGGCTCCATCCCCCCTTTTAAAGCTGTGAATAGTTCCCCACCAGAGACAACATCACAAGCAATATCTTCTTCTTTTAACACTTGATAAATAGCTAAACAACTAAATGCTTTACTTGCATAAACCACTTTATTTTTGATACCTAATTGATTTAACGTTTGTTTAAAACCACGTGCCTGCGCGCGAATATGAGCAACATCATAGACAAATAACGGCGTCCCGAATTTTTGTGCCAACTTTACGGTGTCACAACCACCGATTTCTAAATGATTTTCCCGATTCATTTTTGCTGTACCAAATAACATTTTTTCTCGCCCCTTCATTTTGTTTTATTAAAAATCATAGCATAAAACCCAGTAGCTTCCTATAATTTTCCACATTTTTCTCGGACTTTCTCCTGTTGCTTTTTTTCGCTAAATAGCCTACAATAATTGGCATACAGATAAAAAACCTTTATTAACAAGACTTTAATCTTTTTAATTGAAATTGGTATATACGAAAAAGAAAGAAGGCAGATGACTTGGCTACACTGAACCGCGATCAACAAATTGAAGAAATTATTAATTTAGAAGCAATTTTGAATTTACCAAAAGGAACAGAACATTTTGTCAGTGATCTACATGGTGAATTTGAAGCCTTTGACCATATTTTAAGAAATGGTTCTGGACGAATCCGGGAAAAAGTTCAATTTTTATTTAAACAAGAATTAAATGCCCATCAGATGGACGAGCTTTGTTTTATTATCTACTATCCCGAAGAAAAATTAACACTTTTAGAAAATGAAAGCGCCCTCTCTTATGAATGGTGGCTATTAACGATTCGCCGTCTGGTTGAAATCGTTCGTTCTTCTTCGATGAAGTATACACGTTCTAAAGTTCGCAAAGCCCTTCCTGAAACCTATGGGTATATTCTCGAAGAATTGATTTATCAATATGATGAAACAACAACCAAAAACGGTTACTATCAACAAATTATTGAAAAAATTATTTTACTAGGTGAAGCCAAACGTTTCGTGACAGAATTAGCTTATCTAATCCAACGTCTGATTATCGATCACCTACATGTTATTGGGGATATCTATGATCGGGGGCCAGCACCCGATAAAATTATGGACCGATTAATGTCCTATCACTCCTTGGATATTCAACTAGGCAATCACGATATGATTTGGCTGGCTGCTTATAGTGGTTCACTGGCTTGTTTAGCCAATGTAGTACGTATTTGTGCTCGCTATGGAAATTTAGATTTGTTAGAAGAACGTTATGCTATCGATTTAACCGCCTTAAAAAAATTTAGTTTAGAAACGTATAAAGAAAATCCTGCTTTTGCACCCAAGAAAAATCCCTATCGTGCGTTAACTGAAGCTGAAAAACAAATAGCGATGCGTGTGCAACAAGCCATTGCCATTATTCAAGAAAAACTAGAAGGCCAAATTATTGGTCGACGTCCTGATTTTAACTTGGCACATCGGCTACGCTTAGATAAGATTCAAGGGGAAACTATTACTTTTGACGAATGTCGTTATACATTAATTAACAGCTGTTTCCAAACCGTTTCTGAAGAGCAGCCTTACCAATTAACACGTGAGGAAAAACAGATAATTGATGATTTATTAACGCAATTTCAGTCTTCGCCGCGGTTAACAAAACACATGCGCTTTCTAATGGAAAAAGCTTCTCTTTACCTTGTGTATAATCAAAATTTATTGATCCACGGCTGTCTGCCTCTGAATGCGGACGGTACTTTTCAAGCTTACGCATTTAAAGGCCACTCCTATTCAGGAAAAGCTTTAGTTGACTTCTTTCAGAAAATGTTAGAAGAAGCATACGCTCAGCCTGCTATTACAGATGACTATGCGACAGATTGTTTATGGTATCTTTGGTGTGGCGAAGGTTCCTCATTATTTGGTAAACGAGCCATGAAAACCTTCGAGCGTTATTTTATCGCTGAAAAAGAAACACATCACGAAGAAAAAAATCCTTATTATTCTTTGCGTGATACGGTTGAAGTTTGTGAAAGAATCCTAGATGAATTTGAAGTGACTGGTGAAAATCGACATATCATTAATGGTCATACACCAGTTAAACGAACAAAAGGCGAATCGCCAATCAAAGCAAATGGCACGCTTCTCGTAATTGACGGCGGCTTTTCAAAATCTTATCAGACAATTACTGGAATTGCTGGTTATACATTATTGTACAACTCGTTCGGGTTACAACTGACCGCGCATAAATCTTTTTCTAGCAAAGAAACAGCCATTTTAAATAACCAAGACATTCATTCTATCAAACAAGTCATCGATCGCCCCTTACAGCGGCTATTGGTGAAAGACACCACCATCGGCAAAGAGCTATTAAAACAATCGCAAGCACTTCAAAAACAAATGAAACAAAACCAGTAGTGCTGCTAAAAAGAAGCTTGCGCTCTTATCCGAAAAATGATTAAATGGAGGAGTTGAGAAAAATATCTATTAGAGAAACGGAAAGGGTTTTACATTGAAGAAACAGCAACTCTCACTTTACGGCACCATTTTCTTTCTTTGCTTTTTCCTAATTGTGGGCTTCTTCTTCTCAAGTCGTGGCGAAGATTATGCCAAAGAATCTGAACAAAAAGTTACAATTGATTCCGCCAAACATGAGAAGCATACAAACAACAAGGAAGAAAATAATTCAGCAAATACAGTTTTTTTTGATAAAATAAATGATCTGCTCGTCGCTTCTGTCAAAGAATTTGAAGGAACGGTCGGGATCAGTTATTTAGATTTGGAAACTGGCGAACAACGTTCCGTGAATGGCCAACATGAATTTTATACAGCTAGTACCATTAAAGTGCCATTGACGATGTTAGTCGCCGACATGGTTGCTTCTGGTCAAAAAAAATGGACAGACCTGATTCCCTATGATGCTGAAGAAGATTATGAAGAAGGAACTGGGATCATTGCCTATAATATCCAACCAGAATATCCATTAAAAACGTTACAAGAATATGCCATCACCTATTCTGATAATATCGCTAAAAATATGCTCTATGACACATTAGGTGGTGATGCAAAAGCAAAACGAGAAATGTATCAGCGTTATTTGCACAAGACACCTTCGATTGAAGAACCACAATTTTCTTCGGAAGATGCGCTTGTTATTCTACAAAAATTATATACTGAAAAAGCAACGAAACCAGATTACCAAGCGATTTATGATTCTATGAAACAAAGTGTTTTCCATGAAAGAATGGAAACTCCCACAACTCAAGGGAAAGTTGCTCATAAAATTGGTTCCTATGATGAATTTATTCATGATATGGGGATTTTAGAAACACCTCACCCCTTTGCTTTAGCAATTTTTACTAAGGGACCTGATAATGCTAAGAGTTCTGCATTTATTGCTTCAGTGACAGATAAACTTTGGCAATTGCAAGTGTCTGAATATCCTAATCAATAACAGTAAAAAAATACCCTTGGTTTATTAAAACGGCTTAATAAACCAAGGGTATTTTGCCTATTGTTTGTTATTATTATCCGTTTGTACAGCCAACAACTTCGTAAAACGCTCTGCCAACATCTGGTGAGCATCTATTTTTTTGGTTCCTTGTGCTTTTACTGCAAAACTAGCAAAGTTTAAGTCAGCGCCAAGCAATTGTAACGCACCGTTGCCTAAATCTCTTTTTTAAGAGCTTCAAGTCCATCTTCGATAAACTGGTTACTTTCATCTAAATGACACTCAGGAAGATATTTCACACCATAATAATAACGTTTTAAATTCAGAATGATTTACAATTCAGTGCAATCGCTTTGCGGCGTTCTTCATTTTTCATTTTTTCCACTCCCTTTTTTATTAAAAACGAGCACGAAAGCTACCAACTGACTTCGTACTCGTTCTTTCTAACAACTAATTTTCTTTGTTCATGCTTTTAATTTTAATTAAACGTGTAATTTCGCCACGTTCATTTTCTTCTAATTTCATTTGAATGTAGTAAATTGTTTCTTCTAATTGTGGGATTGTCATATACTCTAAGGCGTTAACACGACGACGCGTTTTTTCAATTTCTTTTGATAATAATTGGCATGTCTTTTCAACATTTGCAAGTGCTAATAATTTCGGTAAAATGCTTGAAATTTTAGCAAAAGCTTGATCAAGCTCACTGTTTGAGTTGACATAGCCATAGTCTAAGGGCGCTTCTTGAACCGATTCATCGTAATCAAAAATCATTTTAGGAACTGGCACACTTAAGATGTTCTGTTCAATAATTTCTAATTCAACTTTTTCGGCTGGAATTGCCACTAACTCTTCAATAAAGGCTTCGTTCAACGTTGCGTTTGCCAATACAAAATTTGATAACGCATCCGTCACTTCTTGTTCAACCTGAATACGTAACTCATTGTTTTCTTTGACTAGCGCAATAAACCGTCGCATCAATTCATCTTGTTTGTCTTTCAGCAACTTATGACCTCTCGTGGCCGTAGTTAACTGTTTTTTCAATCGGGAAAGTTCCATACGGGTTGGATTAACATTTAATCGAGCCATTTTTCTACTTCCCTTCAGTTAAATATTGATCGAGCATATCCTCTTTAATTCGTTTTAGTTCTGTTCTCGGTAGCATACTTAATAGTTCCCACCCAAGATCTAACGTTTCTTCAATCGAACGGTTTGTATTAAATCCTTGGTTGACATATTCTTCTTCAAAACGTTGGGCAAAAGCTGCGTAGATTTTATCGACATCGGAAAGAGCTGATTCTCCTAAAATGACCGCTAATTCTTTGGCTTGTTTCCCTTGTGCATAGGCTGAGAACAATTGATTCATCGTCGCTGCGTGATCACCGCGCGTTTTGCCTTCGCCAGTTCCTTTGTCTTTAAGACGGGAAAGTGATGGCAATACATCAATTGGTGGTTGGATACCGCTCTTATACAGTTCCCGGGACAAGATAATTTGCCCTTCTGTAATATAGCCAGTTAAATCGGGAATTGGATGTGTTTTATCTTCCTCAGGCATCGTTAAAATAGGAATCTGCGTTACGGAACCTTTTGAACCACGAATTCGGCCTGCCCGTTCATATAACGTTGCTAGGTTCGTGTAAAGATAACCTGGGTAACCACGACGACCTGGAACTTCACGACGTGCTGCTGAAATTTCTCGCAACGCTTCGCAATAATTGGTCATATCCGTCATGATAACTAAGACATGCATGCCCTTTTCATAAGCTAAATATTCAGCGGCTGTCAAAGCCATTCTAGGCGTTGCAATTCGTTCAATGGCTGGATCATTTGCTAAGTTCATAAACAAGACTGAACGATCAATTGCGCCTGTTTGGCGGAAATCTTCCATAAAATATTCCGCTTCTTCAAAGGTAATCCCAATCGCCGCAAAAACCACGGCAAATTCTTCTTCACTATTTAACACGTTGGCTTGTCTAGCAATTTGCGCTGCTAATTCTTTATGAGGTAAGCCAGAAGCTGAAAAAACAGGTAATTTTTGGCCGCGAACTAAGGTATTTAAATGGTCAATCGCTGAAATCCCTGTTTGGATGAACTCATCAGGATAATCACGAGCAACTGGATTGATAACTTCGCCGTTAATATCTAATTTTTTCTCAGGTAATAATTCTGGTCCATTATCTTTTAAACGACCTAAGCCGTCAAAAACGCGCCCCATCATATCTGGCGAAACCCCTAATTCTAAAGGATGTCCCAGAAAGCGAACTTTTGAATCACGAATATTGATATTACTCGTTCCTTCAAAAATTTGGACCATCGCTTTATCTCCATTGATTTCTAAAACTTGCCCTTGGCGAATTTCGCCATTTTGCATGCGCACTTCAATTAATTCTTCGTACTTTACGCCTGCCACTTTTTCAACAATCATCAGAGGACCAACGACTTCATTGATTGTGCGATATTCTTTAATCATTCGTCATTCCTCCTTCAGCAATGATTTCTTTTACCGTTGTTTTAATTTCTGCTTGTAAACGATCCAATCTTTCTAATTCTTCTTCTGGTAAATACTTGCTACGAGCAATGCGATCACGGATTTCAACTGTTCCCGCCATTAATTCAGAGAAATAAGTGCCTAAACTTAAAGCTTTTTGACCTTCTTCACCAAAAGTTAGAATCAATTGCAACATTTTCGCTTGTTTGCTTCGAGAAGTGAACGTGTCCACGTCATCAAAAGCATTTTGTTGCAAATAGTCTTCCCGTAATGATTTAGCTGTTTCCAACGTTAAACGGTCTTTATCCGACAAGGAATCAATCCCAACCAAGCGAACAATTTCTTCCAATTGAGATTCCTCTTGTAAAATCCGCATCCCTTCAGCTACCATAGCGGCCCAGTTTCCTTGCAATTCCAAGTCCAAATATTGCCCTACTTCTGTAGAGTAAAGAGAATAACTTTGTAACCAGTTAATAGAAGGAAAATGACGTTTTTGTGCTAGCTGGGAATCTAAGCCCCAGAATACTTTAACAACGCGTAACGTATTTTGGGTGACAGGTTCTGATATGTCCCCGCCAGATGGTGAAACCGCACTAATCGCTGTAATGCTTCCTTCACGATGGTCTTTTCCTAATGCGATTACTTGTCCTGCTCGTTCATAATATTCAGCTAAGCGGCTACCTAGATAGGCTGGATAGCCTTCATCACCAGGCATTTCTTCCAAACGGCCACTCATTTCTCGTAACGCTTCCGCCCAACGAGAAGTAGAATCCGCCATAATTGCGACTGAGTAACCCATATCACGGAAATATTCTGCAATGGTAATCCCTGTATAAATCGAGGCTTCCCGGGCCGCTACCGGCATATTTGACGTATTCGCAATTAAAATCGTCCGATTCATCAAAGACTCACCAGTTGTTGGATCAATTAATTCTGGAAATTCATTTAAAACATCGGTCATTTCATTCCCGCGTTCCCCACAACCAACGTAAACGACTAAGTCGACATCGGCCCACTTGGCAATTTGGTGCTGAACGACTGTTTTTCCAGCGCCAAACGGTCCTGGAACTGCTGCCGCGCCGCCTTTTGTGATTGGGAAAAAGGTATCAATTACGCGTTGTCCGGTCACCATCGGTACTTTGGGACTTAGTTTTTCTAAAATGGGACGTCCCCGCCGAACCGGCCATTTTTGCATCATGCTAAAACTTTCTGTTCCTTTAGCTGTTTTCACTGAGTAAACTGTTTCATCAATGGCAAAGTCCCCTGCTTTAATTTCGGCAATCGTTCCTGAAACGCCGAAAGGCACCATAATTTTATGTTGAATAATCGGTGTTTCTTGAACCACACCGACAATGTCACCTGCCGACACTTCTTCACCAACTGCCACAGTCGGTTCAAACGTCCATTTTTTCTCACGATTTAACGCATCAATTTTAACGCCACGGCCTAAAAAGTTACTGTGGGTTACTTCTTGAAATGTATCCAATGGTCGTTGAATACCATCAAACATTTCGGCAATTAAACCTGGGGCCAATTCAACAGATAACGGTTCTCCTGTTGAAATAACGGGTTCTCCTGGTCCAATGCCTGTTGTTTCTTCATATACTTGAATCGAAGCGACGTCGCCTCGCATTTCAATAATCTCTCCGATAACGCCTAAATCTCCTACATGACAAATGTCTTGGATACTAGCATCTGACATGTTTTCAGCTAAAATCAAAGGACCTGAAACTTTGACAATTTTTCCAATTTGCACGCTCATTCTCCTTTGCATTATAAAATATTTTGTCCAATTGCTTTTTCAACATTTTTTTCAATCTCTCTTAAACCGATTCCAATTGTACCATTATGACTTGGGATTAAAATAATCGCTGGTGTCACTTGTTCTTTGTATCGTTCAATCGTTTCTTCTGCTAAAGTAGAGGCTTCTTCCGTTATGAAAATGACCCCAAACTTATTTTTCGCCATAGTTTCAATGGCTTCTCTAACTTGCATTTCTGAAATGGCATGATGGACCTCAAAGCCAAACAGTTTAAATGGTAAGATTGAATTTTTGTCTCCAATGACCCCAATTTTATACCCCATTGACTTTTCGCATCCTTTCTCGAATTTTTTCATTTGAAAACCCACTATGTTTTCCGACCAAAATTAAACGTAGATTTTTCCATTCAACTTCTTTCGCATTCAAAAAGGCTAGTAATGGGAGCGGCCCAAAAGCAACCGTTCGCCCATTTTCATACATTGAGGTCAGGTAATCATCCTTGAGTTTTTCAAAAGCCAATAAATTTAATTCATTGGTTTCTTTATTGATGATCTTTTCTAATAGTTGTCCGTAATTCGTTGTTCTGACAAATGCAGTAAATTCTACAAGTGACTTTTCCGCATAGGTCAACAGCTCTTTCTTTGAGATACTGCCAGCGCTAGAAAGCACGGTTGATAAAAAGTTACTGTTTTGATGTTGAACAATCCCTCTGGCCATCGTTGATAGATTGGTTAAATCAATAAAAGCGATGACCTCCTTCGTTAACTCTTCATAGCCCAATTCATCCGCCAATTTTCGCTGTTGCTGTAAAAATGCTCGATCATAAAGGATATCAATTGCTTGCGGCAAACCGCCTTCTTCCAGATAGGCAAAAACATCACGAATCACTTCTAATAATGCTGGCTCAAGTTCGGAAGAGTTTTTTGTATGAATGGCACTTTTGACTGTGTTTAGAGAATAACGACCATCTTCTAAATAAAGATAATCAAAATCTTTACCTGTTCGCTCAGCTTTCGTCAAAATCTTCAAGTTATGGAAGGTAAAACGCATCGTATACAACGTTACTACAGCTGGTTCTGGAGCCATTTCATATAACCACCGATAAAGATTTCCCAATGCTTCAGAAGAATGGTAGTCAAATTTTTCTTCAAAAGTTTCGGTTAAATAAGGTTGATAAACCGTACTTTTTAACATATTTTTAACGTCTTCAACTGTTTCCGCTTCTAAAAGTTGTTGAAACTGTTGCTCAGAAAGCAGCTCCGTTTCTTTTAAACGAATCAGCGGATTAATTTGATGATACGTTGGTTTTCTCATTCTACGTCCTCCCTTCTTAACTGAAAAGTTTTTCTGCTACTTTAAAGCCTTCTGTTTTTTGAATCTCTTCAACTAATGCTGAAAAGAGAAAATTATAATCCAAACCATCTTTTGCAACGATAAAGCCGCTTTCTTTTGGAACAACCTCCTCTGAAAGCTCCCATTGAACAGTAGCATCAGAAAGTGCGGTCAGCCACTCTTGCGTTACTTTCGCTTGAGAATACTCGCCTAAAAGAATGGTTGCTTTTCCTGTTAATTCAAGTGAGCCTAATTGTGCTTTCATAAATTGTTGAAATTCTTCCGCTGACCATTCACTCATCTTTAAGACCACTTCGTCAAATAATTGGTTAAGATATGCTTGTTTTTTATTTAATGCATCTTGACGAATTTCTAGTGTTTGCCGTTGTTGGCGTTGTTTAAATTCTTTTAATAATTGTTGTTGTCGTTTTTCTATTTCATGTTCTTGCTTCAGCAAAATTTCTTGTTGTGCTGCTTGGAATTCTTGATCGATGCGCGTTTGTTCACTGGTGACATAGGCTTCGACTTCTTGCTTTCCTTGCTGCTTAATTTCACTGATGATTTTTTCAATGGCATCCATCCATCTGCCTCCTCAATTATTTGACGTTCAATACAAGTAAGAAGGAAATTACGAACCCTAAGATGGCATAAGTTTCAACCATGGCAGCATAGATAATTCCTTTTGTTGCATGTTCTGGTTTCTTCGCTAAAATTTGGATCCCCGCAGCGGCTACACGACCTTGGGCAATCCCAGAGAACAATCCTGCAAAGGCAATTGGTAAAGCTGCTACAAAATAGTTCAATCCTTGAACCATACTCATATCGTTTCCTAAGTTAATATAAATTAAGAAAGCAATAACGAAACCGTATAATCCTTGTGTACCTGGTAATAACTGTAAAATTAACGCTTGACCAAATTTTTCTGGCTGCTCCGTCGTTAAAGCTGCTGCTGCTTCCCCAGTAAAGCCAACTCCTTTGGCTGATCCAATCCCAGCAAAAATTGTCGCCATCGCCATTCCTAATACTGCAAAAACAATTCCACCATTATTATTAATTAAGTAATCCATCATCTCTATTTTCCTCCAATAAATAATTTTCTATTTTTTCTCAACATTAACATACTTTTCTTTTGTTTTTAGCGGGTTAAACGCCCGGCCACCGCCTGTGTAAAATTTTCCAAAGAACTCAACATATTGCAAACGTGCACCATGAACATACGCACCTAATAACGATAAGAATATGTTTAACGCATGTAAAACAATTAACAGCAAGATCCCCACGCTAAAACGGGCAACTGGCGGCATGAACTCAACGAGCATATTAAACGCTGAAGCAATACTTCCCCCAGCAATTCCTAACGCCATCAAACGTGTATAACTAACTAAATCACCGACATAGCCTGTCACACCGTATAGTCCATACAGTCCTTTGGCTAAACCTTTTAATTTGGCCTTCGATTGAATCATTGGAATCACAATAATTGCAACGGCAGAAAGGCTAGCTAAAATCGCACCTGCTGTAAATAAGCCTTCATTTTTAACTACTAATTTACCAACGACTAACAATGCTAAACCAAACAAAATCCCTAACCAAGCGTAACTTTCGTTAATACTATCTAAATAGCGCCTTTGTTTTGATAACTGAATCCCATTAATCATTAAACCGACAACCAATTGGATAAACCCAAAAATAACCGATAAAATAAGAATCGTATTTACATCTTCGGTCGTTGATAAAATCGGAAATGGTGATTTGATTCCAAACATTGTTGGCGGTAATGCTGCACCGAAAAACGAACCGTAAATGAAGCCCCAAATAATTGTTGGAAATGATAAAATCAAGAAAAAGTCGGCAAAACGTTTCATGCCTCTAGGTAAAACAAATGCTTTCAAAGCAATAATAGACAAGAATAGCATCAGTAAGCCATAGCCAATATCCGCTACCATCATGCCAAAAAAGACTAGATAAAACGGCATCATCGCGGGTGTCGGATCAACTTCTTCATATTTTGGTAAGCTATACATCTCTGTTAACATTTCAAACGGCTGCACCAATTTATTATTCGCTAGTTTAACCGGTATATCTGTCTCAATTTCCGCCTTCGTAGGATTTTCAAAAGTAAGAGCTATCTCGTCCTTAGGAACTTTTTCTTCAATCGCTGTCAGAATCCCAGCTTTTTCTTCGACTGGAATCCACGTTTGCAAAATGAAAAATGAGGAAGCATTTAACAAATGTTGACGTGCTTGCTCTCTTTGGATAACCGCCAATAAGACTTCTTCAGCCAAGCAAAACGTTTCATAGAAATCATGATAAGAAGCCAGTTGTTGCTTTAAGGTTTTTTCTTCTTTTTGTAAAATTTCATATCGTTCTTTAACTTGTTGATATGCCTCTTTAGGCGGAACATCATAACGGTATTGGAGTGGTTCAAAACTATATTGGTTTAATAACTCGGTTACCTTTTGCTGATGTTCCTTCAGATAAACGAGTGTAAAATAACTATGGTGCATACTTTGATAAATTTCTTCAAAATAAACTGTTGGCCATTGAGATAAAGCGCTCAAAAAGCTGGCTTTATTGGCTAGATTTATCGAACCATGAACGACATTACTACTTTTTAACTGCTGTTTATGCGGTAAAACATCTAGATATTGCCAGCGGCCTAATAATTCTTCTTCGGCTTCTAATCCTTGGCGATCCGTTTGAATTTGTTTCAAAGATTCTTGAATATTCTTTAATTCCGTCAAATAGCTTTGTAATGTTTCTTCATCAAAGGTTTGTTCCAACTCTTCCAAAGTATAGACTTTTCTTTTTATCTTTAAACCTTTTCCTGAAGAGCGTGTCAAAAATAAAAGAAGCTCTTGCAATTGTTGTAGCATCGTTTCATATTTACGTAGCTGTTCAGTTGACTGTTCTGCTTGTAAAAAAGAATATTGACTCTTTAAGGCTTGTTCTTCTTCAGGCGAATGAAAAATCCGTTTTACTTCGACAATTTGCAGGCCTTGAATGGCTTGTAGAATTGCTGCTTCTTTTTCAGCAGCGGCAATTATTGTCATTTTTTCCATTTTACTAACTGCCATAAACGTCTTTCACCCTCTCAATAATTGAATCAATGACTTGTTCTTTGTTCGCTTCGTAACGTTCGTGAAGCGCTTGTTCTGTACGCTTTGTTTCATCTAAAAGTTGTTCTTTTTCAAGTTGTAACATCTTTTCTTGCGTTGCTAGTGAATCCGTCAGCACTTTTTCAACAGCTTCTTCACTCTCTTGCCGTAGTTCAGCTAAACGTTCTTGCTTCTGTTCTTCATATAAACGACAATTCATCTTAGCTTGTTGCCGATGCTCTTCCACCGCATCTTCCGCTGCCTTGATTTGCTCTAGTACTTCTTGTACCATTATCTCCACCTCCTTAGTTTTTACACCTTTAGCATATAAGAAAAAGGACTAGCGAAATAGAGATACGCTCAGCCCTTTTGTTTTAGGTATGCAAAAAGGCGCAAACTCAAAAATTGTTCTTCTCACCCCTTGAAGAACTGAATCCTTGAAGCTTTCGCCCAACCATTCTTTATTCAATACTCTACCATCTTAGCAAAGTTTTTCGCAAAATTCAATACTTACCCAAATGAATTAAAATAACAAACTTTCCCTTTTATAATAGGTAATAAAAATAATAAATTTTTTCACATCGATGTGCTATACTTACGTAAACAATTAAATTTATTTGGAGGGATCTCTGATGAATATACGATATATTTCAATCTCTGGTAATACACGCTCATTTGTTCAACGTTTAACAACTTATGCCGAAGAGCAACATCAGCAAAACGAAAAAAATCCTACGATTACTTTAAAAGAAATTTCGGAAAATTCTCCGTTAGAAGTAGAATCAGAACCATTTTTTACCTTTGTACCTACCTATTTAGATGGTGGCGATGGCGTCAACAACGGCAATACCGAAATTTTAACAGAAGTCATGCGAGAATATCTTGCTTTTGAAAATAATTATCGTTATTGCTCCGGCGTGGTGGGCAGCGGCAATAAAAACTTTAATCACCAATACTGCCTGACAGCCAAACAGTATGCAGAACAATTCAACTTTCCCTTCTTAGCTGATTATGAATTAAGAGGCACCCAAGCGGATATTGAACGAATTTATGCTATTTTAAAGGAAAACCAATAAGCAAGTTTCATTACTAAAAGGCTCACCTATGATAGACTACATTTTGAGGTGAATAAAATGAGAAATACATGGTTAGCAGAACAACTTCAGTCAATCAGTGAAGAACCCAATTCTTTTATTATCGAGGAAACCATCAAATATATTGAACAATTAGAAGATGATAATGAAAGTCTTCAAGTTGCATTGGAAGGAACTATTTGGAGTCCTAAAAAATGGAACGAACCTTTGGAAAAATAATTTAAATAGAAGAAAAGAGCCAGAAACGTAAGTGTTTCTGGCTCTTTTCTTCCGTTATTTACAAATTATAGGCGTGCATTTAAATCTTTTGCTAATTCTTCAAATCCTGGTTTACCTAATAAAGCGAACATGTTGCGTTTGTAAGCTTCAACACCTGGTTGGTCAAATGGATTAACCCCATTTAAGTAACCTGAGATACCAACCGCAATTTCGAAGAAGTACATAACATAACCTAATGAATAAGCATCCATTGTTGGAACTTTAACGATCATGTTTGGCACACCACCATCTGTGTGAGCAAGCAACGTACCTTCGAACGCTTTTGTATTGACGAAGTCAATTTCTTTTCCTTGTAAATAGCCTAAACCATCTAGATCTTCATTTTGTTCTGGAATTGAAATGCTATGGCGTGGATTTTCAATTTTAACCACTGTTTCAAATAAGTTACGCATACCTTCTTGAACATATTGGCCCATGGAATGTAAGTCAGTTGAAAAGTCTGCTGCTGCTGGGAAAATACCTTTGCCATCTTTTCCTTCTGATTCACCGTATAATTGTTTCCACCATTCAGAGAAATAGTGCATACCAGGCTCATAGTTAATTAACATTTCAGTTGTTTTGCCTTTACGATATAAAATGTTACGTAACGCAGCATATTGATAGGCTTGGTTTTCTTTTAAGTCGCTCGTTGCGCCGTATTCTTTACGTGCATCATTTGCACCTTCCATTAAACGATCAATATCCGCACCGCTAACAGCGATTGGTAAAAGACCTACTGGCGTTAAAACAGTGAAACGACCGCCCACATCATCAGGAATCACAAATGTTTCCCAACCTTCCGCATCGGCTTCAACTTTTACTGCTCCTTTAGCACGGTCAGTTGTCGCATAAATACGTTTATTGGCTTCTTCTTTGCCATATTTATTAATTAATAACTCTTTAAAGACGCGGAAAGCAATCGCTGGTTCTGTCGTAGTTCCAGATTTTGAAATAACGTTGACAGAAAAATCACGATCACCAATCACATTGATTAAATCAGCTAAATAAGTTGAGCTGATGCTATTTCCAGCAAAGAAGATTTGTGGCGCTTTCCGTTCTTCTTTTGATAATAGATTATTAAATGAATGTGTCAAAAATTCAATTGCTGCACGGGCACCTAAATATGAACCACCGATACCAATGACTACTAATACCTCAGAGTCAGATTGAATTTTTGCTGCTGCTTTTTTAATGCGCGCGAATTCTTCTTTGTCATAGTTTTCTGGTAAATCAATCCAGCCAGTAAAATCATTACCAGCTCCTGTACCTTCACGTAATGCTTTGTCCACTGCAGTGACTTGTGTTTGCATGTATTCCAATTCATGGTCAGCAACAAATGGTGCTAATTTGGAATAATCTAATTGAATGTGTGACATTCCTTTTCCTCCTCGAAAGTAAACTTACTACATGTATACTTTACGTGTTTTTAGACATTTTTTCAAGCAAATTCTTTTGGATAGACCAATTGTTTAATTTTAACTATTTAATTAGAGATATTTATTCTCTTAATCAAACAAACCAACAAAAAATGCTAGGAAATCCTAGCATTTTTTGTTATTAAACAAGTCCTTGACTCAGCATCGCTGCCGCTACTTTTTCAAAGCCAGCAATATTCGCACCTAAAACAAAGTTATCTCGTGCCTGATATTCGTTAGCTGTATCACGACAAGTCTCATAAATGTTTTGCATAATTTGATCTAACATACCGTCAACTTTTTCAAAGGACCAAGCTAAACGTTCAGCATTTTGGCTCATCTCTAATGCAGAAACCGCAACACCACCTGCATTAGCGGCTTTACCTGGACAATAAATTACAGCTGATTTAGCAAAAACGGCGACTGCTTCTAGTGTACAAGGCATATTTGCGCCTTCTGCCACGACTTTCACTCCATTTTTCACTAAAATAGCGGCTTGCTTTTCGTTGATTTCATTTTGTGTTGCACATGGTAACGCAATGTCATACGCTGTTTCGAAATCCCAAACAGATTCTTTATCATAATAAGTTGCGCCTTTACGTGTTTCAACATATTTTGAAATGCGTTCACGATTTTTTTCTTTTAGTTCTTTTACTAACGCCACATCAATTCCTTCTGGATCATAGACAAAACCGGACGAATCGGAACATGTGATTACTGTGGCGCCTAGCTCAGTTGCTTTTTCCATGGCATAAATTGCGACATTCCCGCTACCAGAAACAGCGACTTTTTTGCCTTCAAACGTATCGTTTTTATCTGCTAATAAATGTTTAACAAAATAAACCGTTCCATAACCCGTCGCTTCTGTTCTTGCTTGGCTTCCCCAGTATCCTAAAGGTTTTCCAGTCAACACTCCTGCATCATAGTTGCGCAAGCGTTTATACATGCCAAACAAATAACCAATTTCACGAGCGCCTACGCCAATATCGCCTGCTGGAACATCTGTACTTGGACCAATATGTTTTTGAAGTTCGGTCATGAAACTTTGACAAAAGCGCATCACTTCAGCATCTGACTTACCTTTTGGATCAAAATCACTACCGCCTTTGCCGCCACCGATTGGCAAACCAGTTAAACTATTTTTAAAAATTTGTTCAAAGGCCAAAAACTTCATCACACTTAAATTCACACTTGGATGAAACCGCAAACCACCTTTGTATGGTCCAATCGCTGAATTATATTGGACACGATAGCCTCTGTTCACATGCCAGTTGCCCTGGTCATCTTGCCACGGCACACGAAATTGAAAAATACGTTCAGGTTCAATCAAGACACCTAAAACATTTGCTTCAATGTATTGAGGATTTTTTTCTAAAAAACCTTCTACGGTTGGTAAAAACTCATCGACTGCTTGTAAATATTCTGTTTGACCTTGGTCTAATTGGTGAATCTTTTCTTGAATATTTTTAACATATTGTTTTGCGTCCATTTAATCATCCTCTCATTGTTATAGGTTTATTTTAACTGAAAATTCAAAAATTACCATAGTCAAACGTTTATTTTTTCCTTAAATCCAGAAAAAATCCTGTAATTATGGTACACTACCTATTGAATTGGAGGAGAACTATGAAGAAATTTGATGTAATTATTGTCGGTGCTGGGACGAGTGGTATGATGGCCACGATTGCGGCCGCAGAAGCTGGTGCTCAAGTATTATTGATTGAAAAAAATCGCCGTGTTGGGAAAAAATTATTAATGACTGGTGGCGGTCGCTGTAATGTAACCAATAATCGGCCCGCAGAAGAAATCATTTCATTTATTCCTGGGAATGGAAAATTTTTGTACAGCGCATTTTCACAATTTGATAACTATGATATCATGAACTTTTTTGAATCCAATGGTATTCACTTAAAAGAAGAAGATCACGGACGCATGTTCCCTGTTACAGATAAATCGAAGTCAATTGTTGATGCGCTATTTAACCGCATTAACGAATTAGGAGTCACTGTTTTTACAAAAACACAGGTCACAAAATTACTACGAAAAGACGATCAAATAATTGGCGTTGAAACCGAACTGGAAAAAATTTATGCACCGTGTGTTGTATTAACAACTGGCGGCCGCACTTATCCTTCCACAGGAGCAACTGGTGATGGCTATAAACTAGCCAAAAAAATGGGGCATACCATCAGCCCACTCTACCCTACCGAATCGCCTATTATTTCTGAAGAACCTTTTATCCTTGATAAAACGTTGCAAGGTCTCTCTTTACAAGATGTTAATTTAACTGTTTTGAACCAAAAAGGAAAACCTTTAGTTAATCATCAAATGGATATGCTGTTTACACATTTTGGCATTTCAGGACCTGCCGCGCTCCGCTGTTCTAGTTTTATTAACCAAGAATTAACTCGCAACGGTAATCAACCTGTCACGGTAGCCTTGGATGTGTTTCCGACAAAATCTTTTGAAGAAGTGCTGAAAAACGTTGATTACATGATTGAGGAACAGCCAAATAAAGTGGCAAAAAATGCCTTTCATTCTTTAATACCAGAACGGCTGCTCACTTTTTATCTAGAGAAACTAGCAATTGAAGAAGTGCCTGCCAAACAACTAACAGAAAAGCAACGTCTTTCCTTTGTGGAACTACTGAAAGACTTTCAGTTCACTGTTACGAAAACATTGCCTTTGGAAAAATCTTTTGTCACAGGCGGTGGGATTTCCCTCAAAGAAGTGACCCCTAAAACAATGGAAAGCAAATTAGTCAATGGTTTATTTTTTGCTGGTGAACTTTTAGATATTAATGGCTATACTGGAGGCTACAACGTAACAGCTGCATTTGTCACTGGACATGTTGCTGGCTCTCATGCCGCAGAAATTGCAGAATACACCTATTTACCAATTGAAGAAGTCTAAGAGGTCGGGACGGAACCGTTTAACTCCGAGAACCAAGTAGGTACTGTTCAACATCTATTTGCTTTGCAAATAGTGTTTCTCAGCAATAAGAAGGAATTTCCGAAAATTGCTTTTTAATTTTTGGAGAATTTCGGCTTATTTCCGAAGGACCTTCAACTCTTAGAGCTTTAGCTCTTAGAAGTTGTTGAGATCGGAGCAACGCGTAGTGTTGGTTCTGTTCCCGCCGTTTATCAGGTTTTGAGCCTGGGACAAAAATCCAAAGTGATTTTTGTCCCAGGCTCTACTTTTTTTTATTTATCAATAATTTTCCCGTTTTCTAAATAAAGAGTGTGGGTAGCTACTTTTTCCACAAACGTTTCATCATGCGAGGTGAAAATTACTGTTCCTTGATAGGCACTTATAAATTCTTCAAGTGCTTGGATTGTCTCTAAATCAAGAAAATTTGTGGGTTCATCCAATAAGATGATATTATTTGGTTCTATAAACAATTGCGCCAAAGTAATTTTTATGGCTTCTCCACCACTTAGAGAAGATATCTTTGTCTGTAAATTTTCTTGTTGAAAACCTAGCCGATATAAAAGTGAACGCACAATCTTTTCAGAATAATTTGTCCGTTTCAATAAATAAGTCAACAGTGGTTCATCATTTTTTAATCGATAATCTAATTGATGATACGTTCCTAACCGGACTTTGGGAGAAAAGTAAATGGCCGGGTGACGGGCTTCAATTTGTTGAAGGAAAGTACTCTTCCCAGCACCATTTTTTCCACAAAGTGCTATTTTTTCGTTTAAAGGAATTTGAACGTTCACATGGTTAAGAATTGTTCGATTCTCATAAGCGAAAGTTAAATTTTCAATTCTAATTGGATATGGATTGTATAAAGAGAACTGATTATTAGTAGGAAAAATAATTTTTCGCTTTTGTTTTGCTTGTGCAACATCTGGTAATCTGTCAATTCTGGCATTAATCGCTTTCGCTTGTTTTTGGAGTGCTTTTTGTACGGTATCTTTTTGTTTAGAACCAGCTAAACGACTAGGTTGAATTTGCTTTTGTTTTTGTTTTTTTGAAACATGACTAGATTTTTGCGCTTGCGCTTGTTTCTTTGCGTAAGATTCCTGTAATTTTTTCTTTTCCTTTTGATACTGATGATAGACATTATATTGTGTTTGCTGTTCCAATTCTTTTTGACGACAATACGCATCGTAGTTTCCTAAATATTCTTTGACATGTCCATCAGAAACTTCCCAAATTTTCTCTGCTAATTGATTCAAGAAAAAGCGATCATGACTAACAAACAAAACGGTCCCACAATAATACGTTAAATCTGCCACTAACAACTGACGATGTTCTTTATCTAAATGTGTGGTTGGTTCATCTAAAATAACCCCCGTTGGATACTCTGAAAATAATGTTGCTAAGCGTTTTTGGACTTTTTCGCCACCACTTAGTTTTTGATTTTTCTGATTTAGCAAACAGTTTTTGGCAGTTTTCTCCGGTTCATTCGTTATTTCTTCAGCTACTTGTGCCAAGTAATGAAAGTCGTTCAATCTTTGAACTTTTCCTTTGTCTGATTGAATCTTACCCATAATTAAATTGAGCAGTGTTGATTTTCCTGCGCCGTTTTTACCAATAATCCCAATTTTTTCATTTTCATATACAAATAATTCATCAATTTCTAGAATTGGTTTTCCCGAAAAGTGAATACTTACTTCTTTCAGATGAATACTTAATTTTTTCATTTTGCCCTCTTCTTTCATTTCTGAAACGAAAGAATCTTGGGTACGCAAAAAAGGACAGCCTAATCGCTATCCTTGTAGTTTCGTATAAAAGTACACACGCCACCCATGAATTTTAATTTCAGACTTTTTGATAAGATTTATTCAATTTATTTTGTCAAAAAGTCAATCCAAATTCTGATAGATGCCAACATACAATTATACCTCCTCGTTTAACTACTCCCACATTAACACCTCTGCTTTCTTTTGTCAATTCTGACCCTAAAATCAGAGAATCGGACTTTAGTAGGATACAATTTTACCGAAACTATGGCAAAATAAAGACGGAGGTGAAAACCATGAAGATTACATTGACACGAAAAACATCAGTTTGGGGCGCGTTACGCTATTTTACATTTTATAAAAATGGTGTGCATCAAGGGAAACTTTTTACTAATGTACCTATTGAAATTGAGGCTGACCCTGGGGATGTTTTAACGTTCTATGAAGGCTGGTTCCAATTTTATCGGCGCATTGAAGTTACTGAAGATACCAAAGAAATCACGATTATCAATTCTAAAAAATTACAGCACGTTTTTTATACCTGTGTCGTCTTATTTTTAATTTTAACGCTATTATTCCTTTCCGCACAGAAACTTTCGACGTTTATTATTGCTGAAATTTTAATTTATTCTGGTATTCAATGGCTGTTCCGGCAACAAACCTATCATTTTACTGTCAAGAAAAAAACGGAATCCTTTGCTTCCTATTCTAAAAAAAGTATCGCACACTAAACGAATCTTTAGCGTGCGATATTTTTTAATTACTTTTCATTAATTCGGCCACATATGTGACTGTTTCTGGTTGTGTTTCTTCAATTTTATTAATCGCATCTGCAAAATTCGGTAAATGCGCTTTGTGGGCAATTAATAATTCGTCCAACAAGGTCTTCGCCATGACGCCGCCAGGAACTAATGGATTAATAGTGAAAGCATGCAATGCTGCGCCGTAATCACCATTGATGGCTGCTCGAATAACCGTTTCTTCCATAGCTTTCATATTTTGAATAATTCCTCGTGCTGATGGCGGAAAGGCGCCCCAGTTGTAGGGTTCATGGCCATGTGCTGTCACAGGTCCAGATACTTCTACAACACAATCATACGGTAAATCAGTAATTGTCCCATTATTTTCAGTAGAAACAACCATATCCGTTCGTTTATCATTATAGATTGATGCGATCATTTCACAAGCTGCATCGCTATAGTGTGTGCCGCCCCGTTCTTCTAATTCTTTTGGTTTGTAATCTAGTTTGGGATCTTTATACAATTCAAACAAACGACCTTCCGTTTCTTTAACCACTTGAGCTCTTGTTTCGCCCCGTTCAAACTCTTCGATGGAATGCTTCAACATCTCATCTTCAATATAATAATAGCGATGATAACCACATGGTAACATGCCTAAATCTTTCAACTGTTCATAATGAAACGGCGCATCAAAAATATTTTTCAAATGACTTTCTTGCTCTTGCTTAGGCCCGTAAATTAAATCAATGAGTTCTTGTGTTCGCTCTTGTCCTTCTTTGTCCCAAACGCGGTGCCAATGGAAATGATTAATTCCAGCAAATTTAAAGAATAAGTCTTCTTCTGGAATTCCCAGCATTTCGGCCGCTTGTTTTCTATGACCAATCGGCACATTACATAAGCCCACTGTTTTTTTCCAACCGCCATGTTTAATTGCAGCTTCCGTAACCATTCCAGCTGGATTGGTAAAATTCACTAACCAAGCATCTGGGCAAAGACGTTTCATATCGTCAATAATAGCTAAAATGACAGGAATTGTTCGAAATGCTTTAAACATTCCTCCCGCGCCATTTGTTTCTTGGCCTAATACGCCATGGGACAAAGGAATCCGTTCATCTTTAATGCGAGCATCTAATAATCCTACACGGAACTGTGTTGAAACAAAATCCGCCCCTTCTAAGGCTGCTTCACGGTCTAAGGTTAAATGAACTTCCCAATCCAAACCAGCAGCTTTAATCATGCGCTTCGCCATTGCACCAACGATTTCCAATTTTTCTTTGCCAGCTTCAATATCGACTAACCAAATTTCCTTAATTGGTAGTTCATCTTTTCTTTTAATGTATCCTTCAATTAATTCGGGTGTATAACTAGAACCGCCACCTATTGTTGCAATTTTTAATGCTCCTCTTGTCATCCGTCTTCTTCCTCCTTGATTAAATTGTTATCGTTTACATCTTTAGGATAAATTATGGGAATGTTCCCATGTCAAGCACTATTTTCAAAAAAATGTATGCTATACTTCTTATAAGAATACATTCCACTTTGGAGGTAAAAAATGACGTCTATCATTGATGTAGCAAAAGTTGCCGGTGTCTCGAAATCGACTGTTTCTCGCTTAATTTCTGGAAAAGGATATGTGAGTGCCGATAGTCAAGAAAAAATTCTCAAAGCAATGAAAGAATTAAATTATACCCCGAATTATGTGGCTCGGAATTTACGAGCAGGTGCCACAAAAACCATTGGCTTTTTAGCACCTAGTTATTTAGGTTCCTTAGGCATTTTCTTGAATCGTTTTATTTCAATTGCCAAAAAATACAATTATTCCGTAACCTTATTTTTTACAGATGGCGATCAGCAGAAAGAAATTGATGCCTTGAACCAATTAAAATACAAACAATTAGATGGCTTGTTTTTATTGACACGGACAAATGAATGGTCGGTGATTGAGCCTTACAGCGCGTATGGCCCTTTAGCAACCTGGCATCGTATCGATTCACCTAATATATATTCTTCCTACATTGATCATTACTCTGGTTATTATCGTTCCTTAGAATATTTACAACAACAAGGATACCAAAAAATCGGTCATGTCCTCGGTAATCCCGAAAATTTAAACACACACGCACGAAAACGTGCAATGAAAGATTTTTATGAAAACACTCAGGCACCTTGGCAAGCTGAATGGCTGATTAATGATCAGTACACTGACCATTCTGGTCGCAAAATTGCCCATTACTGGCAACAATTAACCGACAAGCCAGAAGCTTTAGCCTTTTATAATGATCACGTAGCAGCTGAGTTTATCTCAGAACTTGAAAATCTAAATTATGCCGTTCCTCGCGATGTCGCTGTCATTGGCTTTGATAATAGTTATGTCAGTGAGTTGATGCATATTACAACTGTTGATTATGCCATTCAGTATCAAGCCGAAAACTCATTTATTTACCTATACAACCAATTAAATCAGACGAATATTCCTGAAAAAAAATTAACCGTTCATCTAGTTGAACGACGAACGGTGCCTAAAAAAGACCCGGCAGATCAGTCACTTTGACTGATTTACCGGGTCCTTTTAGAGTTAAACAAAAATTATTTATGCTTTTGTTCATTTTTTAAAATAGAAATTGACTGTTTTAAGGATTGAATCATCCCGCCTTCGCTGTATACAAGAACGTTTGATTTGTATAAACGAGCAGAGAAGATTGTTAAAATAATTCCAAAGACTGCCAAAATCACTAATGAGACAATTGCTTCCATTGTTGATGCCGTTTCGGTCGCCAAACGTACTGGCATGATGTAGGACGAAATCAGCGGAATAAAGGAAGTCACTTTCACCACGATATTTTGTGGATCATTCGTTCCAAACGTAATGCCAATCATATAACCGATTAAACCAATATACATGATGGGCTGAACTGCTTTTGCTGTATCCTCTGGTTTGGAAACAAGAGAACCACAAAGTGCTGCCAAAACAGCAAAAACGAGAATACCAATAATGAAAAAGCCTAATGTAAAAATAAAGGTTGATGAAAAAATACTTTGTGGTGAAATACCACTTAATAGACTTTTCATAAAATCAAGATTTTTCAATTGAGAGTAGCCGAGAACAAACGCCACTCCGTAAATGAAAATTTGTGTTAAAGCTACTAGAATAACCCCAGTTAATTTGCCATAAAAATGGGTTTGCGCTTTTGTACTAGAGAGAATAACTTCCATGATTCTAGTGCCTTTTTCAGAAGCAATCTCTTGGGCAATAATTGAAGAATAACTGCTGATGAAGACAAATAACAAAATTGTTATCCCCATTGCTAACGCCATTTGAATCCCTGTGTTATCTTCTCCTGTTTTTATTTTGCCATTTTCATCAAAACTAATTTTGGCTTTTTTAAATGTTGCTTGTTGATTCAACATGGCAACTTGCTCAGCTGTTAGGTTTAAACGATTGGCATTCGCCATTGTTTGTAATTGGTTTAACATTTGAGGAATTAGCATCTCGGTTGTATTTCCTAAAGAGCGTTCAGAGTAAAGCTGACCAGAAATCTGATTATCTGTAGTGTCCAAAAGTAAATAGGCATCAATTTTCTCGTCTTTTAATTGTTCTTGGGCCTTTTTCTCAGAAGAAACAGCTTTGAAAGAAAAGTCCTCTGTTTTATTCTTTGTCAACTCTTTAATCAGCGCTTGATTTTCCGAAACCAGACCAATGGTCGTATCTCCTGAAAAACCGCTAGCTAGAGAGCCCGCTAAGTAAACAATTCCTACAAGAAGAAATGGCGCTAAAATCATGATTAAGAAAGACAGCGACTTCACATTTTTCTTATAGACATCAGTCGCAATAATCCAAAATTTACTCATCTTGCCCACCTACTTTCATTTTGAAAATTTCTTCCAATGTTGGTGGTTGTTGATTAAACATTGGAATGTAGCCATTGGCTGTTGCTTTATCAAACAACACTTTGCCCACTTCAGCGTTTTCTAATGTCGCTTCTAAGACGCCATCTTGTCGCAAGTGCGCTTCTTTCACGCCTGCTGTAGCAGCAACTTCCTCAACAGATAACGGTGATTCTAAGAATAATTTTGTTCGACCAAATTGTTCTCGAATTTCATGAACCTGACCATCTAAAACCATACGTCCATTTTTTAACATGACTAAATGGTCACAGATTTTTTCCACATTGTCCATATTATGACTGGAAAAAATGACACAAGAACCTTGATTTTTCAATTCAATAATGCCGTCTTTTAATAATTCTGCATTAACTGGATCCAAGCCACTGAATGGTTCGTCTAAAATAATTAACTTCGGTTCATGAATAAGTGTCGCAATCAATTGAACTTTTTGTTGATTTCCTTTTGATAAAGATTTAACTTTATCCGTTTTTTTGCCTTTAACTTGAAATTTTTCCATCCAAAAGTCAATTTTAGGTTCAATTTCTTTTTTAGTTTTTCCCCGCAATGAAGCGAAATAAATTAGTTGGTCTTCAATCGTAATTTTAGGATATAAACCCCGTTCTTCTGGTAAATAACCAATAATATTGTACTCTTTTTCGTTTAATGGTTGACCATTCCATAAAACTGACCCGCTATCTTGTGTTAAAAAATTTAAAATCAAGCGAAACGTAGTTGTTTTCCCGGCACCATTTTGGCCAATTAATCCTAAAATTTTCCCGTCCGGTATCGTAAAGGATACCTGATCGACTGCTTTAAAATCCCCAAAGGTTTTGACTAACTCTTTTACCTCTAACACATAAACGCCCCCTTCACTTTTTCTAAACCGCTGTTTAGTTACTCATATCGTATCTTTCCTGTGTTGGCTTGTCAATGACAATTGTTATGGAAAGCTGTTACGCTTTAATCAGACGCTTTATTTTCTGCTAAACGAAAAAGGCCATCCGTCTCGGAAGAAATATGCACTTCATTTGCAGTCAAGCCTGTGCTTTCATAAAATTTATTTTTAAATTCCTTTACCGATTTTGATGATTGGCAGGCCCAAATTCGACCTGTACGATTCAGCCAAGTCCCCAATTCATTCATTAAACGCTCATCAATCAGGCGTGGATTTGGTACTTTTTTAAATTTTATTTGATAAACGGGTGTTAGTATTTTCATGATCAGACGCCCTCTCTTTTAAGTTAACATTAGTATATCATGAAAGAAATCGTTATTATATTTTCTTGAGATTTCAACCTTTTATGAAAAATTTGAATAAAAAGCCAGACAAATTAGGTACTTTTCCTAATTTGTCTGGCTCATTTTCATTTATTTTTTTGTTTCTTGGTGCAAATGACGATATACATTCTGTGCGACAGTTTCAGGTAACCCAGCTTTTCTTAATTCTTCAACACTGGCTGCCGTAATATTTTTAAGCGATTTAAATTCTTTTAAAAGATTTTTTTTACGTTTCGGTCCCAAACCTTCAATATTATCTAATTTCGAAGCAAAACTATTTTTACTACGTAATTGACGATGAAATGTGATGGCGAAACGATGGACTTCATCTTGGATTCGTTGCAACAAGAAAAATTCTTGTGAGTTTCTTTCCAATGGTACAACTTTTAAGTTTGGACCAAATAAAAGTTCACTCGTTTTGTGCTTGTCGTTCTTGGCTAATCCAGCTACAGGAATATCGACTCCTAGTTGATTGGCTAGCACATCTTTAGCAACATCGACTTGACCTTTACCACCATCGATTAAAATTAAATCAGGAAAAGGCAAGCCTTCTTTTAAAACTCGTGAATATCTGCGATAAATGACTTCTCTCATAGAAGCGTAATCATCAGGACCTTGGACAGTTTTTATTTTATATTTTCGATACTCATTTTTAGCTGGCCGTCCGTCAATAAACACAACCATCGCAGAAACAGGGTTGGTTCCCATAATATTTGAATTATCAAACGCTTCAATTCGAATGGGCGCAGGTATATTCATCGCATTGCCTAATTTTTCAACTGCGCCAATTGTTCGTTCTTGTTTCCGTACAATCAAATCGAATTTTTCATTTAAAGCAACTGCAGCATTTTTACTGGCTAATTTAACCAGTTTTTTCTTTTCTCCCCGTTGCGGCTGCAAGACTTTCGTAGCTAATAAAGCTTCAACGCTTTCTTTATCAATGTCATCAGGAATCAAGACTTCTTTTGGCACAAAATGCTCATTCTCTTGATAAAATTGTCCAATAAAAGTTAAAAATGCTTCACTGGCATCATCATAAAATGGAAAAATCGATACATCACGTTCAATTAATTTTCCTTGTCTGACAAAGAATACTTGAACACACATCCAGCCTTTATCAACAGCGTAGCCAAACACATCACGATCAATTAAATCCACATTCGTCATTTTTTGGCGGGTCATAACTGTTTCAATCGCTTTGATTTGATCGCGAAATTCTGCAGCTTTTTCAAATTCCATATGTGCAGCTGCATAAGCCATTTTTTCTTGTAAGCGATCTTGAATTTCTGTATGTCCTCCAGAGAGAAACCCTTTAATCTCTTCCACCATATCTTTGTAGACTTGTGGATCCACATCAAAAGCATAGGGACACAGACATTGTCCTAAATGGTAATACAAACAAGGTGTTTTTTGCGACGGATTACATTTTCGCAAAGGAAAAAGCCGATCTAACAGTTTCTTTGTTTCATTTGCTGCATTTACATCTGGATATGGCCCGAAATATAACGCTTTGTCTTTTAAAACCTTTCGAGTAATCATTAAACGAGGATATTTTTCGTTTGTGATCTTGATAAAAGGATAGGTTTTATCGTCTTTTAACATGATGTTATATTTGGGATTATTTTTATGAATTAAATTAATTTCTAATAAAAGTGCTTCAATATTCGATTCTGTCACAATATATTCAAAATCATCGATTTCACTGACTAATCGTTCTGTCTTAGTATCATGGCTACCACGAAAATAAGAACGAACTCGGTTTTTCAAAATTTTGGCTTTTCCAACATAGATAATCGTGCCGTTTTTATCTTTCATTAAATAACAACCAGGTTGATCAGGAAGCAGTGCTAATTTATTTTTTATTCGTTCGTTCATACGATACTTCCTTTCTAACAAAATGCTTTATCTATTATACACCTCTTTTTGTAATTAAACAAAAAAGCCGCTACTTTATGTACGAAAGAAACAGCCTGAAAAGACAATCGCTAATGATTTCCTTTCAGACTGAATCAGGCTATTCGTAATGACTAATCAACGTTTATAAGTGTTTGGCAATCATTGCTTGCAATTGGTCTTTTGTATGAACACCGACTGCTTTTTCAACAACTTCGCCATCTTTTTTCAATAGCAATGTTGGGATGCTCATGATGCCGAAACTTGCTGGTGTTGCAGGATTTTCATCCACATCCATTTTGACGATTTTCACTTCGTCTTCATCATATTCTTCAGATAATTGTTCTAAGATGGGTGCTTGCATACGACAAGGGCCACACCAAGTTGCCCAAAAGTCGATTAAGACTAATCCTTCATCTGTTTCTGTTGCAAAATCTTTATCGGTAATTGCTTGTGTCATTTCACAAACCTCCTACTCTTTACTCTTATTACATGCTTAGTATAACACGTCATCTTTAAGATAGCGAGCGTTCTGCTTACTTATTGTAAGTCCTTGTTTATTGGAATTTTACGACAGTCGCACCATTACCACCTTGGTTTTGTGGCGCAAATTCATAGCTTTTTACACTGCGGTGATTTTTTAAAAATTCCGTTATTCCGGTTCTTAATGCACCTGTTCCTTTGCCGTGAACAATGGTTACTTGTGGATAGCCAGCTAGAATCGCGGCATCAATGTATTGGTCAACTTCTGCCAATGCTTCTTCGTAGCGTTTGCCACGTAAGTCTAGTTGTGTGCTAACATGACTACTTTCAGCAGAACGAACCGTTGTGACTCTAGGTTTTGCTTCTTTTTGTGGAGCGACAGGCGTCATATCCTCTTCAGAGACGTTCATTTTTAAAATGCCCAATTGAACTTGCCATTGTCCTTTACCGTTGTCTTTTAATAATGTCCCTCGTTGGCCGTAGGTATTGACAATTACTTCATCGCCAGCTTTTAATTTTTTCTGTTCTTTCGCCTTCTTCAGCACTTTGTTTTTAGCAAGCTGGGTTTCTTCATGGTGTAATTGAGAAAGTTGTGTTTTCGCATCAATTAACTGATGTTCTTTGACACCACCTTGTTGGCCACTTTCCAATTGCATTTTGCGAATATCAGAAATAATGGTTTCTGCGTTTTCTTCTGCTTCTGCAATAATTTTATTTGCTTCTTTCCGCGCTTTTTGTAATTCTTTTTCTCGTTCTTCAAAAAATACTTGATAGGCTTCTTTCAGTTCTTTATGCAAAGCGGCCGATTCATCGACATAGTGGCGAGCTTCTAAATATTCAGTTTCGGCCATTTTGCGACGGTTTTCCAAGTCTTCAATCATTTCGTTTAAATCTTGACTTTCACCGTCCATTATTTGTTTTGCAGCTTCAATAATACTGTTGTCTAATCCAAGACGTTTCGAAATTTCAAAAGCATTACTTCGGCCAGGCACGCCAATTAATAAACGATAGGTTGGACTCAAGGTATCTACATCAAATTCCATACTGGCATTGATTGTTCCAGCTCGATTATAGCCATACACTTTTAATTCAGGATAATGGGTTGTTGCCATCACATAGGCTCCTTTAGCACCCAATGAATCTAAAATGGCAATCGCTAAAGCGGCCCCTTCTTGCGGATCTGTCCCAGCACCTAATTCATCAAATAGTACTAAACTTTGATGATCGACTTTCTTTAAGACAGACACGATATTCGTCATATGTGAAGAGAAAGTACTTAAACTTTGTTCAATCGATTGTTCATCCCCGATATCCGCAAATACTTCTGTAAAAATCCCCATTTTACTCTCTTCTTCAACTGGAATAGGTAGTCCAGCTTGGCCCATTAATTGTAAAAGACCTAACGTTTTCAGAGTAATGGTTTTCCCACCGGTATTAGGCCCTGTAATCACAATTGCTTGATATTCTTCTCCAATCACAATGTCATTGGCTACAGCTTTTTCTGGATCTAATAGCGGGTGCCGGGCTTGTTTAAAAACTACATGATTTGCTTGACTAATTTCTGGAACAACTGCTTTTAGTTCTTTTCCAAGTCGCGCCTTAGCATTAATAAAATCAAGTTTACCGATGACATAAGCATTATGCGTAATTTCACGGCGATAAGGGACCAACTCGGCCGACAGTTCTGCCAAGATGCGAGTAATCTCATTTCTTTCGGCAATTTGTTGTTGTCGCAAGCGATTATTCATTTCTAAAATTTGTTTAGGTTCAATAAATAAGGTTTGACCTGAAGCACTTTGATCGTGAACCACGCCACCAAAAATATTTTTATATTCTTGTTTGACTGGAATCACGTAGCGTTCATTTCGCATAGTAACAAGGGCGTCACTCAGATAACGTGCGTTTTTCCCACGAATAATACTATCGAGTTCTTCTCGAATGGTCTGCTCACTACGTCGAATATTTTGCCGAATTGCCTTTAAGGCTGGCGAAGCTTCATCTGTGACGTAGCCATCATCATCAATGGCTTGTTTGAGTTGGCGATTTAATTCAGGCAAAACTTCTAGTTGCTCTCGCCACATATATAAACGTCCAAAATCCACTTCATTTTCACTTAACTCATCAAAAAAACGAGTCAGTTCTGAAGTAGTCGACAAGACACGACCTACTTGTGCTAATTCTACACCATTTAAATCCGCACCAATTTCAATCCGTTTCATGTGTGGTTGAATATTTTCTAATTTAGGAATGGGGATTCCACCACGTAATCGTTGAACTTTTAAACCATCCTGTGTTTCATTCAGCCAGGATTGAATTTTATTTTCATCAGCAATCGGTAATAATTCCGATACTTCATTTGTCCCCTGGGCTGTCACAATAAATTGCAACAACTGTTGTTTTACTTTATCAAACCCTAACGTTGATAGAATACGCTGATTCATTTTTCCACCTACTTTTCTAACTTTTTCATTTGTTGAAAAGACTGAGACATAACATAAGAAGTTTCGCTTTGCTCGCTTACTTCTTATCTCTATCTCAGTCCCATTCAGCTTTATTTCGTAATTGGTTCAACCCATAATTCATATGCTTGTTTTGTTAGAATTGGGGTATTTTTTACAATGCCTCGTGCCAAGCCACTTGACCGAAACTGATTTTGAACAACATCTGACGGAATCATTGACGCCGTAGCTAACACGAGAAAAAGACCAACGTATAACACAAGAACACTTAATACGCCACCTAATAGTCCATTTACCTGTTTCAAAACTGGAATAAACGTTAATCCATGTAAAAAGATAGCTAAAAATCGAACGACTAACCAGCCTGCAAACAGCAATAATAGAAACGCAACCGCTGAATAAAAGGCTTTATCCAAGTCTAAAGAAATCTCTTGATTAAAAAAGACAAGCTTTGACGTTGGCGTAACCGATGGATATGGAATATACAATTCTAAATGAGAGGCGACCTCTTTGTAATAGGTTCGAGCAACAAAATATGAAATTAAGTAACCTACCGAATAGAGCACTTGTAAAATCAAGCCTCGTTTAGCTCCTGTATAAAATCCAAAGGCTAAAAGTAATAAAATAAGTATTGTTAACATCTTGTCATCCTTTCAGGAACTACTCCGAAACACCTTTATTTTGAATCTGCTGTTTTCGATTTTCATTCAAAATTTGTTGGGCTTCCACGTGATTATGAATTTCTACATCTTCTTGTCCATTCTTTTTCAAAACATCCCGTGCTTCTTCTTCGATAATTTCCATTCGGCGCACACGATTCTCTAATTCAGCCAAACGAATGGTCTTCTGTTTTAAATCTGCTACTTGTTTTTCCAATTTTAAAGCATATTCTTGTTTTTTTAGTTGATCTGAAATTGCATTAATTGCTAATAAAACAGAAGCTTGTTCCGTATCAGTTTGCGGAGAAAGATGTTTAATTTCCGCCAGTTGTTCGTTGACAATTTTTGTGACTAAATCCATATGTTGTTTTGACTCTTGGCCAATAATTGTATACGTATGGTCTGCAATGATTGCTTTATATCGTGTTTTTTCATTTGATGCCATGTTGAGGTTCCCTCCTGTAAATCAATCCATTCTTGCTTATTGTACCATGAAAAAAAAGCGAAGCGCAATTTTCGTACAAATTCTCTCTTATTATATGCCACAAAGCGAAAAATTTAAAGATTTCTTTACAAGAACTCTGACAATTTAAAAACGAATAGAAATTGTGTAGGAGAAAAAGCGTGGAACAAAAAGTCAAAGTGATTTTTGTCCCACGCTCAAAACCTGATAATCAGCTAAAAACGTTTGTTTCAGCTGTACTTTTTAAGATTTAGTTATTATCTTTCATCTTTTCTACACGTAAACAACGCATAGCATTTAAAACAGCGATAATCGTTACGCCAACATCAGCAAACACTGCTGCTTGCATTGAAGCCAAGCCTAATGCACCTAGTCCCAAGACAATGATTTTAACAGCAATCGCAAAGATAATGTTTTGTTTAACAATTCTCAATGTTTTTCTTGATAATTTAATCGCAGAGGCGATGCGACTTGGTTCATCATTCATAATCACCACATCAGCAGCTTCAATTGCCGCGTCACTTCCTAAACCACCCATGGCAATCCCAACATCAGCCCGGGCTAAAACAGGTGCATCATTCATGCCGTCACCAACAAAGGCAACTTTGTTTTTAGGTGAAGATGCTTTTAACAACTCTTCTAAACGATCCACTTTGCCATCTGGTAAAAGTTCTGCATAAACTTTGTCAACACCAACTTCTTTTGCAATAGCTTCTGCAACTTGTTGATTGTCTCCAGTCAGCATAACAGTTTGTTTGACCCCTTCAGCTTTTAATTCTTTTATTGCTGAAATGGCGTCTGGTTTCAATTGATCCGCAATCACTAAGTAGCCTGCAAATTGATTATCAATAGCGACAAAAATTAAAGTTCCAGTTTCCTTCACTTCTGGTGCTTTGATACCAAATTGTTTCATTAACTTCGCATTACCGACTAAAACTGTTTTGCCTTCAATTGTGGCTTTGATACCGTGTCCGGCAACCTCTTCAATTGCTGTTGCTGGAACAGTTTCTTTGCCATAGCTTTCTTTAATAGAAATAGCAATTGGATGAGTGGATAATTGTTCTGCTGTTGCTGTTAAACGCAACAACTCTTCTTCGGGTAAGACAACACTAGTTATGTTTTGAACCACAAAATTTCCTTTTGTTAGAGTACCAGTTTTATCAAAAACAATCGTTTCCGTATTCGCTAAAATTTCTAAATAGTTGCTTCCTTTAATTAAAACACCTAGTTTGCTGGCTCCGCCAATTCCACCGAAGAAACTTAAGGGAACAGAAATGACTAAAGCACATGGACAAGAAATAACCAAGAACGTTAATGCCCGATAAACCCATTCATTAATAGAAGTATCTGGGAAAATAAATGGTGGAATCACTGCCAATAAGACAGCTAAAACAACGACAACTGGTGTATAGTAACGAGCAAATTTAGAAATAAAGTTTTCTGCAGGGGCTTTTTTACTGCTAGCATTTTCAACTAAATCTAAAATTTTGCTAACTGTTGAATCACCAAATTTTTTCGTAACATTAATGGTCAAGGCCCCATTTTTATTGATAAAACCACCTAAGATTTCATCGCCGACTTTGACCGTTCTTGGAACGGATTCACCAGTCAACGCAGAGGTATCTACCATACTTGATCCATCAATAATTTGACCATCTAATGGAACTTTTTCACCTGGTTTCACTAATATTTGTTGCCCAATTTCAATTGTATCTGGAGCGACCGCTTTTATTTGCCCATTTACTAAAAGATTTGCTGAATCTGGACGAATATCCATTAATTTGGCAATTGATTTTCTGGATTGATCAACCGCAGCACTTTGGAACCATTCGCCGACTTGGTAGAACAACATTACTGCCACAGCTTCGGGATATTCCCCAATAAAGAATGCCCCAATCGTTGCTACAGACATTAGGAAATTTTCATCAAACACTTCCCCCCGAAAAATATTCGTTACCGCTCGTTTGACAATGTCGCCACCAATTAAGACATAAACGACTAAATAAGACCCCAAAGCAACCCAATTATTACTTGGTTTAATGATAATAAGTGCTAAAAATAAAACAAATGCAATAATGATACGAATTAAGCGATTCTTATTTGGGTTACGTCCCTCTTCTTCTTTGACATCCTTTAAAGAAATAACTTTGACATCTGGTTCTAACTTACCAATCACTGCACGCGCTTCATTTTCGACTTCTAAATCATGTCCTGATTCAACTTCCAGTGTCATCTTTTCAGCCATGAAGTCCACACGCGCTTTTTCTACTCCGTGAATTTTTTGGACAGATTTTTCAATTTTATCTGCACAACTTGCACAATCAAGTCCTTCTAGTTTATAACTCTTTTGCATTTAAACACCTTCACTCCCTATATAATAGCGATTATTTCGTTTACATGAATAACCTTTCATGAATCTATTATAAATGAAGATGCAATCATATGTCAACCGCTTCACGTAATCTTTTTCTATTTTATAGACATAATGGCATAATTGCTGTAGGTGAAATGGATAACTGAGTAATAACTTTCGGATTGAGTCTATTGCTGCCTTTCCACCAAATTTTGGTTTGTTGGTGTTGAAACCAAGCACTTTGTTCAAAAGGTGCTGACAATGTTTGTAAGTGATGCACTTCGATTTGATTGGTTGCCTGCGGTTCTGTTGTGAAATCATGGGCCCGAATACCTATAGAATGACAAGAAATAGGAACTTCTTGTGTAACCATTAGTGTTTGTTGCCAACCAATCACTTGGACTCTGTGCGCATCTATGCGTTTGACAGGCCAAATATTTTTACAACCAGTGAGTTTAGCTGCTTCAATCGTTTGAGGTTGGTTAAATAATTGATTTGTTGCCCCAAAAAGTGTTTGGTTTTTTGTGATTATCACTAAACTCTGACATAACTTATACAGTTCATCTAAACTATGACTCACAATTAAGGCATGTTGATTTAAATTACTTAATCGCTGTTGAAGTTCAATTTGCAGCTCTTCCTTTAAGGGTGCATCTAATGCGGAAAATGGCTCATCTAATAACAGGTAAGCCGGCTGAGCCGCTAGCATTCGCGCAAAAGCCACTCGCTGTCTTTGTCCTCCAGAAAGTTGACTAGGATATTGTTGTTGGACTTTAGTTAAGTGAAAAGACGCAAGCAATTGAGTGACCAATTGTAAATCTTTTGTCACGCACGTCAGATTTTCTACTACCGATAAATGAGGAAACAACGCATACTGTTGAAACAAAAGACCAATTTTTCGTTGTTGCGGCGACAAATTGATCTTTTGTTCAGCATCGAATAAGACTTGATCATTTAAAACAATCTGACCTTTATCCGCAGTCTCAACACCTGCAATACATTTTAATAACATACTCTTGCCACAACCAGAAGCACCTAAAATTCCTGTTGTTTGAGTCTTTGTTTCAAACTGAATTTGCAAAGTATGACTTTTCAATTCTTTTTGAATATCAACAATTAATCTCATTCCGATCTTCTCCAAGCGCGCTGACTAAAAAATTCCGTAAAAAATAAAATAATCAGGCAAAGTAATAACATAATCACAACATATTGGTTGGCTAAGTGCCAATCCCCACTTGCTACAGCAGAGTAGATAGCTAAAGGAAGCGTTCTTGTTTTGCCAGCAATATTCCCTGCTAACATTGTCGTCGCTCCAAATTCACCTAACCCGCGGGCAAAGGCTAACACACCACCGGCCAAGAGACCGTTCATCGACAAAGGTAACGCAATTTTTCTAAAATACCGACTTTCCGAAAACCCGAGTGTCTGGGCTACCGCCAACAATTCACTATCCATTTGTTCAAACGCCGTTAAGGCTGAACGATACATTAAAGGAAATGAAACAGCAACGGCAGCAATAACCGTAGCTGGCCATGAAAAAACAACTTGGATGGCAAAAAAATCAAGTAAAAACTGGCCCACTGGTTGCTGAACACCAAAAATAGTTAAGAGAAAAAAACCAAAAACCGTCGGCGGTAAAACTAATGGCAACGTAAATAAACTATTCAAAAGAATTTTTAATTTACGATTTTTCAAACGAAAAACAATATACGCAACGCCTGTTCCTAAAACAAAAGTAAATAAAATGGCGATTATTGCTGTCTGAAAAGATAAAAGAATTGGTCGAACATCCATTTTCCCACCTACTTTGTTAACTTAAAGCCAATATTTTCAAAATATTTTCTGCATTGTTGACTCTGTAAAAAATTTAAAAAAGCATACGCTGATTTTTGTTTCTTAGAGGCGGCAACTTTACCAACCGGATAGATGATTGGCTTTTTCAAAGCAGCTTCAGGCATGGCCGCAACAATCGCTACTTTTGAATTGGTTGCTGCATCTGTCGCATAAACCAAGCCAGCATCTGCACTTGCATTAGCTACCCATTCAAGGACTTCTGTTACATTCGTGCCAAAGCTTGCGTGTTTTTCTACATAGGACCAAGCATCTAAAGCTTTTAAGCCTTCTTCGGCATATTGACCAGCTGGAACACTTGCAGGATCACCAATTGCTATCATTTGGGCCTTTTTCAAATCAGAAAAATCGTGCCATTTTGCTCGATCTTGGTTAGGTACAATTAGAACGAGCTGGTTTTCCAATAAAGGAACGACACTTTTCTGACTAATTAGTTTTTCTGCAACCAATGCATTCATTTGTTTTGTCGAGGCCGAGAAAAATACATCGGCTTTTAGGCCTTTTTCAATTTGCATCTGTAATTTTCCAGAACTATCATAGGTTCCAGTTATCTGAATATCTGGATGCTCTTTTTCAAAGGCTGGAATAATTTTCTTCTCCATGACTGATTCTAAGCTAGCTGCTGCTGCAAGGGTTATTTCTTCTTTTTTTGTTGAAACTGTTTCTTTTTGCGGCTGATTTGTACATGCAGCAATTAGGGCAACTAAACTGAATAAACTAAGCAGGAACACAGCCTTTTTTTGTTTAGACATTTGAACGCCTCTTTTCTTTTATAAATACCCGCCATAACTCAAGTCAATAATTTCAGATTTTTTTATCACTTCTTTGGCCATTAATCTTGGTAACAACAAATCAAAAACAGTTTTTTCTGAAAATAAAACACCACCTGGTAAGCCAATGATCGTTTGCTCTCCTTTATAAGCCAGCAAAAACATTGAGCCTGGTAAGACTGGCGTCCCATGGGTTACGATTTCAGCACCTGTCTGTTTAATAGCTAACGGTGTCAAATCATCAGGATCTACACTCATACCACCTGTACAAACAATCAGATCAAACCCTTGTGCTAACATCTTTTTGATCGCAACAGTAATTTTTTGCGGCTGATCATCGACAATTTCTTGCTTGACAATCGTAACTAAAGGATAGGCGGAGAACTTGGCTTTTAACACAGGGTAAAAAGCATCTTCAATCAATCCTGTGTAAACTTCACTGCCAGTAGTTACAATCCCGACACTTATTTTTTTGAAAGGTTTCACAGAGATTAGTGGCTCAGAAGTACTGAGCTGACGTGCCTTTTCTAATTGCCCTTTAGAAATTGTTAGTGGAATCACTCGAAAGGCTGCTACTTTTTCATCTTTCTGAACTTCTATATTGGTAATTTTAGTCGACAAGGCGAGACCTTCAATTTCATTTAAAGCAATTAATTTTTCTCGATTGACTTTTAAAAGACCTCTCGTGCTAGCTTTAGCAACAATTTTTCCTTCATGGACTTCACTCGGCTGACATGAGTCATCTGTTAACAGGTTATACAAAAATGTCGCTGCCTCTTCTTCATGTATTTCCGCTGAATCTAAGGCAACAAACAGATGTTTTTTCCCTAATGATAAAAGAATTGGAATATCTTCTTGGACAACTACATGTCCTTTTTTAAAACACACTTCCTTGGTTTTCCCATAGTTAATTCGCGTAATATCATGACTCAATGGAAGGCCAACTGCCTCTTCTGTTCGAATTGTTTTCATGGTTTATTCCTCATCATGTATGATTTTTTTATTTGTGATTAAATCCAAAGCGTGGGGCAAAACAGGCAACAAAAAATGCAAATGTTCTGTGACACTTTTCGGGCTACCAGGCAAATTAACAATGAGCGTGCGTCCTCTTTGAACAGAAACGCCTCGACTTAACATAGCAAATGGCGTTTTTTCCAAGCTAAGTTGACGCAAGCCCTCACTGATTCCAGGAATGACTCGCTCTGCTACACGCAAGGTTGCTTCTGGGGTCCGATCCCGTTCACTCAACCCTGTGCCGCCTGTCGTTAAAATCAAATCACAGGATTTAGACCACTCTTGCAATAGCTCTACTAATTGATTTTCTTCATCTGGTAAAATGGTTTGTTTAGTTACCTGGTAGAGCGCAGGTAACTGTTCACGAATTAAGGAGCCTGATTGGTCGACAGCAAGCCCTTGAAAGCAACGATCACTTAATGTTACAATGCCCACTTTAAACAACGTCTAACTGGTCTCCTTTTTTGATATGACCTGCTGTCACAACGACTGCAAAGATTCCTTCTCTAGGCATGATGCAATCGCCCACTCGCGCGTAAATCTGACAGTGTTTATGGCACTCTTTCCCAATTTGAGTAACCACCAATTCAGAATCGCCTATTTTCATTTTCGTTCCAACGGGTAATTGACGTAAATCAATCCCTGAGACGATAATGTTTTCCCCGAAAGCACCATTGCCAACCCGAGCTCCTTTTTCATTGAAAGCCGTTATTTCTTCAAAAGATAACAAACTGACTTGTCGATGCCAATTCCCGCCGTGCGCATCATTTTCTAATCCAAAGCCTTTAATTAAGTTGACTTCAGGAACTTCCTTTTTCTGTGTGCCTCTTCGTGGGCTAATATTTATTGCAATAATTTCTCCTGTTTTCATACTTACCCTCCTATTTGTGACATAAATCGTTGTTCTCCTTGTTGTTCCAAGAAAAGATGTTTTTCAGGCTTACAGGCAATGCCACTCTTAATAATCCCTAACAATTCAGCTGTTTGTTCCTTAGCCAAAGCTTCCTTTAACGAGTAGCCTTCTGCAGAATGCAGGCACGTTTTTAAATGGCCGTCTGCAGTAATTCGGATTCGATTGCACGTCTCGCAAAAACAATGCCCTAGCGCACTAATAAACCCTATTTTTCCTTTAAAATCTTTTAAGGCGTAATAACTAGCAGGGCCATTGCCCAATGGTTTTTGATATGGTTGCAACGTTCCATAATGTTTGGTTAAAATGGCTTCTACTTCTTCTTGCTGCTTCCCCGGATGCTCCTTTCCTAACCCGATTGGCATCATTTCAATGAAACGAAGATGCACAGTCTCTTTCTTAGCGATTTCAGCCAGTTCTACAATTGTTGCTTCACTTAGCTCTTTCCTAGCTACAGTATTAATCTTGATATTAGGTAGTCCCACATCAATCGCTTGTTCTAAGCCCGCCAGAACATTCCTTAACTGACCAACTCTTGTTATTTCTCGAAATTCTTCTGGATCCAGAGTGTCTAAGCTAATATTAATGCCGTCCAAGCCCGCCTCTTTTAATCCTTGAGCCTCACGAGCTAACTTCATGCCATTAGTCGTTAGGGTTACTTTTTCGATGCCTGAGATTTGCTTTATCCTTTTAATTAAAGAGAGTAAATTTGGTCTAACAAGCGGTTCACCACCTGTTAATTTAACTTTTTTGATGCCTTCTTTCGCTAATATCCTCAGTAAAAAAATAATCTCATCATCTGTTAGAAGCTGCTCTTTTTTTAAAAAGCAAAGACCTGTTGCTGGCATGCAATACGTACAGCGTAAGTCACAACGATCTGTTAAAGACAAACGAACATAATCAATTTCACGGTTAAATACATCTTTCATGCTGTTCACTCATCACTTTCCTTTGATTTAATTGAAGAACGAATGAAATGACCACTACGTCCACCATTTTTCTCTAATAAACCAATGTTTGTCATTGTCATGCCCCGATCAATTGCTTTACACATATCATAAATTGTTAAGAGTGTTGCCTGCACACCTGTTAGCGCTTCCATTTCAACGCCAGTTGAACCCACGGTTTTTGTAAAACAACGTACTTCTAAACAAGTTTGATTGCGCCAATCAAACTGAATTTCACACTTTGTCAAAGCAACCAAATGACACAAAGGAATCCATTCAAACGTTCGTTTTGCAGCGGTAATCCCAGCTACTCTTGCTACCTGTAATACTTCACCTTTTTTAATCATTTGGGTCTGGATCGCCTCTGCTGTCGCTTCCAACATATGAATCTCTCCATAAGCGAGGGCTGTTCTTTCAGTGTCATTTTTTCCCGAAATATCAACCATATGCACTTCTCCTTGTGTATTCAAGTGCGTAAATTCCTTACTTTGAACCATTTCTCCACCTCACATTTGACATTGTTAATATTTACACAATACTTCTTTTTCAAGTGTATCACTCTTGCTTCAAAAAAACAATCTGGCATCCATAATTTTTTTTAGCGAAAAATCGAAGTAAAAAACGTTACGCGACAAAAATTACGTGCTTCGCTTAGTCTGACCAGACTTTTGTCTAAGTCTTAAAACTTGATAAGCAATAAGAGGTCGGGACAGAAGTGCTTAACTCCGAGAACCAAGTAGGTACTGTTCAACATCTATTTGCTTTGCAAATAGTGTTTCTCAGCAATAAGAAGAAATTTCCGAAAATTGTCATAAAACACAACGAGGAACGAGTTGATGTTGCATGATACCTACCCGGTGTTCTTTAATTTTTGGAGACCAAGTAGGTATTGTTCATCATCGAATCACTACGTTCTTCGTGATTCTCAACAATTTCGGCTTATTTCCGAAGGACCTTCACCAAGTAGGTACGATGATTTCATCTGTTCATGCTTCACAGTGAAACATCGCAACTCTTAGAGCTGTAGCTCTTTTGAAGGCTGGACTGTGACGAGACGCAAGTCGAGAAAACACCTTAGAAGTTGTTGAGATCGGAGCAACGCGTAGTGTTGCTTCTGTTCCCGCCGTTTATCAATTTTTAAGCCTGGAACAAAAATCCAAAGTGATTTTTGTTCCAGGCTCTTACTTTCATGCTAATCTTAGGTCAGTTTGTCATCAAGTTTGCCAATAATAGACTTTTACAAGCGCGCCTTTTTTGAGTAATACACCAGCTGGTTGTTCTAGCAGGCAATTTGTTTCTAAAGTATTTGATAAATTGGAGGAAAGATGACTTTTTGTGACTAAATTTACTTTGCCATCTATTTCTTTCGCTCGGTAAAATCGACGTAGTCTACTGGGTGCTAATTCATGCGCTAAAATTACTGTTCGTTCCTTGAGATTTAACTCGACACAATTGAAAAAAGTAGCTAATAATGTCCAGTAAAAAAGATGTAAATTAACCATTGCCGCAAACGGATTGCCTGAAACGCTTAAAATGAGTGTTTCTTGAAATTGACTTCCCATAACTGGGGTTCCAGGTTTCATATTTACAAAATGAAACAGCTCTGTTCCGCCGATACGCTTAATCGCTAAAGGTAAATTGTCCTTTTCACCTACCGAAACACCACCACAAGTAATTAATACATCAAGTTTTGGTAAAATCTCAAACAGCTTATTCGCTAATTCTTCAGGGTCATCTGAACAATGGTCTAGGTGGATTACTTCATTGCCACTTGCTTTGACAAAAGCTGCTAACATGTAGAGATTACTATTATAAATTTTCCCAACTGACAGTGATTCTTCCAAAGAAACTAACTCACTACCAGTCGCTAAAATCCCTACCTTCATGCGCTTCAAAACAACAACTTTGTCAATCCCTTGCATTGCCAGTAAACCAATCATTCGACTATTGATCTGTTGATGTTTTGCTAAAATTTTTTGCTGAAAAGCAATATCCTCCCCAATTTCCGCATAGTTTTGGCCCGCAGTGACAGATTGAAAAATTTTAACATGGTCTTGCCCAAAATCCGTCCATTCTTGTGGCACTACAGCATCAAAATCGGTTGGAATAAAAGCACCTGTCATTATTTTAATCGCACAGTTATTCGTCTGATTACAATAAAACATGGAATCCCCTGTCACTAAAGAACCGACGACTTTTAAACAAGTTGGGCTTTCAGCAGTCGCACCTCGTGTTTCTACTGCGCGAACGGCATACCCATCCATTCCGGCACGAGGAAAATGAGGAATCGCTGTCTCTGCAAAAATGGTTTCTCCGCTAATCCGCCCCAAGGAATCAAGCAGCGCCACTTCTTCTGTTTCACATTGACTCTTCATATGTTGGTTCATTCTCTCTCGTGCTTCTTCCAACTCGATCATGTTTTAACCATCCTTTTTTATTTATTCACTGGTTTAATCGCAACAGCACAAACTTTATATTCAGGAATTGTGGCGATATCATCAAATACAGCATTGGTAATTTCGTTAACATTCCCATCTGGAAAGTGGAATGTCATAAAGACTTCTTGCGGAAATACTCGATTTCCGACAGCCGCATAGGTTTCGATTTTGCCACGGCGAGAATGAACTTCCACTTTGTCACCTTCTTGGATTCCCAGAGCTTGTGCATCGACTGCATTTATCTCAATATAAGAGTGATTCGCTATTTGGTTAATCCCTTCCGTTCGTCCTGTCATTGCTCGGGTATTGTAATGGTAGAGCATCCGTCCTGTCGACATTAAATACGGGTACTCTTCATCTGGTAATTCTTGTGCTTGCTTATACGGAATTGCTCTAAATAAACCTTTCCCACGAGCAAAACTGCCCACATGCATAATCGGCGTGCCTGGATCTGTCAAGCTACGACAAGGCCATTGTAAGCTCTCCTTCTCTAATCGTTCATAATTAATTCCGCCAAACGAAGGCGTCACAGCTGAAATTTCTTCCATAATTTCTTTTGCAGATTCATACGCACAAGGATAGCCCATCCGTGTCATGACTTCACAAAAAATTTCATAATCTTCTCGAGCTTGTCCCCTTGGTTCAACAGCTTTACGAACTCTTTGCACGCGCCGCTCTGTATTTGTAAATGTTCCGTCTTTTTCTGCATAACTGATGCCGGGTAAAACGACATCCGCATAAGCAGCCGTTTCGGTCATAAATAGTTCTTGAACCACTAAAAATTCTAAACTTTCTAAAGCTTGACGAACATGTCCTGTGTCTGGATCCGTAACAATTGGATCTTCCCCAAAAATATAAAGGCCTTTGACGTTTCCTGCCGTTGCTGCTGGCAAGACTTTAGTAGAAGTTAAACCGGTGTTTCGATTTAACGGCACATGCCAAGCTTTTTCAAATTTGTCGATTACTTCTGGATTATTGACTTTTTGATATCCTGGGAAATCATAAGGCATACAGCCCATATCGCAAGCACCTTGAACATTATTTTGACCTCGCAAAGGATTGACACCACAGCCTGGTTTTCCAACTTTACCAACCAACATTGCCAAATTAGACATACTCATAACACCCTCAGTTCCTGTCGAATGTTCCGTTACGCCTAAACAATAAATGATTGGTGCTTTCTCTGCTTTTGCATACATGCGTGCTGCTTGAATTAAATCTTCTGGATGAATATGACAAATTTCTGCGACTTTTTCCGGCGTATAATCAGCCACCATTTTTTCTAAATCTAAAAATCCTTCTGTCCGTTCTTCAATAAAGTGGCGATCTGCTAAACCTTCTTTCAAAATCACATGCATCATGCCATTAGCAAATGCGACATTCGTTCCCGCCTGAACTTGTAAATGCAGCGCACTATCCTTCACTAAGTTAATTTTCCGCGGATCAACAACAACAACTTGTGTTCCTCTTTGGATGGCTTGGCGAATTTGCGCACCAATAACTGGATGAGCTTCTTCTGGATTGGACCCTACTAATAAAATCATATCGACATCTTCAGTGATATCAGCAATAGGATTGGTCATCGCACCAGAGCCTAAGGTTTGGGCTAAACCATGGACCGAAGCCGAATGACAAACACGGGCACAGTTATCAACATTATTGGTACCAAAAGCAGCACGCACCATTTTTTGAAAAACATAATTATCTTCATTTGTTGCTCTAGAGCACGAAAAACCAGCAAGAGCATCCGCGCCGTTTTCTGCTTTAATTTCGTTAAATTTTGACGAAACAAGCGTTAAGGCTTCTTCCCAAGAAGCAGGTTCAAAAATGCCATTCCGTTTAATTAATGGCTCCGTTAAGCGATCTCCTGACCCAACAAATTTATATGAAGCAAATTTTCCTTTCACACAAAGTAAATTTTTATTAGCTGGTCCATCTATGGGTTCAACACCCACCAAACGATTGTTTTTAACGAGTAAATTCATCTGACAGCCTGTCCCACAATGCGGACAAGTTGTAGGAATTTTCTGGGTTTCCCATTTGCGGTACTCTTTTGTATCTTTTGCTGTTAACGCACCTGTAGGACAGGAAGAGACACAATTGCCACATGATTCACAGATAGATTGATCAAACGCCTGCCCATAACTTGGCATCATTTTTGTTTCAAAGCCACGATTAGCAATACTGAGTACATCTCTTCCCTGCCGCAATTGACAGACACGGGCACAACGACGACACATGATACACTTTTCTGGATCATAAGAGAAAAACGGATTACTGGTTTCTTCTTGATGGCAAGGCATTCTTTTTCCCTCGGTAAAGCTAGTGGCATCAATTCCATAATCTAGCGCATACTGTTGTAATTGACAATCCCCGTTTTTTCCACAAGAAAAACATTCTAATTTATGATTACTCAATAATAAATCAAGAATAAAACGTCTGGAATCAGCAACTTTTTCAGAATGTGTTGACACAACCATGTCCTCTTGACAATGTGCCGTACACGCAGTTGTTAAGCCACCACGTCGGCCGCCTTCCACCTCAACCACGCACATCCGACAAGAACCATCAGGCGCTAATTCCTTTAAATGACAGAGCGTTGGGATTTCAACACCTAGCTCTTTCGCTGCTTCGAGAATGGTAGTCCCTTTAGGCACAGTTACTTCTTGGTTATCAATAGACAACGTAACTGTTTGCGTATGCAACTTTGTTTTCATTTTTACCAACCTCCTTTGCTGGTGGCATAGATTTCTGTTTCAGCAGTCGTTTCAAATTCTTCTGGAAACAAAGCCAATGCACTCTTCATTGAAGTTGCGACGGATTGGCCCAAACCACAAGCTGATAATCGCGTGACATGCGTGAGCATCTTTTCCAATCGTGGCAAATCACTAGCTGTTGCCTCGTTCCGATTGAATTTACTCAATAATTCCAAAATCCTAGTTGTTCCCAATCGACAAGGGGTGCATTTACCACAGGACTCATGAGCAAAAAAGGCCGCCACGTGTACTAAATAGTCCACAACATTGACTGAATCATCCATTACTACAATTGCGCCAGAGCCGACAGATAAGTCATGGGCCCATAAATCTTCGTAAGAATACAAACAATCCGTTAACGTTGCGACAGCACCAATTGGACCGGATTGCCCACCGAAGTGAATAAATTTCAATGCTCGACCAGTTGCAGAGCCGCCACCGTATTGCTCACCATAAATTATTTCTTCTAATGGTGTTCCAAGGTTGACCTCGTATAAGCCCCGATTTTTAATATGTCCAGACAAACAAATTAGCTTTGTTCCGCCACCATCGGCAGTACCCATCTCTAAAAAGGCTTGTCCACCTTCTCGTAAAATTACCGGAACACTTGCAAATGATTCAACATTATTCACTAATGTTGGTTGCAAATATAAACCAACATCTGCTAAGTGTGGTGGTTTGACACGCGGCCGCCCCGTTTTTCCTTCAATTGAATTTAAAAGTGCTGAGTTTTCCCCACAAATATAGGCGCCAGCACCAGAAATAATCGTAATATCATAATTGAATCCTTCAATTCCTAAAATGTTTTCACCTAAAAAGCCAGCTTGTCGTGCCTTATCGAGTGCTTCTTGAAAGTTTTTTTGGATTCTGCGATATTCTCCTCGCATATAAATATAACCTGCTTTTGCTGAAAATAAATAGCCAGCAATGATCATTCCTTCAATCACACTCAATGGATCTTCAGATAAAAGTACTTTATCCTTAAAGGTCCCTGGTTCGCCTTCATCAGCATTACAAACAATGTACTTTGTGGTTCCTTTTGCCTGATAAAGATGGCGCCATTTTTTTCCTAAAGGATAGGCTGCTCCACCGCGACCTCTTAAGTGCGCAATATCCAGTTCGTTTAAAATTTCTTCATCTGATAGTGAAATTGCTCTTTTTAAACCATCAAATCCATCGTATTTACAATATTCAGCAACATCGGTCGCAGATTGCATTTTTCCCATTCTCTCTAATAACATTGGTTGGTTTCTCTTAAGCATTGACTCACCTCCTACAATCCTTCATAGCAATCATTTTGCAAATGTTGAATTAATTGATAAATTTTCTCTTCTGTTAGTTGGCTAAAAACGGTGTCCTTAATTTTAATTACTGGGCCTAAATCACAAGCCCCGATACAAGGAATACTGTGATACATAAATAAGCCATCTGGGGTCGTCTGATTCTCTGGCACTTCTAAAATGGTTTCTAAAACTTCAGCAACCATCGCCCCACCAGTATAATGACACGGCGTACTGTTACAAATCTTCAACACATACTTCGCTTGCGGTTCCGTCTTTAAGATGGCATAAAAACTGACGATTTCATAGACTCGCGCTTCTGTTAAATGCAGATGCTCTGCAACTAATTGAGCTGTTTCCTGATCGATATACCCTTCTTCTGAAGCAAATTGTAATTCAATTAAAATATTTAAAATTCGTTGTGGATCAGCATCGTTTTCTAGAATAATCGCTTCTTTTTCAATTAAGCTTAATGCACACATTCCTTTTTATTCCCCCTTTTTAGTGAAACTTGAAGTTGTTCTCCTTGATAATAGATACGCAATTCTTTTGGTATTTCAGCAGATAGCAAGCAAAAATCGGCTTTATCTATGACTTTTTTTGCTGATTCTTTTTGGCGATTCTGGTTATTCATCATAAGAAATAGTCCTGGCTGCACAACGTTACGTAACGAATTTGATTCACAAATGATTAAAGCTTGGGCCGGCACAGCTTTCAAAAATTGCTGAATAGCTTCCGCCAAATTTTCTTGAAAAACTTTCAATAGAAAAACTTTTTGACAACCTGCAGCTAATAATTTCATGGTATCTTTATTGCCAATCGTCTCTTGCTCTTCTACTAATTCATAACCAGCTGTAATACTGGTACAAATTCCGCATCCTTTTGTGCCTCGTTGACACACCCCTCGTTGACCACTAATCGTAATAATCTTCAAGCCATAAATTGGATAGACTTCTTGGTACTGTTTAATAAGAGCTTCGGCTAATGTCGTTTTGCCACTATTTCGACCAGTAGAACCAATTTGAATCATGTTCGGCACCTCAATTGCCATAGAGTTCCTCCGTCTGAATCGTTTTCTCAACTCTTGGTTTGACAGTTGCTGGTTTTGTCATAAAGATCAATGGTACGGCCATAAAAAGGCTGCCCCCCACCGCATTGCCTAAAAATACCCATAGTGTATTCTGCAAATAATCCCACCAACTGATTGTGGTGCTTTGTGAAAAAATTGCTGCTGGAATAATAAACGCATTGGCGACCACGTGTTGAAACCCACAAACAACGAAAACCATGACAGGAAACCATAAGCCAAACATTTTACCTAAATATGATTTTGCCAACGCTCCGAGATAAACAGCTAAACAAACAAAAATATTACAGCCTATCCCTGAAACAAAAGCGACTAACGGTGGATCAGCAATTTTCGCCTGAGCAACTGCGACTGTTTTATCCAGAAATGCACCTTCAGTTAACCCAACAATATGGCCAAATAAATACGCTACGAGAAATCCGCCCAGACAATTGGTCAATAAAACAACTACCCAGTTATAACAAAGAGTTCCCACTCGAACCTTTTTCTGCAATACGCCTAATGTCATCACCATCATATTGCCAGTTGCTAACTCACCACCAACAAAAGTAAGCGCTATCAATCCGACTGGAAATAAAGAACCGCCCAGAAAATTATTAAAACTTCCCCATTCTGTGGGGGCGGTTCCAGTGATACGAATAAACGCTAAGTAACCCAGTGCAATACAAAAACCAGCCATGATGCCTAAAATACAGAGTCGAACAAACGATAATTTCCCTTTCATTTCTGCCTTATCACCTAAGCTTGCAACTATTTCTTCACTAGTGAAAAAATCCATTACGATTCCTCCTTTTTATCGATACCACTGAGACAATTCTTCTTTTCGATTGACATTTTTAAGTTGCTTCTCTTTTGATAGTTGCACCGTTTTTACAGATAGGTGCTCAAATTCTCGGCGAATCTGATAGTTATTTTGCACAAGTTGCTTTTGAAATGTTGGTAAACAAGAACATCGATAAAAGCCAAATAATGGTTCTTGACGACCCTCAAAGTCAAAGATTGTTACTTGATTTTGTCCACGCTTAGAGGCTAACTGATACACAAGTTTAGGAGAAAAAGTTGGTATATCACAGGCAATTACAAACACTTCAGCTTTCTGAGTATAGTTCATTGCTGTCACAATCCCACCTAATGGCCCCTTTCCAAGATACATATCTTGAATGATTGTGCATTTTCTAAACGCCTTAGGAAATTTTTGACTATCATTCGTTACTAAAATAACCTCTTCGAACAGTTCCATTAACTTTTCAGCTGTTTGCAAGATCACGTATTGGCCTTGAACTTTCAGTAATGCCTTATCAAATCCCATCCGTGAACTTTTCCCGCCGCATAACAGCACTGCTGTACAATCAGCAATAATTTTCCCCACCCCTTTACCATAATTTTTATTAGTTCAAAAAAATATTTTTTAGTCATGTATTAAGTCTATTATAAGACATCCCTCGTACAAGTCAATTCCTTTTAAAAAAAAAGAACGAGAAAAAGAGTCGTTCTTTTTCTCGTTCTACCTTATTCATCTGTTTGACGTTTTATTTCTTCAATCTCAATGCGTAATGATTTTCGTTTCTCAATGGCGACATAAACCAAGCCAATCAAAAAGGGTAAAACAAAGCTACCAAATCGATACAGTAAAACAGATGCTACAGCATCAACATTGCCGACCAATGGTTTAAACAACAATAAGTAAACAAATTCAAATGGCCCAATGCCAGCAGGTGTTGGAATAACTCCTGAAAGAATAACAGCAAAACTGGTAAAGGACATCACTAATAATAAATCAATGTTCGGGTGATTTTCCACTAAAACAATGTAAGGAATAATGTACCAAAATAATAATTTAAATACATTCCATGAAAAGATTCGGAGCAACGCTGAGCGATCTTGTGTAATTGTTTGCACAGCCGCCCGCAAGGAATAGATTTGTAAATTACAATTATCCACCCAATCTCTTAGTTTTGGTCGTTTGAACCAACGATTGGTAAACTTAACCAATAAAACTTGCAACTTTAAGCTACTAGATAAAATAAGCAATGCTGCAATTATTACTAATGTTAAAATAACACCTGCTAAAATGAATGGAATCATCTTAGGCGCATTTTCATAAAACAAGGAGAATTGAATAATCAAACCAATAATTGCTAAAAAAATCACGGCCGCTTTATACATAATCATATGTAATGCCGTTATCCCCACACTTTTAGAAACAGGAATTCCTTTTTTCTTATAAAAATAAATTTCCGAAAGCAAGGTTCCCGTGCCAAATGAAATAATCCGATAAAATGCTACATAACAAGAAGTAAAAAAACCATCCACTGTTGTAAAGTCTTTGTTAAAATAACGAGCTATTTCCTTGATTGAGCGCCCTTCTGCAAATTGATAAACTACACCAAAAAAAATAACAGCCATTAGCACCAGCCAACTCGTTTCCATCAGTTGAGCAAAAATATCACTTAATGAATTATCCATGACATAAAAGATTACGCCTAAAACGATAATCATTAACAACATATTTAAGCCAATTTTTACTTTTCCTTTCATCGCTTCTCCTTTTTTGTTCTTACTTAAACGTTAGATAGATGCAACTAATCATCACGATTACGCCAATTGAATAACACAATGCGAAAATTTGTTTTTGGGTTTTATGATGAAATTTCTTTTGTCCTATTAACCCACCTAGACCGCCACCGACCAGTCCTATCGTCAATAAGCGGCGTTCTGGAATACGCCAGTTCCCACGTTTTGCTTGTTTTTTATCATAACCCATCATACTAAACAATACTAAATTAATAACGAGGAAATAAATGATTACTATCCACTGAAACATTCTTTCTGGCCTCCTAACTAGTTACTGTACTAGGATACCTTGTTCTGATTCTAATTGCAAAAAAATTTTCAATGACTCATGAAACTACAACAGGAAAGTAAGCTCTCGGTTGCCCGTTTTCTTACTTTCCTATTGAGTGCCTCATTTATTTTACATTTAATTCAACAATTTTAATAATCACATTGGTCGCTTTTTCCATGGCTTGTAATGAAACAAATTCAAAACGTCCATGCATATTTTCGCCACCAGCAAAAATATTTGGTGTTGGAATCCCTAAATAAGAAATTTTTGAGCCATCCGTTCCACCGCGAACAGGTTCAATAATTGGTTGAATGGACAATTCTTCCATTGCCTGTTTAGCAATTTCGACGATGGACATATCTTTTTCAATTACTTCTCGCATATTATAGTATTGATCAAATAAGTCAACTTTGATTCGTTCTTCATCAAATGGTGCATTCAGTGTTTGTTGAATTTCTTTAATTTTAGCTTTACGTGCTTCAAAAATCTCGCGATTGTGGTCGCGAATAATATACGTCATTGTAGCTTCTTCTGGCGTTCCAGCAAACGCTGCTAAATGATAAAAGCCTTCTTCACCTGCTGTTTTTTCTGGAACTTCGTCAGCAGGTAAGGCATTATGGAAATCAATTCCTAATTGTAACGCATTAATCATTGTATTTTTCGCCGTGCCTGGATGAACGTTTTTCCCTTGAATTGTAATTTCTGCTTGCGCCGCATTAAACGTTTCAAATTGTAATTCGCCTACTGGTCCGCCATCCATTGTATAAGCAAAATCCACGTTAAATTGAGCGACATCAAATTTGTCGGCACCGACACCAATTTCTTCGTCAGGACCGAAAGCCACACGAATGGTGCCATGTTTAATTTCTGGGTGATTAATTAAATATTCCATGGCTGTCATTATTTCCGCAATACCTGATTTATCATCCGCCCCTAATAAAGTGGTACCATCGGTTGTGATAAGTGTTTCACCACGATAATTTTTTAAGTTAGGAAAGTCTTTCGTATTTAAAGTGAATTTGCCTTCTTTATCTAAAGGAATCGTTGATTCTCCGTCATAGTTCTCAACAATTTGCGGAGAAACATTCACTGCATTAAAATCAGCGGTATCCATATGGGCAATAAAACCGATTGAACGAACGTCTTTCTCCACGTTACTAGGTAACGTAGCAATTACAAAACCATTTGTTTCGTTATAAATAACATCGCTCATTCCTAATTCTTCTAATTCTTTTTTTAAGGTTTGTGCAAAGGCTACTTGTGTTTGTGTTGATGGTGTCGTTGTGCTTGTTGCATCTGAGCGTGTTTCTGTTTTCACATAGCGTAAAAAACGAGGTAATAAATTTTCATACATAAAAGAACACTCCTTTAATCTTCATTTTTTTATTTAAAACGAAATGGGTTGGTATTCGCTTCTGATTCAAAAATGGATACAGCCCACTCATTTTCTTGTTTCCATTGATTCATTAATTCCACAAGTTTTGGCTTACAAAGCGCTTCAATGTAATGACCAGGATCGATGACTGGTAAATCTTCAGCAATCATATCATGTGCCGTATGATAATACACATCACCAGTAATATAGACATCGGCTTGTTTACGTAATGCATCGTGATAGAATTTTTCACCACTTCCACCACAAATGGCTACCCGTTGAATCATTTTAGTATCGTCTTTTGCAATGACCCGCAAGCCATCCAATTGGAAAGCTTCCTTGACTTGCTGTACAAAATCAGAGAATCTCACAGGCTCGTCTAATACTCCAACCCGACCTAAACCAAATTCTTTTGATTGATTTTCAATGGTATAAACATCATACGCTGGTTCTTCATAAGGATGTGCCTGTAACATAGCTTCAAGAACTTGTTCTTGCTTAGTTTCAGGGAAAATCACTTCGATTTTTGCTTCTTGGACAACACTTTCTTGACCAATTTCGCCAATCGTGGGATTTGCTCCTTGTGTTGGTGTAAAACGTCCTGTTCCAATTAAAGAGTAACTTGTTTTAGAATAATCACCTTGAGCTCCAGCGCCAGCTAGACCTAAAGCTTCTCTCATTTGCGGAGCTTCATCAATTGGCACAAAAACGGCTAATTTTTTATAAGGAACAGTATGTGTTTTAGTTAAAAAGGTGGTCTGTTTAATTCCCAATAATTCACAAAACCAATCGTTTAAGCCATTATCAATAATATCCATGTTAGTATGCGCTGCGTAAACAGCAATATCGTGTTTTAATAAATCAGCGTACATTTTTTCTTGAAAATTATCTGTGGTTAATCGCTTAACTGAGCGGAAAATAGGTGGGTGTTTCGCAATAATTAAATCAACCTGCTTCTCAATTGCTTCTGCAACGACCTCAGGACGAACATCTAAGGTAACCATCACATTTTCAATTGGTTTATCTAACGTACCAATGTGCAAGCCCACAGGATCTCCCGTTTCAGCTAGCCACTCGGGACAATAGTCATTGAAGCGTCGAATCAATGTCTTACCGTTCACAGCCATTGGCCAGTACCTCCTCAATTAATTGTTGGTCTTGCTGTAGTTTCGCTTGTTTTTCAATATGTTCTCCACTTGCTTTTGCTAGTTGTGCAAGAACCGTTTTGCGCTGTTTTAATTCTCGTTGCCATTTTTTGGTAAAAACTGGTCCTTGTTTTTTAATTAAAACTGGCCCAAATAGTAATTCTTGGTCCGTATAAGAAACGGATTGCTCTTTTTTTTCGGCTACGATAATTTCGTATATTTTACGGTTTTCTTCCACGATTGTTTCATCAATAATACTGTAGTCATTTGCCACTAACCAGCGGCGTAAAGTTGGTTCACCAATATTCGGTTGTAAAACAAGGCGTTCCTTCCCTGTTAAACGATTTTTTTTGCGTCCAGCTTCTAAAATATCTCGGATTAATGTGCCGCCCATTCCACAAATACTAATGACGTCTATTTGATTTTCAGGTTCAATTGCATCTAGCCCGTTCGCTAAACGTACGATAATTTTATCCGTCAAATTGGATTTACTGACTTGGTTTTTGGCAGATTGATAAGGGCCTTCCACCACTTCCCCAGCCACAGCAAAAGAAAGTTTATTTTCTAACATTAAAGCAACTGGTAAATAAGCATGGTCTGAACCAATGTCTGCTAAGCGACTTCCTCTAGGGATTAAATCACCAACCGTTGCGAGACGTTTTGATAATTGATTTTCATTCATATTTTTGATTCCTCCGTTGCTTATTATACCATTGTCAATTGAAGATGAAAACTTACACATTCGTGCAATCTACTGTTTCCTCTCCTTAATCATTTAAAAAAAAGAACCCCCTTCAAAATCAATTTCATAACTTTGAAGAGGGCTGTCATTATTGCTATAAAGAGCATTCTCCTTATATTAATAATAGGGAAAACATTTTTAATTAGGCATTTGCCAACCAGTTTTCAACTTCTGCTAAGGCATCCGCAATCCCTGCTGGATTTTTCCCACCAGCTTGAGCCATATCAGGACGACCACCGCCGCCACCGCCAACTTTTGGCGCAATTGCTTTGATTAAGTCACCGGCTTTTAAGCCTTTTCCGTTCATGTCTTTTGTCATAGCCGCTAACAAGCTTACTTTTTCATCTTGTGCAGTTGCTAGAACTAGTACATCAGACAATTCTTTTTGTTTCCATTGGTCAGCCAATTGGCGTAATTGATTCATGTCTTTAACATTGACTTGAGCGGCAATATAACGAACACCATTGATGTCTTTGACATCTTTAAAAATGTCACCAGCTTGTTGGTTCGCTAATTTGCCTGCCAATTGTTCGTTTTCTTTTTGTAGATCACGTAATTGTTGTTGCAATTGCTCTGTTTTCGTAACCACTTCTTTTAATTGAGGTGATTTAACTAATGTAGCAATCTCTTTCAATTGACGTTCTTCTTCTTGTAAAAGTTGATACGCTTCTTTACTCGTCACTGCTTCAATACGGCGTACTCCTGCACCAATTCCAGATTCAGAAACAATTTTGAAAATCCCGATATCTTCTGTATTAGCAACGTGTGTTCCACCACATAATTCGATAGAGTAATCCCCAATATTAACTACACGGACTTCTTTGCCATATTTTTCGCCAAATAACGCCATTGCGCCCATGTTTTTCGCTGTATCAATATCTGTTTCAATTGTGACAACAGGAATAGCTTCCCAGATTTTTTCGTTAACGATGGCTTCCATCCGCGCTAGTTCTTCTGATGTAACTTGCCCAAAATGAGTAAAGTCAAAACGTAGATGTCCTGGTGCAACTAATGAGCCTGCTTGGTTGGCATGCTCCCCTAACACATCTTTTAAAGCACGATGCAATAAATGGGTTGCCGTATGATTTTTCAAAATACGTGTCCGCATCCGTTCGTCCACTTGCAATTGATAAATTTGACCTTCTGCTAATGGCGCCAAAACTTCTACTTTGTGTAAAAATTGACCGTTTGGTGCTTTTTTCACATCCACGACGTTGGCAACTACTTCGCCAGCGGTATTTTTCACATAGCCGCGGTCAGCAATTTGTCCACCCATTTCAGCATAAAATGGTGTTTCGGCAAAAATTAATTCGGCCGTTCCTGCAGTTGCTTCATTTACTAGTGCGTCACCTTGAATAATAACAAATAATTCACTATCATGTGTTAATTCTGTATAGCCAACAAATTTACTTTCTACTTTAATATCTGTTAATAATGCAGATTGAACACCCATTGAAGTTTCTTTACTGCGAGCAGAACGAGCACGCTCACGCTGTGCTTCCATTTCTGTTTCAAACCCCGCATGGTCGACTTTCAAGCCTTCATCTTCCGCAACTTCTTCCGTTAATTCTACGGGGAAGCCAAAAGTATCATAAAGTTTGAAGATAATTTTCCCATCTAATGTATCGCCTTTTGCATCTTTAACTTCTTTAATAACCTCATTTAACATGCTTAAACCTTCATTGATGGTTTCATGGAAACGTTCTTCCTCTGTCCGAACCACTTTTTCAATGAAGTCTTTTTGTTGTAATACTTCTGGATAGTAGCTTACCATGATTTCGCCAACAACAGGCACTAATTTGTATAAAAAGGCTTCATTAATGCCTAATTTTTTCCCATGCATTACTGCACGACGTAATAAACGACGCAGCACATAGCCACGACCTTCATTTGAAGGAAGCGCACCATCGCCAATTGCAAAGGACAAGGCACGAATATGGTCAGCAATCACTTTAAAGGAAACATCCGTTTGTGGTGCATCCCCATATTTCACGTTGGTTCCTAAAGCTTCTACCGCATGAATGATTGGCATAAATAAATCAGTTTCAAAGTTTGTTGGGGCATCTTGAATGATAGACACAACACGTTCCAAGCCCATACCCGTATCAATGTTTTTATGTGGTAATGGTTCGTACGTATCTTCTGGTGTATGGTTGAATTCAGAGAAAACTAAGTTCCAAATTTCTAAATAGCGTTCATTTTCGCCACCAGGATAATTTTCTGGATCATCTTCTGGGATATCTAAAAATTCTTCGCCGCGATCATAAAAGATTTCCGTATCCGGACCACTTGGACCAGCACCAATATCCCAGAAGTTATCTTCCACATCAATAATATGGTCTTCAGATAAACCAACTTCATCACGCCAAATGCGTTTCGCTTCTGTATCTTTCGGATAAACAGTCACATATAATTTTTCTGGGTCAAAAGCAAGCCATTCAGCACCTGTTAAAAATTCCCAAGCCCAGTGAATCGCTTCATTTTTAAAATAGTCCCCAATTGAGAAGTTTCCTAACATTTCAAACATTGTATGATGACGGGCCGTTTTCCCAACATTTTCAATGTCATTTGTACGAATAGATTTTTGGGCATTCGTAATTCTTGGATTTTCTGGCACAACAGAGCCATCAAAATATTTTTTCAAAGTTGCAACACCAGAGTTAATCCATAACAAGGTTGGATCATTTACTGGTACTAAAGAAGCACTTGGTTCTACTGAATGTCCTTTAGACTTAAAGAAGTCTAAATACATTTGACGAACTTGACTACTTGTTAATTCTTTCATTGATTTTCCTACTTTCTATTAATAATTAACTATTTATGTTTTGTACCCTCTTAAGCGGCTGATTGTGAACACAAAAAACACCATTGCAGTCAAGGACGATTGCTCGCGGTACCACCTTGATTGCAATGATGTTGGATCATTACCTCTTAAGCTCTATAACGCAGAGTCGCGTTGATATTTCTATCAAGTCTATCTAAAGGGAGCAAGTAAATTTATCTGATACCCTTCTCTCAGCAACGAACGGCTTTCTGTGATCAAAATAAGATTCCTCATATCCTTTAGCTTATAGTCAAAAGTATAAGAAAGATCTGCTGAAAAGTCAATTGTTTTCGTAGGAATGTTTCTTACTGAATTGTTTCAAACAATGTTTGCTCTAAATAAGGTAAAATTTGTTCATTTATTTGATACCCTTTCCCCCACGAGGTTGTAATAATTTCTTCATTCATGCCTGCCTCACTAAATTTTTGTTTCACTCGTTTACATACAAAAGACAGCTGCGATTTTGTCGAAGCATCTGGTTCTTTCTGCCAAAGCATGCGACAAATTTGATCACGGTCCAACCCTTCGTGGGCATGATGATACAAGATTTTTAAAAAACGTTGCTCGTTTTTTGTAAAGCGAATCTTTTTTACTTGCTCGTCAAATAGCTCGGCTGTTACTTCGGCAAAATTTTGATCGACAATGTCAATCTTTTCACGAATATCTTCCAATGAATCTTTTAGACCTAACCATCGGATAATGCCTCTTTCCTGCCAAATCTCCGCTTCACGTTTGTTACACAGCGATTGCGAACGTCGATAAATCGGTTTCTCTAATGATGTAAGACTCCCTAGCAATCTCAAACAATCATTCTGAGAAAGTGTCTCGCTTAAAACAATTGCATCAAAATAATTAAAAAAAGCTAACTCACGTTCTATAGTTTCTTCAAAACAGTTTGTACAAAAGACTTCATAATTTAAATGTTGTAATTGCTGTTGAAATGTTTGCTCAACTAAAATGTTCTTTGTTAATACCAAAATCCTTCTCATTTCTTCTTTCCTCCTAGAATTTCTTTCTACTACTAATAACTAAACGGATCAATCAAAATACGTTACCAAATTGTGTATTTCTTCCATCGATTGATTAATAAACACCTTTTTAACTTCATCTCTCTTCACTCCTTTTTTCTTTATTTTGGTGGTTATTTATATTATATTAGAAAATGAATTTTTTTGTGTGTAAAATTTTTTTATCCTCCGTAAAAAAAAATGAATTTCCTTTAGTAGCAACTATTACAGCCAGTTTTTTACCAAAAAAAGGCCCAAAACTTCCCATTTTTTGCTAAAACACACTAAAAATTCTATAAATTTATTATTATTTTCTTGAGAAAACATCAAAATGTTGGTTCTAAAGACCAACATTTTGATGTTTTTAATAAAAATCTTTACAATTAATTAGTAATTTTTTTCACTTTTAGCGATAACAGCTCTTAAAAAAGAGTTATTTTAAAAATGACTTAAATATTTATCAAAAAAAGGAGGAACTAAAATCTTTTCGATTCTAGTTCCTCACTTTTAATATTCAACATCTTTTTTAATTAGAAGAATTCTTTTTGGCTTTTCTGGCAGAACGATCTTTTTGACGACGCTCAATTTTACGTTTTTTCTTATTGTTATCTTCAATTGCCCAATTAATTTTTTTCTTGTATCCCGGTTTAATTTTTTTCTTTTTCTTTTTCACTAAACCAATTAACGTTGGGTCTAATTCTTCTCGAGATTTTTCTCGTTTTGTTCGACGATTGCGATCATACGTCTCTACAATCTCACCATTTTTAATTTCTTTCGGTTTGAAAGAAACACCTAACTGCTCAATCTGAGTAATCGCTTCATCATCTGCTGGTGAATATAATGTTATGGCAGTCCCGCTTAATCCATTACGTCCTGTGCGGCCAACTCGATGAATAAAGAAGTCTAATTCATGGGGAACTTCTGCATTGATGACATGCGAAACCCCTTCAATATCAATCCCACGCGCCGCTAAATCAGTAGCTACCACATATTGATAATCAAGATTTTGAACTTGACGCATCACACGTTTTCTTTCGCGTGGTGTGATATCTCCATGAATTTTGGCAACTTTTAGGCCCTGATCTTTTAAGTAATCGGTGATTTCATCAACTCTTTGTTTAGTATTTGCAAAAACAATCGCTAAATAAGGATGCCCGATAGTCAATAATTGATAAATGATTTGATTGCTGTTTTTTCCTTTGGTGGAAATCAACCAATTGTCAATTGTTTCTGAAATAACTGCTTTTGGTTTGATCTGTTCAATCACTGGATTTTCTAAATATTTTTTTAAGAATGGTCGTAATTTTTCTGGAATGGTTGCAGAAAAAACGAGCATTTGTAATTTTTCTGGCAAACGACCAGCAATTTGATCGACTTCTGCTAAAAAGCCCATATCTAATGTCATGTCTGCTTCATCGACAACAAAGGCAAAAGCCGTATGCACTTTCAAGGCTTGTTCATTCATCATATCTAAAATCCGCCCTGGTGTACCAATCACCACATGAGGTTGCTGATGCTTTAATTTATTTAATTGCCGTTGTTTATCTGTTCCGCCAACAAAATTTGACACTCGAATTTCTGGTTGACTGAAACGAGCCAATTGCTGCGCTTCTTGATAAATTTGATTGGCTAATTCACGACTAGGCGCAGTAATCACAATTTGTACTTCGTCGATAGTTGGCTTAACTTTATCCATTAATGGAAGTAAAAAAGTATGCGTCTTGCCACTTCCTGTTTGTGATTGTCCAATGACACTTTTCCCTTTCTTAATGATTGGGATTAATTTTTCTTGGACTTCTGTTGGTTCTTCAAACCCTTTTTCTGCGAGTGCTTCGTTGATAAAAGGTTGAAATTGAAATTGTTTAAATGAAGGCACTTGCCTCACCTCTTCTCGTTAAATTCTTTATGCACTTTGGCATTATAACACAAAAACAACTTTTACTCACCTGCTGATTCCTTTGTTTTCGCAACTTCTAATGTACTGACTGTATAAGTATGGCTAGCTTTTTCATAAAACAAACGCCGTTTTTTACGAATCAAGGTAACCAAAACGTTGACCAAAAATAGTAAATATAAAATTAAACAGAACAAATACAAGATTAATGACACCATTTGCAACATCCGATTAGAAGAATTCAATAAATCAGTGGCATTAGCTAGATAAATACTAATTAAACCATACACAAAATACAAATAACCGTAGCGAACAAACAAGGCTTTTAAACGAATTTTTTCATGTCCTGTTTCAACCACCCGAATGCGAACAACTTTTTTCCCTAACGTTTGACCATTTGTCAGTTTCATCATGACGATAAAGACCGCAAACACCATGATAAAGAACCACATCCGATCTGAAAAAATCGGATAATTAGTTGCCCAATTTTTATAAGCTGGAATAAAATTTAATCCAAAAACGAGCAGGCCTTGTACAAAGCCAATCGCCAACCAATCAATCCCCCAAGCTAAGAAACGTCTTAACAGGCTAACTGTCTGCCCTTTTTCATAAGAGGTGGCATCAATTTCTTCTCGTGTTGGCAATAAAAAGGTAAAGAGCGGCGTCAACCAATACCCAACCATTCCTCCGACGGTATTATTAATTAAATCATTGACATCCGCCAAGCGATACGAACGTGGGTAAATAAAATAAAGACCAGATAACTGTGTTAATTCAAAAAATAATGACAATAAAAAACTAGCAAGAACTGTTTTTAAAAATGAGCATTTGAAATAATACCGTAAATACACACCAAAAGGTAAAACTAATAAAACATTAAACAGTGGTTCTAAAACGGCATGCTGTTTTAATGCTGGTAAATACGTACTAGGATCTTTGAGCGAAAAAACGGTTTCGTTTAAAATCCCTGAAATAAAATGAAAAGGCCGCAATTCCATTGTTGGTCCTGTGTATTGAGCCACTTCTGCCCGAGATGGCAACGGTAAAATCACCAAGAAATAGGCACATAATAAATAAAAAACAAATGAATACAAAATCATTGCTCGTGTCCAAACAAATGAACCATATTTGCGGTATTCATAGATTAATAATGCCCCAGAAATAAAAAATGCTAGAAACGGGAAAATAATGATTGCCCATTTAATTGGTTCGCTATATACTGCCATAAAAATTCCTCCAAGATAAACAATTTCAAGTATCAATGCCTCAATAACACTATACTTGTTTCTAAAAAAATGTACCAACAATAAATTTTATTTTGCAAATCCTCTCCTTTGCAGTATCATTAAGAAAAAGGAGGACGTTCTCATGTTACAGCCATATTTTGCGTTTGGAGTGCCGCTATTCTTACTTGTGCTCTACTTACTCTTTGCACTGATTCACCGTCAAACAACGATTCATTATTTACGGTTTATTTTGTTACTTATTTCAACATTTCTGATGGTTTTTAGTTTCCAAGTATTGCAAGAATCATGGACCATCAATCCTGAAACGTTAAAAGATGCCGCTTATTCTCCGCAATGGTTATGGATTCCTTTAGGTATCGGGTTAATCCTCACTATTTACAACGCTTGGCACGGCCTTCGTACAATGATAAAATACAAGACCGATAAACATTAGTAAGAGTCTAGGACGATGGTTGTGTCCTAGACTCTTACTGTCTCATCATTCAAATGAAATTTAATTTTTCTTAACAAACTCGGATTTTAACTTCATTGGACCAAAGCCATCTACCTTACAGTCGATGTTATGATCGCCTTCCACTAAACGAATGTTTTTCACTTTTGTGCCTTGTTTAATTGCTCCGCTAGCACCTTTGACTTTCAAATCTTTGATTACAGTAACACTGTCACCATCCGCTAAAAGATTGCCATTTGAATCCTTGACTACTAAGCCTTCTTCTGCAACTTCTTCCGTTGGTGACCATTCATGACCGCATTCTGGACAAATAAATAGTCCGCGATCTTCATAGGCATATGCCGACCCACATTCAGGGCAGTTTGGTAATTGCTCTGTCATTAACGTTCTCCTTTGTAAAAAATAATTCTTTTTCATTTTACCTTATTTTCTAGTGAATGAAAAGTAGTCCTAATGATTTATCAACGACAGATAAGTACTTTCTAATTACTGATTTATTTTGGGGCCCACTCTTGGCAAGCTGCCTGGATTTCTTGGTAAATCACTTCAATTTCAGCCGCATCACATGCATTAGCGCCACTTGCCAAAGGATGGCCGCCGCCATGATGTTTTTTAGCAATTGTATTAATGATTGGTCCTTTGGAACGTAACCGAACGCGATAATAACCTTCTGGCTGTTCAACAAAGATTGCCCATGAGAGAACATCTTCAATTTTTCCTGGCATTGAAACAATGGCTGCCGTTTCAGAATCGACAATATCATAACTGTTTAAAATACTTTGTGGTAAAACGACACGAGCAGCGCCATTTGCGTCGATTTCTAAATTTTGATAAATATAACCCGCTAATTTAGCAACCTTTAAAGGCATTTGGTCTAACTCACGATTTAAGTCTGCGGCATTAAAGTTAAACGTACGCAATTGTGCAGCGACAGCGAGTGTATGCGCCGAAGTGGAAGGATAAAGAAAACGTCCTGTATCCCCTACAATCCCAGCATACAATAAACGAGCTGCATTATCTGTCATCGTTAATTCTGCTAAATGCTGTTGCCAAAAATCAACAATAATTTCACTACAACTACTTGCATTTGTATTCACCCAAACTAAATCTCCATAGGGTTCATCATTCGGATGATGATCGATTTTAATTAATTGATCGCCTAAAGAAAAACGCGCATCACTAATTCGGGGAGCATTTGCAGTATCTGTTACAATGACTAATGCACCTCGATAGACATCATCAGTAATAACGTCCATTTCAGCTAAAAACTCTAAGCCTTCCACTGGTCCGCCTACTTGATAAATATTTTTTTCAGGAAAGCTCGCTCTTAAGAGTTCTGCTAACCCAACCTGTGAGCCAATCGCATCTGGGTCGGGCCTTTGATGTCTATGAATAATAATTGTTTCATATTGTTTAACTGCTGCCATAATTTCTTTTACTACGTCCATTCTTTGTAGCCTCCTACGTTCTCTCCATCACTTGGCAAACAACAATTGCTTTTGCCACAATGACATTTTCTAAATAAACTTCAATATCTAATTTTGCAGAGCGACGACCAATTTCTAAAATCCGTGGACGAATGTCCAATTCACTTTCCAACTGGATTAGCCGCAAATAATGTAGATTCACTTGTTCAATTAGTACATTTCTTTTTTGATTCATCAACATTGTTCGTTGTGTCACGTTAGAAATAATTTCACTTAGGACACCAAACGAGATGGTACCAACACTGTTAACCATTTGGGGCGCAACCGAAAAACGAAAACGGGTTGTTTCTTTGCCATTTTCTTCAACAGGCATCACTTCCCCGGAAATTTGATCTGAAATTGTATCTGCAATTTGTGGTTGTCGTTGCACCAATTGCATGGCTTTCATCACATCTTGGCGAGAAACAATTCCAACAAGCGCTAAATCATCTTCCACCACCGGCATGACTTCTAGACCATCCCAAATCATTTGATGACTGACACTCGCCACACTCATCATCTTTTTCACAACATTGGGGTCCTTTGTCATGACTTTATCCACGGTTAAATGTTCACTTTTACCAATGACATCTTTGGCTGTGACAATCCCCACTAAACGTAATTTCTTATTTACTACTGGGAAACGAGAATGATGGGTACTTTCAGATAATGCCTGATAATCTGCAATCGTTTGAGTTGTCAACAAATAATTGGTTTTTTCAAGCGCTGTATAAATATCACTGACGAGTAAAATGTCTTTTTTAATCAGCTGATCACTTAAAGCACGGTTAATCATAGTAGCCACAGTAAATGTATCATATGTGGTTCTCAAGACAGGCATACCCAGACGATCTGCTAACTGCGCAATCTCTTCAGATGTTTCAAATCCACCTGTAATTAAAACGGCTGCCCCATTTTCTAAAGCAAGCTTTTGCACACCTTGGCGGTTACCAACAATCATTAAGGATCCGGGAGTAATATATCGCGTCATCGCGGTTTCTGTCATCGCACCAATTACAAATTTATTAAGGACTTTGTCTAGACCAGAGCTACCGCCTAACACATCTCCTTCAATAATCCGGACCACTTCACCAAATGTTAATTTTTCAATATGTTTTTTTAACTTCCGCTCAATTCGTATCGTACCAACACGTTGAATGGTGGAAACAAGCCCAATATTTTCTGCATCTTTGATGGCCCGATACGCTGTTCCTTCACTAACACTTAAACTTTTGGCAATGCTTCGAACAGAGATTCGATCGCCAATCGGTAATTCTTCAATATGTTTTAAAATTTGATCATGTTTCGTCGCCATAATTTCCTCCTAAACTAGGATCGTCTCTCCTGGGTTTAATACTTTCCCGCCAACTACTTGTTCTACGAATATTGCTGGATTTTGTTGGATAACAGGAAAGGTATTGTAATGAATTGGAATGGTTATTTTGGGATTTAAGTAAGAGACTGCTTGTAGCGCATCCTCTGGTCCCATCGTATAATTATCGCCAATTGGTAAGAACGCTACATCAATGGATTGGTCTTTTGCAAAAAGGCGCATATCTGAAAACAACGCCGTATCACCAGCGTGATAAATTTTTTTATCTTCTGCTTCTAAAATAATCCCACTTGCTTCGCCCATGTAGGTCATTACGCCGTCTATTTCATAACCGGAACTATGCAAAGCTGGCACAAATTTAACCGAACCAAAAGGAAAGACATAACGCCCACCTAGATTCATTCCATGCGCTTTTATCCCTTGCGACTGCGCATACGTAGCCACTTCAGCTATCGCAATAATCGTTGCCTTGTTGGCTTGAGCAATTGCTAGCATATCGCCAATATGATCGCTGTGTCCGTGGGTGATTAAGATGTAATCAGGGTGTAAATCTGCAAGTGAAACGTCCGCTAAAGGGTTGCCATTAATAAAAGGATCAAATAAAAGGTTCGTGCCGTCATTTAGACGAATTTCAATACATGAATGTCCATGTCCTATCAGTTCCATTTGTATTCCTCCTACGGTATTTTCTACACAATCTTATGATAATTAATCGTCAAATTCATTCTTAAAAGTAATACAGTTTAGTACAGTTTACTTTCTTTATTGTAACAGAGAATTAGAAATATACAATCGCATTTGCTTATTTTCTTAGCTAGTAAAGAAACAGACGAGAAAAATCATGAATCTTTCTCGTCTGTTTCTTTTTACTTATTTGGTTGTTTTCCGAAAACGTAAAATCGTTAATATAAAGGCCGCTACACATAATAGAAAGGCGACAAAAAAGGTTTCACGCATTCCCACAATAAATATATCTGGGCGATTAGCCAGATACGTGGTCACTCTTTCACCATATGCTTCACTCATGCCACGATATAAAATGGTCGTTGACAACGCAATCCCAATGACCATCCCTAAGTTTCTAGCAAAAGAATTCATACTTCCTGCTACACCTAAGTCTTGCTTTTCAACACTGCTCATAACCATTGTATTGTTTGGAGACTGGAAAAGTGCATTTCCTAATCCCATAATGGCTGTTGCAATCACATAATACCAGATAGGCGAATTCATATCTAAAAACATATACATTAACGACGTACAGCACAAAAGCAACAAGCCGCCAAACGTTAAAATACCTGGGCCAATTTTATCCGTCAAATAGCCACTCAGAGGAGCCCCAACCACCATTAATAACGGAAATACCATCATTAATAGACCAGCATAACTAGCACTTAGTTTGCGTGCATCCTGCAAATAAAATGGAATGACAACATTTACAAAAAAGTTCGAGGCAAAAATTAAAACGGCGGACAATAAACTTAAAGTAAAAATTTTGTTTTTAAAAATTGCGAACTTAATAAGTGGGCTTTTTCTTTTCCGTTCAACCATTATAAATAATCCTAGTGCGATTACTGCAATAATGAACAATAAATAGGATTGTACCGAGCCAAATCCGCTCTCTTGTCCGAGGAAAATCCCGCCGAAGAACGTCATAATCGCAATGGCAATACAAGCAAATCCTGGAAAATCGATTTTTTCTTTTGTTTTTGTAATATCTTTTGGTAGAAACTTTTCACCGATTAAAATTGTAATTAGCCCCACGGGAACATTAATCCAAAAAATATAAGACCAAGAAAAGTTTGATAAAATCAACCCACCAATCCCAGGACCAGCAATCGCTCCTAAAGAGACAAAGGCACCTACTGCACCGAGCGCCCGCCCTCTTTCCTTCAGAGGGAATACTTCCGTAATAATTCCTGAATTGGTCGCCATGGTCATGCTAGCACCAATACTTTGAACGACTCGCGCAAATAGTAGAAAGCTCAGTGATTGATTAAAGCCACAAAGTAACGAACCAATCGTAAAAATAACCGTGCCGATTCGATAAACTTTTATTTTTCCAAAACTGTCGCCAATTTTTCCAAATAATAATAAACAAGCACAGACAACCATTAAATAGATAGATACGACCCATTCCGCTTGATTCATGGGTACGAACATTTCTTTTGAAATTGTCGGTAAAGCAATATTTACAATACTGGAATCTAATGTAGACATGAAGGTAAACATAGCCACAGAAACTAAGATCCACCAACGATTTTTCTGTACTTCAGAATCCTCTTGGTAACTTTTAATTTTCTCCATTGATTCATCCCCTCTCGCTCCAAAGCAATTTACTTACTAATAATAACTCTATTTCTACTTTTTTTCATCGGAAATTTTCTAAAAAATCACTCATGAGATGTTCACCTTCTTATTACACGCTCGCAATTGACAACCCTTCGCTTTTACGCTAATTTAAAATTAACAAACGGAAAACGCAAGGAGGACTTGAAATGACCTTAATTTCTCGCATTAAACAATTAGCTCAGTCAAAGCAATTAACCCTCGCCCAATTAGAAAGAAACGTCGGTATTTCCAATGGACAAATTCGTCGTTGGGATACCTCTTCACCTAAAGTAGAGAATCTTTTAAAAATAGCAGACTATTTTTCTGTTTCCTTAGACTATTTAATGGGCCGCACCCAACAAACAGAGATTAATCATCAGGCACCTATTACCAACATACAAAAAGAGTTACATATTCAGATTACTACGGAAGGCTTAACGGAGGAAGAAATTACTCAGTTAGAGGAAGAAGCAAATCGTTTCTTGCGGTTTCGTAAATTTGAAATGACCAATCCTTAAATAATACGACAGTCAGCGGCTCTGTGTTGTTTGTACTTATTAATTTATTCAGCCACTAGCATATTCATTGTAATAAACCAAATAAAGGCCAGAAGGAGACACTTTCTGGCCTTTATTTGGTTTATCTTCTTTATTTATCCTTACTTATAAAATAATCGATTTACCATACTCGATAATTTTGTCTAAACTTGTGTTCAATCGTAAACCAATTAGAATTATTCGTTGTTCCCAAATACGTCCATCCATTCGCAGAATAACCATTACGCACATTGATTTTCCCATAAACATATCCATGTAAATTTGGCGCCCAATTCCCTGTTGCTCGAGTTTGATATTGATGGAAATACCTCACGACCCAACCAACATAAGCTCTGTTTCTTGGGTTAACAGATTGACTACCAATCTCGTTTTGCAATTCAACTAACGCATCATTTTGAATGACTTCTTCTGCCTCTACTGGTGAATTAAACACCAAACTAACACCCAACAAATTTGTTAGAACACAACCATACACAACTTTCTTTTCCATTGTTTCTACTCCTAACCTAATATATTTTCACTATTTATAATTTTATACTACTAAATAATTATTCGAAAAACAACCTTTCTCTTTCTTTAATTTAATGTTAATATAATCTATATAACTTATTTCTAATAAAAGGAGGAAAAAAATTGAATAATTCAATAGAAATAACCAAGATCTGCGTAGCATTGAACAATAAAAACATCTTGAATGACTTGTCGCTTACATTAAATACGGGATCAATCACATGTATTGTGGCCCCAAATGGTACAGGAAAAACGACTTTTTTTAAATCACTCGTCCAACTTATTCCGTTTGAATCTGGTGAAGTAATAGTTGACAAAACATCAATCAAAAACAGAACTGACTACAATAAAAAAATCTTTTTCATAGAATCCGCGAATCAATTATTTGCAAATCTTACCGTTTACGAAAATATGCAAGTAGCGGCCAAGTTATGGAAACATGATGCTAATTTTGAATCAATCATTAACTTAGTCGGTGTTAACACGTACATAAACAAAAAAATTAAACACCTTTCTGCAGGTATGAAGCAAAAAGCCTTGCTCTCAGTCGCCATCGCTAGTGGTGCGTCTTTTCTGATTTTTGATGAGCCATTAAATGGTCTCGATATTGAAAATGTTGAGTACCTAGCAACCGTCTTTCTTACTTTAAAAGAGCAAGGAAAAACATTACTTTTGTCATCTCATAATATTTTCGAAATAAGCAAGCTTTGTGATGCAATTTATTTTTTAGATAGCGGTATTCTGAAAGCAGCGTCACTAGACTATCTACAATTAAAAGAAGAATACTACGAACTATATGCAACGAAAGGTCGTGCCTAAATGATAAAATTTGAACTAATTAAAATTTTTCGAGAGAAAACCACTTATTTTCTGTTTGCATTATTCGTTCTCGTTATTAGCGTTCCTTTTTTTCTAGGAAATGACAATTTTAATTATGTAAAATATTACGAAGATAATTACTATGCCGGCATAACAACGATTGAAAGTATCAAAGACGACCCAACTGCAACAAAAATCGTTGAAGACATCAAGGAAACAAATGGTTATTTAAAAAAGCTCATTGATTCTCTAAAGAAAGGAGATCAAAAAGCGATTGTCGAAAATGAGTATAACTTGGAAAAAAAAACGCTAGAAGGAATTCTAGATGGTAGTCTGCAAGCTAGACCAATTAGTGAACAAAAAAGTATAGTGGCCGTACTGGAGTATTTAAAAAACAATGGGCTAAATAAAACGAGTGATAATCCAAAAAAGATGGGCGTAATCCAATATCTAAATTTGGTTTTTTCTTCTCCTCAATTAATGCAAATTATTTTAATTCTGATTAGTTTCCAGATTGCTTATTTATTTAATTTAGACTATAAAAAACATAATTTCATTTGGTATTGTGTTTCTTCTAACTCCTATGTACGAACATATTACACCAAGCTTTTTGCCATTGTTTTGTCGCTCTTTGCAAACCTACTCAGCGCATTTCTCCTTGTACTTGTATTTGTCTTTCTGAAAAATGGACTGGGTGTGTTTAATTACCCGATTGCCACCAGTTCGAAAAATACGGAAGTCAGTTTGATAGCAACAGGTGACTTTGTCGTTAAAACAATCTTCTTTTTTATATTATTTCTAGCATTTCTAGCATTGTTAAGTTTAGTATTCAGCATTCTAACAAGTAATTTAATTCTAAATCTCTCTGTTTTAATTATTCCATTAGTGATTGGACAATACGATGTACTCAATACGTTACTTAACGAGAACTTAAAACCTTACATTCTCTTAAGCTACTTGGATATGCCTCATATTCTATTAGGTGGTGACATTATGAGACCTTTGCGAAATCCATTGTTAACCTATCAAAACGGGATCTTAATAACTCTTCTCACCATTCTCGTACTTGTCATAATCTCTCTAACTATCTTACTCTGTCCTTCTCAAAAGTTAATAGCAAAAAAAACTAGAACCTAAACAAAAAAACCACCACGACCGTCGTCTGTGGTGGAAATGAAGGTTGTTATTTACTCTTGGTAGGAGTAAGTATGAAAAAACCAATTCGGGATAATTGGCATAACGTAAGTATAGTGGTTTGTGCCTTTTTTATCATGAGTTTCAGCTATATTTTTTATAAAACTTTTATTAGAACACCATTAACAGTCCTTTATTTAGATTCTTTAAAGCGTTTCCCTATATTGAACATATTGTTTTAAACATTCGATTTCCTGTGCTACACTTACTCTTAGAAGGGGGATTTTATTATGGCAAATCAAAAAAAAGATAGCTTATCAACATTATTTTCTGAAGAAGTTCATGGACCTTTTGTTACCTTCTTGTTTAACACCCATGTCGCTCATCAAAACGTAGAAAAAGATTCGCTTGTTTTGAAAAATTTTGCAAAAGCGGCAAAAACACGCTTTGAAAAAAAATTTCCTGAAGAAAAATGGGCCGTTTTCCAAGAAAAAATTGATGCACTTCTAGCTGATGCTTCCTTCTGGCGCAACGGCACAGCAAGCGTTTCAATCATCTTATCTCCAGAGAATACCTTAGTCCAACGATTAGATGTGCCCGTTGATGATCAATATTACGTGGACACGATTCCTTATTTACTTGGACTAGTCAAAGACAAACAATTTAACTACCATTATTACCTACTTGCTCTAAATCGCGATTCAATGAAACTTTACAAGGTCGATCATACGACTGTGACTCCTGTTGAATTGCCTAAAGATGCACCAACCGACGTGGTCACAGCTTTAGGTGATGAATTAACGGGTGGCAATTTAAACTTTTCAACTCAAGGTAGTTCTAATGGTTCTAAAGAAGGTGTCGCTTATCATAGCATCAATACTAAAGATAAAGAAGTTGAAATTGATTGGGTGAACTACTATCAAGCGGTCGATACTTTCTTAAAAGATCAACTGGATAATCCTGAAAAATTACCGCTTTATCTTTATGCTTTACCAGAAAACCAAACACTTTTTAAAAAGATTGCTAAAAATCCTTATTATGATTGCTCAATTTCAGTTGCTGCTTCACCTGCACAAGCAACCATTCAAGATATCCGTAGCGCTAGTGAAAAAATAGCTGCAGAGTTAACAGAAAAAGAAACAGCTTCTTATAACAAATTACTAGATCGTAAATTTTTAGATCAATTTACTGATATTTCGCCAGCGGCAGCTGACGGCAAAATTTCTCATCTTTTTATTGCAACGTCACTCTTTGTTACTGAAAACAATGAAATGTCATCTGAAGAATATGACCGTCGCAAACTTTTAAACACTATTGCTTACCAAGTCATCCAAAACGGTGGTCAAGTTTTTGTCTTAGACCAAAAAGCTGCACCAGATGAAAAATCTTTAGCGGCTATCCTCCGTTATTAAAAAACATCCAAAAGCCCATTGTAAGAAAGCGCCTTACAATGGGCTTTTTTTCTTAGCCTTATTGAAACAGCACTATAACAGCCTTATCTTCACTTTCTAGTTTTTAAAAAACATCCGATAAAAAAGAAAATAAGGTTATTGCTATACAAAAACCAGTTAGTATGCTATAGTAATAGATGTAGTTTTTGTTCGGTAATATGGGTAGCTGTTTCAAATAAACATCTTCCACATTTTTCACCTTTCAAGTAATTGCAAAATATGAATGTGTTATAACACACACATCTAGGAGGATATTTATTATGGAAACAGGTACAGTAAAATGGTTTAACTCAGACAAAGGCTTTGGCTTCATCACTGCAGAAAACGGAAACGATGTATTCGTACATTTCTCAGCTATCCAAGGTGACGGCTTCAAAACTTTAGAAGAAGGTCAAGCAGTAACTTTCGAAATTGAAGAAGGTCAACGTGGCCCTCAAGCAACTAACGTTTCTAAAGCTTAATTAAACAATACTGACTCAAAAACCTGACGTTAAACGTCAGGTTTTTTTTTATAAAAAAAACAAGAAAACTTTCTGAAACTAAGTGTTTCCCCTATTTTTTTTTAAGAGTTTTCGTTATACTGAAGAGGAAAAATGTTTTAAAGGAGTTTATTTATGCAATTTTATGGTGATTTAACCTTTTTAGGTGTTTATTTATTGGGTCTCTTTTTCATTCCTTCGTGGCGGAAAAAGAAAAAAGAACACGATTGGTTACCGTGGACGTTTGGTTGGACTATCTTTTTATTCTTCTCTTATGTTTTGTATTTAGAAATCATTCGTGGTACAGCCTTCTTTTTAATCCCTATTGCTTTTTTTGGCTTGTTTGCGCTCTTCTATTTCAAAGAAAAAAGGCGTTTGTTAAATGGGACGTTATTTAATATTTTTCTTGTAGTTCTAGCAATTTATTTAGGGATTACTGCAATCCGGACAAACAACTACTTTCTAATCACCTTAGCAATTATTGCCCTTTTGGCTATCTTTATCGGGTTGGCTTTAGGAATTTATGCTTTAATTATTTTCCTTTATTGGAATGCGGTCGTTGTTATGAGAAAAGAAGGTCGTTCTTTAGGGAACTTGTTGACTTTGTTACTGGCGATCGGTTTAACATTATTGTTAATTTATAATTTCTTTTTCCAATCATTATTACCGACTTGGCTCTCCTTGCCACTAACTATTGCACCATTTATTTTGACTTATTTCGCGTTTGTTTTTTATAATTTCTTGACCGTTTCTACGTTGTATCAATTTAATCAGCCAAAATATACACAGGATTATATTGTTGTGTTAGGTTCTGGGTTAATCAATGGTGAGATTGTCCCGCCGTTATTGCAAGCCCGCATCAACAAAGCGATTCAATTTTACAAGGCTCAAAATCGCGCCACGTTAAATCCACCAAAAATCGTCATGTCTGGTGGCCAAGGTCCCGATGAATTACTTCCTGAAAGTGTCGCAATGAAAATGTATGCTTTGACGCAAGGTATTCCTGACGATGATATTTTAGTAGAAGCTCATTCAAAAAACACACTGGAAAATATGCGTTTTTCCAAAGAAACGATGATTGAGGATTTTGGAAATACTAATTTCCAAGCCATTTTTACTACAAACAATTATCACCTTTTCCGAGCGGGTCTTTTCGCTCGAATGGCTGGCTTAAAAGCGGATGGTATTGGAGCGAAAACCGCATTTTATTTTTTACCTAACGCGTTTATTCGAGAGTTCATTGCTATTGTAGTGATGTACAAACGCCGCCATATTATTGTTTGCGGCCTAGCTGCCATCGGTATGGTTATGTTATTCTTAACAGGCTTGATTATTCAGTAAAGAAGGAGTTTCCCCTATGAGTTTGTATCAAAAATTTATTCAAAATGAACGTTTGCGACGCTTTTGCGTCCTTGCTTTGATTATTTTTGTGCTTTATTTATCCAGAAGCATGATTACTACAATTCTTTTAACATTTATCTTTACCTATTTAGCTGTTCGTTTAGTCCATTTTGTTCAACGCTATATGAAAATCCCAACGATTGTCATCGTTCTCTTAACCTATGCATTGGTTGTTTTTCTAATCTATTTAGCGATTACTAAATATGTCCCCGTTTTAGTTAACCAAACGACTCAAATGATTAATTCTGTAGTTGATTTTTATCAAAGTCCACATACAGATACAAATCAAGTATTGCAATTTATTGATCAATACTTGGAAAAATCCAACTTACTCTCTCAACTACAGAATGGTGCTTCAATGATTCTACGCTATATTCAAGATATTGGCGCTGTTGGCTTATCGTTTGTCATGTCCTTTATTTTAAGTTTCTTCTTTATGATTGAGAAGAAACAAATGGCCGATTTTTCTAAGTTATTCTTAAAAAGTGATTTTGATTGGTTTTTTCAGGATATCTATTATTTTGCCAACAAGTTCGTCAACACATTTGGTGTCGTAATGGAAGCTCAGTTTTTCATTGCTGTGGTGAACACAGTTATTACTACCTTGGCCTTGGCAATAATCGGCTTTACGCAGTTACCTAGTTTAGCCATTATAATCTTCGTTTTGAGCTTAGTCCCAGTTGCCGGTGTGATTATTTCCTGCATTCCTCTAAGTTTCATTGCTTATTCCCAAGGTGGCTTGAACGATGTGATTTATATCTTAGCTTTAATTACAATCGTCCATTTATTTGAATCTTACGTGCTAAATCCTAAATTTATGTCTAGTAAAACAGAGTTACCAATCTTTTATACGTTTGTCATTTTATTAGTTAGTGAGCGTCTCTTTGGTGTATGGGGACTTATTGTAGGAATCCCTGTATTCACTTTCTTCTTAGATGTCTTAAAAGTAAAACCGATTCGTGGCCTAAAACGGCTACCCAATGTTAAAAAAAATAGTTCAGCAGAATAATTTCTGCTGAACTATTTTTTATTGTTTTCTTAAATCATTTAAAATAGCCGAGGCTCGGTCTTGGTTCATCGTTTTTTGACGTTTTAATTGTTGAGCGACTGCCTCAACCTCTTTACCAGTAGCTCCGACCGTCATCGCTAAAGAACGTGCTTGTAAAGCCATGTGTCCTTTTTGAATTCCTTCAGAGACTAAGGCCCGTAACGCCGCTAAATTTTGTGCCAAACCAACAGCCGCTACTACTCGACTTAGTTCTTTTGCATCTGTCACTGCTAACAAATCAGCGGCTGCTTGAGATTTAGGCAAGACTTTTGTGGACCCGCCCACCGTAGCTAAAGCAAGCGGGACTGAAATTTCACCAATTAGTTGTTCGCCATCCAGCGTCCAACTAGTCAAGCCTTGGTAGCGACCTTCTTTCACCGCAAAAGCATGACAAGAAGCACTAACAGCGCGCGTATCATTTCCAGTGGCTAAAACTACGGCTTCAATGCCATTCATGATCCCTTTGTTATGCGTGACTGCCCGATAAGGATCTAACGAAGCATAGCGTGAAGCTAAAACAATTTTTTCAGCAATTTCCCGGCCATTGCTCCCCTTACTTAGACGTGAAACTGGAATAGCCGTTTTCATCGTAACAACCGACTCCGTTGCATAATTACTTAAAATACTGAATAAAATCTTTTGCTCCGCAAACCATTCACGGAACAACTCTGCCACGCCTTCCAACATAGCGTTAACGATATTCGCCCCCATTGCATCCTTAACATCTACTAAAAAGTCGACAGATACAAATGATTCATCAAAAGCACGATATTGCAATTCTCTTAAGCCGCCGCCGCGTTTAACGATAGATGGATAACTTACCTCTGCTTGTTGAAAAATTTCCGTTTCTCTTACTTGTAGTTTATCAATCAATGACTCGGCGTCTGCAACATCGTAAAAAACGATTTGACCACGCATCAAGCGTTGTTGACTCACTGTTTTAAATCCTTGTGCTATTTTGGCACCATTACTCAAAGCCGCAATCACTGAGGGCTCTTCTGTCGCCATTGGTACCAAATAATCAGTTTCGTCCACTGTTAAATGTAAGCCAACGCCCATCGGCACTTCTGTTTCACTGATTTGATTTTCAATCATATGATTGGCAATCTGCGAAGATAAAGCTGTATTTTCAAATTCTATTTTTGTATCGGCAGAAATCTTACCTTCATTAAGAAGAGAAGCCAGGCGTTCCTCAGGACTCATTTGATAAAATCGGCTGTTTTTTTTTTGCTGAGGTCTCTCTAGTAGCATAGCGAGTCCTAAGCCACCACCGATACATAAAGAAGCCACGCCATATTTTTTTTCTTTTTGATTTAATTGATAACTTAAACTTGTTAATAAACGAGCGCCTGTGGCACCAATCGCATGACCTAATGAAATACCGCCACCATAAATGTTAACCTTTTCCTCTGGTAAAGCCAGTTCTCTTTGGACCACGATTGAAGTTGCTGCAAATGCTTCGTTGATTTCATACAGATCAATTTCTTCCGTAGTAAGTTGATTCCGCGCTAACAGTTTTTGAATGGCTTTAATCGGCGAAATCCCCATATAGGCTGGATCAATGCCGACTTCCACGCTGTCTCGAATAATAGCTAAATAAGGAAGACCGTGTGCTTCGGCATATTCTTGTGAAGCAATAATCAAAGCAGAAGCCCCATCATTAATGGTTGACGCATTCCCTGCAGTCACGGTACCGTCTTCTTTAAAAACAGTTTTAAGCGTTCCTAGCTTCTCAACGCTCGAATTAGGGCGAATCCCTTCATCTTTCTCCACAAGCGTTCCTGACACTTCTAAGGGAGCTATTTCGTCAGCGAACATCCCTTCTGCTTGTGCTTGAGCTGCTTTTAATTGTGAATGTACAGAAAATTGATCTTGCTCTTCTCTCGTTACATGATACTTTTCGGCCACATTTTCAGCAGTTAAACCCATTGCTTGACCACTAAAGGCATCTGTTAATCCATCGTACATCATACTAGAAAAAGGCGCATCATAGCTTTCTGTTTCGTAATTAAAGCGTTGTAATTTAGGTGCTTGGGACATATTCTCAATTCCGCCAGCAATTAAAACTTCCGCTTCCCCTAATTGAATCAATTGTTTCGCCAAAATAACGGCCTTCATTCCTGATCCGCAGACCTCATTAACTGTCATTGCGGGAATTTCATGAGACAAACCGCTGTTTATTGCTATTTGTCGTGCGGGATTTTGGCCATTTCCAGCTTGTAAAACATTTCCGAAGATTACTTGATCAATTTCTTCAGAAATATGGGAATGTCTTTTCAAAAGTTGTGTTGTAACATGTGTTCCTAAGTCTACGGCACTTATTTGACTTAAGCTGCCTTTATATTTTCCAATTGGTGTTCGTAATGCATCAATAATAACTACTGTTTTCAACTAAATGCACCTCCATCTTGAAATATATCATAAAATCCCAGAATCACAAGTGCCAATCACTGAATGTTAACAGACTTATAAGATATTTTTTAATAATCTATGAAGTTAATACAAAAATCCCCCATTTTGGTTCATTTCGTGCTATTTTATATAATGAATCTATTTATCGTAAAGGAGTTAAAGAAATGACAATTGGGATTGATAAAATTAGTTTTTTTGTGCCCCCATATTATATTGATATGACGGCACTGGCTGAAGCTAGAAATGTAGACCCTGGAAAATTTCATATTGGTATTGGGCAAGACCAAATGGCGGTGAACCCAATCAGCCAAGACATTGTGACATTTGCAGCCAATGCCGCAGAAGCTATCCTGACCAAAGAAGATAAAGAGGCCATTGATATGGTAATTGTAGGGACTGAGTCCAGTATCGATGAGTCAAAAGCGGCCGCAGTTGTCTTACATCGTTTAATGGGGATTCAACCTTTTGCCCGCTCTTTCGAAATCAAGGAAGCTTGTTACGGAGCAACAGCAGGCTTACAGTTGGCTAAGAATCACGTCGCCTTACATCCAGATAAAAAAGTCTTGGTTGTAGCGGCAGATATTGCAAAATATGGCTTAAATTCTGGCGGTGAGCCTACACAAGGAGCTGGAGCGGTTGCGATGTTAGTTGCTAGTGAACCGCGCATCTTGGCTTTAAAAGAGGATAATGTGATGCTGACGCAAGATATCTATGACTTTTGGCGGCCAACAGGTCATCCGTATCCAATGGTCGATGGTCCTTTGTCAAACGAAACCTACATCCAATCTTTTGCCCAAGTCTGGGATGAACATAAAAAACGGACCGGTCTTGATTTTGCAGATTATGATGCTTTAGCGTTCCATATTCCTTACACAAAAATGGGCAAAAAAGCCTTATTAGCAAAAATCTCCGATCAAACTGAAGAAGAACAGGAACGAATTTTAGCCCGTTATGAAGAAAGTATCATCTATAGTCGTCGCGTCGGAAACTTATATACGGGTTCACTTTATCTGGGACTCATTTCCCTTTTAGAAAATGCAACGACTTTAACCGCAGGCAATCAAATTGGGTTATTCAGTTATGGTTCTGGTGCTGTCGCTGAATTTTTCACTGGTGAATTAGTAGCTGGTTATCAAAATCATTTACAAAAAGAAACTCATTTAGCACTGCTGGATAATCGGACAGAACTTTCTATCGCTGAATATGAAGCCATGTTTGCAGAAACTTTAGACACGGACATTGATCAAACGTTAGAAGATGAATTAAAATATAGTATTTCTGCTATTAATAATACCGTTCGTTCTTATCGAAACTAAGTATTTATATCCCCCGATTCAATCAACAAAAGAGCTAGACATTCAAGCAAAAACTTGAATGTCTAGCTCTTTTTATGAAAGCCAAACTTCTTTGACCCCGTTTGTCACGGCAATACCATCTGTCAAAGCTAAACGTTGTGAATAAGAAACGTAGCCATAATAAACATCAACACCGCCGCCATTGTTCCAAGTAACAGTGATTTTAACATTTGGAGTAATCGATTTTGTAGCTGGTTGGGTCGTCGGGCGATAACTAGTCGTATCATAACTTAAAATAGTGCCCGAAGCTCCACTTATTTCGGCTTTTCCTGTGTAAATTTCGCCATTCGTATTCGTCTGCGTGACCGCTCCATCCGATTCAATGATTAAACCCGCTTGCTTTTGATCTCCTCGTGGATAATAAAAAAGATAGGTGGTTGCCCATTTAGCAAATTCATCTGGAATCGGTTTAAGTGATTCCGTTTGTGCCGGACTCGACTTCGTTTGCTTTTCAACCGCGACTTCTTCTTGTCTTTTTAAGCCTTCATTATTTTGATTATTTAGTTTCTCAACCGTTTCTTTAACGATCGAATAGTGAGGTTTCCCTAAATCGCTAACAGGGATCGTAGCTAATTTTTCTTCTGATTCTTTATATTGCCCCTCTGCCGTTAACTTTTTAGCTTCTGTAATAATGGCATCATACTTGGTTTGGTCTACAGAAGAGGATGTGCTTTGTCCCGTAGCTTCGACTTGCTTTGTAACACTGGTTTTTTCTGTGGTCACGTCTGACGAATTTCCACAAGCACTTACAAACATTGAGCTAACGATTAATAAACATCCCACAATCACATGCTTTTTCATCTTTAAATCCCCCATTTGTCTATCTTTGTTATTTTTTGTTACTTAAATTATCCCATAGATGAACAAAAGAAACCATTATTTATAAAAAAGTTTAGCAAGCGCTTCAAGAGAGGCACTTGCTAAACTTTTTTCTCACTGTTATTGATTGATCACTTTGACTAGTTCTTCAAATAATAATGCACTAGAAGCTGCGCCTGGATCAATATGACCAATTGCTCGTTCCCCTAAATAAGAGGCACGTCCTTTTTTCGCCACCCAATCTTTTGTTGCTTCAGCAAATTGTTCAATTTTTTCTTCATTAAATTGTTCCGTTCCGATTACTTCAGCAACAGGTGCCCAGACATCAACCATCGTTTTATCTCCTGGTTCAGCTTTGCCACGCATCTGAACCCCAGCTAGACCTTGCTGAACAATTTCTTTTAATTGCTCTGGCGAACTGATGGTTTCCAAATCTTTTGTCGCTTTAGTCATATTCATAAACGCAGTCCCATATAAAGGGCCAGAAGCTCCGCCAACTTTTGAAATCAAGGCCATAGATAAAACTTTAAATGTCTCCGTGATTGTTGTTGGTACTTTTTTGTCAAACGCAATTTTGTATTCAGCCATACCACGAGCCATGTTGTTGCCATGATCCCCATCACCAATCGGCGTATCTAATTCACTTAAATAGTCTTTTTTTTCTTCAATAACTTTTGAATAATTGTCTAACCATGTTTGAATGTCTTTTACTGTTAATTCCATCTTTTATCACCCTTACCAAGAAATTGTTGTTACATTGCTTTCTAGCGCTGTTTGCCAGTCTTTTGTCGCCAAGTCAATCATCGTTAGAGATAATCCTTGCATGTCAATGGACGTCATATAGTTACCCACTTTATGGAAGGTCACTTGAACACCTTTGTCTTCTAATAATGTTAGCACATCGTTCATAAATACAAATTGTTCCATTAATGGCGTGCCACCCATACCATTGACAAGTACCCCCACTGTTTGTGGTGGTTGTTGATAGCTACTTAATGTTTTTTCAACTAATTCTTTCGCTAACTCTTTTGATGGTTGGATTTTTTCACGGCGATAGCCTGGTTCTCCGTGAATCCCTACGCCAAATTCAATTTCATCTTCTGGTAAAGTAAAACCTGGTTTGCCAACTTCAGGCACAGTGGCTGCTTTTAAAGCCACTCCAATGGTTTTCGTGGCTGCTACAATCTTTTCTCCTAAAGAAACGAGCTCTTCTAATGAAGCACCTTGGCGGGCATGATGTCCTAAAATTTTATGAACAAGAACAGTCCCGGCAACTCCTCGTTTTCCAGCGGTATAGGTGCTATCTTCGACAGCAATATCGTCATCAACAACGACCATTTCTACATGAATGTCTTCCATATCAGCCATATCTTTGGCCATTTCAAAATTCAAAATATCGCCTGTATAATTTTTTACGATTAACAGAACACCTGCCCCTTGATCTGCCGCTTGGATTCCTGTTAAAATTTGATCTGGTGTTGGTGAAGTAAAGACATCCCCTAATACTGCGGCATTTAACATCCCAGCACCAACAAACCCAGCATGTGCAGGCTCATGACCACTTCCACCACCAGATACTAACCCAACTTGTTTGTTTGAGTCGTTGCGAGCAATCACGCGAGAATCTTCGACTTGATGAACAAGGTTTCCATAGCTTTTCACAATTCCTTGGAGCATTTCTTCGACAATTTTTCCAGGTTCATTAATAATTTTTTTCATTTAGTTCCACCCTTTCTTACCAGCATTTTGAGCTTCTGCTAAAATTTGCGTCAAATCATCTGAGACACCTGCAGTAATTGCTGCCGCAAAAGCCCCTTCAACCAGTGGTGCATCGACTAAATGATAGTGTTTCTGTTGGTCTTCTTCTAGCATATCAAAAGCTAATTCTGAACTTAAAACGGCACTGCCTAAATCGGCAAAAATTAAAAATTCTCGGTCAGAGTCCGCTTCGTTAATCGTATCAATGATTTTCATTGGATCTGAACCTAATGAACCATCCGATGTGCCACCAAGTGAATGAATCGTAATTTCTTCACTGGCGTTCATCTGTTCAATCATCTCTTTAATACCATCTGTAATCATTTTGCTATGTGAAACGAGTAAAATATCTGCTTTCATGTGGACACTTCCTTAATCTAATTTATGTCTTGTTTTATATTCTTGTCCGACTTTATCTGCAACAATGATTGCATTCGCTACTTCTTCAACGACAATTGGAAATGGCATTGAATGAATTGATTCTTCTGGAATGCAAGCAATTTTGGCTACTTCCAACGCTTCTTCATAAGTGATTTCATCGACACCAATGTCTGAAAGCGTTAATGGTAAGCCTACAGAAGCGCTAAAGTCTAAAACAGCTTCTAATTCGTCTTTTGCTGCATCTTCTAATACAAGTTGTGCAATCGTTGCAAAGGCTACTTTTTCACCATGTAAATAACTGTGCGCACCAGGTAAGACTGTCATACCGTTATGAATCGCATGCGCTGCAGCTAAACCGCCACTTTCAAAACCTAAGCCTGAAAGTAAGATATTTGTTTCGATAATCTTATTCAATGATTCAGTAACCACGTTTGCATCACAAGCTAATTTCGCTTTTAACCCATCTTCCTGGAGATTTTCCCAGCAAAGTTTTGCCATGGCCAAAGCTGCATATGTGCCGCTAGCAGCGGGCGTTAAGCCTTCTCTTGAACCCATTGGCAAACTAGCATTAACCCGAGAATATGAATTGTGTGTTGCGCGTGCTTCAAAATATGTGGATAAGGCATCCCCCATTCCGGCAACTAAAAATCTAGTTGGCGCTTTGGCAACCACTTTTGTATCAACCATCACGACGCTTGGACTTTGTTTAAAGTAAGCATAATCATCAAATGAGCCATCTTCATGATATAGTACAGCTGAATGCGAAGTTGGTGCATCTTGAGCCGCAATCGTTGGTACAATAATTAAATTTTCACCTTCTGCTACGACTTTTGAAGCATCGATTGCTTTACCGCCACCTAAACCAATGATACAGTCTGCTTGTTCTTTTTGTCCAACGTTTTGCAAGCGCTTTGATTCTTCCCGCGTTACTTCTCCACTAAAGCCACCCTCTACGAAGGTAATGTCAAACTTTTTCGCTGTTTCTTCCAATTGCGGACGTACACGATCAACGTCAGCAGGATTTGCAATTAGTAACGCTTTTTTTCCAAAAGTTGAAACGAAGTAACCTAAGTTTAGTAATTCATCTTCCCCTTGAACATATTTCGTTGGTAAAATCAATGCTTTTCTCATGTTGATAGCCTCCTATATTTTGTTTACATACATAGTATAAAACGCTTTCATCCAAAAAGCATTGAACTTTTGGTATCGTTTTCTTACAAAAAATGATAGAATTATTTTGTGAAATAATAAAATATTATGATTTTTAAACTTTAGATTGAAGGATTGACTTATGACTGTAGAATTAAAAAATATTTTAGATTTAGAAAAGTGGGAAAAATTGCAAGAATCATTGGCCTTAAGCACTCGTTTAGCTATTATTTTAGTTGATTATAAAGGTCGACCGGTGACGAAACATAGTCAAGTTCAACCCTTTTGTCAACTGGTACGTCACTCCCCTGAGCTCTCGAAACTTTGTGAAAAATGTGATGCTCGTGGTGGCTTAGAAGCTGTTCGCACTGGTCAGCCTTTTATCTACCGCTGTCATTTTAACATCGTTGATATGGCCATCCCCATTATCGTTGATGACCAATATGTGGGAGCCATTATGGCTGGTGAAGTTTTGCTCGAAGATCATCAAGAAGAGTTAGAACAGGTTTTAACCATGAATGATGCCTCCATTCAAAAATTTTTAGTAACACATCAAGAGCTGTATCAACAATACCCTGTTTTAGAACTAGCAGACTTAGAGAAGAGCGCGACATTAATCGCAGATTTAAGCCAATATATTATTTCTGAAGCCATCAAAAAAGATTATTTAATCAACACTTACAAACAATCCTTACAGATTAGTTCGCGAAAAGAAGAGCTGGAACCATTGAACATGATCCAAAAAGATATTCAACAAACTTTATTAACTGCTCAATTAACTCCTTCAAGCGCCTATCAAACTAAAAATAAGCAATTACAACCAGTTTTAGATGCCCTTTGGGAAAACAAATCGCTGCGTCTAAATTTACAAGAACTGGCAGACCTTGTTCATTTGACACCGACGTATTTAAGTCGTTTATTAAAAGAGGAGTTTGGTATTCCCTTTAGTCAATTTTATCGACAATTAAAAATCACATGGGCTAAACAGCTTCTTTTGGAGACAGATAAAACGATTGCCCAAATCAGTGAAGATTTAGGCTTTGTTGAAGATAGCTATTTTGTCCGTATCTTTAAACAAGAAACGGGTGAAACACCCCTTAAATACCGTAAAAGAAAGAACAGAGCATAAAAAAACAACGACTCCTAGAAGTCGTTGTTTTTTTACACCTTTTGCTCTTGCTGTGGCTAATGCAACAAGTACAAAAAGCGCATTATATCTGTCGTGCGACAAAGTGATACTATTAAATATGAATTGGTAAACCTAAAGCCAATTCAGCTGTATCCATAGTAATTTCGCCCAATGATGGGTGTGGGTGGATTGTTAAAGCAATGTCTTCTGCATTCATGCCAGATTCAATAGCTAGAGCTAATTCAGAAATCATGTCACTAGCCCCGACACCGGCAATTTGTGCACCGATGATGACATTGTCTTCCACAGTTGTAACTAAACGCATGAATCCTTCAGTTTTATCTAAAGAGATTGCACGGCCGTTACCAGCAAATGGGAATTTGTAGCCTTTTGCTTCGATTCCCGCTTCTTTTGCTTCTGCAACAGTCATACCAACGCTTGCCAATTCTGGATCAGTAAAGGCAACGGCTGGCATTGCTTTGTAATCAACTGCAACTTTCTTACCAGAAATTGCTTCAGCAGCAATTTTTGCTTCGTAGCTTGCTTTATGCGCTAACGCAGCACCTGGTACGATGTCGCCGATTGCGAAAATGTTTTTCACGTTTGTACGTCCTTGGTTGTCAACTGGGATTAAACCACGTTCGCCAATTTCAACGCCCGCTTGTTCTAAGCCTAAGTCGTCTGTGTTTGGACGACGTCCAACAGTGACCATTACGTAATCTGCTTCAACACTTTCTTCTTTTCCATTAACTTCATATTTAACAGTGACGCTATCGCCATTGTCAACAGCTTCTTTAGCCATTGCTGAAGTCACGATTGTTACGTTTTTCTTCTTGAAGTCGTCTGTGACAACTTTAACCATGTCTTTTTCATAAGTTGGTAAAATTGATGGGCTGCCTTCTAAAATTGTTACTTCTGAACCTAAGTTAGCATAAGCGCCACCTAATTCAGCACCGATGACGCCGCCACCGATAATAACGAATTTTTTAGGAACTTCTTTTAAGTTTAAACCGCCTGTAGAATCTAACACGCGTCCGCCAAATTTGAATCCTGGGATTTCAATTGGACGAGAACCTGTTGCTACAATAGCATTATTGAATGAGTAAGTTTGTGCTGAGTCTGGGTGAATAACACGCAATGTATTTTCGTCAACGAAGAATGCTTCGCCTTCAATAATTTCTACTTTGTGTTTTTTCAATAACATGCCAACTCCGCCTGTTAATGATTTAACAACTGTGTTATCTTTCCAGTCTTGTGTTTTTGCAAAGTCTAATTCGACTCCTTTAGCTGTTACACCAAAAGTTGAAGAATCTTGTGCTTCTTGGTAATGATGTCCAGCAGCAATTAAAGCTTTTGAAGGAATACATCCAACGTTTAAACAAACGCCTCCGATGTATTCACGTTCGATAATCGCAACTTTTTGACCCATTTCTGCGGCACGAATTGCAGCAACGTATCCTCCAGGTCCAGCTCCGATTACGACTGTATCTAGTTCAATGGCGAAATCTCCTACTACCATTTGTTAATCATCCTTCCATTAATAGTAATTCTGGATCAGCTAATAAGCGTTTAATGTTGTTCATTGCTTTTTGAGCAGTTGCGCCGTCAACGATACGGTGGTCAAAGCTTAATGATAATTTCATCATGCGTCCCACAACGATTTCGCCGTCTGCATTAACAACTGGTTCTTGTGCAATTGTACCAACGCCTAAAATAGCAACTTCAGGGTAGTTGATTACTGGTGTAAACCAGCCGCCACCGACTGAACCAATGTTACTAATTGTGATTGTGCCATCACGCATATCTTGTGCAGTTAATTTACCTTCGATAGCCAATGCTGCTTTTTCGTTGATTTCATCAGCGATAGCAAACATGCTCTTCGTATTAGCATTTTTAACATTTGGTACATATAAGCCATGATCTGTATCAGTAGCGATACCAATGTTAAAGTAATTTTTGTAAACAATTTCTTGTGCTGCATCATCGATTGATGCATTCAAGATTGGGAATTTTTGAACAGTTGAAGTCAATGCTTTTACAACGTATGGTAAGAATGTTAATTTTGTACCATTTGCAGCAGCAACATCTTTAAATTTCTTACGGTGATCCCATAATTTAGAAACTTCTACTTCATCATGTAATGTTACGTGAGGAGCAGTGTGTTTGCTGTTAACCATTGCTTTAGCAATTGCTTTACGTGTTGGTGTCATTTTTTCACGTGTTTCCATTTCGCCTAAATCAGAAGTAAAGGCTTTTGGCGCTGCTTTAGGTGCAGCTGCTTCCGCTTTAGGTGCTGCTTCTGTTGCGGCAGCTTCAGTAGCTGTTGCTGCTTGAGAACCACCAGAGACAAAGGCATCAATATCCGCTTTAATGACACGGCCACCTTTACCAGTTGCAGTTACTTGTGTAATATCAACGTCTTTTTCACGCGCATACTGACGAACAGATGGCATTGCTAAAACGCGTTTGTTTGGATCAGCGGCTGCAACTACACCTGTTGAAGCGGCTGGAGCTGATGCTTCCGCTTTAGGAGCTTCAGTAGCTGGTGCTGCGGCTGCCGGTGCTGCTGAATTATGACCAGGTGCGTCAATTTCAACTAACACGTCACCAACGTTTGCAACTGTTCCTTCTGGTACAACGATATTTTTTACAGTACCTGTTACTGGTGATGGAATTTCTTCTACTGATTTGTCATTTTGTACTTCTAATAATGAATCATCTTCATTAATTGTGTCGCCAGCTTTAACGAACCATTTAACGATTTCGCCTTCGGCAATTCCTTCACCGATGTCTGGTAATTTGAATTGGAAAAATCCGCCAGCTGCTTCTGTTGTTGGTACAGCAGCAGGTTGTGCTGGTGTTTGTTCTTGTGCAGGAGCTGCTGGTGCTGCATCGTTATCTTCGTGACCAGGTGCATCGATTTCGATTAACACGTCACCAACGTTTGCAACTGTTCCTTCTGGTACAACGATATTTTTTACAGTACCTGTTACTGGTGATGGAATTTCTTCCACTGATTTGTCATTTTGCACTTCTAATAACGTATCGTCTTCGTTGATTGTATCGCCAGGTTTTACAAACCATTTAACGATTTCGCCTTCGGCAATCCCTTCACCGATATCCGGTAATTTAAACTGATAAGCCATTTTTTAAGTCTTCCCTTCTTCGTTGGATCTGTCTATTTTCTTAGGAGCAAAACGCGGGGAAACGACTATAGTAGCTGAACATTTCATGCCTATAGCCGTATTCCACCTGTTTAATTCTTCGTTTATCTACTTCGAATAACTATTAAAATTCGACGATTTCTCTAGCTTTTGCTTCGATATCTTTCGCATTTGGTAACCAGATATTTTCTGCTTGTCCGAATGGGAAGATTGTATCTGGAGCAGATACACGTCCGATTGGTGCTTCTAATGATAATACGGCACGTTCAGAAATTTCAGAAACAACCATAGCGCCAACGCCAGCTTGTTTTTGTGCTTCTTGAACGACAACCACACGGCCAGTTTTTTCAACAGAGTTAATAATTGTTTCCACATCTAAAGGAGCCACTGTACGTAAGTCAATGATTTCTGCTGAAATATTGTCTTTCGCTAAGCTATCAGCTGCTTTAATCGCTTCACGAACCATAGCGCCGTAAGTGATGATTGATACGTCTGTTCCTTCACGAGTTACAGCCGCTTTATCTAAAGGCACTTCATAAGCTTCGTCTGGCACTTCCTCACGGAATGAACGGTATAATTTCATGTGCTCTAAGTAGACAACTGGATCGTTGCTACGAATAGATGAAATTAATAGTCCTTTTGCATCGTAAGGGTTTGATGGAATAACAACACGAACGCCTGGTGATTGTGCGATTAATCCTTCTAAGTTATCTGAGTGAAGTTCTGGTGTATGAACACCACCACCAAATGGGGCACGAACAGTAATTGGCATATTACGAGTTCCACCCATACGGTAACGCGTACGAGCCATTTGACCAACGATTTCGTCAAATACTTCAAAAACGAAACCAAAGAATTGGATTTCAGGAACTGGACGGTAACCTTGCAAGGCAAGACCGAAAGCCAATCCACCGATACCAGATTCAGCTAAAGGTGTATCGAAGACGCGATCTTCACCAAATTTTTCTTGTAAACCTTCAGTTGCACGGAAAACCCCACCGTTGTTACCAACGTCTTCACCGAAGATTAAGACATTTTCGTCTTTCTCTAATTCAAGAGCTAAGGCATCTGTAATTGCTTGGATCATAGTTTTTTGTGCCATTTTTATTTCGACTCCTTCGCTTCATAAAATGCAATTTGTTCTTTAATTGTTTGAGGTTGAACTTCAAACATATTTTTCAAGAAATCAGAAACTTTTTGTTTTGGCGCTTTATCCGCTTCTGCAATCGCTACTTTGATTTCTTCTTTTGTTTTTTCAATAATTTCTTCTTCTTTTGCTTCAGACCATAAGCCTTTATCTGTTAGATATTTACGGAAACGAGTCAATGGATCTTTTTGTACCCATTCGTCATCCATTTCTTTTGAACGGTAACGTGTTGGATCGTCTCCAGATAAAGTATGTGGACCATAACGATAAGTTAATGTTTCAATTAAAACTGGACCGTTTCCGGCAGCTGACCAATCGCGTGCTTCTTTTGCAATTGCGTAAACTGCTAATGGATCCATACCATCAACTTGAATACCAGGAATTCCTGCTGCAACAGCTTTTTGAGCTAAAGTTTTAGCCGCTGTTTGTTTTTCACGAGGTGTAGAAATCGCAAAACCATTGTTTTGGATAATGAAGACACCGTTTGCTTGGTAAGCACCAGCAAAGTTAATTGCTTCATAGAAGTCCCCTTGTGAAGAACCGCCGTCACCAGTATAAGTGAAGACAACATTTTCTTTTCCACGTTTTTTCAATCCTAAAGCAACACCAGCTGCTTGGATGTATTGAGCACCAATGATAATTTGTGGTGGTAATGCATTTAAATCTTCCGCGTAGTAGTTCCCTGCTACGTGACCACGAGACCATAAGAAAGCTTCTTTTAATGGTAAGCCATGTTGTACTAATTGAGGTACATCACGGTAACCTGGTAATAAGTAGTCTTCTTTTTCCATTGCAAATTGACTTGCCAATTGGCTTGCTTCTTGTCCAGCTGTTGGTGCGAAGAATCCTAAGCGTCCTTGACGGTTTAATGCAGTAGAACGTTGGTCTAACACACGAGACCAAACCATGCGTGTCATTAATTCAACTAATTCCTCATCCGATAAATCAGGTACTAAATCTTCATTCACAATTTTTCCATCTTGATCCAAGATTTGGAAAGTTGGGAAATCAGCGTCGACTTTAGCCATTAGCTCTTTAAAGTCAATAGGTTTTTGTTTCTTAGCCTTTGCCATTTTGTCACACAATCCTCTCTATTACGTTTCTTTAATTTCGACAAAAGTAAAACAGAGTGCGAAACTGTATTACTTTTTATCGACTACACTTAACAAATTATCACTAAATTCGAAAAAGCGCAAGAAAAAAACTCTAATTTCTTCATTTTTTCACAAAAGAGTAAAACCGCATGTTTTTGCGGTTTAGTGATAATTTTCACAAACAAGAAAACGGTTTCTGTTTCACACTTCTTCTGTACTATTTTTCTCCCAACTGTTATATTCTATTTCGAAAATATTATATAACAGTTCCGTTAATTCGAGCCCTCTCATCTCTGAGCTGGCTAGTAATCTGATTTCCGAACTTTGGGTTTTCATGAAAATTATCTTGAAAAAATCAAAAAATAAAAACCGCCAGCCGAATAACCTATTCAGCATGCGGTTTTTTATTTTTTAGAAAACAAAGTTTTTTCGTTAATTTTTATTTTTTTTGGTTTGTTTTTTTTCCAAATACTTTGCCTTAGGTTTTATCACGAACATTCATTGCGTAAAATCACCAAATTTTCGCAAAATGAGTAATACAGCTTAGCAAATTCTTTTCTCTTTCAGTAGATTTTACTAAATCCATTCCTTGGTAATTTTAATATATAAACGTTTAGCTACTTCAACAGTTAACATGTAAGCAATGATGATTACAAAGAACCATGGCCAGTAGTTAGCTGGAAGTTTCACAAAGTCAAAAACCTCTCTTATAGGCGTTGCTACAATCAAGAAACCGAGTAAAATTGCGCCTAAACTACTTAACATCACAGGCATTGACGCACGACTTTGAATGAATGGTATTTTCCGCGTCCGGACCATATGAACAACTAACGTTTGACTAACAAGTCCCACCATAAACCAACCTGTTTGGAATAAATGTTGAGTGGCCAAACTATTGGCGCTAAAGACAAACCACATGACAAGATACGTTAGAATATCGAAAATACTACTTACCGGGCCAATACATACTGTAAATTTCGCTAGGCCGTTCGTTTCCCAACGAACAGGGCTTAATAACTCTTCTTCATCGACATTATCCCAAGGAATTGTCAACTGAGCCACATCATAAATCAAATTTTGAATCAAGAGTTGTAAGGAAAGCATTGGTAGAAATGGTAAAAAGGCACTGGCTACTAAAATTGAAAAGACATTCCCAAAATTAGAACTGATGGTAATTTTAATATATTTCATCATATTGCTAAATACTTTTCGTCCTTCAATCACACCAGATTCCAGTACATTTAAACTTTTTTCCAGTAAAATAATCGAGCTAGCATCTTTAGTAATATCAGCTGCAGTATCTACTGAAATGCCCACATCAGCTTTTCGCAATGCTGGTGCATCGTTAATGCCATCCCCCATAAAACCAACCGTATGACCTTTCGCTTGTAGCAATTCAATGATTTTAGATTTTTGCATCGGATTTAATTTGGCAAATAAATTAGTTTCTTCCACTTGCGCCCGCAACTCTTCATCTGTCATTGCTTCAATTTGAGAACCTAATAACACATGGGAAACTTCAATACCTACATCTTTACAGACTTTTTTGGCGACAATGTCATTATCGCCCGTTAGCACTTTCACGTTGACACCATGTTCATGTAAGGAGCGGATAGCGCTGACAGCTGACTCTTTTGCTGGATCAAGAAAACCCATAAACCCAATCAATGTCATCTCTTTTTCATCTTCAACTGAATAAACTGCTTCTTTATGGACATCTTTTTTTACAGCTACCGCTAACACACGCATCCCTTGTTTGTTCATTTGAACATTCACTCGGCGTAGTTCTTCTCGTACAGCAGTGCTTAATGGCACAATTTCGCCATTAATTTGCGCATGCGTGCACACTTCTTCCATTTCTTCCACGGCGCCTTTCGTAATCATCAATTGATGATCATCTGCATTCACGACAACCGTTAAGCGACGTCTGGAAAAGTCAAAAGGAATTTCATCAATTTTAGTGACATTTTTAAACGGCGTTTTCCATTGATGCTCTTCATAAAAATTAATAACGGCAATATCCATTAAATTTTTCCAACCTGTTTGATAAGAAGAATTTAAGTAGGCTAAATTTAGAACCTCGTCACTCAAATCACCTAATGGATTCAAATGCTGAACCAAAACTACACGATCTTCAGTAATTGTTCCAGTCTTATCTGTACAGAGCACATCCATACCACCCAAATTTTGAATAGCTGCTAATTCTTTAACAATGACTTTATGTTTCGATAAAGATAACGCACCTTTAGCTAGGTTACTCGTAACAATCATTGGTAACATTTCTGGTGTCAAACCAACTGCAACAGCAATCGCAAAGAAAAACGCTTCGCCCCAAGCACCTTTAGTTAAACCATTAATCAAGAAAACGATTGGAAACAAAATCATTACCATTCGTAATAAAAACTTACTGACTTTTGCTAAGCCTAAGTCAAAACTAGTTTTTCCTCGTTGTGTTGTAGCATTTTTAGCAATATCCCCAAAAAATGTATGTTGCCCAGTTTTTAAAATAATCGCTTTTCCTTGTCCACTCAAGACATCCGTGCCCATAAACACTAGGTCTTGCATATCTAATGCAGAAACCTCTGTTTGTTGGCGATCAACACCTGCATCCACAAATTTTTCGACAGGCATGGATTCGCCTGTTAACGAAGATTGATTAACGAATAAATCTTTGGTCCAAATCAACACGGCATCTGCAGGAATCATGTCTCCTGTAGCTAAAGTTACAATGTCTCCTGGAACAATTTCGTCCATTGGAATTTCTTTCGTAATTCCTTCCCGTGTCACTGCAGCGGTGTTTTCAATTAATTCTTTTAAATCCAAACTCGCTTTTTGAGAACGATATTCTTGTATAAAAGCAATCAAGACACTGGCTAAAATCATCACGCCCATCACGATAGCGGCTTCGAAATCTTTCGTTAAAGTTGAAACGACCATCAATAAGGCTAAGACATAGACAAACGGATCTTTGAATGCACTTAAAAATAAAATAATTGCTGGGGTTGGTTTTTGTGCAGAGACTTCATTTGGTCCAAATTCCTCTAATCTTTTTTCAGCATCTTCATTTGAGAGTCCTTTTTCGGATGTCCGTAATTCCATCATTAATTCTCGTTCAGAAAGCAACGCCAATTTACGTAATTCTTGATCTTTGGTTGCTTTTCTCATATCCATTGTTTTTTTGTTCATCATTTTCTTTTCCTCCAAGGTTGTGGTCACCTGCTGAAAAGAGCGCTAAAATCTTCTCCTTTCGTTGGTGACTGTATTTTGTTTCTCTGTTCACTTCCAGGGTCTTCCATGACAGTCATCCTTTCTTTTTCTTATTTATACTTCCAGTGAATAATTGCTTTTTTGCCAAACACACAAAAAGGACCTACTCAACAATAGAGTACGTCCCAAAATACTATCTTTAAATAAGATTCTCTATCGTTGAGCTTTAGCACTATAGGGCGTAGATAACATGTATCAGCTACATTATGAATAACCTTCACGATTATTCCTGTTCAACCAACTAAGGGTCTCTCGATCCTTTCGCGGCAGCAGCATTTGTTCAAATAGGAGCCTCACCTAACAATTATTCAGTTTTTATCCACTTCTTATAATAGAGGAGTTTGACATTCTTGTCAAAAGATTTATGACTTTTTTGTTATAAATAAAAAATAACTATTTTAAAGTTTCTTTTATTTCTGCTTTTCGCTCAGGAATAAACCACATGATTAAAACAATCGTATCAATAATCAGGACAGCGATTGGCGCTACCAGTTTGCCCACAATCAACGCAATAATATTCAACACAATCGAAAGCGTTAATTTGGGATAGTGGCCAAACAAACGTTGTACTTCAGATTTGGGCCCATTTGCCTGAATCAATGCCCGCACCACTAGATAATAAGCAACATCAGCTCCTAATACTACTAAACCATATAAAGCTTGTGGCGGCCAAGAAAACGGATGTTCACCTACCCAACCAGTAACAAACGGGAAAAACGTTAACGTCAAAATTAAAAAATTATTCATCCAAAGGACACGTCCATCAATTTTACGGACACTTTGAAATAAATGATGATGATTGTTCCAATAAATTAATAAAGTAACAAAACTAATTAAATAAATAATGATTTTGTGTCCAGATTGGGTCAAAGCAGACCAATCTGCTTTTTCCGGAATTTTTAATTCTAAAATTAATAACGTTAAAATAATCGCAATGACTGCATCTGTAAATGCTTCTACACGTGTTTTCGGCATCATTTCCCCTACTTTCATAAAATTAAATAACTTACCCAAAGTAAGTATAACGCATTTCTGTAAAAATTCAATTATTTATGAAGTCTCTCGGTTGTTGAAGTTCCTAAAAACGAGTGCAAGAGTCCCACTTAAAAGTAAGGCTCTTACACTCGTTTATAGAACGAATCAGTTATTGGAAGACGCCTGCTTGATAAGGTGCTAACTGCATCCGTTTTTCCACTGTAAAATCTTGATTTCCTAACAATTGTTGCCACTTTCTGCCCAGCAATTTATTCGGCAAGTCAAATTGGCACTTTTCTCCACTTAAATTAACAATCACTAACGCGGTTGCCTCGGTTGTTTTTCTTAAAAAAGCAAAAACAGACGGATGATTTGGCGCTAATAGTTCAAACTGTCCATCTGTAAAGACTGGATTTTCTTTCCGCAGCACAATTAACTTTTTATAATAATTCAACACGGATTGCGCATCCGTTTCTTGATCAGCAACATTTATTTCTTTAAAATTGGGATGAATTGCTAACCACGGCTGCCCCGAGGTGAAGGAGCTCGCTTCTTGACTCGTCCACTGCATAGGCGTACGCGAATGGTCCCGCGTCCAATGCCCTACTTCTTTTAATGCTTGTTTTGCATCGTAGCCACTTTCTATAAGCAAACGATAATGGTTATGAGAATCTTTAGCATCTAACTCATCAATCTGTTGAAATGGATAATTAACCATACCAATTTCCTGTCCTTGATAAATAAACGGCGTCCCTCGCAAGAGCAAGGCGATTGTTCCAATCGCCTTAGCAGAACGAGGGGTTTCATTACCTAAAATTGAATTGATTCTGGGATTATCATGATTTTCTACATATAATGCATTCCAGCCTTCTATCCCTAAATGCTTTTGCCAGCGAGCCATTACTTTTTTATAGCCTAAAACATTTAACCGTTCTTCTCCTGGCTTTCCTTCTCGAACATTGTGTTCCAATTCAAAAATCATATTCAGATAGCCCGCATCATTGGTCCATTCCACCGCTTTCTTACTTGAAACGCCACTAGCTTCACCCACTGTCATGATGTCATACTCAGCAAAAATAGCTTTCAAATCCAGCATATAGTCTTCAATGCCTTTTACATTCATAAAGGGAGCCCATGGATTCGTGGTAATCTTAAAATCCCAAGGTTCTTTTTGGATATGACTAATCGCATCTAATCGGAAACCATCAATTCCCAAATCTAACCACCAGCGAATCATCGCATAAATCTCTTCACGAACTTTAGGATTTTTCCAGTTCAAATCAGGTTGCTCTTTGGCAAACACATGAAAATACGCTTGCTTTGTACCCGCGTCATAGGTCCAAGTCGAGCCACCAAAAAAGCTTTGCCATTCATTCGGCATACGATCTGGTGTCGCATCGGCCCATAAATAATACTCGCGATACGGATTATCTAAACTTTTTTTCGCTTCAACAAACCACGGATGTTGATCACTGGTATGATTGACCACCAAATCAAGAATAATCTTCAAACCTAATTGATGTGCTTGGTCCAAAAGTTCTTGAAAATCTTCCATCGTACCCAATTCTGGCTGAATCCCTTGATAATCCGCAATATCATAACCATTGTCAACGTTTGGCGAAGTGTAAATCGGATTTAGCCATAAAAAATCGACCCCTAGTTCTTTTAAATACGGTAATTTCTCAATAATTCCTCGCAAATCACCAATGCCATCCCCGTTGCTATCTTTAAAACTCCGAGGATAAATTTGATAACCGACAGCATTTTTCCACCATTGTTCCATCTTATTGACTCACTTTCACAACAAATGCTTGCCAAGGCGCTAACGAATAGTCTGCTAAAGCAGTGACATCTGTCGGCATATTTTCAATCATTACTTGTTCTACATGAACGTCTGCAGAAAATGGCTGAACTTTGTCAGAAAAGTTCGTTACAACAAGCCAACGTTCCTCACCATAGGCACGATAAAAACTGATCACTTCATCCACTGTTTCCAGCAATTCAAAGTTGCCCCAAACAATTAAAGGATGTTCTTTTCTCAAACGAATCATTTCTTGGTACGTATAGAATAGTGAATTTTTATCTGCCAAAGCAGCAGCGACGTTAATCGTTTGATAATTGGAGTTAACATCAATCCAAGGTGTACCCGTCGTAAAGCCAGCATTTTTTTCAGCTGTCCACTGCATAGGCCGGCGTGCATTGTCACGACCTTTAGTATTAATTTTCAGCAAAATTTCTTCTTTAGAATATCCTTTTTCTAGATACTCATGGTACATGTTAATCGTTTCGATATCCCGCGCTTCACGAATATCTGTAATCGGCGTATTGGTCATACCAATTTCTTCCCCTTGATAAATATAAGGTGTGCCTTTCAGCATGTGCAGTAAAATAGCGAATAACTTACTACTTTCCAACCAATGTTCCTGATCATTTCCCCAACGTGAAATCATTCTTGGTAAATCATGATTATTCCAAAATAAAGAATTCCAGCCATCATTTCCTAATTCTGTTTGCCATTTTGCAAAAACCTGTTTCAATTTGGCAACTTCCATTGGTTGGAGGTCCCATTTTTCTTTACCTGGTTGTTGATCCAAGCTCATATGTTCAAACTGAAAAATCATGGATAATTCATGACGCTCTGGACTAGAGTACATTTTCGCAATTTCAGGTGTGGCCCCCCATGTTTCGCCTACAGTTAACAGCTCTTTACCACCAAATGTCGCGGCGTTCATTTCTTGTAAATAACGATGTAAATGAGGTCCATTCGCGGTGATCTCTTCTCCTGGAATTTTACCCACTAAGTCAATTACATCTAAACGGAAACCGCCAATTCCTTTATCAATCCAAAAATTCATCATCTCGTAAACCGACTGACGCATTTGTTGGTTTTCCCAATTTAAATCTGGTTGTTTTTTACTAAACAAATGTAAATAGTATTGCCCACTCGCTTCATCAAACGTCCACGCAGAACCCGAAAATGCAGATTTCAATCGGTTAGGTACACCGCCATCTGAAGCAGGGTCCGCCCATACATAATAGTCTCGATATGGGTTCTCCTTGCTTTTTTTCGCTTCAATAAACCAACGATGTTCATCTGATGTATGGTTAACCACTAAATCCATAACAATTTCAATCTTTCGCTTTTTCGCTTCCTCAATTAGACGATCCATATCCGCCATCGTACCAAATTCTGTCATAATCGCTTCATAATCAGAAATATCATAACCATTATCATCATTAGGCGATTGATAAACTGGTGATAACCAAATAGCCCCAATGCCTAACGTTTCCAAATAATCCAATTTTTCAATAATTCCTGGTAAATCTCCAATCCCATCTCCATCGGTATCCTTAAAACTGCGAGGATAAATCTGATAAACAACGACTTCTTGCCACCAATGTTTTTCCATTCTTCTTCACATTCCTTTGCTTAATTATTATGCTTGATATAAAAGAAAGCCTTTTGGTAAAACCATTATCTGTTCTGAAGCAATTTCGATAGAAGAACTTAGCAAAACTTCTCGATCAGTTCTATCGACAAATTGTGTCTCTTGGCCAGTATTAAAAATCCCATAGATCATCTGTTCCTCGAAACGACAAGCGAGTCTAATCAACCCCGTTTCAAAAGAAGTTCCTGTCCAATTGATTGTTCCACCAGAAAAAACAGCCGCATACTTTTTGCGAAGAGCAATCAATGATTTTACAAATTCCTTCAAATCCAAATCTTGCTGATTTTCCTCCCAAACCATACAACGACGACAATCAGGATCCATATCACCTGTCATACCAATTTCATCGCCATAATAAAGACAAGGGACGCCTGGTTGAATATACGTAAACGCTAATACTTGGCGCATCAACTCTTTATCCTCTTTCGTTTCATGCAATAAGCGCGGTGTATCGTGGGAATCTAAAACATTAAACTGCATTTGGTTCGTTTGTTGTCGATAGAGCATTAACTGGTTGTTCATTTCAGAGAGCATCTTTCCCAATGACAATTCTTGCTTGACAAAGTACCCCATAATCGCATCTGTGTACGCATAATTCATCACTGCATGAAATTCATCTCCTTGGAGCCAGCTTTGTGACGAGTGCCAAATTTCCCCTAAAATATAAAAATCTTCTTTTGCGTCATCACATGTTTGCCGGAATTTTTTCCAGAACGCATGATCCACTTCGTTTGCCACATCTAAGCGCCAAGCATCAATATCATATTCCTCAATCCAAAAACGAGCAATTTCTAAAAGGTAGGCTTGCACCTCTGGATTTGCTGTGTTTAATTTAGGCATATGCGGCGTGAATGCAAAAGTATCATAGGTAATGTTGCTTGCTTCTTCAAAATCAGCACTTTCTTCATAGTTAGCTGGAAACTGATTTACGTGGAACCAATCGGCATAAATTGAGTCCTGGCCATTTTTTAACACATCTTGCCATTGAGGCGAAGTATCCCCCATATGGTTAAAAACGGCGTCCAACATAATCTTGATACCCCGTCGATGACACTCTTCGACTAACCGCTTAAAGGTAGCCCCATCGCCAAAAGCTGGGTCAATTTTTAAATAATCAATCGTATCGTATTTGTGATTAGAAAACGCTTCAAAAATTGGGCAAAAATATAAGCCGTTAACACCTAAATCTTCAATGTAATCAAGATGATCTAGCACCCCTTGCAAATCCCCACCAAAAAAATCTTGTCGATCTGGTCTTTTAGAGCCCCAAGGCAACGTTCCTTCAGAATCATTGGCGGGATCACCATTTGCAAAACGCTCTGGAAATATTTGATACCAAACCGTTTCTTTCACCCATTCAGGTGCTTTAAAACGATCGATTTCATGAAAATACGGCATCCGAAAATAATTATTCGCCCGCTCTAAATACTTTTCTTCTAAAGGATAAATGCCGTGTTCGCCATAAAACGCCGTCAAACCATCCGTCCCCACTAAAGTAAAAGCATATGAAAGGCGTTTAAATTTTGCACTCAATGCAATAAACCAGTAATCATATAACTCCGTAGATACTAATTTCTCCATGGTTAACGACTGTTGGTACCACTTTTCTTTTCCTAAAAGATAAGGATCTCCTTGCACTAATTGGACAGAGGCAATGTCGTCTTTGGCCGTACGCAAACGAATATGCATTGTTTCTGCTGTATAAAGATAAGCAAATTCACTTTCTGGACGATGGTAGATTGCAGCAGTGTTCATTTAATTCTCTCCTTTAATTGTCACTTTTCGTGTATTTTCTCATACTCGAACACATTTTAGCGCAAACGATTGCATTTGTATACCCTTTTTTATTTTTTTATTTAAAATGCTTAATTAGTGGTATACACCACTTTAAACAAACAGTATGTTATTTATAATAAAAAAACTTTTTTAACTTTCTCGATGAAAAACACTTGATTATTTCCGCAATCGGTTGCATAATAAGACTTGTAAAAAATAATTTTTGGAGGGTTCAAAAATGAAAGTGAATTGGAAAAAGATTTTAATGGGCAGTATCCTTTTAAGTGCTTCCGCAGTTTTACTTACTGCCTGTGGTGGCGCAGAAAAAACGAAAGCCGAAAATGAAAGCGGTTCAACAAATAAAGCAGCTGGTGACGTAAAATTATGGGTTGATACTGAATATATGGGTGTCTTTAAAAAAGTTGTCGCCGATTTTGAAAAAGAATACCCTGATATTAAAGTTAACTTAACTGCTGGCAATTCGGCAGATGCTAAAAAAGACATTGCGAAAGACCCTAAAGCAGCCGCAGATGTTTTCATGATGCCACATGATCAAATTGGTCAAATGGCAGAAGCTGGTCTGATTTACCCTAACACAAAATATGAAAAAGAAGTCAAAGAAAACAATATTGACTCGGCAGTCGAAGGGGTCACTTGGAAAGACAAAGTCTATGCCTACCCTTATGCCGTAGAGTCACAAGTTCTTTATTATAACAAAGATACGTATTCTCCAGAGGAAATCAAAACTTGGAAGTCTTTAACTGAAAAAGGCAAAATCGGCACCAATTTTGGTGAAGATGGCGCAAATTATATCTTCGGTCCTCTATTTATGAGTAATGGCGATTACTTATATGGTGAAAATGGCGAAGATCCAAAAGGTACCAACTTTAATAATCAACAAGGCATTGAAGTATTACAATGGATTGCCGATCAAAAAAATAATCCTGGTGTGATCCAATCAAATACAGAAGCATTATCTAACCTAGGTTCTGGTAAAACGGATGCCTTCCTTTCTGGCCCTTGGTCTAAAAACGATGTAGAAAAAGCTCTTGGCGACAAAATGGGGGCTGCTGCCTATCCAACCATTGATTTTGGCAATGGCGAAAAACAAATGAAAGCTTTCTTGGGCGTTCGTAGTTTTGCTGTCAACCAACAAACACAAGCACCATTGGCCGCAATGACATTAGCAAACTATTTAACAAGCGAAAAATCACAAATGACTTACTTTAAAGAAATCGGTTTTGTCCCTTCAAACAAAAAATTACAAACAAACGAAGAAATTACACAAGATACTGTTGCAAAAGCTATCTTAGAAATGGCGCAACCAACCCACTCTGTGGTAATGCCAAAAATCCCAGAAATCGTTTCATTCTGGCCTGCGATGGATGCAGTGATTAATGATACGTACAAAGGCAATATCAAACCTGCGGATTATCAAGCAAAATTAGATAAATTAGTCCAAGACACATCAAAAGAAGCAAAAGAATAAAAAGAGTAAAGAAATGGGACGAGCTTCAATCTGCTGTCCCATTTCCTCTATCTTTTTTATTTAAGTAGAAAGTGAGTGAACGAAGATGTTCAAGAAAAAGAAAGCCCAGACGTCATTTCGAGAGGTCTTTAACAAAGGCGACTTTGCTACAAAACTATCTTTTTTAGTTATGGGTGCTGCAAACTTTGCCAACAAGCAGTGGTTAAAGGGAATCATCTTTTTAACAGCTGAAATTGGCTTTATCTATTGGTTAATCCGTAACGGTTTCCACGCATTAATGATGCTAGGAACACTAGGGACCCAACAGCAAGGATTAGTATATGATGATTCTTTAGGGATTGAAGTTCTAAAAGAAGGCGATAATTCAATGCTTTTATTATTATTCGGAATTGCAGCAATTTTAGTCTGTTTATCGCTAATCATTTTATATGTAATCAATTTAAAAAGCGCCCGTCACCTGTATGAATTAAAGACAGCTGGTAAAAAGATTCCAACAACTATGGATGATCTACGTAGCTTGCTAAACGAACGTTTCCATGCAACCTTAATGACGATTCCCTTACTAGGTGTTCTTTTCTTTACCATCTTGCCGTTGTTGTATATGATTTCAATTGCCTTTACCAACTACGACCATAACCATTTGCCACCGAAAAACCTCTTTACTTGGGTTGGATTGGCAAATTTAGGCAATGTAATCACAGGCGATATGGCTTCAACGTTCTTTCCTGTGCTTGGCTGGACCTTGATTTGGGCTGTTTTTGCAACCGCAACTTGTTTCTTCTTTGGAATCATTTTAGCCTTGCTTATCAATACAAAAGGTTTAAAATATAAAGCGTTTTGGCGAACTATTTTTGTTATCACGATGGCCGTACCTCCGTTTGTTTCACTTTTAATTATGCGAAACCTCTTAAATGGTTCTGGGCCTATCAATGCTCTCTTATTAAACTGGGGCTTAATTGATTCTTCTATCCCCTTCTTAACAGATCCGAATTGGGCAAAATTAACCATTATTGTTGTCAATATGTGGATTGGTATTCCTGCTACGATGTTAATCTCTACAGGGATTATCCAAAATCTTCCAGAAGATCAAATCGAAGCAGCTAGAATTGACGGCGCCAATAAATGGCAAATTTTCAAAAGTATAACGTTTCCACAAATTCTATTTGTGATGACCCCGGCGCTGATTCAACAATTTATTGGCAACATCAATAACTTCAATGTCATTTATCTATTAACGGGCGGCGGTCCAGCCAATTCTAACTTCTACGGTGCAGGCTCAACTGACCTTTTAGTTACCTGGTTATACAAATTGACTGTCGATACAATGGATTACAATTTAGCCTCTGTGATTGGTATTTTAATCTTCATTCTCTCCGCAGTCTTTAGTTTAATTGCCTATACACGGACGAATTCATTTAAGGAGGCGTAACTTATGGCTAAAGCAAAAAGTTACCAGAAAAAACAACGCACTGCACTTACCAGCGTTTACATCATTCTAACCATTTTAGCAGTTTTTTGGATGTTCCCCATTGTGTGGATTATCTTAACAAGTTTTCGTGGCGAAGGCGGTGCATTTGTTCCCTATATCATTCCCAAAACATTCACTTTAGAAAACTATAAAGTATTATTAACAAATCAGACTGGCAACTTCCCCTTTGTCCGTTGGTTTTTAAACACCTTGTTCGTTTCCATCGCAAGCTGTCTGTTATCAACTTTTATTACAATCGCAATGGCTTATGCGCTGTCACGGTTGCGTTTTCGCTTAAGAAAACCATTTTTAAAAGTGGCGCTTGTCTTAAATATGTTCCCTGGTTTTATGAGTATGATTGCTGTTTACTATATTTTAAAAGCCTTAAATTTAACTGAAAGTTTATTCGCTTTAATTCTGGTTTACTCTGCAGGCTCGGCGCTAGGTTTTTACATCGCCAAAGGGTTCTTCGATACCATTCCGATGGCTTTAGACGAATCTGCTATGATTGACGGTGCCAACAAGTGGCAAATTTTCACAAAAATTACGTTGCCATTGTCGAAACCAATTATTGTCTATACTTCTCTAACCGCCTTCATGGGCCCTTGGATGGATTTTATTTTCGCAAAAGTTATTATGGGTGATAAAGTTGAAAATTACACTGTTGCAATTGGTCTCTTTTCGATGATGACCAAATCAACAGCTAATTCACTATTCATGGCTTTTACAGCTGGGTGTGTGCTAATTGCCATTCCAATTACTATTTTATTTATAGTAATGCAACGTTTCTATGTAGAAGGCGTGACTTCTGGCTCTGTCAAAGGCTAGAAAAAAACATCGTTTGGTTTATAGCCAAACGATGTTTTTTATTTTTTGGGGTTGTTTTCCTTACACGTTTTTCTTCGTAGCGCTTGATAATTGGACAAAATTTTCATGACCGCCAAGAAGTGTTGATTGACTTCTTGATAATCCTCTAACGAAAGAACACTAAGCGTTTCAGATAATTGCTGTTTTACTTGATTTTCTTTTTGCTTAAAAAGCTTCTCGCCTTCTTTTGTCGTATAGACATTAACCATGCGGCGATTTTCCTGATTATGGCGACGTTGAACGATCGCTCGTTCTTCTAACCCCGCAATGGAGCGACTCACTTGAACTTTTGACGTTCCTACTTGGTTAGCCAATTCCGTCATACTGATTCCTTCATTCGTTGCCACAATTAATAAAATTAACATGTCTAACTTTGTTAATTTTAGATCTTCCAAGTCTAGGTCTTTAAAAAGCAATTGGCTCATATATGAAAAAATTTCAGTAAAGACACTAATATCTAAATTTGACGAATGCTTCTCTTTATCCATATGTTCTCCCTCGTTTCCCACCTAGTGTATACTAAACTCACTTGATTATCAAATGGTAATGATTGATTTTTGTTAACTATTATGTTACGTTATACACTAACTTAAGGTTGTGTTGTTGATAAATTGGAAGAAGGATGCGAAAAACATGCTAGAACTCAAAGAGATAAAAAAATATTATACTGTCGGCGGAACGACCACTAAAGCTTTAGATGGCGTCTCTGTCGCTTTTCGAAAACAAGAATTTGTAGCAATTCTGGGTCCCAGCGGCTCTGGTAAAACGACGATGTTGAATGTGATTGGCGGATTGGACAATTACGATTCTGGTGACTTAATCATTAACGGCAAATCAACAGAAAATTTTAAAGAAGCCGACTGGGATGCGTATCGGAATAACTCAATTGGTTTTATTTTTCAAAGTTACAACTTAATTAGTCATCAAGGGATTTTGGATAATGTCGAGCTTGGTATGACACTAAGTGGTATTTCAAAAGCAGAAAGACGCCAAAAAGCCGAAGATGCACTCATCCGTGTCGGTTTAAAAGACCATATCCATAAAAAGCCTTCCCAATTATCTGGTGGTCAAATGCAACGGGTTGCCATTGCTCGTGCTTTAGCTAATGATCCCGATATTTTACTTTGTGACGAACCAACTGGTGCATTGGATTCAGAAACCAGCCTACAAATTATGGCACTTATCCAAGAACTTTCGAAAGAAAAATTAGTCATTATGGTGACCCACAACCCTGAATTAGCTCATGAATACGCTGATCGAATTATTGAATTTTCAGATGGCCAAATTCGTCATGACTCGCGTCCTCATATTGAACATGAAAAAAAAGAACCTTTCGAATTGAAACGCACCAAAATGAAATTCACGACTGCGCTGCGTTTGTCTTTTAATAATATCCGCACTAAAAAAGGGCGAACTTTTTTAACCGCCTTTGCTTCAAGTATCGGAATTATCAGTATCGCGATTGTCCTTTCTCTTTCAACAGGATTCCAGAAACAAATTGATAAAACTCAGTCGGAAACGTTAGCGCAATTTCCGATTACCATTTCTAAAATAGCGACAGATCAAGATCCAGAAAGTTTCAATAATCAGGACAAAAAAGGCACCTTCCCCAAAGAAAAAGAAGTGACTGCTAAAATCAGCGATGCGGACCGTGCGCAACACACGAATTTAATTGACCAAAAATTTATTGACTATGTCAATCACATTGATCCTGAATTAAGTAACAATATTGGCTATACTCGTCTAGTCAATATGAACTTATTAAGAGAAATCAACGGGAAAGCACAAACGGTCAAATTTTCAAACGATGCACCTGACGGCCAATCAAACGCGATGGCTTCCATGATGGCTGCCCAAACTGGCGTCGGCGTTTCTGCTTTTCCTAAACAACTAGAAAACGGAAAAAACAATTTCTTAAAAGACAATTACTCGTTGCTTGAAGGAAATTATCCAGAAAAAGAAACCGATGTCGTTTTAATCGTCGATAGTAACAATACCACCAATATTAATGCCTTAAAAAATCTTGGCTTTGACGTGAAAGATAATCAAAAGATTGCCTTTTCAGACATTGTCGGTACAAAAATGAAGTTAGCCAATAATAATGCATTTTACACCAAATTACCGACAGGCAACTTCATTCCTAACCAAGATTTGCAAGCTGTTTACAATAATCCAGAAAATACCGAATTAACAATTTCAGGGATTTTGCGAATTAAAGATTCATCAACAATGAATCTATTAGCACCTGGGATTGCTTATAGCGATGCACTTTCAACTAATATGATTGCCAAAAACAAAACGTCTGACATTGTCAAAGCGCAAGAAGCTAGCAACACTAACGTTATGACCAACGAAACATTAGATGCTTCCGCTAAAGAAAACCTGTTGTCTTATTTAGGAGCGAATGAAATTCCTTCAAGTATTATGATTTATCCAAACGATTTCAAATCAAAAGATAAAATTCTTGATTATTTAGATGCTTATAACAAAGGAAAAGATAAAAAAGACCAAATCATCTATTCTGATTTAGCTGGAACGATGACCCGCTTAACAGGTGGTTTAATGGATGCCATCACCTATGTGCTGATTGCATTTGCTGGGATTTCCCTTGTCACAAGTATGATTATGATTGGGATCATCACCTATACTTCTGTCATTGAGCGGACCAAAGAAATCGGTATTCTGAAAGCGCTAGGGGCTCGTAAAAAAGATATTACCCGTGTGTTTGATGCCGAAACCGCTATTTTAGGCGTTGCCTCTGGCATTCTTGGTGTTGTGATTGCCTTTCTCGCAACATTTCCAATCAACGCAGTACTCTATAACCTGACTGATTTAGAAAATGTTGCCACCCTAAATCCAATTCACGGGATTATTTTGATTGTAATTAGCACAATCTTAACCATGATTGGTGGCCATATTCCTGCCCGAATGGCAGCGAAAAAAGATGCGGCAGTTGCTTTGCGTGCAGAATAAATAACAAAAAACAATCCTTTAATTTCTCTTAAAGGATTGTTTTTTATTTGTAATTTTTATAAAACCTCCGTATACTAAATGATTGTGAACACTTAATAAAAGGAAACGAGGTAATTTCATGTTAAAAAAACCATTTTTACTATTTTTTTCACTTTTAGGAGCTATTTTTATTTTAGCTAGTTGCGGCATAGGAAAAGATGCTGTCACAGATACTAAGTACAAAGTTAGTTTGCAGCAAGCTGCTGAAATCTACGAAAAAGAAGCTGGCAACAAACCATTAGTAAATGTCCAATTTGATACAAAACCAGATAGTGACTACAGCTATATCTTTACCAATGAGACAGAAACACTTTACGTGAATCCTGAAACAGGAAAAGTCACCAAAAATACTGAAACAAATCAACTTGGCGAAAATGAGACAACCTTTTCAGCTGCTGAAGTCAAAGAATTAGGCGCTGTTAACGACGTCTTAGCCAAAGCAAAAAAAGAAGTTGGAGGACTTTCTCCACGTATTTTGACTTGGAAGTTAGCCAAAAATAACAACAAACTTATTTATACAGTAGATGTTAAAACGACTACCGCAGATGAAAAAGTTAACATAGATGCCAATAAATAAGCACATGCGCATATCTTATCGCTAAATAACCAAATTTTATACTAATCTATGGGACAGAACCTACGCTTTCGGAAATCCTAACATTTCTCGAAGCCAATCGTTTTGTCCCAATTTCATTCTTTTAAGTAATAATAATTGTCCGTTACTCCTGCTACCGTTATACTTAGTTTAAAATAAATGATGGGAGTATCAAATCATGGTTTATACAGTTGATTTTAAAGAAGTAACTACTATTGGTTTAGAAAGTTCACCAGTAGCACCTGCTCTTGCTGGACTAAGAGCGAATGAAGCTCGCTATTTTTGGAATAAATACAAACATCGCTTTACGACCGTCCCTGCCTCTGAAGCCCCAGAAACATTGGCCTGGATTGAAAAAATTTTATTAGAACGAGAATTACATTTCCCTTACAAGCCACTTGAAATTTCTTCTTTCACTTTAGATGGCATAAAAATGGCCTATGTATTTTATGAAAACGGCTTAACAGTTAACGTGATGTACACATTAGCTGATGAAGGCAAACGCGCCGTTGGGTTTAAACTTTCAGATGGTATGGTAATTCCTGCAGAATTTGAAGGAAAATTCAAATTTGCTCGTCAAAAATCAAAATTAGCTGGAACCATTCGTGGCTCTTATTTTGTCATTAAAGGAACCTATTAAAAAAATGCTTTTGCCCTTATTATTAAAGGCAAAAGCATTTTTTTATTTTAATTCTTCAATATAGTTAAATACTTGTTGTCCAGCAATACCGCCTTCACCGACCGCTGTCGTGATTTGACGCAATGTTTTTTCACGGACATCACCAATGGCATAAACACCAGGAATTTTTGTTCTCATTTCTTGGTCTGTTTCAATCCAACCAGCCTCATTCGTAATACCAGCTTTCTTAAATGGTTCTGTTAATGGATCTAGCCCCACATAAATGAACACGCCGTTTGCTTCAATTTCAGAAACTTCATCTGTTTTGACATTTCGTGCTTTCACACCTGTCACGACCATTTCATTGCCAACAATTTCTTCGACAACTGTATCCCAAACAAAGGAAATCTTTTCATTTGCAAAGGCACGATCTTGAATGATTTTTTGCGCACGCAATTCATCACGACGGTGAACAATCACTACTTCAGAAGCAAATTGTGTTAAATAGATTGCTTCTTCAACTGCAGAATCGCCACCACCAACAACTACTAAGCGTTTATTTTTAAAGAAGGCACCGTCACAAACGGCACAATAAGAAACACCACGACCAGCAAATTCTTCTTCGCCTTTTACACCCAATTTTCGGTGTTCACAGCCTGTCGCTATAATTACCGCTTTAGCTTCATAAGATTTGTCATCACAAATCACTTCTTTATAGGATCCGTGGTCTTCAATGCCCATCACAATGCCATACGCATTTTCCGTACCAAATTTCTCTACATTTTCATACATTTTATAGGCCAATTCTGGACCCATAATAGAATCAAAGCCTGGGTAATTCTCTACCTCAGCAGTGTTGTTCATTTGCCCACCAGGCGCACCGCGTTCAATCATCAATACAGAAAGATTGGACCGTGATGCATAAAGTGCTGCCGTCATCCCAGCAGGACCGGCACCAATGATAATTACATCATACATTTTATTTCCCCCAAAATTTTAAGTAAGTTTACTTTACTCCTTAAACAATTTCTTGTCTACTTTTCTGCCCTTTTTTGACATTCGGAGTAGGTGTGTCTATTACGTAAGTTATTGTACCACGGTTTTGTGTTTTCTAGGAGGGGGAAAAGAAAAGTTTAAAAATAACAATCACAACGAATCATTTATTTTTAGAAGCCGTTGTACTGCCGCATCAGAGAATTCTTCTTTATCATTTTTTATGCATTCTTGTTGATTTTGCCCTTGTGGAACAAAACGAAATACTGTAAATGATGCAGATAACGTATCAGGATTACTAATCCGATGAAGACTATTATGCATCCGAATAAGTTCTCCTTCTGCACAAATTCTTGAAACAATTTGCTGATTTTCTACCTCTTCTATTTTCACTTTTCCCGACTGCACAAGTAAAACTTCCTCGATTTCGTGATGCTTATGCCAACCTTGCACAGTTTTTCCTGGCAAGCTATTTATATGTATTTCAAACTCTGGAAATAGAAAATAATTTACTTCTGTTCCATCTGGCTTTTTACGAAAGATGGCCTCGTCTCTTGTTAAAATTTCTATATATTTCTGTAACATGGCAGGCTCCTTTTAACTTTTTTTATAGCCGAAAGCTATTCTTTCAAACTAAGTTCTTTCAAACTAAGTTTGAAGCTACTTTCTAAAAATTCGAGTTCCTTTAAATATACTTTTATCACCATTTGAAAATCACTTTTTTTAAACACTTGACTGTTCAGTATTAATCTTTACTAATCCATCTGTTCTATCGGAAAAAATATAGTATTTCCAATTATCTGAGAGCTTATTATCCAACTTCAAAGGAAAATCAGTCAATACACAAGCCCACATACCTAACATCAGAAACATTTCTGCTTTCCTCAAGCACCGCTATGGTATACATTAACCTTACCACTAACATTATAGTATCAAGTTTTAATCATATGTAGATTTTAAAAAAATTGATAGCACCCTTTTAACAATATTTATAGCGGGACAAATCATCTCACTTTTCTGGTATTCAGACCTGCTACTCTATTCGATATTTATTTGAATTGAAATGCTTTCTCTAAATTTAATTTAAATTCTACCTTATAAGTTTACAAAAACAACCTCCAAAAATTGTGTTTTTCACATACAACTTTTGGAGGTTAAAATACCTTGTCTCAGCCTATTCCTCGGCGTTTTTCCATACTTATCATTTTCTTACTTCTCTAAATAAAACTCGAATCGACTTCCTGCATACTGCGTACGAACATATTCAAAAGGTAGTCCGTTTTCAAAATAGGATACTTGGCGCACACGCAGAATCGCATCGCCTCGTTTAATCTCTAAATATTCTGCGATCTGCTCCGATGCTTGAACAGCAGAAATCGTTTGGTTAGAGTGGCCAATTTTGTGGCCGGATTTGGCTTCAAGTGTTTTATAAAAGGAGTTCGTGATTTCAGATTTGCCATATTCCGAGACCAATGAATAAGGAATGCTCGCCACCTCAAAACAAATCGGAATGTCATCCGCAAAACGAATTCTTTCCATTCGTAAAATTGAATCTTCTGGACCTAGTTGTAATTTTTCCATCTCACTAGAACTAGGTTTCGCTACAAAATAAGACACCGTCCGACTAGAAGGAACACGATTTTGAGACAAGGTAATTTCTGTAAAACTAGTGGTACCTGTCATTGTTTCTTGAACTTTCTTACGTGCTACATACGTTCCTGAACCAATTTTTCGTTCTAAAATCCCTTCGTCTGCTAAAGTCTGAATGGCTTGGCGTAAGGTCATTCGACTAACATCAAATTTCAAGGCTAATTCTCGCTCAGAGGGCAAACGATCCCCGATACTCCAGACACCTTTTTCAATATCTTCTTTGATTTTATCGTGAATTTGAATATAAATTGGTATATTTTGAACCATTTACGCTTCCTCCTCTTCGTTCATCTCCTCTTCTATTATAACTGGTATAGACCGTGTAAACAACCAAAAAATGATAAATAAAAGAGGAATTGGAATTTTTATCAAAGTTGGTCTAGTTGCACGCTTTCTTTTTATAACAAAAACATTTGGCTTAGTCAGTAAAAAGTGACCAAGTCAAATGTTTTTAAACGAATTTCTATTAGTTATTATCTTTTTACATTTTCTTCTTTCAACAACTTGTTCGCTGTGGCCATCATCAAACGGATTCGGTTCAACTGATTGACCAAAGATACCCCTGGATCATAATCCACCGGCGCAATGTTTGCTTGCGGATATTGACGTCGTAGCTCTTTCACGACCCCTTTTCCAACAATATGGTTTGGTAAACATCCAAACGGTTGCATACAAACGATGTTATTCACCTCATGTTTTAAGAGCTCAATCATTTCAGCTGTTAAAAACCAACCTTCACCCGTATGATTGCCAATTGATAAAATTTTACTTGCGTCTGCTGCCATATCATAAATGGAATGAAGGCCATCAAAACGGACCGATTTTCTCAATGCCTTATCCATTGGTTTTTCTACCAATTCAATGATTTTTATCGCAAATTCTGCTAAACGTTTGCTTTGTTTTGACATCCCCATATTTTCGTATTTCCAAATTTGATTGTACAAAGAATAGTTCATAAAGCCAACAATATCTGGCACAACTGCTTCAGCACCTTCTTCTTCTAACAAACGCACAATATCATTATTCGCTGTCGGCGAATATTTCACTAAAATTTCCCCGACCACACCGACTTTTGGTTTTTTTATCTCTTGTAAAGGAATTTCATCAAACGTCCGAATAATTTTTTTCATGAAGTGATTAAATTGTGTCAGCGAACCATTCCGGACATTGGCTTCCACTCTTTTTAGCCAATCTTGGTGCAGTTGATCTACCATTCCTTTTTCTGTTTCATAAGGTCTTGTTCGATAAACTACTCGTTCGAATAAGTCACCATATAAAAAGGCAACCACTAAACGTTTGATCATTGGCAACGTAAATTTAAATCCTGGATTGGATTCGACTCCTTTATTGCCCATCGAAACTGAAACTACAGGAACTTGAGAAAAACCAGCATCATTTAAGGCTTTTCGTAATAATGGAATGTAATTCGTTGCGCGACAACCGCCCCCTGTTTGCGTCATTAAGACACTGACATTATCCAAATCATATTGACCACTTTCCAAAGCTTCGACTAGTTGTCCGATAGAAATAATTGCTGGGTAACACGCATCATTATTGACATATTTTAACCCGACATTCACAGCTTCTTTGTCTTGCGCAGGCAAACAGACGACATGATAGCCAGAAGCTTGTAATGCTACATCGACTAATCCAGATTGATGAATCGGGCTAAGCATTGGTAACAGTAAAGTATGTGTTTTTTTCATTTGTTTTGTAAACACAATTTTCTCTGGCTCTTCCATTTGTCTATGCGGAACAAACTGTTGCTTCTCCCGCTCATTGACAGCCGCCTTCAAGGAGCGCAACCGAATACGAATTGCACCCAAATTCGCGCCTTCGTCGATTTTGAGGACTGTATAAATTTTGCCAGACCGATCCATGATTTCTTCTACTTGATCGGTTGTCACAGCATCCAAGCCACAACCAAAGGAATTCAGTTGGACAAGTTCTAAATTTTTCGTCTTAGCCACTACTTTAGCCGCCGCATATAAGCGAGAATGATAGACCCATTGATTCACCACACGTAAATTCTGCACGTCTCCAAGATGGGAGATACTGTCTTCTGTCAAGACATGGAATCCTTCCTGTGTAATGACTTCGGCAATGCCGTGATTAATCTCTGGATCCAAGTGATACGGTCGCCCCGATAAGACAATCCCTCTCTGGCCTTTTTCAGTTAACATGGCTAACGTTTCTTCGCCTTTTTCTTGAATTTCTTTTTTAAAGGCTGTTAATTCTTGATAACCATGATGCAGCGCTGTTTGAATTTCTTCTAAGGAAATCCCTAAATCAGCAAAATTTTCAGCTAAAACTTTGGCAACTGCTGCTTCATTCGCTAAATTAAGATAGGGATTTCGATAATCCACTTGCCCCTCTCTGATGGCATCCACATTATTTCGAATAACATCTGGGTAGCTTTGCACAATCGGACAATTAAAATGATTATCCGCTTCCGCTGTTTCTTGCTGTTCAAAAACGACACCAGGATAAAAGATGATTGGCACTTGCGCATCAATTAATGCTTGAATATGTCCATGCGCCATTTTCGCTGGGTAACAAACCGTATCACTGGGAATCGTTTCAAGGCCTTGTTCATAGATTTGTTTATTAGAACGTGGCGATAATTCGACCCGAAAGCCTAAGTCAGTAAAAAATGTATGCCACAAAGGATAATTTTCATACATGTTTAGGACTCTAGGGATACCCAAGCGCCCACGAAACGCTTTATTTTCCCGCAAAGGTCGGTACTTAAATAACTTGCGGTACTTATAATCAACCAAATTCACTTTGCGTTCTTCTCGTTTAATTTTAATTCGTGCACCACGTTCACAGCGATTTCCCGTAATAAATTGGCGCCCATCTGAAAACACTGTGACCGTTAATTGACAATTGTTTTCACACAAGCCGCAATGAGTAAATTCCTTTTCAGAGGTAAATGCCGCTAACTCTTCTAAAGAAAGAAGCGTGGTTTCTTCCCCAATTTCATAAGCGTCCAAAGCAATCAGCGCTGCCCCATAGGCCCCCATCAAACCAGCAATAGATGGACGAACCACTTCATGACCGCTAATTTTTTCAAAAGCTCTCAAGACCGCTTCATTGTAAAATGTTCCTCCCTGGCAGACAATCTTTGCTCCCAACTCTTCAGGTCGACGAACCTTAATTACTTTATAAATGGCATTTTTGATGACTGAATAAGATAGTCCAGCAGAAATATCGCCGACAGAGGCCCCTTCTTTTTGAACTTGTTTCACTTTTGAGTTCATAAAAACAGTACACCGAGAACCTAAATCAACAGGCGCTTGCGATTCTAAGGCGGCTAAAGCAAAATCCTTCACGTTATAGTTTAAGGATTGCGCAAAGGTTTCAATAAAAGAACCGCACCCAGAAGAACAAGCTTCATTTAATTGAATCGAGGAAAGCACGCCATTTTTAATGGTCATCGCTTTCATATCTTGTCCTCCGATATCCAAAATAAAATCCACACCTGGCTGAAAATGGTTGGCTGCTTTGTAATGGGCCATCGTTTCAACTTCACCAATATCGACTTTTAACGCATTTTTTATTAGCTGTTCTCCATATCCTGTAACAGCCGCTTTTCCGATAAAAACTTCTTCAGGCAGTTGTTGATAAAGTGATTTCAGTACTGTCATGGTGGTTTCTAAAGGTTGCCCTTGGTTATTACCATAAAAAGAAAACAACAAATGGCCATCTTCATCAATCAATGTGACTTTTGTCGTTGTGGAGCCTGCATCAATCCCTAAAAAGGTCACGCCAGTATGTTGAGATAAAGGTTTCTCCGTCGCTTGGGCTTGCGCGTGTCTTTCTCGAAAATCTGCCAGATCTTCTGCGCTGTTAAATAACGGTGGTAACGTGTCGCTCGGCTGTAAATCAGTAGCCTGGCTGTTCACTAAGCGCTGAATTAATTCTTCCAATGTACATTCGGCTGCATCTTCTGAATAAAGTGCTGCTCCCATTGCTACAAACAGTTGCGGTTGTTCTGGAAAAATAACATCTTCTGGCTGAATTGCTAAGGTTTCAACAAACCGTTTTCTCAATTCTGACATGAAAAATAAAGGTCCGCCTAAAAACGCTACTTTACCTTTAATTTTGCGACCAGCAGCTAACCCGGCGATTGTTTGATTAACTACCGCTTGAAAAATACTTGCCGCGATATCTTCTTTTGCTGTTCCTTCATTGATTAAAGGTTGAACATCTGTTTTGGCAAAAACCCCACAGCGGGAAGCAATCGGATAAATGTTTTGATAATTTTCCGCCAATTCATTCACTCCATTGGCATCCGTTTTAAGTAAAACAGCCATTTGATCGATAAAGGCGCCTGTCCCACCTGCACAACTACCATTCATTCGTTGCTCTAAAGCGCCATCAAAAAAAGTGATTTTTGCATCTTCTCCGCCAAGTTCGATAGCAACATCCGTTTCTGGGATCATTGTTTCAACAGTTCGCGTACATGCGATTACCTCTTGAACAAAAGGAATCCCTAATACCTCAGCCAGCCCCATACCACCAGAGCCAGTTATGGTCATTGTCAAAGGTTGATCTGCGCCGACCTTTGATAGCCCTTCTTTTAAAATGCGTTCCGTTGCTGCTTTGACATCTGAAAAATGACGTTCATATTTTGTAAAAATAGGCTGATTTTGTTTATTTAAAAATACTAATTTTACTGTCGTTGACCCAACATCAATCCCTGCTCTCATAACCATCAATTGAAATACCCCTTCATTTCCCAACAGTTTGTTGATTATTATACAAACTGTTTGTTATAATAGATATACCTATTTTAGAAAGGTTCTAAATGATTTGCAACAAGCAATTTACCCTATTTTGTGAGATAAACAACAAAGTTTCCGTGAATGTTGACTATCTCGAAAGGAATTTATGATGGCAAAGAAAACAGACCTTAGAGTACAACGAACCAGAAAAATGATTATTGAAGCTTTTTTTAAACTTGTAGAAACGAAAGGCTACGAAGCGGTAACGATTCAAGATATTGCTAATGAAGCTATGATTAATCGTGCGACTTTTTATGCTCATTTTAAAGACAAACAGCATTTATATGATGCAATCTTCACCTTTACGCTTAGTGCTTTTACCGCTATTCTTGATTCGCAACAACTGGTTAATGGTAACCGCGTCCGCGTGAAGCACATTGAAGAACTTCTGACGCAACTCTACATTAATATTCAAGAGAACAAATCTTTCTTCTTAACTATCACGGACAATAATTTCAACGAACACTTTCGAAAACGCTTAGCTGAAATTATCGAAGAAAAATATGCGACGATTTTTTCGCAGTTGCGAATTACCGAAAATGATATTGATGTGCCAATAGATTTTGTTATTGAATACATGACCTCTATCTTCATCGGTACGCTTCATTGGTGGATTACTAGCGAGACGGATATGACACCCAACCATTTAGCCCAATTAGTTATCAAATTAGTTGGTAATGGGCATTTAACTGTCTTAGGCATTGAATTAGAAAAATAAAAACACCGGAGCCGACAATAATTTTGTCTGCTCTGGTGTTTCTGTTAAAGATGAGTTAGTTTTTTGAGCGCCATTTGATGTTGTGGGCTGTATTTCTTGAAGAAGTAACTTTAACGCCACTTTTAATGTTGCCTTTTTTACGTGGAATTAAGTCAACTTTGACATCATACTTACCATCACGCGCTAAATCATAAACATTTTCAACTATTTCTGTAATTTTTTCTTTAAAGTTCATTCTTATCAACTCCAGACTATTCTTTCTTAATACTTTAGCATATTCTTATATAAATGAAAACTTTTCTAGCCTGTACATGAGGAAAATCTTACCTCTTTTTTGTTATATAATTATACAAAAAAAGAACATCTCTCTACCAGAAATGTTCTGAAAACTGGGGTAGCTGGATTCGAACCAACGCATGACGGAGTCAAAGTCCGTTGCCTTACCGCTTGGCTATACCCCAAAAAGAAAATGGAGGAAAGTGGATTCGAACCACTGAACCCTAAGGAACGGATTTACAGTCCGTCGCGTTTAGCCACTTCGCTATTCCTCCAAAAAGTCATTGTCGCTGTAACGACCTGACTTAGTTATAATACAATCTTTTCCAGAAAAAAGCAACCCTTTTTTTAAAAAAATTGTTATTTATTTTTTATTCACTTAAATTCCATTGACGAATAATTGTTTCAAAGGCTTCGTCCAGATTTTTTGCTGTACCTTCTTGCTTGCCATCAATTTCAATGATGAATTTTTTATCATTTTGCGGAATGACACGACCGATTTCTTTTTTACCAATAAATAATTTGTTCATTAAAACGTTCGCTCCATTATATTGAGCTTTTTCTTCTTCAACACGTACTTCAATATCTTTATTCTTTTTTGACATCTCTATCCCTCCAAGAACTCTATGTTATCAGAATCTTTGAAACAAAACAAGCACTCACTATTTCTCTGTCAGATTGTTCGTTTATCGTTTCAATGCAGCATTAAGGAGTAACGAAATGCGATTCGCTACTCCTTAAAGACTGATTTCTATTCTTTTTCTGAGCCTTCTGTCGCATGATAGTTCACGCTATTTGAGGTACCTTTTTTAGAAAAGTTTTCAATTAGCTCTTTCACATCAAGGCCCGTTGTTTCTTTTAGTGTTTCTTGTGTACCAGCCAACAAGTTTGTTGCATAGTTGGTAATACGGTTGGCGCCAGAATTTTCGCCACCTGCGCCTGTATCTACCACTGAAATCTTGTCGATGTTGCCCAATGGTTGTGCCGCTTCTTTCATTAATTGTGGCAACATTTCCATCACCATACTTAACACAGCTGCTTCACCATATTCCTTGAAGGCATCAGCAATCTTTTGTTTGGCTTCGGCTTCCGCTGCACCACGAGCTAAAATAGCTTCGGCTTGCGCTTGACCTGTTAAACGCGTTTTGTTGGCTTCCGCTTCGGCTAATGCTTCAACTTTGAAGCGTTCTGCTTCGGCTTCTGCCACTTCACGTGCTTTTTGTGCAAGGGCTTCTTGTTCGCGTGCGTAACGATCTGCATCGGCTTTTTTCTTCACTTCTGAGTCGTATTGTTTTTCACGACGCGTAATTTCTTTTTCTTCTAACTCAATTTGTTTTTGACGTTCAACGACTTTGACTTCCATTTCTTGTTCAACCACGTGTTGTTGTGCACGCGCGCTTTCCAAGTTATAAGCTTGGTCTGCTTTGGCTTTGGCAATGTCTTGTTCTTGTTTGTATAACGCTAATTTCAATTCTTTTTCTTTTGAAGCTTCTGCGATTTCTGTTTGACGTTGCAATTCTGCTTGTTGTGATTCTTTTTCAGCTTCCGCTTTTTTGATACGAGTTTCTTTCAAGGCTTCTGCTTCAGCAATATCTGCATCACGTTTAACTTGCGCGATTCTTGGTTTCCCTAATGAATCCAAGTATCCATTTTTATCACGAACTTCTTTAATTGTGAACGACACAATAACTAGGCCCATTTTAGCTAAGTCAACACTGGCAACTTCTTGCACACTTTGGCTAAATTTATCACGGTTTTGGTAAATTTCTTCCACTGTCATTGAACCTAAAATCGAACGTAAATGTCCTTCTAATACTTCACGTGCTTCATTTTCTAATTCTTCCGTTGTTTTTCCTAAAAATTGTTCCGCTGCTGTCGCAATTTCTTCAACCGATGAACCAATTTTAATGATTGATGTCCCATCACACATCACAGGAACCCCTTGTTCTGTGTACACTTCTGGTGTAGAAACATCTAATTTACTTGAAAGCAAACTAATTCGATTCGAACGTTGGAACACGGGTAAGACAAACGCACCACCGCCACGAACGATTTTAATTTTGTTGCCACCTTCGTCCACATGAACATTTTTAGAGCCTAGATAGCTCCCGCTGATAATTAACGCCTCATCAGGTTTGGCTGTCTGATATTTAGAAACAAACACAATTAATAACATTAATAATACTAAAACTGCAATAATAATCGGTAACAAAATCCCCATTTTCTTCTCTCCTACTCTATATTTTTAGACTGCCTTCGTAAGGAATGACATAACAAACCCGTTCTTTCAATTCAATAATCAATACCTCACTACCACTTGGCGCAGCTACTACTTGTGGCACATAAAATGCTGCTGGTCGACTTAACGAACCTGTAACACTCTTCAATTGAATCTCGCCCATTCCTTGGACAGGAATTGGAGTAATCACAGTAGCAACACGACCTTCCATGTCTTTTTCCGAAATAGAAATTGTGGCCTCCGAATTTTTCAAAGGGACCAACAAATAAAAATTCAGGAAGAAAACAATAATAGTTGAAAGAATACCACTGACCATTAAAATAAGCCAACTATTCACCGCTGTTAATTCTTCCCCAAGGTACCCAAACAGCGAGGTAAAAGCAATCCATGGAATAATCAGCATTGGGTCCACCGGTCCATCAAAATTAAAAACATCCCCAAAAATAATTAGTAAAAAAGCGAGGACCGCGCTCCCCACTAATACATAAAAATAAACCGTTTCCAATGGTAGACCTTCTAACACTTTTCCCACACTCCTTTCTGTGCTATAACCTAGTAATAGTGTACCAATTTTTAAATAAAAAGAGTAGTAATTTCCAAATAAATCTCAAAAGATACATCTTAAGACCTATTTTTGCTTAATAAAAGAAACAGCAATAAACGAGCAGCCCTAGAATTATCGAACTTCTACGGACTCCTCGTTTTTTAAAATGTGCTATTCATTTGATTTTAACGCTTCAATCATATTGATTTTCTTCAATTTTCGATGCATAATGACCATCACAAACAACGTGAAACACATGGTGATGACTGCGGAATACAGATAACTCGGCCAATGAATAATTGGCGAAAACATAATTAAATCAACTTCAACGGTTGCTAAAATATACTGATGCAAAATTTTCCCAAAGAAGCAGCCAACAATAATACCAATAAACGTTAAAATAATGTTTTCACGGTAGACATAGGTGGTGACTTCACGATCGTAAAACCCTAAAACCTTAATCGTGGAAAGTTCTCGAATCCGTTCAGAAACATTAATGTTGGTTAAATTATATAACACAATTAACGCTAAAGAACCAGAAACAGCGATCAGTACCCAAATGACAATATCGAGGCTTTTCAGCATATCATCAAACGAACCTTTCATCGCAGTTAAAAACGTAATGTTCAAAACTTTCGGCTGTTTTGTCAACGCCTCTCCGATTGAGGTTTCTTGTTTTGAGGATAATTTTTTGTCAAAAAGTAGGAATTCTGTATTATACTCCGGCTTCTGTTTCGTCATCGTCTGGTAGAGTTTCGGCGTCATATAGACAAAATGACCCGTGTAGTTCTCTGCAATCGCGGCAATTTTCACGTGATAGGTTTGATTATCACTATTTTCTAAATTTAATTGATCTCCGACTTTATAGCCAAATAATTTAGCTAATTTTTCATTAATGATTACACCGTCATCATGGAGGGAATATTTTTCTCCAGTGACTCGATCATTAAATAATTGAAACTCAGCCATTTTCGAAGAATCTTGCGGCACATAAAGTGTAATATTTTGAGTTGGTGCGCCTTTGCCCTTCGTTTTAAAGATTTCTGAATATAATGGAATTGTTTTATTCAAACCATCCAGTTTGCGCAACGTTTCTTGATACTCTTTTGTCTCTTCAGGTGTTGTTTGCTCTTTAAAAGTCACGACTGCTTGGTAATGCCAGATTTTATTAAATTGAATTGTAGCGACATCGACAATTGAATCGCGTAAACCAAAACCAACAATTAACAGCCCCATACAACCAGCTATTCCGATAACGGTCATCAGCATCCGACGTTTATAGCGGAACAGATTTCTAGCGGTCACTTTTTGAATAAAGCTCATTCGTTGCCATAAAGGGCGGATTCGTTCTAGTAAAATACGTTGGCCCGCTTTCGGCGCTTTGGGTCTTAGCAAGGTAGCTGGGGTACTTAATAAATCGATTCTTAATGTCACTAAAGCTGCCCCCACGGTACAAGCTAAGGCTACAATAATGCCCCATAAACTGTAATTCAAGTACCACGGTGTAACTAAATCAGGAATATTGTACATTTGACCGTAGGCATCAAAAATTATTTTAGGGAATAGATAATAGCCAACTGCCAATCCTAATAATGCGCCTGTTAGACTGGCAACCGTCGCATAGGTAATAAAGATTGAAGCAATTTCACGATTACGATAACCTAAAGCTTTCAAACTACCAATTTCCATTCTTTTTTCTTCCACCATACGTGTCATGGTAGTTAAGCTAACTAATGCCGCAATTAGGAAAAAGAACAACGGGAACAGCGTGGCTAAAGAGGAAATCCGATCAGCATTATCTTGATATTCAGAAAATCCTGGATTGTCTTCCCTGGTAAAATAATAATACGTTGGGGCTTTCAAATTGGCTAGCTCTGTTTCTTTTTCAGCCAATAGTTGTTCCTGTTTAGTCAATTCGTCTTTTTGCTTTTCAAGCATCTCAGCTGGAATTCCTGGTTGTTGCTCCAACTGCGCAAGCGCTTGTTTTCCCGTTTCCAACGCTTGCCGACCTTGGTTAATGTCCGGCTGAACCGAATCACGCAGAGCCGCAATCTGTTCTTCTGGCCGATTTTTCAGTGCCTCTTTTACTTGATTTAAGGCCTGCTCTCTTTTCTTTTCATAATCAGAGGAATACGTATTTTGATGTTTTAATGAACGAAATGAGATTAGCAATTCTGGATACCGTTGACTGTCAAAGGCTTTTTCCGAAACCACGCCAAAAAAGTTTAACGTTCCAGAACCGACCGTTGTGGTTCCCCTGGATGTATTATCAATATATTCTGGTGAATTGATAAATCCGACAACAGTAAAATGAGTTTGTGTCAGTCCTTTTTCTTTAATCGCTGCATCGTTTAAAGTGATTTTATCACCCATTTTATAGTCATATCTAGTTTTCGCTAATGTATCTAATGCAATTTCATTTGTTTGTTTAGGTAACCGACCGTCAACTACTTGATAGTTAACCGATCCTGCTTGATTTTTTTGATAGCCAAACAATTTTACTGCATTATTTTGCGGCCCAATCGTGGCATCTATTGTATACCTCGGCACAACTGTTTCGACATCTTTTAAAGACTGTAGTGTTGTTAAATCTTTCTTTTCCAGTCCCATTGTAGAAATTATTCGCGCATCTGGAAGCTGCTCTTTCTGGTAATAATTATTCGCGGTTTTAATCATATCTGGTCCAGTAGCTTTCAAACCAACAAAGACCATTACACCAAGGAAAATAATCCCCATAATCGATAAAAAGCGTGTAGTAGATTGTCTAATTTCACGTAAGCTTGTTTTAATTAGCGCTGTTTTCTTCATTTTAGGCACCTACCATTCAATTTCAGCAACCAATTTAGGCTGATCATTCACAGTCATTTCGCGAACTTTCGCATCATTAATTCGGATTACCCGATCGGCCATTTCTGCAATGGCTGAATTGTGGGTAATAATTAAGACGGTCGTTCCAGTTTCACGAGCAGTGTTTTGCAAAATGGTTAAAATTTGTTTTCCTGTTTCATAATCCAGTGCTCCTGTCGGTTCATCACATAAAAGTAACTTGGGCTTTTTAGCAATTGCACGGGCGATGGTTACTCGTTGTTGTTCACCACCAGAAAGTTGCGCTGGAAAATTATCTAGACGTTCCCCTAAACCCACCGATTGTAAAACAGTGGTCGAATCCAACGCATCCGCAACGATTTGCGAAGCCAATTCGACATTTTCTTTTGCCGTTAAATTTGGGACTAAATTGTAAAATTGGAAAACAAACCCGACATCATTGCGTCGATAAGTGGTTAATTGTTTCTCTGAAAACTGAGCGATATCTGTGCCATCAATAATAATTTCCCCTTCATCACAACTGTCCATTCCACCAAGAATATTTAAAACAGTTGATTTTCCTGCACCACTGGGGCCTAAAATAACCGCTACTTCTCCTTTTTCCACTTCAAAAGAAATGCCATCATTCGCAGTAATAGTTGTCTCTCCCATTTGGTAACGCTTGTATTCATTTTTGACTTCAATATAGGCCATCCACTATCCCTTCCCTTCTACATTAAAATAGTAACATATCTGAGAAAACAAGTCTTTCAAAGAAAAGCCTTTTTTGATTTTTTAGCAAATTTACGTATAATAGAAAAGATGGTCCCCTTAAATTTGGACTATTGCAAGTATAAAATTAGAGGAGCACGTTATGGCAAATAGAAAGAAGAAACCACCATTTAATTCAACCATCATGCTGATGGGCGCATTAATCATTTTAATTTTAGGCGCGGTTGGCGTTAAAGTTCCTGATGCTTTACAAGATTTATTTAATGTTCAACCACAAACAACCACCCCCTCAAGCACACCAGCACCTAAAGGAGATAATCCTGGACCCATTGAAAATGGTAAAGCCACATTTTCAGCAGAGGAATTAAAGGATAACTCAAACGGCTGGATTACTTATCATTCTCTAGATCGTCTAAAACGAGCGACAGGCGCTGATGCGCTATTAAAACCCGCAATGGTCAATACAGGAACTTCCGCTAATAAAGATATTCGACCAGCTGGTTTCATTTCAGGAAAAGCTAATCATTCGCGTGGCCACCTAATCGGCCGTCAAATGGGAGGCAGTGGTGATGATCCACGTAACTTAACCACCTTGTATCAGAATCCTGTCAACACTCCTTATATGACGAAATATGAAAATCAGATTCGGGCAGCTCTTGATCGCGGCGAAACCGTTCGCTATCGCGTGACACCTGTATATAACGGAAACGATTTGTTGGCTGAAAAAATCATCTTAGAAGCCAAAAGCCTTAAAACAAATTCACCCATTGATTTTTCAGTAACTATTTTAAACAAACAATAAGGAGGAACTTTCAGTGGATTTTGAACAGCTAAAAGAAACATTACCCGATGCAAAACCACAAACATTTTTGCAAGCAATCCTCTCTCAACCTCAAGAAGAGGATGCTGAATTAACTTTCAGTGAAGAAATTGATGAACAATTTGTCGAAAATTGTAAATTTTTAGCCTCTCCAGAAACCATTTCTGAAACAGATGTGGAACATTGGCGCGAACAAGAATTTTTAGTTGTCGCCCAAAGTTTAGATGGTGATTATCTAGCAGGCACTCTAGAGCAAACCTTTGTGATTCCTAGCTCCCTTTACAAAGAGGATATTGAGCAATTTGACAAGCAATTAATCGATTTTTTTATTGCCTACGAGAACAAAGAAATCACTTCTGCGATTTTACCAAAAGAATTATAAAAAAGCTTGCGGATAAATTTCCGCAAGCTTTTTCTTGTGTCTTATGCTCGATAACGTTCAACGCCATCTAAATAAGTGGCTGCTAATTCCATGGTTGGTTCTAATACGATAAAGTCAGCATCGCGACCATTTGCAATCATGCCGCATTGATCATCGATTTTACAGCTAATCGCAGGAACTAATGAAGCCATCATAATTGCTTGTGCAGGTGTGGCAATACCCCAATCAACTACATTTTTAATTGCTTCTTTTAGTTTTAAAATACTTCCTGCTAAGTTTCCAGTATCCAAACGAGCCGTTCCTTCTGCTACCACAACAGGAAATTCACCTAAATTGTAGTTGCCATCTGGCATACCGCCAGCCATCATGCAGTCTGTAATCAACGCTACGTGATCATGGCCTGTTTTTTCCATCAATACTTCAGCTGCTTGCGGATGTACATGGTGTCCATCACAAATTAATTCAGAGAAAACGTGTTGTAACGTTAACAATGCACCAACCATCCCTGGTTCACGGTGATTTAAGCCGCGCATCCCATTATATGCATGAACAAAAACGCTAGCGCCTGCTTCAACTGCCACATCAGCTTCTTCTAAGGTCGCATTACTATGGCCTAAAGCAACAACGACACCTTCATCTGTAACGGTTTCAACAAATTCTTTCACACCATTACGTTCTGGTGCCAACGCAATTTTCTTAATAATTCCGCCTGAAGCTTCTTGCCATTCGTGGAATGTATCAAGGTCTGGATCTCCAAAATAACTTGGATTTTGTGCGCCTTTATGTTCTTCAGTAAAGAAAGGTCCTTCAAAGTAAATCCCTTGAATTTTTGCACCAGGTACTTCTTGGTAGACTTGACCAATCGTACGTGCAACGTTTGTTAAACGTTCTTTACTTGAAGTTAACGTTGTTGGTAAAAATGAAGTTACGCCACAAGATAATAAGCCTTCAGACATCACTTTAATGCCTTCTGCATCGTTATCCATTACGTCATGATTCATGTAACCATGAATATGAGTATCGACTAAACCTGGGGCAATCCATTTGCCTTCCTCACGAATAATTTTTACGTCCCCTTGCGGTTCATCTTTTGTATAATTACCAAAGATACCATCCGTGATTTCTAAATAACCAGGTCCTTTAACATCGCTTTTTAAAAAGAACTTGTCTGCAAAGATAAATGTTTTCATCTTCATCCTTCTTTCTTTATTTTACTTACTTCAAAAGTACTCTTAATCAGTACAAAAGTCAAGAAATGGTGTAGACCTTTTAAGCAATTCTGAGGATTTTTTAAAGATTGCCACTTTCCACATTTTTCATTTGTTGTGCTAAGTTCAGATAACGTTCTGCTTCTTCGTGTTTATTCTTTCTCATTAAAACTAAATATTTTAGATTTAATAATTCACTTAAATAATAATAACTATTTTTTTTGCGGGCCCAAGTAATTCCTTGATCCACATAAATTTCGGCATCTTTTTCTGTATAATTTTTAAATAAGAAATCAGCATAATTAAAAAATATTTTCGTTAACTCTGCATTACTGCGTTCATTGGGCAATTGATTAAAGTAATGAATACTCAAACTTAAAAATCGTTCTGCCTCTACTTTATTGCCCATGTAACCATAAGTGGCACCTAAACAACTAATCAATTGAATCTCTAAATCAGAAACATTTAATTTATCCGCTTTATAGGTGAAAGATAACCCTTTGCGCAAACTAGCGATGGCTTTTTCGTAATCATTGAGAACAAACAATTCGCAACTACCTAAATAATAATAATATTTTTGCCAGTCCGTATCTAAATACAATTGTTCTTCAAGACGATTTTCCTTTAAATAATTTAATAATAATTGATATTTTTTATGACGAAAATATTCAGCCATTTTTTCAAATGAATACGTAACAACATGCACATCACCAGATTTATAACGCATAATCTGGTCAACCGTCACACCTAAACGATCACAAAGTTGTTGCATGACGAGGACGTTTGGCAACTCTTCATTGTTTTCAATGCGACTTAAAACACTTTGCGAACAGATGTCTTCTGATAACATTTTCTGTGTCAATTTTCTATTTTTTCTAATTTCTTTAATAACTGCACCTAAAGAATTCATCACAATAGCTCCTATTTATATCGGCCATTTTCCTTGCAAAATGGGGATTTTGTCAAAATATGCGAATTCGCATTATGCTTTTATTGTACTTTATTGCATAATATACTGCAAGAACATTATCTAAGGTTTTCTTAGAAAATAAATAGGTTCATTTTTATTAAAAAGGAGTGTTATTGTATGGCCGAAGAGAAAAAGGTTCACTTCATTTGGGAAAAAACAAATTATTCAGGCTTTGTGGAGAAGGAGTATGAAAATTCTTATCTCATCGTAGTAGCAAATCCTAGTCCTGATATGGAAGAAAAATATACCAACCGAATGATTATTAGTAAAAAAGCATGTGAAACTGCAGAATAGTATTGTTGATAAAACAAGAACTACCAAAAAATAGCCTCTAACGAAGCTATTTTTTGGTAGTTCTTTTATTTTTGTTTGTAGGTACTTAAAAATTCACGCATTTTATCCGCCGTGGTTTTTAAGTCTTCCATCTTCGGTAAATAAACAATGCGGAAGTGATCTGGTTGTTGCCAGTTGAACCCACCGCCATGGACTAATAAAATATGATGTTTGTGTAAGAAATCTAAAACAAATTTTTCATCATCATAAATGTCAAATTTGGCCGTATCAATTTTCGGGAAAATATAGAAGGCTGCTTTAGGCTTCACGGCTGATAAACCAGGAATATCATTTATCGCATTATAAATAAATTCTCGTTGTTCATAAATTCTGCCACCTGGTAAAAGCAAGTCATCAACACTTTGATAGCCGCCTAATGCGGTTTGAATGATTTGTTGTGACAATACATTCGAGCATAACCGCATGGAAGCCAGCATATTTAGCCCTTCGATATACCCTTTTACTCGTGATTTATCGCCACTCAACACCATCCAACCGCATCGGAAGCCTGCCACTCGATGTGATTTTGACAAACCATTCAATGTTACGACAAATAAATCAGGTGCTAATGTAGCAATCGGTACATGAACCAAACCGTCCATGACCAAACGATCATAAATTTCATCGGAGTAAATAATTAAATCATTTTGACGTGCCACTTCAACAATTTCTAGCAATAACTCTTTCGGATATAAAGCACCAGTCGGATTATTCGGATTTATAATAACGATTGCTTTTGTATTCGAAGTTATTTTTGATTTTATATCATCAATGTCTGGATACCATTCTGCTTGCTCATCACAAATATAATGGACGGGTGTGCCGCCCGCCAAAGAAACAGAAGCAGTCCATAAAGGATAGTCTGGCATTGGCACAAGTACTTCATCGCCGTTATTTAACAAGCCTTGCATACACATGGTAATTAGTTCACTCACGCCATTACCAGTGTAAATATCATTAATCGTTACATTAGGAAATTTTTTTAATTGGCAATATTGTTCAATTGCTTTTCTTGCAGAAAAAATACCTTTTGAATCGGAATAACCTTCTGAATCGCGAACATTCACAATCATGTCACGTACAATTTCATTTGGGGCATCAAAACCAAATGGCGCTGGATTCCCTGTATTTAATTTCAAAATACGTATGCCCTCTTCTTGCATGCGTTCTGCTTCTTCTAAAACAGGACCACGGACATCGTAACTTACGTTATTTAATTTATCGGATTTTTTAAAATTTCTCACACGGACTCCCTCGCTTCACAAATTTATACTCTAAAGTTACGCCAACTATAATGAAAAAGCAATAATAAATATCAGAATTTAATAAAAAATTGATGGTTTTTCCGTAATAAACAAGCAAGGCAACCGTCTGCAGATAGTTGCCTTGCTTGTTATACTAGTTGATGCAGATGATGGGACTCGAACCCACACGGACATCTGTCCACATGACCCTCAATCATGCTTGTCTGCCAATTCCAACACATCTGCATTTTAAGAGCACTTATTTATCCTAAAATAATTACTGGTCTTTGTCAAGATAACAAAGACCAGAATCGTTAGATTTGTTCTTTTTTCGCTTGCCAGGACAAACGCCCATGACATTTTCCGCAGACATATCGGGTCGTATCAATACGCCGTTTTCTGAGGATGACTTCTCCACAAGACTGACATTGGTACTGATGAAAAACCGCTTTTTTCCGTTCTACCAGGGGCGGTGCATAACGGGCACCGCCAGTCTTAGCCAATAACTCTTTAAAGTCCTTATCTTTATGCTGATAGCCTTTGCCGGCCAAATGTAAATGATAGTGACATAATTCATGCTTAATGACTTTTTCCAATTCTTCTTGTCCATACTTTAAAAAGACAGTTGGATTAAAATCCAAGTGATGCGAAGCTAAATGATAGCGACCACCCGTAGTTTTTAACCGCCGATTAAATGTAGCTTGATGCAGAAAAGGTTTCTGAAAAAATACGATTGAAATTTTTTCCACTAGCGTTTGTAGCGCTTGATCTGTCATCAAGACTGGTTGAGGTTCCTTCATTGCTAGTCTTTTCTATCCGCACGAGGCAACATAGTTAAACTAATACGCCCCTTTTTCAAATCAACATCTTCTACCCAAACTGTGACTACATCACCGACCGCAACAACATCCGTTGGGTGCTTAACAAATTTAGTACTTAACTTAGAAATATGGACTAAGCCATCTTGCTTCACACCAATATCAATAAACGCACCAAAGTCAATTACGTTTCGAACAGTTCCTTGCATTTCCATTCCTGGTTTCAAATCTTCCATCGTCAACACGTCTTTACGTAAAAGTGGCGCTGACATCTCATCGCGCATATCACGTCCTGGTTGGATTAAACTAGCAATAATATCCGTGAGTGTTTCTGAACCTACTTCTAACTCAGTAGCTAATTGATTCACGGGTAACTGTTTCAATTTTTCGATAGCTTCTGATGTCCCTAATTCTTTAGAAGCAATCCCTGCTTTTTCTAAAATTGCTTGTGCTACTGGATAACTTTCTGGGTGAATTCCAGTATTATCTAACACATTTTTGCCATTAGGAATTCGTAAAAAGCCAATTGCTTGTTCAAATGCTTTTGGTCCTAAACGAGGTACTTTTTTGACTTGGTTTCGTGCTGTGAAGACACCATTTTCATCACGGTAAGTGACTAAATTTTGCGCCGTTGTTTTATTTAAGCCAGAAATATGTTGTAAAAGTTGAGCACTCGCTGTATTCACATCGACACCAACTTGGTTTACTGCAGTTTCCACAACAAAATCCAATTGTTCGGCAAGACGTTTTTGCGATACGTCATGCTGATATTGACCGACCCCGACTGCTTTGGGATCAATTTTTACTAATTCTGCCAACGGATCTTGTAAACGACGGGCAATGCTGACTGCACTTCGTTCTTCGACTTGCAAATCTGGAAATTCTTTACGAGCCACTTCACTCGCAGAGTAAACGGAAGCCCCTGCTTCATTAACAATCACGTAAAAGACGTCACGCTTCACCGCTTTTAATTGCTCCGCCACAAACAATTCAGATTCACGACTTGCCGTTCCGTTTCCAATAGCTACCATGTCCACTTGATAGTCTTCAATGATCTTTTTAAAGGCTGGACCAGCTGCTTCACGTTTTGCAGCAGTCGCTGGTTTATGTGGATAAATCACTTGAATTGCTAAAACTTTACCAGTTTCATCGACAACTGCTAATTTACAGCCTGTCCGATAGGCCGGGTCAAATCCTAGAACAACTTTTCCTTTAAGTGGTGACTGTAATAATAAATTACGTAAGTTTTCACCGAAAATCGCAATCGCTTGTTCATCTGCTTTTTCTGTTAATTCATTGCGAATCTCCCGTTCAATCGCTGGTCCAATGAATCGTTTATAGCTATCTAAATAAGCAGCCTCAATGTATGGAGCAGCTAAACTTGTTGCTTGTTTGCCGATTAGTTGACGTTGGAAATAATCATTAATTTTTGTTTCATCAGCGATAAGGGAAACCTTTAGAATATCTTCTTTTTCACCACGATTCGTTGCTAAGACGCGGTGTGGCACCATTTTGCTAACTGGTTCTGCAAAATCGTAATACATTTCATAGGTTCGCTTTTCATCTTTTTCTTCGTCCTTAACTATGCTCACGTATTGCGCATGCTTAACCATATAATCACGTAACCATGTTCGGTATTTTGGTTCATCGCTAATGCGTTCTGCTAAAATTTCATGAGCACCTTGCAAGGCTATCTCGGCGGTTGCAACTTCTTTTTCTTCATTAATAAAAGTAGCCGCTTTGGCTAAGATATCCGCATTTTCAGGTAAAGAGAGTAACCAATCTGCTAATGGTTCTAACCCTCTTTCTTTCGCGATAGTCGCTTTAGTCCGACGTTTTTGTTTATATGGTCGATACAAATCTTCCACTTGTTGCATTTTCACTGCTTTTTGAATATCTGTTTTGAGTTCTTTTGTTAGTTTTCCTTGATCTTCAATTAAACGGAGAACTTCTTCTTTCCGTTTTTTCAAGTTTTGTAAATAATGATAACGTTCTTCTATTTCACGGATTTGGACTTCATCTAAACTTCCGGTCATTTCTTTCCGGTAGCGGGCAATAAAAGGAACTGTATTTCCTTCATTTAATAAAGTTAAAACCGTTGTTATTTGTTTTGAACGATACGTTGTCAATTCTTTTTGAAGTAGCGCTACTACTTCTTCGTTATAAGCTTCTGCCATTAACTAGATACCTCTTTTCTTATGCATACTTATCTATTTTAGCATATTTTTGCTTCTAAATATAGAAGTGAGGTAACTGATTCGCACGATTAAGGCATCAAAATTCTGGTTGCCACGCGGGAGTGCGTTTTTGATATTCGATATCTTGGACAATCCCTTTTTCATTAAAAATCACACCATGAACCGAGCCACCAAAAATAGCACCACCATCTATCCCAATTTTTCCATCACTTTGCCAAAGGTCCGTAGTCTGCATATCACCATGTAACATTGGGGTAATGGTATGACCAAAAACAATGGTCTTGCCTGTATTATTTTTCCCTTGATGAAAGGGTTCGCGAATCCATAAAAAATCCTTAGGTGCTGTTTGCCGCCAATCTTTCATCGTTAAATCGACACCGGCATGAACAAATAGGTAATGCTGCCATTCAAAATAAAGCGGTCGTTTTGTTAAAAAATCAATTAACTCTGGATAGCGACTATGAATCATTAAAGCCATTTCTGTTGGTGAGTATTCTGCAGTAGCTCCTGGATGCAAGAGACTTTCAATTGTTTCCTTGCCACCATTGCGAACATATCCTGCAAACCAGTCCTCTGGATCTTGAAGAAACTGCAAAAAATATTCTTCATGATTGCCTCGTAAATAAACAGCGCCGTATTGCTCGACAAGTTCTTTTCCTTTGAGAAAACAGGCTTTAGGATGCGGACCACGGTCGTTTAAATCACCAATTAAAACTAGCTGATGCTCAACTGGGTCATAGTCTGTGAGTAAGGCATCAAACAAATCTGCTTGTCCATGAATATCACTGATTACATAAACATATGGTTTCATAAATAAGCCCTCCTAACTTGCTTATATTAAGTATACGCTAAATTTTAAAATATTCTCGTAAAATGTTTGGAAATAAAAAACGAAAATAGGACATAAGTCAAAACGACTTATGTCCTACTCTTTAAATCTTAAAATAATCAGCTGAACAAAAGCAACGCCTGCAATTACTCGTTACAATTTGGCCTTCAAGAGTGATAAACACTTTGAGCTAACAGCTTTTGTCTCTGATTCATTTAACCAAGCGCTAGCGCTCGTTTGGTCTATTTTTTCTTCTTACCGCCAAACGCATCTTTCATTTTATCAAAGAAGCCTTCTTCTTGTTGTTCAGTTACATTTTGTCCGCCAGCTTTTGCAAAAGCTCGTAGGGCATCCTTTTGTTCTTCATTAAGATTTTTTGGTGTTATTAATTTCACTTTCACGTGTTGATCACCATTGCCCCCACCACGTAAACGTGGCGCACCTTTGCCTCTTAAGCGGAAGTTTGTGCCAGTTTGTGTTCCAGCCGGAATTTTTAATTTCACGTCACCATGAACAGTTGGTACAGTTACTTCGTCACCTAGAGCCGCTTGAACAAAACTTACTGGTAAATCATAGTAGATTTCTGCGCCATCTCGATCGAAAATGTCACTATCTTCAACACGAAAGACTACATATAAATCACCATATGGTCCACCATTGGTACCCGCTTCTCCTTGGTTAGCTAAGCGCATTTGTTGGCCGTCTTCTACTCCAGCAGGCACATTTACTTTGACAGTATGTGCTTTTTTCTCATGACCTGTGCCATGACAAGTTGGACATGGTTCTTTAATTTCTTTTCCTGTGCCATGACACACATCACAAGTTTGACGACTCATCATACGACCTAATGGCGTTTGACGTTCAACATTGATTGTTCCAGAGCCATGACATTTATGACAAGTTTCTGGGTGTGTGCCTGGTTTGGCACCATTACCGCCACAGGTTGCACAAGTATCTTCTCGATTGTACTTAATTTCTTTTTCGACACCGAAAATAGCTTCTTCAAATTTCAATTGAATTGTATATTGTAAATCGGCGCCTTGTCTTGGTGCATTCGGATCAACAGAACGGCCACCACCGCCGCCAAAGAATGAATCGAAAATATCTTCGAATCCACCAAAACCACTACTGCTAAATCCGCCGCCACCGAAACCGCCAAAGCCACCAGCGCCGCCACCGTAATTAGGATCAGTTCCTGCATGGCCATATTGGTCATAGGCCGCTTTTTTCTGTGGATCACTTAATACTTCATACGCTTCAGAAACTTCTTTAAATTTTTCTTCCGCATCGGCTTCTTTGTTAATATCTGGATGGTACTTTTTGGAAAGTTTGCGGTATGCTTTTTTAATTTCATCATCTGAAGCACCTTTTGCTAATCCTAGCACTTCATAATAATCTCGTTTCGTCGCCATTGACTTCCCTCCAACTTTCTTCAAACTTTACAATGTGTTTAGAACCAGCCTAATTCATCGATTGATTTCGGTCTCTCTGGTTGGATTATCTATCACACCTTGAATCAGTGTTACTAGCTGCAAATAGGTATTTTCAGCTTGTTTAACATCGTTGTAATCATACCACAGTTCTTTCAAAACCTAAATAGTTTCTTGCTAACTTGATTGCGGTTGATTTTCTCACAAAAGACAAGGGACTGGGACATTAGTCATTGTACTAATGATCCAGTCCCTAAAATCAATTGTTATTGATTATTTGTCATCACCTTTTACTTCTTCAAAATCAGCATCAACAACATCATCAGCGCCACCTTTGGCAGCTTCAGGATTTTCTTGTGCTTGTTGTTGCGCAGCTTGTTCGTAAAGTTTTACTGTTAAGTTTTGGACGATTTCATTTAATGAATCACGTTTTGCTTTCATTTGTTCGATATCGTTTGCTTCGATGGCTGCTTTTAATTCATCACGCGCATCTTCTGCTTTTTTCACTTCTTCAGCATCAACTTTTCCTTCTAATTCTTTCAATGTTTTATCAACAGTGAACAATAGAGCATCTGCATCGTTACGTAAATCAACTTCTTCTTTACGTTGTTTATCTGCTTCAGCGTTTGCTTCAGCATCTTTCACCATGCGTTCGATTTCATCATCAGATAAGCCTGAAGAAGATTTAATAGTGATTGTTTGTTCTTTTTGAGTACCTAAGTCTTTCGCACGAACGTTTACAATCCCGTTTTTATCAATGTCAAAGCTTACTTCAATTTGTGGCACACCACGAGGAGCCGCAGGAATATCTGTTAATTGGAAACGACCTAATGTTTTATTATCAGCAGCCATTGGACGTTCACCTTGTAAAACGTGAATATCAACAGCTGGTTGATTGTCAGCAGCAGTTGAGAAGACTTGTGATTTACTTGTTGGAATCGTAGTGTTACGATCAATTAATTTTGTAAATACGCCACCCATTGTTTCAATACCTAATGACAACGGTGTTACGTCTAATAAGACAACGTCTTTAACATCACCAGTGATTACGCCACCTTGGATTGCCGCACCCATTGCTACTACTTCGTCAGGGTTAACTGATTTGTTTGGTTCTTTGTTTGTTTCTTTGCGAACAGCTTCAACTACAGCTGGAATACGTGTTGAACCACCAACTAGGATAACTTCGTCGATTTCAGAAGGATTTAACCCAGCATCTTTCAAGGCTTGACGTACTGGTACTTTTGTACGTTCAACTAAATCACTTGTTAATTCATCAAATTTTGCACGAGTTAAGTTCATTTCTAAGTGCAATGGTCCAGCTTCGCCAGCAGTAATAAATGGCAAGCTGATTTGTGTGCTTGTTACACCTGATAAGTCTTTTTTCGCTTTTTCAGCAGCATCTTTCAAACGTTGTAACGCCATTTTATCGTTAGCTAAGTCAATGCCATTTTCTTTTTTGAATTCTGCAACCATGTAGTCAATGATTTTATTATCAAAGTCATCCCCACCTAGGTTATTATCACCTGCTGTTGATAATACATCGAAAACGCCATCGCCTAATTCAAGGATTGACACGTCGAATGTACCACCACCAAGGTCAAAGACAAGAATTTTTTCATCTTTGTCTGTTTTATCTAAACCATAAGCTAAAGCTGCTGCTGTTGGTTCGTTAACGATCCGTTCTACTTCTAAACCAGCAATTTTACCAGCATCTTTTGTTGCTTGACGTTGCGCATCGTTGAAATATGCAGGAACTGTAATAACTGCTTTTTCAACTTTTTCACCTAAATAGTCTTCAGCAAAACCTTTTAAATATTGTAAGATCATTGCAGAAACTTCTTGTGGTGTGTATGATTTTCCTTCAACATCAACTTTATAGCCAGCTTCACCCATGTGACGTTTAATAGATGAAATCGTGTTAGGATTTGTAACAGCTTGACGTTTTGCTACTTCGCCGACTTGAATTTCACCGTTTTTGAATGAAACGACCGAAGGAGTTGTGCGGTTACCTTCTGGGTTTGCAATAATTTTCGCTTCGCCGCCTTCTAGTACTGCGACAGCTGAGTTTGTTGTTCCTAAGTCAATACCAATAATTTTACTCATAGTGAATATCTCCAATCTGTATTAGTTTTCTATAATAATATATTTTTAATTAACGTTTGTTATTGTGCAACAATGACCATTGATGGTCGTAACACACGGTCTTGTAATTTGTACCCTTTTTGTAGAACTTCAACAATGGTATCTGCTGGGGTTTCTTCAGAAGCAGGGACTGTTTGAACGGCTTGATGTAAATTTGGATCAAAGGTTTCACCCATTGCTGGGATTTCTTCAATTCCTTCTTCTTTTAAAGCCACAGTAATACTTTCTAGCACCATCGAAATACCTTTTTTCAAGCTTTCGCCTTGTTCATCTGATACTTCAATAGCCATTGCTCGTTCTAAATTATCAATAGATGGTAAAATCTTTTTACCTAAATCTTGTGAGCGGTAACGAACTAATAATTCTCGTTCGTTTTTATTTCGATTGCTCATATTAGCAATTTCGGCTCTTGCCCGCAAGAACTTGTCTTCCATTTCGGAAAGCTCTGCTTTAAGATTTTCAATCTCTGTTGCTTCAACTTCTACTTCAGAAACGCCAGCAGCATCAACAGCTTCCATTTCTTCTTGTAATTCTTCTTGCTTTTCTTCTTTTTTACTCACTTCAGCAACTTCCTTTCTCTTTATGCATCTACTTCTTATCCTAACAAGGTTTGCTTAATTACCTAAAAAACGGTAATAGTCACCTAGTTGTGAAGCTAGCTCATGTCGAAACGTGTCTACCAAACCGAATATTTTTGAATACGGCATACTGGTTGGTCCTAGCAGGGCAATTGTTCCTTTGCCATGTCCTGATACTTCATACGTAGCAGTGATCATGCTCATATCTTCTAAGAGATTGTTGCCAATTTCTGAGCCGATACGAAAAACAATTGGATTTTCTGTTGTTGCAGAACCATTTAATAAATGCGTCAGCTCATCAGAATTTTGCATAAAGGAATAGACAGATTTCAATTGTTCAATATCTTGTTTGATGCCAAAATCTAACAAATTCATGCGACCACCGACAAAGACTTTTTCTTCAAAGGCATGTCCTAACATCTCATCGAATAAGTTCATCATTCCTTCTGGCGTTTGGAAATAGCGATGTAAAATCATCGGAATCTCCGTCCGCAAACGATGATAAACGGTCAACAAAGGTTGTCCAACCAACTTATCATTGATGATTTGTGTCATTTTTTCAAGATCTTGGCTAGAAACAGCGGCAGGAATGGCAAATACTTGGTTTTCAACATTGCCTTTATCTGTCACTATAATAGCAAGGACTTGCCGATCATTCAAAGGAACCATTCGAAAGCCGGTTAATTTCCGTTCTTTCACTTCAGGTCCTAATGAAAAAGCAGTATAACTTGTCAATTCTGATAGAATTTCAGCTGATTGTCGAATAATATCATTAATCTCATGAAATTCTTTTCCAAAAGATTGACGGATCCTTCTAAGTTGGTTCTCTTCTACTTGTGTTGGTTGTAAAAGATGATCCACGTAGTAACGATATCCAGCCATTGAGGGGATTCGCCCTGAAGAAGAATGGGTCTTAGCTAATAAGCCGTATTCTTCTAATGCTTTCATATCATTACGAATTGTGGCAGAACTAGAGGCAATGCCATCCTCCATCAATTTCTTAGAACCGACAGGTAAGCCCGTGTTCGTGTAATTTTGGATGATAAGTCTCAAGATATTTTGTTGTCTTTCTGTAATCATCGTTATTACCACCCTTCATTAGCACTCTTAACATCTAAGTGCTAACTACATATACTAATATAACAAGTCCTTACCTTTTTGTCAAGGGAAATACGCAACTTTTTAGCACTCTTCACACAAGAGTGCTAATTACTGCAAATCACCTTCAAAAACCATTAATACCAACTTTTGTAATAAAAAAACCATCGAAATGCTTTGTCACACTTCGCTGATTTTTTTATTTTTTCACTCTTTTTCACTTAACAAAAATGCTTCAAAAACATTATTCCCCACAAATAGTCCTTTTTTCGTTAAACGTAAGATATCTGCTTCTTCAATTAATAATTCTTCTTTGATTAAGCGTTGAATGACCTCTCCATAAATTGCTTCAATTGGTTCATGAAATTTTTGTTGGAATTTTTGTTTAGAAATACCTATTTTTTTACGTAAGCCTAAAAATAACTCCTCTTCTATTTGATTTAGACGAGTTAATTCTTCAGTCTCTACAATTGGCAACTGATTTTCTCGCAAGGGTTTCAAATAATGTTGGATTGGGCCGTGATTTTTATAACGAGTTTGCCCAAGATAGCCGCTGGCACCTGCGCCAAATCCATAGTAGTGGTCATTATTCCAATAAGCCAGATTATGTTGGCTTTCTTTTCCTGTTAAAGCAAAATTACTGACTTCATATTGATGACGTCCTTTTTTCTCCATTGCTTCAATCGTTTCGTCAAACATTTGTGCTTCGATTTCTTCTTCAGGCAGCTGTAACCGTCCTTGACGAACCCAGTTCATAAACATTGTTTTATTTTCAAGAATTAATGAATAAAGCGAATAGTGCGGCAAGTCCAATGCTAAGGCTCTTGTCAAAGTATCGCGAAAACTTTCTAATGTTTGTCCAGGTAAAGCATAAATTAAGTCAATACTGACATTGGTAAAATTTTCTTTCTCTAAAAATTTCATTGTTTCATAAACATCTGCGGCGGTGTGCTTGCGACCGATTTTTTTGAGCAAGCGATCATCAAATGTCTGAACGCCCATCGAAAGACGATTGACGCCATAGTTTTTCATGACTTGTAATTTTTCTTGGGTTAAATCACCAGGGTTTGCTTCCACCGTAAATTCATTTCGGTCATCAAACGTTAACTGTTCGCGAACCCCTTTTAGTAGCACATCTAACTGTTTCGCTGATAATGAAGTTGGTGTGCCTCCGCCAATATAGATGGTTTTCATTTCTTGTTCTGGATACAATGCTTGCGTAAGTTGAATTTCTTTTAATAAACTCTGAATATATTCATCAACTGGTTGTCCTTCTAAAAAGACCTTGTTAAAATCGCAATAATAACAAATATGCTCACAAAATGGAATATGAATATAGGCCGACCGATCGAACATCGGCGTTGAAGTTGAAATTTGGTTTGTTTTGGTCATTAGCTCGTTTTATCTCCTTAATACCAAAAAGCTCGTTCTTTTTGGAAAGTCTCTACTAGCCATACTAACTGTAAATGACAAATAAATCCATAAAAAAATTCTCACAGTCTCTTTAAACAATAACGAGGAGCTGTCATAAAAACCGACAACTCCTCAATCTTGGAAGAAAAGTAAAAATTTTTTCTATATATAATAGTACAAATCAGTTACAGTAATTGACCGTAACGTTTGACGTATAGAACTTTAATGAACGCAACCAGTGCCAAATAAGCAACAATTGTCGGGATTAAATACAAGAAATAGCTTGGTGATAAACCGACAAATCCTAGTTCTGCACCGAAAGCGGTAAAAGGTAAAACAGTGCCAAAAACAATCCCTGCTGTAGTGACTAACGTCATAATTCCAGAAGCATTACTTTGAAGGAAAGGCATTTTTTCTGTTCGTAGGAAATGCAAGACGAGCATTTGGGACCACAAGGACTCGATGAACCAGCCTGCATGGAAAATACCAATAAAGAGCAATTGATCTGCTCCACTTAATTCAAAAAATGAGCCACCTAGAATAGCAGGACACACAATGAAATACATAAATAAATAGGTAACAATATCAAAAATAGAACTCGTCGGACCAAACCAACGCATAAAATTACCAATTGATTTTGGTTCCCATTTTTTTGGTTTTTCTACGTATTCTTCATCTACTTTGTCCCAAGGAACTGACATACACGAAGTATCGTAAATTAGGTTTAATAATAGCGATTGAATCGGAGCGATCGGTAAAAATGGTAAAAAGATACTTGCTGGGATCACGGAAAAAACATTGCCAAAATTAGAACTTGCTGTTAATTTGACGTACTTCATCGTGTTCGTAAACACGCGCCGTCCAGATAAAATTCCTTTTTCCAAAACCATTAAATCTTTTCTCAATAAAATTACATCCGCCGATTCTTTCGCCACATCGACAGCAGTATCAACAGAGATTCCTACGTCAGCAGCGCGCATTGCTCCAGCATCATTTATTCCATCACCTAAAAAGCCAACAGTTTGACCATTTTCAGTTAATGCATTTACAATGCGAACTTTTTGGTCCGGCGTAATTTTGGCGAAAATATTATACGCTTGAACGGTTTCTCTTAATTCTTCTTGGTTTAATTGTTGAAGTTCATTACCTGTAATAATTTTTTCACCAGCCAGACCAACTTCTTTACAAACAGAATGCGTCACATACTGATTATCACCCGTTAATACTTTCACAGCTACATTATGTTGGTGCAAGGCTTGAATAGCTGCCGCCGCTGTTTCTTTCGGCGGATCTAAGAAAGCAAGATAGCCTTGTAAAATCAACTCTGATTCATCTTTAGTTGTATACTCCCATTCAGCCGCTTCGACTTTTTTATCGGCAATTGCTAGAACGCGCAAACCATCCCGATTCAAAGCTTCAACGTCTTTGGTAATTTTTTGACGCAGCGTCTCTGTTAAGGGCACAATTTCGCCATCTAAAAGTACCTGTGTGCAGACCAAGAGCATTTCTTCAACCGCACCTTTGGTAATTAGGCGTGTTTCTCGCGTTTTAAATTCTTTGATAATCACACTCATTCGACGTCGATTGAAATCGAAAGGAATTTCATCTACTTTATAAAAATCATCTGACTGTATATCACTTTCTTGTGTCGCCGCTTGAATAACGGCGTTATCCATTAAATTACGTAAGCCCGTTTGAAAATAACTGTTTAGAAATGCTAAATCCAAGACTTTTTGATCTTCTTGGCAACCAATATTATAATGGTATTCTAAAATTACTTTATCTTGTGTCAAGGTGCCTGTTTTATCCGTACAAAGTACATCCATCCCGCCAAAATTTTGAATGGCATTGACATTTTTCATAATCGTGCCTTCTTTAGCCATTTCTCGAGAACCTTTGACTAAATTGGTTGTTACAATCATGGGTAACATTTCTGGTGTCAAGCCGACAGCTGTGGCAATCGCAAACATTAACGCTTCCACCCAATCGCCTTTTGTTAACCCATTAATTAGAAAAACAGTTGGCGTAATGACCAGCATAAAGCGAATCAGCACCCACGTTGTTTTATTAATTCCTGTTTCAAAACTCGTCTGCTGCTGCTCTTCTCCGTTATCAGAAGCCATCCGTCCGAATAATGTTTGATTACCAACTTTAATGACAATGCCTAAACCAGTGCCACTAATGACATTTGTTCCTAAAAACAAAAGATTGTCGTATTCTGTATCAATTTGATCACTATCTTTTTGATGAGTCGCGTGTTTTTCAATGGGAAAACTCTCTCCAGTCAAGGATGATTGGGACACAAATAAGTCCTTAGATTGGATTAATCGTAAATCGGCTGGAATCATATCGCCAGCGGATAGTTGGACTAAGTCGCCACACACAACATCCTCAATAGGAATTTCCATTTGCTTCTTGTCACGAATGACTGTCGCTGTAACTTTAATCATATTTTGTAATTTTTCAACTGCATTGCTTGATTTGACTGATTGGACAAAACTCATCGTGCCGCTTAATATGACCATCGCTAACATAATTAACACACCAGTAACATCTTTTTCCTCTGGCGCAGCATAGACATATTCTGTAAAAAATGAAATCGTTGCTAGTGCTAATAACACCAAAGTAAACGGCGTGATATACGATTTTATAAAAAGTCGCAGCCGTGAAGCTTTTTTTTCATTCATAATTTTATTACGGCCATAACGTTCTTGTAATTCTTCAATATCTTGGTGCTTAATTCCATCCCAAGTTGAACCAAAACGTTGTAAAACTTTTTCTACTTCTGCGTGGGCAAACTTTTTGTAACTGTAGTCATGGCCCAAGTGACGCATTTTCTTTTCCATTTTCTTTCACCTCATTTATCTGCTGTTGACTTGAATTGACGTTCGGTTCATCTTCCATTTCCCTCACCCTTTCCACAAAAAAGACACGCTGAAAACTCAACGTGTCAAAGAATAATCGTTCTTATCGTTGAGCTTTAGCACTATACAACGTAAAAAGCGATTGCTTTTAGCTACCTTAAGAAAAGCCTTCATTCGACAGTTCCTGTTCTACCCATTGGCGTCTCTCGACATTTTTGGGCAGTAGCCTATGTTTGTATAGGAGCCTCACCTAACAAATCTTATTTAATTACAACAGCAAGTATAATTCTTCCCTAAAAAAATAACGATATAGAAAAAGTTTTTAGCAGATAACTTTTTGTCCATTCTGTAACAAAAAGAAAAACAATCCGCTTGTTTACTATGGTTTTCTGGTATGATTCGTATTTATTCATAGAATCATAACTGGTTAAATTAATCTAAAGACCGTCAGATAGCCTTGTCGAGAAGCTTTTCTTCTGCTATTTTTTGTATAGTTAAAGAAACGGCGGTGAGGAAAATGAAATTACAACAACTAGAATATTTTATGGCAGTTTCAAAGTATGCGAGCTTTACTTTAGCTTCTCAAAAGCTCCATACGAGTCAACCTTATTTAAGTACCCAGCTCAAGGAGTTGGAACGTGAATTAGGTGCTTCATTAATTTTAAGAGACAAGAAACATTGTCGGCTTTCTCCAGCAGGCGAAGTCGTCGCCAAACGAACAGAAATGATTTTTGCACTCATTAAGGAAGCGCAAGAAGAGATTAATGAATTAGTTACCCAAGGATCGACAACGACCATTCGGATTGGAACAAACTTAATTGATATAGATAAAGCATTTGGAGAAGTCTTGTTGTTATTTAATCAATCCTATCCGTATGTAAGTATTGATTTTAAGTATTATTACGATCTTGAAACAGCCCTGGAAACAGATTTAATTGACATCGGGATTGGGATATTTTTGGATACCTCGATTCCATTAGAGAAAGAATTAATTTATACAGAAAGCTATCTCCTTTGTGTCAATAAAAATCATCCTTTAGCCCATGCCGATAGCGTGACGATTGACGAAATTCGTTCTTTACCTTTTGCTGCATATTCCGATCAAGTATATGAAAAAAAAGTGTTTAAACGTTGGGAACGTAAAATCAATTGGGAAAATCGGCAAATCGTCATCGAACTCCCTTCTCTTCATTTAGTCTTAGACATGGTCCAACGAGAAAAAGCCTGTAGCATCCTTCCTTATTCACTCACTGATGAACTAAACAGACGTAACTTAGTTGGTATTCCTCTGGAAGATAGTCCAGAACGAGCCATCTATTTAGTTCAGAATAATCATCACGGACATTGTGAAGCACACCGTTATTTATTCGAACAATTACGTTATTTATTCTAGGAATAGAAAAAGGAGGAATTCCCATGGAACTATTTCGTTTACATTATTTTTTAGAGTTATGCAAAGTGAAACAATTTACTAAAGCAGCCGAAAATTTAGCAATTTCTCAAGCTGCATTAAGTAAGCAAATAAAAATTCTTGAAGCAACGTTAGGCGCGGAACTTTTTAATCGCCAAGGCCAAACTACTACCTTAACACCAGCTGGATTAATTTTAGAAAAATATTGTTGGCGCATCACCAATGAGTTGGTCTCAATTGAAGAAGAGCTAAAAGAAATTAATCATTCTTCCAACCATATTTATGTAGCCACTTATCTCTGTGATTTAGAATATAAATTGAATGACTTACTGATGACAACATTAACGGATCGTTCATCCAACTTACAAGTCCACACTATTATTACAGAAAATATTCTTCAATCCTTGGAAACAATGGACGCAGATTTTGGTATTTCCTTTGCTGACTTACCATTGCCTGAGCATATTGGTAAAATTGATTTATTTACAGCAAACTATCAATTCATTTTAAGAAACGATCATCCAGCTTTGGCAAAAGCTACGACGGAAGAAATTTTAAAGGAACTAACAATGTACCCCTTCGTCCGTTTAAATACCGAATTTTCCGAGCAAAACAAATTAACCAATTGGCTAGATACTACATTTTCTAATTTTTCTCCAGAGAAAGTCATTCAAGTGGATACTCTTTCACTTATTACTCACTTGGTGTCTCATTCCGATAGTTTCGCTATTGTCCCCGAATACACAAATATTCAACTTTTAGACAATTCGATCCATACACTGACTTACCAAGAACTACCTAAACGAAACATGGCGGTGTATTATTTAAAGGAACGTTACATGAGTCGACAACTTCAACAACTTTTGGCTGAATGCCAAAAACAATTTCAATAGTAAAAACCAAGACTAGAGCTTGTCGGCAAGCGAGTTCCAGTCTTGGTTTTTATTTGTGTTTTCAGATAGCGGCTTCTCTTCCTTTGACAAAGCCTAAAGAAGTGATAGCCATCACTAACGAAGTGCCTCCTTGACTTAAAAACGGAAGCGGAATCCCTTTTAACGGTAACAGTCCAATTACCGCACCGATATTCTCAACCGTTTGAAAAACCAGCGAAAAGATGAGGGCGACACAGATGTACATACAAAAACGCGAATTGCTTCGCAAACCAGCTACTAAAACTTGATAGAACAAGTAAAAGTAGAGAAAAACAACGGTGGCACTGCCCACAAAGCCCCAGGCTTCCCCGATAAAAGTAAAAACCATATCAGACTCACGAACAGGAACATACACTTCAATCCCATGCACACCCTTGCCAAATAAACCACCCGAACCGATTGCTAATAAGCCCTGTACTTGTTGGTAGGAGATTTTATCGACATAATCATAGGGATGAATCCATGCTAAAATTCGATCCAATTGATATTGTTTAAAATGTAAAAAGAAAAGTACTTTGTGCCCCCACTCTGTAAAGACTAACAGAATCAAGACCACGCCTAACGTTGCTAAAGCACTGAAAATAATAATTAAAATTTTGCGATCAATTCCTGAAATAACTAAAAGAGATAAAATAATCGTTACGAAAACAAGGGATGTCCCAAAATCTTTTTGTACCGCCATCAAGAAAAAAACAGGCACACTAACCGCAACGATTTTTTTTAGAAGTTGCTTGTCTGAACGCCATTTATCGGTCCAGTCTTGTTGCTCATGTTGGACAATAATTTTTGCCAACATTAAAATAAACGCAATTTTCGCAATTTCTGATGGCTGAAATTTAATAAACCCTAAATCTAACCAGCGCTTTGTGCCCGTCAATAAATACATTCCTTGATCATAGGAAAAATACAAAGCGCTCATCAAGATTAATGAAAATCCATAGAAAAAAGGAGCTACTTTCCAAATAAATTTCTGTGACAGCCGACTAGCTAAAAACATGCCTGCATAGCCAACAAAAATAAAGAAAAGTTGTTTTAATGCTGGCACAGTTCCATCTTTTCCTTCATTAACGGCAATCCAGTATTGCACACCAGAAGATAAAAGTGTGAGTAAAAAAATGGGCAATAATAAATCATAATTAAGATGTAAGTTGAATTTTTTTGTATTGACCATTTAACTGCCGCCTTTCGTTTGCAATAATTTTAATGACGATTCCTAATGCCACTGAAAAGATTAAATAACTTGTCCCGCCGTAACTAACAAACGGTAAGGGAATGCCCGTCATTGGAATCAAACCCAAAACGCCACCAATATTGATTGCCGTTTGAGCTAAAATCAAGGTCCCGACCCCTAACAAAAACAAGCCGTAACAATGATTTTTTATTGCACAACTACTCCGCAAAATCGAGGCCGCTAAAAATAACAAAAGAAATAACAATAGTAAGCCGCCAATCAAACCGAGTTCTTCCACAATTACCGCAAAGATAAAATCTGTTTGACCTTCTGGTAAGCCACCTTTTTTTACCATACCATTGGCTAGTCCGGTACCCCAAAACCCACCGTTATACATCGCTAAATAGGCCATTGAAGGCTGAAATCCGCGATCATGAAAGGATAAAAAAGGATTTTTCAAAACAACTAAGCGGTCATACACATGCGCAAAAAAATGCGGTAAGTAGCGGTGATCGCCTAGAAAAATAATTATTTTAGAAAGAAGCGCCGCGCTAGCAACGACAATCCCTGCAGCAATTACACTAAATTTTGCATGAATACTTGCTGAGAAAATCAAGACACTGCCAATAACTAAAATAAGAATGGCCCCGCCAACTTTGGGTTGAATTAAAACTAAAAATGCAACGACCAAAACAAACAGCCATTGTTTCCTTAACTGCTTCGTTGTTAAGCCATTTTCTTTTTCACCTAAATAACAGCTCAAGTAATAAATAATCGCAAAATTACAAAGTTCTGATGGCTGAAATTGAATCCCAAAGAGAGAAATCCAACGCTGTGCGCCATTCGCTGCTACACCAAAAAAAGGTAGTCGAACCATTAGCAGTAATAGTACCGAAACTAAAAGCAGTCCAATCGCAATTTTTTTGTTAAATAACACTTCTAATCGAACTTTGTAGATCACGAACATTAGCACCCAGCTCAGACACATAATAATGCCTTGTTTAATAAACACAGCAGTGGGCTTCACGCCTTGCATCAGCAAGTCATAGCTACTGGCGCTATAAATCATTAACGCGCCAATAATACTCAATATAATAAAGGTCAAAAGAATTTTTGTTAGACCTAAAGTACGTAGATTCATTCTCTCACCTCTATCTTTTTTCTAATTAAATCAATCTTACCAGTCTGAGTTAGAAAACAAATAGAGAGTTTTTTATAGAACTATTACTAAGATTACATAACAAAAAGTAGCTAGACTTGGTTCATTTCACCTAGTTTCGCTACTTATAAAAAAAATCATTTATATAATTTTTGTGTGTTGCTCACATTTCTGATAAATTTTTCCAAACTTATCTCTTTCTAAATACTGATAATCTACTAAATACCGTCTCAAAAGTGCATAATCTTCATAGATTTCTCTAAGTCGCTGATTGACTTCTTTTTCCGTATATTCTTTCCCAAATTCAAATTGGTTGGCCACACGTTGAAACACTTGGACTTTTTTCGCATTTTTCTTGGGAATAACCAGCAACTTTCCTTCTTTAAAAAAATTTTCAACCATGTTTATTCTCCTTTTTTGTTTTGACTATTGTTTAGAAAATTGATGATTCAGTTTTTCTTTCTGTTTATCGGTCCATTTGCCAGCGACTTCATTGACAATTGTTTCAGCAAAATCGCCTACTTTTTCCCCCGTAATATTTTTGATAGGTGTTCCGTTAGCAGCTCCTTCTTCAAACAAATCAAGTAAATCAGTCAACGCATTGAACATATTGGCTCCGCTATGATCTGAAAAATGCCATGCATATTTTTCGATTTCTTGAAATACTTGTCGATACTCTGCTGGTAATGCTGCAATCCGTCGTTTATATTCTTTGTACTCTTTTTTATCCCCAACAACTTTTTTGATCAACGCTTTAAAATTTGACATGCTCTATCCCTCCATTTTTTTCATCTTGTTTACTTGTTTTGAAAGCAACGTCCAACGCTGCCAAAAATCAGCGAGTTCTGCTTCTCCTGATGAAGTTAAGCGATAGAACTTCCGCATTGGCCCTTTTTCTGAAGGCTTTTTTTCAGCTATAACCCATTGATTTTTTTCTAAACGGAGTAAAATCGTATAAACGGTTCCTTCAACAATTTCAGTAAAACCTTGGTCATTTAAAATTTTTGTAATTTCATAACCATATGTTTCTTTCCTTTGGATGATGGCTAAAACTAAACCTTCTAAAATGCCTTTTAGCAACTCTGTCTGCTTCACTGCTTTTCCTCCCCAACCTACTCTTTAGTACTATGTACCACTACATAATAATACTGAGTACCGATTCTGTCAACTACTTTGTGATAAAAAGTAGTAAAAACACGACAACCACCGGTACTTAACTAGTGGTTGTCGCGTCTTATTATTCTTTATTCATTTATTCTGAGGTCTACTTCAAAGGCTTCTAATTCTGCAGGATGTGTTTCTGGATAAGTAAAGCATGTTGAAAAGTGCCACTCCCCACCACTTATGCCAAAATAACCTGGCAGTAATTCCAAAGCCAATAGTGCTTCTGACGTTTCTTTTTCTGGTAACGTAATCTGAAAAGTAGTCGCTGGAACAAAACCGAACTTCATATAATAAGTTGGATGACCCAGAATAATCAATCCGCCGATGCCTAATTCTTTGGCCTTCTGAACAGAACGCTTAATTAACGCTGAGCCCACGCCCATGTTCTGCGCTTCTGGATGGACACTTACCGGCCCAACGGTCAAAACGGTCTTTTCTGTATAATCAGGTAATCGTAGTTTAGCTTTTGAAGATATAATATGGCCCGTTAATTTCCCTTGATCAGTTTCTGAAACTAAGGACAGCTCCGGAATAAAGTCAGCACTTTCTCTTAATAAATGCACGATAAAATGCTCTGTGGGACGCCAGTTTTCGGTCAAGTTTAATTCCTTAAACGCTTGATACGTTAAACGTTCTACAGCTTGATACTCTGTAGGTTTTTCTTGACGAATCTTCATTATTTGTCCTCAGATTGTTGAAAATAGGCAGCCGTGTCTCGTTCATCTTGTTTTAATTGGTCGATTAAGGCTTCAGCCCCATTGAATTTCACTTGATCACGTAAATAATGATTCCAACGAACCACCACTTGCTCACCATAGATATCTTGATGGAAGTCCAAAATATAGACTTCCACGGTTAAATCGCGCCCTTCTCCAAAGGTGTCATTATGACCGATTGAGCCCATGCCAACATACCATTTGCCACCAACTTCGATTTGCACAGCATAGACGCCAATTCTTGGTAAGCGCACGGTGCTTTTCACTTTGACATTAGCGGTTGGGAAACCCAATAACCGACCACGAGCATCGCCATGGACAACTGTTCCTTCTGTTTCATAAATATATCCTAACAATTCCGTAACCTCTTCCATCTCGCCGGCTTCCATTTTTTCGCGAATTCTTGTTGAGCTAATTTTGGCACCAGTCATTTCTTCTTTCGGTACTGTCACCACTTCAAAACGGCCTTGCGCATAAGTTGGTAACTGTTTGACTCCAGCGATTTCTTTAGGACCATACGTATAATCAAACCCAGAAACGGCCACTGCACTATTTAAATTAACGATATACTGATCGACAAAATCTTGCGGTTTTAATTGAGCAAACGCTGAAGTAAATTCGACGATATATAAAATATCAACGCCCAAGTTGGCCATTAGGCGTTCTTTTTGTTCCAAGCTAGTTAAATATTTCATATTTTCTGGTAAAACTTTTTGAAAAACGATTGATGGGTGTTGGTTAAAGGTCATCACAGCTAACTTCAAGCCTTTTTCCTCAGCAATCTTTTTGCCTGTTTCAATTACTTTTTGGTGGCCTTTGTGAACACCGTCAAAAAAGCCTAGGACCATCACGACTTCGTCATTAGGAATTTGATTGGGTTCATAGGGATGATGTAGTTGAATAACTTGCATGTGCAAAAACTTCCTTCTTTTTTATTTAATTGTTCCGTAGAACTTTACTTGGTTTCAATAATTTATCATGCGTTGGGTGTGGCATGTATAAACTAACCACTTGATTTTGGTAAAATAAAGCAACTAGGGATTCTGGCATTGCCTTTATTCCTAATTCTTTTTTGTGCAAACGCATGCCATTTTTTACTTTTTGATATAATTCATCTGATAGATCAATTCGTGGGAATTGTTCTACTGCTGTCTCAATGGGCAACAGGCATTGATCGATTGTTTCAGCAGCCATTTGTTTAGCTACTTCTTCTAACGTTAAGCATTGCGCAGCTTGCAAACCGCCACTTGCCGTTCTAGTTAAATCCGACATATGGGCAGGATAGCCTAATTTTTTGCCAGTATCCACGGATAGTGTCCGCACATAGGTTCCTTTGCCGCAAACTACTTTAAACCGCCAACTTTGTGTTTGAGCGGATTCGTTAAAAATTGGTTCACTAGTGCGTTCAAATGAATAAATCATTGCTTTTCGTTGCGGCCGTTCAACTTCTTCACCGTTCCGGGCATATTCATATAAACGTTTACCATTGACTTTCACCGCAGAAAACATCGGTGGGATTTGTGTGATTTCACCCGTCATTTCGGCCATTGCTTGATCAATTTGTTCAGTTGACAGAGGTGTTGTAACTGGTTTTTTTTCAACAATTTCGCCACTAACATCTTCGGTTGTCGTAGCAAATCCAAGTGTAATTTCACCTTCATAGGTTTTGCCAGAATCTACCATATATTCGATCACTTTCGTTCCTTTGCCAACGCAAATGGGTAAGACCCCTTCGACATCTGGATCTAACGTCCCACCATGACCAATTTTTTTGGTATGTAAAATTTTTCTCAATTTAAATACGCAGTCATGACTTGTCATGCCACGTTCCTTCCATAACGGTAAAATGCCGTCCATTATAGTTCCTCCAGTTCCCATAATACTAACTTTGTCATTATAGCATAAAAGTGCCTAGCTTCGCAGTCTCCGTTGCTCATTCCCTTTAGCAAAATCTCTCCTAAATGCAAAAAAAGCCACAAACTCTGCTTTTATCAGAGTTTGTGGCTTTTTTTAGCTAGTAAATGCTCCCCATGTATTCTGTGCGTTGCCATCGTTTGGTCCGATTGGCAAATAAATTCTCGCGCCTGTCGTATCTGTTCCACCAATAAAAACATACCCATCTGCAATATAAAACGCATCGTAATAAAAGCGAGTATTTTTGGACCAGATACCATAAATGGGTGCTGACAAACTAGGTTGGCCCGCTCTTAAAACAATGCCTTCGTCCACACCAATTAGAAATGATTTCTTCGTTTGCGGGCGCCAAAGTTCAGCAATGTCGCCGTCGTTCACATAGCCTAACAAATGTCCGCTATTTTCAATACGGTAAAGGTTTTGTCGGTCGGGTAATTTCGCTGTAATTGTTCCTACTTGTGTCCAAAGTGCCTCTGCTGAGCGATGTTCATTGATTAAAGCATCTGGCGTTGGATAGATTGAAGTGAAACGAATTGCTTGTCCTACTTGATATTTTGGTGCATTAGGTTTACCAGGCTGAATAATGACAGTCTCACCTGTTTCAGAAACGCCCGTTTGTAAATCTTGTGCCAACTGCGCTTTACTAATCCCCCAACGCGCTAAATAACCATAAGGATCTGTATGATCTCCCCACCAATTTTTTGTAATCCAATCATGAGTGACTATTCCATAACCTGTTCCATCGTCCAGCGAAAAATCAGCATCAATGTTCTGAGCCAAATCACGAGCCAAATTAACATAGGCAGCATAATCTTTTTTAAACGTCGCCGCATTATTCGTTCGAGCCAATTCGATTTGCGCATAGGCTTTTTGGTTAGCTAAAGCACCTGCGCCATATTGAATTTGACCAGCAGGAGCTAATTGTTTCACTCGTCCACCAGATCCGACAAAATATGAGACATAAGCATTTGACCAATTTCGTTTCATATAGGCCACTTCATTGTCTAAACTGTGTGGTCCTAGGTTCCGCTCGTTTCCTGATTCATGTAAAACAATTAATTCATTGCTTGCAGAGCCTGGAAAATAAGCAAAGTTGATTGGATCCGCTTCGATAGTGTAAGCGCAAGTCGTCATCGGAATCGTTAAACTTAAGACAATCACTAAAGCAAGTTGAATCATTAATTTTTTAAACATAGCATGCTCCTTTCTTAAAAAAGCCATGGAAGGGAAGTCAAAATAACTTCCCTTCCATGGCTTAAACCTGCAGATAAATGGCGGAACAGAAGTAGCTTCTTCGGCAATCAGCCGAAAGTTCTACGTTTGTCCCGACCACTTCTACTTAATCATCTTTATTTTTTAACTGAATAAATAACTCTTTTAACTTTTTCGGCATAGGAATAAAGGTCGCAATATTTTCAAAAAAAGAAAGTCCTTCGTTCGCAATGTAAAAAATTAGAACCATTTCCCGAATTGGCAAATTGTTCCCCACAACTTTTTCAATACGAACCGCTACGGCAACCACAAATAACATCGTCACTTTTTTCGCAATTCCGAGCATACCAATCCGACTGGACAATTCTTTTGTGGCGATTGCCTTAATCCAACCTGTGATGAAATCGACAATCATTAAAAAGAGGAAAACATCCAACAATTGATCTAATCCACCTAATAAACGTATGACAATTCCACCGAAAATGCTTAAAAGCATTGTTATTGTGTTGAGATAACGTTCCATAAAAAGACTCCTAAACTAGCTTGTTATTTTGTTGGAAACGGATCGTCCGTGTACCAACTTCCTTGTAGGTAAATATTTCCAGCTCTGCTTGAGGCAAAAATTATCCCTTGATTTCCGATTTCATATAGTGCATTACAATTAGGATACGGAAAAGCGTAAGGTGCAACTGAGAGCGGAATATTCCAGACACTAGCACTTATTTTTGAGGACATTTTGTACCCAGTTGGTATGTTAAATACTTTAGGCATGTGGTTATTCAATTTCGTCGGATCACTCAGATTACATCTTACAAATGCATCAACACGATTTCCTACCCTAATTAATACAAATTTCATATTATCCTTATTAAAGGCCGCCTGATATTTTGTCTCGACTTCACCAACTCCACTAGCTTCATAAATAGCCATTTTAGAGGATTCCAAAGGTGCGCCATTGACGGTTGGCATAGTTACGAAATTCTTCACCCCAGCAATCTCTTGATCACCTGTTTGGGTCACAGCTTGACCTTTAATCGCTTCCGCAACGTTTTTCGGGTGCATATATTTACTCGTTAAAGTTCCCGCGACTGCTTCACTGTCTGATGCGAAGCCATAATTTTCTACATTGCCCAGCCCCACTTGTTCAGCGGTTACTTGGTGTGGATTATCCTGATTTTCCACATGCGTTTTGAGTTGCGCTGCTTGAACAAAACCACTCTTCGCTAAAACCGCTTGGGCATCAACAGACAGACCAATATGAAGCCCCACGTAATCAACTTCTAAGCTGGCTGGTGTCACACCATTCGATGAATCAGTGTAGCTCATTAAATAAATGAAACCTTCATCTGTGATAAAATTCTGATCATTGATTTGAATTGAAAAATCGCTGAACTCTTTTGCTGATTCTTGGATTTGAGTGACCCAACTATCCGTAGTTGGTAAATACGTAGCGATTTTAATCGTTTGATTATTGGGCGCCGTGGCTTTCACACGTTGATTAATCGTAAAAAATTGCACGTTCTGGCGAACAAATGCCACCGCCTCGTCAGTTGTGAATGTCTCAAACATTTGTGGAATTAATTTTTTAGCAGCTTCAACGAGATTGAAGGCTGCTAATTGTTGTGGAATCACACCGCTTTGGGTGGAACCTGTTTTCACCCCCTCATCATCACGGCTGGCCATTTTATTGTAGTCCACTTGGGAAACTTCCTCCCAAACATCTGTTGGCTTCTTAAGAATTTTAGCCGTAAAATCAGTGGAATAACTGTTTGCATTGGTGGCTGTATTGCCGGCCGTTTTACCGTTAAAGTCTAACTTCATTTTGACAGTAGTTGGCTTAGCCAATAAAGAAATGCCATCTGCTTTTGTCATGCGGTCATTCAAATCAATTTGAAGACGATTCGCTAGAGTAGCTTGTTTGATGCCTTGTGTATCTGTGCGTGCTTGGACAATTTCTGGATTACTATCACCCGCTTCTGCAACTAATTGATCGAAATCATTTCGTAAAGTATCAAATTCTTGTTTATTATTATTTGCCGTTGAAACTGCGTTTCCTGCAATTGTGATGGCTGTTTTGGCATTGTTCATCGCTTGGTTGGCTGTATCATTTGCTTGATTGCCTGCATCGGTAGCAATTTGTACAGCTTCTTTGCCAGCTTCATCGGCGATGTTTTTCGCTTCAGAAATTCCATTCGTTAACTGGACTTGGTAAGCATCAACTTTCTCAGCCGACGCGTTTGACTGATCCAAGATTGCATTGATTTTAAGGCGACCTTGATTCAGGGTATCTAATTCTTCAATATGTTCTACTGACATTTCGTCACACTCCTCTAATTTTCATTATTTTATTAAAACTGGCCACCCAATTGGGATTGAATATACACACGACAGATGACCGAAGCATCCAACCATAGTGGCTGGTGAGAGAAAAATTGAAGCGTGTGATTGCCGCGTTCTATTTTTCCATCTGTTGTTTTTCGTAAATAACTCAAAATGTTGAGCCGTTGTTGTTGCAATGATAGTTGGGGTAATTTTTTGCCATCCACTACCACATCAATGTTCGTTACAGAATGCGAAGGTCCTTTAGTAGTTGCCTTGAACGTTAATTCTGCGGTGTTTACATAAAGAATGTCCTCGTCAAAGTATAAATTCAGCTCCACTGGCTGTGTCTTGCTAAGTTCTCCTTGTACTGAACGATTTAAAAGCGTCGTCGCCCCTTGTGCGTAAGTTTCGCTAATCTCTTGTTTCCGACTGAAAGCTGTCATGGTACTATGAATTGTTTCTTGCAGATTTCCCAACTCTAGCTGAATGTCTTGGGGGGCACCAAAGACATCTTTTTTACTTTCTTTTTTGATACGAAGGTTGACACTCCCAAACTCATTCGTATTAATCATGACAACCGTACCCAACCGCAAACGATCAATTGCCAAAGGTTGATCTGTTAATTTAATCAAATCAGCTGCAGTCACTAGCCAAGAAATTTGCGGTTTAGTCCATTCTGCTAACATTCGCAAAGCATTTTCCTTTAATGCCTTGGGATCAGAAAAACGCTGTTCCACCCAAATTGCCTCCAATAAACCATAGCGGTCAATTGCGGCCTTATTCTCTAAATATGGAACCCCTTGATTGACCGAGCGAATATTGACTTTGTTAACACCTTCGCCTGAACCTAATGGATAAATCCGATTGATTAGCATCTTGGGGTTACGTTCTATTTCAAATCCTTGCATATTGTAACCTTCTTGAATTCGCGCAACTGGTTCTGTTGGTGGTTTGACTAATGAAAGTTCAAAAGGATAGACCTCTGTATTCCATTGCCAAAGATATTCCTCTTCGAAATCGGCTGGGATGCTAAATAAAGGCTCGACTATTCCATTTTCATTCTCCCATTTATAGGTTAATTTCCTTGAAAAATCACATTTTTTTAGGACCCAATGCTTTGTTTTTTGTTTATTTAATAGAAATTGAATGGCCTCTTTCGTTGTTTTGTTTTTAATTTCGTGACAACCCAAAAGGACAGTATCACCTAAGGTACATAATGCTTCTGTGGCAGAGTAGTGAATTTGATTATTGTTCGCATCTTTCTTAATTGTGGTTGGCATCACGCGATATAAACCAATATATTCATTCTCATTGTCGGTCAGTTCCACCCATTGCATTTCTGCAATAAATTCATTTTTAGGATCATCTAGCGGCATGGTAAAATCTAAACTGCCAATTTTGTTCTCTATTTTTTCATAACTGACTTGATAGGCATTATCCAAAATTGCCGTATATGTTCTTTTCAAATCCAGTGCCATTAACATTTAATCACCCTCCTACACAAATCGGTTAGGATAGCGAATCGTCAAGCGGAAGTCGCTATCTTTGGCTTGAATATACAGCGGTTCATTGGGATATAGATAAAAATCGTTCATTGGTCGAATCATCGGTGCACCATTTTTTGTCAGATAAAAATTTTCAGTATCAATGATAATTTCCGAACTATCAAAGTCTCCTAAGTTAATTGTATCGTTCCGTGTTTTAATCCAAACACCACGTCCGGTTCCTGTTAAAATAATGGTCGGTTTGACTTTTAAGCCTTCAACCGTAGGATAAATTTCAATTGGCCGAACTTCTTTGCCTAAATCCCCCATCGTGTAAGCCCGATTTTGAAAGGTAATCATGGTTGATCCCCAATAGGCCCCGCCTTCAATTAAAATTGGAAAATCAACTGCACCTGAGCCTGTATTCCCCATTAAGTAATTTGCTTGAAATGTAATGGTTGGCGAACCCCACATCACACTAGTCGCATCACTCCGTGTGTATTTATACGGATCAGAAAGCAATAAAGTAAAGGTGCCTGTTACTTGGTTAACGCCTTCGGGTACATCACTCACTGAAGACTTACTACCAAACCACAGCATTTCCGGTTCATCGTTAAACCAAATAGAAACGTCTTTTTCCGTAAACAAAGCAACATTTAAATGATTAAATGCATCTCGAAACGCTTCATTATTCACAGCTGAAAGGCGATATTTGACTGTTAATTCTCGTTCTGGAATCCGCGCATAAACGTGACGTTTGCCATCACGAATCCCTAATTGATAGCTTTCAATTTCGCTTGGAACTAATTCTCGTCCTGAAACTGATAATGTTTGATAGCCAGGGATGACTTTTTCCAAAAATTGGCCATTAAAGTTCAACGCTTCTGAAGGAAGAGGCGTTGAACGAGTTGCTTGATTGGTATCAACAAATTTATACATGTTATCCTCTCCTTCCTAAGCGGTTATTTTGTTTCACTTGTTGTCGTTGTAACTCTGTTGCTAGATAAGGTGCCGTAGTCGCTGCGACAACTTTTCCATCTAACGTTGACTCTACTGTCACAAATAATGGTCGATTGTATGCATCATTTTCTAAACGATGGTCAATCGTTGCCGTGAAGTTTCCTCGACCAGCTAAGTCCAAGGCAAAATCATTTAACAGCGGTAAATCTAAAATAGCAGCCATTGCTCTACTAACGGCTGTTTCGCCTGCATAAATCCCCGTGGCAATCGTGCCGCCGAAATTCAATTTATGCAAATCAGATAAAGGACCTTCTTTTGCTGGTGAAAATGGTAAAAAGTTACGAATTTTACTGACAACTCCATCAATTGCTTCTTTGGCTTTTCCAATTGCGCCTGTAATTCCATCAGCAATCATGCCGACAATATTCGCACCGGCATCAGTGAATTTTGAAAACCAACCTTGGATTGCTTGCCAAGCACCTTCAATTACAGAACCAATGGCATTTTTTACCTGATCGGCTGCATTGATAACGCCATTTTTGATATTTTCAACTAACTGTCCGCCCGAAGCTAACAGTTGACCAAAATAAGAACCAATCTTCGTGATCATTTGTGAGATTAATGTTCCTGCTGCGGACAACAAGGCACCCAATAGACTGAGTACACCATTAATTAAGGCTTGAATCAGTTGAATCCCAGCACTTAATAACTGTGGCAACGCATTGATTAACGCACCCATTAAAGCGGTAATTAGCGTAATTGCTGCAGTAACCAGTTGCGGTAAAATTGAAATAATCCCTTGAATCAAGGCCATTAGCAATTTGACACCTGCGCTGATGATTTGTGGTAAGGCACCAATTAAGGCATTTACCAATGTCAAAATTAAGGTAATAGCTGCCGCAACTAAGGTTGGTAAAATCGAAATAATTCCTTGAATTAACGCCATTAACAATTTGACACCGGCACTGATAATCTGTGGTAAGGCACCTATCAACGCTGTCACTAACGCTAGAATAATTGTCAGCGCTGATTGAATTAACTGAGGTAAAATTGTCATAATCCCAGTGATTAATGCCATCAAAATTTGTAAACCAGCAGTCAAAATCAACGGTAACATCGTAACAAATGCATTGACTAAGGCCGTGATAATTGAAACACCTGCTGTAACTAGCATCGGTAACGCTGTGACAAAAGCTGCTACTAATGTAGTGAGGATATTAATCGCTGCAGTTGTAATTGTTGGCAAGGCGGTGACAATCGCATTAACTAAAGTCATTAATAAGCTCAAACCAACTTCTATCAACATTGGTAAGACTGTTGTAATCCCCTGAATCAACGTAGTAATAATTTGTGTTGCCGCTTCAACTAAAAGTGGCAAATTGGCAACGATCGCACCAACAATTAACGTAATTAAACTAGATAACGCGGTGACGATACTTGGAATAGCTTCTGTTATTTTCCCGAGAATACTGGTTAAGACGGTTGTAAAAAGTTGGATAACTTTCGGTAGATTGGCCGCAAGCATTGTTGTAACCGATGTAATCGTGTTACCTAAATTATCAAAGACTTGGGTAATACCACCCGCACTCAAATCACCGGTTTTCATCCAGGCCGTCACGAATGAAACAATCAAGGAAATAATTAGACCAAACGGCCCAGAAATTCCTAATGCAGCCAGTGCAACTTTTGTCAGAACTTTTACCAAAAGACCAACCGCTAAACCAGCTTTGTCAAAGGTGCCACCAAATTGCCCTAATAAGTTACTACCTAATTGCAAACCGCTGGCAAAAACACCTGCTAGCACACGACCAATTGTTGAAAAAATAGTCGCCATTTTCTCTAAGCCTACTGCAAAAAATTGTTTAAAAACTGCCATTACTTGTTGAAAGGCCGGCTGGATCTGTTGTAGCAATCCTACCAATTTGCCAAACGCCGCTGAAACAGCTCCTTGAATGGCACTAGCTAAGCGATTGATACTATTTCTAAATGTTTCATTGGTTTTATAGAAATAAATAAACGCTGCTACCGCTGCTAAAACGGCTGCTACAATTAAAATTAACGGTCCTCCACTTAAGGCACTAAAACTAGCACTTAGTTTTGATAAGCCACCACCTAACTTCCCAATGTTTCCTTTTACAAGAACCAAACCATCACTAAACTGTTGAAATTTTTGCTGAGCCATCGTTACCATAATCAGCATGGGCCCAATGGCGGCTAAAATACCCATAATGGCAACAATAAAAACTTGGACGGGTTTTGGTAATTTGATAAATAAATTCACCAAAGCTGTAATGCCTTTGACGACTGTGATAACCACTTGAACCAAAATTTCCATTCCTGGAGCCATCACGCTTTGAATCACTTGTGCCGCCGCTTCAAATGATTGATTCATCTGAGTCAATGCCCCTTGCAACTCGCCTTGCAATGAATCAGAAATCCCTCCTGCACTGGCCATAATCAGTCCTTGCATTCCTTGAAATTCGCCACTGATCCCAGCACCGACGCCCATAGCTGTTTTTAAAACGTTCAGCATAGGTAAGGAAACGGCACTAGTCATGGCCGTCCCAAAGCTCAGCATATTATTTTGTGCATTAGTAAAGCCATCAGAGGTTTCTTTCCCCGCTTTTTTAGCTGCTTCACCGGCTTGTTCAGCAGAATCTGTTAACGCTGTGTTCATTTGATCTGCTGCCTTTGCTGTTTCGTCTCCTGTTTTTTTCACTGTTTCTCCAGATTGTTGCATGACGGTTTTAAATGTGTTCATGACCGTGGCTGACTGATTGACACCCGCACTAATTTTCCCTAAATATCCACTTAATAAGGCATACTCACCGCTCATACTTTTTAATGCTTGTTGGACGCCTGCAAGGCTTTTCTTTGCCTCCGATAACGGCGTTTTTTCTTTGTCATTCTCCATCTACTCTCCTCCCTTCTCGATAGCGGCGTAGACGCTCTGCCACAGTGGCAAGTTGCGTTTTTTTCCGCTCATTTAATTTTGTTCGTTGTGGCTGGTTAACTGCCAGAACTTCAGCAACTCGTTTTTCATAATCATAAAAACTTTTAAAGCTTTCAAAAACGGGTTTTCCTTTTTTGTTTGTCGCTTGCGCTTTAACATTTAAGTAGGCAAGCTCGTGCCTTTTCCGCTCTTCATCTACTTCTGCTAAATTAAAAGCAATCATTCGTAATTCAAATTCAGACATGGTCATCTGATCCACTTCTTCAAATGAACGACAGCCTAAGTAGCGAAAAGCAGAAAGAGCGATGTCGTGATACACGTCATCGCTCGTTTTAATTAGTTGGTTGCTTGCGCTTCTGCTTTCTTCGCTTCTTTGCTGAACTGATCGATCATTGGTTTTGTAAGAGGTTGCTTTCCCATTTCTTTAAGCAAATCATCTGAAAGTTTTTTGACATCTTGGGTCATTAACCATGCTTCAATTTCCGACTTACCTATTTTTAATTGCCCACTTTGTAAGGCTTCCATGATGTCAACTAAGATTACTGGATTGTATTGGCGTAAATAAATCATTGCTGAACTGATGCCCATGCCGAATTTGGCAGCGCCATTCTCAATTTGGTAACGTTTATCTAATTCGCGAATCGCGCCAATCGTAAATTTCACTTCAATTGTTTTTCCGTTAATCTCTAAATTCATTTTTTATCCTCCTAAAATTCAACACTTTTTGATTATGCGCCAGGTTGTGGTGCTTTATCTGGCACGGTATCTTGGAACGCATATTGTGCTTCCGCAATAATATCTGCTTCTACTGTTGCAAAGCCATCTTGTGGTTTGCCATTAATAGAGGCTTCTGTTTCGATTTCTACTAATTCTTCTACATTGGCTGGTAAACTCCATGAATTTACATAACCTTGGGCATAAATTGCTGGATATTTACCTTCCGCATTTTTTTCACCTTTTAAATCAACATCCCAAAATTCCATTAAGATGCCATCTTCAACTGCGTCTTTCATGTATAAATTTTCATCATCTCGAGAGGCTAAACCGCTTAACGATAACGTAACTTCTAAACCAGAAACAGCATTCGCAACGCCATCTTTTGTTTGCGTACCGCTCGATTCACGTGAGAATTCCCATTCATGTTCAATTTGAAATAAGGGTTTCATTGCTTTCTTTGTCGCTGCTTCATCCAAGCGACGGACTAATAAAATACGGTCTTTTCCTTGCATAACTTCTCCCATTGATAATTCCTCCTAATAAAATTGCATGTGTAATGGTAGTACAGCATGCCAAATTGTTTTTTTCATTTGTTTGGTATCTTTTACCATTTGTGCTTTGACTTCTTGATGTTTGATACCCCAATTAAAATGAGCCGTTCGTTTTAAGTTACTGGTTGCCTGCCGTAAAATCGTTCCTTTAATTGTAGAAATTTGTTGACGTTCAGATAACGCACCATAAACATGAATCATTAATTCAATTTCTCCCAAAATAGCTGATTTAGTTGATTTAGGTAATTCTTTACTATCGCCTAAGCAAACAAATGGCTGATCTGGTAAATCTGTCGGCAGTTCCTCTAGCAACAAAAATCCTGACGTCTGGCAGATTGCAACAAGTGCTTCATATAACTCTTGTTCCGCTTCATTCATTTTTAGCGCCACCTTTCCATTCAAAAGATTCAGGATTGGTTAACAAATTGGCTCTCTTCTAGTCAAAATGAAGGATCTTGAAAGTAGCCGGCATTTTCTGCTCCTTCATAACTGACACAAGAAAGCAGTCAAAATCATAGAATTTCGTGTCTTCATTTCTTTTTGAGTTGCCTCACGTTTATCTATCTCTTTCGACACTATTAATTTACCATGTTGACACCTGAAAAAATTCCACGCTTTTTCCATGTTTACATCCCTAGTTCATCTGCCACTGCTTCAAAGAAATGATTTCTTAATTTATAGGCTTGGCTTTTACTAATAAATAATTGCTGGGCAAGTCCAATTAATGTTAAAGATGTTCGTTTTTTCATATATAGTTCTTCAATAATCACGCGCGTTTGTTCATCCGCTTCAGCTAAACAATTTTTGATAATGTCTCGATTTCTCTCTAAATTCCACAGACGACGATCCATAGCTATCGTAATCGCCATTCGTTCGGTCACTACAGAGTGAAGTCCTTGTCCTTTAATACCAGCATTTAAATCCGCTTCTTGATAAGGGTGCCGTAATTCTTCTTCCCGTTGACGGATATACTCATCTGTTTTATAAAAGTCTGCTAAAATATCTTTGATATAGTTAAATGTTGACGTACGCATTGGTTAGTCTCCTTTACTTTTATTCATTTAAAAGTGTTAATCGATAAATAAAATAACACTCTTTCGACATGTCTAAGCCGTGACGAATCGCTTCATCTGAATAACCGAGCCAAATTAAATAGAGATACTCGCTTTTTGTAAACGATGCGGCCTTGATGGATTGGATGGGTCTTGATTGATCCATCGACCAATTACCGATTGCTTGTCCTAATTCTTGAATTTCCTGCATAATAGGTTTATTTTTCTGACTTGTCCAATCGGGATATTGATTCATTAGTTGTAAGAGTCGTTTTCTTTTTTGTGCTTTTTCGCTTTGTTGCTTTGAAATATCTTTAAATACAACGCTTTTCATTTCAAATAAATCTTTTTTACGTTTTGTTAAATTACTCATGTTTACGGCCTTCTCTTTCACCAATTAGATAACCTAACATCAGTGTCATTGTCCAAAAGATAAACCCTATAATAATTGTTAACATATTTATTTCACACTCCTCATTCGTTTGTCTGTTGTGTCTTTATATTGGAAAACATAGCCACTGGCGTGCTTCATTAGACGAGAAATAATACGTGTTCCATAGGCCGCCACTAGTTGTTTTCCAGAAAAATTAGTAGTAAAAATAGTTGCTTTATTCTGTCTAGCTTCTAAAATTCGATTTAAGATGTCATTATTAAAATCCGTACTAACTTTATTTTTAATTCCTAATTCAGCACCTAAATCATCTAAGACCAAAACATCTGCTTTCTTCATTCTAGTAATATACGCTTGAGCCTTTGCTTGGCTTTTGGCCGACTCATTCATGGACATTTTTAGTTTTTCTAATAACTCAGAGTAGCTGACAAATAAACAATACTTTTGATATGCAGAGCGTTCTAAGACTTCATGTAAAATACTGATAGCCAAATGACTTTTACCGACACCCGGTTTCCCTGAAAAAATAACGTGGATTGGCTTTCCTTCAACAATCGCTGAAACTGCTGCTAAGGCCCGCTCTTTTGCTTGTCTTGTTTCTAATTCAGTGGTTTGGTAATTGGTTAAGCGACATTGCCGTAGCGCATCATCAGCAATTAAGGACCCTTGATGAAAAAATTTTTGTGTACGCGCTATAAAACTCTCTTGAGAACGTTGTTGAGTGGCTTCTTGTTCATGTTTTTTTAGCATTTTATACCCACACGACCAACAAGTTGGGGCACAACGTTCTGTGCCATCTTTATTTTTTTGTTGCCAAACATATTGTTCACTGCCACATTCAGGACAACGGTCTTCAACTTTTTCTAACAATTGACTCAATAGTATTTGAAAAGTTTGATCTGTCGCATGCATACTGATTTCCTCCTTTCTTTAAAAACCTAACTCTTGATATTCTTCTGTCATTTGCGGCGTATGCTCCAACACTTGTTTTTTATCATTTACTAGAACTGCATGTACGGATAAATAATTTTGTTGTTCCCAACTTTTCAAAATAGCATTTACATAGCCATAATTCCGTTTATTTCGATCAACGGCAATCCCTAAAGCATGCAAGATTAATTGGCATGCTTCCTCTTGGCTAGCCCCTTTTTGAATAAAATCTTGCAACCAATACTTAAAATCTTGGCTTGTTTTTGAAGCTAGAGTGCCAAAGCCGTTCTCCTCGTAAAAGTGATAAATCATCTTTAAACAGTTGTTTTCTGAACTACTACCTTGACTCTGACCTAATTTAGACTGGACTAAGCTTTCCTGTGGTAACCGTTGGTAGTCAGCTGGTTGACCACTAATAGACGATTCTGTTTGAAACGTATAAGCTTTGCTATTTTTTTCAACAATCTGATTTTTTTCTTCTTGATACAAGGTTGGTTTGTAACGATCACTGCGAATATAATTATGAATTTTCCAATGTTTGATAACGATCACACCACTTTCAAATACTAGAATAAATTTTTTAACCATTAGCAATTTTAGATCGTCTTCCCCACAACCAACCATTCGCTGCAATTTTTTGGGATTATTGATAAATCCATCATCATCGGCACGCATCGATAAATGAAAATACAGGGCCTGACTTGATAAGGGCATATCTAAAAACGCATCACTATCAATAATCGTTTTTGCAAACATGCGTCGTTCTGCCAATCCGCTTCTCTCCTTTTGACTAAATTATTGTTATTCTGTTAGTAATTCCATGAGGCCAATCATACCAATCACGATGGCCCCAATTTTTATTGAGACACTGCTTATTAATAAAATAATTGCTAAAAGTAACATATCCGACAACGTTTTTTTATAGTTCCGACTCATTTCTTCACCCTTTCCACCAAAATACGGTTTTCCGAACAAGATGCTCAAAAAAATTTGTTCAGTTAACCGAACATCTGAATGGCTCTATCTTAGCACCAAATATTTTCACTGTCAACTCATAAGTTCGGTTTTATGAACAGGTGATTTTAATTGAGATTGTTACTTGCCTTCTCTAAACAGATATAGTATACTTTGAGGCAATAGGAGGTTCGGAAATATGAACATTTTTGCTATCCGTTTAAAAGAGGCTTTAACAGTCAAGAACATCAAACCTAGTGAATTAGCGAAAAAAACTGGCATCGGTAAATCTTCGATCAGCGATTGGCTAGCTGGTCGTTACGAAGCGAAACAAGACAAAGTTTATCGCATTGCAGATGCATTAGACATTAATGAGGCCTGGTTGATGGGACAAGAGGTTCCCATGGAAAAAAATGCCTCAACTATTGACCGCATTTATAAAAAATTAGAACCCCAACGACAAGCTATCGTTTATCAATTTGCCGAACAACAATTACACGAACAACAAACGCAAGCAGAAATTCTCTCATTCCCTCGCCGTGACGAAATGACACTGGCTGCCCACGCTGGGGATCCAGAAAAGATATTTTCAAAAGAAGAAATCGAGAAAATTCACGATTACTTGGATGAAATTGATGCCAAATATCAACAATCGATTTCTTCTGACAAAAAAGAGGATTAACTTCCCATCTACTCTTTTTTATTAAGTAATGGCAGGTGAATGGTAAAGTGAATGATTATGAAAAACTCGTCAGTTCCATTCAAAAGGATGTGACAGTTTTGGAGATTGATTTATACAATCAAACAGGTTGTTATGGGTTGTATCGAAATGGTAAAATTTATATTGAAAAAACATTAAGTACTCGTCAAAAGAAGCATATTTTAGCCGAAGAATACGGACATTATCAAACATCCGTTGGCACTATTTTAAATCAAAATTGTACAGAAAATCGGAAGCAAGAGTTGAAAGCCCGCAATGTGGCCTTAGAGCAATTAGTTACGTTAGACGATTTAATTCGTTGCTCTGAAGCTGGCTTAAGTAACCATTATTCTTGTGCTGAATTTTTGGAAATCGATGTTGAAACATTAAAAAATGTGATTACGTACTATCGACAAAAGTATGGCGCCACTTATCTTTATAAAGGACGAATTTTTGAATTTAAGGATTATTCTGTGATGGTGTTAAATACTGGGTTAACTTAAAAAGCATGGAACAAAATCCTTATTGATTTTGTTCCATGCTTTTTAAGTATTCTGGAAATTTCAAGAGCGGTTTTTGTACCAATGGTTAATATGTCCAACGCCAAGCATAAGATTGGGAACAAGTATAAGGACGAATATAAATGACGGACAAAATCCGATGAACTGAATAATGCGTTCCCGCATACTATGTAGTACAAAGAAGAAAAGAAAAAAGTACAGGAAACTATTGCCTGAACCCATTTCTTTTAAATAACGATCTCCATTTTTATAGAAAGCAACAATCCTTTTCATCTTTGCACCTCCATGACTATTTTATCAAGAAATCATGAAAAGAAAAAGCACACCATTCGTCTGGTGTGCTTTTTCTTTTTAATTATTCACCTTGATTCAACTTACGAATCAACTCATCAATGTGATTTCCGTATTGGACAGATTCGTCTCTTTCAAAAATCAACTCTGGTGTTTTATACAAGGTTAACCGTTGTCCTAATTCTTTACGAATCAGTCCTTTGGCTTTGTCTAAGCCTTGTTGAGCTTTTTGTTGTTCGGAAGCTAAATCAGATAACAAGCTGTAATAAATCGTTGCTTGTTGTAAATCACCGGTCACACGAACATCTGTAATAGTGATGCCTTGGACGCGTGGATCTCTGATGCGTTTGTTCAAGATATCATTCACTTCACGCATGATTTCTTGGCCTACACGACGGTCACGATAATTTGCCATAGTGTCTTCCTCCAATTACTAAAATTATTGTTTGATTTCTTCCATAATGAAGCCTTCAATCGCATCATCTACACGTAAATCATTGAAGTTTTCAATCATAGCACCACATTCAAAACCAAGTTTGACTTCTTTCACGTCATCTTTAAAGCGTTTCAAGCTTGCTAATTTACCTTCATAAATAACAATACCATCACGAATGACACGCACGCCACTATCGCGGCGAATAAAGCCTTCTGTAACATAACAGCCAGCGATTGTGCCAACTTTAGATACTTTGTATAATTCACGAACCGTCATTTGACCCGTAATTTTTTCTTCAAATTCTGGATCTAATAACCCTTTCATCGCTGTTTCGATTTCTTCTAGGGCTTTATAGATAATGCGGTGTAAACGAATATCAACTTCTTCTTGTTCTGCTTGTTGTTTCGCTTGTGGTGTTGGTCGAACGTTAAAGCCGATAATAATCGCATTACTTGCTGCGGCTAAAGTTACGTCGCTTTCATTGATGGCCCCAACTGCCGCGTGAACAATTTTCACACGAACGCCTTCTACATCAATTTTTTGTAAACTTGCTGAAACGGCTTCGGCAGATCCTTGTACGTCTGCTTTGACAATGATATTAACTTCTTTTAATTCGCCTTCTTTTAGGCTTTCAAATAAGTTATCCAATGTCACACGGCTACTTGCTGAACGTTGTTCAAGTAACGCACGTTTAGCCCGTTCTTCCCCTGCTTGACGTGCTGTTTTTTCATCTTCAAAGACCACAAAACGATCACCCGCTTGAGGGACATCATTTAATCCGGTAATTTCCACAGGAGTTGCGGGTCCTGCTTCTTTGTCACGGCGGCCCATGTCATTGGTCATCACACGAACACGTCCGTAAGTATTACCAACCACGATTGGATCACCAACATGTAAAGTTCCTTGTTGAACGAGTAATGTCGCAACCGGACCTTTCCCTTTATCCAAGCGCGCTTCAATCACTGTTCCAATTGCTTTTTGCGTTGGATCAGCTTTTAAGTCTTCTACTTCAGCAATCAATAAAATATTTTCCAATAGCTCATCAATGTTTTGATTGAATTTCGCTGAAATATTGACGAAAATCGTATCTCCGCCCCATTCTTCAGGAATTAATTCATGTTCGCTTAATTCTTGTTTCACATGATCAGGATTCGCACCAGGCTTATCAATTTTGTTAACTGCTACAATAATTGGCACTTTTGCCGCTTTGGCATGGTTAATCGCTTCAATTGTTTGTGGCATTACTCCATCGTCCGCTGCAACAACTAAGATGGTAATATCAGTGATGCTGGCACCGCGCGCACGCATACTAGTAAAGGCCGCATGTCCTGGTGTATCTAAGAATGTAATTGGTTTGCCATCAATATCTAACTGATAAGCACCAATATGCTGCGTGATTCCGCCCGCTTCACCTGAAGTCACACGAGAATGACGCAATGTATCTAATAATGTTGTTTTCCCGTGGTCTACGTGTCCCATGATTGTGACAACAGGGGGACGTGTAGTTAAGTTTTCTTCAACAACTGCTTCTGGTTCGAAGAATTTATCAATGTCCGCAATATCAACTTGAACTTTTTCTTGCGGTTCCATGCCATAGTCCACAGCTAATAATTCAATTGTATCTTTATCTAAGGCTTGGTTTTGGTTAACCATGACACCCATCATAAATAATTTTTTGATGATTTCCGCTGGTTCGCGGTGGATTTTTTTCGCAATATCCGCCACGTTCATACCTTCTGTATATTCTAAAACATCTGGTAATTCACGGAATTTACGTGCTGGTACTGCTGGCTTCGCTGATTCTTGTTGATGTTTGCCTTTTTTCCCTTTTTTATTGAAACGATTGCGGTTTTGGTTATTAAAGTTATTCCGGTTATTACGATTTTGACCGCCACCAAAATTGTTGTTACGGTTTTGGCCGCCACGGTTTTGGTTGTTCCCGCCATTGTTATTTTGGCTGGTCCGATTTTGATTAGTTGTAGAACCGTTATTGTTTTGGGTATTGCGGTTTTGATTGTTTGTATTTGTTTGATTGCTACGGTTTTGTGTGTTGCTTTGGCCGTGACGATTTTGGTTGTTGTTGTTTCTTTGTTGTCCATTCGTTGATTGATTGTTTGGACGATTTTGGTTATTTCTTTGTTCACCAGGTTTATTGTTCATTGGTTTCTTATTGGCTGGTTTATTTTGTGTTGTTTGTGGCTTTTGGTTGTTTGTTGCTTTTGATTGAGTATTTACGGTACTTCCTCCTCCGAATGCTTGACGAAGCTTTGTTTCTTGCTCGGAACTAATTGCGCCCATATGGTTTTTAACATCCATACCTAATTGATGCGCTTTATCGACAACGTCTTTGCTTGCTTTATTCATTTCTTTTGCTAGTTCATAAATTCTTTTTTTTCCCATGCAATCACCTTCCTAACCTTTTAGTAATTCCTTGATTTTGGTGGCAAATCCTGCATCAGTTACTCCGATAACCATTCGTGGTCGCCCAATCGCTTGGCTGAGCTCGAATTGACTGAACAGTTCGCTAACAGGAACATTATAATAAGAACTTTTGTCCTTGATTTTCTTTCTAGTATTCTCACTGGCATCTTGCGCAACAAACACAAATTTCGCTTTGTTGGCACGAATATCTTTAAGGGTTAATTCCTCGCCTGTGACTAATTTACCGGCGCGCATTGCTAAACCTAAAAGGTTCAAAATTTTAGTTTTATTTTCCATCGCCAAACAACTCTTTGCGGGCTTTTTGATGCGTTACATAATCCAATAGTTCTTGATAAAATTCATCACTTAATTTTGTTTCTAAGACACGATCAAGAATTTTTTTATCCCAAGCTTTTTGGACTTCCGCAGGATCCAAATCAACGTAAGCGCCACGTCCAGGTAATTTACCAGTTGGATCTAAGGCCACTTCTCCTTCTTTGGAGCGAGTAATTCTGACTAATTCTTTTTTCGGTTTCATTTCGCCTGAAACAACCGATTTACGCATTGGAATTTTTCTCTTTTTCATTTTTTCACCCTCCAAAAACGTTATTCTTGTTCAGGTAATTCTTCTGTAATTTCTGCTTCAACAACTGCTTCTTCCGCAGCCAAGTTTTCGTAATCATCTGCCGTCATATCTGAATGGATAATTGCTTCATCCATTTCTTCTGCCACTTCGGCAACTTCTTGGTTGGCTTGTTGTTCATAAAATTCAGCCATATCAGATTCTGATTTGATATCGATTTTATGGCCCGTTAATTTAGCAGCTAAGCGCGCATTTTGACCACGTTTACCAATTGCTAATGACAATTGATAATCAGGTACAACGACTGTACATGCTTTGCTATTTTCTGGATCAAAAATAACATCTAATACTTGAGCTGGATTCAAGGCATTACTAATATAAATAGCTGGATCTTCGTTCCATTCCACAATATCCATATTTTCGCCTTTTAATTCATTCACAATCGCTTGGACACGTTGGCCTTTTGGACCGACACAGGTACCCACTGGGTCAATATTAGGATCTGTTGAACGAACAGCTACTTTTGAACGATCGCCAGCTTCACGAGCGACGCTTACGATTTCAACAATTCCATCATAAACTTCTGGAATTTCTTGTTCAAAAAGACGTTTTAATAAATCTGGATGACTACGGCTTACAAAAACTTGTGGGCCTTTTGATGTGTTTTCAACACGTGATACGTAAACTTTAATCCGATCATGCGGTTGGTAAAATTCATTTGGCATTTGATCTTGTTTTGATAAGACTGCTTCGATTTTACCTAAGTTTACATAAATATAACGACGATCTTGACGTTCAACAATTCCTTGCATGATGTCATTTTCGTATTCGCTAAATTCATTATAAATAATTGTTCTTTCTGCTTCACGGACACGTTGTAAAATTACTTGCTTTGCTGTTTGGGCAGCAATGCGGCCAAAGTCTTTTGGCGTAACTTCAAAACGAATTTTGTCGCCGATTTCATATGCACCATTTAATGCAACGGCATCTTTTAATGAAACTTCCAATTGTGAATCAAATACTTCTTCTGTTACTTCTTTGACAGCATACACGTGAATATTGCCTTTTTTTGGTTCAAATTCAACTTCGACGTTGCTTGCTTGTCCATAATGTCTTTTATATGCAGAAACTAAAGCTGCTTGTAACGCTTCAATCACCGTATCTTTAGGAATCCCTTTTTCAGCTTCTAATACGTCTAATGCATTTAACATTTCTTTGCTCATTGTTTTTCTTTTCCTCCTATGGATTCGTTAAAGCTGAACGAGTGGTTCTTCTTCCAAGGGAAAAACTTCTCGTTAAAACTTGTCACAGGCCCGGCTAAAAGTAAAACTTTTAGTGGACCCTTTTTTACATTCGAGTCTGTTGATTAAAATTGAATGGCTAAACGAGCTTTTGCGATATTTTTACGTTCAAAAGTCATTTCCTTCACTCTGGTTTTAATTTTTACACTTAATGTTAATTGTTCTGAATCAAGATGGACTAAGGTACCTTCAATCTGTTTTTCTCCATCAACTGCTTGATAAAGAGAAATATGAATGTACTTACCTACCGCTTGTTCATAATCGCTTTCTTTCTTTAACGGACGTTCTGCTCCCGGAGAAGAAACTTCCAGAAAGTACGCTTGCGGAATTGGATCTGGATCCATTGCATCTAGTTTTTCACTTAATTTTTCGCTGACAAAGGCACATTCCTCAATATCAATGCCACCTTCTTTATCGATAAATACTCGTAAAAACCAATTTTTTCCTTCCTTAACAAACTCTACTTCCACAAGTTCAAAATTTTGTTCTTCTAAGATTGGTGTGACTAACTTTGTTACAGTTTCCACAGCACTACTCAAAATTTTCGCCTCCTTCGAGATTGATGTAACGAACCGTGTCCTGATGACTTTTCCATCAAAAAGAGTGAGCAGAAATCCGCTCACTCCCAACTAGTATCATTACGCTAAAGATAGTATAGCACAGAACCACTCCAAACTCAAATGAACAAGCTAAATCTCTCGAAATTTGCACATTTTGTCTCGATTACTGAAACTATCTAAGCGATTATTTTTTCGTTTTAAAATAGATAAATACTCCTTGAATCAAAAGAAGGCTACCTAAGAAAAGAAATGCGTTTTCTTTTGTTTCTCCTGTTTTTGGCAATTCTTTATTACGAATCGCCTGTTTTTCATGGTTTTTTGAAGTAATGACTGTTTCTGTGGTTGAATTTGTGGTAGTATCTGTTGTCCCACTCGTTGGCGGTGTGGTACTTTCTATAGGTTTTTCTGGCGTATAGTGATTAGTAAATACTTGACCTCCATCATACTGAATAGTCGCCTCAAGAGTCCCTAAACGCGCCTTGACGGTTACTTGAACTTGAAGATTATGCGTATCGTAGGAAACACCTGCCTGTTGCGTGTTTACTTCCCGAATGGTGTATTGATAGTTTCCAGGAGTTTCAAAGGTTAATGGTGAAAATTGAATTTTCCCTAAAGTATCGTTACTAACCGTTTCTAGTACTGTACCTTTCTCATCTAACAATTCAAATTGAAATTCAGCATCCTTCAGTGGTTTTCCTAAAAGAACTTTTCCAGCTAAAAATGAAGCAGCGACTGGTTGATATGAAATTTTATGATTCACAACAGTTTTCAGCGCAACTAAGTTTTTGCCAAAGTCTTCTGGTGTTATTGGAATCTTGTTTTGCGAAAGTTGGTAACCAGTAGGGGCTTTTGTTTCTTCTAAAGTATAGTTATCTTTTAACAAGCCTTTAACAATCGCTGTTCCGTTTTGATCTGTTGTGATTTTGGCCACTTTTTGATTGGTTGAGTCACGAATGAGTTCAAATTCTGCACCTGCTAAACGCTGGCCCGCTTCATCTTCTTTATGAATCTCAACAACATATTGTTCACCATTAGCTTCTCCACCACCCGTTTGTGAGACACGGCTCACTTCGACTTCTTCCACCACCGTTTGATTTTCTGTTAATTTAGCATAATTTGTGAAGGTTTCACCTTTTTCGGGAAGATGATCGATTTTGGTTTTATAGGTGATACGATATTCATTGGTTCCAATATTGCCAAAATGCACCGAAAAATTACGATCACCAGGACCATACTGGACAGACAACTGGCCAGTAATGTCGGCCTCTGGCGTGAACTGCCAAATAGCATTTCCATCCAGTGTCCATTGTCCTCGTTCAATTTTCATAGTGTCTTTCATATAACTTAAACTTTCTGTTTTTAGCACATCTTCCACTTCTAAATCAGTATACGTTTGCCCGGTTGGATTTATCCGTAGCACATTGTAAATTTCGGTTGGATTGTCTTCAATAAACCATGAATACTTGCTAAACTTTTCATTAACATCGTCGCCTTCGCCTTGGTAATCAAGCTCGCCAGCAAATATTTTTTCCCCTTCAACAGTGACGTAAATAGGAATCTTGGATTCATTTTCTACGTTTTCGAAATCAATTAAACTAGTAAAATACAAAGACCCACTAATATTGGCATGGTTTTCTACGTAATCTGTATACGTTAACGTGACAGTTTTATTCGCTACGTCGGTCTGTGCGATTGCAACCACAGCGCCCGTATCATCTACTACATTAAAGGTCATATTTTTATCGAGACGTAGTTCTTCGGGCAATGTAATCACACTCGTATCCCCACTGTTAACGGTATTATTCGGTAAGCTGAAATCAATCTGGAGGTAGATGTCTGTATATTGATTAATCGTACCAAGTGGGTTTCCCTCTTTGTCCGTTAGCTGAATCGCTGTCACAATGTTGCCCACTTGTTTACGTGGCACTACGTTTGGCGTAACGGCAATTTGATTAGTTTCACTGGTACTAGTTGGTACCGTTTGCGCATATCCTGTTTCAAGTTTCAGAAAAGGCGTTATCAGTGTCGACAAAAGAATGAAAAACATCCCCCAATAAATAAAACTTCTTTTTTTCATTTTTATTCAATCCTTTCTAACCTAAAATAATTGGTTAGGTTTATACTATCAAGGACGAACTAGGTGTAAGTGTTTTTATTTTTCCCAACAATAAAAAACAAAAAACACCGAGCCAAAATTATTTTGGCTCGGTGTTTTGCTTCTAATGTCTTTTCTTATAAAACCATAATTGAACTTTTTCAGAAATGGTTGATAAGTGTTGGAAAGTTGAATCTGCTGCAAAGAAAAGAATGACTAAAAGTAACAAGGCAGTTGGCGATACCGAAGTTAACGAGAACAAGTTTTTCATGGAAATACTTGTAATGACCATTCCGATTAAACAGCCAATCATCACACGTTTGCGGTAACGATTCATTGGTGAACTAATTTTATAAAGAACCATAAAACCGACTGAAACTAGTAACAATGTTGCAGTTGTTGAAATGTCCGTTTTTTGAAGTGCAAGAATATCACCACAAATTAGTAAGGCACCGACTACCAACATATCCGTTAAACCACCAGGAATTGCTTTTGATAATACATTGAAAAGAAACTTCCCTTCAATGCGGCGATGATTTGGTTCCAAAGCTAGAAATGTCGAAGGGATCCCAATTGTAAATAAACTAATCAATGTGACTTGCGTCGGTTGTAAAGGATATGTCACGGCAAAAATCATAGCAAAGACAGACATCAGCAAGGAGAAAATATTTTTTACAAGGAATAAACTTGAAGAGCGTTCAATATTATTAACTACTTGGCGGCCTTCAAAGACAACCTCCGGCATCGTTGAAAAATCAGAATCTAACAACACAACTTGCGAGGCTTGTGCTGTAGCTTGATTTCCTGAAGCCATGGCAATACTACAATCTGCTTCTTTCATGGCTAAAATATCATTGACTCCATCCCCTGTCATCGCCACTGTATGATCTAATTTTTTCAACAATAGCACAAATTGTTTCTTTTGTTCTGGCGTGACACGACCAAAAACGGTGTATTTTTCTAAGGCTTCTGTCTGGGCTTCCATTGTAGTTAATGTTCGCGCGTCCACATAATTTTCAGCACCAATAATGCCTGCCGCTTGTGCTACATTGGATACTGTTAAAGGATTATCACCAGAAATGACCTTAATGGCCACATTTTGTTCAGCAAAATATTCAAAAGTTGCTTTGGCTTCTTTACGAATCGGATTCCAAAGAAGAATGTAGCCTAGAGGTTGAACCTCTGCTGCCAACGTTTCCTGAAATTCTCCTAAATACTTTCCGAACACCAATAAGCGATAACCTTGACTTGTATAATGTTCCACTTCAGATTGATACATTTCATAATTATCTCTCAAAATCATCTCTGGCGCCCCAAGAATATACGTCGCTTCTGGAAAAGTCACGCTACTAAATTTTTCAACAGACGAAAACGAGGTATAGCTAACGGCTTCCCTCTGATTATTAGTAACAAAAAATTCTTTCATCGCTTTCATCGTATCATTGTCAGCTGACATTGTTCGGCAAAAATCGCCAATTAATTTTTCGACATTGGTTAAGTCTGTACCGTCATTTTCGATACTCACCACAGGAACCAACTCTTGGACTTCCATCGTGTTTTCAGTAATTGTTCCTGTTTTATCTACACATAACACATCGACACGTGCTAAGGATTCGATACTTTTCATGTTGTGCAATAAAACGCCGCGCTTCGCTAAGCGCATTGTGCTGGCAGCTAATGCAACGGTTGTTAAAAGGTACAACCCTTCCGGAATCATCCCAATCAAGGCAGCTTCCATGGAGACAATGCTGTCATGAAGCCCTTGATGGTTGATGAAATAACTTTGGAAAAATAGGACACAGCCGATTGGAATAATAATAATCCCTACCCATTTCACCAAACGGTTAATGGAACCAACCATCTCTGATTGTTCCCCTTTTTTAATTGATTTCGCTTCAAGCGTTAATTGATGAACATAGGCCTCAGCGCCAATTTTATCAATTCTTGCATGACAAGAACCTGACACAATAAAGCTACCTGATAAAAGTTGGCTATCTGCCACTTTGGTAATCTCATCAGATTCCCCTGTTAGCAAGGATTCATTCACACGGACTTCACCAGATAAGACAATCGCATCTCCAGAAATCTGTTCACCCGATTTAAAGAGCACCACATCGTCCAAAACCAGTTCATCTGGCGAAATTTCTTGCTCTTGGCCATCCCTCACAACGGTTACTTTTGTAGCGTTTAGAATATTTAAACTATCTAATACTTTCTTCGACTTAATTTCTTGGTAAATTCCAATGACCGTATTAATGATTACTACTGGCAAAAAGGTCATATTTTTATAAGATTGCACAAGCATTAATAACACGCCCAGCACCACAAAAATTAAGTTGAAATACGTAAATACATTATTAATAACAATCTGTTTCGTCGTGATAAACTCAGTATCGACGGCGGCGTTGACCAAGCCTTTTCGCTGTCTTTCTTCCACTTGTGCGGCAGTCAAGCCTTGTTTACCTTCTGGATAATAGCGTTCCGCATTAGCAGTCGCTACTATTGTTTCATTTTCTTGCATTTCTTTTTTCCTTCTCAAACACATCACCTCTTGTTCTAGTCGACTCTTTCATCGTCTCCTTATATCTCACAGTATAGCACTGAATAAAAATTTAGATAACAACTAGCGTCCAACTATAGAAAAAAATTATACATTTCCTAAACATTGTCATTTTCCGGAACAAGCTAACGCAAAACCTTTTCATTTACTTGTTTTTCCTTTACTATAGTAGAGAAGAAATATCAAGAAATGAGGAACAATTGATGGCACAGAATCACGTAATTAAAGTTAGTAAAAAAACATTAGCAGAGATGACCACTGTTTATCAACCCAATCGTTTAAATAAAACGGTCCCTTATACAGTCTTTGTGGCCAAGGTTGGCACCACTACCATCACCGCCTATCAATCAGGTAAAGTCATGTTTCAGGGACCTCAAGCTGAAAAAGAGGCCGCTCGTTGGGAAGGAACGAGTACCACACCAGAGAAAAAAGTTTCCTCCCAGACTACAGTGCTGCCTGCTGATTTTAGCAACTGGTCAGTGATAGGTTCCGATGAAGTCGGTAACGGTAGCTATTTTGGTCCAGTAACTGTCTGTGCTGCATATGTTGACAAAAGCATGATTAGCAAACTAAAAGCATTAGGTGTTCGTGATTCCAAAGAATTAACCGACCCACAAATCATTCAATTGTCACATGTCATTAAAGAACTGATTCCTTACAAGTTATTAATCGTTGAACCAAAAAAATACAATGAGATCCAACCAAACTACAATGCTGTACACATGAAAGTCGCTTTGCATAACCAAGCGATTTATCTGTTGCTACAAGAATTGGCTCCCACAAAGCCAGAAGGGATTTTGATTGACCAATTCACGCCTGAAAATAATTATCAGAAATATGTTCGTAATGAAAAAAATCAAGTCACTGAAAAATTGTTCTTCGTCACTAAAGGAGAGCAATATCATGTTGCCGTTGCTGCCGCCTCTATTATTAGCCGCGCTGCTTTTTTAGAAGAGTTAGACAAAGAATCTGCAGAATTGGGTTTCTCTGTGCCCTCTGGTGCTGGCAGCAAATCAGATCAAGTAGCCGCCCGTATTCTGAAAAAAGGTGGCCTAGACTTATTAGCGAACTATGCGAAACTGCATTTTGCAAACACCCAAAAAGCCCAAAAGCTACTATAAATAAACAACAAGCAAAAGTCCCAGCGCTGATTAGTGACGCTGGGACTTTTGCTTGTTGTAAAAAATTATTTTTCAATTTCGATAAATAGGACTTTTAAGTAATTCCCTTCTGGAAAATTAGGATTCACTTGAAAGTCTACCGGTAATTGATACGTGTCCGTAATCTTGTAACGGACATTTTTCTCTTGTAAGGCCGTGATCACCATTTTTTGGTATTTGGCTAAGGACAAATTTGCCGCATTGGTTGAGGCAATAAGCGTTCCCTTATCCGTTAAAATATCAATAGAATCTTTCACTAGGTCCCCATAATTTTTAGCAACGGAAAAAACTTTCTTTTTGTTGCGAGCAAAACTTGGCGGATCCAAAATGATCATGTCATAACGCAAGTCTTTACGGGAAGCATATTTAAAGTAGTCAAAAACATCCATGACAATAATCTTTTGTGCGGCAAGATTTAAATGATTAACTTCAAATTGCTCAGTCGTTTTCGGTAAGCTTCGTTTAGCTAAATCCACACTAGTGGTGGCTACGGCGCCACCCATAGCGGCAGCTACTGAAAAAGCACCTGTATAACTAAACATATTTAAGACTGTTTTACCTACTGCAAAACCATCAACTAGTCGACCACGAACTTCTTTTTGATCTAAAAAGATGCCTGTCATTAATCCTTCGTTTAAATAGGTAGCAAATTGAACGCCATTTTCAGTAACAAGTAATGGCTCGGGTGCTTGTACGCCATATAAAAACTGTGATTCTGGTAAATCTTTTGTGGAAAAGCGAATCTTTTCGTAGGCACCAATAATGTCAGGGTAAACTGTGCGAAACGCCGTCAAAAGTTCGGCTTTTTTCTGATAAAGGGTTTCATTATACCATGAAAAAACGGCGTAATCTGCATAGCGATCGATGATTAGACCCCCAATGCCATCCCCTTCTCCATTAAATAATCGATAAGCGGTTGTCAGCGAATCCTTTTCAAAAGACGTCCGCTTCTCACGACTTATTTCAAAAAGTTGTTGAAAAAAAGATTGATTAATTGGTCCATGCCATGACAGCAACCAACCAATTCCTTTATTTTGTTCGCCTAAATATCCTTCGGCTAAACGCTGGCCTTTACTATCAATCAAAGTAAGCCAATCTGTTGGCAACGGCGCCGGCACTTGTTGCAAATCTTCTTTCTGAATTAAAGGATATCCTTTTTTAAATTTATGTTCTGCTTTTTTAGTTACTTGAAATTTCATTCTGTACACCTACTTTTCAAAGTCCTATCTAGTATAGCAAAAAAAAGGCCGTCTGTCTTTAAAGGAATCAAGCTTCACGTTATTTAACGAACTAAAAAGATTAAGGAAATAGTAAGTTTTCTTTAACATCGCTTTCCCTCACTTCGGTAAGAATTGACATAAAATTTGTGAAAGAGTAAAATTAAAGCGATATTGTAAAATACGAAATTTACCTAATTTTACTTTTATAGAATCATCGTTTAGAAAGGACGTTTAATTTGAAAAAATTATTTAAAACAAATATTTTGAACACGCGACTGGGGTTATTCTCGCTAATCGCCATCTTACTGTGGCTAAAAAACCTCTTTGCGTACGCCGTTGATTTCCATTTACGTTTGGAAAATATTAACGAGTACTTCATACTCTTAATTAATCCAATTGCCACAACGGTCTTTTTATTAGCCATCGCTTTGTATGTTCGCCGTAAAAAAGCTTCTTATATTACAATGATGATTATTTACTTCTTGATGAGTTTACTACTCTTCTCAAATGTTGTGTATTATCGAGAATTTACTGACTTCATCACAGTTAATACGATGCTTGGTGCTGGCAAAGTAGCTAGCGGTCTTGGCGAAAGTGCCTTACGTCTCTTTAGACCTTATGACGTCATTTATTTCTTAGACTTCATTATTATTGGCGTATTATTATTAACGAAAAAAATTAAAACAGATGCGCGTCCAGTCCGTGCACGTGTAGCAGTCTCTGTCACACTCCTTTCTGTTGTCTTTTTCTTATTCAATCTATTCATGGCTGAAACAGAACGTCCTCAATTATTAGGGCGCCAATTCTCTCGTGACTATATCGTGAAATTCCTAGGCTTAAATGCCTTTACCGTATACGACGGCATTACAACTTACCAAACAAACCAAGTTCGTGCAGAAGCTAGCGCTAACGATATGAAACAAGTTGAAGATTATGTGAAACAACAATATGCGGCACCCGATGATAGTAAATTTGGTATTGCAAAAGGCAAAAATGTAATTTATATCCATTTAGAAAGTTTCCAACAATTTTTAGTTAATTACAAATTAAAAGATGAAAATGGCGTAGAACACGAAGTCACACCATTTATCAATAGCCTTTACAATAGTAAAAGTACCTTTAGCTTTGATAACTTCTTCCACCAAGTTGGTCAAGGAAAAACAAGTGATGCCGAAACGTTACTTGAAAATTCATTATTTGGTTTAGACCAAGGTTCACTCTTTACACAAGTTGGTGGGAAAAATACGTTTGAAGCAGCACCCGATATTTTAAAACAAACGCAAGGCTACACTAGCGCTGCTTTCCACGGAAATGCTGGTAACTTCTGGAATCGAAATGAAACTTATAAACGTTTAGGCTATGACTATTTCTTTGATGCTAGTTATTATGATGTTAATTCAGATAACTCATTCCAATATGGGTTACACGATAAACCATTCTTTAATCAATCCGTTCAATATTTAGAGCATTTACAACAACCGTTCTATTCTAAATTTATTGCTGTATCCAATCATTATCCTTATTCTCAATTTACAAACGATGAAGCAGGATTCCCAATTGCGAAAACCTCTGACGAAACAATTAATGGCTATTTCGCAACAGCGAATTATTTAGATAAAGCAGTAGAAGAATTCTTTAACTACTTGAAATCTTCAGGTCTCTATGAAAACTCAGTCATTGTCCTTTATGGCGATCACTATGGTGTTTCTAATTCAAGAAACCAAAACTTAGCAGAGTTAGTAGGTAAAACCAAAGCAGATTGGAACGATTTTGACAATGCCAATATGCAACGTGTTCCTTATATGATTCACGTTCCTGGTCAAGAAAATGGCGGTGTGAACCATACGTATGGTGGACAAGTGGATGCCTTACCAACCCTTCTGCACTTGCTTGGTGTCGATACGAAAAACTACATTCAGTTGGGCCAAGATTTATTCTCTAAACAACACAATCAAATCGTTGCTTTCCGAAACGGCAATGTTGTAACACCTAAATATACCATTTTAGGTTCTAGCATTTACGATACTAAAACGGGCACTTTAATTACAGAGCCAACCGAAGAAGTTAAGAAAGAAGTCGCTGATTTAAAAGCCAAAGCGACGAAACAATTAGAAACGTCTGACCAAATTACTAACGGTGACTTGCTTCGTTTCTATACTAATAGCGGCTTAAAACCAGTTAACCCAGAAGACTATGATTACAAGAACCAATTGCAACAACTGGAAGCAATTGAAAAAGAAAAAGGTGAAAAATCAACGAGTGTTTACAGTAAAAACAATAATAAATCAACCGTTGATGAATATCACACTGACAGTTATCAAGGCTATCAAAAAACGGGTAAATAAATCTTCAAAAAGCTTGAGCAATTTGCTCAAGCTTTTTTGCTACTTTTTCATAATTAATTCATATTATTTCACTATACTAAAGATAGTTTAGAGAGGTGAAAGTTGATGAGAAGTGTCCGTTACGCTACAGCTAGTAGTTTTTATCATAAAAAAATCACATTAATCACTGCACTCTTCTTCTTCCTGTTCTCTTTCTTATTGACCGGGCTGTTTAACTTAATTGATTTTGAAAAAGAGTTTTTACGAACGATGCCAGACTTTGTCGATATTGAAAAACAAACTAGTTACCATTACCAACTGATTCAATACTATTGGCACCTCTATCTAGGTAGTGTCATTTTCTTTGGTGTCACTTTTCTTCTGTTGATGTATGTGACATTACGCATAAAAAAGGAAGAAATACATACATGGTATCACATGCACTTTTCAAATATGTATGTCACCAAACAGCTCTTACTAGAGTTGTGTTTACCGGCTCTATTAGGAATTTTCAGTTTTTTACTTTTCACTTTAATGTTTCAAGAAACATACAATACCGTTCTTTGGGCCGTTCGTGACGCCATTTTACAGTGCTCACATTTGGAAACTCCAGCATTTTTAGCTAAAAGTACCGACCAAGATGTCACGATTACAAATATCCAGCATTTAGGGATTCAAACGATCCAAGCGTTTTCTTTTGATTTCAAAAGTATGCAGTCGCTTTATACGATCCGTAACTGCTTTGTCAATTGCTTAGTCTTGCTTGGCATTCCTCTTGTTTGCGGGACTCCTTTCACGTTGATTTATTTACGCACACATAAGAAATAAGGGAGGGATTTTCTATGAATGTCACACCGTCATTCAAAAAAACAACCGAAAAAAAGGCCTCATTTGATGCGTTAGCTTTACGAAAAGTTTATGGAATCATTTATTCTGCTCCAGAACAAGAACTCGCATTGGCCGATTTTTTCCAGAGAAACCAACTAACCCTTACTAGGCTTTCTTCTAATGAAACCTTTCTACCCTACTTGCCATTAGAAGAAAATTTATTTATCACCAGTACGATTAAAGAACGGGATCGAAAAGCAGTTCTAGCCGAAGCTTTCCAAGTGTTCCAATTAGAACCTGCCTTACTTGGTCGTTCTTTTACTTCTTTTACGACTTTTGAAAAAATTAAAATGCGCATAATACAACTTTTATTTTCAAAAACAAGTACGTTAGTGATCGATGATATTTTTTCTTCATTAACGATTGGACAACGTCAAGAAATTTTACCTCAATTAAAAATAGCAGTTCAAAAAAGAAACAAGCGCTTGCTATTCTTGACAAAGGATCCACAAATTATTGATAGTCCCTATGTGCACCCTCTGTCTCTACATGCGTTATTAAACTAAAGAAAACGTCTGGCACTGATTGTGACCAGACGTTTTCTTTAGTTTTCAGTGATTTCAACATCAGGAAATGAAATAATAAAGGTGGTGCCTTTACCAGGTTCACTCTCAACATTGATTTTTCCTTTATGCAAGCGGACCAATTGTTGAACGATTGGTAAGCCTAATCCTGATTCTCCATATTTCGTATTTTTACGGGATGGATCTACTTTGTAATAACGATCCCAGATATTCAGAATTTGTTCTTCCGTCATGCCGATTCCTGTATCAGAAATGCGGACAATGGTTTCTAAATAGCCTTTTTCTAAAGCAATATGAATTTCACCATTTTCAGTAAATTGGATGGCATTTTGAACAATATTGACAACTACTTGAACAAAACGATCATAATCGGCATACACATCAATTGGTTCGGTGGTATCTAAATACAATCGATTACTGGCGGCTTCAGCTTTTGCCGTTAGTTGCGTCACAATATTTTCTAAAGCTTCTGTTCCGTTGAACTTCTTCACAACAATTTGAATCTGGTTGGTCCGAATTTTTTCATAATCAAGATTTTCATTGACTAAGCGAATCAAGCGAGCGGTCTCATTTTGCATCAGTTTAATCGCATTCTCTTTTTGATTTTCAGGAATAGCATTATACTGCAATCCCTCTAACAAGCCATTAATAGTTGTTAAAGGCGTCCGCATTTCATGAGAGGCATCCGCCATAAATTGACGACGACGCTCTTCTTGCCGATTGATTTCTTCTTGTGATTCTTTTAAAGATGCGGCCATTTTATTAAAATCTTCTGCTAGGTCATCAAATTCATCTTTGTCATGAACCGGTAATTGAATATCAAAATTTCCACTAGTAATTTCTTTGGTGGCTTTACGCATCCGATTAATTCGTTTCACTTGGAAAGTCGCAAATAGATAACTTAGTAACAAGGCAATCACACTAGAAAAAATAAAGCCTTTAATCAAGTTTTGTGTCACGGACTGAACGCTTCGGTCAACGTTTTTGGCAGGTTGTGTAATAACTAGCGAGCCAATAATCACTTTTTTATCAGAAGACTGATTTGATGCATACACAGGTAACATTACATAGGACGAAGTATTTCGGGCCCCGTAAATATCAATGTTTTCCGTTGCATAAACACGATTGCCTTTCATGATTTGATCCCAATTTTTATCGATTAAGGAAAAGTCTAATTTTTTCGTGCTATCAACTGGTGGATACTGCACTTCACGGTCCTTGTTAATAAACACAAATTGCACATCTTGCTTCTGGAGTACGCGCTCAGTCAACTGAAATGAATAGGATAAAACATCTCGATCCGAAACGCCTGCAACATTAATAAAAAAGTCACGTGTTTCTAAAGCCGATTCTGCATAACCATACAACTGTTCATAGTTATTTTCTTGCATTGTGCGCTTGGTCAGCTGCGTGAAAGACGTTCCGACAATGAGAATAATCAGAGCAATCACACCTATAAAAGCAAGTAATTGTTGATATAAATATTTCATTAAGCAACACCTGAATCGTCGAATTTATACCCTACGCCCCAAACCGTTTGGATGACTTGAGGACCCACTTTTTCAATTTTTTGTCGTAATTTTTTGATATGGGCATCAACTGTCCGCTCATCGCCAAAGTATTGATAGTCCCAAACCAATTCTAGTAGTTGTTCGCGTGAAAAGACTTGGCGTGGTTTTTTTGCTAAGGTGTATAGCAAATCAAATTCTTTTGGTGTTAAGCCTTCAATTAATTGATTATCTAAATATGTTTCTCGTGTTTTCGTATTCATTTTAAAATGATCCGTAATCACATCAAACGTTTCATCTGTATTCTCAGACGTATCATGCGCAGCCTCTGCCACCTCGGCACGACGATGTAAAGCTTTCATTCGTGCAATCAAAGTTAGTGGACTAAATGGTTTTGTCACATAATCATCCGCACCCATTTCAAGGCCAATTACTTGGTCACTTTCAGAATCACGAGCGGTCAACATAATAATGGGAACATTGGCTGAAACTTTGCGAATTTCACGACAAACAGCCATCCCATCCATACTAGGTAAGTTTAAATCTAATGTAATCATGTCCCATTTTTCTGGCGAAGCAAGAAAAGTCGCCAATCCTTCTTTGCCATCATCTTTAAAGGTAGCTTCCCACCCTTCATTTAAGAAAAACATTTGCATCATTTCTGAGACAGATTCATTGTCTTCAATCATTAATATATTCATTTCATTCACTCCTTATTCACTTTTCATAAGACTGCTCTATTGTAGTATACTCTAAAATTGAATTTGTACCAACCGATTCTATATTTCTTCAAAAATCCTTTACAGAACTATCAAAAATCACTTTTTTCCTGCTCTTTTAAAGAAAACGAAGTGAACCCATTGTCTTTTCAGAAAAGTTTGTTAAAATAACAAGCGTAGAGAGGATGTTAAGGTATGGATAAAATGAAAGCTATTACTTTTTTTGATTTAGATGGAACTTTGTTAGATGGAACCTCACAAATTACTCCTGAGATTACTGCAGCGGTGGCGGCCTTGAAAGACAATCAAATTTTACCTTTAATTGCGACTGGTCGGACCTTGTGTGAGATTCAGCCAATTATGAAAGCCAGTGGCATTGACTCAGCGATTGTAATGAACGGACAATTTATTCATTATGAAGGAAAAACGATTTATTCAGATGAATTTACAACAGAGGAATGTGTTTCACTGCATGAGCACGTCAGACAGCGTGGTCATGAATTAGCTTTTTATAATGAGCGCCGTATTTTTTGTACAGGGCATACTGGCACAGTGAAACAAGCCTATGCTTATATTCATTCAGCTGTTCCAGAAATTGATCCCACAGGTTATGAGAATGATGCCGTCAATATGATGTTGGTCTTAAGTCACCATGGCGATGATGATGAATATTACTATGAGCGGTTTCCTGAATTGACCTTTTATCGCAATGGTCCTTTTTCAATTGATATTGTTCGTAAAGGGGTCTCTAAAGGCTCTGGTGTCAAAAATCTTTTTAACACCTTGGGATTAAACGGCATTCCCACTTATGCCTTTGGTGATGGCATCAATGATTTGGCGCTGTTTGAGGCCTGTGATTATGGAATTGCCATGGGTAATGCGCGAGAAGAACTAAAAGAAAAAGCCACCTTTATTTCAACTAAAAATACTGAGAATGGCATTGTTAATGGCTTGAAAAAATTTGATTTACTATAAAAGAAAACTACCTTCTTCTATTGATGTATTTTAGAAGAAGGTAGTTCTTTTGTATGTTCATTTTTCTTTTTCTGTTGTGCACAGAGAGCTACTCCCACTACTTGAATCAGCAAAATCGCTCCCAACAAACAACTTAATGCGATGTTCCCTGATAGGATGGTTCTTCTGATTAAAATAATTAATACGACACTGCTAATTCCGTAGAGTAACCATTGGTTGTCCATTTTTAATGACCCCTTTGTTTTTCTATGTTTAGGATAGGATGTTTCCTACAAAAATGCAAGGAAAGATCCTAGATTCTTACAACTAACCCATAATTTTTACTAATTCCTTATTTGTTTTCATTTATTCTTAAGATTCGTTTCATTTTTGTTAAAAATCAGATTTTTTTCTATCTCTGTTTTAAATTGCGTACAGTTCTTAAAAAAAATGATACACTAAACGTGAACTCAAAATGAAAGGAGCCATTCCTTTGGTTAATAGCGAAAAAAGAAAACAATTAATTATTGATACGTGCATTTTAGCTGGAAAAATTATGCTGGAAAGCGGATCTGAAGTATATAGAACCGAAGATACGATTACTCGGATTGCAGCAAACGCTGGCGAATCAGAGAGTGTTTGTTATACGACGGCTACAGGGATTTTCGTAGGCTTTCGTTCCAGTAATTATACGCAATTAGAAAACATCCCCCAGCGCTCGATTAATTTGGAAAAAGTTAGTCTTGTCAATCAATTATCAAGAGAATTTGCACAAAAAGAGATTACTTTACCAGAGCTTTATCAGCGCTTAACTCTATTAGAAACAGATACCCCCACTTTTTCAATTTCGTTACGCTTGTTAGCAGCCGGCATTGTTAGTTGTACGTTAATGTACATTTTTGGTGGCACTTGGCAAGATTTTATTGCAACTTTTTTTGTTGGCGTGATTGGGTATGCCAGTTATCTTTTTACCCAAAAGTTATTCCAAGTTCCTTACCTCGATTCCTTCGCAGCCGCTTTTGTCATTGGCTTGTTCGCCTATTTGGCTGTGCATTTTCACTTAGCGATCAATATCGATAATATTATTATTGGTGCGGTGATGCCGTTAGTTCCAGGTGTGGCGATTACGAACTCTTTTCGCGACATTTTAGCGGGCCACCTCATCAGTGGGACGGCGCGAGGGACAGAAGCTATTTTTATTGCTGGGTCTGTTGGCCTGGGAATTGCCTTGATTTTTAAATTATTTATGTAAGGAGTGTTCAAATGGAACTAATTTTTCATCTTCTCTTTAGTTTTTTAGCGACTGTGACGTTTGGTATTATTACGAACATTCCTCGTAAAGCACTGGTGGCTTGTGGCATTACTGGCATGACAGGCTGGATGATTTATTATCTCTTAACGCAAACTTTTGATGCTAGTCAAACCTTTGCAAATTTTTTAGGAACGGTCGGATTAGGAATCGCTAGTATCTTTTTTTCTCGTTACAAAAAAATGCCGATGATTATTTTTTATATTCCGAGTTTGGTTCCTTTAGTGCCAGGAGGGCCTGCTTATCAAGCGGTTCGGAGCATTTTGTTAGGAAATATTGATGACGGTTTGCAGTTGATTTTAAAAGTTGTCTTTACTGCTGCAGCCATCGCAGCGGGCTTTATGGTGACATCCCTACTGGAACGAATTGTCAAACGTTTTTTCCCCAAGCGACTCTTCCGATTGGTCAAAAAATAAAAAACAAGCTCAGAAAACGAGCTTGTTTTTTTTATTCTACTTCTTCAAAGAACAGCAACAAATCTTGTAGCGTTAATTGTGCTTTTTCAGCAGCGTTTAAATCTTGAACAATTTTACCTTTTTGTAAAACAATTAAACGATTGCCATATCGTAAGGCATCTTCCATTCGATGAGTAATCATCAAACAAGTTAAGTTCCCTTCTTCAATCCGTTGTTCTGTTAAGCGCATCAACTGCTTGGACGTTTTGGGATCTAAGGCAGCGGTATGTTCATCTAAAAGTAATAGTTCTGGTTTTGTGATAGTGGCCATTAATAAACTTAAGGCTTGGCGTTGACCGCCAGAAAGGTTACCTGTCGGGGTATCCAGATGATTTTCCAAGCCATTGCCAACTTCTTGGCAGATTTTTGTAAACAAGGCGCGTTGTTCATTTATCTTCCGTAATTTTAAGGAACGTTTTTGTCCGCGTTTCATGGCAAGCAATAAATTTTCTGCCACAGTCATTCTTGGTGCTGTCCCCATTTTAGGATCTTGAAAAACACGCGCTAAAGATTTGGCTCGTTTGACTTCAGAAAGATTGGTGCGATTGACTCCTTCAATTAAAAATTGTCCTTCTGTTAGTGTCAAAGTTCCTGCTAAACTATTGAACAGCGTACTCTTGCCTGCGCCATTTCCACCTAAAACAGTAATGAAGTCCCCGGGATAAATTGCTAAGTTCACATGATCCAAAATCACTTTTTTTTCATTCATCCCATTATCAATGATTTTTGTCGCATTTTTTAATTCAACAACTGGTTTCATTTCGTTCCCCCCTTATCAGAAAAGCCGTGTAGTCGTAATGCTTTTTTCAATTGCGGGATCATTAAACAGATTGCTAAAATCACTGCTGAGAAGATTTTCAAATACGTCGTATCAAAGCCTAATTTAATCACTAACAAAATTAATAATTGATAAATAATACTCCCTACAACAATCGCCAACAGCCGTTCACCAAACGTTAATTCTCCAAACAGTACTTCACCAATAATGAGTGAAGCCAAGCCAATCACAATGACACCTGTTCCTTTACTTACATCCGCATATCCATCATTTTGGGCAATCAAAGCGCCAGATAAGCCAATCAAGCCATTCGATAAAACCAATCCTAAAATTTTCATGCGATCCGTTTGAATGCCAATCGAGCGAGCCATTTCCTCATTGTCGCCTGTCGCAATATAGGCTTGTCCTAAACTAGTATTAAAGAAAAATAACAGTAAAATCATTACCACAGCCAAAACACTAATCCCTAAAAAAATGGTATCATAATAATCTGGTAAGGCCATTTTTTGAAAAACATCTTGAATCTTCGGTTGGTTTAATAAAGACTTATTTGGCGATTTCATCACAAATAAAATCACGGAATTTAAACCAGACATCACTAAAATTCCTGCTAAAATAATTGGAATTTTTCCTTTTGTAAATAGTAAACCAGTCACTAAACCAGCAAGCATTCCTGCCCCAACCCCTAAAAGAGTCGCTACAAATGGTGAAACCCCTGTTGTAATGGCAGTTACACAAACCGCCCCACCTAACGGAAATGAACCCTCCGTGGTCATATCTGGAAAATTTAAAATACGATAAGTCATAAAAATACCTAGTCCTAACAAGGCCCATAACATTCCTTGTCCAATTGCTGAAACAATCATCGCTTCTCCTACTTTCTTTGATAATTAGTTAATCAATTTCGATTTTTTTGCTAACTCTGCGGGAATCGTAATTCCTAACTTTTGAGCTTGTTTTTCATTGATAATTGTGTCGCCTGTATTAAAGGTATAAATGGGTGTAGTTGCTGGTTGACTTTTTCCAGACAGAACCTCTGCTGCCATTTTGCCGGCTTGTACGCCCAACGCATGTTGATTAATCCCAACAGTTGCTAAACCGCCTTGTTCTACCATTGTATCCACTGAAGGAATAATCGGCGTCTTGGTTCGATTTGCTTCTCCGACTACCGTTTGCATAGCATTAGCGATCGTATTATCAGTTGGTATATAAATCACATCTGTTTCCTTAGTCATTACTTGAACCGTTTGTGCAATTTCATTACTTGATGGCACAGCATATGTTTTCACTGTCAATCCTTTGGCTTCAGCTGCTTTCTGCGCTTCAGCTACTTGGTATCGAGAGTTTTCTTCTGAGGAAGCATAGAGAATACCCATTTTTTTGGCAGCTGGTATCAATTCTTTTAGTAAATCCATCTGGGCTGACAAAGGTGATTGATCACTAACACCAGTGATATTACCGCCTGGCTTTTGATTGTCTTTTACCAATCCAGCACTAACAGGGTCTGTAATGGCGCCTAAAATGATCGGGATTTCTTGGGTAGTGTTTGCTAAGGCTTGCGCAGCGGGCGTGGCGATGCCAATTAAAACGTCCGCCTTTTTTTGTACTAATTGTTGGCTCATGATTGCTAACTTACTCTGGTCAGCTTGACCATTTTGAAAAATAATTTCTAAATTTTTGCCTTTGTTATAGCCATTTTCCTTTAAACCTTCCTCAACACCTTTATAAATTTCATCCAATGCGGGGTGACTGACAAACTGCAAAACCCCTACAGTAACTGTTTCTTTCTTTGAATTCGTCACTTTTTGATTCACAAAAAAAGCACCGATTAAATAAATAGCTAATAAAGACACGACAAACGTTAAACGTTTATTTTTCATTTTGCATTCTCCTAACTGCCCGTTTGTTTGGCAACTTTTTCTTTTTAACAATGAAACCATTATCTATAGGGCATTTCTTCCGTTGAAAGTGAAACTGAGATTCGTAATCCTCTGCTTAGTCAAAATCCGAGGAACACTTTTTTACAAATATCAGGATTTAACTGCGACGAGGATCGCAACTTCGGTGAGAATCGCAGGAGCACTTTTTCTACGATTGTGACAACGTTCTCTTCGTTCACCTTGTACTACTCATCACTCTTAAAGGCCAAACTGCGGCGAGTAAGCGCAGCCTGCATCTACTCTGTCACTTTGTGCCAATCGTAGTGATTCGTAGCAAAAAAACAACGACTTATCCTAAGTGTTTAGGAGTGGTCGTTGTTTTTATGCAAAACAAAAACCACATAGATGGGTCCTCTATGTGGTCGTTTTTCTTCTTGAATATAACCAGCACAGATACACTTTTTAGAATAAGTCTTCTAAAGTTGTATCTATGAAAGAATCATACATACAACTATCTACGCCAGTTTTGCCATGATTGGTGCATTTCTTTTACGTTAGATAATTGTGTCATGTATTTTCCCTCCTAGTTATGTTGTTAAAGGTAGTCTACACTATATTGATTTTGTTCGTCAAGAAAAAGTTTTTATTTTCTTGCATTTCTTTTACTTCTAAAAAACGAGCCACTCTTATGAGAGGCTCGTTTTTCTTTATTTCAGCATATTTACCACTTAATTGTTTCGGTTTCTTTCAATTTTCACGGGAACTTTAACTGCTTGTTTTTGCGATTGAATCAGCCATAAACTCACTAAAATCGTCATTGAAATTACTAATGCCATCGAAAATCCCCTCTTTCTAATTCCTTAAAACTTTCTACAATCTAAGTTTAACATAGCTAGCTATTATTCACCAGTTTCTGGTACTGTAGCAGTGCTTTCTGTCGTCGTTTCAGTAGATTGGGCAACGCCAGTCGTGCTAGTCGTCGTCTGTGTTTCAGCGGTCTTTGCTGCTTCTTTTTCAGCTTCTTGCGCCGCTTTTTGCTGGTCTTTCAAAACGCCAGCCATTGGTAATCGATTTAATTCTGGTATTAATTGTGTTTTTAAATCCATAGATTTTTCGACAACTGTCCGCGTCTTTTCTTTACCGTTTTCAAAGAAAACAAGCGTAATCTCATCGCCGCTAACATTGTATTGCTCTTGTGCTTTGCCAGCATTATAAATTAACGGATAGATATACAGCGAACGATGAAATTCATTCATTTTATCTGAATTAAACAGCTTCACCATTTGATCATATTGCTTGCCAGATGGTTTAGCAAACATGACTGACATGGCTCCTGTTTCTTGGATTTTCTTATCTGCTGTTTTGTAATCTAAGACACTGACTTTCTCTGACTTGATGGGTCCTGCGACTAACGATTCAACTTGAGCAGCTCGAATATTTTTTTGCATCGTTGGAATAAAAATGATTGAGCCAATTATTAATACTAATGCTACAATAGCGGTAATCATTAACAGTTTTCTTTGTTTTAATTCATAAAGTGCCTCTTTTAGTTCTTCCATAAAATTATTCAACTTCTAATCGCTCCTCGCTTTTAGTTCTTATCTATTATACTAATCATTTTCTTTCTTGCCTACCCTTGCGCTTTAATTACTAAAAAAACCAGCAAACTCCTCCCTCTTTCTAAGGAAAACCCAACTCCTTTTTAACAAGCTTCTTTCTTAAATTCAAAAACTCCGCTATAATGAAGCTATTAGTCGGAAAGAAACGAGGGATTTATTATGTCATTTGATGGCGTATTTACTCATAGCATGGTTCATGAGTTGACAGAAACACTCGTAAGTGGCCGGATTTCAAAAATCCATCAACCTTATGAAAACGAAGTCGTTTTAGTCATTCGTGCGAAAGGTAAAAACCATAAATTATTATTATCAGCACATCCTAGTTATGCGCGCATACAACTATCTACAATTACCTATAGCAATCCAGAAACACCTCCTAATTTTGTGATGATGTTACGAAAATTTCTGGACGGTGCCATTTTAGAAACGATTCAACAAATAGAAAATGATCGCGTGATTCACTTCACCTTTTCAAAAAGAGATGAACTAGGTGACTTACAAAATATTGTTCTGATTGTTGAATTAATGGGACGTCACAGTACAATCGTTTTAGTCAATCAATCTTCTGGAAAAATCTTGGATGCGATAAAACACATTGGAATGAGCCAAAATAGTTATCGTTCGTTGCTCCCTGGAGCAACTTATATTGAACCGCCAAAACCAATGGGCCTTAATCCGCTCACGGCTTCAAAAGAAGAAGTCTTTGCGCTTCTTTCTACAGCTCCTGAATTAAACGGACGCTATTTACAACAGCATTTCCAAGGTCTAGGCAAGGATACAGCAGACGAATTAAGTACCCGTTTACTTGCACAACCAAATGAAAAAATGGCCATCTGGACGGAATTTTGGTCCTCAGTTACTGAAGCTGTTGTACCGACACTAACCGTCACTGAAAAAAAAGAATATTTTACGCCCATTCCTTATCAATCATTAGTTGGTGAACAGACAACATATGCGACACTCAGTGAATTACTAGATGCCTTTTATTCTGGTAAAGCAGAAAAAGACCGTGTCAAACAACAAGGCGGCGAACTAATTCGCAAAATTGAAAATGAACTAAAAAGAAATCAAAAGAAACTTAAAAAATTACAGCAAACCTTAGCCGATACAGAAAACGCTGAAAATTACCGTCGCGACGGAGAACTATTAACAACCTTCATGGCACAAGTCCCCAAAGGAGCCACCGAGGTGGAATTACCAAATTATTATGAAGAAAATGCACCCTTGCGTATCTCGCTAAATCCTGCACTTTCACCTAATCAAAATGCACAAAAATACTTTCAAAAATACCAAAAATTGAAAAATGCTGTCCGAGTTGTTAAGACACAAATTCAACAAACGCAACAAGAAATTTCTTATTTAGAGTCAGTTGTGGCACAACTTGAAATTGCGACACCAATGGACATTGAAGTGATTCGTGAAGAACTGATTGAACAAGGCTATTTAAAACGTAAAAAAAATAAAAAACAAAAACAGCCGAAAAAAAGCCAACCTGATCTTTTTTATGCCACAGATGGCACACCTATTCTCGTTGGAAAAAACAATTTGCAAAATGATCAATTGACTTTACGAACCGCTAAAAAAACTGATTATTGGCTCCATGCCAAAGATATTCCTGGATCTCATGTAATTATTCGTGACGCACATCCTAGCGAAGAAACCCTTACTGAAGCCGCACTTCTAGCCGCTTATTTTTCAAAATATCGACTTTCTTCACAAGTGCCTGTTGATTATGTCCAAGTAAAACATGTGCATAAACCCAATGGAGCAAAACCAGGTTATGTAATTTATGAAAACCAACGAACGTTATATGTGACCCCAACAGAAGAATCGATCAAAAAACTCCAGCAAAATAAGGATTCTGCTTCCTAATTATATTAAACTAAAAAACAACGTACTGCCGATTGATCGTACGTTGTTTTTTGCTTTGACAAACACATTTATCAAGTGATAAATAACACAAACAAGCTCAATTAGTTTACAAACTAGCTATTTCTCTCTATACTGACTGTTGGAGGTGAAATTCATGGTCTTTTTACACATTATTTTTGGGATGTTTGCCTTTATTGGCGCTTTAGGTTTAGGTGTCGCCTTCCGCGATAGCTTTACAGAACTTTCAACACCAAAGAAAGCAGCGATTATTTTATCTTACGTAGGTGCGATTGGTTCAACAGTCCTAGGGTTTACATCAGCAACAAAAAATCCATTTGTTTTAGCTGCAACAATTGTCTTAGTTGTCGCCTTTTCTATTGCTCTTTTCAAAAAAAGCAGTAAAGAAACAAGCAAATAACAAAATCTTTGAAGAGCGGCATAGCGACAAGCTACCCTCTTCCTTTTACATACTATTTAAAGGAGTGAGGCAAATGTCTCTGACTATTTCTGAAGAAGTAAAACAACGTTTAGCCCCTTTCTTAACTGAAACGAATACCTTCTTGTTGGTAGCAAATGACGGCTCTAATCCTTATTCTTCCGCAGAAGGTTGTTGTATGATTGGCGATCGTTTTATTATCGTTCCTGTTGATCAAGCAGAAGCGCCTTACACCGAAACGATTGCTAATGATTCTTTTCACGTCTATACTTCGACGTATGACCAAATGTTTTTAACGGGGCATTTACAGCTAGTGATTCATCCGAATGCGGGGACCATTACTTTAAAAAATGAAAGTGGCATATTAGATAGTAATGTGGACATTTATCAACACTAAAAAAGCAAACAAAACGTTTACGCGTTTTGTTTGCTTTTTTAGTGTTGAAAGGCTTGAAAGGCAGTAATGATTACGTACATCATGCCCGATGCAATAATCGGACCAGCTGCAATTCCTTTTAAAAAAACGACGCCAAGAATCGTTCCAAAAACTAAGGCCACCGTAATCTCTGGCGATTGATTAATTAAACCTACTCCTTTTGAGGATAAAACAGCCACCAGAATTCCACAAAGTATCCCCAGCCATCCCATCGGTGTTTTGAATGATTGGATTAAATCCTTTAAGCCAATTTGTCCTGTAGCAATAGGGACTAAAATGGTAATTGAAATAATTGTGACGCCTAAATTAATGCCTTTATCTGACAACCACGACATGATTTTCGCACTATTTGGTAAAGCTTTTAAAGCAAGCACAACAACTGACGCAATTAATAAACTTTGATTTTTTGCAACAAACGCAATCAAGGCAATCAGTAGTAAAAAAAGCCAACTTTCCACTGGTTGTCCTCCTTTCTGATTTGGTTCTTTCGTTAACCAAACTTTCTTGTCTTTCCTATTTTAGCAAAGAACCTCTTTAATTACCATTCAGCTTCAGTAATTATTGTCTTTTTCACCCGAATCTTGCTTAGAAAAAACGAGTTAAAAATTAATTTTTTCTCATAACAAGCCTTTTTCTCTTTGAAAAATTATTTTATGAAGTATACTAATATTAACTATAAAGTAGTTTACTTGCATTTATACTGGATATTCGATATCCTATTTAAGGCTCTTCAATTGAGCGAGCATCACAAAAGACATTTTAGTAGCAATTCTTGGGGAAGTAGTGCTACTAAGATGTCTTTCCTTTTTTTATTTTTACTAACAATATACGTTTCTTATATTAAAATTCACAACTCTTTATAAATAAAAGCGCCTGCCCCACAGTTGTCTGGACTGTGGGGCAGGCGCTTTTCAAGTCATTTAAATACGCTTTAGTTTTCTTTCAAGCGATAAATACTTGGACTTGGGTTAAGGAAACCTGCTTCTAAAATTTCGATGTTAGTTAATGCTTGCTCTTCAGTTACTAGTTGCGGTGCACCATTTTTCAACGTTTCATAGACGGCATCATAATAACGACCGTAATCACCTACAGGCGTTTTAATTTGTTTTTTAATCCAGTCGCCATTGCCATTACGGTAGGTCACTTCTCCATAATACATTGGTGAATCTTCTCCAAAGCCTGGTGCATCCGGCATGATTCCAGCTTTTAAATCATTTTCTTGTTGATCTTCGCCATATTTGATGAACGAGCCATTGCTGCCATGAACAATAAAACGTGGATACGGACTAGCGACAGAATGATTCGTTTTAACTTTTACTTTTAATTTTGAACCATAATGTAAATCGACGTCAAAATAATTATCGACTGCCTCACTCACCTCGTTATTGCGAATATCATAAGTGACTTGATCCGGACGTCCGAAAAGAGCAATCATGCGATCCATTAAATGAATGCCTAGTCCGTAAAACGAACCATTTTCTTTAGGTCCTTGTTCCATGATACTTCCTGGTCGATAGTAATCAATATGCGTTTCTACTTCATTGATTTCTCCCAAAAAGCCTTGCTCTACTACTTGCTTCATCGCTAGGTAATCGCCGTCGAAACGTCGATTTTGATAAGGCATCACTACTACACCTTTTTCTTGCCCTAAAGCAAATAATTCCTCTGCGTGTTCTAACGTATCACAAAATGGTTTTTCCACAATCACTGATTTACCAGCTAAAATGGCTTGTTTGGCTAAATCATAATGTGTATGCGCAGGCGTACAGATTGTGATCAATTCAATTTCTGGATCTGTCAATAATTCATTAAGGTCAGTGGTAAAATTTACACCTTTTTCTTTAAAGGGCGCTGCTGCTTTTTCATTAACATGTAAATCGAAAATCGTTTTCACTTCTAGTGTTTCTCGAATCATTACATAAGGTAAATGGTAACGATTGGCACTTTTACCAAATCCAATAAACCCCATTTTTACTGTCATATTTTCCACACTCTTTTCTTATAATTAGATAAGTCCATTTGTTTCAATGACTTTTTGATACCAATAATAACTGTCTTTCGGGATTCTTGCTAAGGAACCTTTTTGTGTTTCATCTTGATCCACATAGACAAAACCATAACGCTTTTGATAGCCGTTGAGCCACGACAGTAAATCGGTGTAACTCCATGTACAATAACCAATAACTGAAACGCCATCCGTAATCGCCTCTTGAATCGCTTGGATATGGCTTCGCAAATAATCAATGCGATACGTATCATGAATTTGTTTATCTTCTGTTAAGGTATCATATTCGCCTAACCCATTTTCAGTAATTAAAATAGGGACTTGATAGCGACTAGCTAATCGTCGTAAGGCAATTCTCAAACCTTGCGGGTCAATGGCCCAATCCCAGTTCGTTCGTTCAACATATGGATTATTTACTTTTTTAAATAAACCCGGTACCCCAGATTCCGTTTCAGAACCCTTTTTACCCGTTGTATTCATCTTCCCTATTCCAACGCCATCTAATGGATTAGCAGCAACCGTATCCGTCCGATAATAATTAATACCTAGAAAATCAGGTTTGGCTGAACGTAGTAACGCTAAATCTCCCTCTTTTATCGTTGGGGCCACACCTTGCTCCTGTAAGTAATTTAATGCGGCAATTGGGTATTCTCCCCAAAGATAGACATCTAACCAAAAATGCGACAACAAATCTTCTGCATTTTCAGCCGCTAAAACATTGGCAGGATGCGCATCAACGGCATAAACAGGCGTATAAGCAAAGCTAGGGCCAATTTTGCCAGGCATTTCTAATTCATGAAACGCATTAATCACTGCTGCATTGGCTAAATTAGCAATATGATTGGCCTCATACATCCGTTTATTGTCTGTCACGCCGGGAGGATGCACGGCTAACTGATAACCTAACGAAGTAAACACATTTTGTTCGTTTAAACTAATCCAATAGCGAACTTTGCCACGGAAAGCGTCAAATAAAATTTTCGCATAGGCCACAAAATCAGCAATAATTTTTCTTGATTCCCAGCCACCATATTCTTTTTGCAAAACAGCTGGCAAATCCCAATGATACAAAGTTACCATGGGTTCAATTCCTGCAGCTAATAACTCATCAATTAAATCTGAATAAAATTTCAGTCCCGCTTGATTTACTTGACCACGTCCTTCAGGTAAGATTCGTGTCCATGCAATCGAGAAACGATATGCTTTTAAACCTTGTTGTTTCATTAAAGCCACATCTTCTTTGAAACGATGATAATGATCGACGGCTAAATCGCCAGTTGTCTCTTTGAACGTTTTTCCTGGTAGCCGAACAAATTCATCCCAAACAGATGCGCCTTTGCCGTCTTCATTCCAAGCACCTTCGACTTGATAAGCTGCCGAAGCAGAGCCCCATAAAAAATCTTGCGGAAATGCTTTTAGTTGGTGATGTTCCATTGTCATTCCTCCCTCTTTTCTGTGCTTCCCTTTTATTGTAAAAGGTTTTCACAAAAAGTACCAATCAGATCAATAAGTTCTTCTGTTTACTTTTAAAACTATATAGTTTTAAAAAGAATAAGTCAACTACTTTTATTTAAGGACTTGATTATTAAGTGGTTACGTTAAAAATAAATATATAGTTTTAACAGATTGAATTCATGGTATAATGAGAGAAATACTGATGATAAAGGAGTACTCTGATGCGGACAAATACACGTTATAAAGAAATTTATGCAGCTATAAAACAGGATATCGAAGCAGGTGTTTATCCAATTAATCAAAAGTTACCCCAAGGTCGTCTTCTTGCAGAAAAATATCAGGTTAGCGAACTAACCATTACAAAAGCCTTACATTTGCTTGTACAAGAAGGTTATGTTGTCAGACGACGTGGCTCGGGCAGCTTTGTTCAAGACTTTCAAAATCGAACTATTACTAAATTTTCTCCGTTAACTGGCACTTACTCAACCTACGATGGAAAAGTTGAATCCGTAGTTTTAGGCTTTACAACAGAAGTACCTGAGCCTTGGGTGACTGAAAAATTAAGTATTACAGATGACGAGTTAGTCTACAAAATCATTCGCTTACGGATTATCGAAGATGTTCCTTCAATTATTGAATATACTTGGATGCCCGTTGCCTTAATTCCGAACTTGACGATGAAAGAGTTGAAAGTCTCCATTTATCAATATATTTCGGAACAATTGCATCAAAAAATTCAAAGTGCGCGGGTCAGTATTTCTGGGATTCGTCCTTCTGCGTTGGAAAAAAAATATTTAAACTTAACCGATAATGATTTCCTGATGCGTGCAGAACAAATTGCTTACTTAGGCAATGGCCATATTTTTGAATACTCAATTGCGAATCATATTCCTAGTGAATTCACTTTTGAAACTGTCTTAATTGCAGAAAAATAGGAAACTTTTATGTTGCCATTTCTCATTTCTAACAAAACGATCTCTTTACTTTGAGCCAATACTTTTTGTTAAAAATGTTTTTCTACTCGTTAAAAATATTTTTCAAATTATATTTATAAACTTGAATTTTGATAAAAGTATTGCTATTTACTAGAACTACGATTAAAATATTGCTTGTAGCACTCTTTTTAAGAGTGCTACAAGCAATTTGTTTTTACATAGTCAATCAACCAAAGTGAGGACTTTATATGAGGAAACCCTACATTTTAATGAGCTTACTCGTTCTAAGTACCTTATTAAGTGCTTGTTCAACTGTAAGTGGCAGCCCACAAAGTCAAAGTGCGCCCGCACCTGATGAAGTGTTGGCGACAAGTATTGGGACGTATGAAAATCGAACATTGTTGGTTCCAGATGGGCGTTTAGCCTTAACTGCCTTGCATAAAGGAAAAGATTATCAAGGCAAACCAATGTTTTATGTCCTGTTTGAATTAACCAATACAACCGAAAAAACACAAAATATTCAGCTAATGATTCAAAGTTTTATGGAAGTTAGTCAAACTGTCCACGGAAAAGCCCAAAATTTACAATATGCAGTCTTAACAGATTCACCTTTCCAAGACAAATTAGATCGTTTAGCAGATGAAATCAATCCTGGCGAAACAATCCAAGGCGCTTACCCGTATGAATTTATTAATGAGAACAAGCCGGTCCATTTTAAATTTAGAGATCGCCTTCTCAGTCTGGATGAACCCATTGAATCAGAAGAAATTACCATTACAGAAAAAAGTTTGGTCCGCTAGCTTAGCTAGCATTGGACCAAACTTTTTATTTATTATTCAGATGGAAAAGATTCTCCTTCTATAAAACGTGTGTAAATGTGTTCGCTCTCAGCAGCTTCTCCCCGCATTAAATGAATAATTTTCTCTGCAGCCACCATGCCCCATCGATGTTTAGAATAGGCAATTGTTGCTAATCGCGGTTGCACAAACGCACCTAGTTCAGAATTATCAAAACCAATCATCCGAATATCTTTCCCCATTTGGTAATTTGTTTCTGCAACATATTTATAGACACCGATCGCCATTTCATCATTAAAAGCAAAAACATCGACTGGTTCTGTCTGTGGTTGACTCAAAATTTTTTTAGCAGCCGCATAGCCAGAAGGTTCAGTAAAATCGCCTTGGATAATTTCATAAGGTATCCCAAAACGAGTTAATTCTCGTGTACTAACAGCCAATCGTTCTTGGCTATCATAACCTTTTTCTGGTCCAGAAAGCAGAAGAACCTTTTTTGAACCCACATTGACAAATTGCTCAATTGCCTGCGTGGCACCGCCACGATTATCCAAGAGAACTTGCCGGATATTCCTATGCTCAGTGGTTCGATCAAGGACAACGATCGAATGGCCTCGTTCAGCAAACTTTTCAATTTCTTTTGTTGGAAATGTCCAATCTAAAATAATTGCCCCATCCACCATTTTTTCAGGAATGAAAAGATGTGACTTTTTACCGCTGCAGACAATCATCTCATAATCAAACAGTGCTAAGCCTTTCTTAATTCCCTCCAACAATTCACCATAAAAACTACCGCCATAATCGGCCAAATAGACACCAATAATATTGGTTTGACGACGTTTTAATGTGCGAGCGGCCATGTTAGGAACATAGTTTAGCTCTTCAGCAATTGCTTGGATGCGCGTTCGTGTTTCTTCAGTTACCTTTGAACTACCATTCAATGCGTAAGAAACGGTCGAGATTGATACGCCTGCTTTTTTTGCAATATCTTTAATTCCTACCATGGACTACTCTCCTTTCTAATGGTAAATTTCAATAACACTTGCTTCATTTAATAATGAAAGCACCTCGTCTTTTTGAACTTCCATTCCCCCTTCGCGATAAGGGTTTTCTTCAAACTTAAACGGAACCTCTTGACCATCGATAACTATTTTCGCTGACTGATTTGGATAAAATTTATATGTGACAGGTTTATCAAACAATTGGTAAGTTAGTGTTAAACCAGACAATTTTTCTGGTAACACGGGATCGAAAACCACACTTTGGGCCTTTTGCCGAATCCCTAAAACAGCTGTAATTAATTGATTTAAATAAATTCCCGGCCCGCTTGAATAAATTCGCCAGCCACCTTTTACCCCAATACTTCCATCTTTTAGTTTACCAAAATTTTCTTGTGATTCATACCTTGTTTTAAAATCGCCATCGGAACTACTAAAATAGGCATTGGCTTGACGTAACTCTGCATTGTGAACCACTTCTTTTAATTGAACTGGATTGATCTGCATTAACGCTTGCCAAGTTTTGTCTCGCTGTCCAATTTTCGCCATCGCTTCTGTATAGCGAATGTGCGCATGTACATACTGTAAACCAATTTCACGCCCAAAATTAGCCGCCTGTTCTGCTCGTTTAAAATTAGTGCTGACACCGCCTCGATAGTTCGCCGGTTTGTTCATTAAGCGCACGCCATCAGGAAACGTTAATTCTTTTTCAATAATTTCTAGATGATGACTTACTTGTTCCGGTGTTAATAATTCAGCTAACATACTACGAGTCATTGGCAATAATCGATATTGAATCCCTGTTTTTTGGTCATTTGGGTGAATCATTTGTTCAAAAGTTTCTGGCGTTTCCATATAAATAAACCCTGGAATCGTTTCATCCACCAACATATATTTTTGAAAATCGTTCTTTATTCCTGCAACTAAACTTGCTAAGTGCTGACTATAAGTAGCATCGATTTCCGTAATTAAAGTCGCAAATTTTTTCAACACTTGATACGTTAAGGCAACGGTCCAACTACTAGCCATTTGCTCTTTAAGACGATTATCATAAGGTTGTAACGTGTCATCCCAATCGCCGTCGCCATAACAAGATAGAAAAGTTTCTGGTAAAAAATGTTGTTCAATATAATTTATTTCTTTTTTCAAATGTTCAAATAAAGATGCTGTTTCTTTTGTTTTGTGATTATCTTTGCGACTTGTATAAGGGATTTCCATAGCTAAGATTGAATAATCTGCGGTTTGTTCCAAATAATCAGTCACTACTTTCAATGGCCAGACGATAATATCGCCATGGCTTTCACTGGCTTTTTGTTCTTCGTATCGGTCAAACATAAACCATTGCGGCCAGTTGCCATCGTCCTCAAATTGATTTTCAAATAGATGCTGAATAATGGAGACCACGATCTTAGGCTGTTGCGTCGCAAAGAAAAATTCTGTCGGTCCTTGCGACACATCTCGTGTGCCCCAAGCTGCTCCACCATACTGTTCTAAGCCATGTGGCGACAAATAATGAACGAGCATATTATGAGTATACCAACGAGTTAATTGATTCATTTGCTGCACACTTGAGTCTGCGTGTGTTAACTCAAAATGATGCAACAAGCCATTAATGAATGCCAAATATTGACTTTCTGCTTTTTCAAAATCTAATGGTGTATTAACTAATGCTTGGTCCTCTGTGCTGCCCGTAATAAGTAGTGAAAATTTTTGGGTCTTTTTGATTGCCAAGACTAATAAGTCCGCTTCAGCTCCACCAAATAATGTGCTATCGGTTACTTGAAATGATTTATCAACTGTCAATGTATAGGTTAGTTCTGGGTAATAATTTTCTGTAGCAGAATGATTTCCCGTCACTCGAAGCGTTTTGCCAGTTTGTTCTAATTGATAGGTTGGTACTTCTTCCGGTCCTAATAACAAATGGTTAGAAACAGCCCACATATATGCATCCTTTTGACTGGTCACTTCCAATTGAATCACTCTTGAATCAGGCGAAGTGAAGGTGCGTACACGAATTGTGTCCTTTGGCAACTTATAATACCACGTAGCAGAGTTCAACCCCATTTCAAAAGCAGAAGGCATTGTTAGTAAGCGCCATAAGCCATTCTCTAAAATGTAGATTCGTTGACCAGAGCGTTTCATAACGTTTAAAGCGTTTCGGCTATTACTCATTAATTTGTTCATGGTCGTATTTCCTAAAACTACTTGTGAATTGAAAATGCCATACATATACACTGTCGTACTAAGCAAAGGTTCGTCAACCGTTAAGCCTTTACCACTTAATAAAATGTGGCCATGCGCTCTTTCCATGGCAATTTCTTTTTCTTGAAGAACAACGTGATGGTAATTTTCCGTGAAAAAGGAATACGTCTGACCTGCTACTTTTTCAATTTGTGTCTGAAGGGGATAAAGTGCGGCCAACTCTTCTTCTGTTAATGGATTTCCTGTGATAGGTTCTCCTAAAAGTTTCGTAGGATAGTCCTGTGTTTCTTCTAATGAATCGAATGTCACAGTTTCATAAATAGCTTGTAAGGCTTCTTTCGATAAAAAAGGTTCAGCTAATGCTTGCGGATGTGTTTCTGTTACCGCACCATAAAAAATAAATTCCTTACTTTCATTCGTTAATTGGACGGCTTCCGTTTGTAAAGCGGTGTAAGCAAATTCATATTGATAGACTTCATTTGCTAAATATCTTTTCCTCAATGCTTCTGGTGTGTTCGTTTGTTTAAATGAACGTCCGAAAAATTGATAGCCATCCGTTGAGTAGCCTGCTAATTTTTGAAAACTCCCTTGAATAAGGGCTGGAAACTTCTCATTTTGCGGTTGATTTTGTCTTGATAAAACAACAAGCTCTTCGCCCTCTTGCCAAATGTGATGATCAAGATACTGCGACACATACGCTTCATTTGACTGAACGGCTCCTTTTGTCGCTAAGCCAATATCTTGACCATAAACAATATCTACTAAGCCAGTTCCAGTGACATTAACCCGCCAGAACCATTGATTGCTTGGTCCCAAACGAAAGTCAACTTGGTAACGAACCGCTTCAAATTCGCCCCGCCACGTCAATTGGTTATCTGAAAGATAAAAATCACTTTGACTGTTGGAACCAATCATTGGTCGATAATTAATTGTGTCCCCTGTAATTATCCGCAAATAGAGTTGGTTCATACTGCCGTCTAAAGGATTACCTTCTAATTGATTAATCATCATGCCACAGCTATTCAATTCTTTTAAATCACCTGTCTCTAGAAATGTAGCGACTGTGTCTGCTTGCTTAAGCTTCTTTATCTGCATAACTTATCCTTCCCATCTTATTCATTTAACGTGACTGTTGCGGTTTGTACATCGCGACTATTTCCACCAATCATTACGATAAATTCACCTGCATCACTGGTTACCTGATTGTCTGAATGAACATAACGCACCATATCCTCTGAAAGAAGAAACTGAACTTCTTTTTCTTCCTTTGGTTCTAGCCAAACTTTTTGGAAATCTTTTAACTCTTTAATTGGGCGAACCACTTGTCCCACCAAATCACGTACATAAAATTGCACGGTTTCCTCACCAGCGATTGGACTGTCATTTCTTACCAAAACAGAGACCGTGACTGGTTCTTCTTTGGTAAATGTTAATGCACTTAGTTGAATTGGTTGATAAGAGAAATGACTATAACTTAAGCCAAATCCAAAGGGATATTTAGCGTAATTAGAGACATCTAAATATTTAGAAACATATTTTTCTTCTGGTGCTGACTCATAAGGACGCCCAGTATTGTCGACATTGTAAAAAATTGGTACTTGACCAACCGTTTCTGGAAACGACATACTTAAACGACCACTTGGATTGTACTGTCCCCACAAAATTTCTGCTAGCGCATTGCCCCCTTCTGTTCCAGGTTGCCAAGCTTGCACAATTCCTTTTGCAACATCTATCCCTTGTAAATCTAAGGGCCGGCCACTGTAGACCGTGACAACAACATTGGGATTTTTCTCAATAATTTGTGCAACTACTGCTAATTGTTTTTCGGGTAGACGAATATCACTGCGACTGGCAGCTTCCCCACTCATCCAATCTGTTTCGCCTAGTGCCACTACTACTTTATCTGCTTGACTAGCTAACGTTAAAGCCTCTTCAATGGCCGCCGCGGTCGGTTCAAAGTAATCAAAGGGTTCTTGGGCAACTAGGAGATTTGTGGTTAATTTTTGGGCCCCAGCCACGAGGGAAATGGCTTCTTCTTTCTTTCCTTGCCATGACCAAGCCCCTAAAATATCTTGTGATTGAGCCCCTGGGCCGACAAGCGCGATTTTTTCTTGCGTTGTAAAAGGCAAAATATTTTCATTTTTTAAAAGAACCATTGATTTTTGAGCAATCTTTTTAGCTATTTCTCGATGTTCTTTGCTTAAAATCACTTCAGCTTCCGCTTGTTCATCCGCGCCACGATAGGGATTTTCAAATAAGCCTAGCTCATTTTTTAGTTTTAAAATTCGCATAACTGCTTCATCAATAAGTGTTTCAGCAATCCGGCCTTCTTCAAGTAATTCTTTTAAATAATCTGGATAACACGTGGTCATCATTTCAATATCTACACCAGCTTTGATAGCCAATTCTGCTGCCTGTTTTTCATCTTTGGCAACGCCATGAGGAATTAATTCTTTAATCGCTCCCCAGTCTGAAATCACAACCCCTTCAAAGCCAAATTCAGTTCGTAATACGTCTCTAAACAGCCATTGGTTGCCTGTAGCAGGAATCCCATCCACTGTATTGAAGGACGTCATGACAAGTTTTGCACCCGCATCTAATCCTGCTTTATAGCCAGGTAAATACATTTCTCTTAGCTGCCGTTCAGACATATCTACCGTATTATAATCTCGACCCGCTAAAGCACCACCATATGCCGCAAAGTGCTTCACGCACGCAGCTACTCGCCAATTGTCCTCTTTTAAATTTTCTCCTTGATAACCTCTAACCATTGCAGCAGCTAAGCGGCTGTTGAGTAACGGATCTTCACCTGTTGACTCCATGACACGTCCCCAACGTGGATCGCGCACTAAATCAACCATTGGCGAAAAGGTTACATGTAACCCTGAAACAGCGGCTTCTTTTGCTGAAATCTCCGCCATTTTTTCAACCGCTGCTTCATCCCAAGTGCTTCCTAAAGCCAAAGGAATCGGAAAGATGGTTCTGAAACCATGAATAATATCCGCCATTAAAAGTGTTGGAATATTTAATCGATGATTTTGCATATATTCTTTTTGAACACGTTTTGCTTCGTTTGCACCGGAAACACCCAGTGTTGTCCCAGCCGTATCAATCGTTTCTTGACTTAGTCCTAGCTCTGACATGGGACCGGTCTTTTCTTCTGCTTTGTCTGAATAAAAAGCTGCTGCTAATTGTAATAATTGATTAATTTTCTCATCAATTGTCATTTCTTCGACTAATTGAATCAGTTGATTTTCTTTCATACTCTCACCTTTCTTCAATAAATACTTCTGCTTCTAAAGGAAAATGATCGGAGGGAAAACGTCCATCAATACTATCTGTTAAACTTGCGGTTTGCTGTACTTGCCAACCTTTTACATAAATATAATCAATTTCTTCTAATTCCGACCAAAGTTTTGTGTAAGCAAAATTTTGAAATGTTCCTCTTGGGCCATAATGAGTAGCTAAATTTTTGCTATCTTGAAATTTTTTTTGAACAAGTTGATGAACCGCTTCCCCCGATTCTGCATTAAAATCGCCCATTAATAAAGTTGGATACTGTGCAATTTTGTCATGTAACTCCTCTAAGATAACGGTCATTCCTGCTAAACGAGCATGAGCTGAAATATGATCCAAATGAACATTGATGACTAAAAAAGGCGTATTTTGAGTCGTTTCCTTAAATAGTCCCCACAAAGCAATTCTTGGACAGCCAGCTTCAGGATGGATACTTGGCTGCTGAGGTGTTTCAGATAACCAAAAATACCCTGTATCAATAGCCTGAACTTTTTGTTCGTTATAGAGAATCACTAGTCCTTCTCCTTGACCATCCCCTTCTCTTTCCGCAGAAAGACAGGTGAATGTTGTATACGCCTTTAAATCCCTGACTTGATTCGGTCGTACTTCTTGAATACAACAAAGGCTCCAATCATGAAAATTGATTAACTGACAAACAGCCTCTTTACGAAAAGACCATTGCCAATCTTGGTCATACTCTGTATCTACCCGGACATTATACGTAGCTATTTTCATTTTTAACCTCCTGCAATAGTTGTTGAATTTGACGCATCTCACGACGGATCTGGGTTGTTTCACCGCCACCGTGGCCTTTTTTCCAATACACTCTGACTGCTTTTCTTGCCTTTATCTGATGATAAGAAGGGAAAAAATCTTTCATTGGACATATCGGATCGTGGCTCCCAACAGAAGCAAAGACTGAATTTTTAATTTGCGAAACAAAGTGACGACTATCAAAATAAGGAAGAACCGCGGCAATTTTTTCATGCGCTTGAGGATGCTCCTGTAAGTACTGATGAATAATTTGATACGAACCCGTTCCTTCTGCTACTCGATTTTCTAAACAAGAATGACTTGGAACATCTGCAAAAGTCGCTAAAATCGGGAAGTCAACTAAACTGTTCACCATTAACACTACGCCACCCCCTTGGGAACCACCACGAAGAATGATTTGGTCCTGATTAATTTCAGTAAAGGTCCGCACCACTTCTACGCTACGTAAATGGTCGGCAAACAAGCGGCGTTGGTACCAATCTTCTTTGTCTAGAAATCCTCGTCCCATTGGTGCTTCATGCCAAATTGTTTGATATGGCACACGATCTTTGGTTAATCCCCCTTGACCTCGATTATCAATGACAAAACAAGCACAACCAATTTGTGTCCAATGAGCAAATTGCCAAGGTTCTTGAATATGATTCATATAGCCTAAACAGTCAATCACTATTGGCTGTTTCCCCGCCGTTTTAGGAAGTAACAAATAGCCAAAGATGCGCTCACCTAGGAAACTTAAAAAGTCGACCTGTTCCACTTGAACATTTTCCAATGGATAGTCAATGACCCGCCGATGGATATCTAGCGGTATTTTTTGAAGTTCCTTCTTAGTCTTTTGCCAAAACTCAAAATACTCATTCATGTTCCACACCTAACACTTTCTGAAAAAAAGCTACTTGAAGAAAGGCCGTTGTCCCGAATCCTAAAGCGATATATAAAAACAAATTAAGCTTATAGAAAAAAACAAACGTTAAAAGAGGTAAAATAAACAAAATAATCGCATTGGCACTATTACTTAAGACCACATAAACCGTCTCACCTAGTGTCTTTTTAACGGACCAATTAAAAACGGAAAAGAGAAAAAGAAAACTCGTCAAAAATAATGCAACAAAACTTAATAGAAAAATAGCTAAGAAACCTAAACTGGTGGCTATTTTAAATAAACTTGTTACGACGATACCGCCCAGTAAAAAAGCAACGAACAAGCCGCCTGTTAAAATAAAACCTCGCATGATATTATTTTTTAACGCTGTCCAAAACGTTCGCAAAACAGGAATATCTTTTTCACGATACAAACGATAGATCGTTCGATACAACGCAATTAAGCCGACACCGCTAAAGATGCCTGTTATACAGGTAATTAAAAAGAGAAAATTAATAATGATCAAGTTGGCAATAAAAGAAAAAAGCCGATAATACCAACCTTCATATGCAAATAGCTTATTCATAATAAAAAAGAAAAGCGGATTCCTCGTTGCTTTATCCGCTTTTCTCTCCTCCTCTCTTACTTAAGTTTGTCTCTGTTTTCTGCCATTTTCTCAGATTTTATTTTTTCAATTGCATCCCATTTATTTGATTTTAAGAATGCTTTGTAGTCTTCTAAAGATTTGTCAAAGGCTTTATCCTCTTTCGCACGAATCATTGAAATAACGGTTGTATTTAGTTTGGTTTCAATCGCTTCATTCGCCCGAGCTTCCGGCGTTCCCGCATCTGGATTAATATTTTCAATTACGAAATGTGGGACCAATTTTCCTTTGCCCCATTCTTGCATTTGCGTTAAAGCACTTTCCATAGGCACTTTTAGTTTATTAACACGGTCGTTGTTAAAATATAGGAAACGACTAATGCCATATTTTTTGTTGTAGGCATCATTGTCTGTTTGTTCTAATTTTTTCACTTCTGGTAAATAATCAATTTTCCCTTGATCATTGTACGCATAAGTAACTCCTTCAACGCCATATTTTGTTAAAATTTGTCCTGGTTCATCAATTAAATATGTGAACAGTTGAGTGACTTTCGCAGGATCTTTCGCATCTTTCGTAATGTAATTACTTAACCAACCTGAAATGCCGGTTTGATTTAATGTTGGTTTTCTGCCAGAAGTGCTACTTGGTCCATCAATGGCTATATAACGTGTGCCAGATTTTTTCATAAATTCTGTAAAGTTCCCACCTTGACCACTGGTTCCAGCAACGAGCATGGTTGCATAATTTCCTTGTTTCACTTTTTCATCAAACGTCGCCCCATCATCTGTGAAGCTATCATCACTAATATTGCCTGCTCGGTAAACATCATTAAATGTTTTTAACCATTCTAAATATTCTTTATCTAAATTTCGATCATAGTATTTACCATTTTTATCCTCTAAAGGAACACCTAAGAAGTCTTGTAATTTGTCTAAAAATGGTCCTGCCCCCTCGCCCACTGTGGTGAAGCCCATTGGGGTCATCTCAGGATATTTTTCTTTAATCTGTTGCATGACTTTTTCAAAATTTTCTGGTGTTGAAACGTCTGGCTTGCCTAATGCATTATAGACATCTTCACGAATAACAAAATTATCATTTACTGGGATATTTCCACTTTCATAATCCGCTTTTGTATTAGAGTAATTAGGGTAACCATATGTTTTTCCATCCTCTAAGGCATGCCATTTAAACGTATCTTGGTTGACAACTTTCATTAAATAGGGGTCATATTTTTTAGCTAAATCGTTTAAAGAGTAGGCCCAAGAATCTGCTTTCAATGCTGCTTGTCCAGTTTTTTCAGTTAATGTCACGATATCAGGCATATCTCCACTTGAAATCATGGCATTTAATTTTGAATCATCGCCGGAAATAAATTCAATATCCACATTTAAATCTTTTTTAATCTGCGCAGTGGTCACATCTTTCCCAAAAGGTAGCGCCGTCCAATCTGAGTTAATATACCATTTAATCTTGGTCGGTTCTTTCTTCTTATCTAACTTCCAAGCAGGCGTCTTTTCATCTAATTCATACCGATCCTTAATTGAGACATCTGAGCTAGCTTTCTTTTCCCCACCGCTACAGGCCGCTAAACTAACGACCGCCGTTGCCACCAATAAACCGCCTAAAACTTTTTTCATATTGTTCCCTACTTTCTTTATTCTTTTACTGCACCGGCCATCATACCGCCGATAAAGTGTTTTTGTAGTAATGGATAAATGATTAAAATTGGTATCGTTGTAATGACAATTGTTGCCAGCTGAACACCACGTGTCGTTGCCTGCACCACCATATCTGTACTGCCGCTCTCTGTCATGGTACTCAAGTTGGATTGAACAATAATTTCATAAATTTTCATCTGCAATGGATACAGATATTCTTTGGTAATATATAATTTCGTGGTCATAAAGTCATTCCATTGACCAACCCCATTAAATAAAATAATGGTGGCTAATGCCGGTTTTGTTAAAGGTAAAAAGATTTTATAAAAAATTTGAAACTCACTGGCGCCGTCTATTTTGGCGGATTCTTCTAAAGATGGTGGAATTTCTCGGAAAAAGTTCATTAAGATAACTACATCATAATAGCTAAATAAAGCTGGAATGATGTATACCCAGAAGGTATCTAAGAGTCCTAATGACTTAATCAAAAGATATGTGGGAATCATGCCCCCACCAAAGTACATTGTAATCACACCCATCGTTGTATAAATGTTACGCCCGACTAGTCTAGATTTACTAAGTCCATAGGCGACAATTGCACAGAACAGCGTATGCGTCGACGCACCGATGACTGTTTTTAAAACAGAAATCAAAAACGCTCGCGGAATGCTACTATCCGAAAAAACTTTCCGATAATTTTCTAGCGTAAATCCTTTCGGCCATAAAACCAAGCCTTTACCAGCTAAACCCGAACTTGACGAAACTGAGGAAACTAAAATATTCCAAATTGGTACGATAATTAATAAAGAAAACAACACAAGAATTAACGTATTGAAAAAGTAAAACCATTTGTTTTCTTTTGATTTTCTTTTAATCACAGCTGTTGCCTCCTTTATAAAATAACCGACCGACCATTGTTCATTTTTCTAGTAATGCGATCTGTAATGACTAATAAAACAATTGAAATAACAGAAATCCCTAAACCAACTGCCGTCGCATAAGAAAAGTCCCCTTGCGTTAGCCCCATACGATAAACAAATGAATTAATTACTTCTGATTTGTTTTGGTTTTGAGCATTCATTAAAACCAACGTTTGATCTAAGTTCGATCCCAATAAACCGCTAACATTTAGAATTAAGTTCAACGAAATAATCGGCGCTAATAAGGGCAAAGTAATCGTTCGGATTTGTGTTAATTTTGAAGCACCATCAATTCTCGCCGCTTCATAAAACGTTGGATCAATGCGAGACATGCCAGCAAGATAGAGAATCGTGCCCCAACCTACTTCTTTCCACAAATCAGAAAGAACAGCAATCCACCAATACTTATCAGGATCTAACAAATGATTGACGCCCTGATTCATTAAGCCTAACGACATCATGACTTGGTTGATAAAGCCATTTGTTGAAAGCCACGAAATCAACATCCCGCCTAAAACGATCCAAGAAAAAAAGTGGGGAATATAAGAAATCGTCTGAATCACTTTTTTTAAATGTCCATCTCTCATTTCAAAAATCATTACTGCTAAGATAATCGGAATAGCGAATCCTAAAAAAAGTTTCATTAAACTAATCGCTAAGGTATTACGAACTGCTTCCCAAAAAAAACTATCTTCCATAATGATTCGAAAATTTTCAAGTCCAACCCATGGTGCAGAAGAAACCGTGTCAACAATCGTATAATTTTTAAAAGCAATGATAATTCCATAAATTGGAATGTAGTTAAAGACAATCATGAATGCTACACCCGGAAGTACCATCCAATGCAATTGCCGCTGATCATAAAACTTTTTTAGTTTTTTCATAAGCAGGGTTCCTTTCTTTTTAGTGAAACGTTTCTACAAACAGATTATACCTTCAGTCTAAATAGTTGTAAACCCTTACATTATGGTTTTATTTAAAAATAACAGCATTAAAAAGCGCTATAGACCATTTATAAAGAAATTATTTCCCCTGCTTCTTTTTCCATAAAAATACTCTTTTCTAGATATTTCAAAGCATTTTATAGAAACGTTTCACCAAAATATGAACCTCTTTTTCTTAAAAATAATTCTGTTAAATAACAGAAAAAAGTCTGGTTGGATTGACCAGACTTTTTAAAGATAAATAGTAAAATGTGTAATTTCAGGGATCACCCCAAAACGGGCATGAATGGCGGTCGTTCCTAAGCCTGTATTAACATATAGTTGCGTTTCTTGGTCCAACTGATACAATCCTCTGGTATACTTTTCTGCTAAAACATTTGTGATTGGATAAAAAGGAATCCAAATTTGTCCGCCATGGCTATGTCCTGCTAAAACTAACTGTGTACCCGTGCCAACAAATGCATCCGCGACATCTGGTTCATGGGTCATTAATAACGCATAGTCATACGTTTCTCGATAGGATAATGTTTCTGAAACCGAAGGATTTCCTAATAACGAGTCATCTAAACCACCAATAAAAAGACGGCGTCCATCTGCTAAGGTTATTGTTTCTCCTTGGTTTTTCATAACGGTAAAGCCACTGGCCTCCATGACTTCATCATACACCGCAGAAGCACCGCCACCATAATCATGATTTCCCCAAACTGCATATTTTCCAATTGTCGCTTGCAACTGTTTTAACTTTTCAATCATCGGTTCTTTTTGTTGTGGATTTTCAGCATAATTGTCAAATAAATCACCTGTAAAAACGATAATATCTGGTTTTTCACGATTGACTTTTTTTATGACTTTATCTAACCGCTTCGTCTCATAAAATTCTGAAACTTGTATATCCGAAAGTTGCACAACATTCAATGGTTCTCGTTGATTTTTCTTTCCCAAAGTCACCTGATTAACGTGAACTAAATTCGGCTCAATCTTCCACGCATAGATTGGGAGAGCGATAATTAAGAAAAAAAATAAGAGCATTATACTTAAACCAATTTTTTTAACCACATCACTCGCTCCTTTCTTTTCTTTGATTTCCGAAGACTTAGTATAGAGAAAAATCTTCTTAGCCACAATCTAAAACAAACGAAATTAAGGCTTTGTTAAACAACCTAAAGAATTTCCACAATCTCTTATCCTTTTCTTAGCTTTTTTATAAAAAAAGCTAGAGCCTGGGACAAAAATCACTTTGGATTTTTGTTCCAGGCTCAAAAGCTGATAAACGGTGGGAACATTCTTCTCTTAATGATGATGTTTTCGAAACGTTTGATAACCAATTAAGCAAAATAAAATCCCCAATAAAATCATTCCAGTTACTGAAAATAAACCTGCTAACATCTTTCGCATCCTCTCTGCTGCTAAACTTCTTTATTTGTAGTCACTATTTCTTGTTGTAAAATTGGTTGAAATAGACGACGTTCTGCTAATTTCCTTGCTAAAATTGCTTCACTTTTTTCTGTAAATATACCTAAGTTATGGCGCTTGCCCTTCAAGGAGATATAAGCCAGCCATTTCCCAGAAGCGGTCTGGCTCACTCCTTTGTATCCGCTGCTATTATTTTTAGGGCGTTTACTTTGTAACTTTCCTGGAATTACACCAGCAACTCTTTGTCGGTAATCCTTCTTTTTACGATGCCCGCAACTTTTGGTATGACCATTCAACAAATTTTCACAGCGAACCCAGCAAGCTTGTCCGCACGTACACAGACAATACGCTTTCATTGTCTGTTGAATACTTTCAATCCGTACCACAACTAATTCATGATAGTTTTTTTTCAACATTGTTTGATAGCGATGGTGCGCACATTTGGTTCGATACCCACGAATTAGTTGTCTTCTTGAAGCTTCTGCATAGCTCCCACAAGAACAGCGACAGGCCCAAACAATCAGCCCTTCTTTTCTTTTTGCTGTTGGTGCTACTACTATCAACTCACCAAATTTTTGACCAGTTAAGTCTTTATAGTTAACTGCTTGTCTCACTTGACTATCCTTCATATTCTTGTTCTCGCCACATCTCGATTGCGTCTCTGCCATAGTGCTCATTTTTCTGAGTCTCTCCCTTTCTTAGTTCTCTGACCACCTCAGCAAATACTTGCCAATCTTTTGTTTCCGGCAAATGACGCCATGTCAATTGACGACACCGTACTTTCGAACTATAAAAATCGGACAAATACAAATCGGTTTCTAAGGTTAATTTGTGATCAATCAGAACATCCATATAGTTGAAAGAAGCAATAATTTTTGCAATAAAGCGGTTATAATCCTCCCCACCAGAAAAATCAACAAATACATGAATCGTTTTTTCAATTGCGCAAAAAGAACGATCATTTAACAAACAAAACATAAAATCATAATATAGATGCACGCGCTCATACATTAAAAATCGTTTTTGATACAGCGACTCTGTCTTTTGTATAAAACCATCTATGGCGCGATGAATTTGAGGAAACCGCTCTTCAAAGAAACTGCTCTGCTTGGCGGGAATAAATGCAGCCACCGAAAAGTATAGACGGTCCCAGCGATAACAAATCAACTTTAATTTTTCTTTTGTTTCCACCGTAATTCGCTTTTCAAAGAAAGGAATAACACTATTCATATGATTAATAAATTCGTCTAACATGGTTAACTTATTTGGAAAAACAATCGGACTATCAATGTATTCATTTAAACTTAAAAAAAGAAAAATATATGAAGTTTCTTTGCCAAAATCCTCTTTAAAAAGAGGTGTTTCACTTGTATAAATTTTTTCAAACGCATGCTGTAAACAGCTAGGCACATGAACTTCCGTAAAAGAGTCCACTACATGATCAGAAAAGACACGAAAACGTTGGATCGTTAAAAGAATATATAGTTGTGCGCTTTGATTAAGACTAAACGTTCTTTGATACATCAGTTGTAGATCGTTTATAAATCGTTTAATACCATGACTATTTTCCAGCAAAATGTTAGGCAGCCTTTCTTGATTACTGCCATAAAAATAATACAAGCATTGAAAACAAAAACTTCGGATATTTTTCTCTTCTCCAACCAAGCCTGTTGACTTTAATTTAATACGCCAATTAGCTAAAATCAGATTTAGTTTATACGAGAAAGCATATATTTTACTTTTGCTCATAAAATGAATTTGCGAAAATTCTTGAATCGTGTGCTTTTGATAGAGACCCACATCAAGAAGCAACTTGGCCATTAGTGATTGATCAAAATAATATTTTCTTAACGCTTGATAATCAATTTGCGATAATTTTTGCGCACTAATCAGTCCTTTAGCTGGAAAAAGAATTTGACTCCTTGAAGAAATTTGTGTACATTCATAATTTATTTGACGGCACAACGATTCTAACTTTTGAGTGGATAAATCAAAATATCCATAAAATTCTTCTTTTAATAATGGACCTTCACTATTCATAAAAGTTTGATAAATAAGTAATTTATCTCGGAATTCTTGGTCTAATAATTCATCTAACAAAGTAGTCACATTTTCAACTCCAAACTATCACGCCTTAAGTATCTATTTTTTTAACAAGACGTGAGTGTCAATCTTGCTTATTTTTTCCACAAATTTAAAAATGATTCTTTCAATATTTAGGAATCTTCATAGAAAAGTATTATTTTAACCAAAAAAAGCCACCTTGCGTCACCAAGGAGGCTTTTTTTGTTATTTTTTTACTTTAGATTTAAAGAAAAGCTGATTTGTTTGACTAATTTTCTGTTTCTTTTCTAGCCTATTCGTCAAAAATGATTGAAACTTTTGGTTCGTCTTCTATACCATCTTCCTATAAAGTTCTTGCTCTTTTAAGTATCAGCTTCTGTCAATAAAAGTCCTCATTTGGCATTGCTAATCTGAATACAGTATGACTACTTGTTGCCACTATTTTTTGCTGTTATTTTACTCTTTAATCGAAGCGCTAGAAACGCTGTCAACTGCTGGCTTTTCGGTCGCTGACTCTTCTTCATGGACTGACGCACTTGATACACTATCTGCCGTTTCTGGCGCTTCTTTTTTGGAGGCACCACTGACTGCATCGACGTTTTTTCCACCGACTAATTCTTGCCCAGTTTGTTTTAAATACCAATCAACAATTGGTTTAAAGTCTAAAATATACTCATTAATTCCCGCGTAATTTCCATTATCATCATACATCGCTTGATAATTATGCACTACATAGGTATCTGGTCCGTGCATTGGAACATGAACGCGAATAGCATCTGTTTTTCCTGACCGTAATTGTTGAATCACCCATTCTACATTTTTCAATGCTTTTGGTGGATGACAATTCGCTAATGGATTACCAACCTGTCCTGGTTGCCGTTTAGCAAACATTTCTTCAGCAGCCATTTTTTTATTGTAATATAAAAATTGATTGTTACTGTCTGCGTAAGTCAATTCCATTGGCATTGATTTTAAGAAATAATTTAGCTGATCTACGGTTAAAATGCCTCGATCTAATTTTACGTATGTGTCGCCTTCAACAGCCTGAACCGCTTCTGCTGCTTGTTCTACCCAATCATCTGCTGCCATATCAACCCCTTCGATCGTTGTTTCAATGGTTCCTTTTGCATGTAAATCTTCAGGTAAGTCTTTTGGCTTAGCCCCTTCTAATTTTGAAATCACATCAATGAATTCCACGAATTTTTGTAATGTGCTTTCTAAAAATTGACGTGTTCCCTCCGCAATTAAGTTGCCGTTTTCATCAAATGCTTCTTTAGCTTTTCCTAATAAAAACTCGTTTCCAGGCATGACGATCGCATTGACACCAGGTGCATCAAGAATTTGACGGAGATGTAATTGCGCACGCGAGGTTCCTTGATCATAATAAGAGCAACCAACAATCATTACTGGTTTGTTTTCCAGCGGATGAATTTTGAAAGATAACCATTCTAACACACTTTTCAAACCGGCAGGAATGGTATGGTTATGTTCGGGCGTCGCAATAATTACGCCGTCTGCTTGTAAAATTTTGCGATTCATATTCTGAATTAAGACACTGTTCGTTTGATCCTTACTTTGATTAAACATTGGAATATCTTTAATTTCTAAAATTTCCAAGTCGAACATTTTATAAAACTCTTTGCCAATATATTGCAATAGTAACCGATTATAAGAAGAATCAGCGTTTGATCCGACGATCCCAATTAATTTCATTTTATTCACTCCATTTCGTTAAATCGTTTCCCATGAGAAATTTTCTGCTTCTTTTTTGTTTTGCGCATGCGCATGTTTCAACTGTTCTGTAATTTCAATAAATACACAAAAATCTGCAAACAAGCCAGCTAGTTTATCAATTTGTTCTGAATCTTTTAACGCATTGCTTTCATCAAAAGCTTGTAAGGAATGCGCTAATAGAAACTCAGAGCTTGGCATAATTCGTGCTTTCAATTCAGGAGCATCTAAAATTTGGCGCAGATGCGCTTGTGCTCTAGACGAACCTAACGTGCCATAGGATGCACCAGTAATCATAACTGGTTTATCAACAAACGGAAAAATCCCGTAAGATAACCAACTTAGGGCGTTCATCAAAGAAGCCGGCACCGCATGGTCATATTCAGGTGTACTAATAATGACACCATCTGCTGCTTCAATTTTTTCAGCAACCGTTTTTACTATTTCTGGCAAAACTTTGTCTTCTGGCTTGTTAAACATAGGAAAGTCAATAATTTCAACTAGTTCAATGTCAGCCTCCTGCGCAAAATAGTGTTGCATAAATTGCAAAAGTTGACGATTGGTTGATTGCTCTGAGTTCGTTCCTACTAAGCCGATAATTTTTTTCATAATGAGCTGTCCTTTCTTTTTCGGTTCTATGAATGGATAATGTGAAGAGTATCTGCTAACCCACTGGTATATAAAATTTGCTGATCTTGTGTAATGATGATTCCTTCAATCCCAGCTAGTTGATTGAGGATTTCAAGCGCTTCTGGAATTGGATAACCAAATAAACGCGTCGTCCAAATCTCACCATCCACTGAAGCATCCGAGATAATTGTGATGCTGGCCATTTCAGTTTCCAATGGGTAACCGGTTGTCGGATCCAACAAATGGTGATAGACTCGCCCAGCTTCGATTAAACTTCTTTCATAAATACCTGACGTCACAACCGATTGATTAGCCACTTCGACAAGTAAGCTGATTGTTTCTCTGGATTCTTGCGGATTGCGAATACCAATTCGCCATTTTTTGTTTTGATGCGTAGAGGGCCCCAACGTCACAATATTGCCGCCCAGATTAATCAAAGCAGATGTAACATGGACTTCTTTCAAATAGGCAATTAGTAAATCAGCGATATAGCCTTTTGCTAAAGCCCCCAGATCTAATTTCATTCCTTCTTCTTCCAAAAAAACCGTTTGTTTTAAGGGATTTAAGTGAATCTTTTCTGGATTAATTATTTTCAAACAAGCTTTAATTTCTTCATCTGACGGGACACGGGCATCTTTAAAACCGATTCGCCACGTTTGAACTAACGGGCCAATGGTCACATTCAAATGACTGGTTGGATCACAACTATGTTTTTTTCCTAATGCAATTAATTGATACAACTCTGGATGAACGTTGACCGGTGTTTGCCCAGCTTGTTGATTGACAGCCATCAGTTCCGAAGTTGAATCATTTGCACTAAAGCGTTGTTCATAAGTGATCAATCGTTGCTGCACTTCTTCTAGAATTTTTTCAGGTTCTTCATGGTCTACAAATACATCTATTACTGTGCCCATCAAATAAATAGTTTGACTTTGTTGCACCTCAAGACTTCCTCTCCACGAAAGATTGTGTTTTATTTCACATTTATTCACAAATGAATCATACGCCTTTATTTGATGCCAGTCAAGTCGATTATATATTTTTTTATATAAAATAACGACCTTAAAATTTTCATTTAAGGCCGTAACGTGTCTTGAACTCTTTTAAAAAACGCTTTTTTTATTATATTTTGAAAATAAATATATAATTTTCTATATAACCTAATTATTCTTAGATAAAATTGTTTCTTTCAATGTTTGAATTGCTTCCAACAAGATGCGATTTTTATTGATTTTTGCATACGCGCGGGCATCTTGTAGTAGTTCTAAAATTTGTTCTTGCGGCTTTTCTTCAGCTAAGGCATTTTTCGCAAGCTGGAAAGCTGCTCTTGCCAAGTAATACGTGACGTGATTATCAGAACAGATGGAAATCGCATACTCTAACAAAGCATCACTTGTTTCTAAATCGCCTTTTTCTGCATAAAAAACACCACAGTGAAAGACAACATTTAATACTCGCCAAGTATCTTCCATTGATTGAATAGTATAGAGATAAATTTCCTTGAAGACCTTATTGAAATAAAATTCTGCTTTCTCAATTTCGCCTTCTTTGGCATAGGCCATGCCAATGCCAGTAAAAGCTAACAAACGGTAAATATCGCTCGTGTATTTTTGCTCTTCAAACAGAAGTTTTTCAAAGGTAAATAAGCAATCCATCAACGAAGCATTTTGAAAAATCATGACAAAGCCTTGTAAATAATAATATTCTAATAACAGTTGGGAATCTTTGATTTCATCAAAAGGAATATTTTTTAAAATTGTTTGCAATTGGTCATGTTCGCTGGTAATCAAGAAGAATTCTGCTTCTTCCATTTTTTCAAGAATTTCAGGTTGTTTAATCCCTACGCGCGGGAAGAGTTCCCCCAAAGGTAGCTCTAAACGATTACATAGTTGGATCAATATTTTTAAAGTTGGGACTTGACCATTCTTTTCAAAGCGACTAACCGTAACTTGCGTACAAATCCCTTTAGCCAATTCACTTTGCGACAAACCACGTGCTTTGCGTTTTTCTATAAACCGTTGTATATTCATTGCTTTTCCTCTCATTCTCATCTTCTCAAACTTACTATAATACAACTTACCTTAAAAATATATATAGAAAAAGAAAAATGTTTATAACAAAAAAGAACACAGACAACTCTTTCATTAAAAGTTTGTCTGCGCTCTATTAGAACCTGAATCACTAAAGGTAAATCCAGCGTTATTTAATCACTCCGATACGTCCTACTTGCTCTGTTTAGAGAGCAGCTCTTTTTTTAGCTTCTTTCACAAACGTATTCATGGCCTGATATAATTTTTCCTTGATTTCTTTGAGATTAGCTTGTTGTAATTCTTTATTGGCAACTAACTGTTGACCGTTCACCCAAACGGCTTCAACATTGCTAGCATTTGCTGAATAAACCAACGCTGAATAGGCATCAAAAATTGGAAACATATTAACTGATTGCGTTTCAATTAATGTTATATCCGCTTTTTTGCCCACTTCCAATGAGCCGACTTGTTCCGCCAAACCTAACGTTTTAGCGCCCCCCATCGTTGCCAGATAAACAATTTCTTTCGCAGGAAACAAGGAACGATCTTGATGTGCTGTCTTATGAAAATTCGCAACCATACGCATTTGGGTGAATAAATCTAACGTATTCCCACTACTAGGTCCATCCGTGCCTAAACCGACAATAATCCCTTGATCAAGCATTTGCTTAATCGGCGCTACGCCTTTGGCTGATTTAGTATTCGCACCGATACAATGAGCGACACGCGCTTTTCCATTAGTAGCAGCTAAACTTACAAGATCTTCATCTGTTGCCAAAATACAATGAGCTAAAATAAACGGCTCACTCAAATAACCCAGTTCTTCTAAAAAAGCAATTGGTGTTTTATGATAGGCTTTTTCAAACTCAGCCATTTCATAAGTCATTTCAGCAACGTGCATGGTCACAGGGACTTGGTATTGCCGACTAAGTTCAATAATTTTTGCTAACACTTCTGGTGAGTTGGTATTCGGTGCATGCGGCGCAAGCATAGGCGTAATCAGCGGATGTCCTTGCCAGTTGCGAATAAAGGTTTCCGCGTAAAAAAGACCGCCTGAAGGTTCCGGACTATCACAAGTAGGCATATCAATGATCGTCTCTCCGAGCAAAGCACGGACACTCATTTTTTCACAACTTTTAGCAATTTCATCTTCAAAATAATACATATCACAAAAGCTCGTAATACCACTCAGTAACATTTCAGCAATTGCATAATCACTACTGCATCCTACTAATTCTTTTGTCATGAATTGTTCTAATGGAAAAAGAAAACGCCGAAGTCGATCTGGCACATCGTCTCCTAACGAACGAAACGGAATCATGCCCACATGGGTATGCGTGTTAATCATCCCAGGCATTAAAATTCCATTTTGACCATCGGTTACTTGATTTGCAGCAATTTGTTTTTCATCAAGTGTGGTCATTGGTGCTAATTCCACAATTGTGTCTTCTTCAATCACTAAATAGCCGGCTTTGATTTCTGAAAATTGCTCATCCATTGTTAGTATATGCACATTTTTAATGAGTGTTTTCATGCAAAAAGACTCCATCCTCTGGAAAAACTAATGGATAGAAACGTTGTGACTTCGTATCCATCATCCCAAAATCTGTCACTTTAATGGCTGGCGAGACAGGCAACGATAGTGTGGAAAAGGACATGATTTCATTCATATTTTGATAGCCCAACGTTTGCATAGCGTGTCGGACTTTTTGCAAAGCAGCGCCTAATTGTTCAATCGGTGCTTGCGATAAAATCCCACCAATTGGTAAAGGACAAGTTGCCATCACTTGCTGATCCGAAGCAACCAAATAGCCGCCTTGCATCGCTAATAATTCATTCTGCGCTAATAAAATATCCTCAATCGTATTACCCATCACCATTAAATTATGATGATCATGGGCCCAGGTTGTCGCAATGGCTCCTTTCTCGGAAAGGGGTTGATCCATTAAAGAAAAAGAAATATTGCCATTTTTTCCGTAACGTTCCATCACAATTAATAAGGCACAGTTGGCTTTTTGCCATTGCAACAATCCATTTTCAACAGGAATTTCTTTTGTAATTCGCTCTGTAAATGTGCCAATTTCTTGTTTTTGAATCACATTACAACGAACTGTTTCTTTTGTTGTAGCCACCTTTAAAAGTAAATCTTCTTCTGTTAACTTTTTACATTGAATGGTTTGTTGGTACGCGGCTGGAAACTCTTCAATTTTTTCTGGATGATGAAAGGGCTCGCCTTTTTCAAAAACGACCTTTCCAGATTTATAAACCGTATTAATATCAAAACTTTCTAAGTCATTTAACAACAAAAAGTCAGCTTTTTTACCAGGTGCAATTTCGCCGCGATCATGGAGACCCATTCGTTTGGCCGGCGTATAAGTTGTCATATAAATGGCTTTTTCGATAGGCAAGCCTGCTTGAACGGCTTTTTTGACATTTTCATTTAGATGACCTTTTAGCAAATCATCAGCCATCACGTCATCCGTGATAATACTTGCATAATTGTAGAAGTCATTGTCTACTATCACCTGAATGTTTTCAGGAGTGATTGATTTATTTTGAAATTGAATAAAGACGCCCGCTTCAATTTTTTCTTTTAACGTTTTAGGAAATTGATGGGTATGATCTGAAGTGATACCACTATATAGAAAATCTGCTAACTCTTGGTCTTCGATTTTAGGACAGTGGCCTTCTAAAGGCATGGTTGGTCGTTGTTTTTGGCACAAATCGATAATTTGACGAATTAAAGAATCTGGCTCATAGGAAATCCCTTTAAAATTCATGGCTTCCCCTAAACAAATCACTTTTGGTTCTTTGAGTAATTCTGCTACTTCTGCTAAGCCGATCATCCCACCAGTTGTTTCTAATTCTGGGGTTGTTGAAGGAACCGAGGAAGGAATTGCGTGAAAGATATCCAGTTCTGTTTCAGCGGCCATAAAAGCTTTTAAGCCTTCTAAGCCAAATACGTTAGCCATTTCATGGGCATCGGCAATCACCGTTGTCACACCGTAACGTACTACTGCTTTGGAAAAAATAGTAGGTGTCGTCATGGAACTTTCAATATGCATGTGTGCATCAATTAAGCCGGGAATCATCCATTGATTCTCGGCATTAATTGTTTTTTGGGGCTGCAAATTGACGTTCTCTTCTTCATAAATGTAATAAAATTTATCATTTTTAATCGCAACATTTCGTTGAACGAATGTTTGAGTGACTGTTTGATACAGCCATACATTTTTTAGTAATACATCGACGTTCATTTTGTCCCTCTTTTCTAAAACTATTGATTCATCGTCCGATTCCATTGATCAATCCAATCCGCTAGTTGACTATTAATAAAATTAAAATCGACTGTTTTGGCACGTTCGGCAATGGCACCGTATGTTTTATTTTTCGCTTCTTTTTCGCTTAGCGTTACTTGTTGATTTGTAGGTCCTTCATTTAATGAAATCGCTTTGGCCTTTTGTGATGCTTCACTAATCCGTGCGTTAACAAATTTAAAGGCGGTTTCTTTGTTTTGTGCTTTTTTAGGAATATTGACTGTATTATAGTTGGCATACGTGCCGCTTTCTGGAACGACATACGTCACGTTTTCTGCTGCGCCTTGAATAATATCAACCGCAAAATCAGCAACCACAGCTGCTTCAATTTCACCAGATTGGAACATATTAGCTAAATCTGACGATTTTGAATACGTTTTAACAACGTTTGGTTTTAATTCTTTCATCGCTTCAAAAGCGGCCTTCCCGTTATCTTTTGTAATATCTTGACCAGCATGTTCACTAGCAACGTATAACATTAAAGGACCTGCCGTCGTGGCAACGTCTGGAACAGAAATTTTACCTTTCAAATCAGCTGACCATAAGTCATCCCAGTTCTTAATTTCTTTGCCTAATTTTTCTTTGTTGTAAACAATCCCGATACTGTTTACAGCGATTGGTACGCCAGCACCACTTTCAAAAACCTCTTTTGCTCCCGGCGTTAACTGACTTAAATTAGGTACTTCTTTTTCTGTAATTTTTTCAAATAACCCTTCTTTTCCACCTTGTGCTGCATTTGCTTGTGCTAATTCAATGACATCAATTCCCGCATTGGGATTATTTTTTAATTTCGTAAAGCGGTCTGCGCTATTGCCTACTTCTAAGGTAACTTTCGCTTCATTCTCTTTTTCAAATGGAGCGATAATGTCTTTTTTGACAATATCTTCACTTAATCCGAAAGTTGAAACGACTAAAGCATTACTTCCACCTTTGCTCTCGCTTTTCGTAGTTGCTTCGCTGTTTCCACAAGCAGTCATTAATAACGTTGCAGCGACTAATGTCCCTAAAATTACGCGTTTTTTCATTTTTAAATCTTCCTCCAAAATGGTTTTTATTTTTCTAAAATAACTAATTTCTCAGCTGGAAAAGCCAAGTGAATGGTTTCGTTTGTTTCATATAACTGTTCACTTGTTCCGTTAACCAGCAATGTACCTAACGCTGTTTCCACTTCATATTGATAGCTTTTCCCTAAAAATGTTCGGACAGCGACAGTCCCTGCGACAGTATTAGTAGCAGGTTCTGAAACAATCTCAATGTCCTCTGGACGAATCGTTGCCACCGTCGTTGTAACATTTGGTTCAGGATTAGTCGTTTTCATTATTTGATTTGTTTGTGTCCGATAATGACCAGCTTCCATTTTTTCGACATAGAAAAAGTTTTCAAAACCGATAAATTCAGCGACAAACTTAGTACGAGGCAAACGATAGATCGTTTCTGGTGAATCATATTGTTCAATCACGCCATTATTCATAATGGCCACTTTATCTGAAATAGAAAAACATTCTTCTTGGTCATGTGTGACAAAAACTGTCGTAATGCCTAATTGTTGTTGAATCCGTTTGATTTCAATCCGCATTGCCACTCGTAATTTTGCATCTAAATTACTTAACGGTTCATCTAATAATAATAGTTTAGGTTCAATAATCAGAGCACGTGCTAGCGCAACCCGCTGTCTTTGGCCACCAGATAATTGTTTTGGATAACGGTCACCCAAGCTTTCTAAACCACATACTTTTAGCATTTCCGTGACTTTTTGGTCCATGGTTTGTTTGCTTTCTTTGCGTAATTTCAACCCAAAAGCGACATTTTCTGCAATCGTTAAATGAGGGAATAGCGCATAGCTTTGAAAAACCATTCCGAAGTTTCTTTTATGGACAGGAACCTTTGTTAGTTCTTCTTGGTCAACGAAAAACTGTCCGTCGTTTGGCTTAATTAATCCAGCAATCACTCTTAGCGTGGTCGTTTTACCACAACCACTCGGTCCTAATAAAGAAACTAACTCTCCTTTTTCCATTGAAATATTTAAATCTTTTAAAATATCTTGTTTTCCGTCATAGCTGACGCGAATATCTTTTAAATCCACAAAAGTCAAAATTTTCTCCTCTTTCTATCTCGTGCTTCTTCCATGTTTTAGGCAATGGAAGCTAGTCCCAACGTTTTTTCAATTAAAAACATTAAGCCCATTGTTAGTAGCATCAACAATACAGAAATTGCTGAAACAGTTGGATCATAATTGTATTCCATATAACTTAATAAAGAAGTAGGCAGCATCGTCACACCGGGACCTGATAAAAACATCGATACAGGAACATTGTTAAACGAATTGACAAATGCTAACATAAAGGCTGCAAAAATTCCTGAAGACACATTGGGTAAAACAATTTGAATAAAGGCTCGTAATCTTGTACAACCTAATGTCCAAGCCACTTCTTCCATTGAATAATCCAGTTGTTCCATACTTGACCCAACCACTCGAATAATATAAGGCAAACTAATTAAAAAATGCCCCATTAATAATCCTTGAAAAACAGGCAAACCTAATTTAATAACAATATATTGAAATAGTGTATACCCGACCACAATTCCTGGAATCACAGTTGGGGATAAGAAAAAGCTTTTAATAAAGTTGCGCCCACGAACGGAATAACGTGCCAGCGCATAGGAAGCTGGAATCCCTACTATTAATGCTAAAACAGTCGCTAATACCCCAATCAACAAGCTTAACTTAAAACTGTCCATAAACGTTTCTGATTGTAAGGCTTTGGCATACCAATCTAAAGTAAATCCTTTAATCGGAAATTGAATCGCTGCGGCTGTTCCAAAAGAAGTCACCACAATCAAACATAATGGTAAAAATAAAAACAGAAAAACTAGAATTGCAATAACAGATAGTCCTTTTTGCTTACGCATGATTTGCTTCTCTCCGATCTACTTTCTTAGCGACCATGTCTAGGCCTTTCATCACAATTAATGTTGTTAAAATCATAATAAATGCAAGAACACTCGCCGATTGCCAATCACCTAAAGTATTAGCCTTTTGATATAAGAAGGTCGACATCATCATTTTTTGGTTACCACCTAACAGCTGTGGCGTCGTATAAGCCGTTAAGGTTCCTGTAAACACTAATATACTTCCTACGATGGTGCCTGGAATTGATAAAGGTAAAACAATTTTCCGAAAACCCGTCATTGGATTGGCGCCTAGCGTCTCAGCCGCTTCTAGCATTTCTCCTTCAATGTTTTCCATAACCCCGACTAAGGTCATAATCATTGTCGGTAAAAATAAATACACTGAACCGATAATAATTGCAAATTCTGTATACAATAAATTCAGCGGCTGTTCAATTAAGCCGATTTTTAATAACAACGTATTCACTACACCGTTTTTTCCTAAAATGTTAATCCAAGCAAAACTTCGAATAACTGAGTTAGTCAATAGTGGAAACAAGGTCATAGCCATTAAAAAGCCACGCCATTTTTTGGAAACTCCAGCAATAAAGTACGCCGTTGGAATGCCCAACACAATTGAAATACCTGTCACAATTAACGAAACTCTTATCGTTCGCCAGAAAATTGAAACATTATAGTCATCTTTAAAAAAAGTAACATACTGATTTAGCGTCAAGCCATGATCAGTAAAAATGGTTGGCAAAATGCTAGTAATTAATGGAATCATTAAGAAAAATAATAATAGTACTAGCCCTGGTGCCACAATTAAATAAGGAACATTTTTGTTCATTCGTACACTCCTCGTTCGTTTTTTCACTTCATCAGTATACGCAAGGAAAACGTATATTTCAACACATTTTCATCTTTTTGTTCGTTTTTAAACCCGAACGTTCGTATGTTTTTTCAAAAAAGGCTATCAAAAAATAAAACACGAACATTAAACAAAAAAACACAAACAAGGCTGTTTGTGTTTTTTGTCAACTTTTTTATTTATCACTTAATTTTCTTGGAACGTTTGGTCCTTTTCCACCATTTTCACTATAATACCATCTTGATATACCTGATAATATCCGAACAATTCGTTGTCTTTCGAAACACTATTCTTTTCAGATATAATTTGAACAACATAACTTCCTTTATTTGACTGCTTAAACGTATAATTAAACACCGAGTCATTCGTTGGTATCCCTAAACCATTTTGTAAAAATTCAATCGCTTCCTGTTTAGTATAAGATTCTGCTTCTAATTGCGTGCCTAAATGCGGATTTTTTTGATCAACAAATTGTCTTACTTTGTCATTATTAGCAGACTTTTCTATAACGACTTCCTGTTGCGAATTCCTACTTCCTGAACAGCCAGATAATACAAATAAAATCATCAACAACCCCAAACACTTACTCAAAATTTTCTCCCCCTCTCCATTTTGATTAGTGATACGTGATGATTTCTTTTATATTTTAGCATGCTTGATATAACGAATTGTGCTCAAAAAAGACAGGATCAACAAGTAAAAATTGTCGACTCATCTTTCTCTACTAATATTAAACACTATCTGTCTCAATATTTTCGAATTCCCTGTAAATTACTGATAAATAAAAACAGCGCTTTTTGCGTATACTTATATTATCAGCCCTAAAGGAGGAACTTTCTTGAAGCAAAAAAATCTACTCACTTATCAATCACTTGCAGCCTTGTTGCTAGTATTCAGTCTCTTTAGTTTTGACCCATCGGTTTCTTTTGCCACCCGTTCTGGAAAAACGCCTGTTTCAGTTGAACTAGAACTTGGAAGGCTGCCTGGCGATGAATCGGTTGACGATGCCATTGATCCTGATTTAGAAAATCCTAACACTAGTTTTGACTTGCTCTTCATTCCGAAAGAATTTACTTTTGAAACCCAAGCGATTTCTGGTGATTTAACCGCAGTTCCTATCCGGCCGTCTGCAGGCAATACTCATACAATGAGACACTTTGGGATGGGGGATGTTCGCGGAGCCTTAACTGGTTGGCATGTCACTGCTGAAATCCCACACATGCGAAACGAAGCTCATTCTTTACTAGGCATCATTACGTTTCAATTAACAGGCGGCTATGCCCGCTATGACAAAACGTTACGGCGTTTTTTTATGACAAATACAATGTATGGACTGAATTTTTCAGAAGATCCTGCTGCACCCGACTTCCCGACCAACCCAATTATTATCGGTAACGGTGCGACTTTAATGAGTAACGCTGGTGATAGAAAAGGACAAGGAATGTGGAGCGGCCGCATGACCGATATTTCTCTTGCAATTCAAACCCCTGTTTCACAATTATTTCCTGGCGCATATACAGGTTCGATTATCTGGAATTTAATCTCTGGACCTGCATAAAATAAAAAAATACTTAGAAAACTAGCGGAGTCACTACTCTTCTAAGCGTTTTTTTTATATCATAAGGACTATTTGCTCCTTCTATTTGTCTAAGTATGCTTTACCGCTTTTCGTTTAACGAATCACTTGGCCCCAACGGTAATCAAACTGATACTCTTGATTACCATTATTCAGGTTAATTTTGTATAAATAACGCGGGACTTTAATGAATAACGCATTCTCTACTTGAAAAGCTTTAATAGGTACGTTCTCTTTAGTTAGAAGTAACGGTGTTTGCCACTCGTATGTTTTTTTCTGCCAATTGTATAAGCCAACTATCGCTTGATTACTTTGTCTTTTCTTGTATGACAGGACATAATAATTTGCTTCATCTTTCTTGCCTAATAAGACTGGTGCTATTAGTTGCTCTTCTAGTTTTCCTTGCACAGTTGCACGTTCTTCCGATGACAGCTCTTGACCAATTTGACTCTCATTTGAATCTATCGTCCATTTAGGCGCTTCTTGTGTTTGAAAGACTTTTTTGAAGGTTGGGTCTTGTTTTAACTGCCAATTTTCCAAATCTAATTGATAATATCGATTGTTTAATCCATAAATATAGAGATAGCGATTATCCATAAAACGATAATCAACGAAATCAGAGCTCAAATAGTCTTTTAATTCAGGGAATTTCTTCACTAAATCCGCTTCGGAAAACTGTTTTTTCCCTGTTTTTGTATCTAGTAAATAAATGGCCTCGTTATCAGCATTATTCAAGACCACATATTGATCTGTTTGACCAATTAAATAATCACGCCAACCTATACGTTTACTCCACATTCGTTTGCCCGTCTGACTATTAACAGAAATCACTTGGAACAATGAATTACTGGTGCTAATGCCATTTGTTCGTCCATTTGGAATAATCATTCGCTCAATTGAAGTTAAGCCTTTCGTTTTTTCAGAATAAAACGTCGCACTTTTCTCTTCAATCGTTACTGAACGAAACATTCCGAAAAAGATTAAACCAGCAAAATGTACCACTGCAAGATAAACCAACAAAATTAACACATATGGAACCAGTCTCCTTGTACTCCGCCTTCTTATTAAGGAAATAATCAAAATACCACTAATTACTATAAAAATAATTGCTACAATGATGACAAAAATGTCATGATAGAGCCAACCAGATAATTGCCAACTTCTATAAAGTATGTCCATTACGCCTTCCTTTCCAATTGTTATTTACTTATTATAAAAAGGATACTATTTATTATTGAAAAATAACAACAAAAAGCGACGAACAGCAATAAACCCATCCAAGTTGACTCACTGGGTCAACTTGGATGGGCGGGGATAAATCTGCCTTGTTATTCAGTTATTCCGCTTCTTCAATTGCGGACAAAGCTTTTGCAATATCAATTTCTTTATTCCGATAATCAGCATCATGAACTGGAAAATGCTGCCGCAATTCTGCTGTTTCCATCCACGAAACAGTCCCTTGTTTAATGCCAAAATCAAGAATGTGCCCACCAAATTGGTGATCCTCACTGATAAAGTGCAAATGAAACCCTGCGGCAGAGGCACCATGAAATAATTTAGGTGTAAAGAACCCTACAACTGTTCCCTGAATATTCTCCGCTGTAAATTCAGGTTGATTGCGTGCTGCTTCTACAAATGGTGGATACGGTTTTTCTTGTTTAGGTGCCACACGGACATGCATATTCGCAAAAAGACCGCTAATTTTAATTGCCGCAAAAAAATTAGGACTAATTTTTTCTAAAATTTGTGCTTTAATATTTTCATCGGTTTCCGTTGATACAGGGAATGCGCCATCTTCTTGAAAACGAGTAACTGCGGCATATGGCGTTAATTCTTCGCCTTCTAGAATAGTAATTTCGCCAGTTTGATTCGCATGATACAATGTACCGTCCAATAAAATAATTTCGCCATTTGAGCCTTCTAATGTCCCAATTCCAAAATCACCTTGCTTGAGTAACGTGCCAATTTCTGCCGTTCCTGCCATCAAACTTTCCATTAAACCGCCTAGCGTACCATGTTGATAAACATATTGTTCGCTCATTTTTCCATCTCCTAATAAAGTTGATCTGGTAACAATGTTTTACCTAATTCTTGATTATCTGAATAATCCACAGGAACATCAATAATCACGGGACCTTCTGTTTGCATTCCTTCTTCTAAAGCTGCGGCAAATTCTGCTTGTGAATGAACTCGAACCCCTTTGGCTCCAAAAGCTTCAGCATATTTCACAAAATCAACTGGACCAAAATCTACGCCAGAGGATCGATTATATTTCATTTCTTCTTGGAATTTAACCATATCATAACTACCATCATTCCAAATAATATGCACAATATTTTGCTTTAAACGAACCGCTGTTTCTAATTCTTGCGCTGAAAATAGGAAACCGCCGTCCCCAGAAACAGAGATAATTTGAGTATTCGGACGAACCAGCGCGGCCGAGATTGCCCAAGGCAAAGCGACACCTAATGTTTGCATGCCATTACTAAATAATAAATGACGCGGTTCATAACTTCTAAAGTGGCGAGCCATCCAAATGTAGTGACTCCCTACATCAACAGTAACTGTCATTTCATTCGTGGTTTTTTCTTGAAGCGTTTGAACAATTTCTAATGGATGTAATCGATTTTCAATTGTACTGGTTTTTACTTCTTTAATCGTTAATTTTTCTTGAAGCGTTTCTAAATAATCTTGAGCATCTTCTGTTAATATTGGCTCACTAAATGCTTCTGATAATTTCAAAATATTTTTAGACATATCACCAATTAGCTCTTCTTCAGGTTGCATATATTGGTCAATTTCCATTTGAACTTCATCAATGACAATAACGCGTGCATCTTTTTCTGCGTTCCAATTACGTGCTTCATATTCAATTGGATCATAACCAATCGCAATCACTAAATCACTTCTTTTTAACAAACGGTCCCCAGGTTGGTTTCGAAATAAACCAACACGCCCAAAGAAATGTTCTTCTAATTCTTTTGAAATAATTCCTGCTCCTTGGAACGTTTCCACGACTGGCAAACCAGTTATAGCAACTAATTCACGAATGGCTGCGGTAACTTTTCGTGCAGAAGCCCGCATTCCTAAAAGTAAAACAGGTAACTTCGCTTGCTTGATTCGTTCAGCTAAAGCTGCGATCGTTTCTGCTGATGCATGGCCCAGTTTCGGAGCCGACAAAGGCTTAATTGCTTCGCCTGTCACCGGACTATCGGTGACATCTTGTGGGATCGATAAGAATGTTGCACCTTTTTTCGCTGTTTTGGCGATGCGGTAAGCATTGGCAATATTTTCAGATAATGTTTCTGGATCTTGAATTTCTGTACTGAATTTTGTTATTGGACTAAATAATGCAGCATTATTCATGCTTTGGTGAGTTAATTTTGACAAATCGGACCGTTTCACCTGTCCAGCCAATGCTAAAACAGGGTCCCCTTCTGCAGTCGCAGTTACTAAGCCAGTTGCTAAATTGCTGGCACCAGGTCCACTAGTTGCAATAACTAAGCCAGGCTCTCCCGTCAAACGACCAATCCCCTGTGCCATAAAGGCTGCGTTTTGTTCATGTCGAGCTAAAATTAATTCTGGGCCTTTGTCAACTAATGCATCAAAAACCCCATCAATTTTTGCACCGGGAATCCCAAAAATATAGGGAACTTCGTGATTGATTAAACTTTCTACTATGATATCTGATCCTTTTTTACTCACTGTTATACCTCCAATTAAATTCTGTACTAATTACAAATACAAAAATACCACTAAAATTCTAATTAATCAACAATGAAACACCTTGAAAACGTGTAATATACTAATTCGCATATTTTAATAGAATTGGGATATTTCAAAAAATTAAGCCAAAATAATCCAAAATATCTTAAAGTTTTATAGTCTTTCAACAATTATTATATACTTCTTCACTAAAAATTAGTAAGATTAACCTATAAGAAAAAATCACAATCTGTGATAAATTATTGGAGGAAAAATATGTCAAAAGGGAAGAAAATTTTTGCCATTATCTTTGGAATTATTTTGGTTCTGTTTCTTGCAGTTGTTGGAATGGGGGCAAAACTTTATTGGGATGTTTCTAAGTCAATGGATAAAACCTATGAAACAGTGGAACGATCTAAAAAAAGTCAGGTCAATTTAAACAATAAGGAGCCTTTTTCTGTTTTATTATTAGGGATTGATACAGGCGATGATGGGCGTGTCGAGCAAGGTCGTTCGGATACAACAATTGTTGCAACGGTTAATCCTCGTGACAAGCAAACAACCTTAGTCAGTCTTGCTCGCGATACCTATGTGGATATTCCAGGTCAAGGAAAACAAGATAAATTGAATCACGCCTATGCTTTTGGTGGTGCATCCTTAGCGATGGATACAGTTGAAAACTATTTAAACATCCCTATCAATCATTATGTTTCAATTAATATGGCTGGTTTAAAAGAATTAGTCAATGCGGTTGGCGGAATTGAAGTGAATAATAATCTGACTTTTTCTCAAGACGGATATGATTTTACGATTGGTAAAATTTCATTAGATGGTGAACAAGCACTCTCCTATTCAAGAATGCGTTACGAAGACCCTAATGGTGACTACGGCCGCCAAGAACGTCAAAGAAAAGTGATTGAAGGCATTGTCCAAAAAATCTTAAGTCTTAATAGCGTGAGCAACTATCAAGAAATTTTAACAGCTGTTTCTGATAATATGAAGACAGATTTAAGTTTTGATGACATGAAAAAAATTGCCTTAGATTATCGCAGTGCCTTTGGTAAAGTGAAACAAGACCAACTTCAAGGGACTGGTTTTATGCAAGACGGTGTTTCCTATCAACGTGTGGATGAACAAGAATTAAATCGCGTTCAACAAGAATTAAAAAATCAATTGAATAACTAAGTAAAAGCATGTACCAGACAATAAAATACGTCTGATACATGCTTTTAAAATCTTAAATCGAACTATCCTTACTCAAAAATCAATTCGTTGTATTTTCCAATGATTTATTCCATATAACACTAGTATGCTTACTAAACAATAAAATAATTCATTCATCGTTCCTGAACCCATTCCTAAAAATGTTAAAATGTAAAAAGGAGACTGCAAAAGAATGCCCAATCCGATGGTTGATGCTCCAATATTTATTAATATAGGAACAATCATCATCAAAACTAAATTAAAGGTCGTTAAAGCCACTCCCTGTATATGAAAGAAAAAATACACCGTTATAGCTAAAACTAAGTAGAACAACGGCAATAATACATAAGAAGCTAATAGAACAGTCAACACTTTCCATGAAATAGCTACTGAAAGAACCATACTTAAAAGAGCGCAAACACCGATTAATAAAAATCCTGCTAACAAGCCCAAACATAGTCCACAAATCAACAGCGAGAACAAATAAAGATGGCGACCTTGCCTCGTTTTAAAATAATAATCACTAATTCGTGAGCCTTGATCGTCAACAGCAAAGGACACTACTAAAATTGGTAATAGCAAACTGTTAATAAAATTCATCGAACTAATATAATCATTTACATCAAATGTATCGCCAAAAAAATAATTTAAAAATGGTGGGACTAACCCTAAAATGGCAAACATCATGAGATAGCTAACAGAAAATCGAAAAATTCTGCGCCGAATATCTTGTTTTAAAACAGCTGTTACTTTCATCTCTTACTCCCCTTCTGCTAATGAAAAATAAACGTCCTCTAAATTTAGCGCATGCTTTTTCATTTCTAGTGGAATGACGTCGTTTAAAACCAACTCTTTTAGGAATAATGGATAATCTGCTTCCGAAATTAACCAACGATGATTTCTTTGTTCTACCCCCTCAAAAAGAGCGCTAATTTCACTTACTTTGTCTTCGTTTTCTTCATTAAAGGTAAATTGATAGACTGATGCTTCTTTTCCTAAAGTGACGTCTTGAATAATTGCTCCATTTTTAATAAAATACGCTCGATCGCACAACTTATCTAGATCTCCTAAAATATGACTGGAAATAATAATACCGATATGTAACTCTTTTGCTAAGTACTTTAGTGTCTGAATGGTCGCTTGTACGCCATCTGGATCTAAACCATTCATTGGTTCATCTAAAATAAGCAACTCATTTTTGTTAATTAAAGCTAGCGCCATTCCCAAGCGCTGTTTCATGCCTAAAGAAAAATCTTTGACTTTCTTTTTCCCGTAACTTTTCATATCAAATAGTGATTCTACGTAATCAACTGAATAACTCTCTTTTGAAAGAGCACGAAAATAATTAAGATTCTCTCTTGCTGTTCTATTGGGAAAATATTTAGGTCCATCAATTAAAACACCAATCCGTTCTTGAGCAATGACTTTACCTTGAAAATTAACAATTAACCCACTCATAATTTTCATTGTAGTTGTTTTGCCTGCACCATTTGGACCAATTAAACCTACAATTTCACCTGGTTCTACAGTAATTGAAATATCTGTTAGAATTTCTTTTTTATTAATGGTTTTTGAAATATTTTCTAATTGCATTAGCAACACTCCTTAACTACAATTTTTTTCAGCCTTTAGTTCGTAATAGCAAAACAAGCCAATCCCTATTAATTTAACACTAATTACTACCATACCAAATGCAACCATTACTATCCGCTCCTTTCTATGCTTTCAATTACTAGCATAGCAAGAAAAGTAGTCATTTTTTAGTGTAAAAAAATCCGCTATTTGGAAAAAAAATAAAAGAAACAACGCCGTCAATTATTTTTCAGCGCTGTTTCTAAACCTCCTAAGATTGTCTGTTAGCCAATGGCGCTTTTGCAAGTAAACAAAATTAATCGTAGTCAATATGTTATTAAGTTAAAAAGTAACGCTTGCTAAAGAGAGGCTTTATTTATCATTACAATGAGTTATTTTATAAAGAATTTTCTCTAAATTCCGCCAGTTGCGTTCTGTTGGGATATTTTTCATTAGTAGTAAAGTCGTTCCTTTTGTATCAAAATAATAATTAGAAATCACTAAATCGACTTCTGATACATCCGCTTCATAATCATAAAAAGCCAAGGGATAAGCTTTACCAAAATAATTTTTTATTTTATTCATCAACCATAATCGATGGGTATGATGTAAATCGTCTGCAATTAAAATCTTAATAGGTGTTAGTTTCTTTAACAGCAAATCATAATAATCTAAAACATAGTAATAGTTTAAGAAAAGTTGTTCCCAATTTTTTAAAATCTCTTGTAGTTCTTTTGTTGCTTGTTCTTGTAAGTCTTGGCGAAATGTCTCCATCAGTTGGGCTATTTCCATATTTTGTCTTTTAATTTCATTAATATAAGACTGATTGAAAAACAAATCCGTATTACCGAAAAAGAATTGACTTCGCTCATGGAAGGCCACAAAGTTAAAAATCAATTCAGAATCTGACAAATCCAATTGGAATTGATAGTCTTTTCGCGTAACATTATTTAGTAGCAATACGGCTTGGTATGACACAGTATGATGTAACTTATGTGCTAATGCATGACTAACTTCATAACGAGGATTGCCATCAATTACCCCAAACGAACAGATGATTCGATATAAAAAATAAATTTCTTCTTCAGGTAACGATAAATTACAATTTTGCAGCCACATTTTTACTAACGGAAAGGCTTTATCCGAATCCGCTACCTGTTTAATTTCATCTAAAAATTCCACTCTTTTTTGTGGTGCACGTTCTAATACAATTGCTAGCCAATAAGAAAAAATTCGTTTGGGTAAACGTAACAACTTAATATCGTATACCTCTTCAAATTGTTCAATATATCGTTCAATTAAGTTTTCAGAAATCATAAATGGCCAGTCACCTGTGTGTGAAGATTGCCAATAAAAATAATAGTAAAAAGAACGAATCACACTTTCTTCATTTTCTAGTTCTAATGAGAATGTATGGAAGGTCATTTGATATCTTTTGAAATACTTTACTAATAATTTAGCGTAGCGAAAAACAGTTGAGACACTTGTAAATTGTGCCTCTGCATAGTCCTCTAAGTTTCTCTCTGGATACTTGTACATATAATCAATCAAATTGTAGTTATAGGATTGACGATAGTAATGCAAGTAAATATTATAGATAGGAAAATTAGCATCTTTGTACATATAAAATCGTTGATTATTTTCATTTTTCAGTACGATTTTCCCATTAAATTGTTTGAAAATTTCAGATAATTCTTCTACATACAATAGAATTGATTTTGAAGAAACATTTAGTAAGTCTTTTAAGTCTGTAATGGTTCGCCACTTGTTTTTTTCTAAGAGATAATTAAATAGGCGAATTTTCTTTTGAGAAGATTTTGTTAAGAATGTATGCACTTTATCAACCTCCTGTATTTCTAAATTTTTATAAATAACTTAGTCATATTAATTATACGACTTTCTTTTTGCAAGAGGTAAATTTTTGCCCAAAAAAACAGGTGCTAAAGAAATTCCTTAGCACCTGTGCTTGATTTCAATTAATTTAATTATTAAGTCAAGTTGAATGGAAATTTTTTCTAGCTTTAAATAGGGGCATCTTCTAAGTTCCAAACTAATTGACCTTGGTAGCTTCCCGCGACATCACTTGGAACCAAAGTTAAATCAAGTATATTTGCTAAATTCAACACTTGACTTCCGCTACCACTAGCAACCGTTTGTTCGACATCATTAATCGGTGTCCGTTTGCCCTCTTTAATAAAGCTTAAACCTTTTGACAATGTTTGATTATTTTGATTTTTCATCATTTGTTGCATTTTAACTTTGACTTTCCATTGACTTTTATCTAACTGACTTTCATCAGTGATAGCCAGTTCTGCTTCTTGCGGCAACTTAACATAGCTATCTTTTACCGGGATTTCTTGTTGCCCAAAAGAAAGAACGTCAGGTAATTTTAATTGTGGTCCTTTTTCCAGACTAAGTATCTTTTTTTCATTATTTGAAACTTGTCCAGTTTCATTCATCGCGTAAAATTCAACTTCTTGGTCAAGCCAATTATCAGGTATCTTCATTTTCACTTGATCGTCAACAGTCTCTGGTGCTATTGGATACTCTTTTACTAATTGTTCCTCTCCACCGAAACGAGCCATCACGCGAACCGTTTTTCCCGCTTCGTGTTTTAAAGAATATGCCACCTCAGCTTCTTTATTAAAACGAGAAACCGGTATTGTCTCTCCTGAATTTTTCAATTGAAATTCCAAATTTTTACGATACCGATGAACGATTGTTTGTTCTTCTTGTTGAAACGTTCCTTGATCTTGTTCCACTGGATTTTTCACTGGATAATATCCAGGTATTTCAGGATACTCAGATGATACATCAAATGCTTGTGTTAAAATACCTGGCTGGGTCATTGGCTCTTTCAACGGTTGATCATTTTCGTCAACAAAAAGAAGATTCACCTTGCTGTTATAATTCACTTTCAACATGCCTTCGGTTGCTTGATTAAACGCTTTATCTCTGTTAGTGGCCTTTGTTTGGATTGTATAAGGTAATGCCAGATTTCCTTCTGTGTCAATGAAACGATTATCGACTGCGGGCGCACCTGCACGCCATTTCACGGCTACTGTATAAAGTAAAGTCGTGGCATTTAAGCGGCTATCTTGTGGTTGTAAGGCAGTCAATACTAATTCCTCACCTTGCATCTCTTGTGAGAACAAAGCCGTGACATCTTCACCATTAAAGTTTTGAATGTTGATATCACCTAGCTCGTATTGCTGTGATTGTAAGAGATTTGTTAAGTTAAAACGTACTTCTAAATTGCTTAATTTACGATCATCTGCAACATTCGGCATGATTTGTTGGGCCTTTAATTCACTCACAGGTTGTGGCTTCTCTAACGTTAAAGAATTTGCCACGGCCCCACCAAACTCAGGTTTTGCCACAAAGTCTGTGCGATAAGGTATTTCTAACGGCTGATTGTTATTCCAATTTCGATAAATAAAGGTTAACTTTTCCCTTGGTCGAGTTAAAATTTGTAGCTGTTGCTTTTGACTATTAATGGCACCCGTTTCCGTTTCGTTATGATAAGTTACCCAATAACCACCACTTTCATCATTCCATGTTCTAGAAAAAATATTGGTTGGATTGTATGCATAAAGCAAGTCCAATGGGAAAAATATACCAAAATAGTATTTTTTGCTTAAATCATAGGTATTGAAAGAGGTTTTTATTTGTATCGGTTGATTTTCTTCATCAAAAAATTCATACGTCACTTTCACATCTCCAAGAAGAGATAATGTTAAGAAACGCTCTTTTTCAAAAAAGATTGTTCCCCCTGCACGACTTGACAAATTTTTCAACATTGAAACTTTAACGCTGACTTTTTTGCCTTGATACCACCCCACATTACGAATCATGGCACTACCTGCAGGAGAATTTTCATCAACTGTCAATTGACTACTGTTCGCATTGCCTTCAAGTGGAATAACTTCTGTTTCTGCTCCTGATTGCATGACAAAAGTATGGGAAGTCGGTGTATAGACACCTGGCAAGGCCTTAAAGTAACCATAATCAGACAATTTTGTATTATTTGAAATTTTCTTGACTAACTCAGTTGCTTCACCGATTTGCGGTCCTAAGGCTAACCCAATCAACGTGATTATAAAAACAAATGAGGTTTTAGCGATCTTATTCATCTGCTTTCCATCCTTTCTTTCGTCTTCGGGCCACTACAAACAGGATGATACTTATAAGAAGTAAACCGATAGTTAGTAACTCCAATTGCTGTTTTTCTCCCGTATTGGGTAAAAGTTGATTGATTAATCCCTTATCAGAGTTAATCGTTTCTTGCTTGGGTTGTTTGGCTTCATTAACTGGCGTTATTTTTTCAAAAGGCACTACCTGATCTTTATAATTTTTTTGATAAAACGTAATGCCTACTTCTGAATCTACTTGCTGCGCATGTACATTATTAGGACTTGCTAAAAAAACGAATACTAGCATAAATACAAGATACCCACTTCTTTTTTTCATTTTAAAGCCTCCCTATTTATGATTTATTTTGGCGTAGTTTTAAAATATAAATGATTAACGCCAGAATAATTAAGATACAGCTGCCTATCACAAGATACAGAAGGATATTCGAAGCAGGACGTGTGACTTTGACTGCCTCATCATTCAATTTTTCATCTTCACCTTTAATTTCAAATGCTTTTTTCAATGTCCACTTTTTACCATTTTGATCTTCCAACTGAATCGTCAACTCATACAACCCTTTTTTTAAGGCTTCGTCATTCCAACTAATCGGAAGTTCAAATTGACTACGTGGTGCTACAGAAATTTGTTTTGATAATTCGCGAATTTTCTCATTTTTTCCTTTTTTGGTAACAAAGGCGTTCATTTTCAATTGACTCATTAAAACTGGTGCTGGATTTTCAATTGTCGCAAACAGTGTTAAATAGCCATTTTCTAAACCTGGTTTCACCTTTGTTAACTGAAATGCAGGTTCCATTTTTTTATTTTCAACAACAAGTTTTGCTCCGATTGTATAAGCAAATTTATTCGTTAAACTAAACCCTTTTACTTCTTTCTCTTTTCCATCTGTTAATTCATAACAATAAAATCCACCTAAAATCGTTCCTTCAAAACCATTTTTAGGGACATTTAATTGAAATGAAACTTCTTTTGTTTCTTTTCCTTGTAATTCGACTGTTTGTGACGGCGAAATCAATTCTTCAAATGTAGGACTACCTAATAATTTTTTCCCATGTTGTGAATAATCTAAAGCGCCATTTTTATTGGTAATCCCATTATTTGCATCGACACGGACTTTAACAGGCTGATCACTTACATTTTTCAAGCGTAACTTAAACTCTTGTGTACTTCCAGGGGTTACTTTTAAATCGTAAAAACTGACTGAAGATTGCTGGTTTTCTGGTAAAATAGCTTCTGCTTCAAAATTAATCTGATTCCCCTCAGCGGAAGCTGGTGCAGACCACAAAACCAACCAGCTGACTAAACTAAGAAAAAAGATGGGAATAAAGGTTCCCCATCTTTTTAAAGTCTTACGCTGGCGCATCAGATAATCCCCATGTAATCGTTGCTGTGTAAGCTTGTGCTTCAACACCTGCACGTGGCACAAAAAGTTTTACATTTTCATTTTTACCTTTTTCCCCTTGGAATAAAGCAGCCCAGGCTCCTGCACCTTTACCTTTTTCAGCTGACATTAATGGTTGTGGTGAGTCATTTAACGTTAAACTATTTGATGCAATGATTGGTGCTTCTGATTGGTTACCTTCTGTAGTTACTTGACCATTGGCTAAGGTTAACTGCGCACCTTTTAAAACGTTTTGATTTGTTGCACCTTTAAATTCTGATATTGATGCGTATAGTGACCAACCTTCTGCACCTCCACGCGTATCGTTGACTTGGACAAATGGTTTTTCGTTTTGTGCAAAGTAAGTGGTATCGCCTTGTTGAATTTCTTGTTCACCAAAGCTAATACTTGAAGCGTACGGAATTGATAATGCACCTTCACCACCTGTAGATGGATTTTCATCTGTATCACCTGTTGGATCAACGACAGGTTTGACGTCTTTCCCAGAACCTGCTTTTAAAGTTACATCAGCTTGCGTGTCTTGTAAGTTTGCTTCATTTGCATAAACTGCTGGTCCCGCAATACTTAATGCTAATGCACTTAATGCAACACTTGCTAAAATTTGTTTTTTCATTCTAAAATTCCTCCTAAAATTTCTTGGTCACTTGCGACCTGCTTTTATTTTTACATCATTTTGAAATTTTAGTAAGAGTAAAAAAATTCTTTGTTTTAGAAAAAAAGTAAAAGTGCGTTGTTATTTTTTTGAAAATATACAAAAAGAACGATACTATTTTCAGCATCGTTCTTGTCTGGTTTTATTAACGTTCTTGTTTTACCGCTTCTAAAGCCGCTGTATTAATAATGTTCCAAGGTTTATCAAACGCTGGTTGGAAGAAGAAATCCGCATAGGCTAAGTCTTCAATCGTCATTTTGGCTTGAATCGCTAATGAAATAGCATTAATGTTTGCAGTTAAATCTGCTTTTGACATTAATTGAGCGCCTAAAATTTGTGTTGTTTCAGGATCATACACTAATTTAAACCACGCTTTTTGTTTGTCTGGATTAAAGTCCATTAAGTAGTCTTCTACTACTGTCACCGCTTTTGTTTCTTTTCCTAATTTTTGGGCCATAACTTCGTTAATCCCTGTAGACGCAAATTTATAATCAAAGACGGCCAAACCAGAAGATCCTTGAACACCAGGGAAAGGTTTAACTGGTTCCTCTAGATTTTTCACAGCAAAGCGACCTTGTTTACGAGCATTCGTTGCTAAAGCAATATTTACTTCTGTATCTGCAGGATTGTATTTAATTAACGTAGCATCCCCTACTGCAAAAACATCTGGCTCACTTGTCTGCATGTATTCATCCGTCTTAATTAGGCCATTCGGATGTAATTCCAAGGTACCTTTTAACCAAGCAGTGTTTGGACGAACGCCGACCGCTACAACGACCAAATCAGCATCGTAAGCATTTTTATCCGTAACGACTTTTTGTACACGGCCGTCGCCTTCGTAACGTTCAACTGTTTCACCAGTTGCAATGGTAATGTTATTAGCTTCCATCTCTTCTGTTAAAACATCTGTAAATTCTTTATCTAGATATACCCCTAATGGACGATCTAAAATGTCAATAACAGTAACCTTTTTGCCAGCTTTCGCAAATGCTTCGGCAGCTTCAATACCAATATAACCACTACCAATCACAACCACATTATTGACTTCCGGATCTACTGTCTTTTGTTTTAATTTAATGGCCCATTGACGACCACGCATCAAGTAAATATTGTCCAAATCTTTACCTGGAATATCTAATTCAAATGGGACAGCCCCGGGACTGATGATTAATTTATCATAATTTTCAACACGTTCTTCACCTGACACTAAATCTTTCACTGTCACTTGATGTTCTTTTGGTTGAATCGCTGTAATTTCAGTATTAGAAAAGACATTCACACCACGGCTCTCCATTTTTTCGCCAGTCATATAACGAACAGAATTAACATCTTTCACTTTTCCTTCTAGATACAACTGCATGCCACAAGATAAGAATGAAATAAAATCACCTTTCTCATACCATTGAATTTCTGCATCAGGATGAAGATTTAGTAATTCCTCTACCGCTTCATAACCTCCATGTGATGATCCTAAAACAATAACTTTCATCGCTCGTTCCTCCCATATAATATTATTTCTTACTTAATAAAGAATATCATATCTCCTCAAAAAATAACAAGTAATATCCTCTTTATCATTCTCAATTAAGTTCTTTAAATGAGAATAAAAAGGAGTATCCTCTGTATTTCGCCACTTTTCAATTACTTTTTTTATTTACTAAAAAATAAAAAATACTAAATTCTGCGATACGATTGATAGGGGCGCCCCACTTTTAAATAGCTGTTTTTACTTTCTAAAAGGTTATTTTTTTCTAGAAACAACACATATTTGCGAACAGAAACATGAGAAAGCTGACTCGCTTCTGATAATTCTTGAATCGTAAAATAGTCTGTAAATTCGTCTATTTTTTTTAACAATAATTGTAATGTTGCTTGTGTTAGTCCTTTTTCTAAGGACAGGTTTTGAAGATCTTGTTCATTTTTACATGCGTTTGTCTGTGAAGAATGAAACAATTGATCCACTTTTGTTTGCGAAAGCGCCTCCGTTTCCAGCGTGAATTGAGCAGCTTTCTTCTGAAATTTTTCGATACTTTGTTGAAATCGCTCAAAAGAAAAGGGTTTAACTAAATAGTCTAAAACACCTAAGTGTAAGCTTCGCTTAACATTTTCCAACTCGTTAGCAGCCGTAATCAGGATGACTTCTGTATCAATTTTTTCATCTCTAATTGTTGCCAGATAGGTCAAGCCATTGCCATCTTTTAAATGAACATCTAATAAAACAAGTGCTGGTTGTTTTTCTTTCGTTAGTTGTAGACTTTCAGCAATTGTTGCCGCCGTAAAAATAGTCGGTTGGTGAATTAATTTTTCAAGATATTTTTGATGTATATATGCAACCATAGGATCGTCTTCAATAATCAATAGGTTCATTTTCCTCTGCTCCTTCGTAATGAACATTTATGCGAATGACAAGCCAATTGTTTTGTTGGTTTTCCCAAGTCAATGTCGCTTCCGCATTCTCTAATAATCTTGCCAAATAAGAAGTGAAAAACTCTTGCTCAAAACGTTCCAGTTGTTCTTTTGGATAAGCAAACGAATAAGTCGTCGTCAAACTTTCTGGCTGATAATCAATGGTTTCAATGATCTCTTCTGGTAACGGTTGTTCCATCAGGAAACGATGAATATATCGGTAGATAGCAATCAAATTTTGTGTATCTTCATCTCGTTTATTTGGTGGAATTTCTGGATAAATTTCAATGGCTAATTGCGTTTTAATTTCCGCAAACTTAATTCTTTCTCCACTTAAAAAACCAGCTAAAATAGGGTTCCTGACCAAAATAGCTAAGCGCTGTGCAAATTCCTTTTCTGGTTTCAATAAATCGGCTAGATAATGTTTTAGCGCCTCATAATCTTCTAAATCGACTAAGCCATAAATGACATGCATCTTATTCATAAATTCGTGTGATTGACTTTGTAATGCCGAAGCATATGTTGTTGTGCTGACAAGCTGTTCTGCGACAATAAACGTTTCCGTCGCATTTTTCAGAAAGATAACATGCCCAATTGTTTTTTTACGGACATTAATCGGGGCGATTGAGACGAAATAATCCTGGCCATTTTGACGATAGAATTGCTCTGTTTTTGAATGTACGATTAATTTTTCAGCAGATAAAACCAATGCTGAAAGTTTCTTTCCTAGTAAATTTTCTTCACTATTTGTTATATTATGATACATTTTAGTTGCTTCAATATTTGCTAATAAAATATTTTGATCGGTATCAATCACAAGGATTGCGTCTTTCGTTTCCTCAAGCATGGCGTTTCGCTCTTCTAACAGACGAGCAATTTCTCTTGGCTCTAAATCGTGAAGTTGTTTTTTTAAATAATAAGAAACCACGATGGCTAATATAAAGCCAAAACCAACACTTAAAAGGACACTCACTGTGTAATCATTTTTTGTTCGTTCAATCAATTGTGAAAGCGAGGTCATTTTAATGCCCATTGCCACCACCCCAATTTGTTTTCCTTGATCATAGACTGGGACAAAACCTCGTAATGATTCTCCTAAACTCCCTTGACTAACAGATAAATGTTCCTCCCCTTTTAATGCTCGCACTTCATCGCCACCTTCAAAATGCTTACCTATTTTTTGGCGATCAGGATGTGTTAAACGAATCCCCTGCATATTCATAATCACGATAAAATCCAACTGATGGATTTCACCTAAACGAACCGTATACGCTTCCAATTCATCTGAATAGTGATCATTCTTTAAGGCTTCAATAACATTCGGTTCAATAGCCAACTGTTCCCCGACGGCTAAAAGTGCTTGCTCTTGGTTTTTACGAACTTCTTTAATTGTTTGGACCGTCGTTACTCCGTAAAAGAAAGTAATCATAATAATTAATGTTGCAATAAAAATCACTGATAAGAAGCACCATAATTTCCCGCCACGCTTCATTCCATCCCTCTTTTCTCTTCAAATAAAGTATAGCATAGGAAGATTTAGTTAAAAAACTTTTCTTTAGTTAAATTAATTAAATAATCTACTCTATAGAAAACGTTTACATTATGATGAATATAGATTAAAGTTATAGGAGGAAATAGCATGGAAAAGAAATTGCACGCAACAGCTGCTAATGAAACAGATTGGCGCAACAAATTAACCAAAACGAGGATTGGTTCGGTTACGTTACCTGTTTATCTTGTAACAGCTAGCATTATTCTTGTTACGGCTCTTTTAGAACAACTACCAGTCAATATGTTAGGTGGTTTTGCCGTAATTTTAACAATGGGTTGGTTACTTGGAACAATTGGTGGAAATATTCCTATTTTGAAACATTTTGGCGGTCCCGCAATTTTATCTTTATTAGTACCATCAATTATGGTCTTTTTCAATTTACTGAACCAAAATGTCTTAGACTCAACAGATATTTTAATGAAACAAGCAAACTTTCTCTATTTCTATATTGCTTGTTTGGTTTGTGGAAGTATCCTTGGAATGAACCGCAAAATTTTAGTCCAAGGTTTAATGCGTATGATTGTCCCAATGGCATTAGGAATGATTTTAGCAATGGGTGTTGGGACCCTTGTTGGAACGCTGTTAGGCCTCGGTTGGAAACATAGTCTTTTCTATATTGTCACTCCTGTTTTAGCTGGTGGAATCGGTGAAGGTATTCTTCCTTTATCCCTTGGTTATAGTGCCATTACAGGATTGCCAAGTGAACAATTAGTGGGGCAATTAATTCCCGCAACCATTATTGGTAATTTTTTTGCTATCATGTGTTCCGGTTTACTCAGTCGTTTAGGAGAAAAACGCCCTGAACTTTCTGGACAAGGTCAGTTGATTAAAATTACCAATTCAGATGATTTAAGTGATGCCCTAGAAGAAGACAAAGCACCAATTGATGTAAAATTAATGGGCGCTGGTGTTTTAATTGCGTGTACCTTATTTATTACGGGTGGTTTATTGCAACATTTAACAGGCTTTCCTGGTCCTGTTTTGATGATTGTCGTTGCAGCCTTTTTAAAATACCTAAACGTAGTACCGAAAGAAACCCAACGCGGATCAAAACAGCTTTATAAATTTATCTCTGGTAACTTTACGTTCCCGTTAATGGTTGGCTTAGGTATGTTATATATTCCTTTAAAAGATGTCGTAGGAATGCTTAGCTGGCAATATTTTATTGTGGTGATTAGTGTTGTTTTCACTGTTATTGCTACAGGATTTTTCGTTTCACGCTTCATGAATATGAATCCCGTCGAGGCTGCCATTGTCTCCGCTTGCCAGAGTGGTATGGGTGGTACTGGCGATGTTGCTATTTTAAGTACAGCCAATCGAATGAACTTAATGCCGTTTGCACAAGTTGCGACACGTTTAGGCGGCGCCATTACAGTAATAACAATGACAGCTATTTTTAGAATGCTTTTTTAACCATACTTGAATTATTTAGGAGGAAAATGATATGTCAACAAAAGATGTAAAAGAATTAGCAATTGAACAAGCAAAAAAATTTGGGGGAAAATTAGCAGTCTGCCCTAAAGTTCCGATTGAAACAAAAGCAGATTTAGGAATTGCCTACACTCCAGGTGTTGCGGCTGTTTCTTCTGCCATACATGAAAAAAAAGAACGAGCTTACGAATTAACGACGAAGAAAAACACCGTTGCCGTTATTAGTGATGGCTCAGCAGTTTTAGGTTTAGGTAACATTGGTCCTGAAGCAGCGATGCCTGTCATGGAAGGAAAAGCCGCTTTGTTTAAACGCTTTGCTGGTGTAGATTCGATTCCCCTTGTTTTAGATACACAAGATACCGAAGCAATCATCCAAACAGTGAAATTTTTGGCTCCAACCTTTGGGGGGATTAACTTGGAAGATATCAGCGCTCCTCGTTGTTTTGAAATTGAACAGCGTTTAATCGACGAACTAGATATTCCCGTTTTCCATGATGATCAACACGGGACGGCGATTGTTGTTCTAGCAGCTTTGTACAACAGCTTAAAATTAATCGACAAGAAAATAGAGGACATTCACGTGGTAATCAATGGAGGTGGCTCTGCTGGTCTTTCAATCACAAGAAAATTTTTAGCTGCTGGCGTAAAACATATTATCATTGTTGACCGTACAGGGATTCTGAGTGAAACAGACACAGCTCTACCACCACACCATGCAGAAATTGCAAAGCTAACCAATCAGGAACATCGTACCGGTGATTTAGCTGCTGCACTTGAAGGCGCTGATGTCTTTGTTGGTGTTTCGGCACCAGGTGTTTTAAAACCCGAGTGGATTCAACAGATGAATGAGCAACCGGTTATTTTTGCAATGGCTAACCCAGTTCCTGAAATTTTTCCAGATGAAGCTTTAGCGGCAGGTGCTTATATTGTCGGAACTGGTCGTAGTGACTTTCCGAATCAAATTAATAATGTGTTGGCCTTCCCTGGTATCTTCCGCGGTGCCTTAGATGCTCGTGCGAAAAAGATTACGATTGAAATGCAAATTGCCGCTGCCAAAGGGATTGCAAAATTGATTCCCGATAATGAACTCACGCCGACGAATATTATTCCCGATCCGTTCCAAGAAGGAGTAGCCAAAGTCGTCGCCGAAAGTGTTCGTAACGCTGTCAAAGAAATAAATTAAAAAGAGAAAAAAGGAACAACTTAACTCAAGAGGAGTTAAGTTGTTCCTTTTTAAAATCTGAAACGATAATCTATTATTTAAAACTGATGTTAAACTCTTGCATATCTTTTTCAATATAAGCAAGTAATTTTTTATTTTCAAAGAAACGTGTAAAGTAGTACGCAATACGATAATCTTCCACAGCATCTAGTCCTAGCATTTGTTTATTAAACGCTTTTTCGTATAATAAGCAATCTAAAGAGTAAATAGAACTGTGTGTCCGATTAATTTCGATTCCTTTATCACTTAATTCAATACTCTTTGCATAGTCTTTAATTAATGAATAGAATTTTGCGGTATTATAATAAATACGGCATTGCTCTAAGGGATAATCTAATTTGAATTCGCTTAGCAATTGTAAAGATTTATCGTAATAAACTTTTGCTTTTTCAATATCATCTTCTAGTTCATATAAAATACCGATTGCATTCATGCTCAAAATATTATAAATATTAATATCACGACTAATTTCAGAACCACGATGTAAATAGAACAATGCTTCGCTATTATTTTTCTTACCTAATAAACTAGTAATCCCTTTATAATAGAAAAATTTTGTTTCTAAAATTCTGTTTGAACTTTCGATATCATCTGGATAGTCTTTCAACAAATCATAGGCTTCATCGTGCTTAAAGTAAAAGCATAATTCTTCTACTTTATTTAATAAGCTTTCGAGTTTTTTCTCACTAGAACCTTCGATACATTCTTCCACTTGTAAGTCTAAACGTAGACATACAGATGAGAAAATGTCTAAACTGTCACACACATTTTTGTTTTCAATGTTACTAATTGTTGCTTGTGTACAAATTCCTTTTGCCAATTCAGCTTGCGATAATTTTTTCTTTTTACGCGCTGCTTTGATTTTTTCTCCCGCTACTCTCACAGTCAAAACTCCAATCTTTCTATTTTTTTTGTATTAAACATACCATCATTTTACAGATAATGTTATAATTAAGCTATCCTAATAAAGGAGGTGAAATATATGTTTGATTTACTTGCTTTATTAACTGGAATTACAGTATACGGAAATGCTCCTCATCAATAATTAGTGAGCTACATTACTGAATTTCTGACGGCTCTACCTATGCCAGTAGGTAGAGCTATTTTTTTATTCAAAATTATAAAATTAACAGTATTTCCAAAGCCCCATCCTTAGTATAACACAAATTATAAATTATGCTAGATAGTTATCAAATTAACGTCATTACAAGGATGTTACGTTTTTACAACATCTTGTAAAACTAGACAAGGCTGTCCTTCTTTATCTAATACGTTCAATGATAGCGATAGTATCTTATGATAGAAACAACATGTACATTATAACAATTATTATTAAGAAAGCTACTTCTCAATAGGAGAAGTAGCGCTTCTCTCGTTACAGTTTTACTCTTCTTCTTCAGCCATGAATGTATTGAAAACTTCTTCAATCATATCCCATTCAGCATCTGTTTCGATTTGCTGTAAATCGCCTTCTGTACCTTCTGCGTTTTCCACATATGAGTAAGCTTGCAATTCAACATCTTCATCCTCAGGAATTCCTGCTGGATATAATAAAACATAATTTTTACCGAATTCTTCTTGACCATCGACAGTTAGTAAGATTTCGTATAATGTTTCATTTCCTTGCTCGTCTACTAAAGTAATGTGTTCATGTCCTTCATGATCATGATCGTGGTTGTGTTCTGTCATTCTTCTTCTCTCCCTTGATGTATTCAAAGCTCGATAATTATCGGCTGTGTGCATCTAAATAATTTTGTAGAATCATTACTGCTGCTAGTTTATCAATAACTTTTTTTCTTTTGGCTCTTGAAGCATCTGCTTGCTCCACCAAGAAACGCTCTGCTTGGACAGTTGTTAATCGTTCATCTTGATAGTCAACCGGTAATTGAAATAATTTTTGAATCTTATCACCATATGCTATCGATGCTTCAGCTCTAGGACCAATTGAATTATTCATGTTTTTCGGTAAGCCTACGACAAATTTCGTAACTTCGTATTCTTTCACCAATTCACCTAATCGCTCAAAACCAAAGTTTTCTTCATCTTCGTTGATACGAATAATTTCGATGCCTTGTGCTGTCCAACCTAATAAATCACTGACAGCCACGCCGACTGTTCGCGAACCTACATCTAGCCCCATGATCCTCATTTGACATCGATTCCGTGGTTCACTAAGTAATATTTGGTTAATTCTTCCATGATTTCATCGCGTTCATGACGACGAATTAAGTTTCGAGCATCTTGATAACGAGGAATGTAAGCCGGGTCCCCAGAAAGTAAATACCCTACTATTTGGTTAATAGGATTGTATCCCTTTTCTTCTAATGCCCGATATACGGTTTCTAACGTTTCACTGATTGCTTTTTTTCGATTATCATCAAAATCAAAGCGTACTGTTTCGTCTGTAAAACCCATTTTACTACACCTCACTTCTACTTTTATACAATTTCATTTTACTAGAAAAGAACCGAAACTACAAACAAAATTTCTTCCTCTTCTCTCTTTTTTGTTATTTCTTAGTCTTTTATTAATAAAGGCTTCGCAAAAAAATGACAGCCATCGATAATTTTAAAATTATAAAAACAAATCCACAACTTTATAAAACAAGAATAAAGCTCTGATAAATCGCCAGAATATCACCTTTCCCTTCAATTTATTTTGTGAAAAAATCGACGTTTTTCTTTCGAAAACTTTTAAATATCTATGATTAAATAATATCAGTCTTTTAATGTTACAATTCGCTAACAATCTGTTTACGATGTAATTTTTTGATTGCGGCTGTTATTTATTTCCTCTTTTTGATTGGTTTGTAGTACACTAGAAGAAAATACATAAAGTGAGGCTTGCTCAATGACTCCTGCTCATTTGGATTTACTTTTAGAAACCTGTTTGTTAGCTGGTAAAATTATGATAGAAAGTGATGCAGAAATGTATCGTGTTGAAGATACAATGAGCCGGATTGCGCTTGCTTCTGGCAACTATCGAATGGTTAGCTATGTGACACAAACTGGATTATTTGTTGGCATAGATGGGACCTCCACGATTCGGATGGTTCAAGTAATGAAACGTGGCATTGATTTAGAAAAAATCTCTCGTGTGAATCAACTGTCTCGTGCTTATGTAGCTGGTGATATTTCTTTAGAGGAATTATTAAATAAACTAAAAATGATTGATAGTGAACACCGACATTTTCCGATTAGCGCACGCATCGTTAGTGCGGCCGTTGTCAGCGGTACGATTATGATTCTTTTTGGTGGTGTCTGGTCCGATTTGTTCTTGACTTTTCTAATTGGTGGTTGCGGCTACAGTCTTTATTATTTCAGTTTAAAGTTTCTCAAGATTAAATTTTTATCTGAGTTTTTAGCTTCGTTATTCATTGGTGCAGCCGCTATTCTTTCAGTCAAATTGGGACTCGGACAATCACAAGATTTAATCATCATTGGTTGTGTCATGCCTTTAGTACCTGGTGTGCAAATTACCAATGCCCTTCGCGATTTGTTAGCTGGACACTACTTATCGGGTGTTTCTCGTGGGACTGAAGCATTAATGACTTCAGGAATGATTGGTTTTGGCATTGCTTTTGTCTTTCAACTTTTCTATTAAAAAGGAGTGACTTACTTGCTAGGAATCGTTTTGGTACAATTTATCTTTAGTTTTTTAGCTTCTGCAGCGTTTGCGATTATTATTAATGTTCCTCGACGGTCACTGGTGGCTTGCGGTCTAACTGGCAGTGTCAGCTGGATGCTTTACTGGGTAATCGTTGAAGTTTTTAGTGGAAATGCGGCATTAGGTTCCCTTATTGGTGCTGTGGGTGTTGCTGCAATAAGCTATCTATTCTCGAAAATATTGAAAATGCCTGTCACGATTTTTAATATTCCTGGTATTGTTCCATTAGTGCCTGGCGGCTTAGCTTATCAAGCTGTTCGGAATATCGTAATTGGCAATTATGAAAAAGGCGCCTATTTTACCGTGCAAGCTGTAATGATTGCTGGGGCAATTGCGTTAGGCTTAGTCGCTTCTGAGGTTTTCAATCAGAATATCCGCAGCTTTCGAGAAAAAAGAGAATCTTTGGGTTTTATTCGTCGTAAGCGCAACAAAATAAAAAAATAGATATCAAAAAAGTTGGTTGCTTCCTTATCAAATGGAAGCAACCAACTTTTTTTAAAAGGAACGATAGACATATTGATTTTTTGGTGCTTGATCCGCTATGACTTTCTCAACTTGCACAGTTGGTATTTGTCGTTTAAACGGTGGATAATAGGACAACTCAACCGTTCCAGTAATCGTTACCCAATCATTGTTTTGAAATTGAGTATGTTCAGGAAAATGAACCAACAAGCCAAAAACGCCAGAATCAGCGACACAATGAATAATTCCAAAACGGAAGACAAATTGGTCAACACTTTCTTCTCGTTTTGAATTATAGACAAAGCCTTTATAAGAAATCCTTTTTCCTGCAAATTGACTTGGATAATTATAGATTAGTTCCATAATTTCCAAATAGTTTTCATCCGTAATTGAAATCACAGATTGTCCATCATATTGTTTCATGGCTTTTGCCATCTGCTTGTCATAATCCGTCTTATTGAAGTACATACTTGTATCAGGTTTCAAATATTGCGTTTGCATATCAGGATCCCCTACTGATTCTTTACTTACTGGAAAGTTAAATCCTTTTGCTTCAACAATTGTTGTGTCTAAACTAACTGTCGGAAATAATAAGCCAACAATCAACGGTAAAGACAGTAGTAAATAGGCAAGCCCTCTTTGGCTGGTTTTTTCCAAATTATGCTGATGACCATGATGCTCATGTCCTACATGTTGGTGTATTTCTTCATGTTTTTTTTGCATTGATGGATCTGCTTGGTTCCACAAAATCAATTGAACAATCGCCATAATAAAAGCTAAAACCATTGATAAAACAGCTAAATAATTATAATGAACATTGATATATTGGTTCAGCTCACCTGAAATTTGAAGATACATCATCAACCCCATATATCCAATTAAAATAATAAATCGTATCATCGATTGTAGGCCTCCTTTTTAAACTACTGCTGCATAAATAGTTACGACAAGCGCCACTATCAAAACAAATTGTACAATGAATGACATTTTAAAATAACGTTTCATCATCAATAAATTTTTAATATCTACCATTGGACCAAAAACTAAGAAGGCGACAATCGGTCCTGTTCCAAACAAACTCAAAAGAGATGAACCAATAAATGCATCTGCTTCTGAACAAAGTGATAGAGTGGCAGCGATGACTAGCATGACTAGAATAGCTAAAATCTTTGAATGGCCCAATTGCATAAGTGCGCCAGTTGGGATATAAGTTTGCATGATTGCTGCCAACAAAGAACCAAAAATTAAATAACGACCCGTATCAAAAAATTCATCAATACTATGGGTTAACGCTGACCAGCCATTTTTCCAAAATGAATGAGCTTCATCAGCGTGTTCATGTGTATGAGCAACCTGCTCTTCTTTAATTTGCGCCAACTCTTTTTCTGTTAAAATTGATTCTTTTCGAAAGTAAGCTAACCAAATGCCGATAACCCACGCAACAATCATACTGCCTAAAACTCGCCAAATCACAAATTTTGTTGCGCCACTAAAGGCTACGTATGTTGAGAATAGCACAATTGGATTAATGATTGGTGCCGTTAACATAAAAGCAAAAGCGGTATGTGTTGGTACATCTTTTTTAACAAATTGATGCACAATTGGTACAATCCCGCATTCACATGAAGGGAAGAAAAAACCTAGAAAACTACCTACACAAATTGATAAAAATTTATTTTTAGGTAACACTTTTTTTACTCGTTCTGGTGTTAAAAAAACATGTAAAGCGCCTGAAATCAGGCAACCTAACATGACAAAAGGCAATGCTTCGATAATAATCGAAAGGAAAATAGTGCTCATCTGTAAAACAGAGTTTGGTAAAAATTGAAACATCATAGACCTCCCACTAGCAAAAATCTAATTAACTATACTCCTAACACCAGACAAACACAAGTATTTGTCAAAAAATTAACTAAGAGTTTAAAAGTATTATCATCGATGTAGCTGTCAAAGCAACTGGATAAAAGAACAAAAAATACGTAGAATACTAGTTATCTAACTACTATCCTACGTATCTTTTTATTGTTAAACCACCATTATTCTAAATTTGAAATAACTCTGAGGCTGAATCTGGGTCTGTATCATATACCTTAAATGCTTCACCGACGCCTAAATCCTTTTGCTTCAAAGTAGATTCCATGGCCATTCGCGCATGAAGCTTCGTGTTATTTTCTTTGCTGAGATGGCCTAAATAAATGCGTTTTGTTTTATCACCTAATACATCCGCCATCACGAGGGCGCCATCGTCATTGGATAAATGACCTTTATCTCCTAAAATCCGTTGTTTTAGGCTCCAAGGATAAGGTCCTGCTCGCAAAATTTCAATTTCATGATTGCTTTCAACTAAATAAGCATCTGCATTTTCAATCGTACCACGAATATGATCGCTACAATAACCTGTATCCGTTAGAATAACAAAGGAACGATTATTGCGATGAAAACGATAAAATTGAGGCGCAATCGCATCATGTGAAACGCCAAAACTTTCAATGTCCATATCTCCCAAGGTCAAAATTTTGCCCATTTCAAAAATATGTTTTTGGGCAACATCGACTTTGCCAATCATGGGATCCATCGCTTGCCACGTTTTTTCATTGGCATAGACATCTAACTTATATTTTCGCGCTAACACGCCAACGCCGTGAATGTGATCGCGATGTTCATGTGTAACTAAAATCGCATCTAAATCTTCTGGTTTGCGATTGACTTCTGCTAACAGTGAAGTAATTTTTTTGCCACTTAACCCCGCATCTACTAATACTTTCTTTTGGTTGGTTTCAATAAAAAGGGAATTGCCTGTACTGCCACTGGCAAGAACACTGATATTAAAAGCAAACTCTGAATCCATTTAAAACTCTTCCCTTCTACATTACAACATTAACGTGTTTCATTATACAACGACCCTTAATGTTTTTCCACCTTTGGCACAGTATTATTTGTGATGATGGTATTACTTACGGCATTTACCTGTTCAATTTCAACTGAATCTTCACCAGTAGAAATTCCTACAAACCAGACTGGAACGTATACATTTTTCTCACGAATTTTATAAATTCTTGAATAAGCCAATTTAATGAATGTTATTTTGGAATTACTAGGAATGCGGTTATTCATATAGAGCGTGTCTATCGCATCACGATTGGAATATAAATCCGTTTTGTCTCGCAATTCCTCAATATTTTCAATGTGCGTTTGCGAATATTTACTAATTTTCCATAATTCACCTGACGTATCTGCTAAAATACTTAATTTTGCAGTATCATCTCTAAAGGGAATTCCTTTATACGATTGTGCAGCCACAATTTCTGCCGTTGGCTCTTTTAAATGAGAAAATTCTGGTAAGTATTGATATTCGTCTCCGAATAATAAAGCATTTTTTTCATTTAAAAAGGTACTTAAATCTTTATCAATTTTCTTAGGATCAATAAAATAGTTTTTACTAGGTACACTCGTTAAAGTATTATCCGCAATTTGCAGCCCATTTCTCAAAAAGTTTTTATTCTTTTCACGTTGGATTTTTAAAGCAGCAGAAAAATTGGTTTGTTCCCCACTTAAATAATAGCCTTCCAATCGTTCTGAAGAAAGTGTTCCTTTATACGAAATGTTATCTTTCTCCAACCGACTTTCAATCGATTCTGTTTGGCTGGAAGAAGAGACACTGCTTTCTTCTTGTTGTCCTTCCCGATAAATTCCAAATAAAAAGATATTTAATCCTAAAAACGCTAAGAAGAAAATCCACTCAATTCGTTTAAAATCCATTAGCCCACCTCCAAGCTTGGTAATTGTTTTACCAAGTCCGTTGCAGTGTACCAATTGTTGTTATAAAGGACATACCATTCCGGACTTAAATCAACGACTTGTTTGACTTCTTCAATTGTCTGCCAAGTATAACCGATAACAGCCGATTGGATTTTTTCCTTTTTAGCACCAGCCGTTTCTAAACGCTTAATCAATTTTTCGGTACTCTCCAGCGTCACTTCTTCTTCTGAAGGAATCGGTACTTGAATCGTATTCACACTTGTGTTAATGGTTACGCTTGGCGTAGCACCATCATTGTTCGTGATGCGAATATCCACTTGGCCTTTCAAATCATTACTGAACACTGGGAAACCTTCCACAAAGGTCCGATAATTGACACTATCTTTCGTTCGATCAAAGTAACGTAAATTCCCCATGTTGGTTCCTAAACGTTTTACATAAGAAAAGCTTTGGTTATAAATTGACTCCCGTTTATTCTCTTCTGGCAAGGTCCCTTTAAAATCGATTTTTCCCAGCTTTTCTTCTGCAAACAATCGTTCTTCTTTGCTCGTGTAGGTTAAGTCTTGACTGTCTTCATTGGTTTGAATATCTTCTGTTTCATTGAAAAAAGCATTTCTAAAACGAGTAACTGGCTGCGAAGCTAAGATATAACTGTACTTTTTCAACTTCATATCATTGGTTAAATAACATTGCCCTTGTTTGGTTAGCATATTTTCGGAAACGTCTTGATATTGTAATCCCTCTTTATTGATAATTCCCATTAAGCGCGCCTTATTGACAGTCATGGGCGCTTCATAGACGTTGGCTTGGTCATAATCTAAAAAACGTATCTTATTTTCGTTAAAATCCAATTGAATTTTCGTAAAATACTGGTCCGTCAACTCATTAAAGTTAGTAAAATTAATGGATAGATTATAAATCGAAGCATAGTCCGAGATTAAAAAGGGACCTTGATAAAGAAGTTCAATACCTTGGTCCATTTGATTGTAGCGCTTAAGTTGCTCTGCATTTTTTGTCACAACTTGTGTCAATTTACCAAACGTAGCCATTTTAATATCATTTTGAACATTACTAATTAATGTTTCACGATTACTTTGCATCGCTTTTCCATCAGTTATGCGAATCAATTGCAAAGGTAAATAGACATCGCCAATGGCTTTTTCATTGACAGCTGTTGTGACTTGGCTTCCCGACTTCATTTCTGGTATTTTTTTGGCAGAATTCAGCCAGATATTGACTGAAAAATATATACTTAAAATGACCATCAAAATCAAGCCAATTCTTGTAATCCATTCTGATAATTTCATCATTCCCACCAATCCTCTTCATAAGGTTCATATGGTAGTGAAATATAGAAAGTCGATCCTTCACCTTCTGTACTTTCCACCCAAATACTCCCGTTATGGGCCCGAATTACTTCTTTAGAAATTGCTAAACCTAAACCAGTCCCACCTTGTGCTCGCGCACGGGCTTTATCCACACGATAAAAACGCTCGAAGACTTTCCCGAGATCTTTTTTAGGGATGCCCAAACCTTGGTCCGAGATACTAAAGACGACATTATTATGTGTTTCAACTAGTCGGCAGGTAATGACGCCGCCATCTGGCGAATACTTAATCGCATTGTTCAAAATGTTGTCTAAAACCTGAATTACTTTGTCGGTATCTAACTCTACCCATAAATCGCGTTTAGTAAATTCACGGCGAATTTTGTAATTTTTTTGCTCATTTTCAATCATCATATCAAAGCGATCCAAGACAAAATTAATCAATTCGTTAAAATTCACATACTCTAATTGAAGATGTGTATTCCCAGAGTCCATCCGAGATAAATTTAACAAATCATTAATCATACGAATCATCCGGTCGGTTTCTTCTAACGTGACTTTTAAGAAATTAGGCGCAATCTCAGGGTTTTCCCAAGCCCCTTCACTTAAAGCTTCTATATAACTGCGCATACTTGTCAAAGGCGTTCGCAACTCATGAGAAACATTGGAAACAAATTCCCGTCTTTCCCGTTCATTTTTTTCCTGTTCTGTGACATCATGAAGTACGCAAACTAAGCCAGTAATAAATCCTGATTCCCGACGAATCATCGTAAAGTCTACCCGGATAATCATTTGGTCTTCTTCACGATCAGACGTTGAGCGATCAATCAGCAGTTCATCTGGCTCTTCTAACAGCTTTCGTAATGTATAATCTTCTTCAATATCTAACAACTCTAATAACGAGGTCCCAATCACATTCTCATTTTTTACATTTAATAATGAAAGGGCCATTTCATTAATCGTAATCACCTTTCCGCGGCGATCCGTCGCAATGACACCATCTGTCATATGGGTTAAGACACTATCTAAGCGATTTCTTTCTGCTTCCATTGTTTCTTGTGCTTCTTCAATCCGTTCTGATAATTGATTAAATGTTTCTGCTAATTGGCCTAATTCATCTTTTCCATGGACTTCTACTTTTCCAGCGTAATCACCACGAGCGATTCGAATGGCTTGCTCGCGCATCTCCCCAATCGGTTTCGTGATAGATCGTGCAATCAGTAAGGTCACAATAATCGAGATTGCTGCGGCAATAATAGAAGCAGTGAAAAAGATACTTGCTGTGTTAGTAATTTCTTGGTATTTATTTTCTAAATTACTTTTCACATAAAGGACGCCAATCACTGTTTCTCCAGTAGGCGATTGAATCGGCTGGACATTCACATACACGCGTTTATCATTATCTAAAGCTTGATATTTTTTACTCGTAAAGTCATTTAAATCACGATAATCATTCTTTTTCCCAATAATATTTTGTTGATTTAAATCATTGGTTGCCCGAATAATCCCTTTATCATCGACAATTCTCGCTTCAGAAATGTCTGCATTTGAAAAATCAGATAACGCTTTTTTTAAATTTGCATCAACGTCACTACGTTCGAGATCTTTATTGCTCATCTGCGTACTTAACGTATTTGACAATTGGACAACTTGGGAATCCATATTTTTCTTAAAATCGGAAATTGTAGTGGCTTCCAATTCACGAATGAAATAGCCACCAATGATTTGAATCGCGATCAGTAACAGCAGGATAAATGATAAAGCAATCTTAAAATTAACAGATTGAAAAAAGTGAACTTTTTTCTTCATACCTGATTACTCCTGTTCAGGATTTCTTAGATAATAACCAACCCCACGACGAGTAACTAAATACGTTGGATGACTTGGACTATCTTCAATTTTTTCTCTTAAACGACGTACGGTGACGTCCACTGTCCGCACATCACCAAAATAATCATAACCCCAAACGGTTTGTAATAAATGTTCACGAGTCATGACTTGTCCGATATGTTTTGCTAAGTAATAAAGTAACTCAAATTCACGGTGGGTTAATTCAATTTTTTCACCCCGTTTTGAGACCATGTATGCATCAGGATGAATGGTTAAATCACCAATCGTTAATTCAGATTGTGTTGTCACCTCGGCTTCTTTCGCATTGGTTGCACCTCGCCGTAAATTGGCTTTTACACGAGCGACTAATTCACGATTTGAAAATGGTTTCGTTACATAGTCATCAGCGCCTAATTCTAATCCTAAAACCTTGTCAATTTCAGAATCTTTGGCAGTCACCATAATGATTGGCATGTCATGTGTTTTGCGCACTTCTCGCGCGACTTCTAAGCCATCCATTTTAGGGAGCATTAAGTCTAAAATAATTAAGTCTGGTTCCACTTCTTCCACTTTTTCAAGTGCTTCTTCTCCATCGTAAGCAGTAAATACTTCATATCCTTCTTTAACCAAATTATATTTAACGATCTCTGAAATTGGCTTCTCGTCATCAACTACTAAAATTTTCTTCACAAAGAGACACCTCTTTTTCCTTCTAATCTTATTTGATACTTTCCTATTATACCTTATTTTGATGATGTTTTCATCTTTAGCTAAAAATGCGCCTTCAGGTTCTCCTAGTATAACAAAAAAAGAATCTCTGACAACAATTGACGCTTGTTATCAAAGATTCTTCTTCCGCTAATCTATTCTTCCGTATCTAAGACGAATTTCGCGACAAGAGCGGCTAATAATCCACCAATTAATGGCGCAACGATAAAAATCCACAACTCAGATAACGCTGAACCACCCGCAAAAACGGCTGGCGCGATGCTACGAGCTGGGTTGACAGAAGTTCCTGTCAAAGGAATACCGACTAAGTGAATCATTGTTAGTGTTAACCCAATTACGACCCCTGCTAATGAAGCATTACCCTTCTTAGCACTTGTAACTGTCATGACAACTAAAACAAAAATAAATGTTAAAATAATTTCGACTGTCAATGCACCAGCAACACTTAATTCACCTACGCCATTTTGACCTAAGTTCTCAATACTTTTACCAGCACCTTTTAGAATGCTTAATAATGCAAATGAGGCAATCAAACCACCAACAATTTGTCCAACTACATAGTAGATTAGTTCCATTGTTGTCATTCGTTTATTAAGCCACATTCCTAAAGAAACAGCTGGATTTAGATGTGCACCTGAAATTGTGCCAATACTATAGGCAGCAGCAACGATTGTTAACCCAAATGCTAAGGCAATCCCCGTTGTTCCAATCCCTTCCATACCATTTCCTAGAACGGCTGTTCCTGTCCCAAAAAAGACAAGAATAAATGTTCCTAAACATTCTGCTATTGCTTTTTTCACAAAAAATTCCCCCTTTGTAGACAAATTGTAACACATTTGTGAAATTTTCAATATAATTTTCGTTGTTTTTTCAGTAAAATGATATTTCTATGAAAAAGAGAAATCTTAAATGAAAAATCCCCTCAAAAAAATTTGAGGGGATTTTTCATTTAATTAATCATTTAATAACTGTATGCCAACACCTAAAAGTCCTGGTCCTGTATGAACAACTAATGCCGGACTAATTGTTCCAAAGTAAATTTCTTCTGCTTGCGGAAAAGCCGCTTTCAAGCGTTCCATCATTGCTTTTGCTTCTTCCTCTGCCGCACCGTGAGCAACTGCCAAACGAAAACGGGGTGCCTCACCTATAAAGTTCGTCACCAACTCAAACGTTTTATCAAGACTTTTTTTACGGCCACGAGACTTAGCCACCGTATAGTAAATGCCTTCTTCATTACAAGAAATAATGGGGTTTAATTTTAGCGCATTCCCTAAAATAGAAGTGACTAAACCAATTCGTCCACCCTTTTGTAAATATTCTAAAGTGGCTACATTAAAAAATACTTTTGCGTTGGCTACTTCTTCTGTTAATTTTTGTTGTAGTTCTTGCCAGCCTAGTCCTGTTTCAATTAATTCTGCTGCTCGAATCGCCTGAATGCCAGCCCCGATACCAATGTTCTTTGTATCTAAAACAAATACATCTAGTCCTTCGGTTTGTTCTCCAAGCAAGCGAACCACATTATACGTTCCACTTAAACCACTAGAAATGGTCACCGCTAAAACTTTTTCGTAACCCGCTTCTTTAATTTTGTCAAAAATAGCTTGGATCGTGGCTCCATCTGGTAATGAAGTACTAGGAATTTCTTTCTCTAAACGTTGATACACTTCTTCTGGTGTAATATCTACCTTATCTGTATAGGTTTTTTCAGGATAAATAATCTGTAAGGGCAAGACATACATGCCGTATTGTTTGACCAATGCCTCTGGAACATCTGTCCCAGAATCAACCAGTAATGCAATCTTTTCTTTATTCATGTGTCATCTCATCCATTTCTTTTAAGTATTCTTGTTCCAATTCAATCACTTTTTCACTAAACATTTTAGTAGCAAAAGACATTGTCGCTGCTTTTACAGCCAAATATTCAATCCCCATAGGTTCTTGTGATTTGGCCTGAACTTCTTTTTCTTGCGCTTGAGTAGCAATCACATAAATCGCTCGTTCCTGTTCTTGACAAAATAAATTGTACGCTTCACGAATACCAACCGCGGCTCCTTGGAATAAAATGCCTTGCTTAATTTCTGGCAATGTTAACACTTGTTTCAACAACGTAATCGCAATTAAAAACGCTAAATGTTTTTGATTGTAGCGCTTTTTCACTGGGGCCGGGATTAACCCGTGTTTGACATAATTATTAACCATTGAGGAAGTTAACAAAGTATGTTTTTCCAGTGTAATCAATGGGGATAAGTATTTTTCTATCAGAGTAATCACTTGATCCATATATAATTCAATATCTGGTAACTCATGCCATCTTGGCAAATGAACGTTTTCCAATTGTTGGCCCCAATCTTGTAGTGATTTTTCTATCTCGTCCATAAAAACCCTCCTAACCATTTCTAAAAAAGAATATCATACTTTTGATAATTATTCAATCTAGTTTTTAAAACTAGATTGAATAAAAAAGAAAAGTGAACACTTTGGGAATTGTTCACTTTTCTCTCTTTATTTTTTTAAAGAACGTTTTCCGATTAAAATGCCTATTAAAAACAGGCCTTCTAATAAAACAAAAAACAAGATAAAACAATGCATAAAGTAGGCTTCAGGTAAGGCATTGATAATTGGATCAGTCAGCGGATTAAATAACCAAGCATCGTTGTTAAAAAATAATCCATGAAACGCAATAAAAAATTGATCAAAGCCAATCAGCATGAAAAAGCCAAAAAGCACAGGCAAGAACATTCCCCACTGAAATGGCCGTATCAATGTCCATAAACGCTGATTTTTTACCAAATATTTTAAATAAAGGACACTAGGCAACAACGTAACTAGTAATACGCCATAGCACAATAAAAACAATTTTTTCACTTCATAAAAATGAAAAGCCGCACTATCAGACATGGGGAAATCAGGAAATACTAATGTTTTTTCAAAAGGATTGTTTAAGTACCTCATTAAATGATCGTAATTTTTAATCAAGGTCACACGATCAACCTCTACGTCTTTTAAAATATTTAAGTGTTGGATATCAAAAAGATACAACGGACGAAAATTAATCGTGATCGTGATACTTAAAGCCACAATCGTTAAAAACAAACAAATGAGTCCAAGTGTTTCCCTTAAGCGCAATTTCGACCTCATCATACTCAAAAAGTCCATTCATCTAAGGAATCAACAACATAGGTTGGCGGTGTTGGTAAAGTTGGAACCGCTGACTTAGGGGTAAAACCTGATGTAACTAACAAGCTATCAATACCATTTTGAATCCCTGATTGAATATCGGTTTCATAATTATCTCCAACCATAATCACTTGCTCTTTTTCCACGCCTAAATGCGCAATCGCTCGTTCCATGATAATCGCTTTTGGTTTACCAATATAAACTGGTTTTGTTTGGGTAGCTGTCTCCACAAACGTCACAACTGAACCTGCACCAGGTAATAAGCCTCTTTCTGTCGGAATGTTCTTATCTGGATTGGTCCCAATAAATAACGCCCCTTTTTGAATAGCTAAGGTGGCTAAAACCACTTTTTCGTAGGATAGTTCTGTATCAAGTCCCACGACAACATAATCAGGATTTGTTTCCTCCCATTCAAAACCTGCTTCTAAAATTAAATCAATTAAACCAGCCTCGCCGATGACAAAGACTTTCTTGCCTCGATTGGTTTCTTTCATGTAATCAATCGTTGCTAAAGTCGCTGTATAAACAAGGGATGCTGGGACATGAATATCAAATTCATTTGCTAAACGTTGGGCCACTGTTTCAGGAGATTTAGTGGTATTATTCGTTACAAATAAAAAAGGCAAGTTTTTTTCCTGTAACTGCTCGACAAAACGTTTTCCTGCTGGAATTGGCTCTTTTCCTAAATAAATCGTTCCATCTAAATCAATTAAATATCCTTGATAGTCTTTTTTCACTCTGTTTACTCCTCACGTTGACGAATCGTAAAGCCTTTGCCAGATTTTTTGGGACTAGGCTGTTTGGGTGTAGTCGTTTTTTTATTTTCTTCTTTTCGCGTACGAATTACTGGCTTACTATTTTTATTAGCGGGCGCACTCTTTTCCTCGACAAACGCGTTAGAACGATTATTCTTTTTATGACGACGGCGACGATGCGTTGTTTTTTCTTTGCGTTCACCTGTTCGCTCAATTACAAAATAGGCACAGCCAAAATTACAATATTCATACAGATAGTCTTCTAGTGTATCAATTCGTTGATCCGGCGCCGCCCGACGATTGGAAGTATCAAAAAAGCCACGCAAACGTAACTGTTCATAACCCCAGTCTCCCACGATATAATCATAACGCGCTAAAACTTCACTAAACCGTTCACCTAAGCGTTCAGGATCAAAGGCATCACGATGATTTTTAACAATTCGGTACTCTCTTTCACCAATTTGAATATCTGTTTCATTCACAACGGTGACAATTTCCCCTTTTTTCTTTTCTTTTACAGGTTCTTCTTTTATTTCTTCAAGAACTGCTGTTAATTCTTCTGTAAAGGTTGCAGCAGTTTCTGTTTCTTTTTTTTCGGTTGTCTTTTTGTCTGTCATTTTTTCACCACCTAGTTTTTATTATACCTTGTTTTTATTTGATTGGATAGTGGTCATGCAGATAGTTCGCCACGACAGTTCTTAAAACGTCTGGAAACAAAAATTCGACTTCTCCAACTAACTCAATCGTTGGGAAAAACGGGACAAATTGAAAGTGATCCACTGTTGTCAGCGTATATTTCTGCTCTGGCTGAATAGGTTTCCCTTGCCAAAAAACGGACTGGCTATTTCGATCAAATTGAATCCCATCATAACATAATTCGCCAAAAATTTTCCCGCGGAAGCCCATCCCGCGAATCGGAAATTTCCGCAGAAATTGACGACTTTTTTCCATTTCACGAATCAAACGGCTCATGTCTGACCCTTTCAAAGTAACCTTGATTAAATGCATTGGATGAGGCAAAGCCTCATGTAATTGGTCTGCATTGATTATTCCTTCTGGTAAATCTGCTAAAAATAACCCGTTGTTTAATACAGCTGCATCTGTCTGTCCCGCTTCTTTTAATGCCTTCAAGGCAACAGTTATAAAGGAATGCGGTTGCCGTAAGTCCGTTGAAAGGGTTTCTGGGATTTGTGCAATTTGCTGCGCTTGCAATAGTCGATGACCTTCCGTTAAATAACCCGCAATTTCCTTGGCATCATTTGTTTGCTCTTCTAAACTTGCTGTTTCAATAGTTTTCGCATAACTTGTGACTTGCTTCGTTTCAGCATCAACAAACAGATGCACTTCACCAATATACTGTCCGTATTTGCCAGCAGCTGCTAGTTGTACATGATTAATTTTTTCCCCATCTTTAAATAAATGATGTGTATGGGAACCTAAGATTACTTGAATTTCAGGATAATTCGCCGCAATCATAAAATCAGTATCTATCCCCAAGTGACTAAGCAAAATGAGAACATCACATTGAGGGGCAACTTCTGTAATCAGTTGAGGAAGGACTGCTTCCACTTGTTTGATTGTCCAGCCATTGGGATTATACGTTAAAGGAAACGGTGCGGTTAAACCAATAAATCCTAACTTTGTGCCTTCTTTAGTTGTCATTATTTTATATGCTTGACAAAAATCTGGTAACATTTGAGTTTTTGGATCTTGTAAATTAGCTAAGACCACTTCAAAGGTTGCCTGATCATATAAATGCTCTAATTGTTTCTTTGAATTGCCGATTCCTTCATTATTTCCAATTGTAACCAGGTCATACGCTATTGTATTCATTATAGCTACATTTGCTTGACCATCTGTTGCTTCGGTCAAAGGATGACACCGATCTGAAAAGTCACCTAAATCAATGGTTACGACTGTTTTGCCCTCTTTTTGGTACAGCGAACGTTTGGCTTTAACCAGACGCCGTATTTTGGGCCAATTTTCAAAGTGAGAATGAAGATCATTGGTATGGAACAACACAATCTCTTCCACTAAAATCGCCTCCTTTATTCAGCGCTCTGATTAATAGTACCATATTTATAGAAGAAAGTTACAAAAAAGAACAGATGACTTTAGAAGAATTTCTCCTAAAATCACCTGTTTTTATCAGGACGAACTATGCGTTATTTTTGGGCCGCTTGCGTTGCGTCGCTTCCATAATAACTGGTAAGATCACAGGACGACGTTTGGTTTGTTCAAATAAATAACGGCTTAAGTTTTCACGAATTTCTTGTTTCAATTTGCTCCATTCAAAATCGTCACTCTCTAAATGTTTTTCAACAATTTCTGTGACAATATTGCTACTTTCTTTCATTAGATCTTTACTTGTTTTAACGTAAACAAAACCTCTAGAAGTAATTTTAGCTGGTGAAACAATTCGTTTTTCTCGACGATTAATTGTCACGACAGCCACAAAAATGCCATCTTCAGAAAGAATACGACGATCTCGTAAAACGATATTACCAATATCGCCGACACCAATCCCGTCAATCATAATATTTTCGGCCGTTGTGCTACCGGCTACCGACATTCTACCTTTTGTATATTCTAGAATGTCCCCACGACCTGTAATAAAGATATCTTTATAAGGCATGCCAATTTCGTGAGCTAAGTCCGCATGCGCAGCTAACTGGCGGTACTCACCTTGGACAGGAATGAAATATTTTGGTTTCATTAAATTCAACATCAATTGCAAGTCATTCGGATTAGCGTGGCCTGACACACGTAAATTGTCGGAAATTTGCTTCACTGTAGCACCGGCCCGATAGACAATATCCTCTGTTTTAGCAACTGTTGTTTCCATGGCCGTTGTTGGCGTTGTCGTAATATAAACTAAATCGCCTTCTTCAATCCGAACAACACCATGTGTATTATTAGCCATTTTTTGAAGTGACTTAATAGGTTCTCCCATTCGGCCTGTTTCTAAAATTAATAACTGTTCTGGTGCATATTTTTTCATTTCTTTTGGTTTCACTAATAGATCTTCGCTTGGCAATTGTAATTTTTCCAATTTCATCGCCGTCCGAATAATCCGTTCAAAATCTTGGCCTGTCAAAACGACTTTACGACCAGAACGATCAGCGGCATTCAATACTTGTTGGACCCGTTGCAAATTACTTGCCACACATGCCACGATAATTCGTCCTTCCCAATAGCGAATCGTGTCGAACACTTCATCAGCGATTTGGGCTTCGGAAGCAACTTGGGCTGGGTTTTCAGCATTTGATGAATCACTAAGTAGCGCCAAGACGCCTTCTTTACCAATTTCAGCCAAGCGGCCATAATCGGTTTGATACATCTCAATCGCACTTTGATCAAATTTAAAATCACCAGTATAAACAATGTTGCCTTCTTTTGTTTTGATGCTAACGCCAATCGAATCTGGAATGGTGTGCGTTGTTTTAAAGAAGCTCACCGTTGCTTGACCAAAATCAATTTCTGTATGTGGGTCAATCACATGGAAATCTTTAAATTTCTTCGTTTCCGCATGATTGTTGACACTTAGTTTTGCTAGTTCAATCGTTAATTCTGTCCCAAAAACAGGCACTTGAATTTTTGAAAGCAAATACGGTAAGGCCCCAATTGCATCTGCATGGCCATGTGTTAAAAAGACCCCTGCAATTCGTTCACTATTTTCTTCTAAATACGTAAAATCCGGAATGACGACGTCAATTCCTAAAAGTTCGTTCTCTGGATATTGTAATCCACAATCCAGTACAAAAATTTCATCTTCCACTTCAGCAACGTACATATTTTTTCCATTTTCACGAACGCCGCCTAATGGAACGATTTTTATTGTACTCACTCTTTTCACCTCTCTATGATTACACGTTCTTTAAATCTCTAACGTGCGAATAATTCTTTGCTCTTCTTCTGGTGTACAAGCAACTAGAGGTAACCGTAAATTTCCAACAGGAATACCTAAATGATTTAAGGCTGCTTTCACGGGTGCCGGCGAAGGCACTGAAAACAACGCGTTCATTTTTGGTAACAACTGTCGTTGAATTTTAGCCGCTTCCGGCAAGTTCCCCTGCTCCAGCGCTTGATACATCTCATACATTGACGAACCGAAGACATGACTGGCTACCGAAATAACCCCTTGTCCGCCAAGTGCCTTGGTGGCAAAAGCCAACCCGTCTTCTCCAGTATACACTAGAAAGTCTTTTGGCGCTCTTTCAATCAACTCAGTAATTGCATCTAATCCTGCACATTCTTTAATCGCCACAATTTTTTCCAATTGTGCTAAGCGCAAAGTAGTTTCCACTTCTAGACATGCAGCCGTTCTACCAGGAACATTATACAAAATGATTGGTAGTTCACTTGCTTCTGCGATGGTTTTAAAATGTTGATACATGCCTTCTTGATTTGGTTTATTATAATAAGGAACAACCGCCAAAACAGCATCGATACCAGCGATTGTCGCTAACTCTTTCACAAAAGCGACTGAGTCACGTGTATCATTCGTACCAACACCACAAATAATCGGAATACGCCCATCGATTAGTTCAATAATCCGCTGGAATAATTGTAATTCTTCTTCATGAGTTAAAGTGGGTGATTCACCAGTTGTTCCTGCTAAAATAACGCCTTCTGTATGATTGGCCAATAAATAGTCTACCAATTGCGGTAGTTTATCAAAATCTATTTCTCCCGATTCTTGAAACGGCGTAACCATTGCCGTAATAATTGTTGCATTCGTTAAATCCATCCTATTCCCTCCCGAGTATACAATACAAACCTTCTAGTCGTTTTCAGGTACACGAAGCAAATTCATTTCGTGTAGCGTTTCAGCAATTTGGACCGAGTTCCAAGCAGCTCCTTTTAATAGGTTGTCTGATACAATCCATAAATGGAAACCGTTCTTCACGTCAACGTCTTGACGAATACGGCCGACAAATGTTTCTTTCTGATTGACGCTATTTAGCGCTTGTGGATATAGTTGTTCACTTGGCTCATCTTGCAAAATTACACCTGGAGCTTGCGCCATTAATTCTTGGATGGCTGAGACCGATGCATCTGCTTGTTTCACTTCTATATAAACAGATTCAGAATGTCCTGAAATTACCGGAATACGGACACAGGTGGCAACGACTTTTAGCTTGTTGTCCCCCATGATTTTTTTGGTTTCATTTATCATTTTCCATTCTTCGTAGGTATACCCGGCTTCTGAAAAAACATCAATTTGAGGCAACGCATTAAAAGCAATTGGATAATGTTTTTTGTCACTGTCGGCTGGTAAAATTTCAGCTGACCATTCGCTGACAGGTTTTCCCTCTAAAAAATCTTCGGCTTGTTCTTTCAGCTCATTAATTGCACGGATACCTGCACCACTCACAGCTTGATACGTTGAAACGATGATTCGTTCTAAGCCAAACGCTTGCCGAATTGGTTCCAAGGCTACCATCATTTGAATCGTAGAACAATTTGGATTCGCAATGATTCCCTGATGATTTTTTAAGGCTTCCGGGTTCACTTCTGGAACAACTAAAGGAACGTCTTTTGCCATTCTAAAATGGCTAGTGTTGTCAACGACAACAGCTCCACGCTTAACTGCTTCTGGTGCAAACTTTTCGGAAATACTCCCACCAGCACTAAATAACGCTAAATCGATTCCTTCAAATGATTCCGGGACTAATTCTTCCACGATAAGAGGTTGTCCTTTAAACTGAATCGCTTGTCCCGCAGAACGCTTAGATGCCAATAACCTCACGCTGGCAATTGGCAAACTTGTTTCTGCTAACAATTCAATCATTCTTGTCCCGACAGCACCTGTTGCTCCTACCACGGCAACATGATATTCTTTTCCCATATTTTCATACTCCCCTCTTACCTTCTTGTAAAAGCTACTTGTCCTATTTTACCATAGTATTGAAAAAACCTACATAGTCAAAAAAATGATTTTTTTATTTTCCCATGATATTTTAAAACTATTACCTATCAAAGGACTATCCATTGACTTTTGACTTAAATTTGTTATAGTTAAAACGAATTTAATTATAAAGGGAGCGAAATTTCATGGCACGCGTAGAAAGTTTTGAATTAGATCACAACACAGTAAAAGCACCATATGTTCGCCTTGCTGGCACAGAACAAAATGGGGATGCGTTAGTCGAAAAATATGACTTACGTTTCTTACAACCAAACAAAGATGCCCTACCAACAGGCGCATTACACACGTTAGAACATTTATTAGCAGTTAACATGCGTGATGAATTAAAAGGAATCATTGACATTTCGCCAATGGGTTGCCGCACTGGTTTTTATATGATTATGTGGGATCAACATTCACCACAAGAAATCCGTGATGCATTAGTCAACGTTTTAAACAAAGTAATCAATACAGAAGTTGTTCCAGCAGTTTCTGCAAAAGAGTGTGGAAACTACAAAGATCATTCTTTATTTGCAGCGAAAGAATACGCAAAAATCGTCTTAGACCAAGGAATTAGTTTAGATCCATTTGAACGCATTCTGTAATCTTTAGCAATTAAAGACAGAAAAACCCACTATTAAGCTGTGGGTTTTTCTGTTCTCTTTCTTAATTTAAACGGAGGTTTTTTATGAATCAAACAATTGAACAATTACTAAGTCACCGTTCCGTTCGTCATTTTAAAAATCAAGCGTTAACGGACAAGCAGAAACAACAGTTAATTACTGCAGCTCAAGCAGGATCAAGCTCCAATTTTTTACAAGCTTATACAATTATAGAAATCAAAGATCCTGAGCTACGCAGAGAATTGGGACGTTTAGCGAATTGTGAAGACTATGTCGTTAACACTGGTGTGTTCTATGTTTTTGTTGCTGATTTGTATCGTCATGCAACGATTTTGTCAAAAGAGGGGCAATCATTGGAACCCTTAAAAACACCAGAATCATTATTAGTAGCTGCCGTTGATACAACGATTGCTGCGCAGAACATGGCCATTGCGGCTGAATCTATGGATTTAGGGATTTGTTATATTGGCGGCATTCGAAATAACTTAGACACAGTGGCCACACGCTTATCTTTGCCTGAATTAACTGTACCACTTTTTGGATTAACGATTGGTGTACCAGAAACGTTAAATGGCGTAAAGCCACGGATGCCTTTTGAAAATATTTTAAGCGAAAATCACTACCAACCAGACAAATTGACAGATATGCATGCGTATGATGAATTATTAAAAGATTACTATGCTAGCCGCTCAAGTAACGCCCAAACAGCGGATTGGTCACAGAAGTCTTTATCCTATTTTTCTTATAATCGTCGCCCAGAAGTTAAAAATTTCTTGCAAAAACAAGGATTTGATGTCTAAACAAAAGAGTGTGGGCCTATGTTGAAATAACATAGGCCCACACTCTTTTGTTTATTTTTATTTATCTTTACTAAATTTGTCTTTTAAGTCTTCAAAGCCTTCTTTAACTTTATCAGTTAATTTTTCAGCGCCTTCTTTAAGGTCGTCACCGGCATCACGTGCTTTGTCTTTTACGTCAGCAAAGGTTGATTGAGCTTTTCCTTCAAGTTCTTTGCCTTTATCATCCGTAACTTTGCCTTGCGCTTCTTTTGCAGTGCCCTCTACTTTATCTTTTGCATCGTCAAAACGTCCTTTTAAATCTGCCATGCTAATCCCTCCTAAATAATTAATTACATAATAAGAGTATCATTCTTAGCCGTTTCCTTCAAATATAATGCATGAACTGCGAATAAATGGTTATTTTTGAGCCATTAAAGCTTTTTTTGCCAACGCAAAGCAACCAATTGTTCCTGGATTATCTTCTAAAAGAGGCGTCACCAGGTATTTTTCTAACGGCGGTGTTTCCACGTATCCATTGACTAATTCAGCAAATTTTTCACGAACTTTCGGCATCAAATGACGTTGTTTCATGACACCGCCGCCTAAAATGATCACTTCTGGCGCTAATAATAAAGTAGTATTGTACGCCGCTTGCGCTAAATAATAAGCTTCTAGTTCCCAAGTTTGGTGATCCTCTTCCAATAAGTGACCTTTTTTACCGGAACGGCCTTCAACTGCGGGTCCTGCTGCAATCCCTTCCAAACAATCTCCATGATAAGGACAATTTCCTGCATACGTATCTTCAGGATGACGACGGACTATCGCATGCCCCATTTCTGGATGGCTAAATCCTTCAATAAACTCACCGTTTTGAATCGCTCCAGCGCCAACACCAGTTCCAATTGTATAATATACACAACTAGATGTATGTTGCCCATTTCCAGCAACATACTCACCATATGCCGCAGCATTCACATCCGTTGTCCAAGCCATTGGCACATCAAAATGTTGTTTCATAGTTCCTAACAAGTCAAAGTTACGCCAAGCTAATTTTGGTGTAGAAGTGATATAACCATACGTAGGAGAATCAACGTGAATATCAATCGGACCAAACGAACCAATCCCAATTGCTTTTAAAGGATATTGTTGGAAAAATTCTATTACTTTTTTCATTGTTGCTTCTGGGGTTGTTGTGGGAAAACTAATACGTTCCACGATGGTCAAATCATCTGTCCCAACGCCACATACAAATTTTGTGCCACCGGCTTCGATACTTCCTAAAAGTTTTTCTGTCATTACAATATGCTCCTTCGTTTCCATTTTATAAGTAAGCGGATACATTACTTTTGATTAAATAACTAACATACACGTTTAGTTTACCACTTTTTTTTCGTTTCGACAGAACAATTTAACAATTTCAGTCAGGTTGCCCAATGAAATCTGGCAAGTTGCTAAGAACATTTTCCTAAAACAAAAAACGAACATTCACGGTTATCTAACAATGAATGCTCGTTTTTTGTTTATTGATTCTTGAGCGAAAAATATAACAATAGTCCGATTGTAACCCACCCACCACTAAGTAAAAGCATTAACCAACTCAAAAGCGTTTCTTTTAAAATACTTCTTGGTTCTTTTGCATGCTGAATAAAACTCATACTAGTCAGCAAAGAAAAGAGGAAAAACATAAAACAAATGACCGCTAAACCGCCAGACAACCAAAACCAACTAGCCATTATTCTCACTCTCCTTTTCGCTTGTTTTTTGATAATTATTGCGCCAAATGACACTACAAATTGCCCCGATTGTGATTACTAACAACGTGTAGAAAGTCGGTAACCACCATGTAGGTAGGACCCATTTGACCGTAGCTTCTTGATTCAATTTTTTTGCTTCACGAGTGTTAATCGTAAATTCTTGTTGAAAAGGCCAAGACTGTTGTTCATCTTGTTGTAAAATAGCACGTCCTGTAAAAATATAAGTCCCAGCATCTAGCGGGTGTTTGCCCAAATCAAGATGAAAATTCATGGAACTATTCGGGGCAAAGCGGACATTTTTTAGTGTCCGTTGTGCAATTTTTTTAGAGGATCCTTTTTTTACCACTTGACCTTCTAAACGAACTTCTGGAAAAATAGCAGCATACGGATTTTGAATGACTGCCTTTAGTGATTTGACCCCTAGAGCAATTGTAGGGGTTACTTTCGCTAATTTCAGTTGGTTCATCTCTGTTAAAGGAACATTCTCAGCACTCCTCATAGCAATCGCAACATTAAACCCATAGCGACTGCTTAATCCCGTTGTTTGGGTCTTTTCTTCTGTATTTTCATCTTTAAGATGCGCGTAAACTCCACCTAAAATAACTCCTTTAATAGGCTGATCAAGTCCCTTCACCTTCATCTTTGCTGATACTGTTTGATGAGGAGGCACACTCACTTCCTTGTTTTCTAAAGTAACTAGGTCTGTCAGCGGAACCTTTAACGATGAATCAAGTGGTTTATCAAAATCATTGTATACAATCAATCCATTATCATTTGTTGATGCATTTGCTAGAGTCAATACGACGGACAATTTTTCGTCTGTCTTATTTTTTATGTCTAAGGCAATAGTGGAAGATTGCTTTGGTGCCACAATTAAATCATAATAACTAGATGTTCCTGATACTTGATTTTCTGGCAAAACAGGCGTTACTGTAAATTTAGTCTTCATTTCTTCTGTCGCTTCTACTTTTGGAACAATAATAAAAAATGTGAAAAATAGAAATAGACAGAAAACACCGACTTTTTTTCTACTCATTTCTTCAAAATCTCCTTTATAAAGCTGAATGTACTTACTAGTCTAACAAACCAGCGAAACAATGATGATCAATCTTTGACCTTTGGGAAGGATAATCTTGAAAAAAAGTCTCCTTGGAAAATAGCAAGGAGACTTTTTTATTATTCACTATAATATAATTCTTTTTTTATCTGTGTAGTTGATACTTCTGGCGTTCGTGGCAAATAAAGGACCGTTGCAGTTGTTTCAACTTCTAGAAAATCAAAAGCCCCACGCCAATCGTCGCCCATTACTAACGTATCAATTTTAAATTCAACAATATCGGAAACTTTTTGTTCCCAACTAGTTTCAGGAATAACTAAATCAACATAACGAATTGCCTCTAATAATTGTTTACGTTTTTCATATGAAAAATAACTTTGTTTCTTTTTTTCTAAATTAAAAGCATCTGTTGAAAGTCCAACAATCAGGTAGTCCCCTTGTTGTTTCGCTTTTTTCAACAAATTAATATGACCATAGTGCAGGAGGTCAAATGTGCCGTAAGTAAGTATTTTTTTCATAAAAACCTCCATTTGTACTTTGATATTTCTTCGTTAATTATCAATTTTTGTGAATAGAAAAAAGGCTACTTTTAATCGACTTTGATGGTTTTTCGATCAAATTTTTTATTTTCTGTAGTAGTATAGATTAGTAATAACTTACTCAGAGATTTTATAGAGAAAGACGTTGTTGTAGCTTTTTTTAATTGCTTTAACTGCTTTTGCAATTTCAACGGATTTTTATCTTTTAATAATTTAATTTTCGTTAAACGAAAAATGTGTTCCTGATGCTCAAATGAACGTTCAACATCTGAATGACTAAAACGAAGATATTCTGAAAGCACCTCTTGATTTACAGCAACTTTTCCTTTTGGTAAAAACCATTCTTTTCCATTTTGATCTATTAGATGCCGCTCGCTTTGATTTGAAATAACAATTTCTTTATCGTCTTCAAAAAGATACGAAAAAAGCATTGCTTTTTTTATAATTATGTACTCAGTTACTTCATATGAAGACAATTTTCTTAATTCTTCTATCAAACTATTCCATTGATTATTTTGAACAAATTCACTTAGTTTGTGAATAGGTGGTACTCGTAAAATGAACTTCTCATCTTTCTCTATTTTCACGATATAAAAAGTTGTATCTACGTCATTTTCCCAAATAAACAAAATAATCATTTACTGCCCCCTAGACTTGTTGTTCCGATACTTAATAGTCAAATAAATATATTTAGGAATTTGCATTAACCGATCGTATCTCTTCATTGTCAAACAACGATATAACCATTCCAAATTGTGATTTATATAAAATTCAGGCGCTCTTTTTACGGATCCAGCTAATACGTCAAAAGTACCGCCTACGTCTAAAAACACATTAGCTGTCAGCTGATCAATGGTTTGTTCCAAAAAAATCTCTTGTTTCGGTGAACCTAATGCTACAAAGACAAACCTTGGTTCAGCTTTGTTAATTTGTTCCACAATTTCTTGCTGTTTTTTCTTCGTATAACCATGTAAAATACCGCTAATAACAATCCCTGGATATTGTTGCTGAATATTTTCAGCTGCTGCTTCAACTACTTCTTGCTTTGCACCATACAAGAAGATTCGTTCCTCATGTTGATTCGCATACTCTAAAAAATTATCCATGACATCAATTCCTGTAACTCTTTCACGAATAGACCCACCCATTAGTTTCGATGCCTTGACCACACCTATCCCATCTGCAATCCGATGAGTTGCTCTTTTCAAATATAACTTAACTTCTAGATATTCAAATGCCAACAACGAAATCTGTGGATTAACGCTAGTCACAATCATTTTCTCTTTAGCTTTGAGATAACTTTCTAAGTCATCCATAATTTCTTGATGTGTTAATACGTCAACTGGTAATCCCCCAATATATTCAGTGCGTACCTTATTTTTCACAAAATCCCCCCAAGATTCTCTCTACCAACTCCACTATTTTATTAATGGTGTCTTTTGACTGATATTGATTCCATTCTTCGTTAATTCTAGCAATATTGTTTTTATAACTATTTATTGAAAAATTTGCCAATGCTACTACCAACTGTTTTTCATTTTGGCTCTATACTTTCTGATGTTGGTATTTTTACCAACATCTTTTTTGATTCACAAAAAAGACACCTTGAAATCCTGTAGAATTAAAGTCGCTGAACCCGTTCTAAGGAGGAATCAAGATGTCCTATACTGAGCTTATCAAAGAAACCCTAAATATTCTAGACCTAAATGTTACTTTTGAAGAAAATTGTTTGCGAAAAGAAAAAATAAATGGACAAATTTGTAAAGTTTATACAGGAAAATTAACCTATTCTGCAGATTCCTGTGAACATTGTAAAAGTAATTCCACGATTATTCGCTGGGGAATGACAACCGTTCGGTTGTTACTGAATGAAGTCGCAGAATTCAAAACGTATCTGGAATTGAGAAAACAACGGTTTAAATGTCATGCGTGCCAAAGGACCTTTGTTGCAGATACAAGTATTGCAGAAAAACACTGTTTCATTAGTCAATCTGTCAAATGGGCCATTACTACACGTTTGAAAGAAAATACTTCCATGACAGGCATCGCTCGCCAAAAAAATGTGTCTGTTTCTTCTGTTTATCGTGTGCTGAAACGCTTTTACCAACCGATGAATCCCTTTAAAACAACCTTACCAACGGTTCTTCACTTTGATGAATTTAAATCCGTTCGTCAGGTTTCTGGCGCCATGAGTTTTATCATTTTAAATGGGCAAACAAGAAAATTATTTGATATTGTTGAAAACCGACAACTGTCTTATTTAGAACGTTATTTTACTCGTTTTCCACTATCTGTGCGGGAAAACGTCCAATTTATTGTCATTGATATGTACGCACCTTACGTTTCTCTCGTGAAAAAATGTTTCCCTAAAGCGAAGCTCATCATTGATCGCTTCCATATCGTTCAACACATCGGTCGGACCTTTCGAAACCATCGAATCACTTGGACAAATCATCTATTAAAAAGTTCAAGTTTGGCTGAAAAACGCCAAGGAAAACAACTCAAAAAATACTGGAAATTATTACAAAAAAATCAAGAGAAGTTGGATAGTTTGAACCGCCGTTGGCGCCCTTCGTTTAAAACGTATTTAACCGAAACAGAGCTTGTGGACAGGCTGCTTTCCTATAGCGTTGAGTTAACACAAGGCTACACATTGTACCAAGACTTTTTGTATGCCGTTCACAAACGCAACCAAACGTATTTTGATGCCTTGCTTACGCAAAATATTTCTCACTTGCCAACTACTTATCAAACAACTATACGAACCTTTAAAAAATACCAAAAGCAAATTCATCATGCCTTGAATTCTTCTTATTCGAATGGACAATTGGAGTGTCTAAATAATCATATCAAAGTGTTAAAGCGGAATGCCTATGGTTTTCGTAACTTTTATAATTTCAAATTACGTATTTTCGTCCAACAAGGACAAGCTATACAAACCAAATAAAAAAATCCAGAGGATTTTCTCCTCTGGACTCGACATAATTCTACAATTTCTCTTTACCAACATTATTTGACAAAGAGCCTTCATTTTTAACTAACGGTCCCGGTAAATATTCAAAAAAATCGGGCACAATTCCAGGATTTGATGCATATTTTTCTAAATCTGGACAAAAAAATAAGATGTTCGGTTGCTCTTTAACATGCATGTATTCAAAGACCACACTCGAATAATCAGTAATCAAGTAGTCTATTTCACTAAAGCTTTCAAAAATATGCTTTTTCCAAATAGAAACATTTCTCGGTAGTTCAATGGCATCTAACTGGATTGATGGATGTAATTTCATATAAAAATGAAATTTTGGCATAGCAGAAAAAGCCCTTATTGCTTGATTTATCACAAGCATCATTTCGTTCGATCCCTCTCGATAAGTTGGTGCATATAAAATTTTGTTGTTCTGATTTGTTTCTCCTATCTCTAATTTTTCAAGATAAGCAAGACGTGGCGAACCAAAATGACAAAATTGAGCATTCTCGAGACGATAATTGTTTCTAAAAATAGCTTCCATTTTTAGTGAATTAACGATAAAATAATTCATTTTATCATAAACTTTTTGAAACCTGATTTGATCCTTGCGACTTCTTTGATTCGTATGATAAGCGCCCCAGCCAAACTGTTTTAAAGCCCCATTAGCATGCCATAACTGGATAACTACTTGCTCGTTTTTTAAAATTGCCAATTCTGGAAAATAATTATCTACAAAAATTAGCGGTGCTGACTTCAAATATGAAATCGCCGTTGTAATCAACAAATTCTTCTTATCAAAAAGTATCGTCTTTATGCCTTTTTGTTTTAAGGATGCTGCATATGATTGACAATTTTTTGTATAAAGTACTATTATCATTCCGTGATAGTGTTGTTCTAATTGTTCAATTAAATGTCCATCATTTCTTGGGAAACTCATTATGTACACAATTTTTACTTTTTTATGCTTGTATGGTCTCCGTCTTAATACTGTCAAGTACAATTGTTTTAACACTTCTATATCCTTTCACAACCAATCGTTTTCTTAAAAAAAGAGATGATCAAAGTCTTTAAAAAGAAAAAGCTTACATATAAACTTATTAAAACAAATTATACATTAAAGATTCTAAAAAGACAATTGCACTTTACAATATGTATACTATCCAAATAATTTAAATTATACGATATACGGACTAGCTATACTTTCAATTAAATAAAATAATATTTAACTAATTTCCTGAATAGAAAATGCCTATCCAACGCAAAAAAAGAGATTTTCCACCACAGTGGAAAATCTCTATAAACCTTGTCATAACAATGTTTTGAAAGACTATGCGTCTGGATTTGCGTTTTCGTCTTTGAGACCGTATTTTTTGTTGAAACGGTCCACACGTCCGTCGGCTTGTGTGAATTTTTGACGACCAGTGTAGAATGGGTGTGAGTCTGAAGTAACCTCAACACGTAATAATGGATAAGTGTTGCCATCTTCCCATTCAACAGTTTCTGAAGATCCTTTAGTTGAACCTGAAAGGAATTTGAAACCAGTTGTTGAATCCATGAATACTACTGGTTGGTAATTTGGATGGATATCTTGTTTCATACGTTTTTTTCGCTCCTTTGCCCTGATCCATTTGCTGTATCAGAGTTATTTTGTCGGTATACAACAATGCTATCTTACCATGTTTTCAGCTGGTATGCAATTATCTTTTTGGATTTCTTTTAATTTGTTTACCAAACGAAACATCATGAAAAACTTCAAATAATTGTTGATTATTTTGGGTCCGTTTTAACATTTTTATGAATTGATCCGTATATTCCAGCGAGTCTCCCAACATATTGTTTCTCAATTTCCACGTTTCCTCTAGTTGTTCTGGTGTCATTAACAGCTCTTCTTTTCGCGTACTTGATTTTTTAATATCAATTGCTGGGAAAATACGGCGCTCTGCTAATTCACGAGATAGATGGAGCTCCATATTGCCTGTGCCTTTGAATTCTTCATAGATAACATCATCCATTCGGCTACCTGTATCGACCAAGGCTGTGGCTAAAATAGTTAAACTGCCTCCTTCTTCGATATTTCTGGCAGCACCAAAAAATCGTTTAGGTTTGAAAAATGCAGCTGGATCTATTCCGCCACTTAAGGTTCGACCACTAGGCGGGACCACTAAGTTATAGGCCCGTGCTAAACGAGTGATGCTGTCCATTAAAATAACTACGTCTCGTTTGTCTTCAACTAAGCGCATTGCTCGATCCAGAACCAATTCAGCAACTCGCGTATGATTTTGTGGTTGTTGATCAAAAGTTGAAGAAACCACATCTCCTTTAACGCTTCGCTCTAAATCAGTCACTTCTTCAGGACGCTCGTCAATTAATAACAGAATCAATTCCACCTCAGGATGATTTTCTGTAATTCCATTAGCAATTTCCTTTAAAACACTTGTTTTTCCTGCTTTTGGCGGAGCTACAATTAAACCACGCTGCCCAAAACCAATTGGGGCAAATACATCAATCATTCGTGTTGATAATCTGCCAGCTGTGGTTTCTAACGTTAATTGTTTTTCAGGATACAACGGTGTTAGTGCGGGAAAATGTGGTCGCTCTTTCGCTTCTTCAGGATCTTTCCCATTGACACTTTCAACATGCATGAGTCCATAGTAACGTTCTGATTCCTTTGGCGGACGCGCCTTGCCAGCTACTTTGTCCCCATTTCTCAATCCAAAACGACGAATTTGAGAAGAAGAAATATAAATGTCTTCTGCACTTGGTCCATAATTAATTGGCCGTAAAAAGCCATAACCATCCTGAGAAACAATATCTAAAATCCCTTCCATGAAGAAAAACCCTTGCTTCTCAGCTTGTGCGCGAATCACAGCTAAAGACAATTCTTTTTTGTTCATTTGGCTATAATAAGGAATTTTAAACTCTTTCGCGTACGCATAAATATCTTTTAACGTACTGTTTTCCAATTCAGCCATTGTTAAATAGTCGCTCATTGATCCACCTCAAACGGACCTTCTTGATCTTCGGTTTCTAGCATTTGAATATCGGCACCTAAAGCAGTTAACTTTTCGATAATATGGTCGTATCCACGTAAAATATATTCTACATTATAAATTGTGGTCGTGCCTTCAGCCATCAAGCCGGCAGTGACTAAGCAAGCGCCAGCCCGTAAATCAGAGGCAACTACTTCTGCACCATGCAAATGATTTGGACCATTTAAGATAATCATATTGCCTTCAACTGAAGCATCAGCCCCCATCCGTACCAACTCAGGAATATGCTTATTTCGTTGAGCATAAATGGTATCGATAATTTCACCAGTTCCTTGCGCTTTTAAAAGTAATGGCGTTAAAGGTTGCTGTAAGTCTGTAGCAAAACCAGGATATGGATAGGTTTTCACCGTCGTCATTTTCAGATCATGTGACGGATGAACTTCAATCATGTCTTCTTCAATTGTCATCTTAACGCCCATTTCTTGCAATTTCGCAATGAAGCTTTCTAAATGCTCATAAATAACATTTCGAACTTTGATTCCTTCACCCATAGCTGCTGCCATAGCTAAATAAGTCCCAGCTTCAATTCGATCTGGAATAATCGAGTGACGACAGCCATGTAATTCTTCGACACCTTCGATTCGAATAACGTCCGTTCCAGCTCCTCGAACTTTTGCACCCATGTTATTTAATAATGTAGCAATATCAATAATTTCTGGCTCACGCGCAGCATTTTCAATAATCGTTTTGCCTTTCGCTTTGACTGCGGCTAACATGACATTGATTGTAGCGCCAATAGACACCATATCCATGAAAATTCGTGTTCCTTGTAAGCCATCATCGTCTGTTCTCAAGTACATCGCCCCATGTTCGTTGGTAACATGAGCGCCTAATGCTTCAAATCCTTTGATATGTAAATCAATTGGACGAGGTCCTAAGTAACAACCGCCAGGTAAACCGACAACACCTTCCCCAAATCGACCAAGAAGTGAGCCCATAAAATAATAGGACGCACGTAAGCTATTGATTTTTCCTTTTGGCATTGGCACAGAAACAACTTCTGTTGGGTCAATAATTAATGTATTATTTTCAAAAGTAATTTTAGCACCCATAATTTCTAAAATTTCAATTAATGAGTGAACATCCTGAATATCAGGAACGCCATCTAAAGTCACGGGCGAATCTGCTAAAATAGCAGCTGGAATTAAAGCGACTACACTATTTTTGGCGCCGCTAATGGTTACTTCGCCCTTTAATGGACGATTCCCATTGATTACGATTTTTTTCATTTATATTCTCACCTATCTATAATATACGTTTTCTAAATAAACTACCCAATCATTCTATCATAATCAAGCTTAAGAAAAAAGAAAACTTCTCAGGTATTTTAATAGAATGAAAAAATAACAAAAAATAAAAAAGACAGCCACGTGTTGTGACTGTCTTTAACGTAACTAGTTGATTAAGCTTTGTTAGCTGAACCGAACCAATCAATGTGTTCTTCTGCATCTTTGATGATTGCAGCTTTACCTGGTGCTAATAATTTACGAGGGTCAAAACCTTTACCTTCTAAATCTTTACCAGCTTCAATATATTCGCGCGTTGCTTTAGCGAATGATAATTGGAATTCTGTATTTACGTTAACTTTTGAGATACCCATTGAAATTGCTTTTTCGATTTGTTCTTGAGGAATACCAGAACCTCCGTGTAATACTAGAGGTACATCAGAACCGACAGCTTCAGCAATTGCTTGTAAGTGATCAAACGCTAAACCTTTCCAGTTTTCTGGATATTGACCATGGATGTTACCGATACCACATGCTAAGTAGTCAATACCTGTAGCAACCATTTGTTTACATTCTTCGATATCAGCTAATTCGCCAGTACCGATGATTCCGTCTTCTTCACCACCGATTGAACCAACTTCACATTCGACAGAAATACCTTTAGCGTGAGCTTTTTCAACTACATCTTTCGCTAATTTTAAGTTTTCTTCAAATGGTAAGTGAGAACCATCAAACATGATTGAAGTATAGCCAACTTCGATACATTCTAAAGCAGCTTCGTAGTCACCGTGGTCTAAGTGAATTGCTACTGGAACTGTGATATTCATTGAGTCTACTAAATTAGTAATCATGTCTTTAGCTACTTTGTAGCCACCCATGTATTTAGCAGCGCCCATTGATGTTTGGATTAGAACTGGTGCTTTTTTAGCTTCTGCTGCTTCTAAAATCGCTTGTGTCCATTCTAAGTTATTTGTGTTATAGCCACCTACTGCATAGCCGCCTTTACGTGCTGCTTTTAAGAATTCTGCTCCTGATACTACTGGCATAAAAAATTCCTCCTAAGTTTTTAAAAACTTTATTTGTTAGGTGTTCCCTAACCAACGGTTCTATTTTAGCAGAATTCCTGACACTTTTCTAGTAAAATTCCCTTTTTCAGAAAATTTTTGTCTATTCTTTCACATAACCTTCATTTTTATAAAAAAACCTCCAGTTTTCCCGTTATCACTTTGGGATCTGAAGGCCGACTTGCTATTTTAATTTTTTCTTTGGTGGATATCGTTTCACCTTGTAGGATTGAAGCTCAGGAAATGTTCCTGTACTATGAAAAATCCGTTGTTCATCTTCATTGGCAAAACGTCCTAAAACAGATTGTGTTGGTAAAATATTTACAAAGGCATTCTCATCGATACTATAAACTGCTTGTTCTAAATCATAGAGTTCGTAGCGAGTAATGACCATCATAATCATCCGACCTTCTGCACCTGAATAGCCGCCGATTGAAGGTAACAAGGTCATGCCACGAGCGATTTGTTGAGAAACTTCTAAGGCAACGGCTTCTGGTCTCGTGGTGACAATCATTGCTGTGACTTTTTGGTGACTGGTATGAATCATGTCAACCACCTGACTCAAACAGTAAATAGAAATAATGGTATACAACGCACTTTCCCAGTTAAATACAAAACCAGCCAACAGCACAATAATACCATTTAATAAGAACATAAAATTACCAACGGTTTTCCCTGTTGTTTTTGAAAGAATCAGTGAAATAATGTCCATGCCGCCAGTGTTAAAACCCATTTTCAATGAAAGTCCTGCGCCAACGCCGACTAACACACCACCCATAATTGCGTTCATCAAAGGATTCGTTGTGACTGTTACGATTGGCACGAACATAGTGACAACGGAAATGCCAATAACATTGATGAAACTAAGAATCGTTGATTGTTTCCCTAACTTTACAAACCCTAGAACAAAGACAGGAATGTTTAAAAATAAAATGAAGATTCCTGTATTAATATGCATCCCTAAATTTGTATATAATAATGTAGCAATGATTTGCGCAATTCCGTTCATCCCTGCCGAAAAAACTTTTGCCGGAATTAAAAAGAAATTCAAACCGACCGCGGAAGTCAAGGCGGTTATCGCCATCACTGCTATTTTTTTTATCGATTCATTTCTTTGGTAAGTACTAACCAATCGACTCATTTTGCTTCGCTCCTTCGCTATTCTTCTGACTTAGAATAACAGGTTCTATCCTAAAAGAAAAGGGGCTAAAAGCGAACATTGAAAAAAATTTTTTTGCAACATTTCCATGAAAGAATGCGGGAAGATATCCCTAAAATTTGATCTTCTAATTTCTCTATTCAAAATGATTCTAACCTAACCTTTTTTGCTATTTCATGATATGATGAAGCAAAGAATATTTTAGGAGGTTTTTACATGGCTGCAAAAGAAGCAAGTTTTGATGTAGTTTCAGAGGTCAATATGGAGGAAGTCAAAAACGCAATTCAAATTGCCTTGAAAGAATTGAAAAATCGTTTTGACTTTAAAGGGTCAATTGCTGATATTAAATTGGAAAACGATAAATTAGTGGTCGTAGCTGAAGATGATTATAAAGTCGAGCAAGTGAAGGATATTTTATTTGGAAAATTAGTCAAACGCAATGTTCCGATTAAAAATATTCATTTCTCAGAAAGTGAAAAAGCCTTAGGCGGTACCGCCCGCCAATATGGTGATTTAATTAGTGGTATTGATAAAGAAAATGCCAAAAAAATCAACACAGCTATCAAAAACTCAGGGATTAAAGTTAAGTCACAAATCCAAGAAGACAAAATTCGGGTAACTGGAAAAAGTCGGGATGATTTACAAAAAGTCATGGCTCTTTTACGAGAATTAGATTTGCCAATGGCTCTTGAGTTTAATAATTATCGCTAAAAAAATCCTTCAACTGTTAATGAACAGTTGAAGGATTTTTTGGTTTTGGTACTGGCCATTCTTGATTATTCAATAAAACAATTGGTTGGCGCTTGATTTTTTCTGAAAAAGCAGCAATCGCTTTGAAAACCTTTGGCATAAAATAAAACGCATTTAATTCTTCTAAATTCAGTTCTTCTTCTGCCGTAAACGAGACACAAACCTCTTGTTCTGAAAGCATAATTTCAATTTTCCTTAAAAATTGAAATTGCCGCATTCCCGGCACGAAATAACCAGCCTTTGCAACACGAGAGGTTGTAATATCTAATTTATCACTAATGATTAGCGCTAGTGTCATTAACTCTTCCGAATCAAAGCCGTTACTATGATTTTCTATAGAAGATAAAATTTCTTCTTGATAAGGCAAACAAATCTTTTGCTTACGAAAATATGCTTCTGCAAATTGTTTCCCACGAAGTGCATGTCCTGCTTTTCCTTGTAGCGCACCCACATCATGGAGCAGTGCCGCAATTTTTGCCGCTTCTAAATACTCCTCTGAAACAGCAAGTTGTTTCAAAATCATTTCCGTCATGGCCACGACATTGGTTACATGAAACCAATTATGGTAGGCCCACCCAGCTTCTTCATCTTCCATTTGACCAATTGCATCATAAATTTGTCGAATTTCAGTATCTTGATGAATGCGTTCAAACAGCTTCATTTATTTTCTCCTTAAAATTAGTTACTGTTCCAAAAATTCTTTTAACTCTGTAGGATTTTTTTCGCTGTTTAAACCAACAATTAAACGAATCCGCGCTTTCGGTCCGTTTAAACCACGGGCAAAAACGACCCCCATTTTTTTCAAGCCAACGCCACCGCCAGCATAATCATAGATATCTTCAGCAATGCCATTGGAACATCGAGAAACTAAAACAACTGGAATCCCGTTGTCTAGCATTTTTTGTAATGCTGGGAGCGTTTCTGGCGGTAAATTGCCCGCACCTAGCGCTTCAATTACTAACCCATCCGTTTCTGGGGTGTTTAATAATTCAAACATCCGTTCACCCATCCCCGCATAGGCCTTCACTACGTGAACATTTCCTTTCACAGAAGAAACATCGCAGACTTCTTGCGGTAAAACCTCTTTCGCAAAAAAAGCACGTTCTTTCGCAATGGTTCCAATTGGTCCAAAAGTTGGCGTCCGAAACGTTGCGACGTTCGTTGTATGTGTTTTTGTCACATACCGTGCCGTATGAATTTCATCATTCATCACGACTAAAACACCTTTATCGTACGATTCGTCTGAACAAGCAGTCCAAATAGCACTGATGAAATTATACAAGCCATCACTACCGATTTCGTTACTTGACCGCATTGCTCCTGTTAAAACAATGGGAATTTTTTTCTCTAAGGTTATATCTAAAAAATAGGCTGTTTCTTCTAATGTGTCTGTTCCATGCGTAATAACAACGCCATCAATTGGTTCAGAATAAGCTTTTTGAATCCGTTCTTTTAATTGAAACATCCGTTCTAAGGTCATGTGTGGTGAGGGAATATTAAAAATATCTTCGACAACTAAATGAACCTTGCCAGAAAATAATGCTTCTTGTTCCATCAACGGATTTTTTTCATTTGGGGCAACACTTCCTCCTGCTACTTTCGACATGGAAATGGTCCCACCTGTATGAAGGACTAAAATGGTCTTCATTTGTTTCCTCCTTCGTTTTCTTTATTTTTTAACCAAAATTGTCTCACTTGTTGAATGAGTTGTTCATTGGTGTCTGCCTTTCGATACGCCAACCAATGCGGCGGAAAGAAACGCTGGACACTTGGCAATTCAAACCGTTCGTCTAATAACAAGACAAAGCCTTTATCTTGCGCATCTCGAATGACACGTCCAGCCGCTTGCAAGACTTTATTCATACCAGGAATTTGATACGCAAATTGAAACCCTTGCCCTCGCTCTTCTTGATAAAAAGTGCGGATCAGTTCTTGCTCTGGATTCATTTGTGGTAGCCCGACACTAACAATTATCGCACCAATCAATCGAGTACCTTTCAAGTCAATTCCTTCTGAAAATATACCACCTAAAACGCAAAAACCGATGAAAGTTTCTTGAGGATTCTCTTTAAATTCAGCTAAAAAAGCTTCCCGCTCTTTTTCGTTTAAGTCCGTTCCCTGAATTTGCGTTTTTACTTGCGGATAACGTTGGCTAAATACTTGATAGACATCATCCATATAGGCATAGGAAGGAAAGAAAATTAAATAGTTGCCTGTTTTTGTTTCACTTAACTTGCCTAAAAGTTCACTAATCTGTGGATAACTTTTTTCACGGTTTTTATAGGTTGTTTGAAGATGACTACCGATCATCAGCAATTGATTTTCTTCTGGAAAAGGATACGGAATCCGATAACGTAGGCTTTCTTCACCTCCACCAAGCACTTCTTGATAATAATTCAGCGGTGTTAAGCTTGCCGAAAATAAGATACTCGCTTTCCCTTTATCTAATCGTTGTGACAATAAATAAGCCGGATCGACACAAAATTGTTTCACAACACAGTCATAGTTTCGCAAAGAAATAGACGTATAAAAGCCGTTGTCGTAATACTCACTGATTCGAAGATAACTTAAACAATCAAAATAAAAACTGAGAATCGACGCCAATTCCTCAATGTGTTGATTTTCTGGTAACCATTCTGCAATTACTTCTGTTAATTGATGTATCTGTTTAACCAATGAATCAATTGGCGCGCGTTGGGCAAAAAAATCCGTGTCTTTTTCTTCACAGATTGCTTCAATATCATCAAACGTAGTTAAGACTTTTTGACAAGCTCTTTTTAATTGAACAGATTCTTTTTGCAATCTTTTTTGAATTTGTAAAACTGCATTTCTAGAAATAGCGGCCGAATACATCTCCCGTGAACGATTAACCAAATTATGGGTTTCATCCACTAAAAAAATATTCTCTTCTGCACTTTGGGGTTCTTCAAAGAAGCGCCGCAAATAAACCGTTGGATCAAATAGATAATTGTAATCGCCAATAATTAAATCACACCAAAGACTTGCATCTAGCGACAACTCGAATGGACACAATTGGTGCTTTTGTGCATACCGTTCAATAACCTCTCTCGTTAAATGATTTTCATGCTGCAATAAATCCCACAGTCCCTCATTTAAACGATCATAATAGCCGTCAGCAAACGGGCAATGTTCTGGCGTACAATTTCGTTCAGTTAAAAAACAAATTTTATCTTTTGCTGTCAACGTAATACTCTTAGTTTGCGCTTGTTTTTCGGACAGCGCTTTGACGGCATCTTCAGCCACTTGCCGCGTAATGGTCTTAGCTGTTAAATAAAAAATCCGTTCACCTTCTTCTTCACCAATCGCTTTCATTGCTGGAAAAAGAGTGGACATTGTCTTGCCAGTTCCAGTTGGTGCTTCCACAAAGAGCCGCTGTTTACTAAGAATCGTTTTGTAGACGGCTACCGCCAATTCTCGTTGTCCTTTGCGATACTCTCCGTAAGGAAAACTAAGATTTTTTAATGATTTATTTCTCAAAATACGCCATTCTTCTTTAAAAATTACCCACTGTTCATAGTGCCTCATCAAATCAGTAAAAAACTCCGCTAATGCAGCTTCTGTAAAATGGCGTTCTTGTCGTGTAATTTGTTTCGTAGTGGTCTGATAATAAGTGAGTTGAATTATTATTTCAGAAAGCTGTTCTTGTTGGCAATACATATGACCATAACACATCGCTTGATACCAAAACAATTCGACTTTTTCTGGCGGCAATTCTTCAAACGCTGGTTCGGATGTTTTAATTTCATCAATGACCACTTGACCAGTTTCTTTCGCAAAAATGCCGTCTGCACGACCTTCTACACAATAATTATGGCCATTTAAAGGCACCTCAATTTTTAAAGATACTTCCTTTTGATAAAGGCTCCCCGCTTCCTTTTGCAACATTCGATGAAGGCGACTACCTTCTTGTGGTGTATGTTCACTCACATGGCGAGAATCGATACTTCCCCGCCTTAAAATAAATTCGACCACTTGACGAACTGCAATTTTTCTCGTTGATTTCACGTAATCCCACCTATCTGCCTCCCTATTATAGAACATACATTCGCTAAACAAAAGCAAAAAATCCAAAACAAACACAATCATGCGTTCATTTTGGATTTCTCTTTAGATTATCAACAATTAAAAACAACTCGTTTCTTCTAACTGTTTGGTTTCTTTGCCATTTGCTTTTGCCACAACCAATTGCGCCATTTGTTTAAACGAATTATTTAAACCAATGCCGCCCTTTTTAGGCATTTTCACAATTGGCACTTGCTGATAATAGTGACTGACTGCTGGATTTTCTTCTGCCATCGCTGCAATTGCAGGAATGCCCGCAGCATTAAACTTACAAGCTAGACGAGCGGCCATTTCTCCAAAATTAGGATAATGCATGGCAGGTCCGCAAAGAACCGCATCGGCATGAAACTTTTTTGCAAAGCCGATAAATTTCTTTGCTACCTCTTCCTCGTTTTCCAAATAATATTGGTCTCCACAATAAAGGGTCGCAACAATTTCCGCTCCTTGCTTCTGTACAAATGGTAGCAATGTTACCCCTGGACCTAAGGGAGCCTTTTTACCACTTGGTTTCAGCTGAGCTTGTTCATCACTGCCAAATCCTGCTAAACTGTGGTTTAAGACTAAAAGGATTTTTTTCACGCGCATTTCCTCCTTTTTTATAAATCATCGAAGTCAAAGGAATCAAAATCAATTTCTTCACTCTCTTCTTCTTGTGCTTGCCATTCTTCTCGTAAATATTGGTCATCCATAACTCGAATAAAAGGATAATAAATGAACATTCCTAGTACCAATAAGAGAGCTTGCAGAATTGATCCTTGCCAACCACTGACTAAAAATCCTGAGATAATTGGCGGGGTCGTCCACGGCAATTGAATCCCATTCGTTAATGGTACTAAGCCCCAATCCATAACAAAATAGGCAATAATAATATTGATTGCAGGTACTAAGACAAATGGAATTAAAAGGATTGGATTTAAAACAATTGGCAACCCAAAAATGATTGGTTCGTTAATCCCAAAAACACCAGGAATTAGTGAAAGTTGCGAAAGCTTTTTAATTCGTTGACTTTTACAGAATAAGACCATCACAATGATTAATGAGAGTGTGGAACCGGCGCCACCAAATGTTGCAAACATATCTTGAAATTGTCCAGTGATGATGTTGGGAATTTCGTGGCCGTCTTTAAATGCTTGTAAATTTTCAACAGACAATGCCCGCAAAACAGGATTAAAAACTGCGCCAACCACGCTACCACCGTTAATGCCAAAGAACCAAAAGAAGTGTAAAAATAAATAAGCAATGCTCATTGCACCTAAGGTATTACCAAGACTCAATAAGGGCGTTTGTAGAAATTCAAAAATAACATCTTGTAAATTACCATAAGGAGTTAAAGCAGCCAGCCAATTGACTAAAAACATGAGAGTAACAACTAAAAAACTCGGAATCAGGGCCTCAAAAGACTTAACCACTGTTGGTGGCACTCCTTCTGGCATTTTTATTGTCCACCCTTTACGAACAATGGCCACAAATAAACGAGTCGCAATTAATGCGACAATCATTCCTAAAAACAAGCCACTGGAACCCATCCATTTTAAAGGTAAACTAGTAACTTCATAAACCTTTGAACTATTTTCCGGTGTAAATAATGTTTGATAAGGCGTTACAATAAAAAATGAAACCAATGCGATAATTCCTGCTTGCATTGCATCCACATTGAATTGTTTCCCTAAACTATAGGCAATACCGACAACGGCCAGAATGGTCATTACATCAAAACTAGCACTAGCTGGAACAGACATCATTGTCGCCCAGTCTTTACCAAGCAAATGAGACAGCCAAGTATCCCATTGCGGCAAAGGAAAATTAGCAATTAATAAGAAGACCGAACCAACAATCAACAAGGGCGTTGATAAAAGGAAGCCATCACGAATCGCTACTAAATACTTATTTTCTCCTATCACTTTTGCCAATGGGGTCAATACGCGCTCTAACCAATCCAAAAATTTTTGCACGGTCGTCACTCCTATCTATTATTTTTTATTTTGTTTAATTAACCGTAACGCTTCTTTCAACGCTTTTTCGCCATCCATCATGCCATAAATTTCTGGAGCAATTGCGGCGACAGGAATCCCTTGAGGGGCAAATTGTTCTTTTGTTTTTTCTAATAAAAAACGGACTTGTGGTCCTAGTAAAATAGCAACAGGCTTCTCTGCTTCAACCACTTCTTGTGCTCTTGCAATAGGAAAAGCAGTAATCATTAAAGGCATTTGATGTTTTTCAACCACTTCCATCATTTTATTCACCATAATACTTGTAGACATCCCTGCATCACAAAAAAGATAAATTTGTTTTTTACTCATGTTCCTTCACTCTCCTCATTTATTCAATTGGTGCTTTGATTCTTTTTTCATAGGCTGCTAACCATTCTTGTGAAATTGGCTGAATCTCTGTAGTATGATTCTTGCCTTGATTTGCAATATAGATTTCTGGTTGCTGCATATCAGTACCAACCGTAAAAGTAAATTCCACATTCGTAGCTACGCCCCAGTCTCCCTGTTTGTTCATGGCCACCAGTGAAAAAGCTCCTGCTTTCCCATAACGTTGGGTCAATTTTTCGTGAAAAGCATAGACCGCTTGATCACATGCTTGTTGTGGCGAGCGCCCCTCCCCCATTAAACGGACGATTTCATAAGAAAGACAGCCTTTCATTAAATCTTCACCTAATCCTGTAGCCGCAGCACCACCAATTTCGCTATCAACATAAAAACCAGAACCTGACAGTGGTGAATCGCCGACACGTCCTGCTTTTTTCATAAAGAGTCCCGAACTGGAAGTGCCAGCTGCCATTGATCCTGTTTGGTCTAACGTAATAGCGCCGACAGTATCATGCCCATCATAGGGGTCCAACTGATTTTCCTGAATTTCTTTTAAACGCTTTTGCCACCATTGATTAGCGCGTTCTGTCAACATATTCTTTCTTTCAAAACCGTGCAACATTGAATATTTCGTTGCACCTGCGCCAACACGAAAACTATTAAATTTCTCTTTACTTAATGCTTTAGCCACTGAAATCGGATTTTTAACATCTGTAATTCCTGCCACAGCACCAATTGCAAATGTGTCTCCATCCATATAGGCAGCATCCATTTCTAAAATCCCTTCCTCATTAGGTAAACCGCCGTAGCCCACTGACTTATAAAAAGGATAGTCTTCTACTTCTTTAATTAATTGTTCCACGGCCGTGCCTGCAGCACCTCCTTGTTGTAATTCTTCTGTAGCTTTTAGTAACCCATCATGTGCCATCCGCCATGTCGCAATTGCACCCCAAGTCATTTTCCATCCGCCCTTTCGTTAACGCTTACATTTCTCCACTATTATAAACTAGTATATACTGTTTTGTATATACTGAAAATGAAATTTTAAACAGAAAAATAGAAGATACACGTATGCGACCTCTACGAAACACATTGGCTTCTTCTCATACGTGTATCTTCTATTGGTTTTACGCTTCTGTTAATGCAATCATCGCTTGCATATAGATTTCCAGATTAAGCAGTAAATCTTTTTCATCCATATATTCATCTTGGTTATGCGCAATGCCTTTTTGACCAGGAAATGATGGACCAAAAGCAACGATATTCGGCATAAAGCGAGCATACGTAGCACCTGTAGTTGTAACTGGCGTCCCATCTAAGCCAGTAATTTGTTCATAAACCTTGGTTAATTTTTGAACATTGCGCTCATCTTTTGGAAACAGCGTACTAGGGAGGCGGCGGATGACGGTCACTTCACTTTCTGGAAATAGTGCCTTTATTAGCTGCGTGGTTACTTCGTTTTCTGTAATAGAAACAGGATAACGCACGGCCAATGATAACACCAATTGCTGTCCTCGTTTTTCCAACGCATAGGGCGTTAAAATCAATTGCCCGCTATCCTGGTCCTTAAAGTCCAGAGCTACTCCTTCGCCATAGTGCTTTTCGTGAAAACTAGCGGTTAACCAGTCAAAATACTGTAATAAATTTCCTTTGACTAACTGTTCCTCGCTAATTTTCTGTGCCAATAAAGTAATCGCGTTCTTGCCTAGTTCTGGCGCATTGGAAGGAGCACGTTTTCCCGTGATTGTTGTTGTTTTTCCCGCAATTATCACACTTAATTGATCAGGCACATGGTCTTTTGCTTGATCACCCATAATCTGACTAATTTGTTCACTTGAATCATCTGGGATGGTCGTTGTGATTTCATAATTAACAATCCCTCGCTCCCCATAAACTACTGGATATTTACAATCTGGAGTAAATCCAAAAACGGGTGCGTTTTCCTTCTCTAAATATAAGGGGATATCTCCACTCCCACTTTCTTCATCCGTGCCAAACATTAAGCGAATGGTTTTCTTTGGTTGGTAACCAAGTTCTTTCAGTAATTTCATTCCATACAGGCAAGCCAAGATAGGACCTTTATTATCTAGAATTCCTCTACCATACAAACGTTGATTTTTTTTCGTTAATTGAAATGGCGGCACTGACCAGCCAGAACCTTCTGGTACTACGTCTAAATGACCAATAATCCCCAGATATTCTTCCGCTGTTCCCCATTGCGCATAGCCAACTGCGTCATTGACAATCTCAGTTTGAAAGCCATAACGCTCTGCAAGTTTCAGCGTTTCTTCCAAGGCTCTTTTCGCTCCTTCGCCAAAAGGTGCCTCTTTTTTAGGCGACCCTTTCACACTTCGAATCGCGATAATTTTGTTTAAGTCTTCATAAAATAAATCTTTTTGAGCGGCTATTTCTTCTTTTATCTTCATTCGTTCCAAGAACCTCCTAGCTCCACTTGGTTGTTTTCAGACGGGCTATAGCGGGTCAGTGTGTTTTTAAACGTGTACCGATCTGCTCGATATAAAGAGACATCATATAAAATAGGGGTTGCATCAAGCGCATAGGTGATAGAGTGGACTTGTAAAAGTGGCTGGCCCACAGGAACATTCAATAATTCTGAAATTTCCGCTTCAACTAAGATTGCTTCAATTTCTTGATGCGAATAAGCAATCTCGACGTTCTTCTCGATTAAGCAGAAAAGAGAGCCCTCGAAGTCTTGCTTCGTATGGCCTTGTACGTATGCCTGTGGCAAATAAATTTTTTCAACTGTCATTGGCTCGCCGTCTAACATTCGGCGGCGAATCAGTTCATAAATTGCCTCATTTTTGCCCACTTGGAGCGCCTCCCGAATTTTCTCAGCGGGATGTACTACTTCTTCAAAGGAAATGACTTCTGTCTGGCTTTTTTTCCCGTAAGCTTTGGCTGCCTCAGTAAAACCTTGTAAGCCAGCGCGACCACTTTGAATTTTCGCTTGCGACATCACATAACTACCTTTACCATGTCGTTTTACCAAAATATTTTTGCGGATCAAATCATCAATCGCTTTACGGATGGTCAAGCGACTGCAGTTATATTCTTTAGCTAAATCATATTCTGAAGGTAATTTTTGTGCACTTACATACAGACCGTCTCGAATCTTCTTTTCAATTTCTGCAGAAATTTGCTTAAATTTGGGTGCATTTTCTGTCATTTCATCGCCTAACTTTCTTCAAAAAATAAATTCCCTAGTATATACCACACTGTCTATACTAAATCAATTTTTAAGAAACCGCAATCATTTGTTGCGTTTCTTAAAAATCAAAAAAGAAAGCGAGCCACAAGACGCTTGGACTTGTGGCTCGCTTTCTTAGGAAAAAATATGTTATTTCCCTTTCATCCGTTCTTTGCCTTCTTGACACATATAGAGTAACGGACAGGCTTCACATTTAGGCGCTCTTGCTAGGCAATGATAACGCCCGAAAAAAATCATGGTATGGTGCGTTTTCACCCAGAGCTCTTTCGGAACTTTACGCATTAAGGTTTGCTCAACTTCAGTAACATTCGCATTTAGCTTACAAATTCTAAGGCGCTTAGATACTCGTTCCACGTGCGTATCTACTGCAAAAGCCGGTTCGCCGAAAGCATCTCCCATTACTACATTGGCTGTTTTTCTCCCCACGCCAGGTAAACTGACCAGTTCATCTCTGGTTTGCGGAACTTCTCCATTGAAGCGTTCTAAAAGTTGTTGTGCGCACGCTTTAATATTTTTTGCTTTGTTGCGATATAAGCCAATGGTTTTTATTTTAGCAATAATCTCTTCCACCGACGCAGCTGCTAAAGCTTCTGGTGTTGGAAAAGCTGCGAATAAACCAGGAGTCGCTTTATTTACCGATACATCGGTTGCTTGCGCACTTAAAATCACAGCAATTAATAATTCAAAAGGATTCTTATGTTTTAATTCACATTCTGCATTTGGAAACATCTCATACATAATTTCAATAGCTTCCATTGTTTTCACTTTTGATAGCATGGCCCACCTCCTTTTTATTCACTGTCTTCTGGATTTAACCAATTGTGTAATGTAACCTTTGGCAACGTTTCTTGTGTCTGCCCTTGTTGTTCAATCTCATTTTGAATCATAGAATCTTTTCGTTTTTTCTGATCAGCAGCCACTTGTTCTTTGGTGGTAATATTTTTACGCTCCCACGCAAGTAAAATACGATCAATATATTTCAAACTATACGCCTGATTTAAAACGGCTTCTCGCAACGCTAACCGGATTAACTCAGGGGAATAATGGTCCGTGTTCAACCACTGACCAATCATTTCTAATTCAATTGGTGAAAGTGGACGTCCGAATTCTTTTTCAAAGCCTTGGTAAAGCTGTTTAATTTCATCTTCGTGGTTTGCGACAACTTGTTTTTCTTTGCTCGTTTGTAAAAATAATTGAATCTTTTGAAAAACAGGCAGTAAATCATACGTATCCATCATTTGACCTTTTTGGTTTTGTTGTGTTTCAATTCGAATAAATCCGCGAGAAACCAATTGATTTAATAACTTATAAATCGTATCTGGCGTTTTGCCCATCGTCTCTGCAATCGCCATTAAGTCTGGAAATAAATCGCCTGCATTTTGCGAACGAAAAAGTTGCAGTAAAAAGAGAAATTCATCATCTTTCAAACCAATTTTTTGGTAATGATCAAATAGTAAGTTTGAGATTGTCGTTTCACCAGCTTCTAAATATTCACGAATTGATAACATTGTTGTTGTCCACTTCCCCTTGCTTGTTTCACTTATTGCACTTGATAAACATCAAAATAAATAGCTTTCATATAATCAATTAAATAACTAGGATTCAATTCTTCCCCCGTTGCATCATAAATTAATTGATTTGGTTTACGTGAAGCGCCGTACTGATGAATATGTTGTGTTAACCATTTACGGATATCAGAATAATCTTCCGAAGCTAAAATTTCATCAACAGATAATTCTTGTTTCATTGCGTGAAATAGTTGTGCAGCGTACATATATCCCAAGGCATAAGATGGGAAATAACCAAAGCTGCCTCCAGACCAATGAACATCTTGAAGGACACCTTCTAAATCATTTTCAGGTGATACGCCTAAGTACTCTTGGTATTTTTCGTTCCACACTTTTGGCAAATTAGCGACTTCCAAAGAACCATTAAACAACATTTTTTCAATTTCATAACGAATAATGATATGCAAAGGATAGGTAAGACTATCGGAATCAATCCGAATCAAACTTGCTTTCGTTTCTTTTAAAGAAGCATAGAAATCTTCAAAAGAAATATCATCAAAAGTACCTTCTGCGCATTCTTGGAAAAACGGGTATTGTTTTTGCCAAAAAGCCTGGCTGCTACCAATGATAATTTCATTAAAGAGCGATTGTGATTCGTGAATCCCCATAGAGGCGCCTTCGCTTAGTGGCGTAAAGTCAAATTTAGGATCAAAATTTTGTTCGTACATCCCATGACCGGCTTCATGAATCACACCAAATGTTGCCATTGAGAAATTATTTTCTTCCCAACGCGTTGTAATCCGCGCATCATTTCGATTTAGAGCTGTCATAAATGGATGAACTGTATCATCTAATCGGCCTTTTGAAAAATCATAGCCTAATTGCTCAACCACACCAATCACAAAACGGCGTTGTTGTTCTTTAGTCATTTTTCTAGATAAAAAGTCAGTTCTAGGCGGCGTACCTTTTTCTGCTAAAACGGTCCGAATTTCTTGAATCCCTTGTTTTACTTGGTCGAATACTTGGTCTAGCTTCTCAACCGTCATCCCTGGTTCAAATTGATTTAATAACACATCATACGGAGTTTTTTCTTCTTTTTGCCAATAAGGAATGAACTCTTTTTGGAACGCAACGACCTTCGTTAAGGTTTCTTCTAACAAGCCGAAATCTTGTGCAGCGCGTGCTTTTAGCCAATCTGTATGTGCTTGGTTTAATACTTTAACATATTCTTGCATACGTTCAGCTGGAACATTTTTATTCAAAGCATATTCTTCTTTTACTTTTTCAAAAACTAGTTTCCCTAATTCAGATAATTCTTCAGGACGCGTTTCAAAATACGCTAATGCTTCTTGAATAACTGGACCAATACTTCGTTCAAAATATAATCCTGTCAAATACCCTTCCACTTCTCCTCGAAAAGGACTACTTTTTTCTGGCATCCCAGTTGATGAATCCCAGTCTAATAATGTCAAGGCATTTTTTAGTAATTGAATTTCTTTCACTTCTTGTAAAAATACAGTTTCCTTCATTTTTTAACACCAGCTTTCTTAGTCTTCCCGTGGTTTTCTTGGTGGACGTGTTCCCCAGTATTGGAATAAATCTGTTCGTAAGGCTCCGTTGTAAAGCTTCCGTTTTTTAGTGGCTTTGGCACCATAATATTCTTCAAAAGCAAGATCACTCGTCAGTATATACTTGCTCCAAGTAGTTAACGGACGGAAAACATGTCCCATTTCTTTATACAAACGACGAACACTTTCCTCTTCTCCTAAACGTTCACCATAAGGCGGGTTAGCTACCATTACACCATATTCCTTCTCGGTTGTAAAATCTTTTAATGCCAATTGTTTAAAGGTAATTGAATCACCTAAGCCAACTTCCTCAGCATTCGCCCGTGCGACTTCAATCATTCGTCCATCAACATCTGAACCACAAATATCTAATTCGACATCGTAGTCTGCCTTTGCCTCGGCTTCGTTACGTACTTTTTCAAAAATTGCTGGATCAACCCAATCCCATGTTTCACAAGTAAAACTACGATTAAAGCCAGGGGCAATGTTATGGCCAATTAATGCTGCTTCAATACAAATCGTTCCAGAACCACAAACTGGATCATAAAAAGGACGATCTTTGCGCCAATTGGTCAACATCACTAAAGCAGCTGCCATGTTTTCCTTCAGAGGTGCGCCCCCTTTTTCAATGCGATAGCCCCGTTTAAATAAACTTGGCCCAGTCGTGTCCAACGTCAACGTCACTTTATCTTTTAGAAGAGCTACTTCTAATTTAAACAAAGCTCCTGTTTCGGTTAAAGGCACCGTCACTGGACGATGGTAAACTTCTCTTAAACGGTTAACAATGGCTTTTTTGGTGATGGCTTGGCAATCAGGAACACTATATAATTTTGACTTAATTGATTTACCTGCAACTGGAAATTCTGCATCTAAAGGCAAATAATCTTCCCAAGGAAGTGCTTTAACTTTTTCAAATAATTCATCAAAACTATAGGCGTTAAATTCGCCAACGACGATCTTAATCCGATCCGCTGTTCGTAGCCATAAATTGGCAGTGGCAATTGTTTCAACAGTCCCTTCAAAGACGGCCCGGCCATTTTCTACTTCACAGGGAATCCCTAAATCACGCAATTCTTTTCCAACTAACGCTTCTAAGCCACTAGCAGCCGTTGCAACAAGTTTGAATGTTTTTTCTTTCGTCATAAAAACTCCTTCTTGACTCTTTTTTATTGTCTGAAGCTAACAGTCCTGCCGACTACTGCTCCGCTTTTTTTGTAATTGTCCGCTTTCTCTGAACTAAACGGTCCTGTTCCGGCCTCTTTAGAACAGACAGCTTACTACTTTTATCTCAGTTTCTTTATTTTAACATTTTTTTATTCTTTTCGTAAAAAAAGCCTTCACAACTACGTTGGAAGGTCTTCCTGAATTACTTGTAATTTTCTATAAGCCATGTTCTGTATCACCAATTCTTCAGGAAAAATTGGTGACGGTCATCATCTATCTGCAGAGTAAACTCTGCCTCTTCTACTCGTTCATTTCCTTTAGAAGAGCGCCCCTACCATTGTTTGGGTTGCTCGCTCGAGGGGTTTACCGCGTTCCACCGATGAAGTTTCCCACATCGCTTCGTCACTGTGGCACTTTCAAGGATACTTTGACATAGTCGAAACCTTAGTCATTTTTCCTGCCGTTACTCTAAAAGAGTACCTTAGCTTATGATTTCGCTAAGCACGAACACTACAAGCATCTCAGCTTGTGCGAGCATGGACTTTCCTCAGCTTGCATAAGCAAACCGCGATCACCCGAAAATTACAAATCTGTTTAGACGAACAGCAAAAATTTACACACTACAACAAGTATCCGCTAGTCTAACAAATGCTTTCTGTTCCTCGTGAAAACTTGACTTTAAATTGTCTTGTTAAAATTGACGTGTTTGTGCATTATCAACATCATGGTTCACTGGTTCTGCAGTCATTGACGGTGCAGAAGGCGTTACAGGTGTTGAAGGTGTTTCATCTAACTTTTTACCAAAAACTTCACGCTCTAAGTTTGATAAACGTTTTAAAATATCAAAGTTGGTCACTGCTGCACTTTTTGGTACTTCTTGAGCAACACGAGGCGTTGGTTGGGCTTTTGATAATTGGTCTAATTTTGCCATTAAGCGGCTGTTTTCTTCTTGCAAGCTTAATAATTCTTTATTATAAGCTTCGTAGTCTTTAATGACATTGTCTAAAAATTCGTCTACTTCAATTGGGTCATACCCGTTCATCATTTTCGTTTTAAATTCTTTTTGTAAAATGTCTTTAGGACTATATACTAAATTTGCCATGTTTACACCTCATTTGTTTATTTACGATAGAAAATTTCATAGTTCCACAAATACTATTGTAACGAAAAATAGCTAGAAAATCAAACAGATTCTCTAATCAATCACCGAGTTTTGTAAATCATCCATTGTAATTAAGCGAATATCATAGGGTTCTCGTTCCGAAAAATGTTGTGCGTCTTTTAAAAAATACTCCGTTTTACCAGGGTACTCTTTGTCATAAATAAGTAAACTACCTCCAGAATGTTCCAAAAGAAATTTCGTATGCATTTTTAATTGTGCTGGCGATTGATAGGGCTGGTGACTTACTGAGTTGATATAATCAGCCAAACCTTCCGCTTTCGTTAACAATTCTCGATTTTGTTCATTCCAATTATTGCCAAAGTCTTTAAATGGATAAAGCAAACCTAGCTGAACTTCTGGATACTCCGTTTTTAATTCACCGACTACTTCAGCCGTCCAAAGTTCAACACCTAAATTGCCAGAAATCAAAATCCATTCTACTCCCGCTTCAATATAACTGGCTAACTCTTTTTTTAAGACATTTTTAATAACTGAGATTTTCGGGTCTTTTCCTTGAAATATCCCCAATTCAAAGCTGCGATAACCGGTGACATAGAGGGTTTTTATCATTTCCATAAGTCATCCCTTTTCTTTCAAGTCTTTTTTTTGGTATAATACAGGCTAGGAGTGTGATAAACGTGACGTTCCATTATCCTAACGGAATACCTTATAATCATCATGAAGCACAATCACCAAAAAAACAAGTAAAAAAGAAACGCCCCGTTGAATTTGGTAATCGCGGGATGGATTTCGAAGAAGCGATCAATCAAAGCAATCAATATTATCTATTGAATAAGCAAGCAGTCGTTCATAAGAAACCCACTCCTGTTCAAATTGTTAAAGTAGATTATCCCAAACGAAGTGCGGCTGTTATTAAGGAGGCCTACTTTAGACAAGCTTCAACGACAGATTATAACGGTGTATATCAAGGCCGTTACATAGATTTTGAAGCGAAAGAAACGAAAAATACCACGTCCTTTCCCTTTAAAAATTTTCATCAACATCAAATTGATCATATGGAACAATGTATAGCACAACAAGGGATTTGTTTTGTGCTATTATGGTTTTCAAGCTTAAAACGCTGCTTCTTTTTTAGTGGTGAAAATCTAATAACGCATTGGAAAAACCAAGCAGTTACTGGAAAAAAATCTATGCCGCTTGCACTGATCGAGAAAGAAGGAATTGAGTTATCTTTTGGAATCGCACCGCGAATCCCTTATCTCGACGCAGTGGAACAATATATTCAGACACACTAGATTCATAAAGTTTTGAAAGTATAACAAAGGAGTTGCTATTTATGCCAACCGCAAATTCAGGCTCGCGAGCTGCTAGACATGCATCCAACACCTCATCGAAGTCGATTTACAAGAAAAAGACACAACCGCCGAAAAAGAAAAAACGGCTTGTTTTAAAAATCTTTCTTGGCTTACTTATCGCTGGGATGGTCGCTTTTATAGCAGGCGTTGGTCTTTTTTGGTTCTATGCACGACAAGCCCCGAAATTAGAAGATGACAAACTGAATGCGACAGTTTCATCGAAGCTTTACGATATTAATAATGAAATTTTTGAGGATTTGGGCGCAGAAAAACGTGAATTAATTCAACCAAATGATGTGCCTCAATTATTAAAAGATGCCATTGTTTCTGTCGAAGACCGTCGTTTCTATAAACACATTGGTGTGGATCCGATTCGGATTATCGGTTCTGCTCTTTCAAATGTCAAAAATGGTGGATTACAAGGCGGAAGTACCTTAACCCAACAATTAATTAAATTGTCTTACTTCTCTACAAAAGAATCTGACCAAACCTTGAAACGGAAAGCACAAGAAGCATGGATGGCAGTTCGTTTAGAACGTGAAAAATCAAAAGAAGAAATTTTAACTTACTACATTAACAAAGTCTACATGGCGAATGGTTTCTATGGAATGGAAACAGCGGCTGAAAATTATTATGGTAAACATTTATCTGAACTTGATTTACCACAAACGGCCCTACTGGCAGGTATGCCGCAAGCGCCAAACTCATATGATCCCTATACAAAACCAGATACTGCTAAGGAACGTCGGGATGTCGTACTCTACACAATGTACGACAATAAAAAAATCTCGAAAGCAGAGTACGAAAAAGCTAAAGCTACCCCGATTAATGAAGGCTTAGTTCCATTAAAAGCCAGTGATGACAATCGAAAAGTCGTAGATAATTACGTCAAAGAAGTAATCAATGAAGTGAAAGCAAAAACTGGTAAAAATGTTTACACAGACGGACTAGATATCTACACAAACTTAGATATGAATGCCCAAAAACAACTTTACGATATTGTCAACAGTGATCAATACGTTGCGTTTCCAGATGATAAAATGCAAGTGGCTTCAACCGTTATTGATGTTGCCTCTGGACAGGTCCGAGCACAAATTGGTGGTCGTCACATTCCTGATGATGTGCAATTAGGAAACAATTTAGCTGTTAACACCCAACGTGATGTTGGTTCAACCGTGAAACCAATCATGGATTATGGTCCCGCAATTGAGAATTTAAATTATTCGACGGGTCGCCTAATGGTGGATAAGCCAACGAAATATCCTGGTACCGACATTGATGTCTTCAACTCTGATTTAACATATCAAGGCGTCATTACTATGCGCCGTGCGATTATGGGTTCTCGTAACACAACAGCGGTCCAGACATTTGATGAAGTTGGTAAAGAAAACATCATGCCGTTCATTAAAGGACTAGGAATTGACTATAAAAACTTAGAAGCCTCGAACGCCATTTCAAGTAACACAAGCGATGTAGATGGCAATAAATACGGGATCTCCTCATTAAAGTTAGCAGCAGCTTATGCGGCTTTCGCCAATAACGGGATTTACAACAAACCGTATTACGTAAACAAAGTCGTTTTCAATGATGGAACTAGCGTTGATTATCAACCTGATGGCAAACGTGCGATGAAAGACTCTACCGCCTATATGATGACGGATATGTTAAAAGATGTTTTAAACGGCGGAACAGGATTTAACGGCGCCATTCCAGGCTTAATCCAAGCGGCCAAAACAGGGACTTCTAACTATACTGATGAAGATTTAGCGCGAATGGGCACAACAGAAAAAGGAATTGCTCCTGATAGTACCTTTGTCGGTTATACAACGCACTATGCCGTTTCCGTTTGGACTGGATACAATGATCGAAATACACCAATCTATCAAGAATACTATGGGATTGCTTCGGATGTTTATCGTGAAATAATGAGTTACTTATCTCAAAACGTTTCAAACGATGACTGGGTACAGCCAGACAGTGTTGTGCGAGTAGGAAATGAACTATACGTGAAAGATGCCTACGAGGTACCAAATGTACAAGTTTTACCAAGTGCTACCTCTTCAGCACCACAGCCAGAATCTAGCAGTACTGTGGAGTCCTCTTCCACAAAAGAAGCGGAAAGTTCCTCAAGTTCTAGTTCAGAAAGTGTCCCTTCTTCTTCATCGGAAGCACCACAATCAACAGAACAGCCAGCAAGCTCTTCCTCAGCAGAGCAACCAGCAACATCGGAACAACCACCTGCACCATCAAGTTCAAGTACACAAGAACCACCACAACCACCTGAAAGTAGTTCTAAACCAGATGAAAATAAGGCAGCATAAAAAGCACGGGGCTCATCATGAGCCCCGTACTTTTTTAGAGCAAAAATGGACGAAGCGAACTGAATCGCTTCGTCCATTTTTGATTATTTACTTTCTTTATTTGCCAAAGCTGCACCAACAAACCCTTTGATTAAGCGTTGTGGACGATTTGGACGAGAAATTAATTCTGGGTGGAATTGACAAGCCACAAAGAATTGTTTTTCAGGGATTTCAACAATCTCAACTAAACGATTATCTGGTGAAACCCCAGAGAAAACTAAGCCATTTTCTTCAAATAGTTGACGGTATTTGTTGTTGAATTCATAACGATGACGGTGACGTTCTTGGACAACATCTTCATTTCCGTAAGCTGCCGCAGTTTTCGTCCCTTTTTTCAATTTACATGGATATAAACCTAAACGTAGTGTGCCACCTAAATTCTCGATATTTTCTTGATCTGCCATTAAATCAATAATGTTATTTGTCACGTCAGGATTAGTTTCTGCAGAACCAGCATCTTCTAAGCCCACAACGTTACGACCAAATTCTACACAGGCCATTTGCATACCTAAACAAATGCCAAGGAATGGTACGTCATTTTCACGAGCAAAACGAATTGCTTCAATTTTCCCTTCAATTCCGCGATCACCAAAACCACCAGGAACCAAAATACCATCTGCTGAACCAATTCTTTCAGCGACATTTTCAGCAGTTAATTCTTGTGAATCAACCCAATCAATTTCGATATCTGAATCAAAATCAAACCCAGCATGTTTTAATGCTTCTACAACAGAAATATAGGCATCTGGTAATTCAACATATTTACCAACCAGCGCAATTTTTGTTTTCTTTTTCAAGTTAAGAACTTTTTCTTCTAATGCACGCCACTCAGTCATGTCTGCAGCCGGTGCATCCAATTTTAAATGATCACAAACAATTTGATCCATGTTTTGTGCTTGAAGTGCTAATGGAATGGAGTACAATGTTTCAACATCACGAGATTCAATTACCGCTTCCGGATTAACATCACAGAATTGTGCTAATTTGTTTTTAGTGTTTTGAGAAACAGGTAATTCCGTACGGACCACTAAAATATTTGGTTGAATCCCTAAACTTCTTAATTCTTTAACACTATGTTGCGTTGGTTTAGTTTTCATTTCGCCAGCTGCTTTTAAGTAAGGAATCAAGGTTGTATGGATGTACATTACGTTGTCACTACCCATATCAGCTTTCATTTGACGCAATGCTTCTAGGAAAGGTAATGATTCGATGTCACCTACAGTCCCACCTACTTCTGTGATAATCACATCGGCATCTGTCATTTTCGCTGCGCGCATGATTTTTTCTTTGATTTCATTGGTAATGTGTGGAATAACTTGCACTGTTGCACCTAAGTATTCCCCTTTACGTTCTTTACGTAAGACTTCTGAATAAATTTTCCCAGTAGTTACGTTTGAGTATTTATTTAAGTTAATATCAATAAAACGTTCATAGTGACCTAAGTCCAAATCTGTTTCGGCACCATCATCTGTGACAAAAACCTCTCCATGTTGGTAAGGACTCATTGTCCCCGGATCCACATTAATATATGGATCGAATTTTTGAATCGTTACTTTTAATCCACGATTTTTTAATAATCGTCCTAAAGATGCTGCGACAATCCCTTTTCCGATAGAAGAAACCACGCCACCTGTAACAAAGATGTATTTTGTCATAATAGTTAAAAACCCTTTCTTTGATAATATTTTGTAGAGAGAAGTAAAACAACTTTGAAACTCTTACGTTTCTCCAAATAAAAAAGAAACAAAAATAGAAAAGCTCCCTATCCATTACGAATAGGGAGCTTGTAAGTTCGTTCAAACTTCTGACCTTCTTAAAGGTGCCCAAGTAGTATAATACAAGCAAACGGACATCAGGTCAAGTACTTCTATTCAAGAAAATAATTTTTTCTATTTTCTCATTTTACTTGAGTGTTCAACTAAAAAGCTTGACTCCTTCTTAGGAATCAAGCTTTTTGGGTTCTTACTCTTCAGAATATTCGTCATCAAAATCGTCTTCATCTTCAACATCATCGTCATCAATGATCGTTAAATCTTCTTCAATTTGCGGAATGTCTTCTTCATCATCATCTGAATCTGCACCAATCTCTTGTAAGTCAGAGTTGTATGCTTTGATTTCTTCATCTTCATCTTCTTCATCATCGTACAAGATGTCTTCTTCATCATCATTTGTTAATTCAGCATCTTCTGGATCGTCATCGTTATAGTCAATTACATCTTCATCGTTTGGATTAGTGATGAAGGCATTTACTTTTTTACGTTTTCTACGACGTGGTGCATCTTCTTCGTCTTCTTCCAAGCCATGTGTAACTTCTTCATCGATTGAATCGATTGGATACCATGAACGTAAGCCCCAACGATTGTCTCCTAATGAGATAAAGCTACCGTCGATGTTTAAATCTGTATAAAATTGTGCTAATTGGTCACGAATTTCACTATCAGACTTGCCAAGATAATTTTGGATTTGGTTAACTAAATCAGAAAAATCCATTACATCTGCATGTTGTTCTAAAATAGCGTGTGCTACTTCAATCATGGATAATTCTTTTTTGTTTAACCCTTCAAATACATTAATTTCCAAGAGGTACACGTCCTTTCACAGTCTACTCCTTATCATACAAAAACATTGAAAAAAAATCAATTCTATTCTGCAATATTTATGCAGTAAATTCTAATTCTAAATGATATTCTCCGATTCGCTCTGTTTGAGAGTATAAATCATAATCAACTAAAATCTTACCAGACATCGGTTGGTCTTTTAAACTAACACGCAAATTATGTGTAAACGTACTAATTTGTAGCAAGCCATACGGAGTTCGATAACTTGTATCTAATTTTTCCTGATAGCCAAATCTTAAACGCATCCGCAATTCGCCGGCACGAATCAACTGAACATGCCCGTCTGGTTCAATTTTAATGGTTACGGGGGTTGGTTCTGTATCCTCTAATAATTCTTCTTTGTAACGAATGTATAATGTATCACCCATTTTTACTAATTGACCTTCTAAGTCAAAGAAAAAATCTTTTTGTTCGTTGCCTTGTTGGACAATCGTTTTTAGTTGAATCGATACAGGAACGCCTGTTGATAAATCCATAATGGTCACTCCTTTTCCAAAATATAACTTTCTTATTGTTGACTTTTTCAGTGTGTTTGTCAACTAAAGTCAATTCTCCCTTGCTTATGTACCTTTTCTTATTGTATAAGCTCTTTTCACGGGTTGCAAGCATTTGTTTCATCTATTTAATAAGAAAACCGTTTACTATTTTAGAGAATTCCTTCAGAATTCGTTTATATAACATGCTTTTTTACGTTTTTTGTATATAATATAAGAGAGAGTAAGAAAATAAACGTATTAAATGACGTAATTATAAATAGACAGGACGTTTTTTATGAGCACAACTTTTCCCCTTCAAACCGAATCATTTATACTCCTTGATTCAGGTTGTTTAACAAACAGTGACTATTTTTTACCTTTTGCCTTGACCGATGTTTTAACCACATTTTCAGGAATGCAGCACCAACCAATCATTCATTTTTGGCAATTGGATCAAGCAATGATTCTTGGCATGAAAGATACCCGTGTACCACATCTAAAAGAAGGAATCACTTCTCTGCAAGAAAACGATTATTCTGTAGTCGTTCGCAATGCCGGCGGTTTAGGGGTGATTGCTGATTCGGGTATTTTAAATGTTTCACTTATTTTACCAAATAATTCTGAACACAAATTAAGTATCGATGCGGCTTATGAATTAATGTGGGCTTGGCTCCGTCAGAGTTTTCCGGAGAAAGAGATTGACGCCTTTGAAATTACTACATCCTATTGTCCCGGTACTTATGATTTAAGTATTGGCGGTCAAAAGTTTGCTGGGATTGCCCAACGACGCGTCAAAGACGGCATTGCTGTCATGATTTACATTAGCGTTAACGGCAATCAACTTGCTCGTGGAGAAGTGGTTCGAGACTTTTACCTTGCTGGTTTACAAGAACAATTTGGTGAAAATGGCTATCCACCCGTTGATCCAGCAGTGATGGCAAATTTAGAAACCCTGATTGAGACTCCATTAACAATAGACGCCGTAAAAACCCGTTTAATTGAGACGTTATCTCAACAATTTGAAAAATCTATTGATCCAAACTTAACCGAACCAATCATAACCTCAGAATGGTTCCAAACAAATTTAACTGTCCAGCTTGAAAAAATGGCGCAACGAAACGCCTTAATTAAAGGAGAGATCGTATGACGATTCCGTATAAAGAGCAACGATTACCAATCGAAAAAGTTTTTCGTGATCCCGTCCATAATTATATTCATGTTCAACATCAAGTGATTTTAGACCTTATTAATTCTGCGGAAGTGCAACGATTACGTCGCATTAAGCAACTAGGCACTTCTTCTTTTACGTTTCACGGTGCCGAACATAGTCGTTTTTCCCATTCTTTGGGTGTTTACGAAATTACACGTCGGATTTGCGAGATTTTCCAACGTAACTACTCTGTGGAACGATTAGGTGAAAACGGTTGGAATGACGACGAGCGTCTGATTACACTTTGCGCAGCCTTATTACATGATGTCGGTCATGGTCCTTATTCACATACTTTCGAGCATATTTTTGATACAAACCATGAAGCAATCACGGTCCAAATCATCACCTCACCAGAAACGGAAGTCTATCAAATTTTAAATCGTGTTTCGGCAGATTTTCCTGAAAAAGTCGCCAGCGTTATTACTAAACAATACCCAAATCCTCAAGTGGTTCAAATGATTTCTAGTCAAATTGATGCCGATCGCATGGACTATCTGCTGCGTGATGCTTACTTTACAGGGACCGAATATGGAACTTTCGATTTAACTAGAATCCTACGTGTGATTCGACCGTACAAAGGAGGCATTGCCTTTGCTATGAATGGAATGCATGCGGTGGAAGACTATATCGTTAGTCGTTATCAAATGTATGTCCAAGTCTATTTCCACCCTGTTTCTCGCGGGATGGAAGTGATTCTTGATCATTTATTGCATCGGGCGAAAGAATTATTTGAAAACCCTGAATTTGACTATGATTTACAAGCGTCTTTGCTTGTGCCATTCTTTAAAGGAGACTTCACATTACAAGAATATTTAAAATTAGATGATGGCGTCCTCTCTACGTACTTTACACAATGGATGGATGTGCCTGATTCAATTCTAGGTGATTTAGCCAAACGTTTCCTTATGCGTAAGCCCCTGAAATCAGCCACCTTTACGAATGAAAAAGAGAGCGAAGCGACGATTGCTTATTTAAGGGAATTGATTGAAAAAGTTGGTTTCAACCCTAAATATTATACTGCAATTAATTCAAGCTATGATTTACCTTACGATTTTTATCGTCCAAATAAAGACCGTCATCGTACACAAATTGAATTAATGCAAAAAGATGGCTCATTAGTGGAATTGGCAACGGTCAGCCCCCTAGTTGCAGCACTTGCTGGTCAGAGTCAAGGAGATGAACGTTTCTATTTCCCTAAAGAAATGCTTGACCAAGGAAATAAAAAACATTACGATTTATTTGATGAAACGTATCGTGAGTTTTCAAGCTACATTCATAATGGTGCGTTAGTTTTAAAAAAATAGGTTTTCTAGGAGGATTCTATGTCAATTCAGTTAGTTGCTATTGATATCGACGGAACATTACTAAATTCACAACACAAGATTACCCCACGAGTCAAAGAAGCGCTCCAAAAAGCAAATGATCAAGGCGTTCGTATTGTTTTATGTACAGGCCGTCCTTTGCCAGGCGTGAAAGAACAATTGGATGAATTAGCGTTATACGGTGAAAATGATTTCGTGATTACCTACAACGGTTCACTTGTCCAAGCAACCAAAGATAATACGATTATTTCACGCTATACCTTGAGTTATGAGGATTTTTTAGAAATTGAAATGTATTCTCGTAAAGTCGGCGCTCACTTGCATACAATTGATGATTCTGCTATTTACACTGCCAATCGTAACATTGGTAAATATACGATTCACGAAGCATCTTTAGTGAACATGCCTTTGAAATATCGTACGGTGGATGAAATGACACCAGAAATGAACATTATTAAAATGATGATGATTGATGAGCCGGAAGTTTTAGATTCTGCCATTGCAAAATTACCATTACATTTTACCGAAAAATATACGACTGTTAAAAGTACGCCTTTTTACTATGAAATTATGAATAAAAATGCTAGCAAAGGTAATGCTCTAGCAAAATTAGCAGACCACTTAGGCTTAAATAAAGACGAAGTGATGGCCATTGGTGACAATGAAAATGACTTATCCATGATTGATTACGCTGGGATTGGTGTTGCGATGGGCAATGCGACAGATAATGTTAAAACAATTGCCGATGTGCATACCACTAGTAATGACGAAGATGGTGTCGCTCAAATTATTGAAAAAATGGTTTTAATTTAAACGTTCTTTTCAATAACAATAACCCTCAATCTAATCAACATAGATTGAGGGTTATTCGTTATTTTATTATGATGCCGCTAGCCATTTTTCAACGGCCCAGCGGTGGCTTCCTCTTTTTAATAAACGGACTGCTTCTTCTGGTGCAACCCAATGTAAAGTATTGGTCCTTTCTAAGGGTTCGCTGAGTTGCCGCCACGTATTAGCTACATAAAAATATCCAGGGTTATAATAGGCAGTTTGTCGATGGTTCGAATAAAAATATTCATCGGCTTCCCCTAAATAATGGCCAATTTCTACACTAATTCCTAATTCTTCTAGCACTTCTCGATGGATTGCTTCTTCTTTCGTTTCGGTGCCTTCAATTTCGCCTCCTGGTAAAAAATAAGCTCCATTTGGCGCTTGTACCAGAACCATTGTGTTATTTTCTGGTTTTGAAACAATAATGTATGCGGCATATCTTGTTTGATAGGTCAATGTCTCTTCTATTTTTCCAAATGTTGGCGATTTCATTGGCGCACCTCTTCTCTTTTCATCTATTTTACCTGAGAAATTCCTTTAGAACAAGTCAGAAACCAAGCGTTTTTCTCTACATTTCACGTTTATCTATGCTACTATTAACATTGGAAATATAATTAAGTTTGAAAGGGAGTTTTTAACTATGAAAATGGCTCATACATGTGTGCGTGTAAAAGATTTAGAGGCATCATTAGATTTCTATCAAAAAGCCTTCAATTTTGAAGAAAGTCGCCGTCGTGATTTTCCAGAAAATAAATTTACTTTGGTTTATTTAACTTTACCAGGAGACGACTACGAACTAGAACTAACTTATAATTATGATCATGAAGCATACGATTTAGGAAACGGTTATGGCCATATCGCCATCAGTACAGATGATTTAGAAGGATTACACGAAAAACATCAAGCGGCTGGCTTAACTGTCACTGACTTAAAAGGCTTACCTGGAACTGCACCATCTTATTACTTTGTTGTCGACCCAGATGGTTATAAAATCGAAGTCATTCGCGAACGTTAAAAAGTTTCACTTACTGAGATTTTTGTGTTTGAGAGCTGTCCAAGACAAAAGTTTGTCTCGACTTCTTCTCAAACACTTTTTTCAAAAAAAGTGCTACAATAGAACGTATGAATTTATTGAGGATGTGATGTTATTATGACAAAAAAAATTATTGGAATCGCTGGCAATCAACTATTGCAGGCAGCTGAAGTGTTTCACGGCAATCAAGTGACTTACACCCCACAAGGTTTTGTCAGCGCTGTTCAAGCCGCAGGTGGCGTTCCTCTGGTTTTGCCAATTGGCTCCCAAGAATTAGCCGCTACGTATATTCAACAAATTGATAAACTACTTTTAGCAGGCGGCCAAGATGTTGCCCCTGAATTTTACGGACAAGAACCCCATATAAAATTAGAAGAAACGAATCGTCATCGTGACGCGTTTGAGTTAGCCCTAATTGAAGAAGCCTTAAAACAAAACAAACCTATTTTTGCGGTTTGCCGTGGAATGCAATTAGTCAATGTTGCTCTAGGTGGCACATTATATCAAGATTTATCGATGTATCCTCAATGGTCGGTTAAGCATGGACAACAACCCACTCAACCAATCTTTGCAACGCATCGTATTGATATTGAACCAGACAGTCAATTATCAAACATATATGGTACAACTGGTCAAGTCAACTCGTACCATCACCAAGCACTACATACTTTAGGAAAAGATTTACGCGTTACTGCTTGGTCCTCTGATGGCCTTGCAGAAGCAGTGGAATCAACAAATGAACAGCAGCCTTTATTAGCTGTTCAATGGCATCCTGAACTAATGTACGCACGTGATGCCAAATCCCAAGCACTCTTTAACTACTTTGTTCAAAAATTATAGTAAAAACGGAGGGACGTCTTTCGCCCCTCCGTTTTTACTTGCTATCATACTTAAAAATCAAAATTATCTGGATCTGCACCAAAACGATGATCCTTATTTAACTGATTAATTGCGGTTATTTCTTCTGGTGTTAATTCAAAATCAAAGACAGCAAAATTTTCCTGAATTCTTTTTTCATGAACAGATTTAGGAATCACGATAATATCATTTTGTAAGTGCCAACGAATAATCACTTGGGCCGCTGATTTGCCATATTTTTCACCAATTTTCACTAGTACTGGCTCAGACAATAAATTACCTTGTCCGAGAGGAGACCAAGCCTCCACGGCAATCTTATTTTCGGCTAAATATTTTCGTAGCGGCTCTTGTGTTAACGTAGGATGTAATTCAATTTGATCCACCATTGGCACAACATTTGCTTCTGTTAATAAATCTTCCAAATGATGTTGATGAAAATTGGAAACACCAATTGCTTTGGCGCGACCACTTGCGTAAATTTCTTCTAACGCTTTCCATGATTCTTTATATTTACCTGCAACAGGCCAGTGAATTAAATATAAATCAACATAGTCTAACCCTAGTTTTTCTAAGCTTTTATCAAACGCTTTAATCGCATTTTCATAGCCTTGATCTTCATTCCATAATTTCGTCGTCACGAAAATTTCTTCGCGGGGAATACCCGATTGACGAATTCCTTCGCCCACCCCTACTTCGTTTTTATAAACGGCTGCCGTATCAATCAAGCGATAACCCGCTTCTAAAGCCCATTTTACTGAATTTGTTGCTTCTGAGCCATCTTCTACACGCCAAACGCCTAAACCCAGGCGTGGCATTTCATTACCGTTTGCTAATTTTTTTGTTTTATCCAAAGTCATGTGTTTCTTCAGTCCCTTCATTTTCATTACTTTTAGTATACTACGCATTCTTCTTTGACGAAACAATCACGACTTGTCAGGTCATTTTCTTTATTTTCAATAAATAACGACGCCAATAAGTCAGCACGCCGATTAGTGCCACAACTACAATTGTCCGACCACTAACGCTTCCAATCCACAGTTTAACTGCAAGTAACCAGATACAAAAAAGATAAACACAAGACCAATTAAAGGAAACTTTCAATGTACATGATTCCGCAATTTCGATTATCTGACTACTAAAAAAACGACTCCCTAATCGTAAAGTAACCGGACTGTGGAAAATGAATGTCCGTCGCTTATCAGCCGTCAAGCGAGTAGCACATCGTTCATCAATAAAAATTGTTACAGGTAATTTAGAAAGTAAATCATTTTTTGCCCATTCAATTGAAACTTTCACGCAGCATTCACAACCTTTAACAAAATTATAAAAGATATTATTTATTTACAAAATTATAACATTCCTAAAAAAACATGTTAAGTCTTAAAAAAACTTTCTATTTTCTTCCCCTTTCGCCGAGAGATTTAGTATACTAAAAGAAGAAATTTTAGAGAAAGTTGGATTTTTATGTTGATACTTGGTTTAGCCAGTACTGAAACAGTCGATTCTTCTGCTCCTGATTTAGCAGAAGCGACCGTAAAAAAAGTGAGCGCGTTGCAACGCTTTTGGAATAATATTAACTGGGATGCAATTGTTGCTACCTTAATCGAAAAAAGTTTATCCATTTTATTTTTAATTTTCCTATTTTTTATTATTCAGCGAATTGGGAAATATTTAATTGATCGCACCTATGCAAATTATAGTAAAAAGCAACATTTTAGTGAAAGCCGTTTAAAAACGTTACACACTTTAATCATCAATGCGTTTCAATATACACTGTTCTTTTTCTTTATCTATTCTCTTTTGACAATTGTCGGGGTGCCTGTTGGTTCATTATTAGCCGGAGCGGGAATTGCCGGAGTTGCCATTGGTTTAGGGGCTCAAGGCTTCATGAATGACTTAATTACCGGATTTTTCATTATTCTGGAACAACAAATGGATGTAGGCGATTATATTCGCTTATTGGCATTAAATATTGAAGGAACTGTTACTTCTGTCGGATTACGAACCACTCAAATCAAAGCAGTTGACGGAACCGTTCATTTTATTCCAAATCGAAACATCACCACAATCAGTAACTTATCTCGTGCCAATATGCAAGTGTTAATTGATGTCCGGATCAATCCTGAAGAAGGCTATGAAAAAATTTGTGAAGTGATTACAGAAGTCAATGAAACGTTAAAAGAAAAGTATATCGAAAGTATCCAAACTGGACCAGATATTTTTGGCATGGTTGATTTAGGCAATGGTAACTTTGCGGTACGAACGACCATGTATGTACTAAACGGCAAACAATTTGCGGTCAAAGAAGAATTTTTAGCCCAATATATCAAAGCATTAACAGAGGCAGGCTTTACGATTCCCAATACGCCCATTATTGCAAAATAAAAAACAGTCACCAGATACTTATTAGTTATCTGGTGGCTGTTTTTCTAATTAATGACTTTAGTCAGTTGAAATCTCTAAAGAGATTTCGACAAAAAAACCACGCGTACTGCGCGTGGAGGTCAGAGCTTTAGCGATAAAAACTCCTTTCGATATAATAGATAAAGGCTACCAACCGTTATCAAATCGAAAGGAGTTTTTGAATGTCGAACGACGATAAAAGTTTAGCACATACTCGTTGGAATTGTAAGTATCATCTTGTGTTTACACCAAAATATAGAAGAAAAGTAATCTATGGTCAATTGAGGCGAGATATAGGGAAAATACTAAGAAAATTGTGTGAGATGAAAGAAGTCGAAATCATTGAAGCGCATGCAATGCCCGACCATATCCATATGTTGGTAAGAATCCCACCGAAGTTGAGTGTATCAGGTTTTATGGGTTTCTTAAAAGGAAGAAGTGCAGTAATCATTCATGAACGTCATGCGAATTTAAAATACAATTATGGAAATCGATCCTTTTGGTCAAAAGGCTATTATGTGAGCACTGTAGGACTGAACCAAAAAACGATAGCAAAGTATATACGAGAACAAGAAGCAGAAGATCGAGTAAGGGATAGTATAAACAAAAGAGAGTATAAAGATCCATTTAGGAAGTAATAGCTAGATAAGAATAGAAAGGTAGCGGTTGGCGGTCTCTAAAAAAAGCTCCCTTAAAGGGAGCAGCAGGTAGCGAGCCCTTCTAGGGCTATTAAAAGGCCACCCGCTATGCGGGTGGATATTTACTGTCCAATGATTTTAAAAAGCCACTAACTGCCTCCACCCCAAACAATAACGCCTCTTCGTTCGGTTCAAACTTGGCAGAATGAAGGCTATAGGAACTTGCCACTCCTAACCAAAACATCGTGCCTGGGACTTTAGACAATAGATAGCCAAAATCTTCACCTGTCATTGCAACCGGCGCTTGTTGAAATTGAACTGTTGCTTGTTTGCTCATGTATTCAATAAAATTCGTGGTACATGCTGGCTCATTCACTACAGGTAAATACCCTTTCTGATCAAGATGAACAGTTACTTCACATTGAAAAGATTGCGCAATACCTTCACTAATTTCGCGAATTCTTCGCTGCGTTTGTTCATTAGTTTCTGCTGTCAATGTGCGAATTGTACCAGATAAAGTTGCTTCTTCGGCAATCACATTGCAGGCAGTCCCTGCATGAAAAGTCCCAAAGGTAACGACTGCTCCGACCACAGGATCAACATTTCGACTAACAATCGTTTGCGCTTGCTGAATTAAATTTGTGGCCGCCAAGACCATATCATTTGCTTGATGCGGAAAAGCCGCATGTCCACCTTTCCCTTTTAAGGTAATGTTCACTTCACAAGTGGCAGCAAACAACGTCCCTACTCTGGTACTAATAGTTCCGACTGGCAAATCAGGATTAACATGAAGCGCATAAAATTCATCAGGTAACCACTCACCAAACGCGTGGTCTTCATACATCAACATTCCCCCTGCTTCATTTTCTTCAGCAGGTTGAAATAAAAATAAAAAGTTATTGTCTGGTTGCTGTTGACTTAATTCTTTCAAAACCCCTAAACCGATTGTCATGTGAAAATCGTGCCCACAGGCATGCATAAACCCTGGTCGTTTTGATTGAAAAGCAGAAACCACTTCCTCTTGAATAGGTAAACCATCAATATCAGCACGCCACCCGATGGTTTTCTGAGGATTTTTACCTTCTATGAAGACTAGAATCCCAGTTTGCCATGTTCGAACTTGCAGATAAGGTTGCTTCATTTTATCGATTTCATTAAGTAAAAAGGCTTGTGTTTCCTTTTCTTCTAAACCGATTTCAGGTATTTGATGTAGTTGCCGTCTAATCGCAATTAATTCTTCTTGCTCCACAAAAGCCACTCCTTCATTTTTGGGGTAATCGAAAGCCGCCATGAAGAAGTTTCTTCATCGCGACTGACTAATTTATTTTTAGAGTTTACGTAATTCTGCTAAAATCTCTGTTTTACTCTTGGTTTTGTCATCAATTTGTTTGATTACTTTTGCTGGCACGCCTGCTACAACGGTATGCGCTGGAACGTCTTCCACAACTACTGCGCCAGCAGCCACAACGGCACCTTCACCAACACGAACTCCTTCTAGTACGACCGCATTCGCTCCGATGACAACCTCGTTTTCAATAACCACAGGTGCGGCACTTGGTGGTTCAATAACGCCAGCTAAAACCGTTCCCGCACCAATATGACAATGTTTTCCTACTGTTGCACGACCACCTAAAACAGCGCCCATATCGATCATGGTCCCTGCGCCAACGACGGCGCCAATATTTAGAATAGCTCCCATCATAATCACTGCTTGATCGCCAATTTCAACTTTTTCGCGAATCAAAGCACCAGGTTCAATCCGGGCATTGATGTCTTTCAGATCAAGAAAAGGAATTGCTGAGTTACGCGCATCATTTTCTACAACATAATCCTCAATTTTTTCTTTGTTTGCTTCTAAAAAAGGTTTTACGTCAGCCCAATCGCCAAACAGTGTCGCAGTTTTACAATTATTAAAGACCTTAATTGTTTCAGGAAACGTGACTTCTTTTAATTGCCCTTTCAGTGTTACTTTAACAGGCGTTTGCTTTTTGGCATCGCCAATATATTGAATAATCTCATATGCGTCCAATCACAGCACTCCTTTACTTCGTGTTATCATACAGAATAACGCATTTATGAGAAAAAAGTAAAGAGTTTCTTGCGTTTTATTTAAATTACTTTCATTTCTTCTTCTGATTTAGGCAGAACAAGATGATGTTTTTCTAACTCATGTGCCATATGATTGACCGCTTTTAAAATTTCTTTGCGTGTAATGATACCTTTAAAGCGTTGATTATCATCAACCACTGGTAAAAAAGAAGCATCTACTAATAAATGTAACACTTCTTCTAAATCCCACGATTCACCAATTACGGGAACATTAACTTCCATTACATCGGCCACAGTAAATTCGTTCAATTTTTCAAAATCCACTGAAGTCAAATCAAACATTTTATCTACAACGTCTGTCAAGCCGATTAAGCCAACAAAGCGATCTCCCTTATCTAACACAGGAATCTTGGAATAGCGAACTTTCGATAAGACTAATGCCGCGTGACTTAACGGATTTAAACACATTACATTGGCGACATTTTCGGCAGGTACTAAAAACGTTTCTTGTTTTTCTAATAATAATTCTTTTACAGCAGTCCCTATCATGATTGGGTTGCCTCCATTTCTAATTCTTTAACACGTAACTTATTGTACCTAATTCTGCGGAAAAAGTCTTGGAATTCGCAAATTCTTCATAACTTAACAAACGAAAATTAACGTTTTGTTCTATTCTCCCCAAAATAAGAGAACGCTTTCTTAAAAAAATAAAAACTTAGTTGTCTCATCACAGACAACTAAGTTTTTATAAAAGACCAATTAATCAGTCAATTATCCTTCTTTTTCACACGTTTCATCACAGCCATCACTGACCATAATAAGCGGAAATCCCGTGTTTTCTAAGATAGTGTTTATCCAATAAAAAATGATCAATTGGTTCAACAGCTGGGTTAATGGTTTCCGTCAAACGTGCCATTGAACAGATTTCATCTAAAATCAAACTGTTTTCAACTGCTTTTTCCGGAGTCATTCCCCAAGTAAATGGGCCATGTCCATAAACTAGCACACCTGGAACTGCTAAAGGATCTAGTTCTTGTTCATGAAATGTTTCAACAATGACTTTGCCAGTCTCTTCTTCATAATTTTCTTTAATTTCACTTTCAGAAAGCGCTCTTGTACAGGGTACAGCGCCATAAAAAGCATCCGCATGTGTTGTACCGTAAGGAGGTAAGGCTCGCCCTGCTTGAGCCCATGTAACACTATTCAGAGAGTGCGTGTGAGCAATCGCTCCAATTTCTGGCATTTTTTGATAGAGATAAAGATGCGTGGGTAAATCAGAAGACGGCTTTAACGCATTGGTTTCCAATTGTTGTCCCTTTAAATCAGTCACTACCATCTGTTCCTTGGTCATTTCTTGATACTCGACGCCGCTTGGTTTAATTACGATAATCCCTAATGACCGATTGATTTCACTAACATTGCCCCACGTTAATTTGACTAAGCCCAGTTTTGGCAAAGCCAGATTCGCTTCATAAACACGTTGTTTCATTGCTTGAATGATTGCTTTATTGTTCATAATAACCCACCTCTGCTAATTTGGGATAGAGATACTGCTGCGCGGCTTGAATTTTTTCTTGAAAATTCAAATCCATTTCATTCCACATTTCAATTAAAAAAGGACCACTATAGTTTAACCGCTTGAGTGTTTTCAATAAGCCTGTAAAATCAACACAGCCTTCTCCAAAAGTAACTTCCCGAAACTTCCCTTCAAATGTGTCTGTTACAGCGAAGGTGTCTTTTAAGTGAATAGCAGCGATTTCAGCAATTCCCTTTTCAAGCTCAACCGCCGGATTATTTTCCGGCCAAGCAGACAAATTACCCAAATCAGGATAAACATGCAAAAAAGGGGATGGAATTTGTTCCTTAATCTCTAGAAATTTTTGTATGCTATTCATAAAAGGATCATCCATAATCTCAACAGCCAGAATGACACCGTATTGTGCAGCTTCCTCAACGCCATTTTTCAGACCTTGAAGAAAAAATTCCCTTGTTTCGGCAGTTTTTTCTTCGTAAAAGACGTCATAGCCAGCTATTTGAATTACCCGTATGTTTAATTGATGGGCCAAATGAATCGCTTGAGATAAAATTTTCCGTCCTTTTTCACGTGTTTCTTTATTTAAAGAGCCTAATGGAAACCGCCGATGACCACTTAAACATAAAGAATGGATAAAAAAATCTTCTTTCACCATTAATTGAGAAAGTTCTTGTAACTGGCTTGGTGTCCAAGTCAATCGTGCTAAACGTTCATCGGATTCATCAATTGACATTTCTAAAAAATCAAACCCTAATTTTTTGGACCATGTTAATCGTTCTGTCCAAGTTAAATTTTGCGGGAGTGCTTTTTCATACAGTCCAATTCGTGCCATTTTATCACTTCCAAATCTGATCGATTTTTTTTTGAAAATCTTTGGCTGCTTGTTCAGGATTTTTCGCTTCGGTAATCCCACGGCCCGCAATAAATGTTGCAACTGCCATTGTTTGAAACAATTCAAGCGTTTCGACAGTTAAACCACCTGTGACGGACACATCAAAGCCTAAGTCAATTAGTTCTTGAACTTTACTCAAATCTTTTTCTCCCCAGCTGCCGCCAGCTAAAAGAGTATCTCTACTTTGATGATAAATCACCTGATTAATCCCTAATTCTCGCCATTGTTGCGCTTGTTGCATTGTCCAATCTCCATATAGTTCTACTTGTAATTCTCGGACTTCTTTTTGAGCTGCAGCCATAGTTGGCAAGGTGGCGCAACAAATGACCGTCATGAAATCAGCGCCTGCTTGTGCGACATTACGAGCAACTGTCCCGCCCGCATCAGCACATTTTGTATCAGCAACAATTGTTTTATTAGGAAACATACGTTTTAAACAACGAATTGCTTTTTGCCCTTCTTGTAAACACAAAATAGTGCCAACTTCGATAATATCGACAATTTCTCCGACTTTCATACAATCTGCTAAAGCGTCTTCTAAGCTATTATGATCTAAAGCGATTTGTAAGTTTGGTCTTTTCATCTTTCTCACCCTTTTATTCAGATTTTTGATAACGATCTGAAGCCATATATTTTTCTTGAATTTCTTTTGCAGACATTACATTTTTAATGCCAATCACTGTGACTCCGCGTTTTTCTGCTTGCTGAAACATTTGTAAAAAATTGACTGGTGTAAAAACAACGTCGTATTGGCTAGCAGAGCTTTTTCCTTCTGAAATGGCGCAATGATGAATTTTTGTAATCGGTACACCTAGTTCTTTCATTGCTTTTTCAACACTCCGCATCATCATGAGACTCGTGCCAGAACCATTGGCACAGGAAACAAGTATTCTCATTTCAAATTCCTCCTTTAATTCTCTTGAAATTTTTTAGCATATTGTTCATAATCATTGACAATCATAAAGTAACCTTCTGGATTTTTCCGATACTGAAGTTGCGGAATTATTAATAACCCAATCACCACCACCGCTACGCCAACATAGCCTAGAACTTTCATAATGATTGTAAATAACGGCCAAGCTGTTGCCCAATCAAACATGCCCAAATAACCGCCATATTGAGATAATCCAATCCATGTAGCAAATAAAGCTGAGCCACCTACTTGGATTAAACCTGAAAGGAAGGGGAATAAACAAGCAGCTTTTACTCCGCCACGATTATTTGCATAAACAGCTATGACAGCGTTATCAAAAAACAATGGGATAAAACCCGCAATAACGATTGTCGGAGACTTTAATAGAATCAGTAAGCCAATCATTAAAAACTGGCCTAATGCGCCAAAGAGAAACCCAATTGTTACTGCGTTGGGCGAGCCAAACCCGAAAGTCGCTGCTACGTCAATCCCAGGAACAGCGCCTGGTAAAATGGTATTTGAAATCCCTTGGAATGACTGCGTCAACTCGTCGACAAAGGTTCTAACGCCTAACTGTAAGATAGCTAAATAGACAGCAAAATTTAATGAAGTGGTCATGATATAAAAGAAGAAACTCTGCCCTTCTTGCATAAATTTAGCTTGAATTAAATAATCTTGTCCCAAAACAAGCAAGATAATGCCAAAGAAAAAGAGCATCAAAATGGACGTAGCAACCATATTTTCATTAAAAATGGATAGAAATCCTGGCAATTCGATATCTTCCAATTTTTTATCGACCTTCTCTGAACGATGTTTCTTTTGATCACGTTTTTTCAACCATTCTGCTAATTTTGCAAAAATAAATATACCAAACATTTGTTGATGGGCTACCGCAAAACCAGCACCTTCTGTTAATTCCTGCGTAATTCCTACCGTTAAATTTGAAGCAACTGCCCAATAACACCCGAGAATTAAGCCCATAAAAATTAGTACTTCGATTCTACCTAAGTTAGGGAAACAAAAGAGTAAAATCCAGAAAGCGGTAGCTGCTTGTTGAATCTGAACATTCCCTGTTGTAAAAACGGCTCTCAATTTTGTATATTTTTGAAAACGAACCAGCAAAATATTCATAATAAATGCGATCAATAACAAAATCATCACATCACCAAAGGTTCGTCCAAAGGTTTTCATCAAGCCTGCATCAACTGCATTTTGCCCGAAATATGGATCGGTAACCATTGCCTGTAAATTAAATCGCTCTTTCAAGCCTACTAGAATAGGGCGAAAATTATTAACCAATCCACCAGAACCAACACTCAAAATAAAATAACCAACTGTCGCTTTCAGAAAACCTGCTAAACATTCATAAAAGGGCCTCCGTAACAAGAGATAACCTAATAACACGATGAAACCAATCAAATATGCTGGCTGTGTTAAAACGTTCGTAGCAAAATAAGTCCAACTATTTAACAAGAACTCCCCCATTGATTTTTCCCCCTATAATTGATATTTCTCCATAACTTCTTTAAAATCCATTGGCGTGTTTGTTTCTAACAAGTCAGCAATCACGCCATCCGTCATCAATAAATCCATCAATTGCTGAATATTTTCAAGATGTTCGGCGGGATTTTGGGCTGCCAATGTAAAAAATAATGTTGCTGTTTTTGCTTCTTGATCGCTAGCAAAAGTGACTGCTTGCTTAAATTTTGTAAAAGAAATGGCCGTTCCAAAAACGCCTGCGCTTTCCTCTGATGAATGTGGCATGGCTACTTCAGGAGCAATGATGATATAAGGTCCAAACGTTTCGACACACTGGGTAATCTCATCGACGTAACTCTGATCGATGATGTGTTTTTGGAGTAAAATCAAACAACTTTCCTGAATCGCCTCTTGCCAACTAACCGGTTCTTTATCAGGGTAATGAATAAGCTCTTGCTCCCAAAAATAAGTTAACATTGTACATCCAGCCTTTCTTACAAGAATGAAGGAAATGGTGTATCATTTTCTTTAACAAAAACATCATCAAAGCCACGATCAAAGTTAAATTCTAAGTTGTCTTTGTCATCTGGATAAACAAATTTGCCACCCACTTGCCAAATATATGGTTTAAATTGATAATGTAAACGATCTTTTTTAAATTTCCAAATTTCCATGATTTCTTTTGGATCCGCCATAAAATTAGACCAAATATCATAATGAACGGGAATGACTACTTTCGCATTCAAAGATTCTGCCATTCTCAACATATCAACAGAAGTAATTTTATCTGTGATACCGCGAGGATTTTCGCCATATGCTCCTAAGCAAACATCAATTGCATATTGATTGCCATGTTTTGCAAACAAGTTAGAATAATGAGAGTCTCCGGCGTGATATACCGTACCACCTGAGGTTTCAAATAGATAATTGACAGCTAGTTCATTCATGTCCTGAGGCATTTTACCTTTAAAGGTATTTTCAGGATCATCAGAAGTAATTAGCGCGGTTCGATCAAAAGCTTCCAAGGCCACCACATTTACATCATTCACTTTTATTTCTTGACCAGGCTCTATAACGCGTGTTTTTTCTGCCGGAACACCCCAACGCTGCCATGTTTTCACTACTTCTTCGGGGCCAATAAATAAAGCCTTAGGACAATTTTGATGAACAGCAGCAGCTGTGTGAATATCCAAATGGTCTGAATGAATATGTGTGACAACTAAAGCATCTACCTCTTTTATTTCAAAAGGATCAATCACAAAAGGTTGTGTTCTTAAATTAGGTTGCATTTTTTGGCAACCACTCATGCGCATCATTTGATGGCCATTTTTCATTAAGCCGTTCCCGTGCGTTTGTTTTCCTGTTCCACACCATAAATCACATAAAATATTCGTGTTCTCATGTGTTTTCAGCCAAATGCCTGTACAACCAAGCCACCAAAGTGCAACCGTTCCTTGAAGCACATTTGTCTGATTAATTTCTTCGTTTAAATAAGTGCCCCATTCCGGAAATGTCGCCTTCAACCAACTTTCTTTTGTAATTTCATGAATCGATTTGCTCATGCTACCACTCCTCTTCTCAAATGATTGTGTTATGCTTTATAAGAAAATCATAGCCGCAAAAAATCACAATGAAAACCCTTTTATATGATTGTTTGCACTTTTAATGATTCTTTTACGTGTTTTGTTTTCCTATGAGTTATACTATTTCATGGAGGACCGTGTCCAAAAAAAAAACTAAAGGAGGTTGTATCACTTGAAAAGTTCCTTAGAAACCATTGAAAAAAGGCAACAAAACATTCTCGCGCTGCTGCAAAAAAACAAACAAATGACTACCTATAAATTAGCAGATGCTTTAAATGTTTCCTTAAGCACAATTCGTCGTGATTTAAATGTCTTAGAAACTAAGAATGACATCATTCGAAAATATGGGTATTGTATTTACAACGACCAAAATCAGAAAGACTTTGATCAATCAGGACCGGAGTTATTAAAACAAGCCATTGCTCGTGTCGCTTGCAGCTATCTAAGTGATTATGATACCGTTTTCATCAATTCAAGTTCCACTGCTTTGAATATTCTCCATTATTTAAAGGCCGATCATCTGACCATCGTAACGAATAATTTAAAAATTGCCACCAAGCCTCATGTTTCTCAATACAATTATATTTTGACCGGAGGCGAATTACGTTTTCCCAAAGAAGTTCTGGTAGGAGATATTGCCATTAACACAATCACCGCAACGCATGCCGATGTTTGCGTAATTGGCTGTAGCGGGGTCAGTTTAGAACATGGAGTCACTACAAAAATTTTCAATGAAGCAAAAATTAATGAGCTTATGATAAAACAAACAACAAAAGTAAAAATTCTGGTCGCAGACCATCGAAAAATCGGCTTGACTTCTAAATTTAAAATTGCTGATATTACCGCTTTTGATTGTTTGATTACGGACAAACATTGCTCATCAACTTTAATTACAGAACTTCGTAAGACCGGCTTAAAGGTTATCCAAGTCGACTAAAAAAAGAGCGTAGGACAAAAATCTCTTTTGGATTTTTGTCTTACGCTCAAAATCTGATAAATAAAAAAGTAGCACTTATTTCTTAACATTCACTTACTTCGTAAACGTTGCCTTTAATCGTTCCAACGGTTGATGCTCTTTGTTATAGTACTGAACAAGATATTGTTCAGGCGTGCTTTCAATTATGGCATATGTTTTCTCTTGAACTGGCCCACGAGGTAAACGAATACTTCCTGGGTTAACAAAAAGAATGTTATTGTGTCGCTCTGCACCAAGTACATGGGTGTGACCAAATAAGGCAATTGTCGCTCCTGCTTCTTCCGCTTGTAAAGCAAGTGTCGTGAGACCCATTCTAACATTGGCCAAATGACCATGTGTCATGTAAATAACTTGATCCCCCACTTTTTTAGTCACAGTTTTGGGAAATTCATCATAAAAATCACAATTTCCTTGCACTACAATGAATTTTTGCCAAAGTTCATCTGTCGGTTCTAATTCAGAATCACCACAGTGAAAGAGTGCATCGACTTGTCCTTCATAATGATTCACTAAGTCAACCAAACAGTCGCGATCGCCATGGTTATCGCTTACTACCAAGATTTTCATACGTTTCAACTCCTATTTTTTTAGCCATTCTTCCCATTGTTCTTTTAATTTTGCCACCGCTTGTCCACGATGACTGACTTTATTTTTCTCTTCTCCAGACAATTCAGCTGCAGTCTTACCAAGCTCTGGAACATAGAAAAGTGAATCGTACCCAAAGCCTCCTTCACCACGAGGAATCGTACCGACTTCTCCTGGCCATTCAGCTTCGACCACCAGACTTTCTTTCTTTGGTTCAGCAAAAACCAATGTACAATGGAAACGCGCTTGTCTTTTTTCTTTTGGCACGCCCGTTAATTCATGTAATAGTTTCGCATTATTTGAAGCATCGTTAGTTGGCTCACCAGCAAAACGAGCAGAATAAATCCCTGGCATTCCCCCTAACGCATCAACAATTAATCCTGAATCATCTGCTAATACTGGTTTCTGTAAAATTTCTGCAATTGTTTCAGCTTTTAGACGAGCATTTTCTTCAAATGTCCGACCAGTTTCTTCTACATCTGGCAAATTCGGATAATCTAATAACGTCTTAACTGTATATCCTTTTTCACCAAAAATTGAACTAAACTCTTTCGCTTTACCAGGATTTCTAGTCGCAATGACAATCACTTTCTCTTCTGAATCTTGCGAAGGTATTTCTTCAGAGGCTAAAGCATAAAGCGCTTCTTTCTGATATGCAATTAATTCCTCAATCCCTGTTTTTCCATAAAAGAGCATGGCATTCAACTCATCTCCTGAGAAGGTGGCTTCTTCACCCGTTCCTTGAATTTCCACAAATTCACCAGATTCGGTCATCACGATGTTCATGTCCACTGCAGCATTCGAGTCCTCTGCGTAATCTAAGTCCAGTACACAATAACCATCGGGTAAAATACCCACGCTGACAGCAGCTAAATGCTCTTTAATTGGGTCTTCCGCTAGCGCACCAGTCATCAATAAATGATTGACTGCTAAGCGTAGAGCAACAAAAGCGCCTGTAATACTAGCTGTACGGGTTCCACCATCTGCTTGAATCACATCACAGTCGACAACAATGCTCCGTTCCCCTAACTTTTCTAAGTCAACAACAGCTCGCAATGACCGACCAATCAAACGTTGAATTTCCATTGTTCGCCCTGTTAATTTCCCTTTTGCGCTTTCCCGAATATTTCTTGTGTTCGTTGCGCGAGGGAGCATGCTATATTCAGCTGCTACCCAACCTGTTCCCGCACCTCGTAAAAATGGGGGAACTTTTTCTTCGACAGTGGCTGAGCAAATTACTTTTGTATCGCCAAACGAAATAACCACCGAACCTTCTGGATGTTTAAATACATTGGTTTCAATGGTGATCTTTCGCAATTCTTTTGGTGCACGACTATCATGTCTAATCATTTTCGTTTCCTCCTAAGTGAATCTGTTGTGCTTTTAAGTTCTCTATACCAAGCCAACTGCTTGCAATCTCTTCAAACATTTTTGCAGAACCAGTTGTATAAAATTCATGGGATTGTGTAGGAGCTTCAGGTGTATGTGCAATGTCAAAATAATCGAGAAGCATGCTAACTTCGCCAACTGTTTCGGCTCCTGAGTCAATTAATGTCACATGACTTCCCATCACATTTTGAATTACTGGGCGTAACAACGGGTAATGGGTACAGCCTAAAATCAACGTATCAAGTCCTTTTAATTGTAAAGCTTGAAGTGTTTCTGCCACAATTTTTTTTGCTACGGAAGAACGATATTGATTACTTTCAACAATCGGGACAAATTTAGGGCAAGCTAAACTAGTCACCTCAATTGCTGGTGCCTTACTTTTAATGGCGATTTCATAGGAAGCACTTTTGATTGTCCCTAACGTACCTATGACACCAATTTTGTTATTTTTTGTGACTTTAACGGCTGCTCGTGCGCCAGGTAAAATAACACCAACAACTGGAATTGGCAAGGCAGCTTTAATTTCTTCTAATGCGACAGCCGTCGCGGTATTACATGCGATTACTAGCATTTTTATTCGTTTTTTTAATAAAAAATCGGCCATTTCCCAAGTAAACTGAACGACTTGTTCGGCTGGCCGTGGACCATATGGGCAACGGGCTGTATCTCCTAAATAAATTAATCGTTCATTTGGTAATTGCTTTAGCGCTTCCTTTAAAACAGTTAATCCACCAACGCCAGAATCAATTAATCCAATGGCTTCTTGATTGCTCATTCTCATCCTACCTTTGCCTTTTATTCACTGCCTTTATTTTCTACTTTTTAAGGACTATTGTCAATTTTTCCTGTTTTGCTCTCATTTATTTCTTTTTTTGAAGGAAATCTTTTTCGATTAAAAAACTAGTAATTCATTTTTTTGTATGTTATAATTCCTAACATTGAGAATACAATTAGAAATACATTTGGTTAATTTAATTTAAATAACATGTTTCTCACCGAATCCTCTGTTATCTTTTCTGCCAAATGATTGCAAAGGAGACTGCCTATGATTTCTTTAGAACATGTAAATAAGTATTTTGGGGAGCATCACGTTTTAAAAGATATTACTTTGAATGTAGAACAAGGAGAAAAAATTGTCATTATCGGACCCTCCGGCTCTGGAAAAAGCACATTAATTCGGTGTATGAACCAATTGGAAAAAGTCAATGATGGTTCCGTCGTAATTGATCACATTGACATCACCAAACCGAAAGCACCGATTCAAAAGGTTCGCCAGAAGGTTGCCATGGTCTTTCAAAATTTTAACTTATATGCTCACAAAACAATTATTGATAATTTAACGTTAGCACCGATTAAAGTGATGGGCGTTTCCAAAGACGAAGCGGTTCGGACTGGCATGGAGTATTTAGAACGGGTCGGCTTAGCTGATAAAGCTTCTGCTTATCCTTCGCAGCTTTCTGGCGGGCAGCAACAACGGGTCGCTATTGCTCGTGCCTTAAATATGCATCCTGAGATTATCCTTTTTGATGAACCGACTTCGGCACTTGACCCAGAAATGATTCAAGAAGTTTTAGATGTAATGGTCGATCTTTCCAAACAAAACATTACCATGGTTTGTGTCACACATGAAATGGGCTTTGCTCGTCAAGTTGCTGACCGTGTAATCTTTATGGACCAAGGAGAGATTATTGAACAAGGAACGCCTGAACATTTCTTTACAAGCACTGAAAACCCTCGTGCAAAAGAATTTCTAAGTAAAATTATTCATAACGGGTAATGAATAAAAAACAAAAAATTGGAGGAATGAACAATGAAAAAACAAAATAAATGGCTGGCTGGGCTCTCCTTACTTGTATTAGCAGGCATCATTGTCGGCTGTGGTAGCGGCGACAATGACTCAACGTCAAAAAGTGCTTCATCAAACAAAACGGTCACAGTAGAACAATTAAAAAAGGCGGGGAAAATTAAAGTAGGTGTTAAAGAAGATATTCCTAATTTTGGCTATATGAATCCTGATACAAATAAAAATGAAGGAATGGAACCAGATATTGCACGTTTGATTGCGAAAGAAATTACCGGCAGCGAAGAGAATGTGGAATTTGTGGGCGTGACAGCGAAAACGCGCGGTCCCCTTTTAGACAATGGTGAATTAGATATGGTGATTGCCACATTTACCATTACTGATGAACGTAAAAAGACGTATAATTTTACAACTCCCTATTATACAGATGAAATTGGTTTCCTTGTGCGCAAAGAGGATAACTTTTCCAGCATGAAAGATTTAGACGGGAAAACAATCGGCGTTGCACAATCTGCTACGACAAAAGAAAATTTAGAGAAAAAAGCGCAAGAGGAAGGAATCAAATTTACTTATCAAGAATTAGGTTCCTATCCAGAATTAAAAACAGCGTTAACTTCTAAACGAATTGATGCATTTTCAGTGGATAAATCAATCCTATCTGGCTATGTGGATGGCAAGACAGAAATTTTAAAAGATGGTTTTTCTCCACAAGAATATGGAATTACTACAAAGAAAGCAAATACTGAATTAAATGATTATCTAAATGATTTAATTGAAAAATGGGAAAAAGACGGCACACTAGAAAAAATTTATCAAGACTGGGGCTTAAAAAATTAATCATTCCTAAGACTTGAAGAATCAAAAATTTTAGGAGGGATTTTTATGTTTTTATTAGCCAATATTTCCTGGCTTGAAGAAGGACCGTTTGCCTTATATCGTTGGGAAGCTTTATTTCAAGATTGGCGAATTTTTGGTCAGGCTTTTCTCTATACTATTCTGCTTTCTTTAGGGGCGATCTTAGTTGCCTTTGCTTTAGGCATTTTCTTTGGCAGTTTATCAGCGACAAAAAGTAAACTTTTACATGCAATTAGTCGTGTCTATGTAGAATTTTTTCAAAACACACCTTTGTTGATTCAATTTATCGTTGTCTATTATGGCTTTCCTCTGCTAAGCCCGCTGCTTTCATTTTCTATTACTACGATTGCCATTCTATGTGTAGGCTTCTATCATGGCGCCTATATTTCTGAAGTGGTTCGCTCAGGAATTGGGGCTGTCCCAAGGGGGCAATTTGAAGCGGCTTGTTCGCAAGGATTAACGTATGGCCAAACGATGCGGTATGTGATTTTACCACAAGCATGGCGGATTATGTTACCGCCTTTAACCAATCAAGTCGTTAACCTAATTAAAAATACGTCCACAGTTGCCATTATTTCTGGCGCTGACGTAATGTTTGCTGCCAATAGTTGGTCGTCTGTCAACTTGAACTACATTCCTGCTTTTGCGCTTGCTGGTTTCTTATATTTCATTCTTTGCTTCCCATTAGCGAATTTAGCTAGAAAAATGGAAGAAAAAAATAAGAAAGCATATAGTAGATAGGAGGAAAACAGATGCCTTTTTCAGAAGAAATGCGTCAATTACTGACAGCAAATAATTTTCAATTTCTATTTAACGGCTTAAAATTGACACTCTATATTTCTTTCGTCTCAATTATTTTGAGTACGATTTTTGGCACCATTCTAGCCGTTTTGCGAAATCAAACTCATGGACCACTGAAGTTACTTGCCAGTATTTATGTAGAAGTGGTACGCAATATTCCGAACTTATTGTGGATTTATGTTATTTTTTTGATTTTCAAAATCAAATCCACTCCTGCTGGAATTGTGAGTTTTACTGTGTTTACCACCGCTGCTTTAGCGGAAATTATTCGTGGTGGTTTGAATGGTGTCGATAAAGGACAAATTGAAGCGGCGCGTTCTCAAGGTTTTTCAAATTGGCAAATTCTTTATCATATTGTTTTGCCTCAAGCCATTCGCAATGTTTTACCAGCGATCGTTTCTCAGTTTGTTACTGTCATCAAGGATACAAGTTTCTTGTATTCCGTGATTGCTTTACAAGAACTCTTTGGCAAATCTTATATCTTAATGGGGCGCTACGCACAAACAGGACAAGTATTCACTATTTACGGAATCGTCGCCCTAATTTATTTCATTATTAACTTTAGTATCTCACAATTTTCACGTTGGCTTTCACGAAATTGGGCGAAAAGTTATTAATGTAGTTAAAAACAGCGACAACTAACGATGTTTAGTTGTCGCTGTTTTTATTTTATCTTACTTCTACTTGATGTTTTTCAATTAGCGCTTTTTCAACTTTTTCCATTGAACGATTAATTTCTTCATCCACTAATGTCGCTTCTGCATTAACGAAAGTTAAACTATAGGCCATTGATTTTTTACCAGCGCCTAGTTTTTCACCTTGGTATACATCAAATAAATGAACCTCTTTTAAATATTTACCTGCGTTATCTGAAATAGTTTTAACTAGTTCTTGATTGGTAACTGTTTCATCGACTAATAAAGCAATGTCTCGAGAAACTGCTGGGAATTTAGAAACTGCTTCATAAGTAACTCCGCTTGCTTCTGTGGCTACTAATTGTTGCAAGTTTAATTCAGCAACATATGTTTCAGGAATATCATATGCTTTTGCTGTTGTTGGGTGAACTTGTCCGACAAAACCAACCACTTCATCTTCTAAATAAATCCATGCTGTCCGGCCTGGATGCATTTCTGGAATCACCGTTGTCGCTTGGTAACTGATTTTTTCTGTTAATCCTAAAACAGTCACAATACTTTCCACTAAGCCTTTTACTGTATAAAAATCAACAGCTGTTGCTTTTGTTTGCCAATCTTTAACCATTGCATTACCAGTTAAAGCAAGTGCTAAGTGATTTTCTTCTGTAGGTAAATTTTTTGTTGGATCTTCTGTTTGGTAGAAAACGCGTCCTACTTCGTAGAAGGCGATATTATTATTTTTACGCGCCACATTGTACGCTACATCATCTAATAAACCAGAAATTAAGTTCATACGTAACACAGAACGCTCTTCGCTCATTGGCCATTGTAATCGTGTTGTTTGACTTTCTTTCATCATAAATTGACGTGATTTTTCTTCTGTTGTCAATGCATAGCTGATAGCTTCACTCGTGCCATGACCTTCTAGTAAGCTCTTTAATTGGCGCGTAACATGTTGTGCTTTGGTTAGACTTCCAGCAACCGTTTCTCCACTTGGCAATGTTGACGGTAAATGATCATATCCATAAATGCGCGCCACTTCTTCAATAATATCTGCTTCAATCGCAATATCCCAACGTCTTGGTGGAATCGTAATTTCATATGCGCCTTGATTTACTTCATAAGCAAAACCGAGTGCTTCAAAAATTTCATTCACCGTTGCTTCATCTAATGCAGTGCCTAAATATTGGTTGATTCGTTCTAAAGTCACAGCTACCTGTGCTTCTTTAACGGCCACTTCAGAACCAATTGCAGTGCCTGAGACCACTGTTCCGTCGGCTAAGTCTGCAATCATAGCGGCTGCTACATCACAAGCTAGCCCAACTGTCGCTTGGTTGATACCTTTTTCAAATCTACTTGAAGATTCACTCCGTAAATTGAATTGTTTAGACGTTTTGCGAATAGATAATGGATTAAACAATGCCGCTTCTAAAGCCACAGTCGTTGTTTCTTGACTGATTTCAGAATTAGCTCCACCCATTACGCCAGCTAGGCCAACAGGCGTTTTTCCATTCGTAATGACGATATTTTCTTCTGTTAATTGACGTGTTTCACCATCTAATGTAATTAGTTCTTCGCCTGCTGTTGCTCGACGCACCAAGATTTCTTTGCTATCTAATTTTTGGTAGTCAAATGCATGTAATGGTTGACCAAATAATAATAAAATATAATTTGTTACGTCCACTACATTGTTAATCGGACGGATTCCTTCATTCATCAATCGATTTTGCAACCACTGAGGACTTTCTGCAATCGTCACATCTTTAATGACACGAATTTGATACGCTGGGGCATCTTGTGAATCTTCAACAGTCACTGTTACGTAATTTTCCACGTTATCTGAAGCATCTTCTTTGAGTTCGGGATCATTAAACTGTGGTGTTTGGCGATAAATTGCGCCAACTTCATAGGCTACCCCTCTCATACTTAGTGCATCTGCACGGTTTGGTGTAATTGATAATTCAATAATCGCATCATCCATGTCTAAATAAGGGAAAACCGGTGTCCCGTTCACTGCTTCTTGAGGTAAATAATAAATCCCTTCAGCATAGGCTTTTGGTACAACATTATCTGAATATCCTAGTTCTTCTAATGAACAAATCATTCCGTTAGAAACTTCGCCACGCATTTTACCTTTTTTAATTTTTTGGTTCCCTGCAATTCTTGAACCAGGTAATGCCACGATGACTTTAATTCCTGCTTTTACATTTGGTGCTCCACAAACAATTTGTGACAATTCTTCTTCACCGATGTCTACTTGGCAAATTGATAAATGGTCAGAATTTGGATGAGGAACACATTCTTTTACTTCACCGACAACAATTTTCTTTAATCCTTCTTCAGGTACAGCAACGCCCTCAACTTCAATACCTGTCACAGACATTTTGTCCGCTAATTCTTGCGGAGTAACGTTTGAAAGATCAACATATTCATTTAACCATTTATAAGAAACTAACATTTTTCAACTACTCCTTTACCTTGAATTGATTTAAGAAACGTAAATCATTTTGATAAAAATTACGGATATCATTCACACCATAACGTAACATAGCAACGCGATCAGGTCCTAAGCCAAAGGCAAAACCTGAGTAATCGGTTGGATCAATTCCTGACATTTGCAAAACATCTGGATGAACCATCCCCGCACCTAAAATTTCAATCCAACCTGTGTGTTTGCAGACGTTACAACCTGCACCACCACATTTGAAACAACTAACATCCACTTCAACAGATGGTTCTGTAAAGGGGAAGTAGCTAGGACGTAAACGGATTTTACGCTCTTCACCAAACATTTTTTTCATCATGACTTCTAACGTGCCTTTTAAATCACCCATTGTGATATTTTTATCGACAACAAGGCCTTCAATCTGATGGAATTGGTGACTGTGTGTCGCATCATCTGTATCACGACGGAATACTTTCCCAGGAGAAATCATTCGCAATGCACCTTTGGAAAAATCGTGTTTTTCCATTGTTCGAGCTTGAACTGGTGAAGTATGCGTACGAATTAACATCTCATCTGAAATATAAAACGTATCTTGCATGTCGCGTGCTGGATGATCTTTTGGTAGATTCATGCGTTCGAAATTATAATGATCTGATTCTACTTCGTATCCTTCCACTACTTGATAACCCATACCTAAGAAAATATCTTCAATCTCTTCCATGACTTGTGTCAAAATATGACGTGTGCCTTGAGGCATTTGTTTTCCAGGTAAAGTTACATCTAAACTTTCTTCTTTTAGTGCCGCATTTAATGCTTCGTTTTCTAAAATAACTTTGCGGGCTTCAATTGCTTCAGTTAATAAATCGCGGATTTCATTTGCAAAGCCCCCCACCACTGGTCGTTCTTCTGGTGAAAGGTTTTTCATACCTCTTAATACTTCGGTGATTGGCCCTTTTTTTCCTAATGTTTCTACACGAATTTGGTTTAATTCTTTCAAAGTAGCAACTTGTGCGATTTCTTTGAGCGTATTGTCTCTAAGAGCTTCTAATTGCGCTTGTAATGTCATTATGCGTTCCCCTCTATCTTTTTATTTAAACTAAAAAAAAACGATAACCCATTCCTTTCAAAGGAACGAGCTATCGTGTTACCATCCTAATTCATAACAAATTATTGTCATGCACTCATTTCATTTAACGGCAATTACCGGTTTGTTTTCCTCTTGAAAACAAACAAACTCAGGAAGTGAATTTCGCTTGGTGACTGTGTAAATCAGCTTCCAGTCTCTGGCTGATTCTCCCTAAAACACGTCAATTCAAACTACTTGTTTCCATCACTGTTTTTTTAGTTATTTAATTACGTTTAGTTTACAAGAAGTTTTGCTTGCGGTCAACTGCATTCTTCGTCTTTTACCCATTTTTCTGCCCAATGTTGAATTTGTTCCATTGCTAATTGCAAGTCTTCGCCTTTTTCGGTCAGGAAATATTCTAAGCGATTTCCTTCACCGCAACGAACAGCTTTGGTGATAATCCCTTCAGCTTCTAGTTCCTTCAATCGCTCTACTAAGACACGATCACTTAGCATTGGAATTTTTTCTTTTAATTCGCCAAAACGTTGAGGACCTCGTTCTAATAAAACATCAATAATTAAACCATTCCATTTTTTACCAAGTATTGAAAATGATTTTTCAAATTTGGGACAAAGTACAAACGATCCTGTTTTTACTTTTTCCATCTTCCTCACCTCTTCAATGAGTATAGCACATTCCTTACAAAATGTAAGTGTTTCTGCTTCTAATTTTTTCTACTTTATAAAATCTACAACATTTCCTGTCTGCATGTCAATAATTACTCCTCCATTTAATAAAATTAAATAGACGTGCGACACCTCTTTATGCGTTGCCTCTTGTAGCGCTCTACGATAAAGATTCATCTGTCCGCGATACCGTTCGACAATTTCAGAAATTGCTTGGGGAGAGGTGCCTTTTACATGATCGGTTTTATAGTCATACAAAATGCATTGATTGTCTAATTCGATATAGCCATCAATAATCCCATGAATTAATAAATCATCTTGTGTCGTTTCTGGATAATTTTGAATGAGCTCTTCTGCTTCAATCAGCATAGAAAAAGGTTGTTCCCTTCTAACGGTTTGATGGTGTTGAATCAATTGTTTTCCTAAGGCGGTGTCAAAGAAGGCCACGATTTGTTCCAGATTCATTTTTTCAGCAATTGCTGGTAAAATCAATTTATTTTCCACTAAGCGTTCTTGAACAGCTCGCACTTCCTCATAAGAAGGTTGCGTACTTAAATCAATTAGTTGTAATAAATAATGGGTTGCTGTCCCAATTTCAGCTGCTGAGGGCGCTTGAACCGTATCTAAAAATTTAGGCTTACTTAAATCTCCTTCAATCATTCGATTGACAATTAACGGTTGCGCCTGAATAGTATTGTCTTCCCGAACCTCAATTTTACCAATTTCTTTGTTGTCGGGGTCATCAAATACTCGCTTGATTTCAGAAACAGACTGATAACTGGTGGTCCGAGTAGCCACTTCAAACGGATAGTTGAAACTTAACCGTGCAAGGCCACGATTGATTTTGTCAGCAGATAATTGCGCTTTTTCGGCTAAATCCTCTGCTTGTCTTTCTGGTAATTGTAATTGCTGAATGGCTGCTCGTAGTTGTTCTTCGTTGAACCACTGAATATGAAAGTTAGCTGGGTGCTTTTTGACTTGGGGAACGTTACTTACTACTACTTCTTGCTGATATTCATCGGCTTTTTGATGGCGTACCAATGTCATCCCAACCCAATTCATTAAACTACTTTTACTTTGCAAGCGATTTTCAGCTGGTAGCACCAGTGTTTCTACATCGCCAACTTTCAGCCACTCTTTCCACATCGCCGCTTGGTCTTTATAGGAGCCCACCAGAAAAAGTTTCTGTTCTGCACGTGTCAACGCCACATATAACTTCCGCATTTCTTCGGATAGTAATTTTCTCAATCGTACTTGTTTAATCGCCAAAAATGGTAAAGTATCGTACATAACTCGTTCTTCAGGTTGTAAATAACGAATGCCTACCCCTAAATTTTCTTCAAAGATATAGCGTTCATTCAAATCACTGACATTAAATTCTTTGGTCATATCTAAAACGAATACCACCGGAAATTCTAACCCTTTACTAGCGTGAATCGTCATGACGCGTACGGCATTCTCTTCACTTAAAACGACTGGTTCCGCTAAATCTTTGTCTTTTTCTTGCATTTTTTCGATGAAGCGAACAAATTGAAATAATCCGCGGAAGGTTGTTTTTTCATACGCCGCGGCCCGATCCACCAACGCATATAAATTGGCTTGGCGTTGTTTGCCAACAGGCAACCCGCCAACATAATCAAGGTAGGCCGTTTCCCGATAAATCGTCCACAGCAAGTTGCTAATCTGGTTGCGTCGAGCCTGTTCTCGCCATTTTTCTAATGATTCAGCAAAACGTATAGTTTTTTCCTGAACAACTGCTTCCTCCATGGTTGGTTCCATCTTTTGATTAAACGTTAAAAATGCTTCGTAGTAACTGGCTTCCTTATTAGCCAAACGAATAAGCACTAATTCGTTTTCTTTTAATCCCACAATTGGTGAACGTAACACAGCTGCTAAAGGAATGTCCTGATAAGGATTATCAATCAATTGAAGTAAGGCAATCATTGTACGAATCTCCGTTGCTTGGAAATAATTTTGAGCATCATTGACTTGAACTGGAATTTCTAATGATTTAAAAACATCTAAAATAGTTAAATTATTTTTCTTCGTAGGTGTTAATAAGACAATATCTTGATAAGTAATCGGTCGATCCATTTTCAGCTTTTTATCATAAATTAAGAAATTCTGGTCAATTAATTCACGAATTTTCAAAGCAGTGACATAAAGTTCCCCTTCTGTCTTATCTTCAATCAACAACTCAGGGGATTGTAATTCTGGAAATTCAACTGATTCTGTTGCTTTTTTTTCATAAATCAGCAATTCAGTTGAATAAACAGCCGACTCCGAAAACTGATCAAAGCCATGAACCAAAGCGGCTGACTCATCGTAAGCGATTTGGCCCACTCGCTCATCCATTAATTGACTAAATACTAAATTCGTAAAGTCTAAAACGTTTTTGCGGGAACGAAAATTTTCAGCTAGAATAATTCGCTTGCCCTCTTTACCTTGTCCATACTGATTGTATTTTTCAATAAACAACGTAGGATCTGCCAAACGGAAAGAATAAATAGACTGTTTCACATCCCCTACCATAAAAAGATTTCCTTCTGTGCTAAGAGGGCGGCGCAACCAATACAAAATTGATTCTTGTAATTGATTGATATCTTGGTATTCATCGACTAACACTTCATCAAATTTTTCGCGATAGTAAACAGAGGCTTCTGATGCTTGCCAGCCATCTGCCTGATTTTTCGCTAAAATAGCTAACGTATAATGTTCTAAATCGTTAAAATCCACTAAATTTTTAAGCCGTTTTTCTGCGCCATAGGCCTCCATAAATTGTTTACCCACGTGGGCCATTTCTTGAACAATGGGCGTGGCCTCTTTCAAGACTTGTTTCATGGCATCTGGAGAAAGTGTAAACAATTGCTTTTTCAAATCATTTAAGGCTTTTTTATTTTGCTCTCGTAACTGTTTGGCTTGTTCTGCGGTCGGTTTCAACTCTTCGGCACGAACTGTCGGGTAGCGTTCAAAGCTCAATAATTCAGTCAAATTATAGGCGCTTTCTAAATCATTTCTCTCTAAAAATTGTAAAAATTGTTTTGTTTGTTCCTTTTCATTTTGAGCTAAATACCAAATCTTTTGAAGTTTCTCTTCGCCCTCTGTTAAGGTCACCATTTCTTCGTAACGCTGAAGAGTTCGTTGTAACGTCTCAACTGCTAGCGGTTTTAAGTACGTCTGAAATAACGTTGATTCGCCTAGCTGATCCCCCACTTCGTAGGCTTGTGTTAAACCACTAATCCACGCCTCTGGATCAGGATTGGCTTTGGCAAATTCATAAAAAGAAAAAATTAAGTTAGTGAGGCCGTCATCACTGCGGTCATTGGAAAAATTCGCTGTTAATTGGTAAAACGCTTCTTGATTTTCCTCATAAAATTGTTCACGTAACGCATCCCAAACATCTTCTTTTAATAACAATGTTTCTGTTTCATCTGTTAACATTCGAAAAACTGGATCTATGTCAATTAAATAATAAAAACGACGAATAACAGTTAAACAAAAGGCATGTAACGTGCTGATATTGGCTGTTGGCAAAAGAGCAATTTGACGAGAAAAATGCCGTCTTCTTTCTGGATCTTGTTCTTCATTAATTGCATTTTGTAAAGCCACTTGAATACGTTCTTTCATCTCACGGGCAGCGGCCTCAGTGTACGTCACAATCAAGAGACGATCGATATCGACGCCGCTTTTGACTTTTTCAATGACACGGCGGACTAAAACAGTGGTTTTTCCTGAGCCAGCCGAAGCAGAAACTAAGATATTTTCATCGCCATCAAACACCGCTTGCCATTGACTGTCGGTGAATTGCTCATTGGCTGGACGTAGTGGAATTGTTTTACTCATCTTCGGTTGCTCCTTCCTCATCTTTGTTTAACAAGCGCGCCATAATTTCCTCTTTGGATAAATTCTCAATACGATGATAATTATTTTCTTTTAACATCACATCAAAATCACAGACACTTCGAAACGGACAATAGCGACAAGCAATCCGTTCCTTGCCTTGATAAGCGGGATTAAGTTGAACTTCACCGCCAATAATTTGATTCCCCGCTTCAATAAATTTATTTCGGTTATGGGAAAGCAACGCGCCTAATTCTGGTTCTGTCACAAATTTATCTTCTTGGCGACGACCAGGTTTAATTTGTTCTTTGGCGGATTCTTCAATCGGAAACAGCAACGAACTTTGTTTGGCTTGCAGACTCGTATCTAAGTGATCCAATAAATCTGGGTCTTTCATCAAAAGACCGTCAAACTGATATTTTTTAAGCATTTGTTGTTCAATGTCGTCTTTGCCTTCATAAGATAACGTAGGATTGTGTACATGCAGATAAAGTGAGCCAGCAGGTTTGGCTTCTTGACCAACTAATTGTACAGCATCCATTAAAGCCACATCCAAGTACGTCAGCATTTGCATGGCTAAGCCGTAATACGCTTCTGTCATATTAAATTTACGGTGACTCGATTTATAATCAATCACACCTAAATAGGTTGATTCGGGTGTAACCAATTGATCAATCCGGTCGATTTTCCCACGAACATGAATTTTCCCTTGATTTTTTAATGGTAGTTCCAAACCAGAAATTCCTTTTTTAGCGGCAATTTGGCCAAATAACACTTCCGTTTGAACAGTCGTCATGCCACTTCGTTGACTTTGGCGTTTCAGCGCCCAACTGACTTTTTTAATTGTTTGACTCAATTGATAGCGAATATAGTTCATGCGACTAGAGGTTGTTAATACGGAAAAACGCGCATCCCCTAAAATACTATTTAGCACTTCCTCCGCCAATAAATTGACTTCCTGATCGGTTAGCTCAGATAAGTTCCGTTGATTCATAATCAATAATTTAAAGAACTGATCCAATGCTTCATGGAAAAATTCCCCTGTAGCTGCTGGCGAAAGCCCAAAGACATCTCTTTCTTTCAAACGTAAGCCATAGCGAGAAAAGTATTGATATTGACACCGATAAAAACTTTCCATCCGAGAAACGGATGTATAAATATCTTTTCCGTATAAAGGTTCAGCTAAGACCTCGTCAATTTTTTCAGGAATATTTTGATGCGTTAAACTTTCGAAAACTTGTTTGGCTAGCGAAGCAATTGGTTGGTTCATTAGCGCTTTTTCCATATTTAACCAGAAAGGCAACAATCCTTCTTGTGTTTCTTTCCGTTGTCTTTTCAAGCGCGTTAATTCACCGATTAACGTCCGATACGTACTAATATGGGCTAAACTGGTCGTTTCATCATCGAAAATGGTTGTTTCATTTTTTTCAAAAACGGGCAAGTTTAAATCTTTTTGGATATTTTTAAAATAAGGAGACGGTTTGACTTCTTGAGCGGTGTCTTTAACACTTGGATAGGTTAAATATAACCGTTCTCGCGCTGAAGAAAAGACGAGATATGCAACAAAAGGTTCTTGCGCAATTTTGCGCCCGGTTGTCCCACGTAAATATTGGTTTTCCGTTAAAGTATCATTGATTGTCTGACGTTCTTCATCAGACAATAATGTTTTATTTTCAATCTTTTGTGGAAAAATTTCTTCCGTCATCCCAATAGCAAAAGTAACCTTGACGGCGCCAGGTCGCGTTAAATCCATTGCCCGAACTTGTACTTGGTCAATCGCTGTCGGTACTTTACTATAGTGTAAACCTTCCAAGCCACTAACAAATATTTCCTGAAACGTTGTAAAATCAAACAAACTTTCTCCATAAACAGTGACATATTCATCTAGTAACGACATTAATGCATCCCAAGTCTGTTCGTGGTTACGAGCTGTTTCTAATTGACCTGCTTCGATAGCTTGTAAGCGCCACATTTTTAATTGCGTTGCCACACCACTTTGCAGTAAAAAGTGATAGAAGACGGTCGCTGCTTCCAAACCAGTTTCGGCACTTATCATTGCTTGAAAGTAACTAGGCAGCAGCCGTTGAAGCGATTGACGAATCGCATTTGACTCTTCTTCCATCGTAGCGACATCTTCTTGCTCTTCCGCTTCAAAATCATACCGAATAAATTCCCAATCTTTTTCTTGCGACCAATAATAGCCTTCATAGCCGTATGCCAGGACTACATTTTCGGTAATATCAACTTTTCTGCGCCAAGCATTCCGCTGGTTTAACCAATCAGTCAAGCTTTCTTCAGAAGTAGCGTGTTGATTCATTGGCATAAATAATTCCGTTCTCAAAAAACGAAGCACATCTCGATAACGATAATTGTACGTATGAATAGCAAATAAAGACTCAATCCATTCGACTAAAGGATGCCGATCCATAGCCATATCTCGGTCAACATAAACAGGGATCCCATGTTCCGCAAAAATCGGTTCTAATAAATTTTCATAACAATCTAAATCACGAGTCAATACCTGAATTTCTTTGTAACGATACCCTTCTTCCACCACTAAACGGCGAATTTCGGTTGCAACATGTGTTAATTCTTCTTTAACGTTTTCAGCACGCCACAGAAATAAACCATCGCCCCTCCAGTCAGTGGTGCTTAATGTAGGTAGGTGTTCTTGCGATTGAATCCAATAATCGTTTAATCCTTGCAAGTCTGGATTTGTAATTAATATCTCTTTTTTTTCCACATAATCTGAAAGAATCGGCACTTGCTTCTGTCTTGCTAGTTGATAAAGCTGATGATAGGTTTGACCCGCTTCATAAAATAATGACCGCGGATCAGGTAAGTCATGCGGATATTGTTTGTCCAATAAAAGGGCTACTTTCACAGAACCTGCTTGTGCCATTAGCACTTCAATCAACTTTAATTCTCTAGCAGTAAACTGCTGATAACCTGAAATAACGAATTGAACATGCGACAAATCAACCGTTTGTAAATACTCGCTTAAATGTTGAATAATCTCCGCTGATTCATAGCCATACTGACTCATTTGTAATTGGAATCGTGTAAAAATTAACGTTAAATCTTGAAACTTAAGTTGTAAATCTTGTCCTTTAGGATTCTCCGTTTGTTTTTCTAAAAATGGATAAAGCTCCGCAATTTCAATATTGCCTTCACGCATTTCTTGATAAAGCTGAAATAGTTGCTGAATAAAGCCAGGCTTGTTAATTTCACCTCTAAAAATTTGCAACTCTTCTTCTGCTTCTACTAAAATTTTGCGAAAAATCATTGCAGCTCCTGCATCAGATAAAACATCTGCCGAGTAAAAAGGTGTATGTTGTAAATAGTACCAAGCCAAACGGTAAAAACTAAAAACCTGCAGACGGGTACTGGTTATTGAATCAGACGAGGTTGTCTGTAATTGACGTAACTTTTGCAAGACTTGAATTTCTTGCTCAAATTTAATATGGTTCGGGACTAAATAGAATACTTCATGCTGTGCGTCTTCTTCTAGCCATTGTTTTGTCGCCTGTATAAGTGGCGCTTCTAAATCTGCCACGGCGGTTCCTCTAATAAACTGCACACTCATGGTTTCACATCCTTTTCCTTTGCACTGCCTTTATTTTACCACAAAAGAAGGACGGAAACATGTGTTTGTTTTTACACATTTCCGCCCTTCACTTTTACTCATTGTATCTTTTATTGTTTTGACACTTCTGGTATCGGACCAAACCGTGAGAATGGCCACATAACAAATTTCACTTCACCCAAAATATCTTTTTTATGAATAAAACCAATGACACGACCATCTTTTGAATTACGTCGATTATCACCTAAAACAAAGTAGCTATCTGCTGGCACTTTTTCTTTTAGTGAAAAATCGCCTGTCAAAGGTTGACCATCTGTTAAGGCTTTTTTAAATTCATCTAAATAGGGTTCGTCAACTTCTTTTCCATTGATGTACAACGTATCATCCTTGTATGCAATTGTATCTCCAGGTAAACCAATCACACGTTTAATATAATTTTTATCTGGTTCATCTGGCGCTGGGAAAGTAATAATATCGAAACGATTAATTTCTGTGTTTTTTAATGTAATTACCCGTTCACCATCTGCTAACGTTGGATCCATTGAATGACCTCTCACTACGACAGGCGTAAATACAAATTGTCTCAGTAAAAACAGACCCAAAGCCAAACAGGCAAAAAAGACTACTGTTTTAATTAATTCTTTTGATTTCAAACTCATTCCTCCAAAAACCTTATTATCTTATGACTCATATTCTACCACAAAGTAAATCAATCCTATAGTGCTTAACACTCAATTAATTTTTTATGTACGCTTTTTTTACAAAATGATCAGAAAAAAAACGTATTTCTTTCAAATTTGATTCTTACTTTTTTGATTCTGCTCATAAAAAAAGCATAATCAATTCTAAAAAGGGCTGAATTGATTATGCTTCTAGCGTTTTAGCGATCCATCACAACCACGTAACAAACTTCTAAAGGACCATGCAACCCGACAACCAGTTGCATTTCAATATCTCCTGAATTAGAAGGCCCTGAAATAAAGTGAATCGCTGAGCCGATTTTTTCGCCTTTTTCTATTTTTTCTGTATAAAAAGCTGCTGGCTGAGTCGAACGTGGAACGAGTTTGCTAAACGGTATAATTGAAATGTAATGCTTCGGTAAAAAGTGTAAAGCTCTGCCTTGTCCCGCATTGGATTCCACCACAATCGTTCCTGATTCAGCTAGTAAAAACTCAGCAAAGGCAATCGCAATATTAGCTTGGGCAGCTGTTTGAATATTCGCTTCTCGTTGCTCACTTCCAGGTTGCCATTGCTTAACAGAAACATCCTCTAATGACTTAGCTAAATCAGCTAATCCATAGGTTTCAAAACGTGTATCTGTTGGCAATAAAAGATTGCCCCCACCAAACTCAGCAACAATTTGCTGAATCGTCGTCAGTAAATTTTCTTGTGTAGTTTCCACTAAGTTCGTGTGAATCGTTTGCACACGTTCTTTCACAATCGTTAATAGCTCTGCTGGTGTTTTATCTGCCAACTGTTCTTCTGGCAAATGATTAATTGGCTCAAATGGATGGGCCGAAACAGGCTGTTTTTCTACGCCTAATTTTTCTCGTAGGTTTTGTAAAAAAGGTTCTCGATTTTGAATCGCTTCATTAGTCATTTTTTTCACCTTCTTGATGTTTTTTGAACCAACTTCTGAAATTTTCCGAAGATTTTGGTGGTCTTGGCAAATCGCGAACATCGGTCCAACCTTTTACTAACCCTGGCCCTTTATCAAGATAGCCCCCATGATTATACATGTTTTCAACAGTAATTTCTTTTTGTTTACTTAAAATGCCCGCTGCAGCATGATCGACTTTCATGGCTGCTTTAAACATTGCTGGTGAACCAGTGGCTTTGCCTACCATACGCATTTGGAAATCTTCAAATCCATGTTTCATTTTCAGATCATCGGTCATCACTTTACGATGTTCAATTAATAATTCGTGCAATGGAATTTTCACAGGACATGTTTCCGTACATGCACCACAAAGACTAGACGCATAAGGCAATTCCCCAAACTGTTTATATCCGCCTAAAATTGGGGAAAGGACAGCACCAATTGGTCCTGGATAAATAGAGCCATAACCGTGCCCACCAATATGGCGATAAACAGGACAAACATTCAGACAAGACCCACAACGAATACACTGTAAGACTGGCTGAAAGGCTGTTCCTAACGCTTTTGAACGTCCGTTATCCAAAATGACCACGTGAAATTCTTCTGGACCATCGGATTCATCCGCATTTTTTTGCCCAGCAAATGTAACATACGTTGTCAAATTTTGACCAACGGCACTTCTGGCTAAAAGGTTATCTAAAACCTCTGCTTCACGTATCGTTGGTACGATTCTTTCCATTCCCATTAACACGATTTGTGTCTTAGGAATACTGATGGTCAGATCAGCATTTCCTTCATTTGTATTTAAGTTAATTAAGCCGCTATCCGCAATAGCGAAATTACAACCTGTAATGCCAATCTCCGCTTCCAAAAAGAATTTCCGCATTACTTCTCGTGCACAACGTGCCAAATTTACTGGGTCATTATCTCCTTGATACCCTAATTTTTTCGCAAAAACCTGACGAATTTGTTCGCGATTTTTATGAATACTTGGGAAAACAATATGTGACGGCTCATCCCAGTCATCCATTTGTAAAATGAATTCCGCCAAATCTGTTTCCATCACACTGACATCGTCTAATCCCAATAACATTGGATCAATATCGACTTCGGTCGTCACCATTGATTTAGATTTTACAATTTTTTTCGCCTTTTTTTCTAGAACCACTTGTTTCACATATTCATTGGCCTCTTCGGCAGTTTGAGCAAAAAAGACTTTTCCACCTCGTTTGGCGACGTTATCACTGAACTCTTCTAAATAGTCAGGCAGATATTGAATCGTATGTTGACGAATTTGTTCTCCCAGTTCACGCCATTGTGGCCAATTGCCTAAAGCTTCACGCGCACCTTCTCGTTTCTCCCATTGGGCATCTTGTGCTTTGGCGACAGCTTTTTGCATAAACACATCTTTTTTACTTTCTTCAATTCGTTCACTTAACGGCTGATTGCTCGTTGATAATCCCACAGTTCTTCCCCCTTACCCTACCGATATGATTTGCGGTTGGTCCATGCGTGCTTCATCCACTTCGTGATTAAGGACTTCTGCAATATGCATAATCTTAATCTTTTTCCCATCACGATTGAATTTACCTCCGATATTCATCAGACAACCCATATCAGCACTAATTAAAATTTCTGCGCCTGTATCAATCACATCGTTCATTTTTTCCGTCACCATTTGTTCAGAAATAGCTGGCATTTTCACTGAAAACGTCCCACCAAATCCGCAACAATTTTCAAGATGTCCTAAAGGAATCATCTCTAATCCTTTCACATGATCCAACAAAATAAAGGGAGATTCACGTTCATTTAAAATTCTGGTCATATGACAAGAACGATGATAAGTGGCTTTCCCATATAACGTTGCGCCAACATCTTTGACCCCTAAGACACGATAAAGAAACTGACTAAACTCATAAGTTCGCTCAGCTAAACGTTGTGCTTTTGGCCCATAAATAGGATCATCTGCTAAAAATTTGTGGTATTCTTTCATCATGCCGACACAAGAGCCCGCAGGCCCCACCACATAATCGGCACCGTCAAAACTATCAATTTGATTCTTAAGTGTTGTCGTGCTCTCTGTCACATAGCCACTGTTGTATGTTGGCTGACCACAACACGTTTGGTTTGTTGGTAAAACCGTTTCACAGCCATACCGTTCCAAAACCTCTACCATTGCTTGACCTACATTTGGAAAAAGTAAATCCACCACGCATGTCGAAAATATACTCACTTTCACGCAAAATAACCTCCTCGTTTTCTAGGAAAAGGCTCCATGAAATCAATCGGGCGGCTGTCATTAAAAGTCACTTGGCTGTCGTCTCTAACTACTTCACAGTGCCTTTTCAACAAATACGTTATCTGTAACAAAAATCGTTTTTTAAAATGATTCTTATACAATAATTATTTTACCAGTATCTGGTTTTAACAGCAAACGATTTCAGAAATTTTGTGCATTTTCACACAAAAAAAAGGTGGCTTTTTTATAAAAGTTTCTTTTACCCCCTTAGAAATTCGTTTTTTTCTGAAGAAAAGAGTGACGAAATTTTGAAATTTTGGTAAACTAAGAAAAAACTAGAAACGAGGGCCATGCATGTTCATTTCATTTAACATGTTTATTCTATTAATTGTCGCAACGATCCTAATGATTTTTCTGATTATTTATTTAACAGTCACTGGCAATGATAAAAATAATAAAAAGCAACAAAAGCAAGAAACAAAAAGAACTACGTCAACTTTAAACAAAAAAACAACTGTCCCACCTTCTCAGAAGCCAACTATTGTGACTGATGTTGAAAAAAAGAGCGAGCCAGAAAAGCAATCCGTACAACGAACGCAGCAACCAACCACTAGAGAGGACGAGACTTCTCAATTTACACGAAGCCAACGTCATAAATGACTTTATGTTCCAATTTCTAACTCTTAAGATAAACATCTGAACAAAAAATCCGCTAGTTGTTTCACTTTTTCTTTTAATTAATAATAGTTTATTCTTCTTTTCAGGTGTATACTAAATGATTGAAAAGAGACTTTTACTAATTAGGAAGAGGTGATTTTTTGTCTGCAAAACGGTTTATTCAATTATTCATTTGTTATGCTATTTCAATGATTGTCGCAATACTTTTAACGGACTTATTTAATTTCTCGAGTCCAATAGCTTACTTAGTAGTGGCTAGTATCATCGGCTATGTGGTCATTACTGTTCCATTAACCATTATGACTCTATTAAAAAATAAAAATTAATAAAAAAATTGAGCGATTTTAATCCCTTAAATTGCTCGATTTTTTTATTTTCACAATATTTTTCACTTATTTTTTCATTTTCATTGACAGAATAGTTGTAATTGTCAGAAAATTGTATATAATAAAGAAAGTTATTTTCATATTATTTTTTTCAATTAAAGGAGAATCCTATGAGTGAAACACAACAAACAACCTTAAAAAAACAATTAAGCTCGCGCCATATTACGATGTTAGCCTTAGGGGGAGCGATTGGCGCAGGTCTTTTTAAAGGAAGTGGCGAAGCAATTGGCATTGCTGGTCCTTCTGTTTTAATCGCTTTTCTAATCGGGGGCGCTGTTCTCTTTATCGTCATGAACGGTTTAGGGAAACTTGTTTTAGATGGTGGAGACACGCATCATGGTTTATCTGGCTTAGTTCGACCATTTTTAGGCCCTCATTCTGCTGACTTTATTGATTGGGTTTATTATTCCATGTGGACAATTAATATTATCGCAGAAGCGGTTGCCGCAGCTTCCTTTTTACAACTTTGGTTTCCTAATATTCCTGCTTGGTTTTTTGTTTTCATTTTAGCTATTTTAACGACGCTTATTAATCTTTACTCGGTTCGCTTATTTGCAGAAACGGAATATTGGTTGGCGTTTGCTAAAATTAGTGTCATCATTTTGTTAATTATTTTTGGTGTTTATCTGGTGGGACAACAAATGCTAGGCAGTGGTGTCTTCCCTACTTTACAAAGCATCACCAATCATGGTGGCTTCGCCCCGCATGGCATGAAAGGTATTGTTAATTCTTTATTAGTAGTTATTTATTCTTATGGCGGTTCAGAATTAATTGCGATCACTGTCAGTGAAGCAGATGATCCTAAAAAAGCCATTCCTAAAGCGATTCGCGGTGTGATGGGACGGATTATTTCCTTCTATATCATTCCATTATTCTTACTTTTGATTATTTTCCCTTGGAATACATTAGCAGGCACGACAGTGAGTCCATTTGTTATGGTTTTTGAAAAAATGAATATTCCTTTTGCTGCTGATATCGTAAATTTTGTGATTATTTTAGCCTTATTTTCTTCTATTAATTCTGGGGTATACGCCTCTTCTCGCCTTTTATATTTTCGTTTAAAAGACAAAAAAGGGTCAATGAGCAAACTAGCGGTTTTAAACAAGCACCAAGTACCCCAACGTTCAGTTTTCTTCTGCGCCAGTGTTTTATACCTGGGCGTTATTCTTTCTTATTTTGTTGGCGATGAATTATTTGGTTACTTAGCCGGTTCTCTTTCTTACACCGTCTTGTTAATTTGGATTTTAATTAGCGCTGCGGCATTTGTTCTTTCTTTAAAACGAGGGTCTCTCTTTGAAAAAAGTATTAATCTCCTTGCTTTAATCATTTTAGGCCTCATCTTTATTGGCATTTTATTTACGAATTCGTTAGGTGTCACTATTTTAACAGGCCTACTGTACTTTGTTATTTTCTTTAGTTATCGTAAGAAAAATGATTCCTATCTATTATCTGATGAAAGCTAAATAGACTGAAAAAACGAACAGTTTTGTAAGACAACTGTTCGTTTTTTCGATGTTCGATTTCCTTCTTCTTTTGCTATGCTATTTTTGTAAATTGTTAGGAGGAGAAAAAATGAAAAAAATTGGCGCTATTTTATTTATTGGCTTATTCATTGTTGGTGGTTATACAGGCTATCGTTATTATGCAGATATCTATAAGGGTGAAAAAGCCTATGCACAAGTTCCTCTAGAAATTCCTGAACGAACGCAAACAGTAGATGACAATCAAAAAAGCATAGATGGGCAATATTCTTTACACTATCGACTAACTTTTGTTAAAAGTAATGGAAAAACGCAAGTCATGGAATATGAACGGACAGACAAAAATCCTCAACCTTTGGAGCCAAATGCTTACATAGAAGCGACCATTAGTAAAAAAAGAATCATCCAATCTCCTGTCAAAATTGATAAAAAAGAGATTCCAGAAAAAGCTTTCGCACAGTTAAAGAAAAGAAAAACAACCAGCGCTAATTAGTGATCGCTGGTTGTTTTTTCACATGGAATAGCAATTAATTCATACATAACAGTACGCTGATTTTGCTTAATTTCATGAGAACCAAAAATTTCTTGTATGCGTTGTTCTAAAATGGGAACTGGCCATTGCTCTTCAAAATAGCGGCGGAAAAAGTCTTTTGAAATAGTTTCTGATGCTTCAAAGAAAAATCTTTTTGTGAAAAAGGGTCGCTGTTCTTTTTTTAGAAATGCTTTGTATTGTGCCATCCAATTTAACTGCGGGTTGCTCTCTTGCTCAAAAGGAGAAAACAACGAATCTTGCTCTTCTACTAGCCGAAATATAAGACACCATTCCTCACTTAATTGGCATAATGCATTAACTTTTTCCGGCGTATCCAAAGCAGGATTCATCGCTGAAAAAACGACTTGAAATTTTCTCCCAGTCTCAATCAATCTTTCTTGGCTTTGGTGAAGAAAAACAACGTTGCTTTGTGCTTTTGCTTCCGCAATCTCCAACATTCTCTGAGAAATATCAGCTAGCGTGTACTCCGTGACTTGCTCTTGAAAAAAAGGTAAGTATCGTCCTGTCCCACCTGCAATATCCAGAAATGTCTGACACGGAAAAAGACCTTCTTGGACCAAGAAATCCCGTAATTCTTGGGCAATTGGAAACGGCGATTCTTGTTGAATTTCTTCATATTCTTCTGCAAATTCATCCCAAAATCCCGCTAATTCTTGCTCATTATTCTTCATCAACGAGTGCCCCTTTCACTCAATTCTTATAAAGAGTATAGCAAAAGATGTACCAAACAGCTTACAAGTTTACCCATTTAAATCAATAATTTCATCTACAAATCGCAGGGTTTTAGGTCGATGAGTAACCAAAATGGTCAACTTATTGTGGGTAAATTTTTGTACTTCTTGCAACACTTTTTCTTCGGTCTTTTCGTCCAATGCGGAAGTCGCCTCATCTAAAATAAGAATCTCTGCTTGTGTAAATGCTAAGAATGAATTCAGAAAAGCCACCTAGCGAAAGCTAGGTGGCTTTTCTATTGTTAATTCTTTGTCATTTGTAGATAACTTACACCTAAAATTGCAAATGTACTTGCCAGTATTCCTTCTACTAACATAAACGGTGTTTTTGTTGTACCTGTTTTGGGAAGTACTCGTTGCCCTTTTGCTACATTTAGTTTTTGAATGGGTTCACTAAACAGTTGATCAGCTAACTGTTGGCTTCCTTCATTTTTCAATGTACTTAATGAAGTATTTAGTATTTGTGGTTGATTTTTTGATGTAATTTTTTTATTTGTCTCCACAGTTGTTTCTGTTGATGGTTGTTTTTTCTCAGTTGTGGTCATTTCTTTTGTTGGTGAGACATGGACTTCTGGTTGGCTGCTTTCTGCAGTTTCTGTGGCGCCATTCTCTTCAGTTGTCGTGTTTGGTTTTTCAGGAACAATTGGTTCAATTGTGCCTAATGTTTCACTTTCATCTGGATTTTCTTCTTCTGTTGGTGAGACATGGACTTCTGGTTGCTTGCTTTCTGCGGTTTCTGTGGCGCCGTTTTCTTCAGTTGTCTTGTTTGGTTTTTCAGGAACAATTGGTTCAATTGTGTCTAATGTTTCACTTTCATCTGGATTTTCTTCTTCTGTTGGTGAGACATGGACTTCTGGTTGGCTGCTTTCTGCAGTTTCTGTGGCGCCATTCTCTTCAGTTGTCTTGTTTGGTTTTTCAGGAACAATTGGTTCAATTGTGCCTAATGTTTCACTTTCATCTGGGCTTTCTTCTGTTGTTGGTGAGACATGGACTTCTGGTTGCTTGCTTTCTGCAGTTTCTGTGGCGCCATTCTCTTCAGTTGTCTTGTTTGGTTTTTCAGGAACAATTGGTTCAATTGTGCCTAATGTTTCACTTTCATCTGGATTTTCTTCTTCTGTTGGTGAGACATGGACTTCTGGTTGCTTGCTTTCTGCGATTTCTGTGGCGCCATTCTCTTCAGTTGTCGTGTTTGGTTTTTCAGGAACAATTGGTTTAACTGTTCCTAATGTTTCACTTTCATCTGGATTTTCTTCTTCTGTTGGGGCAGCATGAATTACAGGCTGATTACTTTTTGCAGCTTCGGTTGCTCCCGTTTTTTCTGTGATTACTGTTGCTTTTTCTGAAGAAGGGGTACTTGATTTCAGTTGTTCTACTGTTTCCATAGACATCTCTAAACTTTCTTCTGCGGGCATATTAATCTTGTGATTACCTGACGCCTCTCCATTTACAAAAACGTTTTTAACCTTAGAAACGTCTTTTTCGGTTGTCGCCTCTTGATTGTTTAGTTGATAATTGATGTCATAACTATTTTCAAACGTTGCTTGATGTTGGCCTGCTTCTGTGATTGTCGAAGTGTAACGGACGATAAAAGAAGTAAAGCGTGCTTTTCCCCGATAAAAACGTAAATTAAAGTCGTTATCTGTCACAAAGTCAATTTTGCCATAACCTTGTTGCTCAAACTCGGCAAGTGTAATATATTTAGTTTCTTTGTCATTCACAATATCAAATGTAAAACTCTCTTTATTTAATTGTTGACCACTGCCTTGTCGATCCGCAATTGTGATATCTTCTGTGACATCAGATTTGTTGAGGTTCACATTTAAAAACCAACGTACTTGGTTGGACTCTCCTGCTAAATCACCTACTTTATAAAAAAATGGATATTCACTTTTTTCTTGGTTCTCTGCTTCGTTGCCAACACCTTCCACTATAATTCTCTGAGTAGCTGTCGCTGTACCAAAGTCTGTTTCAAACACATTTGGCTGAGAACTATTTGTGACAAGCGTTTTAATACCAAAAGAAAAGTTTCCTTTCACATTATGTAAAGATTCCACTCTTTTATTAAATGTTGCAACAACACGGTTTTTATAAATCAATACTTCACCCAAACCATTCAAATTGATTTTTCGTGGTGAGCCATCACTTTCTGTCATTCCAACTAATGCATCGGGTAAAGTTAAAGTAATAGTATCTCCCGCTTTTATTTTTTGATTCTCTTTGTCACTGAAATATACTTTCACAGATGTCATCTCACCTTGATATAAAGTGGCATGATCCAGTTTTATTTTATCAACAATTGGACTTTTATTTAACTCAGCACCAAAAGAAGCCGGACCAATCAACAATGTACTAACAATTGGTAGAATCATTACCAGCATCAAAACTATAAACTTTGTATATTTTGTCATAGAAATTTATTCACCCTTCTTTTATCATTTTTTTTCCTATTATCGGTTTTTTTATGAAGTTGACAATATCAAAAAAAAATGTCCAATACAACATTAATGCTTATTTTAATTCTATATTTTTCTCTTTTTTTATTATTCCTCCTAAGAAAACGTTTTATTCTGATAAGAAAATTAGATAACAATCGTTTTTAATCGTAATATACTTTCAATGTTACTTTGCATAAATAACATGTTTCACATCAATAATGAATAAAAATACTTATTTAATCCTCATTTTGTTATCAAGACTATTTATTCTTATTTATAGTGAATCTCAGAAAGTAATAAAAAATAGCTTAGGAAACAAAACTTACTTCCGTCCTTCCTCTTTTTATGAATATCTAACAAACTGTTATCCTACTCTTTGAAAAAACAAGGAATTTATGCTATACTTTGATAAGTATCAAGGGATACTTATGTTATTTCGGGGGCGTTACGGATTCGACAGGCATAGTTGAGCTTGAATTGCGTTTCGTAGGTTACGGCTACGTTAAAACGTTACAGTTAAATATAACTGCTAAAAACGAAAACAATTCTTTCGCTTTAGCTGCCTAAAAACCAGCTAGCGAAGATCCTCCCGGCATCGCCCATGTGCTCGGGTCAGGGTCCTAATCGAAGTGGGATACGCTAAATTTTTCCGTCTGTAAAATTTAGAGGAGCTTACCAGACTAGCAATACAGAATGCCTGTCACTCGGCACGCTGTAAAGCGAACCTTTAAATGAGTGTCTATGAACGTAGAGATTTAAGTGGCAATATGTTTGGACGCGGGTTCGACTCCCGCCGTCTCCATTTTTAGAAAAGTAGAGAAAAACAAAAAAGAGCTAAAACCTTATAAAATAAAGGTTTTAGCTCTTTTTATTTCTAAAAGAAAGAGAATGCTCGGTTCCTCCTCTTACACTTCCTGTCACATTGTCTTTCTAAAACTACATCATTTTCTTTTTCTATTGGTAATTTTTAGCATTGCATAAAACATGGCTAAAAATATTATTGTTATCAAAAGAGTCTTTAAGATTTCAATTTTTCCTGAATCTATCCAAGTATATACAAAAGCGATGATAAAAGTAATTGCTATTTCCGTAACATGATCTTTTAAATTCATTAGCTTAACCCACATTGAACTGCCCATAAAGCTAGTTGTCCAGCTACAATAATAGCATTCGTCTTCAAACCATTGGCTTTAGCAAAGCGTAATACAGTCACTGCTAATTCTTTCCAGGCTTTCTTTTGTGCAGCTTTTACAATTGCGCTGATACTAATCATTGCAAAAAACTCATCTTTGATTTTGTTAGCGACGCAACCTCCCAATGCATTCCAATTAAAACGTGCTTTAACTACTGTTGAAGCATCAAAAATATTTACATTTAACTCTTTCTCAACTGAAGAAATCTCTTGATAAGGAAAATTATTTTTGACATAGTTTTTAAAGTTATCTTCCGTCACTCCATTCGCATACATTTCTTCCAGTCCTTTTGCTACAGCCTCAACTTCTGAATCCTCTAGCTGGTCAGATGCATAAACACTTGTACCAGCACTGATAAAAATACCTAATGTCATTAGTAATGCCATCGCTAAACAAAAAAATTTAGCCTTTTTTGTCACCTGTAATTCCATACATAAATCCCTACTTTCTTTTTACTTATTATTATCATAGCAAGGAAAAAGATAATTTATCATCAAAGTCCCTATTTGATCCTTATATTTTCCTATGTATCCTAGAGCTGATTTTTCTCACTAGAGATCACATCAATTTGAACTAATGATTCAAAAAAAAGACACAGGTTATTTGAGGTACATTCGAGGTAATGCTAGGTTCTATTTTGAAAACAACACTGCTCTCTTGAAATATTTTTTGAGCTTGTCTAAACTTCCTGAAACGAATATAGAAAATTAAAAAAGAGTCCCCTTTCTCAAGGAAACTCTCAATTGCTAAGTCAAAATAACTTCACGTTATCTAAATATTTTAAATCAATTCTATGGTTCGCGGAACAAAGGAGCTAAAAACTTAATAGAATAAATCGCACAAATTCCGACAATAATATAAATAATTTTTGCTAATGGTGTGGTTGCACCGCCACTAATTGTTGCAACTAAATCAAAATTAAATGCGCCAACTAATAACCAGTTTAAGCCTCCGACAATCAATAAAATTAAAGCAATAATATCCAGATATTTCATTTACAACACTCCTTCCAAATTTGATAAACCAAGAGTAACACGTTTATTCTTTATTTACGAAAATAATGATTCAGGAAAAAAACTTTTTTTAATTATTTTCTTGAATCATTTTTTCATTATTAAGAATTTTATGCTATAACTAAAGAGTAGACAAAAACAGATTCATTATCTCTGATAAGAAATGGTGGTTTATTATGCGTGCTAAGTTATTTTTAATTTTGCGGAATCGAGTGTTATCTCGTGTTGTCTTTGTCATTCTATTTTTACATGTGCTTTTTACCACAAATGATTTTACGGTGTTGCTGCTCCTCTTGCTGTTGAATTATTTTATAACGCTTGAAGATAACGCGAAAAAAAACAGAAAAATCCAAACTTGGCAGGAATTTAAACAGTCGATTGATTGGTCCTTTGTCGCTTTTTATTCGGGGCTTGCTCTTTTAGTTATTTCGTTAATACTTCTGTTTCTCTGGTTCAATTATGCACGATAAGGAGGATTAATAATTGAAAAGCTATTTTTTCACTCTTTTTCTTAGTTTGTTTAGTCTTTTCGTTATACTACTTTGGTTTTCTGGGTATGATAGTAAAGGATTTCTATTGGCCCTTACAGATTTTCTAGGTTTTTCTATTATTCACCAAACGCCTGCGCTGGATACTTATTATTCCCAACAATCTTTAACAACCAGAATGTTGATTTCTTCTGGGCTTCATTTTTGTACTTATTTTTGCTTAGGTTTGATCATTGATTCACTACGTAAAGGGGTTAAAAAAATAAAAACATAGTCACTTTTATTATACGAATCGTTAATTTCCATGCTTTCTGGTGGTCTTTTTCCGCCGCTTGCACCAGATAATGAAGCCGCTAATAATTAACGCACAGGCAATTAATAGTAATGTCCATAATAATAAATTTTGTTGTTGTGCCACTTTTTTCATTCCTGCTGCTGCTTTTTCTGGTTGATATGGGATACGATGCCCTCGAACTAATAACCGATGACTGTTTATCATATACGGTGTGCAAGTTAATAAAGTGACGAGATCTTGGCCAGACTCAATGTGTAAATCTTTTGTATCAGTTGGTTCAACGGTTTTTATTTGATCTACTTGATAAGCAAGCGTCTTCCCATTAACTTCGATATAAAATTCATCGCCTTTTTTTAATTCTGGTAAATCTGTAAATAATTTGGCTTGAGGGAGACCACGATGGCCTGAAATGACCGCATGTGTATTCGCACCACCTGTAGGATAGGAGGTTCCTTCTAACAAGGAGCTGCCTTTTTCCAATAGCAATGCATTCGTTTTATCAAAAATTGGTAAACGGACATTTATTTTTGGGATGGTTAAAACACCAATCGTATGACTTTCAAAATAGGATTTGTCTGGTTTTTTCGTTGTTTTTTGCGTTTCAGAAAAAGGATCTAAGCCAGGATTGCTGCCTTTTTTTGCTAGTTCTTGATTTTTCTTTTCCATTTTTTCTTGAAGTTCAGCCATTTCTTTGGTGTTTTCTTGGCTTGCTTTTGCTTGATAATGAGCGATAATTTGTTGATCCAAATAGTTATTTAATGCATCGCTAACAAAAGGATACGCAAATGCACCTATTCCAATAATCAGTAAAAGAATCATAAAACCATCAATGATACGACGTTTCTTTTTTGACTTCATTGCTTCCTCCTTAAAAATAAAGCATGAGAGCCTGGGACAGTGATTGGCCCAGGCTCTTGTTTTTTCTAAAAATTTCTTCGGTGATGCTAGAAATTAAGCATTTTCTTTTCTACGTCTAGCAAAGTAGACGCCTGCAATAAGTAACAAGACTGCGCCACTTCCTAAGTAAACGTAGATTCCTTTGCCACCTGTTGAAGGTAAGGTACCTTTGTGTTTGTTTGGTACTTTTTCTGGTGAAACCAGGTTTTCTGTTGTGCCATATGATTGTTCATTGACCACAAATTCAATCCGATTTGTTAACAAGACATAATCATCAGGAGCTACAGTTTCTTCTAAATAATAGGTACCGTATTTAAGTCCTGTGATATCAACTAATCCATCAGCCGTTGTTGTAAAAGTAGTTGCTTCAGCTTTTGTTTTTACCCAAGTTGCAGCTTTCGTTGTTTCATCGATTTTCAAATAATTTGCTGTGTCACTGTTTTGATCACGAACGACAAAGGAAGCTCCCGCCAAGGCTTGTGTCGCTGTCACATCGCCATCGACTTTAATGAAACGTTTCCCACCTGTCACAACTTCAACAGTTGGTGGTGTTTGGTCGTCGGTATGACCGTTATCAACATTCGCCTCATTTTTAAAGCCTTTCGTAGGATCTGCTTTTTCATTTAAATGCATAAAGTAAACGAATTTTAGTGTGCCGCCTGGTGTTAGCGCAGGAATATACGCTGGATTAACGGCGACGGTGAAGCCATTTGCTTGTTCAGTCACTTGGTAATTTTCAGGAGCGATCACTGTATCCCCATCATATAACGCATAGGCATACTCTCCAGAAGTCACGTTATCAAAAGTTAAGGCTGCATCATGTTTATCAATTAAATTGAATTTGACGTATTTATTAGCATCGCCTTCTTTGTCTGCAATCCCCAATGGAATATTTACAGAAATTTGATATTTAATTTTTTCGCCAATTGCCACATCTTTACCCTCTAGGTTTGGTGTTGATTTATCAACTTTAGAGGTATCATTTTTGACTGTTTTTTCAACAGGTGTTTGATTGTTTGCTTCAATTGTAAATGGTGTTTTTGTTTGATCTTCAATTAATTCTGCATTATTTGGAGCTTTCACTTCTTCTAAAATATACGAACCAACCTCAAGATTTTTAACTGTTAATTCTCCCATTCCATTCTCTGCTTCTGTGAAATCATTTTCGCCAATTTCATAACTTTTCCCAGTAATAAAGCGTTTTGCTTGTTCTTTATCCGTTGTCCATGTATATAATCCATCTTTGACTCCTTGGATATATTTTACTGTGCCTGGTGAGCCTTCGCTTTTGGAAATAACAAATTCTGCGCCATTTAATCCTTCATTTTCAGCCGTTCCTACTTTTTTCACATGTAAACTACCATCGTTAGCTACCACATTTTTAGGATAAATATGAACAACCGCTAATTCTTCTGTTCCATATTTATAGGAACCATCTGCTTGCTTAATCATTTCGTAAACTGGGAACGCCACCACCATATTCGTAGCAGCAACTACGCCCTCTTTTGGTTCTTCTTTAATGGTATACACTGCATCTTTACCATTTTGTTTTTTAGGTAACTGAACAGTAACATTACCATTTGCATCGGTGGTTCCTTGAGCAACAGGTTTCCCAGGAGTTAAACTTTGGACAGCTTGTTTAGCTGCATCGACGCTTGCGCCTGCCGCTCGTTGCTCGTAAAATTCAGTCGTCACATTATAAATACTAAACGTCACATCTGCCAGTCCTTGATATTTATCAAACTCGCTCATTTCTTTCCCGCTATTTTGAATAAGCGGATCTGGTAAATCCGTCATTTTCTTTTTGTGAATAATGAGCTGTGCGCTCTCCCCATTTTCTTCTGCAAATGCAGTTGTTGTCCCTAATACACTCGTGAAAAGTGGCAAAATTAGTAACAAGGTACTAATGGTGCACCAAACTTTTTTTAATTGCTTCATTTTCTCTCTCCTCTTTTTTGTTTTTGATAAAATAGCCAAATGACTACCATCCCAATGATTAGCAGGCCTGCAATCGTTAACCAAATAGAACGTTCTTCATTTGTTTTTGGTAAGAAGCCTGACTCTTTTACTTTTTTATTGATTACATGTAACGGTGCGGTTCGTTGTCCATTCGTTGCATAAGAATTTTTTTCCACCGTAAAAGGAATTTCTGCTTGATTCAGAAGATAACCTTTTGGTGCAGAGATTTCTTCCAAGAAGTACTGGCCATCTTTTAAGCCTTTGACTGAAAATTCGCCGGCTTGATTAGATGTGATTTTTTTAGCTAACGCTTTTTCTTTCTGCCAACGATACCCGTTTACTGTTTCATTGAGGTATTCCCCCGCTTGATTTTTGACGATAAAAACAGCCTCTGGCAAGGTAATTTTCGCATTTTCACTATCAACTTTGACAAAAGACTTGCCACCTGTACGAACTGTAGCTCTTTTAGTCAAGGTATGCTTGTCCGTGACTAATTGTCCTTCGTTGTTAATCGCAGTGTCAGGTTCAGCGGTCTTTTCTAAACGCATTTGATACGACACAGCCATGGTTTGATTTGCAAATTTTTGTAAGTCTTTAATTGAAAAATCAAGCGTAAATCCATGCTTTTGCGTCGTCAGTGTGTAACCTGTAGTAACTGTTTTTCCAGCCACTTTTACCTCAATTGATTCTGGTAAAAGTGTCAACGTTGTATCCGCCTTATCTGACAAGCGGAATTCCTGATATCCTAAAATATTCGCTGGAATCTGAGTCGTTAACTGATAGTTAATGTGCTCTCCTTGATTAAAACCTTGTTGCTTATCGAGTACCGTTTTTTCAAGTGGTGGTAAGTCATAGGCATTTTCTTCATTTTTTGGATATAAATGAATATGCGTTAACGATTGCCCTTGTGGATCTTGAACAGGCAAAATCACTACTAGGTTGCTAGCTTTTTCTTTTACCACTTCTGGTGCTTCCGCTTCAACAAATAAATAGGCTTTATCTCGTTGCTGCGAATCTTTGCTAGCTAATGAAAAAGAAACCACTCCATCTTCTCCATTTATTGTCTGTGTTTTATCTTCTGCGATCGGTTTTCTATTCGTTGCACCGGTTTCTGCTAATTGACGCTGTGCCTCTTGGACCGTTTTTCCTTCAGAACGAAGCTGATAAAATGGCTCTGTCACATCATAAACTTGATAAGTGACGTCATTTAAGCCCCGATAATTTTGAAGCAATGTTCCTTCTTCCCCTGTGTTTTGCTGCTGTTCTGGTAATTGACCATCAGGGAACAATAATTTGTGCAACGTAACTTGAACGCTTGCTTGCGATACTTCTGCTAATGCTTGCTGTGAAAACCCGAAAAGAGCGAGTAGCATGATGCAAATACTTAACCAACGTGCGTTTTTCATTGATTACACACTCCCTTCTGGTCGTCTAATAAAGAGATAAACACCCGCTATCACGAATGTACTAATCGCTATCAAGTAAAACCACAAGCGTCCTATGCCACCAGTTTCAGGTAAAGGAACCTTTGCTTGGTTAGTAACATCTAAAGTAATTTGATTATTCTTCTCTCCAGAAATTAAAACATCTGCTACTTTTTCCCCATCTATCATGACTGAATCATCTTCGCGAATTATTAATTCGATTGGTTCTTTTAACCCCTGATATCCTTCTGGCGTAAAGGTTTCTGTTAGGACATATTTCCCTGGTTTTAAGTTTTCAAAAACAAAAGTATCCGTTTCTTTGCCATCTTTTGATAATTCAATATCCGTATCTGGTCCTGTTAAACGGAATTTCGCTCCTTTAAGTGGTGTCTGATTATCGGCTTTTTTATGAACCGTTAAGTCAAAAGGTTTCAAATGATTTTGATGTGTCAGTGTCCATTCTGGCGCATTTTCTTCAATATTTTTGCCTGCATAGTGAATTTTCCCATATTTATCAACAGTAAATTCATAATTTCCAGCAAGAGTGTCATAGCCTAATGGTCCTGCTTGTTCCACCACTCGATACTCACCAGGTTCACTAATTTTAAAATAGCTCAATCCTGCAGTATCTGTTTTTTGAGTTGCCACAGTTTGGTAACTTCCTTGAGCATTTTTTCTTTGCAACGCAAAAGTCGCCTCTGCTAAGTTCACTTGTTTGCCATTTTGCATGGTGTATTTTCTAATTCTGATTGGCAAAGAAGAAAATTTATTTTCAATTTCCAATGGAATAACTTGATTTGTGGTGGTCACTTCTTGTCCATCGATGCTTACTTTTCCTTGCTCACTCACCGCAATTTGCCAAGTCGTTTTCTTACCTAACTCATGTCCTGCAGGTGCTTTTACTTCGGTTAATGTATAGCGTTCCCCTTTTTGTAGGCGCACATCTTTTGGCAAGGAATAGCTCCCATCTTTATTGTCCACTAGTGTTGTTTGAACATTTTTACCACTCAATTCAAAGACGGCTCCCACTAAGTTTTTCTCACCTGAGGAAGAATTTTTGATTACTTTTAAATCTAATGGCTTGAATTGCTTCGTGTTTTTCCAAGTAGTATCGTCGATTTTTTCTTGACTGTAACCAGGAACTGCTAATTCACGGGTTGTTTGATAATTGAAAGCTTGTCCTTGATTGTTGTATTGGGGAAGCCCAAGAACTTCTTGATAGCTTTCATCAGCGGTTTTGGAAAGTTGGGTTACATTTTTGCGCTCCCAACTATTGCTAGTATCATTTTCTGGTTTTGATAATTTAATATACCCAGTTTGCCAGTTGGCTGTGTCAGTTACTTGCTTTCTACTAATTTCATAAATCACATTATCTGGTCGACTTGTTGGGTCTTGATCATACTCTTCCCAGATTTTTTTCACGTTTAACTTCACGCCAGGTGCTTTTCCAGAAGGAACCCCAAAATCAACTTTTTCAGGGGCCGTGGCTAATGGCTGAAACGTTGTCCGACCATTCATTTGATACCAAAAATCAGGTTTGAAGTTTTCTGACTCTGTTTGAATACGTACTTGATAATGAATTTGAATTTCTTGCCCTTTACCCAAATAAATCTCATTACTATTAATTGTAGCGCCTGTTAGCGATACTTCCGGTAAGGTTTGCACCTGAACGGGGCCCACACTTTTCATTGATAATGTATTTGGCTCGTATTTAAAAGGTTCAGCAATTGGATCGACTACTTTTCCGTTTACAACCGTTCCTGAAATTTGAACGGCTTTTTTCGCTAAATAATCAGAAATGTCTGGTGCATAATCCGCGGATTCATAATAAAGATCTCCGTTTTCATCGGCTGACACCATTTCACGCATTTTATCTTCAACTTGTTGTTTAGATAAATTAGCTCGTGGATCGCTTTGCAATTGAATGCCCAATCCATGTATTTCAATCCCACGTTGTTTTAAGGCCATTGCCTCACCTATCGTGGCGATAAAAGTGCTGTTAATTCGTTTATTGATATTGTTTTGATCTGGCGCATTGTAGCTACCAGAGATATAAGAAGTACTGCCTGGTTGATCTTGTCGATTTGTAAATTGTGTCCCGTAAAAGCGACCATCCGCCTCTGTTTGAACTCGACTCACTTTATAGGAGAAGGTTGGGACACCATCCGTTAAAAGTACAATGACTTTCTTATGTCCATTTGGCGTTGCTAACATATCACCGGCATCTCTTAACGCTCTTTGAGTGAAAGTTCCTCCTCTAGTGCTACTTGGTGTAATATTTTTAATTGGATTTTTGACTGTATCAAACGGCCCCATTTGAATGGCGTTGTTATTATAACCGTCACTTGAGTAGCCAACATAGCCCATATTGATGTTATTGGTAATACCGCTATTTGCCAATGTATCAACAAAACGGTTCACGCCTTTTTGAACTTCACCGATCCGATTGTTTTCATTCATACTACCGGACCAGTCAACGACTAAGACCAAATCCAATGGCGTGATTTCTTTCTGAACATTTCCACGCACATTAAGATATACGTCAAAAAGCCCTGGTGTTGTTGTTTCTCTAGCATATTTTCGGATGGCATAATCGGCTTGGTCTCCTGTACCGCCATACTCAATATAAGAATTTGTGCGATTAGTAGGGTCCCCATTCCAACTCGTTTGGCCATCCCATTGTGCACCACCGTCTTTATTCCCTTGATGGTTTAACACATTTTGATTGCCTGTGGGCTGCCAATTAGCAGTCGGATAAGTGCCAGAATTATCCGTTGTATATTGTGGTGCAATTAAAGGCAGTGCCAGATTCGCTCTCAAAGTAGCTGGCGCCATTCTTGCTTCTGCAAATGGATTAGTTACCGCTTCTGTTGCGGTCGGCTGTTCTGTTTTTTCAGGAGCCGAATCATTTTTGTTATTTTCTTTCACATTTTCTGGTACAGTTATTTTTTCTGGTTCAGTTGATTCTTTAGCAGAATCCTCTACTGTTATTTTTTCAGAAGTAACTGAAACATCATATTCGTTGTTTTCATACAATAACTTAGGTGGCTGAGCGTCTTGAATAGAACTTTGCTCAACAGCTAACGAAAGCTGTACCGGCTTTTTTACTTGTGCATCCAAAGTGAGATAAAGCGTACCATTAGTCACTTGGTAAGAATATCCGTCTTTTTCAATTCCAGCAGAATCCATGAACTGTGCATTTTTCAATTGAATTTCTCGTTGTAATGGCTGCTCTGTTTGGTTGAGAAGATTTAACTCGATATTAATATTCGTTTTATCATTCTCATCTGTTATCATTTGAGCGGATGTAATTTCAACTTCTTTGGCTGTTTCTGCATAGCCAATGAGCGGTATGAAATAGGATGAGACAAGTAAAAAGACTACGCCGAAAACCCCAAATTTCTTTAGTAATTTAATGTCTGTTCTCTCCTTTCTTTTATGAATTAACAGTTAAATTAGAATTGCGTAGCACGTAAAATTTCATTATTCTAATCTGATAATTATTATACAGAGAAGGAGCTCATTAAATCACACCAGCTTTCATACCAAGCGGTTTCATTTCTGAAATTGCGTTATTGTTTCGATGATTGTTTCATTAAAGTAAAGGACTTGGGAGGAAACAATATGATTAGGTTTTTAGAAAAAAATTATCGGAAAATGGAAGAAATCATTCGTGTATTATCCATTTCTGATAAATGGATGACTAAAAAAGAACTTGCAAAATATATTGGTAGTTCTGAGTCTACTTTTATCCGTTATATTGAGGAGATTAAACAACGCTGGGGCGAAAGCTTAACCATTAAAACGTCTCATAAATTAGGCTATCGTTTAGAAAACTTTAATGCATCCTTATATTTAAAAGTACTGACGGATATGGCAAAAACGTCAACGACCACCCAATTGCTCCATGAATTTATCCAAAATCCTGGCAAAACTATCGAATATTATTGCGATACCATCAATATTAGTCGCTCTTCTTTTGCTCGAAAATTAAAGCAGTGTAATCAGGTCTTGGAAACTTACTCTCTTCGCGTTATCGTTGATCAAGGCTATCAATTAACTAGCCAAACAGAAGAATTGCCCTTACGTGTTTTTACGACCTTTTTCTTTTTAATGTATTATGGTCATTATGAATTGCCCTATCAATTAGACAAGCAGGAAATCAAGCAATTAATGCGCCGTAATCAATGTCAATTAAATATTATTAGTATGGATAACAGTTATGAACACGATTTTTTTATTATGTATTTTATTGTTGATTTATTAAGAGAACATCAAGGATTTCAACAACGTTTCCAGAAAAAATCAGACAAAAAGAGTCCGATCAAAATGGAAGATTATCTTTTACTCAGTCGTCATTTTACTGGACTCAGCCGTGAGACCTATCGGGAAGTTCTCCGGTATTTTCAAAGAGGCGCTTTTCAGCAATACTACTCTGAAGAACAAGAAGTTATCAGTCAAAGGATACGTGAAAATTTAAAATTTAATGCTTTTTCACAGATTGAACAATTAACAGAAGAAGTCGTTGACTTTGCTGTTCACTTGTTAACCTGTCTTTATTTGTTTTCTCAATTAGTGCCTTTTGACACCACCGAATTAACACAAAGGGCCACCTTTTTCACTCGACAAATTCATTTTACTCAGCTCCACTTATATGCACGATTAAAAGCAGAATTGCATTTCTTTTCCGCTCTTTTAGAAACAAACCTATTAAACTATTCATCTTCTTATATTTTTTGGTTGCTCAATACTTTTCCAGAAATTAACCAGAGTTTCGACTCAAAAAAGATTTTGATTATTAGTGACATGGGCCTGAATCATAGCCAATACATAGGAAACTATGTCCACGATATTTTAGCGTTACATCGGATTCGTTCAAATACGTTAGCAATCACGGAAGAACAAATAGATGATCATCGACTCGAAGAATTTGACTTGATTATTACCAATCAACCAATTATTGAAACCAATGTTCCAAGTATTTTAATTAATGATGCTATCTTATTTTCTAACAAAAGAGAATTGCTCGATTTATTAAACTTTTAACGTCTTAATAGTTTTCCCTATCTACCAAAAAGATAACTCTTTTATCAAGAAGCACGCAATGTGAGGTACCATCATTCAAAAGATAATTTTATTTTTCTGAAATAAAAAAGAAAATAGGACATAAGTCGAAATGACTTATGTCCTATTTTCACTCTTAAGATAATCAGCTAAACCAGTAAATTAAATTTCTGATTGATTCACTGGCCATCTTGTGTGGCTTTTACTTGGCAAAATTAATGTAATGAAGATCACTAAAGTACCGATAAAAGGAAGTAAATAGAATAAAATCCACCAGTTACTGTGGTCGCGATCATGCAATCTTCTTGCTCGAACAGTAAAGTTTGCCAACCAAATTAAAGCAGTCAGCAAGAAAAAGATAATGGTCACGGTATTCCATTCTTTAATGATTGTTCCATCATTGGGTGTTACTTCAATATATCTGTAAACGCCCGTAATTGCTGAATAAATCCCTAACACTAAATAATTAATTAATTGTGGCCACCAATATTGTGCTCGTGTTGCTGACGCATTCATTGTTGTAATATTATTCCAGTATTCTCTATACGCGTTAAACATATTATCACCCCCGCATTAACTATTACAGAAGTCTTTTGTTTTGTCAAAGAATAACGTTATTTTATACCGCTTATTGACACGTCCATGCGCCTTCCTTAAATTCACATGAAGCTGACTCTTCAGAAGAGGGAGACAATGAAACTAACGGTTGCTGTTGTTTTTCTTCTGTGAGAATTTTTTGAATAGTTTGACTGATTTGTTGTTTCGGTACTGCACCATTAATTAGATATTTTTGATTAATGATTAGGGCAGGAACCCCTTGTAAACCATAAGCAGAAGCTAGCGCAAAATCTTCTTGAACTGCCGTCCAAACAGCCTCGGAAGCAACAGCTTCTTTCCATAAAGTAAAATCAATCGTTGTTTCTTTTACTAACTCCTCAATTACTTCTGGCTCTTCAATATTTAAACTTCTCACAAATAAACCTTCTTGTAACTTATCAAACAGTAACCAATAGGTGTCTTGGTTGCCAATGTATCCAGCTGCTTTTGCTGCTAATAATGCATTCTTTGATGTTGGAAAATCAAATCGTTGCTTCCTCATCCCGTCAATATTAAAACGATGCTTTGAATCGTTTTGATTGGCATGCACCCAATGCGTCAAAACTTCTTCTTTTACTGCCGCTCGTGAGCCAAACATTGTTTCAAAATCGTTTGCTGACCACCCCAACGCAAACGACCGATGGATTAATTCAATTTCAGGAAATTCCTGTTGAATCTCATGCATGCGATCAGACATTGGAAAACAAAAACTACAAATAACATCATGGAAAAATTCTATTTTCATCCTTACCCTCCAGTAACTCTTTTTTTCAAAACAGATTGCACTAAATTTACCATTTTACTTACTAAAAGTAAACAAATGAAGCCAATTAAAAGAAACAAGTGAAACAAAATGCGCTGTGGCTTTTGTCTCACCTGTTCTATCTACTTATTCTGATATGTCCATTCCATTACCCGCTCGCCATTCGTATCTAATTCACCATTAAATACAAAACCAAGTTGTTGATACAACCGAATTGCTGAGCTGTTCGTATCATAAACACTCAAGTATAGCTTGTTTGTTTGGTATTTTTCTATTAGTGTTAACATTAAAAGTCGACAGGCTGCTTTCCCATAACCTTGTCCTTGGAACCGTTGATCAATTAAAAAGCGGTCTAACCAAACGCGCCCATCTTGCCAACGTCCATACATGGCATAGCCGATTAATTGATTGCCGTCATAAATACCTGCCGATTCCCATTCTGGAGATTGGTCCGATTCTTTCAGGTTTTCTGCCATTGATTCAATGAAGTCTTGTTGTTCCGCGAAGACCTGTAAGTTTTCCACTGCCGTACGATTATTGTTTGTTACTTTTTCAAAATGTATTTCCATTGTTTTCACCTAATTATTTTTTTATTTTATGACGCGATCGTAATAGGATTTTAGAAGGCTAAATTGCGACGAACATTTATTGAGAAAACAGTGTTTAGTTTCAAGAGCCAAGACCATCAATTCTAGCATTTTCCATACATGGAATTTGATGCAACCGAAATGAAATGCGGGATACTGCACACCATCAGTTCATTCTTCGCTTTTTTTATTTTTATACCATCTTTGGGAAATTCCTTCTTATTGGCTTTCTCACCTGAGCATTTATCTCCAAGTTTAAGACTTGGGAAGTACGTCATTTCTTTTTTTCTTACGTTTCACATTCCTTATATACTTATCTACTTCTGTAATAAATAGGATAATCATACCTGAAACGATTGAAATTACCCAAGCTAACAAGGACAGATTAGCCGTATAAAAAATTGATTGCATTAATGGAACATAAGTCAAAATTAGTTGCAATATGACCATTATACCGATAATCCAAAAAGCTTTTGGATTTGTAAATAAGCTTTTAGAGAAAAATGGTTGTGTTGTTCGAATATTAAATAAATAAAAGATTTTACTTAAAACAACAATATTAATCATCATAGTACTTGCTACCGCTTGTCCTACACCTTGAGTTAATAACCACTCATAAGAAATAAGACTAATTAAAGCCATTATTATTGAAACATAGGCCATTTGCCAAATATCATGATTATCCAATAAACGATTTCCAGTTTTCCTTGGTTTTCTTTTCATAATACCTTCTTCATCTGGTTCAAAGATAAACGCAAACTGAATAGTAATTGCGGAAACCATATTAATCCATAGTAGTTGGGTTGCTTGTAGAGGCATTTCTTTTTGCATTAAAATGTTAAATACTATAATTAAACCTTCAGCAAAAGAAGTTGGTAAAAGAAAGAGAATGCTCTTTTTTATATTGTCATAGATGCGACGTCCTTCTTTAATTGCCACCGATAGGGTACCAAAATTATCATCTGCTAAAATCATATCTGCAGAGTCTTTGGCTACGTCCGTTCCTTTTTTTCCCATCGCTACCCCAATATCTGCTCGTTTCAACGCGGGGGCATCATTGACACCATCACCTGTCATTGCAGTAACTTTACCGCTTTCTTGAAGGGCTTTGACAATATCAAGCTTATTTTTAGGCGTCGTTCTTGCAAAAACTTGATTTTCCAAAACAGCTTCACGAAACATTTCTGGAGTCATTTTATCTAGTTCACCGCCGGTTATGACACGAATTGTTGGTGCCAATCCTAATTTTTCCCCAATTGCTTTGGCGGTCAAGGGATGATCCCCTGTAATCATTTTAACATGAACTCCTGCTTGATTCATTTCACCCAACGCTTGAATGACTTCTTCTCTTGGCGGATCAATAATCCCTGCAATCCCGACTAACTGAATACCGTTCTTTAAAAAATCATGCGTAATTTCTGTTATAGCTGAAGAAACTTTTTGGAACCCGACCGCTACTACTCGTTTTCCTTCTTTGGATAGTTTTTCAACTTGTTCATACCAATACTTCGTATCAAAAGTTTGATCTGCTTTTTCTGCCATGGGCAAAAGCTTATCAGGCGATCCTTTTATAAAAATAAATTGCTCGCCCTTTTCATTTTTAATAAGTTTTGCTATATAGCGATACTCCGAGTCAAAAGGCAACATGTCCAATTCCTCATAACTAGGTTGGTTAGGATAATCAAATTGCTTATAGTATAAAGTAAGAAATGAACCATCAGTTGGTTCTCCGTTAATCGACCAATGATTTTCTTCTTTTACCAAAACTGTATCATTCGCTTCAAAGCCTATTTCTAAAAACAATTTTAGCTTCTCATCTAATGACGCTTTTTTATTTTCAAATAAAATTTGTCCTGTTGGCTGGTAGCCATCGCCCGTCACTTGGTACTCTTTTTTATATAATAGGATGTCTTTTACTGTCATTTCATTTTTGGTTAATGTACCTGTTTTATCCGTAGCTACTACATCTACAGAGCCTAAAGTTTCCACAGCAGGTAAAGTCTTAACAATGGTATGTTTATTTTTAGCCATATCGCTCACACCCATTGCTAAAACAACGGAAGTAGTAGCAGGCAAGCCTTCAGGAATAGAGCCGACAATCATTGTCACGACAGCCAGAGATAAAACAGACAGAGAGTAAGTTTCAAGAAACAAACTTACCAGAAAAAGAACAATCGCTACTGACATAATTACGTAAGTAATCCCTTTTCCCAAACTATCGATTTCTTTCATTAACGGAGTTTTTCTGGTTTCTGTATTGTTTACTTCAGAGGATATTTTTCCTATCTCTGTTTGTTCTCCTATTGCTATCACCAAACCAATCCCGCTTCCAGAAGTAACATCCGTAGAAGCAAAAGCTAAGTTAACTTGTTCTGCTAAAGGTGTATCTTCAGCGATTATCGGAGTCGTAACTTTTTCAACAGAATCTGATTCTCCTGTTAAAGCGGATTCTTGTATACGTAAATTATCTGCTTCAATCATTCGTAAATCTGCTGGAACATTGTCACCAGCCTCTAAAAAAACTACATCTCCCACTACTACCTGTTCAGCTGGAATGTCCTTTCTAACACCTTGTCGGTAAACGGTTGCTTTTGAAGAAAGAAGTTCTTTTATTTTTTCTAATGCATTTGTCGCACTAGCTTCTTGATAGTACCCAATCAGCGCGTTTACAAAAACTACTAGAACAATGATAATAGTATCTGAAGTATGTCCCATGAACAGCGTCAAAGCTGCGGAAAATAACAAAATATAAATAATCATATTGTTAAACTGTCGAAGCAACAATTTCCATTTAGGAGTCGTTTTAGCTTCTAGTTTGTTTACCCCATATTTCAAAATACTATCTTCTACTTGCTTTGCTGTTAAACCGTTTTCTAAATTTTTTATTTCATATTTTTTTAAAATCTCTTCTGTACTCAATTGATACTCTTTTATCTGTTCCATTTATTTACCTAACTTTCTTAATTATTTTTTTATAGTGCAAATAAGCTCATCATTTAATAGCCCATACTTGCTATCAATACTGAACTTCCCTATAAATTATTCAATTAAAAAGTAGGCTAAACACATTAAGAATCTCTGCTCGCCTTCTGACGTGTCACTTGTCAATCAAACGCACCTCCTAATTTTTTAAACATAATACTACTATAGAAGGATAAAAGTTGCAACATGAATAAACTGTTGCTATAAAAACTTAAATATCTATTATTAGTGAAAAAATGCTTTTTTATTTCCCCTATTAAAGTTTCTCTTTTTTATGCCCATCTTTTCCTACAAATAGATACTCTTTTCAAGAGATTTCTTTTTACACCACCAGTTTCAAATGATATAAATGATATATAGAGTGTTTTAACTATGTGCAACATGATTAAAAGTTAACTGTTGGGGAGCAGTTAACTTTTTCTTTTTAACCACAAAAGAGAGGATCCGCTGTGAGAAATAACTGCAGCGGATGCTCCCTTTTGTATACTATTTATTTACTAGCCGATAGTTCAAAGCTTTCCCGTTACTCAGTAGTATCGATATTGTCTTCTTGACTATCTAAAGAACGGTCAACTTTTTCGTCGTAACTTTCCAGGGAATTTTCATTTTGATGTTTCTGATTATCGACAGTTTTATCGACTTTTTCTTTCTGTCGATCAATTGTCTTTTCCATCTCTTCGCCAGCCGAGGTACAGCCACTCAGCAAAAAGAAACTTGTGAATAAAAACGCTGACAAGATAACTGTTTTTCCGATTTTTGTTTTCATAAACTCACCTCTCGTTTAATTTAAAAAAACGCTCCGATAAAACACTGTGTCCTTGATTATTTACTCACAATTAGCGAACGACTAAGACATTGCACGAAGCATGGTTAACCACATAATCTGTAGTAGAACCAATCAAGGTTCGTTGAATAGCACCTCTTCCCGTGGCCCCTAGCACAATTAAATCTATGGCATAATTTTCAGAAATCGTGTTGGCAAGATAACGTTTTGGGCTCCCAAGCTCAACAATTTTTTTGACTGTTTTTACACCAATTTCACTCGCTTGTTTTGCCTTTTCAGTGAGCATCTCTTCTGACTTGTGTTTTTCTAAATCATACAATTCTTCAAAAGAAAAGGGACTCGTCGTAAATTCAGCATCATTAATAATTGTAGCTAAATAAAGAGTGGCTTGTTCCTCTTTGGCAATCCTGACAGCTTCATGAAAAGCTTTTTCAGATTGATCTGAGCCATCAAGAGCAACCAAAATATGTTGATATACTGACATTTTATCCGCCTCCTTAACCAAATTAAGAATCACAACTAACACAACAGCTGTGTTACATTTTAGTGGCTATCTGTTGTAATTTTTCCACGGTTAATGCTTGATAATTTGTTTCTTCAAGTAGTCCCGTTTGAATTTCAACAGAAACATCTTCCGTACATGTTTCTAAAAACATTGTGGCATAATCAAACTGTTGCTCTAAGAATGTTTCATACTCCAGTCGACAACGTAAAAATTCTTTCGCGGTATCTGAAACATGTAAACACATGCGGCGCTTATTCGCTTTCTTGGTTATCACAAAATAGGTTCCTTCTAAAATCGTGGTAATCTCTTCAATAATATACGCTGCATCTTTTACCATTCCGTCAATCCAGTCCTTTATTTGTTTTCAGTATCGTTGCTTTTTTCTTTGTCGTCACTTAACAGCTCTTTAATTTTTTCACGATTGTCGTATAACTTTTTTCCTACGCCCACTAAGGCGCCACCTGCCAATAACTTTGTTAAAAAGCCGCCACTTGCATTTGTTTTTTTACCATGGTGTCCTTTTAAATGATGTCCCATCCTAGCCACCTCCATAATTTTTATTTCTATTACCTATGAACATTATCTCATATGTTTTCACAAAACGCACGTATAACAATAGTTTTTTAATCAAGGCTCGACCACTTTGTAAACTCATGACTTTTAACATGACGAATATCTTCAAATAAAATATGTGTATGTCCAACTTTTGCATGCTCCATTGAGCTCATCCCTTCAAAAACACCGATAATTGGCGGCTGAACGCGGCCAAAATCATCCAAAGTATTCAATTGGATTTCTAAAACTTGGTTATTTTTTAAAGACTGCTCTAAGTATTCTTCAATTTCTTCTGTTGTCTGTTGCGGTAAGCGTTCAAACGCTCTCTTAGAATATTCGTCAGAAGCTTCGATTCCTTCTTGTAACTCCCCCAATGCAAAAGCAGTCGCCCATTTCAGTTCAAAGGGCCGATCGTGGTACTCATTATAAGGTGTAAATTCTTTTTTTGTTCGTTTCATGATGTTATCCTCCTAAACCGACATTTCCCCCAGCATGTCCACCCACTAATCCTGAACGATGAATTGCTGTCGCGCCTTCTAACAAAGAAGAGGCATGGATTAAAGCTTGAAAGCCAAATTTTTGTCGGATTTTATCAATCAGATAGTTTAACTCCATTTCACTAATTTGCTCTTCTGGTACCGAAAATAAATCTAATTGTAAAGATTCATTCCAAACTAATTTTCCATAAGAAAGACCTAATTGTCGGACATCGGTTCCTACTAGATAGTGTTCTCTAAAAAGGGCTAATACATGGGTGATCAAAACTTTTGTATTGTTTGTTGCAGGAATCGTTTGTTGTTTTCGCCAACCAGTTCGTCCTTCACGGTCAATTTGTCCTTTGGAATAACCAACGTAGACTGTGATACATTCCGTTTGACAATGCGCTTTTCTTAAACGAGCAGCCACTTGCTCTGTCAGTTCCTTTAAGACTAGTTCAATCTGATCTCTTCGCGCATAATCTCTCGGTAAAATCTGACTATTCCCAAATGATTTTTCAGCTTTACGTTGCGTTTTTTTTCCTAAAAAAGTACGATCAATTCCCCATGAATGAGCATACAATTGAAGCCCCATCACGCCAAATGTTTCTTGTAAAAGATGCGGATTCGCTTGCGCTAATTCATATACAGAATCAATTCCTAAACGATTTAGTCGTTTAGCCATTCTGCGACCAATCCCACAAAAATCTGTCAAAGAAGGCAACTGCCAGACAGTATCTGGTACACGATCATACCGCCATTCTGCAATAAAATCTGGCGAATGTTTGGCGCCATTGTCCAACGCCAATTTAGCCAGTAACGGATTGTCCCCTATCCCAACGGTCACATAAATACCCACATGATTATAAACGACTCTTTGGATAATCCGAGCCATTTTATAGGCGGTTTCACAATGAAAATAACTTAAAGAAGCCGTTACATCAAGAAATGATTCATCTACACTAAACACAGAGTGATCTTCATCTGCGACAAACTTTTTATATAAATTATTGATTTCTTGATTCTTTTTCATGTACAAATTCATTCGTGGCGGAACCACATATAAATCAGGATGAGCGGGCACTTGATTTTTACGCGTAACATTTGAAACACCTAAAACTTTTTTTGCCATTGGCGATGCTGATAAAACTAATCCCCCCGCATTTTCGGCATTGCTCATCACTACCAACATCGTTTTCAACGGATCTAACCCACGTTCTGCGCATTCTACACTAGCGTAAAAACTTTTACAATCAATACAAAGAATATCGCGACTAGGTTCTTTTTCATAATCAAATTTCACAAACATCACCTCACTTGCAAAATCATTATACGAACAAACGTTCGATTAATCAAGCGAACACTGTTTATTTTTTGTTTTTTTTCCAGAACGGTTGGTGATCAAAAAAATAAGTATTCGGAATTATTATATTCCAAATACTTATTTTTTCTTTTACATCTTATTTCGATTTAAAAATAATGATAAAAAGCCTGTTCCTAACAGAATCACTGCTGAAACATAATAAGGGAAAAAGTGGTTGATATCAAATAATGCACCTGCTGCCATTGGTCCTAAAATATTACCAAAACTTGTAAATGTCGAATTTAGCCCATTGATGGTTCCTTGTTGATCTCCAGCATGTTTAGATAAATAAGTGGTTACTGCTGGTCTAAACAAGTCAAACGCTAAAAAGACAATAAACGTTGAAAACACAACAACTAAATTATTTTTTGTAAAGGCAATCACGGCAATAAAAATGGCACTTGCAAAAAAGGTTAATTGGATTAAGCCCATTTCACCTATTTTTTGGACGATTGCATCAAAGAAAAACAACTGACAAATCAACGCTAAAATACCACTAACCGTAATCACGATTGCTATTTCACTTGTGGTAAAACCGAAATTAATAGTCGCCATAATACTATAAATAGATTCGAACGCTTGCAGGCCAAAAGAGGAAATTAAGATAATCACAAATAATGAGGTAAACATTGGATTTCTTAAAATATCCATAAATGAACCTTTTTTCGCTTCAACAGCGGCTAAAATTCGTTTCTCTGGCTCCTTCAAAACAGTTAATGTCAAAATAAAACCAATAAACGCTAAAAATGCGGCTGCAAAAAATGGGGCGCGAATACCTAAATAAGCAATAAAACCACCAACTCCTGGTCCGATAATAAAACCACCACTAATTGCGGCTGATACAAGTCCCATCGCTTTCGGGCGTTCAGAAATCGTGGTCATATCTGCCACAAAGGCTGTCACTGACGGCATTAATAAAGCGGCTGCAATCCCACCTAAACCACGAGAAATATAAAAACCGCTTTTCGCTTGGGCTAAACCAAATAATAACTCAGAAATTGAAAAAACCAACATGCCCGTCGCAATCATCTTTTTCCGACCAATTTTATCCGAAAGGACACCTGCGATTGGCGATGTGATTAATTGGGCAATCGCAAAAATAGAAATCATCATTCCCATTGTGGTACCAGAAAAATGCATTTCTTCTTTTAATTGGGGAATTACGGGAATGACTAGGCCTACACCTAGAAAAACAAGAAATAAGTTAGAAATTGCTAAGTACATCATACTATTTTTTTTCGTCATAATCTGCCTCCTCCATAAAAAAACAGCCATCAAAAATGGCTATTTCTGTTTCTTTGTATGTACTTTCTTTGACAGTGTTTCGGCTGAAACACTCGTTGAGTCATTGAGATACATTTTACACTAATTCGCTGAAAATTTCACTAGTTTTTACTTATTTTTTTAAAGGAAATTGTTATTTTTTAAAGACATAAATTAAGTATCCAAGTATTTAATGAATCGCTTTTGTTTTTTATCAGAAATATAGCCAATGTGTTCATAAAATTGATGTGCTGCTATACGCTGTTCCCCCGAATTTAAGCGAATCGCAGACAAGTTACACTTTTTGGCTTCCGTTTCTAGTTTCGTCATTAATTGTTTGCCAATTCCACGGCCTTCTGCTTCTCTTGCGACTGCTAATCCCAGAACGTTCAATAACGTTTGGGAATAAATTGTTTCATACAGTTGCGCATGCACATAGCCTAAAATCTTACCTGTCTTCGTTTCTTCATAAACATATAAAAACTCTCTGTCACTGGCTAGTAGTAATTTTTCAATCTGTTTACAGATCACGTCAACGGGAACTTCATAGCCCAATTGTTCTTTATTAATGATAGTTAACGCCGCTGCATCGGTTGGCTTCATTTTTCTAATCAAGGGTAACAACCTCCTAAATGATATTTATAGAATATTACTTTGGCTACTCTATAGTTTTTTCGATAAATAAAGAACTAACGCATCATCATTAACACACCGATCGTTTGGTTTCAGCTGCTTATTTTGAAACCAGACTCCTGAACCATCTGGCACATATCCTTGTTTGATATATAATCTTTGCGCTGCACCATAACCAGGATGCAGGCCTACTCCCAAAGAAACAGTATCTGCATGACTTTTGGCAACATTTTCTGCACGATTTAATAATAACCGCCCCACTCCTTGTTTTTGAAATGGTAAGAATACATTGAAATCAGCTATTTCAGGATATAAATTTTTAAAAGGTCCTTCCTTAGCTAATGGCAGTAACGTCACATAACCTAACAGCGTTGCCTTTTTCTCCGCTACAAAAACCGTTCGTTGCTTGACTAATTGTTCTTCTAAATAGTTCATTAAAATCTCTTGGCGACGAGCGTGGGACAAAAATCACTTTGGATTTTTGCTCCACGCTCAAAACCTGATAAACGGCGGGAACAGAACCAACTCCTTCGGAAATAAGCAAAATTCTCCAAAAATTAAAGAACAATTTCCGGAAATTTCTTCTTATTTCTCGGAGTTAAACAGTTCTGTCCCGACCTCCTTGAGTATCCAGCGCTAAGATATCTTTCTCTTGCATTTCTCTAATAACCACTGGCTCAGACATCAGCATTCCCTCCCGAAAAACGTTTTCATTTTATGAAATGAAGCGAATAATTCTTCGCTCACTTGTTCATTTTCAAAAGCCATCGAGTTGATGATATTTGGGCAAAACAGCAACACATGTTTCTTCTGAATTAACAGCAATAACGAACCCGTGCCATAAGGACCACGTTACCGCTTCACCCAATTTCTCTTTCACTCGTTGAATCATTTCAGCTTGCGTTAAGTCTCGAGCAGGAAAATGTTGAACTTTATCGTTACTGATTAAAAAAATAAATGATTCTGAAAAAGCTGTCATGACTTCAGGTGGTAAATTTTTTAATCGTTCTTGGTAATCCATTGGAACCACTCCTTCTTTTTTATCATACCACAACATCCGTTTCTCTAAAAAGCGCAGCACTTACTACTGAATATCTGCTAAAATTTGCCTGATAATCTGCTTTTCAGACAGTTGTTCAGATAACCGCTGTTCTCCCGGAAGCCCTAAATAATCTTCTGGTAGCCACCAACGTTTCATTTCCACGACACCAAATTCTTGATTCTTGTTTCTCTGGCTATGTCTTTTCAGCGTTTCTTCAAAAGAAATATCAAAATAATAAACCTGAACGTTTCCTTCAAAGAGATGAATTATTTCCTGAAAAAAGGAATGATAAATGGCTTTTTGAAAAATCCCTTCAACAATCACATACTGGCATTCTTGATAACCAAAAGCTACCAACTGTTTTAACAAAGCAATACTTAGATTACCTGTTTCATCTTTAACACGAAGCATTTCTCTGCGCACCACATCTTGAGAAATCAATAACGATTGTTCTTTAAGACATTGATGAAGCGCTTTAGCTATCGTTGTTTTGCCACTACCAGAATTACCACGTAAAATAATTAATTTCGGTTGCATCTGTTTCCCTCCATTTTCTTGATTGTTGAAAACCAGCAGAAAAGAGCAAAAAACTTGGAAAAAACTCTCCAAGTTTTGCTGTTATTTTGATGAACGTTTCGTTGAGTCTCGCTGAATGAATTCCGTTCCGATAATAATTTTTCTAGGAACTGGTGGTGTATTCAAGCATAACTCTTTCATTGTCTCAACGGCTAGCTCGCCCATCCATTCAGTATGAACTTTGACTGTTGTTAATGTGGGTGAAACATATTTTGCGACACTAATATCATTAAAACCAATGATAGAAATATCTTCTGGCACACGAATGGCTGCTTCTTGTAACGCCCGCATCGCACCAATTGCCAACGTATCACTTGCAGCGAAAAAAGCGGTTGGACGAGTGTCCGCTTTTTCAATAAAGTCTTTCATCGCTTGATAGCCTTCTTCAACAGAAAAAGCTGCTTCGACAACCCATTCTTGATGATAAAGGTCCAGATCTTTTAACGTTTCTTTAAAAGCAACAAAACGTGAATCAACCAATGCCACACGGGACTCTTTCGTATATTCTTGACCAGAAAGCATACCGATTTTCTGATGTCCTTGCGCCAAAAATTCTTGCACAACTGTTTTAACACTTCCAGCAAAATCAACAACAATGGAGTTTTGACCAAAAGCCATTGCATCAAAGTCTACAAATAGAAGAGGTGCGCCTAAGGCGGCTAAGGTCGCCACTTGCTTTTCATCAAATTTTCCTAAGGCAATTGTCCCATCAAATCTTTTTTGAGACAGGTTTGTCAGAGATTCTTTGACTAAAAGAAAACCCAATTCCTCTGCTCTCTTTTCAACACCTAAACGAATCGATAAATAGTAGATATCATCCAGCTCTTCTGGATCGCTGAACCATTGGACAAATCGAATTTTCTTTTTGCCTGCTTGTTTTTTTCTGGCTCGTTTTTTATAATTTAACGTTTCTGCGGTTTCAAATATTTTCTTCTTCGTTTCATCACTAACTGATAATGTTTCATCATAGTTCAAAACTCTCGAAACTGTCGCTGAAGAAACACCAACTTGCTCTGCTATATCTTTAATGGTTACGATGTTCCTCACCTCAAATTAATCATTTTCAATACATTGAATAAACCGTTCAAAAGCACGACGGCCTTCTTCGTCACGTTTAAAGACGCCGGCATCTGTTAAAATTTGAACAAAAATCGTCCCAATTCCTTGTTGAATCACTTCTTTGACATTGGCTTCAGTGATGGTTTGCTGGCTGAGTTCATCCGCCCAAGCTCGATGGCTTTCAGCAATTTGATTGGGTTGCTTTAATAAATACTTTTCGACTTCTCTTAATTCTTGTGCCAGCCTTGGTGGCAAAATAGCTAATCCCATTACTTCAATTAGGCCAATATTTTCTTGCTTAATATGTTGTACTTCTGGATGTGGATGAAAAATACCATCTGGAAATTCCTCCGAAACATTATTATCTCGTAAAACTAAATCCAATTCAAATAATGACCCTTTGCGTCGGGCAATTGGTGTAATCGTATGATGCGGTGTACCATCTTCTGAATAGGCTCGAACTGAGACACGTTCATCAGAATAATTGCGCCATTTGGTCAAAATTAATTCGGCTGCCTCAACTAGTTCCTCTTGATGATCACTTTGAAGACGAATCACAGACATCGGCCATTTTAAAATACCAGCAGTTATCCCAGGATATTGTTTCAAAGAAAAAATTTTTTCCATTGGTGCTAAATCCATTGGAAATGTATGCCGTCCTGCTTGGTAATGATCATGAGATAAAATAGAACCACCAACAATTGGCAAATCTGCATTAGAGCCCACAAAATATTCAGGGAATAACTCCGTAATTTTAAGGAGCCGCTGGAACGTTTTTTTCTCGATTTTCATTTCTCGATGCTGTTGGTCCAAGAAAATCGCATGCTCATTATAATAAGCATATGGCGAATATTGAAAGCCCCAAGCTTCGTCCTCTAAATTTAGTCGGATAATCCGATGGTTTGTCCGTGCTGGATAATTCACACGACCATAATAGCCTTCATTCTCCATACATAACATACACGCTGGATATTTTTTTTGACTCATTTTCTTTTCAGCCAAAATTTTTCGAGCATCCTTTTCTGGCTTCGATAAGTTAATGGTAATTTCTAGTTTACCATAGGGTGAGTCCATTGGGAAAATAATATTTTTGGCGATTGCTTTCGTTTTAATGTAGTTATTCGTTTTACATAACTGATAAAAATAATCCGTTGCTTTTCGTGGAGACTCTTGATAATAGTCCATAAACTTCCGATTAATAGTGGTTGGGGTCGGCGTAATAAAATCCATTAACTCCGCTTCTAGTTGCTCTGCTTCCGTAATTGAGCCATCGATTTGGTGATTGGCTTGTGCAATGTTTAAAAGATGTTCCACCACACTCAACGGTTCTTGCTCACAGTCAACCGCCTCTGGTTGTTCAAAAAAATCACAGCCAACTAGTTTGGCAATCCGATTCGTCAAATAATAGCGGTCTGTTTCCGTCCAATCGCCATTTTCTATGATTATCTCTACAAATGCAGCAATCCATTTACTACTTTCTTTCATCATCTGATGTTCTCCTATTCATTATAGCCTTGAGGATGTTTCACATGCCATTGCCAAGCGGTGGCGATAATGTCCTTGACCTCAGTTACTTCTGGTTGCCAGCCTAAAACTCGTTTGGCTTTTTCACTAGAAGCAATTAACGTACTAGGATCCCCTGCTCGGCGTGGCGCGATTGTCGCAGGAATTTCTTGACCTGTCACTTCGCGAGCAGCATCTAACATTTCTTTAACAGAATAGCCGTTGTTGCTACCAAGGTTAAAGACGTCACTTTCACCGCCATTTTTCAAGTATTCTAAAGCCAAAATATGCGCTGCAATCAAGTCTTCAATGTAAACGTAATCTCGAATACACGTGCCATCTGGTGTATCATAATCATCCCCAAAAATACTTAGCTCTGCTCGTTGGCCTAATGCTACTTGTAAAATAATCGGCACAATATGCGTTTCTGGCGTGTGATCCTCCCCAATTGAGGCATCTTTTTTTGCTCCTGCGACATTAAAATAACGCAAAGCAACATATTTCATTCCATAAGCGTTGTCGCACCATTTCATGATTTTTTCCATCATTAATTTACTTTCCCCATACGGATTTTTAGGATTCGTTGGGGTTTCTTCTGTAATAGGCATTGCTTTGGGTTCGCCATAAGTGGCTGCTGTGGAAGAAAAAACAATGTGTTTCACCCCAAATTCTTGCATGACTTCCAAGGCAATTTGAGTGCCGTGAACATTGTTATTGAAATACATTAACGGTTGCTCCACGGATTCACCCACTAAAGAATTGGCCGCAAAGTGCAACACACCTTCAATTGATTCCTTTTCAAAGACACTACGTAAAAAAGCTTTATCACGAATATCGCCTTCATAGAAAGTCGCTTGTTCATGAACTGCTGCACGGTGCCCCGTTAATAAATTATCAACAACCACAACGGCATAACCTTTTGAAATTAATTGATCGACGGCATGTGAGCCAATGTAGCCTGCGCCGCCTAATACTAAAATAGACATTTAAAGCCTTCCTTTCTAAAATAACTTTCTGGCACCATCATCAATTGATGCAGGATAAAAATCAGCAGCATAGCCAATTTTATCTTGATAACTCTGGCCAACAGCTTCAATAAATGCGTCTATCTTTTGCTTTGGTACCAAAGCAATACTACAACCGCCAAACCCTGCACCAGTCATCCGTGCGCCCAAAACGCCTGGTTGTTCTTGCGCACAAGCCACTAAGGTATCTAACTCAATGCCAGTTACTTCGTAATCTTCTTTTAGCGAACGATGTGAGGCATTTAATAATAAGCCAAATTCTTCCAAATCCCCTTCAGTTAGCGCTTGTTTTGCCAATAAAGTTCGTTCATTTTCTGTGACGGCATGACGCGCTCGTTTAATCAACGTTGGATCTCCAATCAATACTTGATATTGTTCAAATGTCTCGCTGTCTAATTCACCTAAAAATTCAATAGATAACTCTTTTTGAAGCAAACGAACGGCTTCTTCGCATTCTGCACGACGTTCATTATATTTTGAATCTGCTAATTCACGACGTTTGTTGGTATTCATAATGACAATCGTATACTCACCTAATTTGGCGGGAACCATTTCATAGTGCATATTATTGGTATCTAGTAGAATAGCTTGATCTTTTTCTCCCATCCCTACGGCAAATTGGTCCATAATTCCCGAATTAACGCCAATAAATTCATTCTCCACTTTTTTACCGATTTGCACCAATTCAAGCATTGGACAGTGTAAAGCATATAAATCATTACAAATCGTCCCCATCAAAAGTTCAATAGAAGCAGAAGAAGACAAGCCAGCACCATTAGGAATCGTACCGTAGAAGAGCACATCTAAGCCAGAATCAATATTGTGTCCGCTTTCAATCAAGTAATTTAAAACGCCTTTCGGATAATTTGCCCAATCATCTGAATCTGAATAGGTTAAATCTTCTAATGAAAATTCGATGAGACCAACCTCTTTAAAATTATCAGAAAACATCCGAATTTTTTGGTCGTCTCTTTTTCTTGCCACACCAAATGTCCCTAACGTAATAGCCGCTGGGAAAACATGACCGCCATTGTAATCTGTATGTTCACCAATCAAATTAATTCTTCCAGGGGCAAAATAACAGGCTGTCCCTTTCTCACCAAATATTTCTACAAATCGATTCATTAACAGTTCTTCCATCACTAATCGCTCCTTTCACTAGTAAACAAATTGTATAATATTTACTAAACTTTTGCAAATATTTACTTAACATTTTTCTTAATTGTTATTTCGTTTGAAAACGTGTACAATACAATTAAATAAAGATTTATTTTCTTAGCGTTTCTTTTTGACTATTTAAATAATCTAAATAACAAAGTTAAATTTACTAAATATTTACTTGAAGGAAGGATTGATTATTTTGACTATTTCAACTGAATCATTTGGACAAGGAATGCTTCTTTACACACTGACGAATAAAAATGGTGTGACTTTAAAAGTAACAGATTTTGGTGCGCGAATTGTTGCGCTCGACGTTCCTCTTACAAAAAATGAATCTCGATCACTCGTGTTAGGCTTTCTTTCAGCAGATGAATATTTGTCTAAAGACTTATATTTTGGTGCAACAATTGGCCGAACAGCTGGTCGAATTGCCGATGGCTCCTTTGAACTAGCGGGTAAAACGTATCAAACGATGATTAATACGCCTACTCAAACAACACTTCACGGCGGCACACCTGGGTTTGAAAGTAAAAAATGGCACAGCGAAATCCAAGAGGCACAAGTGAATCCTTCTGTGAAATTTTGGCTAGAGAGTCCTGCTGGTGAAAATGGTTTTCCTGGGAACCTCACTGTTTCAGTCACGTATACATTGACTGAAGAAAATGAATGGCAAATTGAGTATCAAGCAACTACAGATGAACAAACACTTTTTAATCCAACCAATCATGTCTACTTTAATTTAACTGGCAATCCCGCAATCCCCATTGATGCGCATGAGTTACAAATAAATGCCCAAAAGTATGTCCCGCTTGATGAAAGAGTCTTACCACTTGGAGAATTAGCTTCCGTCGACCAGACAGCTTTTGATTTACAAAAACCTAAAAAATTAGCTGAGGTTTTTTCAAGTAACGATGAACAAATCCAAAAGATGAACGGCTTCGATCACCCTTTCATCTTAACCAATCATGATTTAATTAACCCGGATGTTATCTTAAAAAGTCCTACTAAAGATATCACCTTAGAGATGTTCACTGATCAACCTTCAGTTGTTATTTTTTCAGCAAATTTTGCTGATAACGGTCCCGATATTCAAGGGCAACAATTAGTCAATCACGGAGCGCTCACCTTTGAAACCCAAGTCTGTCCTGGTGCTGAAAGATTTCCGTTGTTCGGTTCTATCACCCTCTCACCTGAACAAGAATTTCATTCAACGACCCGTTTCAAACTAATTTTTTAAGTAACATGGTGCTCTTAACCAAGCTTATCTATGAGCTAAAAAAGAGAAGAAGGGTTAAGGGCATTCTATCATTTGACATTTTTAATCGCTCCATTTACACTATTTTCAATTAGAAAGGTGGTGATGTCTATGTATGCAATCAAGTTTTTTCATGGCTATTTAACTGCAGATGGTAAACGTACGCGTGATAAATCAGGTTGTTTAGTTTACCACTCTGAAAAAGAAGCACAAAAATTAGCAGATAAAATTGGCGGGAGAGTTAAAAAAATTGGATAACCTTTGATAAAGGATAGATAAGCAAGGCTATTTTGCTATCTGTCCTTTTTTATTTTACATATTCCTCGACTTATTGTATTGATTTGATACAATAGAGAAAAAGCCTAAAGGAGCGCTTACATGACACAAAATGACTTTGATTACATGCAAATGTTAAAAGGCGAATTATATTACGCCCCCACCATTTTACCCGAAAATAACTCGACAAAAGGCAAGGTGTTAGCTCAAAAAATCAATCAACTTCCTATCGATAATGTGAAAGAAATTGTGGCCCTAGAAAAAGAATTATTAGGAAAAACTGGCAAGCTGTTATATATCAACCCGCCCCTCCATGTAGATTACGGTCGCCATATTGAGGTAGGAGAAAATTTTTATGCAAACATGGATTGCATTTTTTTAGATGTAAACAAAATCATCTTCGGTGATAATGTCATGGTTGGTCCTCGTGCTAGCTTTTATACTGCCGGCCACCCAACTGATCCAATGATTCGAACTGCAGAATTAGAATTCGGTACGCCAATTATTGTTGAAGATAACGTGTGGATTGGCGGAAGTGCTACCATTTTACCTGGCGTTACAATTGGAAAAAATGCGATTGTTGCTGCTGGTGCTGTCGTTACAAAAGACGTTCCTGCGAACACAATTGTTGGGGGGAATCCAGCAAAAGTCATTCGCAAAATTGATGAAAACGATCAGCAATTTTGGACAGAAAAGCAACGGCAGTATCAAATCGCTAAGAAGCAATTCTTTCATGAATAAAAAAGCCCCAATCCAATGAAAATAGTGGATTGGGGCTTTTTTATTTTAATCTTCTTCATAATAATTAAACATCCAATGGATGCCAAACTGATCTTTTAGGGAACCATACTTTTTGGACCAAAAAGTTTCAGATAATGGCATTGTAACAGTGCCACCTTCAGATAATCGTTTAAATAAGCGTTCAATTTTTTCATCATCATCTGTGCTAACCACGAGCGAAAGGTTATTTCCTTCCGTAACTTCAAAACCAAACATATCAGGAACATCTGAAATCATTACATAGGTTCCTTCAATAATGATGCTTGCATTCATCACTAAATCCTTTATTTCGTCGTTTATAGGATGCTCAGGATCTTCAGGTGCTTCGCCAAAAGTCATTAAATTTTGACATTTTGTATCAAAAACATCTTCATAGAACGCGATTGCTTCTTTTGCTTCACCTTTAAAATTTATATACAGCTCTAACAAATGACTCACCTTCTTTCATGATCAAATTTTATACTTTATTTTCTCATGATTTGTCAGAAAGCAAAAATAGTCTGCTTAAAAATCTGATTTTTCTAGCAATAAGGTAACAAATTTTTCCAAATACAGTTGGTCAACCGCATCATAGCTATTTGTTACACCACTATCAATATCTAAAACACCAACCAATTGATGATTTTTCACCATCGGCACAACGATTTCAGACATCGCAGCCGAGTCGCAAGAAATATAATTGGCGTGTGTCTTCACGTTATCAACAATCAATGTAACTTGTTTTTCTGCTGACTCACCGCAGACACCTTTGCCCATTTTAATTCTGGTACAAGAGACTTTCCCTTGAAAAGGCCCCAAAACTAATTCTTCATCTTTATATAAATAATACCCAGCAAAAACGGTATCTGGTAATGTTTGTGCAAGTAGCGCGGACGAGTTTGCTAAATTTGCAATAGTGTCCGTTTCTATTTCTAACAAACCACTCAATTGTTGCAAGCACAATTCGTAGGCTGCTTTTTTGTTTTCTCTCGTTTGTTCAGTCATGCTTGGTTCATCTCCTTCATTTTGTCTTATTATAAAGGAAGATACGCAAAAGTGCTATGTTAAAGTGAGTAAAACAAACTTGAAAAGCTGATACACGTTGTGAGCAGAAGCACTTTATACGCATTAAACTGTGACGAGTAACCGCAGGACTGACACTGTGCGTTGCTCAGAGCTGAACCCCGTTTCCTCTGTTTGGCTTTTTAGCATTCTATTTCTACCTAATTTTAAAGCAAGTTAAACCCATTGTCCTTTCAACATAATCTGGCGTTTCTGTGGTTTTCTAGCAATCACTTCTGCTGTAGAAGCTGCTTCTGTAAAAATAAAGTTTGCTTCGTCGCCTTCTGTAAACCAAAGGCGTTCTTCTTCAAATGAAAAAGGTGCTTCTTTGCCACAGCCATGGACGTAAGCTTGAGTAAGTTGCTCTTCTGTAATCTTTCCTGTCATTTCACAAAAATTACGTAATTTTTCAAATAAATCACCTGAAACATTAGAACTCCAAGAGTCAAAAAAGCCATCACTACCTAAATGAACCGATACACCAGCTTGGCGTAACACGTCAATTGGTGGCAATAAATAACGAGAATCATAGGGAATTGTAGACATAATCGCCGTTTGATGCGTTGCCAAGCGTTGGTATAGTTTTTCTTTTTCTGCTGGTCGTACATCTAGCAGCGCAAAGGCGTGGCTGATAGCGGTTGGCTGAGTAAATTTTCGTTCTTCCAAAATGTCTAAAAACTTATCAATTGTATAAACACCAACCTCCCCCGTATCATGCAAGTGGATATCGATTCCTACTTGAAATTCTTCTGCCAGATCAAAAATGGTTTCTAAAGATTCTTCAATTGCATAATCAATGCCTGCAGGATCTAAACCGCCAACCATTGTTCCACCATTTTTTAGGGCTTCTCTCATGAGTAAAACCGTTTGGGGATTTTTTAATAATCCATGCTGTGGAAAGACAACAATATCATAATCAATCACATGCGCATATTTTTCTAAGGCTCTTTTGACGCCCCAGAAGTTTTCTAGTTCTACATAAGGATCAATGTTGACATGTGTCCGAATATAAGAGGCTCCATACCCAATCAATTTTTCAATCATGGCCGTCGCTCGTTGTTCTGTTGACGGAGCTAACAATTTAAGTTCACTGGCTTCGTCTGCTAAACGCTCTTTTAAATTCTTAACAGGTTGGCTAGCACGCCAGCCTAATGAAAGATAGGTTTTATCTAAGTGGTTATGGCTCTCTTGAAAAGCGGGAATAGCCAGTTGTCCGTTTAAATCAGTGCCTTGTTGCTTTTCAGTGACTTGATTTTGCGAAATAATCGCTTGGATTTTTCCTTCTTGAATCGCTAAAGTATAGAGCGCAGTTTTAGTATACGTTAATTCGTGGTGGTCTTTAGCAAAACCAGTTTCTAAACGAACATTATTCAAATAAACAATGGATGCTGTCATTCTTTTTCCCCCTTTTGAACGGCTTCAACCAGTTGTCCTTTTAGTATCAATTGTTGGATTGGCTGTTGGCGGGCAATCACGTGAGCAGTGCTCTCAGCATTAAATAGTAGGAAATCTGCAGAATCGCCGACGTTAGGCCAAACACGCTGCCCGTTAGGATCAAGAGGCGTTACAAAATTACTTGCTAAGCCCCATAAACGATTCAAGCGATACTCATCGCTAATTTTAAATCTTTGAGCGGCTGTATTTAATTTTTCTATTGTATTGCCACTGCCAAAAGGCGACCAATGATCCGTCAAACTGTCATGAGCGACGGAAATCTTAACGCCTTGTTCAACCAAGGTTGGAATCGGCATGGTGGGCATGCCAATCGGGACAGTCGAAGTCAAATCAATACCTGTTTCGATGAATTTTTGCGCAATGTCTCTAATTGCTGCTTCTTCTAAGCCCCCCAAGGCTAAAGCATGACTTAAAGTAACTTTGCCAAACATCTTTGCTTGTTCTGTATAATCAACAAATTTATTAAATTCATAAAGTCCCAAAGTATCACGGGCGTGTAAATGAACATCAATTTTTTTATTAAATGTGGTAGCTAATTCAAACATTTTGGCGATTGAATGATCCACATGACGATCCACAAGGGCTGGATCAACGCCGCCGACATGAGTTGCGCCCATACGTAAGGCTTCACGCATCAAAGGTTCGACTTGCGAGCGGAGTAATCCGTGTTGAGGAAAAGCCACAATTTCATGAGTAATGTATTGTTCATATCGACTAAATGCTTCTTTAGTGATTTCAATATGTTTCGTTCCAATAGATGGATCTACATTACAATGACTGCGAATATGATAATGGCCTTGTTGAATATATTGCTCAATAACTTGGCAAGCACGTTCTAAACTAGTTGGTAATTGTTCAGGTAACAGCCAAGTTTCTTCTTCAATACGTGTTAAAATTCCTTTCGTTGGTGGACGACAGGCCTTCCAAGGTCCTCCAAAATACGTTTTATCAATATGAATATGCATTTCTCTTAGAGCAGGTAAAACGAGTTGCTGATTCACATCGATAACTGTTTCGTTCTCTAATGGCCTTAACTGCGGTGCGACCGCAGTACAGACCTCGTTTTCAATTCGAATATCATAGCTAGCTGTTTCTGTCGCAACAATTCGCTGATTCACAGTAGAAAATCCTGTTTCTAATTTACAGTTTTTTAAAAGCATGACAAACCCCTTCCTACCTTCATTCAATTAGTTAACATGAGCCCATTTTAAACTGTACGTAGGTCCAAATGAATGCCAATACAGATCCTTGATTTTTTGATTAGCTAATACAGAAATGCTTCGATTGTAGATTGGTGCTAAAACCGTTTCCTGATTCACCAAAATATCTTGTGCTTGAGCAAAGTCATTTAAACGAGCCTCTTGATCAGCCGCATGTGTTGTTCTAGTTTCTTGAATTAATTGATCATACGTATCACTCTTGAACGTTACACCGCCCAAGGTACTATCCGAAGTAAAGATGCGCATAACCGTTAATGGATCACGATAATCGGTTCCCCAACCAGATAATTCTAAATCATAGTCTCTCGTTTGATCACGATCAACACGAATAGTAAAAGGAACTTGAGTAACATTCACTTCTAATCCATCTAGATTTTCTTCCAATTGAAATTGGAAAAATTCAGCAGCTTTTTTGGCACTATCTGTATCATCTGTTAAAAATTCTAATTTGATTTTAGCCAGCCCAATTTCTTTTTTCCCTTTTTCCCAGAATTCTTTTGCTTTCGCTGTATCGTAGGTTAAGTAGTTATTTTTCTTAGCAGCTAGTTTTGTGAAATCAGTTCCATCTGGTGCAATCGTTTGTCCCGGCGGAATTACTTGATCTGTAGCCGTGGATTGATCTTGCAAGACTTCTTTTACAAAACTTTCTTTATCAAAAGCTTGTGCCAACGCTTTACGAATATTGTTGTTCGCTAGAGCCGGATTTTCTTTTCCATCACGAACACTGTTCATTTTTAAAAAGTATGTGACGAATTGAGGAATCGAAAGAAAGGCTGGATTATCAACATAACCAGGAATAAATTCACCACTTAGCTTATTCACTACATCCAATTCATTCGAGTCAAACAAATTCACCGCTGTCGTTGGGCTCTTAATTACTGAAACTTTTGCTTCTGTTAATTTAACTTTTTCAGCATCCCAATACGTATCATTTTTTTCGTAGGTCCAATCATCGGAAGAGGCGTTATCCCATTCTTTCAATTTAAAAGGACCATTATAAATCAAATGTTCTGCATCAGTGGCATATTTATCCCCTTGTTCTTTGATATATTTTTCATTTTGTGGAAACAAAACAGGAAACGAAAGTAATGATTTCAAATAAGGGGTAGGCCGTTCTAAAGTTATTTCTAATGTTTTATCATCTAGCGCCTTAACCCCAAGAGTATTCACATCTGCGCCTTCTAAAGCAATTTCCTTAGCATTTTTAATGACATCAAAAAATAAAGCTTGATGAATCGACCCTGATTTAGGGGAAGCAACTTGTTGCCATGCATAAACAAAGTCGTTTGCTGTCACTGGATCATCGTTCGACCATTTGGCATCTTCTCTAATCTTAAATGTATAAACGGTTTCATCTTCAGAAATCGCTGGTTCTTCGGCAGCGACCCCCAACTCTAATTCGTCTTCCTTACCTAAAACATAGAGTCCTTCATAAACTTGATTCATGACTAAAGTCGAGGTAGTATCCCCCGCTGTGTGCGGTTCCATTGTCGAAATAGCCGCTTCAGAACTAATTGCAATTTTTTGTTCCGCTGCTTTGTTACTATCAACCGAGTTTCCCGTTCCCGCCTGACAAGCCGTTAAAGCTAAAAGCAAACCGACGCATCCTAACATTTTTAATTTCTTCATACCGATCCCTCCATTTTACAAACTATAACCTTCAAAGTTACCAGAATTTTCTGATAAAATATAGAAAAAGAAGCATATCTGATAAGAGTCTCAAAAAACTTACAGATTATAGAAATACTTGAGAAATTTAAAGTAGCTGAAACAATAGTAAAAGCATTAAAAATTAAGTATACTATTGCTATATCTTTAAACGATGCGTTTCTATAGGTTGTAAGCGCTGATTATTCTTATTTGGTCACTTGTGACTACCAATCACGTGATGACTTGGAACTTTTTTCTATTAGTATAAGGATACCTTATTTTCCCTAAAATAGTTTTGTAACATCTTACAATAAATACACTTAATTTTTAGATAATTCATACAAAAGGAGGCCTTGCTAATGATGACGGTCAATGATCTACTCCATGCAGAAGAACTACCTGGTTTAACCTTATTGACGCACGAGACCAATTTAGATGCGCCAATTCTACAAGCAAATATTTTAGAAAATCCTGATGCTTTTGACTGGTTAACGCCAGGAGAAATTTTATTAACTACCGGCTATATTTTCAAAGATCAGCCTTGCTTGCAAAAACGTCTTATTCAAGAACTAGCAAATATGAACTGCGCTGCTCTAGGCTTTAAAGTCCAACGTTATTTCAATGAAGTTCCACAAGAGATGATCCAATTAGCGAATGACGTCGGCTTACCAATTCTCTCAATTCCTTATAATTACAACTTTTCTCAAATTATTTCATTGGTCAATCGCCGAGTCAATCAACCTGACGAAACGATTAGCCAACATTCTGTTCATATGCATAATAAATTTTATACAATTATCAAAGCTGGCGGAAAAAGTACCCAATTACTGGAAGTATTAAGTGCCGCGATTCAAGCGCCTGTAATGCTTTTAGACGAGCGTTTTCAGATTATGAATCATTTTGATTTACCTGATGCGCCAACAAGAATCACCAGTATTTTAAACAATGCAACTCGCAAAAAACAGTTTGAGACAGCTTTAAAAGCCCAGAACAATGAGCTACTATTATTTTATAAAGAACCACTGACTGTTGAATTTCCCTTAGCGAACCATCAGCTATCTTTGCGAATTTTACCCATCAAAAAGAAAAATCTCAGCTTATCTTACTTAGTGATTTGGCAAACTACCAAAAAATTACAGACGATTGATTTATTATCTGTGGAGGTCTGTGCTCACTACCTTTTACCACAACTTCAATTAGAATCTTCGGAAAATTTAACAACGAGGCAAAAGATCGGGGCGCTGTTTCAAGACCTTATCCAAGAAAAAAATACCAATCCTCAAGCTTGGCAAGAATTTAGTAATTATCTGCAATTAAATGAAAAAGATACATTTAGTCTCTTGCTTGTAGCCATTGAACAATTGGAACAACTGTTTAATCCGACTATTCAAATGAATAGCATTGGCCATCAATTGAATCATATTTTAGAAGGATATCGACAAAAAATTACTGCCTTTCCTACACAAACTGGCTTTATTTTATTACTAGAAAATCCAGCACAAGAGGAAGCCACCTACCTTGCACAATCCACTCATCTTGCCAAGAATTTACTAGAGCAATTAATGAAACTGAATCCAAAATTATCATTTAAATTAGCGATTGGGCCAACTGTCAAAAAAATCACCGATCTGTGTGATTCTTATAAATTAGCACAAGAAACATTCCACTTAGCACAAGCAAGTCAAGAATTACAACAACGAACGATTTTGAATTATGACGACCTCTTTTTTTATCGTTTAATGATCGAAACCCTGACCAAACAAGCCAAACAAAAAATATATAAACGATTGATTGAACCATTAGAAAAAGAAGATAAAAAACATGAAAGTTCCCTACTAGAAACCATCAACGCCTACTTTCAATCGAATAAAAATATTTCGTTGACTGCCACAAATATGTATGTACATCGTAATACAATTATTTATCGCTTAAAAAAAATAGAAGAGATTCTTCACTTAACTTTAGAATTTCCTGATAGTTCGCTACAACTAAGTTTGGCTGTTTATTTATATAAACAAAAATTACTATAAAAAAGCCACCACGAATAGTAAATCGTGGCGGCTTTTTTAACTGTTTCAATTTTGTTAGCGAATAATCATTACAGAAATTGGTGCATATCGAGCCATATAAGCTGCTTGGCTACCAAAAAAGCTTTTTAATTTGCTAGTTGACTTGGAGCCAATAATTAACAAATCTGGTTTATTCAAAGGAATAAGCTTATTAATAATTAATTCCCCTGGGTTTCCTTCATTGACAATTATACTTACTTTATCGATGCCATTCGCTAACGCTTCTTGTTGATATTTTTCCGTTTGTTTCTCTAATTTCGCCAACTGTTCTTGCCAGTAATTTTTATCTAACGATTGGTAAACATTAATCTCTTTCTCTTCTAAAATCGAAACAATAACCAATTCAGCTTGGTCTTCTTTTGCTTTTTGGATAGCATAATGAAATGCTTTTAGCGCATCTGGCGACTCTTCAACACCAACCATAATTTTTGAAAATTTCATTATTTAACCTCCTCTACTTGTTGCTCCATAGCTGCAAGCTGCTGTGCGTATCGTTTATCGCCTTTATATAATTCTACAACCGTCCAAACTAACAAGAGAATGACGAGTGCTATGATGACATAAGCAATATTATCGGCTAACGTAATTTGACTCGCTGTCGGATTATCACCGAAGAACCCTTCAATTTGATCAGGTAAACCTTTCATATTGAGGTAAATTAAGCCAATGACAGAAACCCAGCCTAACAATTTAATCAACCACGAGTTTTTAAAATGTTCACCCATTTCAACACGGCTATCTGTAAACATCAGTAAAGGCAACATCGAAAATGGCAAAGCAAATGCTAGAAAAACTTGTGAATTGTTCATTAAATTATTAATCGCAATATGCTCCTCCACTGTACTTTTTCCGCTGGTCATTAAAACACAAATTAAGACAGGAATAACAGATAACAAACGTGTGACCATCCGACGTAACCAAATTGGTACGCGCATATGAATAAACCCTTCCATAATAATTTGACCAGTTAAGGTTCCTGTAATTGTTGAATTTTGTCCTGATGCCAATAAGGCTACCGCAAATAAAATTGATAAAATTCCAGAACCTGCAATATGCGCTAAAATAGAATTACTCATAACCGCTGGATTTGATAAAGCATCAAACAAACCAAAGAATGAAGGATCTTTGACACTGCCGGATTTAAAAACGGCCACACCCATGATCAATAACAAAGAGTTAACAAAAAATGCCATCGTTAATTGAATATTAGAATCCCAAGTTGAAAAGCGTAAAGCGCGTTGAATATCGGTTTTATCTTTACGATCAATTTTACGACTTTGTACAACAGAAGAATGTAAATACAAATTATGAGGCATCACTGTTGCACCAATAATCCCCAATGCACCTGTCAGTGGCGTTTGCCCATTCACCGCATGCGATGTAGAAAAAGCTTCTGCACTAGGAACCAACCCTTTAATTACATCTCCCCATACTGGATTTGACAATGCCACTTGATAAGCAAAAATCACAAAAATAACAACAATCAAAGCAACAACAATAGCTTCAATTTTTCTAAAACCAATTTTTGTCAATAACAACAAAAGTAAAACATCAAATACCGTAATAAAGACAGCCAGACCTAAAGGGATATGAAATAATAAATATAAGGCAATTGCGCCCCCGATAACTTCAGCAATATCCGTAGCCATAATTGCTAACTCTGTTAAAATCCATAATACAATACCTAGCGTCTTACTAGTTCTAGCACGAATCGCTTGTGCTAAATCCATCTGTGAAACAATACCTAATTTAGCCGCCATATATTGGAGCAACATTGCAATCAAACTGGAAATTAAAATAATCGACATCAATAAATATTGAAAATTTTGTCCCCCAGTAATTGAAGTAGACCAGTTTCCTGGATCCATATACCCCACTGCTACCAATGCTCCTGGACCTGAGTAAGCAAATAACGTTTTCCAAAAACTCATATTTTTAGGCACGTCAATGGTGCCATTAATTTCTTCAAGCGAAGGACCATTTGCATATTCAATCAAATGATGTCTTTGCTTTGGTTCATGTTCTTCTGAATTTTTCAATTCAATTCCTTCTTTCGTTTTGCAATAATTTTAAAAGGCCCTTCCCATTAGAAGGTTAACCTCTAATATATTTTAGGTATACCTAAAATATACTGCTAAAAATAACAAAATGCAAGACTTAAAAGAAAATTTTGACAGTGTAAAAATAGATTGTCGTAAATGTGTAGTCTTAAAGTTTGAAGAAATTAGGGTAGCTGGTAGTTGATTATCTTAAGAAGTAGAAAATAAAGGACCTAAGTCATTTCGGCTTAGGTCCCTTATTTTGTTTTTATTCGGTTACTCTATTAAGAATGGTTGCTACAATTTCTGTCGTGTCAGCTGAATGATTTCTAAAAATCTCGGTAAACTGAATCTGACGAAAACCTTCAAGTACTTCGGGCAACTTATTTTTCCCCCATTCAAAAGTTCCATCATTTCTTTTCAATAATCTTTGTAAAATTTTTTCTTTCTCGACCGCTAACAAAAAATGACAAACGTTAACGCCTGCTCGTCTCAAATATCCAATTAGCTCTTCTTCATATTCTTTTTTATAAAGGGTCATTGGAACAATAATCGGCCGTCCAGACGCTTTCGACATTCGTTTTAATAAATGAGCATTCCAGCAACGCCATTCCTGATACTCTTGAAAATCATTTTCTTTCATTTCTTCGGGAACTAACTCCATCAATGCACTACCAATAATTTCTGGATCATAAATGATTGCATTGAGAAGTTTTTGTTGTAATTCATGTGCAATGGTCGTTTTTCCAGCTCCAAACGCACCGTTTAACCAAATAATCATCATAATTTCCTTTCTTCTGAACAAATTTCTTTGTTGCTTCATATAGGTGCTAGATTACTTTTAATTTTTTAGCCATTCACGTATAGTTACTACTTACATCTTTAACAGTAAACGAGACAAACTAAAAATACAACATCCTATGCTATTCCCCTTGCGTTACATAACATACTCTTCTGATAATTTTTTCTTAAAAAAAAAACAGAATGTGGGCAAACTTTTTAAGAATGATTGAATAGAATAACAACAAACAGTCATTCAGGTATAACTAGCTAGAAATTGTTTTATTTTTAGTCACGAGTATGATAAGCATGTAAATCAAATAGAATCATATTAGGTGAGGTTACTCTGAAGAACACAGGTTATCGCTCGGAAATGTCGAGAGACAGTAACGAGTAAAGCAGGGATTGTCGAATTAAGGCTTTCCTAAGATAACTAGAATTTTTTCTTACGTCTCAGAAAGCCAAAGCTCAATTATTGTGATTACCCTATAATCTTCTTCTTTTATTCGGCGACCTCTTTAATATGATTAATTGGAGGTTTTTAAATTGAAAGCTGTCACTGCATCATCTAAGAAAAATACCCTACTTGCTAAAAGTATCGGGAATCTTACCTTGCTCATCATTTTAGGCATTTTCATTTTTATCATCGTCTTCTCTTGGCTAAAAATGAATCGCCCTCTTCACACCCTTCCCTCAGAAGAATTCCTCGCAACACCAAGTAAAACAGATGATTTCTTATCTCCATCAAATCTTTTTTACTTTTCAATTCGAACCATGTTTCGAATGATTGTAGGCATGGCTTGGTCCTTCCTGTTTTCCTTTGTTTTTGGTATTTTAGCCGTAAAATATAAAACGGCACGAAGAGTCATTTTACCATTAGTTAATTTCCTTGAATCTGTTCCATTACTAGGTTTTTTGACCTTTACAACTGCTTGGTTACTTGGTTTATTTCCAGGAAATGTGATGGGTGCAGAAGCGGTTGCTATTTTTGCTATCTTCACAGGTCAAGCTTGGAACATCATGTTGACTCTTTACCAAATAATGGAAGTGATTCCTTCAGATCTAGTGAATGTGACCGATCAGTTCAAGTACAATGCTTGGGAAAAATTTTGGCGCCTTGAATTTGTTTACTCAATTCCTGGCTTACTTTGGAACGTTATTATTTCTCAAACGGCGGCTTGGTTTGCCTTAGTGGCTAGCGAGCAAGCTTCTGTTGCTTTTCCTAAAGAAACCAACCTTTACTTACCAGGAATTGGTTCTTATATCCAAGTGGCATTAAATCGAGCCGACTTTAAATCTTGTTTATGGGCTGTTTTTGCCTTATTAATCAATGTGGTGATTTTAAACTTTTTAGTCTTTCAACCTTTAGTTCGAGCCACTTATTATTTTAAATATGAAACAGATGTCGAAAGTACGACGCCACCTAAATCCATCATTTATCATTTATTAAAAAAAGCAACTTTAACGAAATACTTTTCAAAAGCTTTTGTGAAATTCAGTCATTTTTGGATCTATGATTTACCAAAAGTTTGGTACTTTTTCAAACTAGATTATCTCTATCGCTTACTAGCAAAATTACGCCATTTCTTCAAAACATTATGGTATGTCAGCTTAACGATTATTGGGATTTACTGTTCTATTAAGCTCTATCATTTCCTGCCCCATCAAGATTTCAGCATGATTCCTAGATTAACACTTTATACTACGCTAAGGGTTACCTTGGCCATGGTCGTTGCTGGCATTATCTTTACTCCCTTAGCAATTTGGGTTGCGAATGATAATCGGCGCTTAAGCATCGTTCAACCGATTGGACAAATTTTAGGCTCCATTCCGTCAAATGTTTATACTCCATTCATTGTGTTGATTATTAGTATGGGCTTCAACAAATTAGAATGGTGGATTCTACCACTCATCATGGTTGGTTGCCAATGGTATTTTTTCTTTAATGTAATTGCTGGCTACTTAGCCATCCCTGATGATATTCGTGACGTAACTAAACTTTTTAAATTATCTAAATGGCAATGGTGGACAAAATTTTTGATTCCTTCTATCTTACCTTACCTCATTACAGCAATTATTAACGCTGCTGGTGCTGCTTGGAACGCTGATATCGCAGCAGAAAGCATTCAATGGGGCAAAAAATCAATAGATGTTACTGGCCTAGGACAATATATTGCGGCAAACGATGGTGTAAAAGATAAATCTGCTTTAGGAACCTTAGCGATGTGTTTCGTTGTTGGTTTATGTATCGCCTTTGTTTGGCAACCTTTATATCGAGCAGCAAAACAAAAATTTCACTATTAATAGCTGGATGACTCAACTCGACTAAATTTTTAAGATAAACTAGAGAGGAGAACGATAGGTGATTTCCCTTGACCTATCTAATAAGACGATGGAAAATAAAGAATTATTAAGCATAAAATCAGTATATAAAGAATTTGAAATTGAAGGACATTCAGAACATTTAAAAGTCCTTGAAAATATTGATTTAACAGTTAAAACGAATGAATTTTTAAGTATTATCGGACAATCAGGAACAGGCAAATCAACGCTGCTCAGAAGTATTGCTGGACTTCTTCGCACAACTAGAGGTGAAATTACTTTTGAAGATAAAATCATTAATGAGCCTGATGCCAATATCGGTATGGTTTTTCAACATTTTGCCCTTTTTCCTTGGTTGACAGTCGAAAAAAATATCAGCTTTGGCTTAGAAAACCGTAAAGAAATTTCCCACGAACAAATAAATAAAAGAGTTAGTAATCTCATTGAAATGATTGGTTTAACTGGTTTTGAAAAAGCTTATCCCAGAGAGTTATCTGGTGGAATGAAACAGCGTGTAGGCTTTGCTCGTGCTTTAGCCATCGAACCTAGCTTATTACTTTTAGACGAACCTTTTTCAGCTTTAGATATCATTACAGCCAGCCAATTATCCAACGATTTATTAGAAATTTGGCTAAACAATCAAATTGCGACTAAATCAATTGTAATGATCACGCATGACGTTCAACAAGCAGTTCAACTTTCTGATCGGGTTGTATTAATGGATGCAAATCCTGGTCGTATTGCCAAAATTTACTCAATCGATATTCCCAGAAATCAACGTTCGCCTAAAACAACCATTGATATTGTAGAACAAATAACAGAAGAAATGATTCGTCGCATTCATTTGTAAATAGAACTATTTCTCCTACTGCTTATGTCTTGACAAAGAGTTACTTAAAAGACTATTATTTCTTTGTAATAAGTTAGGTGAGGCTCCTATACAAACATAGGCTATTGCTCAGAAATGTCGAGAGACACCAATGAGTAGAACAAGAATAGTCGAAGAGAAGGCTTTTCTCAAAATAGCTAAGAGTGATCTTTACGTTGTATAGTGCTAAAGCTCAACGTTCATGTTGATGCATGTTTTTAGTCTTTAGCAAATCAATTAAGTACTTTTATTTAAAATTAAGAGAGGAGTGAAAGTATGACTACTATGTTAGCAATCATTGGAACTGTTGCAATCATCACAGTTCAAGTTATTGAATATAATATGACAGAAATTCATATTCCCACTGCAGGAACATTTAATGACGATGATGCAGAACCCCCACATTCTTCTGTAACCCCTGTATTTATTCGCACTATACTTATCACTCTCTCACGTAACTTTCCATCTCATTTTTTGAGATGGTTTTTTTATGTATTTTAGAAAATAATAAACAAAAAAGACTGTTAAATCATTGATTTAACAGTCTTTAGTATACCGGCGGCCGGGGTCGAACCGGCACTCCCGTGAAGGAACTGGATTTTGAGTCCAGCGCGTCTGCCAATTCCGCCACGCCGGCAAGATATTTTTGGAAGGCGGTAACCGGATTTGAACCGGTGATGAAGGTTTTGCAGACCTCTGCCTTACCACTTGGCTATACCGCCATATTCCATTTTTGTTACAAAAAAACTGGGGTAGCTGGATTCGAACCAACGCATGACGGAGTCAAAGTCCGTTGCCTTACCGCTTGGCTATACCCCAATAAAATTACAAAGGGCGACCGATGGGAATCGAACCCACGAATGCCAGAGCCACAATCTGGTGTGTTAACCACTTCACCACGATCGCCGTAATCTTAAAAAGTGTATCTATTAAATAAATAAATGGCAGGGGCAGCAGGAATTGAACCCACACCAACGGTTTTGGAGACCGTTGTTCTACCTTTAAACTATGCCCCTAAAATGGAGGAAAGTGGATTCGAACCACTGAACCCTAAGGAACGGATTTACAGTCCGTCGCGTTTAGCCACTTCGCTATTCCTCCATAAATGGCGTGAGACAGAGTCGAACTGCCGACACACGGAGCTTCAATCCGTTGCTCTACCAACTGAGCTACCACGCCTAAAACAAAAGCTTGTTCAAATAATTTTCAAATAACAACATTAAATGGCGGTTCCGACGGGATTTGAACCCGCGATCTCCTGCGTGACAGGCAGGCATGTTAACCCCTACACCACGGAACCAACCGAGTAATGGAGGTTAACGGGATCGAACCGCTGACCCCCTGCTTGTAAGGCAGGTGCTCTCCCAGCTGAGCTAAACCTCCAAAAAGGAATGTTACTATTAAATTGAATGACCCGTACGGGACTCGAACCCGTGTTACCGCCGTGAAAGGGCGGTGTCTTAACCGCTTGACCAACGGGCCAGTTTGTAAATATGAAACGGAGAGTAAGGGATTCGAACCCTTGAGACAGTGTTTACCGCCTACATGATTTCCAATCATGCTCCTTCGGCCTCTCGGACAACTCTCCATAGCTGAAAGAAGCACATACTCATGATATTTCATATGTTAAACTCCGGCAGTAGGACTCGAACCTA